>NZ_BPFX01000025.1 GCF_019655855.1 Pseudomonas paralcaligenes | reverse complement strand
TGAGAGCAGGGTTTTGCATGACATTCGCAAAAGGCCGCAGCCATAATCCGGACTTTGCAAAATCCTGCCTGAACTTCTCCAATGGTCATCAGCATGCAATCCGACGCTTCGAGCAGACTCGCCAGATTACTCGACTACCTTGAGGCGGACCCCGGTAACACCCGGCTGTTGGGCGACGCACTGGCTCTGGCCGTGGAGTGCGGTGAGGTATCCAGCAGTGTGCGGTTGATCGAACATCTGGAGGCCAATCCGAACAAGGATCCGCATCTCTATGCACAGGCAACCTATCTGCTGCTCCGGACTGGGCAATATAAGAAGGCAGCGGAGTATGGGGATCATGCAATCGCTGCAGGTCTGGAGCATCCGGCTGTAGTCTTCAACACCGCACTCGGCCATTTTCACAGTGACGCCTACGAGGCTGCATCCGCTTTGCTGGAGCGCTTGACGGTTGGCTCCGACTGCCCGGTGGCAGCGTTGATGCTTCATGTTCGTGCTCTGGACCACTTGGAGCGCAACGAGGAGGCAGAGTCTCTGGCGGCAAGGGCAGTACAGCTTGAACCGGAGAATCCGGAAGCCATTGGCTTGCTGGCTCTACAGCAGTTCGAAAATGGAGACAATCCCTCTGCCATTCGCACCGCCCAGGAGGCACTGTCCAGGAATCCGGACCAGTTGGATGCATTGGTTGCATGTGCGTCCGCCCATTTCGAGCAGGGCACGATCGAGGCGGCACGCAAGACCTGGATGCATGCGGTCGAAATCTATCCCGAATGTGGCCGGGCATGGGGCGGGCTGGGACAGATCGAATTCAACGATCTGAGCTTCGATCTGGCGCTGGAGCATCTGGAACGCGCAGTGCTTCATATGCCCAATCACATCGGTACCTGGCACCTGCTAGCCTGGATTCACATCCTGCGCTCGGAAAGCGAGCCTGCCCGCAAGGCCTTGCAACAGGCCTATGCTCTGGACCGCAATTTCAGCGAGACTCATGGGGCGCTTGCGGCCTGTGACGTGTTGGACGGAAGGTTGGATGAGGCTCGGCAAGGAGTCCGCAGAGCCCTTCGTCTCGATGCTGGTTGCCGAGCGGCCAGTTATGCCCAGATGCTGCTGCTGAGCCATGAGGGCAAGCCGGAAGAGGGGAAGAAACTCTTTCGCGACATGTTGGCTCGCACGGTTCCATCGGGTACCGAAACCGGTGTCGCCATGGTCGAGAAATGGATGTCGGCCCGCAAAGGGCCATCGCAGAAATCCCCTCCCGGACACCATTGATTTCATCACTGACAGGATAAGCACATGCTGGACGCGGACGAGTACCTGCACCTGGCCATCAAAGCCAGCCAAACCGGCGATCACCATGCCTCGCTGGAACATCTGCACAAGGCCCTGGCGCAGGCTCCGTCCCATGCTGGGGCGCGCTACTTTCTTGCCGCGGAGCACGCGGAGCTCGGCTTGTATGAGCGAGCCTGCGAAGAGATGCAGGAGCTGCTTCTGATTGCGCCAGGCATGGAGATCGCTCGTTTCCAGTTGGGCCTGCTGAATCTGCAACTGGACCGCAAGGAGCCTGCGCAGCAGGTTTTCAAGGAGCTTGCCGAGTCTGCCAGGGATGAAAGTCTTATGGCTTTTGCGGCCGCCTATCTGCATCTGCTGGAGGAGCGGCAGCACGAGGCTATCGCGCAATTGAACGAAGGCTTGAAGGTTTGCGGTAATCCGGCACTGAAGGCGGATATGAGTCGGGTGTTGTCCAGCCTCTCATCGACTCCAGATGAGGTGGCGAAAGAGTCTGCCGAGGCGGCGCAGCCCATCTATCTAGGTGCCTATCGTAGTTCAGATGAGCTGTCTTGATGTCTCGGATCGAGCCCTCCCGACTTGTTCAGATTCTGGCGTCGTTGACCTCTCCCCAGAGCAAGGCGGGGGCCAATGCAAGGCGTAACGAGGCGGCTGGACCCAAGGCCGCAAAGGCACCTCGGGACATCTCGATACTGCGCGGCACATTGAAGTCCCGACTGAAAAAGCTGCGCCAGATATCTGCCAACGAATTCGAATCGGCCGCCCCCGTTGTGCTGGTTCAGGAAATCCTGCTCTGGGAGTTCGGCAGCGAGATCGCGGAGCATGATGCGTTCAAGAAGGCGACTAGTTCGATTTCAGAAGCTTTGCAGGCATCCCCGGACGCGCAGGGCTCACTCAAGCGATTGATAAATCTATTGAGCGAGGAGCATTTGTAGAGCGCTGAGGTTGACAGGCTGAATACTTTAATCCGAACCAGAGGCTGTGCGCAGTTAGTGTTATGAGTCACTGTGCTGGTGTATTCATCCTGACTACGGATCACGCGTGCTCCGTCGGCCACGATCATTTAGTTTGTAGTTATGCACTGCTACAGAAGATCAGTGGTAGTGGGAAAGAAAGAGCATGGATAGACAGTTTAAAAAGGCTTGGAGGAGGTAGATGGCACTGGAGTTCGAGGGATTGAATACAGGTCGCGCCATTATCTTGGCCTCCGTGATTGTTGTTTTTAGCTTTTGGGGAATAACGTTAGCTTATGAGTTTTTTCAAGAGCAACATGTAAAGACTGCCCCTGGCGAGGAGCTCTCGGAATTGCAACAAGCCTTTGGTCAAGAAGGGCTGCAGGAGGGGCAAGACCAAGCTGAGTTCCCTTCATGGGAGGAAAAGTTTCGAGCTAAGCAATTCGCAGAAGAGCAAGCGCGAAGTCAGGCAGAGCGGAGCAGGGAAGAAAGGGAAAGAAGGCTCCAATCGGTTGAGTGCCAATTCTGGTTGCAACAGCACAATCTGAAAACTACTGAGCGTATTGCTCGGAAGAAGGCGGAGTGGTGTGGTGAGTGAGTTGTGCTTTGATGGGCTGACAGGTCAATAAAAAGCCCCTAAAAATATCAATTTTTGGGGGCTATGTTCTTTCTGGCGTGTCCCTCTGTCGCGGGAGATACGCTATTTCTCTAACAAATCAGTCTGCCAGCAAGCTACGCAGCATCCATGCAGTCTTCTCGTGTACCTGCATGCGCTGGGTCAGCAGGTCGGCGGTCGGTTCGTCGCTGACCTTGTCGAGTAGCGGGAAGATGCCGCGGGCAGTGCGTACCACCGCTTCCTGGCCTTGGACCAGCAGTTTGATCATTTCCTCGGCGCTGGGCACGTTTTCCTCTTCCTTGATGGAGGAGAGGCGGGCGTAGGCGGAGTAGGTGCCTGGGGCGGGGAAGCCGAGGGCGCGGATGCGTTCGGCGATGGCGTCGACGGCCAGGGCCAGTTCGGTGTACTGCGTCTCGAACATGAGATGCAGGGTGTTGAACATCGGGCCGGTGACGTTCCAGTGGAAGTTGTGGGTCTTCAGATACAGGGTGTAGGTGTCCGCCAGCAGGCGAGACAGGCCCTCGGCGATGGCGGCGCGATCCTGTTCGGCGATGCCGATGTTGATTTCCATACCTTTCTCCTCATATGGCCGGAGCAGAAGCTCCCAGTGATGATTGCAGCCTACCATAGGCCGCATGGCGCTCAGCTTGGCTTGAATCAATGAATGCCATGCTTGGAGGCTATTGCTGGGTTTGCGGTTCCGTTTAAAGGTGGGCCAGTTCCGGTCTGTTCTGCAGCGTGTGGTTGAATGCCTCGACCCAGTGGCGGCTGAATTGCTGGCCCGCCAGGTTGTTGATTTCCAGGATCGCGCGCAGGCGCGGGCGCTTGCTCAGGGTCTGGTGGGCTCGCTCGTGGGTGCGTGCGTCGTAAGTGTCGGCGATGTTCAGTAGTAACGCGCCGGGATGGATCTCCGCCTCGCGCAGTCCCTTCGGATAGCCGCTGCCGTCGGCGTGCTCCTGGTGCTGGAGGATGATCTCGCCTGCTTCGCTCCAGAGCGGCATGCGCTTGAGCAGCTCGCTGGCCTGGCGGGGGTGGGACTGCATCTGCCGGCGTTCTTCGCGGCTGAGGTCGCTTCCCTTGTGCAGCAGGTCCAGCGGCAGGAAGGCCATGCCCAGGTCGTGCAGGAATACTGCAGCTGCGAGCTGCTCGGGAGCCACCGGCTTGTCGGCGGACTCGTTCATGCCCAGCGCGAGGTCGAGTAGGCGCAGGCCGCGACCCTGCCAGTAGGGCGAACGCTGCTCGCCCGCTTCCATGAGTCCGGCGAAGAACAGCAGGTCGGCGCTGGCCTCGATGCCATGATCGGAGAGCAGCTGGGCGAGCTGCCCCTCGCCGATTTCGACAGGCTCCAGGCGGGTTTCCGGCGCCAGGTTCTGCAGCAGGCCGCGACGGACTTCGGTCTGCCGGGATGCGGGAGCCGCCGCGAGTGCCTGGAGTGCCTGGCAGAGGCTGTCGATCTGGCGCTGGTCCGGCGCTGCGGCAAGCCCGAGGGTCGCCTGTATCATGTTGCGCAGCTGGTCCAGGCTGAGCAGCAGGATATCGCCGAGCAGGCTGTCGAACTGCAGGGTGCCTGCGCGCAGGCAGTCCAGCACGTCTTCCATCGCCTGGGGCAGCGGCAGCAGGTGGTTGAGTTCGACGTAGCCGAGGTTGCCCTTGATGCTGTGCACCAGGCGGAACAGTTCGCGCAACCGGCCGCCATCCTGTGGGTGGCGCTCCAGTTCGATCAGCAGTTGCTCGCAGCGCGGCAGCTGCTCCTCGGTATCGAGGCGAAAGTCATCCAGCAGATCGCTGGGTACGTCGGCAGGGCGGGGCAGGGCCATGGGGCGTTCTCCGCAGGGCTGGACTCTCAGTATAGAAAGGCTGCGGGGCGGTGGTGGGCTGCGCAGGTGCGATTAACGCTATATAATCCCGCCCCTTGTCCCGCGGGTGCGGAGACGCATCGACCATGGCGCCATCGGTCGCCCGTTTCCCACCGATTGCAGAACATGCCCGAGCCGGGCGCGAATTCAAGACTGATCTAGAGAAGCGAACCACGACCATGATGCGCAGCCACTATTGCGGCCAGTTGAACGAGAGCCTGGATGGCCAGGAAATCACCCTTTGCGGCTGGGTTCACCGCCGTCGCGACCATGGTGGCGTGATCTTCCTCGACATCCGCGACCGTGAAGGCCTGGCCCAGGTGGTGTTCGACCCGGATCGCGCCGACACCTTCGCCAAGGCCGACCGCGTGCGCAGCGAGTACGTGGTCAAGGTCACCGGCAAGGTGCGCCTGCGCCCGGAGGGCGCACGCAACCCGAACATGGCCAGCGGCGCCATCGAGGTCCTGGGCTACGAGCTGGAAGTGCTGAACCAGGCCGAGACCCCGCCGTTCCCGCTGGACGAGTACTCCGACGTGGGCGAGGAAACCCGCCTGCGCTACCGCTTCATCGACCTGCGCCGCCCGGAGATGGCCGCCAAGCTGAAGCTGCGTTCGCGCATCACCAGCAGCATCCGCCGCTACCTGGACGACAACGGCTTCCTCGACGTCGAGACCCCGATCCTGACCCGTGCCACCCCAGAGGGTGCGCGCGACTACCTGGTGCCGAGCCGCACCCACGCCGGCAGCTTCTTCGCCCTGCCGCAGTCGCCGCAGCTGTTCAAGCAGCTGCTGATGGTGGCTGGCTTCGACCGCTACTACCAGATCGCCAAGTGCTTCCGCGACGAGGACCTGCGCGCCGACCGCCAGCCGGAATTCACCCAGATCGACCTCGAGACCAGCTTCCTCGACGAAGACGACATCATGGGCCTCACCGAGACCATGATCCGCAACCTGTTCAAGGAAGTGCTGGACGTGGAGTTCGACGAGCTGCCGCACATGACCCTGGCCGAGGCCATGCGTCGCTTCGGCTCCGACAAGCCGGACCTGCGCATCCCGCTGGAACTGGTCGACGTGGCCGACCAGCTCAAGGACGTGGAATTCAAGGTGTTCTCGGGCCCTGCCAACGATCCGAAGGGCCGCGTTGCCGCCCTGCGTGTGCCGGGCGCCGCCTCCATGCCGCGCAGCCAGATCGACGACTACACCAAGTTTGTCGGCAACTACGGCGCCAAGGGCCTGGCCTACATCAAGGTCAACGAGCGCGCCAAGGGCGTCGAGGGCCTGCAGTCGCCGATCGTCAAGTTCATCCCGGAGGACAACCTCAAGGTCATCCTCGACCGCGTGGGCGCCGTCGATGGCGACATCGTGTTCTTCGGCGCCGACAAGGCCAAGATCGTCTGCGATGCCCTGGGCGCGTTGCGCATCAAGGTCGGCCACGATCTGAACCTGCTCACCTGTGAGTGGGCGCCGCTGTGGGTGGTCGACTTCCCGATGTTCGAGGAGAACGACGACGGCAGCCTGACCGCCATGCATCACCCGTTCACCGCGCCCAAGTGCTCGCCGGAAGAGCTGGAAGCCAACCCGGCCGCCGCGCTGTCCCGCGCCTACGACATGGTGCTCAACGGTACCGAGCTGGGTGGCGGCTCCATCCGTATCCACGACAAGGGCATGCAGCAGGCGGTGTTCCGAGTGCTCGGCATCAGCGAGGACGAGCAGCAGGAGAAGTTCGGCTTCCTGCTCGACGCGCTGAAGTTCGGCGCTCCGCCCCATGGCGGCCTGGCCTTCGGCCTGGATCGCCTGGTGATGCTGATGACTGGCGCCAGCTCGATCCGCGAGGTCATTGCCTTCCCGAAAACCCAGAGCGCGGCCTGCGTCATGACCCAGGCGCCGGGCATCGTCGATGCCAAGGCGCTGCGCGAGCTGCACATCCGCCTGCGCGAACAGCCCAAGGCGGAATAAGAGAGAGCGACAGGAGCCTGGCATGCCAGGCTCCTTGCATTTCAGCGGTACGAAATCGATCGAAGAGACGGAGTGAGTTATGGCTGGTCATTCCAAATGGGCCAACATCAAGCACCGCAAGGGGCGTCAGGACGCCAAGCGCGGCAAGATCTTCACCAAGCTGATCCGTGAGCTGACCGTGGCTGCCAAGCACGGCGGCGGGGTGCCGGCGGACAATCCGCGCCTGCGCCTGGCGGTGGACAAGGCGCTGACCGCCAACATGTCGCGTGACGTGATCGACCGTGCCATCGCCCGTGGCGCCGGCAACAACGAAGCCGACAACATGATCGAGCTGAGCTACGAAGGCTACGCGCCGAGTGGCGTGGCGATCATCGTCGAGGCCATGACCGACAACCGCAACCGCACCGCCGCCGACGTGCGCCACGCCTTCACCAAGTGTGGCGGCAACCTCGGCACCGACGGCTCGGTGGCCTACATGTTCGAGCGCAAGGGGCAGATCAGCTACGCCCCGGGCGTGGACGAAGACGCTTTGATGGAGGCGGCCCTGGAGGCCGGCGCCGATGACGTGGAGATGGGCGAGGATGGTTCGGCCCTGGTCTCCACCAGCTTCTCCGACTTCCACGCGGTGAACGAGGCCCTGCAGGGTGCCGGTTTCAAGAGCGAGGAAGCGGAGATCGCCATGATCCCGTCGGTCAGCGCGCCGATTGCCGACCTGGAGACCGCGAAGAAGGTGCTCAAGCTGATCGACATGCTCGAGGACCTGGACGACGTGCAGAACGTCTACCACAACGCGGAAATCCCCGACGAGCTCATGGAGCAGCTGGACTGATCGCCACTCAGGGTTGATCTGTGCCGGGCCGGCTGGCCTGGTGCAGATGCGCCTCGAACTGGGCGACGATCTGCGGCCAGCCCTGCTTGCCCGCGTGCTGGCGGGCATTCAGGCGCACCCGCCGCAGGCTCTCGGCATCGTGCAGCAGCCAGTGCGCCGCGTCGATGAAGGTCTGCTCGTCGCCGGGTGTGGCCAGCGCGCCGTTGTGGCCGTGGCGGATATGCAGGGCTGCCGCCGCCTGGTCGAAGGCGACTACGCCGAGCCCCGAGGCCAGGGCCTCCAGCAGCACGTTGCCGAAGGTCTCCGACAGGCTGGGAAAGAGGAACAGGTCGCCGCTGGCGTAGTGAGCGGCCAGGTCCTCGCCGCGCTTCACGCCGCAGAACACGGCGTCCGGCAGCTCTTCCTGCAGCTGTGCCCGCAGCGGGCCATCCCCGACCATCACCAGCCGCAGGCGTAGCCGGGACTGTTGCAGCGCCCGATAGGTGCGCACCAGCAGTTGCAGGTTCTTTTCCGCGGCCAGGCGGCCGACGTGCAGCACGGCGATCTCGTCTTCCTCCAGGCCCCAGGCGGCGCGTAGTTCCGGCGAGCGCCGTGCTGGGTGGAACAGCTGGCCATCCACGCCGCGGGCCAGCAGTTCCAGCCGCTCGAAACCGCGCCGCTGCAGTTCCAGTCGCTGGCTGGGGCTGGGCACCAAGGTTAGCCGCGAGCGGTTGTGGAACCAGCGTAGGTAGCCGGTCAGCAGGCGGCTGAGCAGGCCCAGGCCGTAGTGGCCGCTGTATTGCTGGAAGTTGGTGTGGAAGCCGCTGACCACCGGGATGCCGAGACGCCGCGCGGCGCGTAGGGCCGAGAGGCCGAGCGGGCCTTCGGTGGCGATGTAGAGCACGTCCGGCCGGTTGCGCTGCCAGCGCCGGAGCAGCTTGTGCAGCGACGACTGTCCCCACTGCAGGCCGGCGTAGCCGGGCAGCGGCCAGCCGCGTGTCAGCAGCAGTTCCTCGTCGCTGGCGCCGGCTTCGTCGACCTGGCGCGGGCGTACCAGCTGCAGTCGATGGCCGCGCTCGCGCAGGCCCTGGCAGAGCCGGCCGAGGGTGTTGGCCACGCCATTGACTTCGGGCGGATAGGTCTCGCTGACCAGGGCGATATGCAGGCTTGTGACATTCATGGCATCAGTCTGGACCGATGCCGTGTCGCGCAGGTGACGGGGCGATGACCGAATGGTGACCGCGCTCGTGTATTCAGAACCTGCACGCCCCGTCCCGTCATCCCCGCGCAGGCGGGGACCCAGCAACACTGCGCATGGATTCCCGCCTGCGCGGGAATGACGGGGTTTGAGGGGGCTTCGTTCGCGCGCCCTGTATCAGACTTCCTTCGGCTTGATGTGGCCGAACAGCTGCTGGGAGAAACGCACGCGCTCCTCCGGGCTTTCCTTGATGTCGTCCTTCGCCAGTTCCGCGATGCGGGCTTCCACCGCGTGGGCGCGATGGGTCAGGCCGCAGTCGTTGGCGATCTGGATGTTCAGGCCGGGGCGGGCGTTGAGTTCGAGGATCAGCGGGCCCTTGTCCACGTCCAGCACCATGTCCACGCCGATATAGCCGAGGCCGCACAGCTCGTAGCAGCCGGCCGCCAGCTTCATGAAGCCGTCCCAGTTGGGCAGCTGCACGCCGTCCACCGCGTTGGTGGTGTCCGGGTGCTTGGTGATCTTGTTGTTCAGCCAGGTGCCGCGCAGGGTCACGCCAGTGGCCAGGTCCACGCCGACGCCGATGGCGCCCTGGTGCAGGTTGGCCTTGCCGTTGGACTGGCGGGTCGGCAGGCGCAGCATGGCCATCACCGGGTAGCCCATCAGCACGATGATGCGGATGTCCGGCACGCCCTCGTAGCTGATGCTCTTGAAGATCGGGTCCGGGGTGACGCGGTATTCGATCAGCGCGCGGTCGCGGTGGCCGCCCAGCGAATACAGGCCGGACAGAATGCTGGAGAGCTGCTGCTCGATCTCGTCGTGGCTGACGATCTTGCCGGAGACGGTCTTGAAGCGGCCCTCGAACTTGTCGGCGATCACCAGGATGCCGTCGCCGCCGGCGCCCTGGGCCGGTTTGATGACGAAGTCGCTACGGCCGCCGATGATTTCGTCGAAGCGCTCGATCTCCTTCTCCGTGGAGATGATGCCGTACAGCTCCGGCACATGGATGCCGGCCTCGATGGCCCGCTCCTTGGTGATGATCTTGTCGTCGACGATCGGGTACAGGTGCCGTTTGTTGTACTTCAGCACGTAGTCCGCGTTGCGTCGGTTGATGCCCATGATGCCTTTGGCTTCAAGGGCCTTCCACGTCTTCCACAGGCCGATCATGGGTTCAATCCTTCAGGAAGGCTTTGAAGCGGAACAGCTCGGTCAGGCGGTAGCCGCGGTAGCGACCCATCGCCAGCATGAAGCCCACCAGGATCAGCAGCACGGCCGGGAAGGTGAAGACGAAGTAGGTCAGCTGCTCGATGCTCATCAGCATGTGGGCCAGCGATGCGGCGATCAGGGTGCCGACGGCGACCTTGAAGGCGTGGGCGCCGCCGCGCTCTTCCCAGGTGATGGACAGACGCTCGATGGTCATGGTCAGGATCACCATCGGGAACAGGGCCACCGACAGGCCGCGCTCCAGGCCGAGCTTGTGGCTGAACAGGCTGATCACCGCGATCAGCACCACCACGAAGGTCAGCACCACCGACAGCCGTGGCAGCATCTGCAGTTTGAGGTGTTCGAGGTATGAGCGTAGCGACAGGCCGAGCGCGGTGATGATGGTGAACAGCGCGATGCCGAAGCCCAGCTGGGTCTCGCGGAAGGCGAGGGCGATCAGTACCGGGGTGAAGGTGCCGAGGGTCTGCAGGCCGCCGAGGTTGCGCAGGATCAGGATCACCAGCACCCCGATCGGGATCATGATCATGATCTGGTAGGTCTGCTGGGTCTGCAGCGGCAGGCCGTACAGCGAGTATTCGAGGAAGTCGACGTCGGTGTTCTCGTCGGTCAGCTTGGCCAGGCGGATGGCGTTCATCTCGCTGTTGTTCAGGGTGAAGCTGACCTGCGGTTTCTTGCCGCCCTCGATAGTCACCAGCGGCTCGTCGCCGGTCCACCAGACCACGCGATCGACCGGCAGGCCCTGTTCGCCGGTTTCCGGGTTGAAGTACAGCCAGTTGTCGCCGTTGAAGCTGCGCAGCCACAGTTCCGGGGTCTGCTGGGCGTCGGCGACCAGGCGGATGGTGTGCACGCGCTCCATCGGCACGTGGGCGATGGACAGCAGCAGGTCGATCACCTTGGCCTTGTTGGCGGTGGACGAGTCGCCGCCGAGCAGCAGCTTGACGTTATCGTCGCCGGCATTGTTGACACGCTTGATGGTCTCGCTGATGAAGGTCTGCACGTCCGCTGAGTGCTGGCGGATGGGGGCGAGCAGGGCTTCGGCGGCGATCTTCTCGGCGCCTTCCACGGCGATGCTGTCGCGGAAGATCGGGCCCTTGGCCTTGGCCGGCTCGCCGCTGTAGCGCTTGGTCAGTACCAGGCGGTAGTAGAGGGTCTGGTTGCCGTTGGCGCGGCGGGCCGACCAGGTCAGCTTGCGGTTGCCGTCGACGCGGTTGACGCTCACCCCGTAGTTGTTGGAGATGAAGCTCTCGTTGAGGCTCACGTAGTCCTGGTTCAACGGCGGCACGAACATCTGCACTTTCACCGGTTCGCGCGGGCTGGCCTGGAATTCGACCTTGGCGTCGATGTTCCACAGATCGTCGGTCTCGTCTTCGGTCACCGGGATGCCGAGGATGAAGATCTGGTAGGCCGTGACCAGAACGCCCACCGTCACCAGGAGGGTGATCAGGACTTTCAGATGCAGGGTAAGAGAGCGCATGTGAGTTACTCGGCAGAGTTTGCGGAGGTGCAGCCAGGTTTGCCAGCAGCATATTTAAGACTGGGATCGACCAGGGCATCCAGGCGCTTGAGCGCTTCGGAGCCGATCAGCAGCGGGTATTGGAAGGCGCTGCGGTCGGTCAGGTTCACTTCGATGGTGCGTCGGGCCTTGCCCATGCACAGCTGCAGTTCGATCACCGGGCGTGCGGTGTAGGTCTTGTCTTCGTCGGGATCGAAGTCGCCGGCGCGGCGCTTGATCTTGCTGATGCGCGCCAGCGGGCGCTCGATCGGATGCTCGTGGGCGTCGTCGATGGCCAGGTAGAAGCGCACCCAGGTCTCGCCGTCGCGCTTGAAGCGCTTGATGTCACGGGCGCTGAGGGACGCGGTCTTGGCGCCGGTGTCGAGCTTGGCGGCGACCTGCAGGTCCAGTTCGGTAAGGCTGACGTATTCGTTCAGACCATAGACGGTCTTTTCGGCGGCGGGACTCAGGCCGGGAAGCATCAGGATGCCGAGGAGGATGGCGAGGGACGTGAGTCGCATAAATCCTTTGATGGGTCGCGTCGTCGGGGCGGCGGGGCATGAGGCCGGCCGATGAAGTCTAGCAGGCGCACGGGTGGCCTGGGCCGGTGGATGCGGGCGGCATTCTAACATGGGGTTTTTCTGTGGCGACAGCCGCTTATGAGCGTTTCTGCAGGTGAAATGATCGGTTGGGCACCGTTTTGCTCCCTCTTCAGATTGTCGACAATCCTGGTTTTGTTCATTGACATAAAGGCTTTTCAGGGCTTATTTTGGGCTCGTCTAAGTCAGTGTTGTTGACAATGATGCTCGAATTTATCGACTCGACCGCTGCCGACCAGGGCGACTCGGAAACCCTGGCCGAACACGTCTTCCGCCGCATCCAGGCGGCCATCGTGCAGGGCGAAATTCCCCCGGGCAGCAAGATCTCCGAGCCCGAGCTGGCGCGCACCTACGGCATCAGCCGAGGGCCGTTGCGCGAAGCGATACACCGTCTCGAGGGACAGAAGCTGCTGGTGCGAGTTCCCCACGTGGGCGCCCGGGTGGTCTCGCTCAGCCATGCCGAACTGATCGAACTGTACGAGATCCGCGAGTCCCTGGAGGGCATGGCCTGCCGCCTGGCGGCCGAGCGCATGGGGCGGGACGAGATCAACGAACTGCGCCGGGTGCTCGAGCTGCATGAGCAGGACGCCGCGTTCAAGGCCGGCGTGGGCTACTACCAGCAGGAAGGCGATTTCGACTTCCACTACCGGATCATCCAGGGCAGCCGCAACAAGACCCTGGCGCAGATGCTCTGCGGCGAGCTGTACCAGTTGGTGCGCATGTACCGGCTGCAGTTCTCCAGCATGCCCAACCGGCCGCACCAGGCCTTCGCCGAACACCACCGCATTCTCGATGCCATCGCCGACCGTGACGGCGAACTGGCCGAGCTGCTGATGCGCCGTCACATCGGCGCCTCCAAGCGCAACATCGAGCGCCACTACCAGGAAGCGCTCGCCAACCCGTCCAAAACACGAGGTGAGTCATGAGTCAGAACACCGCCGGCCAGCGTTTCCGTAAGGCCCTTGCCGAAGAGAAACCGCTGCAGGTCATCGGCGCGATCAACGCCAACCACGCACTGCTGGCCAAGCGTGCCGGCTTCCGCGCCATCTACCTGTCCGGCGGCGGCGTGGCGGCCGGCTCCCTCGGCCTGCCGGACCTGGGCATCAACACCCTGGACGACGTGCTCACCGACGTGCGCCGCATCACCGACGTGTGCGACCTGCCGCTGCTGGTGGACATCGACACCGGCTTCGGCCCCAGCGCCTTCAACATCGAGCGCACCATCAAGAACCTGATCAAGGCCGGCGCCGCCGCCGCCCATATCGAGGACCAGGTCGGCGCCAAGCGCTGCGGCCATCGTCCGGGCAAGGAAATCGTCTCCTGCGAAGAAATGGTCGACCGTGTGCGTGCCGCCGCCGATGCCAAGACCGACCCGGACTTCTTCCTGATCGCCCGCACCGATGCGATCCAGGCCGAGGGCGTGGACGCCGCCATCGAGCGCTGCCAGCGCTACGTGGAGGCGGGCGCCGACGGCATCTTCGCCGAGGCCGCCTATGACCTGCCGACCTACAAGCGCTTCGTCGATGCGCTGAACGTGCCGGTGCTGGCCAACATCACCGAGTTCGGCGCCACGCCGCTGTTCACCCGCGACGAGCTGGCCTCGGTCGGCGTCGCCATCCAGCTCTACCCGCTGTCCGCCTTCCGTGCGGCCAACAAGGCAGCGGAAAGTGTCTACACCTCGATCCGCCAGAACGGCCATCAGAAAGACGTCATCGAGCAGATGCAGACTCGCGTTGAACTGTACGACCGCATCGGCTACCACGCCTTCGAGCAGAAGCTGGACGCGCTGTTCGCCGCCGGCAAGAAGTGATCGGCACGCAGGCCCGCCTGCGCACGCACAAGAACGAATGATGAGGAGACACCCGCGATGAGCGCCCAAGAAACGACCACCCCTGGCTTCAAGCCGAAGAAGTCCGTGGCCCTGAGCGGCACCGCCGCCGGCAACACCGCTCTGTGCACCGTCGGCCGCACCGGCAACGACCTGCACTACCGCGGCTACGACATTCTCGATGTCGCCACCACCTGCGAGTTCGAGGAAATCGCCCACCTGCTGGTACACGGCAAGCTGCCGAACGTCGCCGAGCTGGCGGCCTACAAGGCCAAGCTCAAGGCCCTGCGCGGCCTGCCGGCGGGCCTCAAGGCCGCCCTGGAACAGCTGCCGCCGTCCGCCCACCCGATGGATGTGATGCGCACCGGCGTGTCGGTGCTCGGCTGCCTGCAGCCGGAGAAGGAAGACCACAACCACCCGGGCGCCCGCGACATCGCCGACAAGCTGATGGCCTCGCTGGGTTCCATGCTGCTGTACTGGTACCACTTCAGCCACAACGGCCGGCGCATCGAGGTGGAGACCGACGACGACTCCATCGGCGGCCACTTCCTGCACCTGCTGCACGGCGAGAAGCCGCGCGAGTCCTGGGTGCGCGCTATGCACACGTCGCTGATCCTGTACGCCGAGCACGAGTTCAACGCCTCCACCTTCACCTCCCGGGTGGTCGCCGGCACCGGCTCCGACATGTTCAGTTGCATCGCCGGCGGTATTGGCGCGCTGCGCGGGCCCAAGCACGGCGGCGCCAACGAGGTGGCCTTCGAGATCCAGAAGCGCTACGACAACCCGGACGAGGCCGAGGCCGACATCCGCGCCCGCGTCGAGCGCAAGGAAGTGGTGATCGGCTTCGGCCACCCGGTCTACACCGTGGCCGACCCGCGCAACAAGGTGATCAAGGAAGTGGCCCGCCAGCTCTCGGGCGAGCAGGGCAACACCAAGATGTACGACATCGCCGAGCGCCTGGAAACCATCATGTGGGACATCAAGAAGATGTTCCCCAACCTCGACTGGTTCAGCGCCGTCAGCTACCACATGATGGGCGTGCCCACCGCCATGTTCACCCCGCTGTTCGTGATCGCCCGCACCTCGGGCTGGTCCAGCCACGTCATCGAGCAGCGCATCGACGGCAAGATCATCCGGCCGAGCGCCAACTACGTCGGTCCGGAAGACCTGAAGTTCGTGCCCCTCAAGGACCGTCCGTAATCCAGCGGCGCGCTCCTCGCTGACCGTGCAGCGCGCCTTCTCCCGGACGGGAGAGGGTCGCCGGGGCCGCCCGCCAAGCCCATACAGGTTCGACCATGAACAGCCAATACCGTGAACGCCTGCCAGGCACAGACCTGGACTACTACAACGCCCCCGCGGCGGTGGACGCCATCAAGCCCGGCGCCTGGGCCTGCCTGCCGTACACCTCCCGCGTGCTGGCCGAACAGCTGGTGCGCCGCTGCGACCCGCAGAGCCTGACCGCCTCGCTGGAGCAGCTGATCTACCGCAAGCGCGACCTGGACTTCCCCTGGTACCCGGCGCGGGTGGTCTGCCACGACATCCTCGGCCAGACCGCGCTGGTCGACCTGGCCGGCCTGCGTGATGCCATCGCCGAGCAGGGCGGCGACCCGTCCAAGGTCAACCCGGTGGTGCCGACCCAGCTGATCGTCGACCACTCGCTGGCCGTGGAAGCGCCGGGCTTCGACCCGGACGCCTTCGAGAAGAACCGCGCCATCGAGGACCGCCGCAACGAGGACCGCTTCCACTTCATCGAGTGGACCAAGACCGCGTTCAAGAACGTCGACGTGATCCCGGCCGGCAACGGCATCATGCACCAGATCAACCTGGAGAAGATGAGCCCGGTGATCCAGGCGCGCGGTGGCGTGGCCTTCCCCGACACCTGCGTCGGCACCGACTCGCACACCCCGCATGTGGATGCCCTGGGCGTGATCGCCATCGGCGTCGGCGGCCTGGAAGCGGAAACCGTGATGCTCGGCCATCCGTCGATGATGCGCCTGCCCGATATCGTCGGCGTGGAACTGACCGGCCAGCGCAAGCCCGGCATCACTGCCACCGATATCGTCCTGGCGATCACCGAGTTCCTGCGCAAGGAACGCGTGGTCGGCGCCTACGTCGAGTTCTTCGGCGAGGGGGCCGACAGCCTGTCCATCGGCGACCGCGCGACCATCTCCAACATGTGCCCGGAATACGGCGCCACCGCCTCGATGTTCTACATCGACGGCCAGACCATCGACTACCTCAAGCTCACCGGCCGCGAGCCGGAGCAGGTGGCTCTGGTGGAGAACTACGCCAAGGCCCTCGGCCTGTGGAGCGATGCGCTGAAGACCGCCGAGTACGAGCGCGTGCTGTCCTTCGACCTGGGCAGCGTGGTGCGCAACATGGCCGGCCCGTCCAACCCGCACCGCCGCCTGCCGACCTCGGCGCTGGCCGAGCGCGGCATCGCCGACGAAGCCAAGCTGCAGAGTGGCAAGGTCGAGGAAGCGGAGGGCCTGATGCCGGACGGCGCGGTGATCATTGCCGCCATCACCAGCTGCACCAACACCTCCAATCCGCGCAACGTGGTCGCCGCCGGCCTGGTGGCGAAGAAGGCCAACGCGCTGGGCCTGGTGCGCAAGCCCTGGGTGAAGACCTCCTTCGCCCCTGGCTCGAAGGTCGCCAGGCTGTACCTGGAAGAGGCCGGCCTGCTGCCGGAGCTGGAAAAACTCGGCTTCGGCATCGTCGCCTACGCCTGCACCACCTGCAACGGCATGTCCGGCGCGCTCGATCCGGTGATCCAGAAGGAGATCATCGACCGCGACCTGTATGCCACCGCCGTGCTCTCCGGCAACCGCAACTTCGACGGGCGCATCCACCCGTACGCCAAGCAGGCCTTCCTGGCCTCGCCGCCGCTGGTGGTGGCCTACGCCATCGCCGGCACCGTGCGCTTCGATATCGAGCAGGACCCGCTGGGCACCGATGCCAGCGGCAATCCCATCACCCTCAAGGACCTGTGGCCGTCCGACGAGGAGATCGACGCCATCGTCGCCGCCAGCGTCAAGCCGGAGCAGTTCCGCCAGGTCTACATCCCGATGTTCGACCTGGGCAGTGTGCAGGAGGCGGACAGCCCGCTGTACGACTGGCGCCCGATGTCCACCTACATCCGTCGCCCGCCGTACTGGGAAGGCGCCCTGGCCGGTGAGCGCACGCTCAAGGGCATGCGTCCGCTGGCGATCCTGCCGGACAACATCACCACCGACCACCTGTCGCCGTCCAACGCGATCCTGATGGACTCGGCCGCCGGCGAATACCTGCACAAGATGGGCCTGCCGGAGGAGGACTTCAATTCCTACGCGACCCACCGCGGCGACCACCTGACCGCCCAGCGCGCCACCTTCGCCAACCCGCAGCTGGTCAACGAGATGGCCGTGGTCGACGGCCAGGTGAAGAAGGGCTCGTTGGCCCGCGTCGAGCCGGAAGGTCAGGTCATGCGCATGTGGGAGGCCATCGAGACCTACATGAATCGCAAGCAGAACCTCATCATCGTCGCCGGCGCCGACTACGGCCAGGGTTCGTCCCGCGACTGGGCGGCCAAGGGCGTGCGTCTGGCCGGGGTCGAGGTGATCGTCGCCGAGGGCTTCGAGCGCATCCACCGCACCAATCTGGTGGGCATGGGCGTGCTGCCGGTGGAGTTCAAGCCGGGTACCACGCGCCTGACCCTGGGCCTGGACGGCACCGAGACCTACGACATCAAGGGCGAGGTGTCGCCGCGCTGCGACCTGACCCTGGTGATCAACCGTCGCAGCGGCGAGGTGGTGCGGGTGCCGGTGACCTGCCGCCTGGATACCGCCGCCGACGTCAGCGTGTACAAGGCCGGTGGCGTGTTGCAGCGCTTCGCCAAGGACTTCCTTGAAGGGGCGGTTGCCTGATAGCACGGACTGCTCCCTCTCCCATGAATGGGAGAGGGAGTAGGCCCTGAGGGCCAGCAATACCTGGATTCCCGCCTACGCGGGAATGACGGGGGCAGGCCCGCCATCCTTCCATGCCGTCGTCCCCGCGAAGGCGGGGACCCAGTAGGCTCACAGCGCCAAATCACTGCCTATGAACATAGGATCTACCTTCATCAGCCAGGACGAAATCATGGCGCAACAGATCAAGATTCCCGCTACCTACATGCGTGGCGGCACCAGCAAGGGCGTGTTCTTCCGCCTGCAGGACCTGCCGGAAAGCTGCCGGGTACCGGGCGAGGCGCGCGACAGGCTGTTCATGCGCGTGATCGGCAGCCCCGACCCTTATGCCGCGCACATCGACGGCATGGGCGGCGCCACCTCCAGCACCAGCAAGTGCGTGATCCTGTCGCGCAGCAGCCAGCCGGACCACGACGTCGACTACCTCTACGGCCAGGTCTCCATCGACAAGGCCTTCGTCGACTGGAGCGGCAACTGCGGCAACCTGTCCACCGCCGCCGGCGCCTTCGCCATCCATGCGGGGCTGGTCGATCCGGCGCGCATCCCCGAGAACGGCACCTGTGTGGTGCGTATCTGGCAGGCCAACATCCAGAAGACCATCATCGCCCACGTGCCGGTGACCGGCGGCCAGGTGCAGGAAATCGGCGACTTCGAGCTGGACGGCGTCACCTTCCCGGCCGCCGAGATCGTGCTGGAGTTCCTCGATCCGTCCGATGACGGCGAGAAGGGCGGTTCGATGTTCCCCACTGGCAACCTGGTCGACGATCTGGAA
This sequence comes from Pseudomonas paralcaligenes, assembly GCF_019655855.1. Lineage (GTDB taxonomy): Bacteria > Pseudomonadota > Gammaproteobacteria > Pseudomonadales > Pseudomonadaceae > Aquipseudomonas > Aquipseudomonas paralcaligenes. The sequence goes on along the minus strand of NZ_BPFX01000025.1, from coordinate 228,899 downwards.
GTCCCCGGCATCGGTACCTTCAAGGCGACCATGATCACCGCCGGCATCCCCACGGTGTTCGTCAACGCCGAGGACATCGGCTACCAGGGCACCGAACTGCGTGAGGACATCAACGGCGATCCGGCGCAGCTGGCGCGCTTCGAGCAGATCCGCGTCGCCGGTGCCCTGCGCATGGGGCTGATCAAGACCGCGGAAGAAGCGGCGACCCGCCAGCACACGCCGAAGATCGCCTTCGTCACCCAGCCCCGGAGCTACCGGGCGTCGAGCGGCAAGACGGTCGAGGCGAGCGATGTCGACCTGCTGGTGCGCGCCCTGTCCATGGGCAAGCTGCACCACGCCATGATGGGCACCTGCGCCGTGGCCATCGGCACGGCGGCGGCGATCCCTGGCACCCTGGTCAACCTGGCCGCCGGTGGCGGCGAGCGCGAGGCGGTGCGTTTCGGCCATCCGTCCGGCACCTTGCGGGTCGGTGCCCAGGCGAGGCTGGTCGAGGGGCAGTGGACGGTGACCAAGGCGATCATGAGCCGCAGCGCGCGGATACTGATGGAAGGCTGGGTGAGGGTGCCGGGCGACGCGTTCTAGGTCTCGCTCGCGCTGGGCGTCAGTGGTGATTGACACCCAGCATCAGGCCGCCGGCGCCGACGAAGAAGGCACCGGTGCCCTTGTTCAGGCGGCTGACGCCCTTGCGGCTGCGCACCAGGCGACGAATCTGCAGGCCGAACAGGGCATAGGCCATGGAGGCGACGCAAAGCTCGGCCAGCAGGTAGGTGCTGCCGAGGTAGAGGAACTGCTCGGCCGCCGGCTCGCCGGGCTTGATGAACTGGGGGAAGATCGCGGCGAACAGCAGGATGGCCTTCGGGTTGCTGATGCCGACCAGGAACTCGTTGAGCATCAGCTTGCCGATGGGCGCCCTGGCGGCGGACTGGGGGCGCAGCTCGCCCTCGTCGACCTTCAGGCCGCTGAACTCGGTGCTGCGCCAGGTGCGGATGCCCAGGTACACCAGATAGAGCGCGCCGACCCACTTGATGAGGGTGAAGGCGGTCTCCGAGGCCAGCAGCATGGCGCCGAGGCCGACCGCGGAGATGAACAGGAAGATGGCGTAGGACGCCAGCCGGCCGAAGGTGGCCAGCAGCGCGGCCCGCAGGCCGTAGTTGATGCCGTTGTTGAGGGCGCAGAAGTTGTTGGGGCCCGGGCCGAGGGAGATCAGCGCCGCGATGGGGGCGAACAAAACCGCGTCCATGAGTGTCATGACATCACCGGCTGGGCAACTGGATTATTTGAGGCGTCGTTCGACGCCTTTCTCGACCAGAATCTTCGCCGAGATTTCCTCGACGGAGAAGTGGGTCGAGTTGATGAAGTTGATGCCTTCGCGACGAAGCAGGTTCTCCACCTCGCGCACCTCGAATTCGCACTGGGCGAAGCTGGCGTAGCGGCTGTTGGGCTTGCGCTCGTGGCGGATGGCGGTGAGGCGGTCGGGGTCGATGGTCAGGCCGAACAGCTTGTGCTTGTAGGGCTTGAGGGCAGTCGGCAGCTGCAGGCGCTCCATGTCCTCCTCGGTGAGGGGGTAGTTGGCGGCGCGGATGCCGAACTGCATGGCCATGTACAGGCAGGTGGGCGTCTTGCCGCAGCGGGAAACGCCGATCAGGATCAGGTCGGCCTTGTCGTAGTAGTGGGTGCGGGCGCCGTCGTCGTTGTCCAGGGCGAAGTTGACCGCCTCGATGCGCTCCATGTAGTTGGTGCTGCTGGCGATGGAGTGGGACTTGCCGACCGAGTAGGACGAATGCTCGCTGAGCTCGGCCTCCAGCGGCGCCAGGAAGGTCGAGAAGATGTCGATCATGAAGCCTTCGGACTGGCCCAGGATGTCGCGGATTTCGTGGTTGACCACGGTGTCGAAGATGATCGGCCGGGCGCCGTCTTTCTCGGCAGCATTGTTGATTTGCTGTACCATGGCCCGCGCCTTCTCGACGCTGTCTATATAGGGGCGCGTGAGCTTGGTGAAGCTGATGGTCTCGAATTGCGCCAGCAGACTTTGACCAAGGGTTTCCGCGGTGATGCCGGTGCCGTCGGAAATGAAGAATGCGGTTCGTTTCATTGATGCCGGAGGCCTTAAGTCAGGAACGATTCTTGGCTATGATAGGCCCCCTTTGCCGGGCCCGTACTGGTCGGCATTGTGACTTATTTCCTTGAGGCAAAGCCAGGATGCGGCGGCGCTGCACCGGCTCTGCCACGTACAGTGGAGAGTTCACCTTGGTAGAGTACGTCATTTCCCTCGATAAGCTCGGCGTCCACGATGTGGAGCATGTAGGGGGCAAGAACGCATCCCTCGGCGAGATGATCAGCAACCTCGCCGGTGCTGGCGTATCGGTTCCCGGTGGTTTCGCCACCACCGCCCAGGCCTACCGTGACTTCCTCGAACAGAGCGGCCTCAACGACCGCATCCACGCCGCCCTCGACGCGCTGGACGTGGACGACGTCAACGCCCTGGCCAAGACCGGCGCGCAGATCCGCCAGTGGGTGATGGACGCCGAGTTCCCGGCCCAGCTGGACGCCGACATCCGCACCGCCTTCGCCGAGATGAGTGCCGGCAACGACAACATGGCCGTCGCCGTGCGTTCCTCCGCCACCGCCGAAGACCTGCCCGACGCTTCCTTTGCCGGCCAGCAGGAGACCTTCCTCAACATCCGTGGCGTGGACAACGTGATCCGCGCGGCCAAGGAAGTGTTCGCCTCCCTGTTCAACGACCGCGCCATCGCCTACCGCGTGCACCAGGGCTTCGACCACAAGCTGGTCGCCCTGTCCGCCGGCGTGCAGCGCATGGTGCGTTCGGAAACCGGCACCGCCGGCGTGATGTTCACCCTGGACACCGAGTCCGGCTTCCGCGACGTGGTGTTCATCACCGGCGCCTACGGCCTCGGCGAGACCGTGGTGCAGGGCGCGGTGAACCCCGACGAGTTCTATGTGCACAAGCAGACCCTGGAAGCTGGTCGTCCGGCGATCCTGCGTCGCAACCTGGGCAGCAAGGCGATCAAGATGGTCTACGGCGACGAAGCCAAGGCCGGTCGCTCGGTCAAGACCGTCGACGTGGACCGCGCCGACCGCGCCCGCTTCGCCCTGTCCGACGCCGAAGTCACCGAGCTGGCCAAGCAGGCGCTGATCATCGAGAAGCACTACGGCCGCCCGATGGACATCGAGTGGGCCAAGGACGGTGATGACGGCAAGCTGTACATCGTCCAGGCCCGCCCCGAGACCGTGAAGAGCCGCAGCAGCGCCACCGTGATGGAGCGCTACCTGCTCAAGGAGAAGGGCAAGGTCCTGGTGGAAGGCCGCGCCATCGGTCAGCGCATCGGTGCCGGCAAGGTGCGCGTCATCCATGACGTGTCCGAGATGGACAAGGTACAGCCGGGCGACGTGCTGGTCTCCGACATGACCGACCCGGACTGGGAGCCGGTGATGAAGCGCGCCAGCGCCATCGTCACCAACCGCGGCGGTCGTACCTGCCACGCGGCGATCATCGCCCGCGAACTGGGCATCCCGGCCGTGGTCGGCTGCGGCAACGCCACCCAGGTGCTGCAGGACGGCCAGGGCGTGACCGTCTCCTGTGCCGAGGGCGACACCGGCTTCATCTTCGAAGGCCAGCTGGGCTTCGACATCCGCAAGAACTCGGTCGACGCCATGCCCGACCTGCCGTTCAAGATCATGATGAACGTGGGCAACCCGGACCGCGCCTTCGACTTCGCCCAGCTGCCCAACGAGGGCGTCGGCCTGGCCCGTCTCGAATTCATCATCAACCGCATGATCGGCGTGCACCCCAAGGCGCTGCTGAACTTCGCCGGCCTGCCGGCGGAGATCAAGGACAGCGTCGAGAAGCGCATCGCCGGCTACGACGACCCGGTCGGCTTCTATGTCGAGAAGCTGGTTGAGGGCATCAGCACCCTGGCCGCGGCCTTCTGGCCGAAGAAGGTCATCGTGCGCCTGTCGGACTTCAAGTCCAACGAATACGCCAACCTGATCGGCGGCAAGCTGTACGAGCCGGAAGAAGAGAACCCGATGCTCGGCTTCCGTGGCGCCTCGCGCTACATCAGCGAGAGCTTCCGCGACTGCTTCGAGCTGGAGTGCCGCGCGCTGAAGAAGGTGCGCAACGAGATGGGCCTGACCAACGTCGAGATCATGGTGCCCTTCGTGCGCACCCTGGGCGAGGCGTCCCAGGTGGTCGAGCTGCTCGCCAGCAACGGTCTGAACCGCGGTCAGGACGGCCTGAAGGTCATCATGATGTGCGAACTGCCGTCCAACGCCCTGCTGGCCGACGAATTCCTCGAGTTCTTCGACGGCTTCTCCATCGGTTCCAACGACCTGACCCAGCTGACCCTGGGCCTGGACCGCGACTCCGGCATCGTCGCCCACCTGTTCGACGAGCGTAACCCGGCGGTCAAGAAGCTGCTGGCCAACGCCATCGCCGCCTGCAACAAGGCCGGCAAGTACATCGGCATCTGCGGCCAGGGCCCGTCGGACCACCCGGACCTGGCCAAGTGGCTGATGGAGCAGGGCATCGAGAGCGTGTCGCTGAACCCGGACTCGGTGCTGGACACCTGGTTCTTCCTCGCCGAGGGCCAGCAGCAAGGCTGATCCGGTCGTATGCAGAAGGGCGGGAGTGATCCCGCCTTTTTTGTGGCCCGGGCTATCGCCCAGGGACGACCTCAGCAGTCGCTCCCGGCAATTCTTGTGCAAGAAAGCAGTATGCAAAGCAGTAGCGAATTGTTCCCCGTCGCCCTGATCAGCGCCGAACTGCGCGGCGATCTGAGCGAGGATGTGTACCGCCTGAAGCCCGGCACTGCGCCGGATTTCTCCGTCGAGCTGGCCGTGACCCGGCTGGGCCTGGCCGGTCAGCAGGAGCGCGGCCAGCCGGTGATCCTGCTGCACGGCAGCTTCTCCAACCGGCGTTTCTGGTACTCGCCGCGTGGCATCGGACTCGGCCCGCACCTGGCTCGCGCCGGTTTCGACGTATGGATCGCCGAGATGCGCGGACACGGCCTGTCGCCGCGCAACCAGGCGTACAAGCACAACAGCGTGGCGGAATATGCCCGCTACGATCTGCCGGCCATCGCCGCCTTCGTTCGCGAGCAGAGCGGGCAGGTGCCCCATTGGGTCGGACACTCCCTGGGCGGCATCACCCTGGCCGCCGCGCTGGGCGGCGGCTACCTGGACGAGAGCAGCGCCGCGTCGGCGGCCCTGTTCGGCAGCCAGATCAGCCGTGTCTATTGGCCGCTCAAGGTGCCGCCCCTGGAATGGGGCAGCCGCCTGTTGCTCAAGGGCTTTCCTCATATTTCCGGTGCCCGTTTCAAGCGCGGCCCCGAGGACGAACCGATCGGTGTGGCGTTGGAAAGCCTGCGCTGGCACCGGCTGTTCGGCCGCTTCGGCGACGCCGAGCGCGACTGGTGGGCCGGCATGGCCGACGTGACGGTGCCGCTGCTGGCGGTGAGCGCCACGGGCGACCTGCAGGACCCGGCCTGGGCCTGCCGCAAGCTCTACGACCAGTTCATCTCGGCGCCGCGCAGCTTCCTGCTGCTGGGCAAGGAGAAGGGCTATTCCAGCGATTTCGGCCATATCGAGATGCTGGTCAGCAAGGAGGCGCAGACCGAGGTCTGGCCGCTGGTCGAGCACTGGCTGCGGGAACTGGGACTGCCGCCCGAAAAACGCCAGGACGAGGTTACAAGCGCTCTGGCATGCGGCTAAGATGTGACGAAATCCGCCGGCTCGGTCACGATCCGCATGTTCGTCGCTCTGGAGCGTCTGATCAATCTGCAGGACGGCTATCGGCAGACCTTCCGGGTCGCCGGTCTCGACCTGCTGTTGCTGGTGGTCGAGCGACAGCCGCTGCTGCTGGAGAATCGCTGTCCCCATCGCGGGGCGCCGCTGCAGGACGCCACCCTCAGCGGCTCGGTGCTGCGTTGCGCGCGCCATGGCGTTGAGTTCGACCTGTGCAGCGGCCGGCCGCTGAACGCGCACTGCGCGGCGCTTCGCCGGTTCAGCCTGGCGTACGACGGCGACCGCATCGGTATCGATGTTTGAGGTTCAACTGAAAGGAGCTTTTCCATGCAATACGTCACTCCCGATCTGTGCGACGCCTACCCGGAGCTGGTGCAGGTGGTCGAGCCCATGTTCGCCAACTTCGGCGGCCGCGACTCCTTCGGGGGCGAGATCGTCACCGTCAAGTGCCACGAAGACAACTCGCTGGTCAAATCCCAGGCCGACGAGCCGGGCAAGGGCAAGGTGCTGGTCGTGGATGGCGGTGGCTCCCTGCGCCGCGCGCTGCTGGGCGACATGATCGCCGAGAAGGCCGCGAAGAACGGCTGGGAAGGCATGGTGATCTACGGCTGCGTGCGCGACGTCGACGTGCTGGCGCAGACCGACCTGGGCGTGCAGGCCCTGGCCAGCCACCCGATGAAGACCGACAAGCGCAACATCGGCGACCTCAACGTGCCGGTGACCTTCGGTGGCGTGACCTTCAAGCCGGGCGACTACGTATATGCCGACAACAACGGCGTGATCGTTTCCCCCGAGCCGCTGAAGATGCCGGAGTGATACTGCTGGGGCCCGTTTTCGCGGGCCCGGTAGGGTGCGAATAGGGATGTACGAGAAAGACAACCTGCACTGGGGGCTGGTGCATGCCTTCGTGCTCGACGGCGAGGGCGGCGCCCGCAGCCTGGAATGGGACCAGCTGGAAGGCCTGCGCCTGGCCGAGCACGAGAGCCTGTGGTTGCACTGGGATCGCGGCCATCCGCAGACCGGCGCCTGGCTGCGCGAGCACAGTGGCCTCAGCGAGTTCAGCTGCGACCTGCTGCTGGAAGAAAACACCCGCCCACGCCTGCTGACGCTGCCAGAGCACGAGCTGCTGCTGTTCCTGCGCGGCGTCAACCTCAACCCCGGCGCCGATCCCGAGGACATGGTGTCGGTGCGCATCTTCGCCGGTGCGCGCCGGGTCATTTCCCTGCGTCTGCGCCCGCTGCGCGCCACCGAGGAATTGATCGCGCTGCTGGAGAAGGGGCAGGGGCCGCGCAACAGCGCCGAACTGGTGCTTGAGCTGGCCCATCACCTGACCGATCGCGTCGATGGGCTGATCGACAATCTGTCCGAACAGCTGGAGGGGCAGGAAGAGCTGCTCGACGGCGACGAGCGCTTCATGCCCGACCACGGGCTGGTGCTGCATGTCCGGCGCAGGGCCGCCGGCCTGCGTCGCTTCCTGGCACCGCAGCGGGATATCTTCGGCCAGCTCACGCGCAGCGGCTTCGGCGATGGCGACTACTGGAACGAGCTGAACAACCGGCTGACCCGCTACCTGGAAGAGCTGGAGATGGTCCGCGAGCGGGTGGGGCTGATCCTCGAAGCCGAGCATCGGCGCATGAGCGAGAAGATGAACCGCGCCATGTACCTGCTCGGTGTCACCACGGTGTTCTTCCTGCCCATGAGCTTTCTCACCGGCCTGCTCGGCATCAACGTCGGCGGCATACCCGGGGCGGACAGCCGGTATGGCTTCCTGCTCATCTGCGCCATCCTCGCGGGGATCGGCACCCTGCAGTGGTGGCTGTTCCGCCGTCTGCGCTGGCTGTAGATGTGACCTCGCCCGCGGGCGCCACGTCTAGCCAACAAATCCGTGCGAGGTAGGCATGTACGATCCTTTCGAAGAGTCCCTGCGTAACCTGCTGAATTCGTCGCCCTCCGAGCATGACGACGATGCGGCCCTCGGGCGCGTGCTCAAGACCGCCAATCGCCAGGTGGGCGCCGGCGATCTGTTCGGCCTCATGGGCCGTGGCCTGGAGGCTCTGATGATCGCCCTCAACAACGGCTCGGGCCACCTGACGCCGGTTTCCCGCTCCACCGCCCGCTCTGCAGACAAGGCTGACTGACTATGGAACTCGATCCCTGGACCCAAGCGCTCGTGGCCGCCATGACCACCCTGTGGAGCAAGATCGCGGGCTTCATTCCCAATCTGTTCGTCGCGCTGATCCTCGGCCTGCTCGGCTTCGTGGTGGCCAAGCTGCTCGACACCCTGATTTCCAAGCTGCTGGCCAAGCTCGGCCTCGACCGTCTGATGGCGGGCACCGGCCTGACCAAGCTGATGGCGCGGGTAGGCATCCAGGTGTCGGTGTCGACCCTGATCGGCAAGATCATCTACTGGTTCGTGCTGCTGATATTCCTGGTCTCCGCCGCCGAGTCGCTGGGCCTGCAGCGCGTGTCCGCGACCCTCGACGTGCTGGCCCTGTACCTGCCCAAGGTATTCGGCGCGGCTCTGGTACTGCTCGCCGGCGTGCTGCTCGCCCAGCTGGTCAGCAGCCTGGTCCGCGGCGCCGCCGAGGGCGTCGGCCTGGACTACTCGGCGGGCCTCGGCCGCATCGCCCAGGGTCTGGTGATCATCATCAGCATCTCGGTGGCCATCGGTCAGCTGGAAGTGAAGACCGACCTGCTGAACAACGTGATCGCCATCGTGCTGATTTCCGTGGGTCTGGCCGTGGCCCTGGCGCTCGGCCTGGGCAGCCGCGAGATCGCCGGGCAGATCCTGGCCGGCATCTATGTGCGCGAACTCTACGAGGTCGGGCAACAGGTGAAGGTCGGTGAGGTCGAAGGCCAGATCGAGGAGATCGGCACCGTGAAGACTGTGCTGCTCACCGACGACGGTGAGCTGGTCTCGGTGGCCAACCGCACTCTGCTCGAGCAGCGCGTCAGCAGCCGCTGACGCACCAATCCCTGCTAATGTATGCGACCGGCGCCACTCGCGTTGCGCTGTGGCGCTGCCATCTGATCTGACTGTCGGCACGAGCTGTTTTGAACAAGGCCCAATCGCTTCCCACGCGGTACGACCCACGCGAGTTCTCGGACGAGGAGCTGGTGCAGCGTGCTCACGTCGAGCTGTTCCACGTCACCCGTGCCTATGAAGAGCTGATGCGGCGTTACCAGCGCACCCTGTTCAATGTATGCGCGCGTTACCTTGGCAACGAGCGGGATGCCGACGATGTGTGTCAGGAAGTTATGCTCAAAGTTCTTTATGGGCTGAAGAACTTCGAGGGCAAGTCCAAGTTCAAGACCTGGCTCTACAGCATCACTTACAACGAATGCATCACCCAATACCGCAAGGAGCGCCGCAAGCGCCGACTGCTCGATGCGCTCAGCCTGGACCCGCAGGAAGAAGCCTCGGAGGAAAAGGCGCCGAGGCTGGAGGAGAAGGGCGGTCTCGACCGCTGGCTGGTTCACGTCAATCCGATCGACCGGGAAATACTGGTGCTGCGTTTCGTCGCCGAACTGGAGTTCCAGGAGATCGCGGACATCATGCACATGGGATTGAGCGCCACGAAGATGCGTTACAAACGTGCGCTGGACCGGCTTCGGGAAAAATTCGGGAATATTGGTGAAACTTAATTAGCCCGAGCGCCTCTTACGCGCTGGGTGCGTGAAATATCAACTACACCACCGTGTGTGGTTTTGTTACACTCGCCGCCCTGTTGTTCTCGGTCTCTGGAGCGGGCAACTACTAATCGTCTTTTTGATGGGGATTTACGGATGAAACTTAAAAACACCTTGGGCGTAGTCATCGGCTCGCTGGTCGCTGTCTCTTCTCTGAATGCACTGGCCCAAGGCCAGGGCGCCGTTGAAATCGAAGGCTTCGCCAAGAAGCAGTACTTCGACAGCGCTCGCGAGTTCGACAACGACGGCAACCTCTTCGGCGGTTCCATCGGTTACTTCCTGACCGATGATGTCGAACTGCGCTTGGGTTACGACGAAGTGCACAACGCTCGTTCCAACGATGGCCGCAACATCAAGGGCTCCAACACCGCCCTGGATGCTCTGTACCACTTCAACTCCCCGAGCGACAGCCTGCGTCCGTACATCTCCGCTGGCTTCTCCGACCAGAGCATCGGCCAGAACGGCCGCAGCGGTCGTAATGGCTCCACCTTCGCCAACCTGGGCGGCGGTGCCAAGTACTACTTCACCGAGAACTTCTACGCCCGCGCTGGCGTTGAAGCTCAGTACAACATCGACCAGGGCGACACCGAGTGGGCCCCGAGCATCGGCATCGGCCTGAACTTCGGTGGCGGTTCCGCCCCGGCTCCGGCCCCGGTTGCCGAGCCGGCCCCGTACGTCGAAGAAGCTCCGGCTACTCCGGAAGCCGCCGAGACCGTACGCGTCGAGCTGGACGTGAAGTTCGACTTCGACAAGTCCAAGGTCAAGGAAGAAAGCTACAGCGACATCAAGAACCTGGCTGACTTCATGAACCAGTACCCGCAGACCAACACCACCGTTGAAGGCCACACCGACTCCGTCGGCACCGACGCCTACAACCAGAAGCTGTCCGAGCGTCGTGCCAACGCCGTTCGTGACGTACTGGTCAACGAGTACGGTGTAGGTTCCGAGCGCGTTGGTTCCGTTGGCTACGGCGAGTCCCGCCCGGTTGCCGACAACGCCACCGAAGCCGGTCGCGCGGTCAACCGTCGCGTAGAAGCCGAAGTGGAAGCCCAGGCCAAGTAATCTGGTCTGACGCTCTGCAGAAAACCCGGCCTCGGCCGGGTTTTTTGTGGCCTGCCATCCATGGCGGCCACCCTTCGGGTCGTCGTCCAGAGGACGACGTCAAAAATGTCTCCCGGCCATTTTTTGTTGCCTGCGATTCCTGCGGTTGCCGTTCGGGCCATTACCGCGATTTGTCACGTCCGCGTCATTCCTCCGCCATATCACTGCGCTGCAATCGCCATACAGGGACTCTCGGGAGCCAGGCGATGCGACTTTGTGTTATCGGAGCGGGTTATGTGGGGCTGGTGACGGCGAGCTGCTTCGCCGAGATGGGCAACCGGGTGGTCTGTGTGGAGCGCGACCCAGGCCGGCTGGCGCAGCTGGCCCGGGGGGAGTCGCCGATCTACGAGCCAGGCCTCGAGCCGATGCTCAGGGCTCACATCGCCAGCGGCCAGCTGAGCTTCACCGGGATGCTGGCCGAGGGCGTGCGCCAGGCCCAGATCGTGTTCATCGCCGTGGGCACGCCGACCGGGGAGGACGGCTCGGCCGACCTCAGCCATGTGCTGGCGGTCGCCGACCAGTTGGGGCAGTGCCTTTCCGCGCCCTGCCTGATCGTCGACAAGTCCACCGTGCCGGTGGGCACGGCGGAGCGGGTCGGGCAACGCATCAACCGGAGGCTGGCCGACCGTGGCCTGCCGTTCCGGGTGAAGGTGGCGAGCAATCCCGAGTTCCTCAAGGAGGGCAGCGCCGTCGAGGATTTCATGCGCCCGGACCGGGTCGTGCTGGGCTGCGACGACGGCGAAAGCCAGGAGCAGCTGCGCCGCCTCTACGCGCCGTTCCTGCGCAACCATGATCGGGTGCTGTGCATGGGCGTGCGCGCGGCCGAGTTCACCAAGTACGCGGCCAACGCCTTCCTCGCCACCCGCATTTCCTTCATGAACGAGATGGCCGGGCTCTGCGCGCGGCTGGCGGTGGACATCGAGGACGTGCGGCGTGGGATCGGCAGCGACAGGCGAATCGGCACCCACTTCATCTACGCCGGGTGCGGCTACGGCGGCTCCTGCTTTCCCAAGGACGTGCGGGCGCTGATCCGCACCGCCGAGCTGGAGGGTTTCGAGCCTGGCATCCTGCGGGCGGTGGAGGCGCGCAATGCGCTACAGAAGACCCTGCTGTTCCAGGCCCTGCGTGAGCACTTCAACGGTTTCCTGCAGGGCCGTGTGATCGCCCTCTGGGGACTTTCCTTCAAGCCGGGAACCGATGACCTGCGCGAGGCGCCGAGCCTGGTTCTGCTCGATGCGTTGCTGGCCGCCGGCGCCCGCGTGCAGGCCTGCGACCCGGTGGCGTGCGCCGCCGTGGCCGAGCGCTACGGCGAGGCGCTGGAAAGCGGGCAACTGAGCCTGGGCGAGTCGCCCTATGCGGCGGTGCAGGGCGCCGATGCCCTGGTGCTGGTCACCGAGTGGAAGCAGTTCCGCCAGCCGGATTTCCAGCGCGTGCGGGCGACGATGCGAATGCCGGTGCTGTTCGATGGTCGGAACATCTACGATCCGGCCGAGATCGCCCGGTCGGGCTTCCTCTACCGGGGTATCGGCAGGCCACCGGCGGGGCATTGTAAGGCCGACGCCGCCTGATTAGACTGCGCGGCAATTCCGCCCCGCAGTTCCAAGGATTGCCATGATCAAGAAATGTCTGTTTCCGGCGGCTGGCTACGGCACCCGCTTCCTGCCCGCCACCAAGGCCATGCCCAAGGAAATGCTGCCGGTGGTCAACAAGCCGCTGATCCAGTACGGCGTCGAGGAGGCCCTGGAGGCCGGCCTGAGCGAGATCGCGATGGTCACCGGCCGCGGCAAGCGCGCCCTGGAAGACCACTTCGACATCAGCTACGAACTGGAGCACCAGATCCAGGGCACCGACAAGGAGAAGTACCTGGTCGGCATCCGCCGCCTGATCGAGGAGTGCACCTTCTCCTACACCCGCCAGATCGAGATGAAGGGCCTCGGCCACGCCATCCTCAGCGGCCGTCCGCTGATCGGCGACGAGCCGTTCGCCGTGGTGCTGGCGGACGACCTGTGCTTCAACCTCGAAGGCGATGGCGTGCTGCAGCAGATGGTCAAGCTGTACAACCAGTTCCGCTGCTCCATCGTCGCCATCCAGGAGGTGCCGCGCGAGGAGACTTCCAAGTACGGCGTGATCGCCGGCGAGATGATCCGTGACGACATCTTCCGGGTGAACAACATGGTGGAGAAGCCGAAGCCCGAGGACGCTCCGTCGAACCTGGCGATCATCGGCCGCTACATCCTGACCCCGGACATCTTCGACCTGATCGAGAAGACCGAGCCGGGCAAGGGCGGCGAGATCCAGATCACCGATGCGCTGATGAAGCAGGCCCGGGACGGCTGCGTGATCGCCTACAAGTTCAAGGGCAAGCGTTTCGACTGCGGTGGCGCCGAGGGCTACATCGAGGCGACCAACTTCTGCTACGAGAACCTGTACAAGACCGGCAAGGCCTACTGACGGGCCGCCAGCCGATCGAAGCCACCTGCGGGTGGCTTCGTCGTTTCAGACTACTCGATTCAGGGGATGGGCATCGCCTCGGAGCCCGGCCCCAGCGGCTGGCCGTAGCTGAACTCGACGTAGTTGCCCGCCGGGTCGCGCAGGCCGCAGTAGTAGCCGACCGGGTAGGGCTCGTCGCGCGGCGCCCAGACCAGGCAGCCGCGTTCGGCGGCCCGCGCGGCGATCGCGTCGACCTCCGCGCGGCTGGCGACGGCGAAGCCGAAGTGGCTGTAGTCGTCGGCGGCCAGTTCGCGGTCCGTGCCGCCGGGCATGATCACGAAGATGAAGCGGTGTTCCTGGCCCGGTTCGGCCATCCAGACGATCCTGGAGCCCTTGCCGGCGCGCTCGTGGATCACCCGCATGCCGCAGAGGTCCCGGTAGAAGTCCACGCAGGCCTGCAGGTCCGGCACGTGCAGGGCGACGTGGGTGAGGGTGGGGCGCATGGCGTTCCTCCCGACCCGAACCGCTGCGTTCGGTCGCGGGTCTAGTCAAACATGGATGACTTTCAGCATACACCCAGCCCGCCGGGCTTCTCCGGTATGCTGTACGGCCTGCGAGGAGACCTTCGATGTCCTATGAATTCGACCTGTTCGTGATCGGCGCCGGTTCCGGCGGCGTGCGTGCCGCCCGTTTCGCCGCCGGTTTCGGCGCCAGGGTGGCGGTGGCCGAGAGCCGCTACCTGGGCGGCACCTGCGTCAACGTTGGCTGCGTGCCGAAGAAGCTGCTGGTCCACGGTGCGCATTACGCCGAGGACTTCGAGCAGGCCGCCGGCTTCGGCTGGAGCGCGGGCGAACCGACCTTCGACTGGCCGACCCTGATCGCCAACAAGAACCGCGAGATCCAGCGCCTCAACGGCATCTACCGCAACCTGCTGGTGAACAGCGGCGTGACCCTGCTGGAAGGCCACGCCAGGCTGCTGGGCCCGAACGAAGTCGAGGTGAACGGCGAGCGCCACAGCGCCAGGCACATCCTGATCGCCACCGGCGGCTGGCCCCAGGTGCCGGACATTCCTGGCAAGGAACTGGCGATCACTTCCAACGAGGCGTTCTTCCTCGAACAGTTGCCCAGACGCGTGCTGGTGGTCGGCGGCGGTTACATCGCCGTCGAGTTTGCCTCGATCTTCCATGGCCTGGGCGCGCAGACCTCGCTGTTGTATCGCAAGGACCTGTTCCTGCGCGGCTTCGACGGCGCGGTGCGCAAGCACCTCAAGGAGGAGCTGGAGAAGAAGGGGCTGGACCTGCAGTTCAACACCGACATCGACCGTATCGAGCGGCAGGACGACGGCAGCCTGCTGGCCACGTTGAAAGATGGTCGCCAACTGGCCACCGACTGCGTCTTCTATGCCACCGGCCGCCGCCCGATGCTGGACAACCTGGGGCTGGAAAACACCGGCGTGAAGCTGAACGACAAGGGTTTCATCGAGGTGAACGACAACTTCGAGACCCACGAACCGTCGATCCTGGCCCTGGGCGACGTGATCGGCCGGGTGCAGCTCACCCCGGTGGCCCTGGCCGAGGGCATGGCGGTGGCGCGCCGGCTGTTCAGGCCCGAGGAATACCGCGAGCTGGACTACGATCTGATCCCCACCGCCGTGTTCAGCCTGCCGAACATCGCCACCGTCGGGCTGACCGAGGAGCAGGCGCGCGAGCGCGGGCATGAGGTGAAGGTGTTCGAGAGCCGCTTCCGGCCGATGAAGCTGACCCTCACCGAGTGCCAGGAGCGCACCCTGATGAAGCTGGTGGTGGATGGCAAGACCGACAAGGTGCTGGGTTGCCACATGATCGGGCCGGAGGCCGGCGAGATCGTCCAGGGGCTGGCCGTGGCGCTGAAGGCCGGCGCCACCAAGCGCGTTTTCGACGAGACCATCGGCATCCACCCGACGGCCGCCGAGGAGTTCGTCACCATGCGCACTCCGGTCGCCGACTGAAGGCGCCATGCAGCAACTGTTCTACCTGGCCGACCTGTTCGGCGTCGCTGTCTTCGCCATCACCGGCGCGCTGATGGCCGGGCGCAAGTCCATGGACCTGTTCGGCGTGCTGGTGATCGCCGTGATCACCGCCCTCGGTGGCGGCACCCTGCGCGACCTGATCCTGGACAACCACCCGGTCAGCTGGATCCGCAACGACACCTACATCCTGGTCGCCTCGCTGGCGGCGGTCGGCACCGTGCTCTGGGTGCGGCTGACCCGGCCGATCCACGAGCGCGGCCTGCTGATCGCCGACGCCTTCGGCCTGGCCGTGTTCACGGTGATCGGCACCGAGGTGGCGCTGCAGCACAACATGCCTTACAGCACCGCGGTGATCATGGGCGTGGTGACCGGCGTGGCCGGCGGGGTGATGCGGGACGTGATCTGCAACGAGATACCGCTGATCTTCCAGAAGGAAATCTACGCCACCGCCTGCATCTTCGGCTCGCTGGTCTTCATCGCCCTGCGCGAGCTGCAGACGCCGCACTGGCTGGACACCGGCATCGCCATGCTGAGCGTGCTGCTCACCCGCCTGGCGGCGATCCGCTGGCGCCTGTCGCTGCCGCGTTTCCACCTGCTGGACCGCGACTGAGGCGGTCGCTGTCAGCGGCGGGTAATATCCGGCGCATACCGCTCGAGAGGTGAAACATGGAGCATGCCGACAAACCGACCCCCGGCCAGCTGCCGCCGCTGGAGGCGCTGATCGCCTGCCACGAGTGCGACCTGCTCATGCAGCATCCGCGGATCGGCGAGGAGCAGAAGGCCTGCTGCCCGCGCTGCGGCTACGAGATGGTCGTCCACCGCGCGCACATGCGCCGCCGCTCCCTGGCCCTGGTGCTGACCGCGCTGATCCTGTTCGTGCCGGCCAACTTCCTGCCGATCATGAGCCTCAACGTGCTCGGCCAGAATGCCGTGGATACCGTCTGGAGCGGGGTGCTGGGGCTCTACGAGTCGGGCATGCAGGGCGTGGCGCTGGTGGTGTTCTTCTGCAGCATGCTGGTGCCGCTGCTCAAGCTGCTGTGCCAGCTGTTCGTCCTGCTCGCCATGCCCAACCCGGCGCTGCGGCCGCTGGCGTGCCACTGCTACCGGGTCTACCACCACATGCGCGAGTGGGGGATGCTCGAGGTCTACCTGTTCGGCATCCTGGTCTCCATCGTCAAGCTGATCGACATGGCCGAGCTGCACCTGGGCGTGGGGCTGGGCTGCTTCATCGCGCTGATGCTGGCCCAGGTCTGGCTGGAGGTGACCATGTCGCCGCACCAGGTCTGGGATGCGCTGAGCGAGGACGAGGAGGGCGACCATGCGCGCGCTTGATGCCGGCATCATCGTCTGCGGCGAATGCCACAAGCTGGAGTACCTGCGCGAGGGCGAGGTGCAGCACTGCGCCCGCTGCGGCGCGCGCCTGCACGCCCGCCGGCCGGACAGCATCGCCCGCACCTGGGCGCTGCTGGTCACCGCCGCGATCCTCTACATCCCGGCCAACCTCCTGCCGATCATGACGGTGAACTTCCTCGGCAAGGGCACGCCGGCGACGATCATGGAAGGGGTGGTGGAGCTGATGCACGCGGGCATGCTGCCGATCGCCATGGTGGTGTTCGTCGCCAGCATCCTGGTGCCGACCTTCAAGCTGGTCGGCATCGCCCTGCTGCTCTATTCGGTGCAGCGCCATCAGCCGATGTCGGCGCGCCAGCGCATCCTGATGTACCGCTTCATCGAGTGGATCGGGCGCTGGTCGATGCTGGACATCTTCGTCATCGCCATCCTGGTGGCGGCGGTCAACTTCGGCAACCTGGCGAGTATCGAGGCCAACCTGGGCGCGGCGGCCTTCGCCAGCGTGGTGATCCTCACGATGATGGCCGCGGTCACCTTCGACCCGCGCCTGATCTGGGACAACACCTTCGATGGTAGCGAGGACGAAGAGAAGGTCGAAGAAGGAGTGGAGGGAGAGGGCGGGGGTGCTGCGGCGCAGGGCCGACGGGGCTGACAGCCAAGACCGCAGCGTGAGGGAGGAGCCTCCGCTCCGCCCTCGAACCACTCACAGACTAATTGCGTCCGCCGTGGCTGTTCTGGCCGCCCTTGCGGCCGGCCTCGGAGGCACGCTGTGGGTCGTTCCGGAAATTCCCGCCGCTAACATGGCCGCCTTTCTTGCCAGCTTCGGAAGCGCGCTGGGGGTCTTCTGCAAAGTTGCCTTTACCGCCTCTATGTCCAGCCATAGTCACTATCCTCGTCAGTAATTTAAGGGTTGTGCCAACCGGCACCTTTATTCGGAGGTGTGGGGGCAGGCGGTGTTCAGTATTTTTTGATTCCTTGTCGGTATATCAAGCCGGGTTCGGGCTTCGGAAGGTCCGAAAGATGCGCCCGGTCAAACAGCCTGAATCATTGCCCGCCCAGGCGAGTCGACAGAGAAACCACTGCGACTGGAGCAGCCCCATGAGCGAGCACAAACCCCGAGTGACAGAGATCGACGACATCGAGGACCGCATGGGTTCGATGCGCGAGCTGGACTTCAGCGAGCGCCGCGACGAGCGCCAGGGGCGGATCGGCGACGAGCGGCCGGCGGACGAGGTGGCCAGGGAGTTCCCGCCGGAGCGCGAGGCCCAGGCCGGCATGAGCGGCGGCGAGGCGCTCTCGGAAAGCGTCCACGAGGACAACGTGACACTGGACGACCTCAGCCCCGAGACGCTGATCGACGAGAGCGGCGCCTATTCCCCGGGCGAGCGCGGTGAGGTTCGGCCGGCGGACAAGGAACTGAGCGTGGTGGACGGATCGGAGATCGGCGGCGGCATCGGCCTGGACGAGGCCGAACTGGCGCGCTCGGCCCCCCTGGACGGCCAACCCTGGACCGACCAGGTGTCGCCGCCGGAGGGGGATGAGGAACGCTAGCGCAGGGCTTCGAGCAATTCGGCCTTGCGCATGGTGGAGCGGCCGCGGATGTCGCGCTTGCGGGCCAGCTCCATCAGCTCCTGGCGGGTCATGGACTCCAGCTTGGAGCCGGGCCGGGGCGTGCCGCGACGGGTCGCCACCGCCCGGCGCGCCGAGGACTTGCGGGCCGCCGCCTTCTTCTGCGGGCTGGTGTCCTGGCCCGAGCCGCCCTTGCGCTCGCCGCCGCCGGACTGCTTGTTCACCGTAGCCCAGGCGCGGGCCTCGGCTTCCTCGCTGGGAACGCCGCGCGCCTCGTAGCTTTCCTCGATATGCGCGGCCTTGCGCTTCTGCTTGTCCGTGTACTTGTCCTTGCTGCCGCGTGCCATGGTCTTCACCTCTCGGGTTCGCGTGAGTACGGCTTCATCTCAAGAGAAGCGCGGCATTTCCGATAGTTCGAAATTTCTCAAACCTTCCGCGCTGCGCCAGGGTCATCTTTCTGAGACCCATGGAGATGGAGCCTGCGTCATGAGACTGCTTTGCCTGATTTCCGGTTGCCAGTGGCTGCCGGGCCCGTCCGAGGCGGCACCGCGCGTGTGTGGCAGCGACCTGGTGCACGAGTGCTGCAGCCGCTGCGGATTCCGCCGCTATCTGTTGCCGGGCGAGCCGCGCGCGCTGTTCAACCTGCGTCCTGGCCAGCGTCTGCCGTGGAGCTGAGCGACTACCTGTGGGCGGTCGTCTATGACGAATTCGCCGACCTGGGCCAGCCCGAGCAGATGTTCCGCGCCGGCCTGCGCCTGGTAATGGCCGCGGCGCTGGGCGGGTTGCTGGGCTTCGAGCGCGAGGCCAAGGGCAAGGCGGCGGGGCTGCGCACCCACATGATGGTCACCTTGGGTGCGGCACTGTTCGTCATGGTGCTGGACCTCGACGGCGCCGAGCACGACGCCATCAGCCGCGCCATCCAGGGCATCGCCGCGGGCATCGGCTTCCTCTGTGCCGGCACCATCCTCAAGGGCGATCGCACCAGCGAGATCAAGGGCCTCACCACCTCGGCCTCGCTCTGGTTCAGCACCGGCATCGGTATCGCCGTCGGCCTCGGGCGCGAGGGCACGGCGCTGCTCGGCACCGTGCTGGCCCTGCTCATCCTGCACGCCCTGCCGCTGCTCGAGCGCGAGGCGCGGCAACAGCAGCCACCCGGCAACGATCCGTAACCGAGAGAGTCGCTCCATGTTCCGCGAATTCGAACACTGCACCGCCTGGACCGACGCCATGTACAACGGCGCCAGCTTCATCGGCCTGATCGAGTACCAGCCCAAGCGCTACGGCGGCGAAGTGACCGTGCTCTGGGTGATCGACCCGAGCTGCGTCTGCGAGCGCGAGGCCGAGGACGCCGCCGAGCGCATGCTGTGCGCGATCCTCGACATCCACCCGGACCGCGGGGTGCTCTACGCCGACGGTATCCCGCTCTAAGCGACCTGAACTTTTGTCGGCGCGGCGGGCTCGGAATTCCATGAGCCGGCGCCCGACGCCGGCCTTCATCCCGTTCCCCAGACAACGTCCTCCAGGCGTCAAGGAGCCCGCCGAGATGCACTCGATTCGTCAGGACGAAGCCCGTACCCACGCCATCCGCGCCGCCAGCGCTCCCCGCATCGCCATCGAATCCGTGACGCCCCAGGTGGAGGGCGGACGCTTCGCCGCCAAGTGCGTGGTCAACGAGGCGCTGGAGGTGGGCGCGGTGATCTTCACCGATGGCCACGACCAGATCGCCGCCGCGCTGCTCTGGCGCCAGGAGGGCGAGAGCGACTGGCGCCGGGTGCCGATGCGCGCCCTGGGCAACGACCACTGGCAGGCCTGGCTGACCCCCGAGGCGCTGGGCCGCGCCGAGTTCGTCGTCGAGGCCTGGCAGGACATCTACGCCAGCTACCAGCACGAGCTGAAGAAGAAATACGCGGCCGGCGTACCGGTGAGCCTGGAGGTGCAGGAGGGCGAGGCGCTGCTCCGGCGCATCGGCGCCGAGGCGCCAGCGGAACTGGCCGGGCGCTTCGGCGAGCTACTGGCGCGCTTCGCCGATTGCGAATCCCTGGACCAGCGCGTGGCGGTGCTGCTCGACCCGCAGACCGGCGAGCTGCTGGGGCGCGCCGAGCACCGCCCGCATCGGGTGCGCAGCGAGACCTTCGCCCTGGACGTGGATCGCAAGCTGGCCCGGTTCGCCAGCTGGTACGAGCTGTTCCCCCGTTCCGAGAGCGGCGACCCGGCCCGCCACGGCACCTTCCACGATGTGCACCGGCGCCTGCCCGAGATCGCCGCGATGGGCTTCGACGTGCTGTATTTCCCGCCCATCCACCCCATCGGCCGCACCCATCGCAAGGGGCCGAACAACAGCCTCAAGGCCGGCCCGGACGACCCCGGCAGCCCCTACGCCATCGGCAGCGAGGACGGCGGCCACGAGGCGGTGCATCCGCAGCTGGGCAGCCTGGAGGATTTCCGCGAGCTGGTGCGGGCGGCACGGGAGCACGGCCTGGAAGTGGCTCTGGACTTCGCCATCCAGTGCTCGCCGGACCATCCCTGGCTGAAGCAGCACCCCGGCTGGTTCAGCTGGCGGCCGGACGGCACCATCCGCCACGCCGAGAACCCGCCGAAGAAGTACGAGGACATCGTCAACGTCGACTTCTACGCCGAGGCGGCGGTGCCCGAGCTGTGGATGGGCCTGCTGGAGGTGGTGCTGGGCTGGGTGGAGCAGGGCGTCACCCTGTTCCGCGTGGACAACCCGCACACCAAGCCGATGCCGTTCTGGGAATGGCTGATCGCCGAGGTGCGGCGCGCACACCCTGAGGTGATCTTCCTCGCCGAGGCGTTCACCCGCCCGGCCATGATGGCGCGCCTGGGCAAGCTCGGCTTCGCCCAGAGCTATACCTACTTCACCTGGCGCAACACCAAGCAGGAACTGGCCGAGTACCTCGCCGAGCTGAACCAGTCGCCCTGGCGCGAGTGCTACCGGCCCAACTTCTTCGTCAACACGCCGGACATCAACCCCTTCTTCCTGCACCACGCCGGGCGCGCCGGGTTCCTCATCCGCGCCGCGCTGGCGACTATGGGCTCGGGTCTGTGGGGCATGTATTCCGGCTTCGAGCTGTGCGAGTCGGCGCCGGTGCCGGGCAAGGAGGAATACCTGGACTCGGAGAAGTACCAGCTGCGCCCGCGCGACTACCACGCGCCGGGCAACATCGTCGGCGAGATCACCCGGCTCAACCAGATCCGCCGCGACAACCGTGCGCTGCACAGCCACCTCGGCTTCCAGGCCTACAGCGTCTGGAACGACAACATCCTGCTCTTCGGCAAGCGCACCGCCGAACTCGACAACTTCATCCTGGTGGCGGTCAGCCTCGACCCGCACCAGGCCCAGGAGGCGCATTTCGAGCTGCCGCTGTGGGAGTTCGGCCTGGCCGACGATGCCGCCCTGGAGGGCGAGGACCTGATGAACGGCCACCGCTGGACCTGG
Source organism: Pseudomonas paralcaligenes (assembly GCF_019655855.1). Lineage (GTDB taxonomy): Bacteria > Pseudomonadota > Gammaproteobacteria > Pseudomonadales > Pseudomonadaceae > Aquipseudomonas > Aquipseudomonas paralcaligenes. The sequence continues at coordinate 207,531 of NZ_BPFX01000025.1, read as the reverse complement.
CACGGCAAGGTGCAGTGGATGCGCATCGAACCCTGGCATCTTCCATTCGGCATCTGGCGCGTGCGCCCGGTGCGCTGACAGGAGTAACCCGATGGCCCGAAGCAAGCCCTTCCTCGACGACCCGCAGTGGTACAAGGACGCGGTGATCTACCAGCTGCACGTGAAGTCCTTCTACGATGCCAACAACGACGGCATCGGCGACTTCGCCGGGCTGATCGACAAGCTCGACTACATCACCGACCTCGGCGTGAACACCCTGTGGCTGCTGCCGTTCTACCCCTCGCCACGGCGCGACGACGGCTACGACATCGCCCTGTACAAGGGCGTGCACCCGGACTACGGCACCCTGGCCGACGCCCGCCGCTTCATCGCCGAGGCGCACAAGCGCGGGCTGCGGGTGATTACCGAACTGGTGATCAACCACACCTCGGACCAGCACCCCTGGTTCCAGCGCGCGCGCCGCGCCAAGAAGGGCTCCAAGGCGCGCGACTGGTACGTCTGGTCGGACACCGACGACAAGTACACCGGCACCCGGATCATCTTCCTTGACACCGAGAAGTCCAACTGGACCTGGGACCCGGTCGCCGGCCAGTACTTCTGGCACCGCTTCTACTCGCACCAGCCGGACCTCAACTTCGACAACCCCCAGGTGCTGCGCGCGGTGCTCGGGGTGATGCGCTACTGGCTGGACATGGGTGTGGACGGTCTGCGCCTGGATGCCATCCCCTACCTGATCGAGCGCGACGGCACCAACAACGAGAACCTGGCCGAGACCCACGTGGTGCTCAAGCGCATCCGCGCCGCGCTGGACGAACGCTACAGCGATCGCATGCTGCTGGCTGAGGCCAACCAGTGGCCCGAGGACACCCGTCCGTACTTCGGTGGCGAGGACGGCGGCGAGGGCGACGAGTGCCACATGGCCTTCCACTTCCCGCTGATGCCGCGCATGTACATGGCCATCGCTCAGGAAGATCGCTACCCGATCACCGATATTCTGCGCCAGACCCCGGACATTCCGGCCAACTGCCAGTGGGCCGTGTTCCTGCGCAACCACGACGAGCTGACCCTGGAGATGGTAACCGACGACGAGCGCGACTACCTGTGGAACTACTACGCCGCCGACCACCGCGCGCGGATCAACCTGGGCATCCGCCGACGCCTGGCGCCGCTGGTGGAGCGTGACCGGCGGCGGGTCGAGCTGCTCAACAGCCTGCTGCTGTCGATGCCCGGCACCCCGGTGCTGTACTACGGCGACGAGATCGGCATGGGCGACAACATCTACCTCGGCGACCGCGATGGCGTGCGCACGCCCATGCAGTGGTCGATGGACCGCAACGGCGGCTTCTCCCGCGCCGATCCGGCCAAGCTGGTGCTGCCGCCGATCATGGACCCGCTGTATGGCTACCAGACCATCAACGTCGAGGCCCAGTCCCGGGACAACCACTCGCTGCTCAACTGGACGCGGCGCATGCTCGCCGTGCGCGGGCAGCAGAAGGCCTTCGGCCGCGGCAGCCTGAAGATGCTCTCGCCGAGCAACCGGCGCATCCTCGCCTACCTGCGCGAATACCGCGGGGCGGACGGCCGCGAGGAGAGCATCCTGTGCGTGGCCAACCTGTCGCGGGCGGCCCAGGCGGTGGAACTGGAACTGTCCGCCTACGAGGGCCGGGTGCCGGTGGAGATGGTCGGCGGCGCCTCGTTCCCGCCGATCGGCGAGATGACCTACCTGCTGACCCTGCCGCCCTACGGCTTCTACTGGTTCTACCTGGCCGACGCCTCGCAGATGCCGAGCTGGCATGTGGTGCCGGTGGAGCGCATGGCCGAGCTGCCGACCCTGGTGATCAAGCGCGACCTGCAGGAGCTGACCCGGGCGCCCGCCCGGCACACCCTGGAGAAGGACCTGCTGGGCAGCTACCTGGGCCGCCGCCGCTGGTTCAGCGCCCGCGAGAACGACACCGCCGCGCCGGAACTGGCCTACGTGCAGCCCTTCGGCGACCTGCGCGCCCTGGCCGAGGTCACTCTCGGCGACGAGCGCTACCAGCTGCCGCTGGCCTACGTCGACGAGGGCTCGGCCGGCAACCCGCTGGCCCAGCAGCTGGCCCTGGCGCGCCTGCGCCGCGGCCGCCAGGTCGGCCTGCTGACCGACGGCTTCAGCCTGCCGGAATTCACCTACGAGGTGCTCGCCCACCTGCACGGCCGCCAGGTGCTCCAGGCCGGCGACGGCGAAATCCACTTCCTGCCCGCCAGTCAGTTCGCCGACTACCCGGCGGTGGCGGGCGAGGAGACCCGGCTGATCTCCGCCGAACAGTCCAACAGCTCGGTGATCATCGGCGAGCGCATGGTGCTCAAGCTGGTGCGCCGCCTGTTCCCCGGCGTGCACCCGGAGGCGGAGATGGGCGGCTTCCTCACCGCCCGCGGCTACGCCAACATCGCGCCGATGCTGGGCGAGGTGCGGCGGGTCGGCGCCGACGGCGAGCCCGTCACCCTGATGATCCTGCAGGGCTACCTGAGCAACCAGGGCGACGCCTGGGAATGGACCCTGACCAACCTGCAGCGGGCCATCCGCGACGAACTGAGCGGCGGCATCTCCAGCCTGGAGAGCGAGTACGACGCCCTGGCCGAGCTGCAGAACTTCGCCGCCACCCTGGGCCGGCGCCTGGGCGAGATGCACCTGGTGCTGGCGCAGCCCAGCGAAGACCCGGACTTCGGCGCGCGCCCCACCGATGAGCGCGACAGCGCCGAGTGGGGCGAGTCCGTCGGCGCGCAGCTGGGTGAGGCGCTGGATGCCCTCGACCGCGGCCGCGAGCGCCTGGGCGAGGCCGACCGGCGCCAGGTCGACCTGCTCCTGCAGCAGCGCGACGAGCTGCAGCGCCTGGTCCATGACCTTGCCCGCCTGGCCGCCGGCGGCATCCGCATCCGTGTGCACGGCGACCTGCACCTGGGCCAGGTGCTGGTGGTGCAGGGTGACGCCTGCATCATCGACTTCGAGGGCGAGCCGAGCCGGCCGCTGGAGCAGCGCCGCCAGCGCCACAGCCCGATGAAGGACGTGTCCGGCATGCTCCGCTCCTTCGACTACGCCGCTGCCGTGGCCCTGCGCAACAGCCAGGGCGGCGACTCCTCGGACGAGGCCTCGGTGGCGCGCCAGCGCATCGCCTCGCGCTACCGCAGCGAGGCGCGTACCGCTTTCTACGACGCCTACCGGCTGGCCGCCGCCGACCTGCCGCACGAATGGCACGCCCGCGAAGGCGAGGGCGCCGCGCTGGCGCTGTTCAGCCTGGAGAAGGCCGCCTACGAAATCCTCTACGAGGCCGCCCACCGTCCCGACTGGCTGGACGTGCCGTTGCACGGACTGCTGGAACTGATCCATCAACTACAGGGAAACCGTCGATGACCGACCTGGAACGCCTGCGCCGCGCCGAGCACGGCGACCCCTTCGCCTTCCTCGGGCCGCGGCCCGATGGCGAGGGGGTGCTGGTGCGGACCTGGCTGCCCGGCGCGCTGGCCGTGGAACTGCTGGCCGCCGACAGCGGCGAGACGCTCGGCGCCATGCAGCTGGAGGATGCCGCCGGGCTGTTCACCCTGCGCCTGCCCGCGCCGCGGCCCTACCGCCTGCGCATCCACTGGCCGGAGGCCGAACAGGAGACCGAGGATCCCTACGCCTTCGGCCCGCTGCTCGGCGAGATCGACCTCTACCTGTTCGCCGAGGGCAACCACCGGGCGCTGGGGCGCTGCTTCGGCGCCCAGCTGATGGAGCAGGACGGCATCCCCGGCGTGCGCTTCGCCGTGTGGGCGCCCAACGCACGGCGGGTGTCGGTGGTGGGCGGCTTCAACGGCTGGGACGGCCGCCGCCACCCGATGCGCCTGCGCTACCCGACCGGGGTGTGGGAGCTGTTCATCCCGCGCCTGGGGGCGGGCGAGGTGTACAAGTTCGAGATCCTCGGCGTCGACGGCCTGCTGCCGCTCAAGGCCGACCCGGTGGCGCTGGAAGGCGAGCTGCCGCCGGCGACCGGTTCCCGCGTCGCGGCGCCGCTGGACTTCGACTGGCACGACCAGGACTGGCTGGCGCGTCGCCAGGAGCTCCAGGGCCACGACCGGCCGCTGAGCATCTACGAGATGCATGTCGGCTCCTGGCAGCACGTCGACGACCGCCCGCCGACCTGGGCCGAGCTGGCCGAGCGGCTGATCCCCTACGTGCAGGACATGGGCTTCACTCACATCGAACTGCTGCCGGTGATGGAACACCCGTTCGGCGGCTCCTGGGGCTACCAACCGCTGTCCCTGTTCGCGCCGACCTCGCGCTACGGCTCGCCGGCCGACTTCGCCGCCTTCGTCGACGCCTGCCACCGGGCCGGGATCGGCGTGATCCTGGACTGGGTGCCGGCGCATTTCCCCACCGACGAACACGGCCTGGCGCGCTTCGACGGCACTGCGCTGTACGAGTACGAGCACCCGTTCGAGGGTTTCCACCAGGACTGGGACACCTTCATCTACAACCTCGGCCGCACCGAGGTGCACGGCTTCATGCTGGCCTCGGCACTGCACTGGCTGCGCGTCTATCACATCGACGGCCTGCGCGTGGACGCGGTGGCCTCGATGCTCTACCGCGACTATTCGCGCAAGGACGGCGAGTGGATTCCCAACCGTCACGGCGGGCGAGAGAACCTGGAGGCCATCGAGTTCCTCCGCCATCTCAACGAAGTGGTCGCCAGCGAGGCGCCCGGCGCCCTGGTGATCGCCGAGGAATCCACCGCCTGGCCGGGCGTCAGCCGGCCGAGCGCGGAGGGCGGCCTGGGCTTCTCCTACAAGTGGAACATGGGCTGGATGCACGACAGCCTGGCCTACATCCAGCAGGACCCGGTGCACCGCAGCTTCCACCACCACCAGCTGACCTTCGGCCTGATCTACGCCTTCTCCGAGCACTTCGTCCTGCCCATCTCCCACGACGAGGTGGTGCACGGCAAGGGCTCGCTGCTGGGCAAGATGCCCGGCGACCGCTGGCAGCAGTTCGCCAACCTGCGCCTGTTCCTCAGCAACATGTGGACGCATCCGGGCAAGAAGCTGCTGTTCATGGGCTGCGAGTTCGGCCAGTGGCGCGAGTGGGACCACGACCAGCAGCTGGACTGGTACCTGCTGCGCTACGGCGAGCACGCCGGCGTGCAGAGCCTGGTGCGCGAACTCAACCGGCTGTACCGCGAGCGCCCGGCGCTGCACCGCCAGGACGGCCGCGCCGAGGGCTTCCAGTGGCTGATCGGCGACGACCAGCGCAACAGCGTGTTCGCCTGGCTGCGGCACGCCGGGAAGGGCGAGGCGCCGCTGCTGGTGGTGCTCAACTTCACCCCGTTGCCGCGCAACGGCTACCACGTCGGCGTGCCTGTGCGGGGGCGCTGGCAGGTACTGCTCAACAGCGACGACGAGCGTTTCCTCGGCTCCGACGCCGGCAGCCGCGGCGAATTGGACTGCACTGTGGAATCGGCCCACGGCCAGCCCCAGTCGCTGTGCCTCGACCTGCCGCCGCTGGGCGCGCTGATCCTCGCCCCAGTGATCTAAGTGATTGATCTATCGACCCATACCGCCCATCGGGTAGGTGGAACACCCATCGAAACGGCGCAGTCGACACTTCAGGCGGCGCGAAAGCAGGACAACACCGCGCCACTGCGATCATCCCACCCAACCGCCGGCACGGCCGGCAAAGGAAGACAGAGATGAGCGATACCGTCAAAGACACCATCAAGGTCCTCAACAACCTGATCGAAACCAGCAAGGACGGCGAAGAAGGCTTCCGCACCTGCGCCAAGGACGTCAAGGACCCGCAGCTGCAGGCACTGTTCAGCAACCGCGCCCGCGAGTGCGCCGCCGCCGCCGGCGAACTGCAGGGCCTGGTCCTGGAACTGGGCGGCAAGCCGGAAGACAGCACCAGCCTGGGCGGCGACATCCACCGTCGCTGGGTCGACCTCAAGGCCCTGATCACCGGCAAGAGCGACGAAGCCATCCTCAACGAGTGCGAGCGCGGCGAGGACGTGGCCAAGAAGCACTACGCCGAGGCACTGGAAGAGAAGGCGCTGCCCATCAAGGTGCGCGAAGTGATCCAGCGCCAGTACGCCGGCGTGCTGCGCAACCACGACCAGATCAAGGCCCTGCGCAACATGGCGCGCGCCAGCTGATCCCGCGCTAGCGAACCCGCGGCCGGCATTTTGCCGGCCGTTTTCGTTTTCATCGTTCTGTCATGGGGAATCTTCAGGCTGTTGGCATGGTCCTTGTTGGGAACATGATGCAACCACAGGAGGATGAACCTATGGACGACTACGTCGAAGAACTGCTTGAGTCCCGCGCCTTCGAGCAGGACACCCTGGAACCGGCCGACGACGCCACCGAACTCTAGACTCTCCCCACCCTAGGGTGCGCCGCGCGCGCCAGCCTCCTGCGCCTCAGGCCAGCAGGCGCTGGTGGCGGCGGAACTCCCCGGGCGTCTGCCCGCTCCAGCGCTTGAAGGCACGCTGGAACGCCTCCGCCGAGGCGAACCCCAGCAGGTAGGCGATCTCGCCGAACGTCAGTTCGGTATCGCGGATATAGGCCATCGCCAGGTCGCGCCGGGTCTCGTTGAGCAGGGTGCGGAACTGGGTGCCTTCCTCGGCCAGCTTGCGCCGCAGCGTCCAGCTCGGCAGCTGCAGCCTTCTCGCCACTTCTTCCAGCTCCGGCTCCCGCCCGTGCAGCATCGGCCCCAGCAGGTGGATGATGCGCTCGCGCAGGCTGCGGGTGCGGGTCAGCTGTTCCAGTTCCCGCTCGGCCAGTTCCAGCAGCTGTTGCCAGGTGCTCGGGCAGTGCTGCGACAGTGGCTGGTCGAGGCTGGCGTTGGCCAGGCGCAGCCGGTTGTGGGCGGCGCCGAAGTCCACCGGGCAGCCGAAGCAGGTCTCGTAGCGCTCGGCGTAGACCGGGGCGGGGAATTCGATCTCCACCCGCTCCAGAGCCAGGGTCTCGCCCAGCAGGGCGCCGAGCTGGTGGCGCCAGCTGGACAGCACTGAATCCACCACGAAGCGGTTGAAGCCGTTGTACGGGCTGATCGAGTAGAAGCTCAGCCAGGCGCCGCCGGCGTCCTCGGTGAAGCTCGACTGGCCCCGGTAGTTGTGGGCGTAGAGCGGTTCGAAGCGGATCAGCGTGCGCGCGGCCTCGCGCAGGGTCGGCGCCTGGGCGGCGGTGACGCCGGCCAGCCCGGCCTGGCTGATGCGGCTGTGGCGACCCATTTCCAGGCCCAGCGCCGGGTCGCCGCACAGGCCGATGGCGCTGTGGCCCAGGCGCATGTAGCGCGGGATCGACAGGCGCTCGCGGGGCAGGGCGAGCCGCGCGGCGTCCAGGCGGAACTGGCGCAGCAGCTCGTCGCTGGCGACGCCCTTCTCGTGCAGCGCGGCCACCAGGCTGTGGACGAAGGCGACGGAGAGGTCGCCCAGCCGCACGCGGGTCGGTTTCATCACAGCCACAGGTTGAGCAGGCGCGCGCCGGGTGTTTCGTCGACCACCTGCTGGCCGTCCCGCTGCACCGCCATGCTGCGTCCGTCGCTGCCCAGGCCCCACAACTGCCCACGCATGAACACCGCCATGCCGGCCCGCGCCGGCGTTTCCGCCAGCTGCGCCGGCAGTGAATGGCGCATCCAGGCCTCGCGCTCGCTGAGCTGGCTGGCGCGGCTGCGCAGGTCGCTCGGCGTGCCGGCCCAGGTGCCGTTCCAGTGGCCGTTGCCGTGCAGGAAAGCCGGCACCGCAAGCAGTTCGACCTGCTGCGTCGCCAGCCGCGCGTAGCTCTCCGGCCGCCAGCTGTCGGTGCCGATCAGCACGCCCAGGCGCCCGGCCGGCGTGCTGACCACCTGCAGCGCCTGGTCGGAGGCGGCGGCGGTGAAGCTGTCCTCGTCGCGGTGCGGCAGCACCTTGCGCTGCGGCTGGCCGATCGGCAGGCCGTCGCTGCCGAACACCAGGCTGACGTTGTACAGCGGGCCGTCGCCGACCTGCAGCACGCCTTCGGCCACGCTGGGCTCGGGTAGCACGATGGAGCCGGCGACGATGGTCACCCCGTAGGTCTCGGCCAGGCCGCCGAACAGGCTCTGGTAGTCGGCGGCCATCTGCTCGGCCTTCATCCGCAGCAGGGCGTCGCTGAAGCGCGCGGTGCCCTGGTTGGCGAGCAGCGCGCGGATCAGCTCCAGCGGGTGGCTCAGGCCCAGCCAGACGCGGGCCTCGGCCAGGTCGCGGGCGGCGAACACCTCGCGCTTCTCGCCGACCGCGACCAGCCAGGTGCCGATGTGCTCGGGCAGCACCACCACCGTCTTCGGGTTGAGCAGGCCTTCGTCCCGGGCCTGGTCCAGGTAGGCGGCCAGCTTGCGGTGCAGGTGCAGGGCGCTTCGGTAGTCGGCGCGGTACAGCTCGGGCTGGATGCCCAGCAGGTTGCCGCGGCCCTGGTCGCTGCCCTGGCTGAAGGCCAGGGAGCTGCGCAGGTCGCTGAGGAAATGGCTGGCGGGGCGCCACTGGATCCAGGCGGCGTAGGCGATCAGAAGGGCGACGAGCAGCAGCCAGAAGGTGCGATGGAGCAACTTGAGCATGATGAGGCCTGGTGGCGATGAAGCCGCCAGCCTAGGGCAAGGGGGCGTCCTTGGCTAGTCGGACTGTCACTTACGATCAATAACTTGTGCTTTTCGATCATTGAGCGGTCGGCGGCCGCTCTTTATCGTCTGCCGCAACAACGACCGCGCCCCTTCGAGCGCGCGGCGCCCCGTGACGAGCCCGACGCTGTGGAGATGACCATGAGCAACGCCTACCCGAACCTGCTGGCCCCCCTGGACCTGGGTTTCGCCACCCTGAAGAACCGCACCCTGATGGGTTCCATGCACACCGGCCTGGAAGAGAAGCCGAACGGCTTCGAGCGCATGGCGGCCTACTTCGCCGAGCGCGCCCGCGGCGGCGTCGGCCTGATGGTCACCGGCGGCATCGGCCCAAACGAGGAGGGCGGCGTGTACTCCGGCGCGGCCAAGCTGACCACCGCGGAAGAGGCCGAGAAGCACAAGATCGTCACCCGCGCGGTGCACGAGGCGGGCGGCAAGATCGCCATGCAGATTCTGCATGCTGGCCGCTACGCCTACAGCCCGAAATCGGTGGCGCCGAGCGCCATCCAGGCGCCGATCAACCCGTTCAAGCCGCGTGAGCTGGACGAGGAAGGCATCGAGAAGCAGATCCAGGACTTCGTCACCTGCTCCGTGCTGGCCCAGCAGGCCGAGTACGACGGCGTCGAGATCATGGGTTCGGAAGGCTACTTCATCAACCAGTTCCTCGCCGCCCACACCAACCACCGCACCGACCGCTGGGGCGGCAGCTACGAGAACCGCATGCGCCTGCCGGTGGAGATCGTGCGCCGGGTGCGCGAGGCCGTGGGCCCGAACTTCATCATCATCTATCGCCTGTCCATGCTCGACCTGGTCGAGGGCGGCAGTACGTGGGACGAGATCGTCCTGCTGGCCAAGGCCATCGAGAAGGCCGGCGCCACCATCATCAACACCGGCATCGGCTGGCATGAGGCGCGTATCCCGACCATCGCCACCAAGGTGCCGCGCGCGGCCTTCACCAAGGTCACCGCCAAGCTCAAGGGCGAGGTGAACATCCCGCTGTGCACCACCAACCGGATCAACACCCCGGAAGTGGCCGAGCAGGTGCTGGCCGAGGGCGACGCCGACATGGTTTCCATGGCCCGCCCGTTCCTCGCCGACCCGGACTTCGTCAACAAGGCCGCCGCTGGCCGCGCCGACGAGATCAACACCTGCATCGGCTGCAACCAGGCCTGCCTGGACCACACCTTCGGCGGCAAGCTGACCACCTGCCTGGTCAACCCGCGCGCCTGCCACGAGACCGAGCTGAACTACATCCCCACCACCACGGTGAAGAAGATCGCCGTGGTCGGCGCCGGCCCGGCCGGGCTGTCCGCCGCCACCGTGGCGGCCGAGCGCGGCCATCAGGTGACCCTGTTCGACGCGGCCGGCGAGATCGGCGGCCAGTTCAACGTGGCCAAGCGCGTGCCGGGTAAGGAAGAGTTCTACGAGACCCTGCGCTACTTCAAGAAGAAGGTCGAAAGCACCGGCGTCGACCTGCGCCTGAACACCCGCGTGAATGTCGATGACCTGGCCAAGGGCGGCTTCGACGAAGTGATCCTGGCTACCGGCATCGCTCCGCGTACCCCGGCCATCGAGGGTATCGATAACGCCAAGGTGATCAGCTACCTGGACGCCATCCTGCAGCGCAAACCGGTAGGCCAGCGGGTCGCGGTGATCGGCGCCGGCGGCATCGGCTTCGACGTCTCCGAGTTCATCACCCATAGCGGCGAAGCCACCAGCCTGGACCGCGATGCCTTCTGGAAGGAGTGGGGCATCGACACCGCGCTGGACGCCCGTGGCGGCATCGCCGGGATCAAGGCCGAGGTGCACCCGGCGGCGCGCGAGGTGTTCCTGCTGCAGCGCAAGAAGACCAAGGTCGGCGACGGCCTGGGCAAGACCACCGGCTGGATCCACCGCACCGGGCTGAAGAACAAGAACGTGCAGATGCTCAACTCGGTCGAGTACCTCAAGGTCGACGACGAGGGCCTGCACATCCGCATCGGCGAAGGCGAGCCGCAACTGCTACCGGTGGACACCGTGATCGTCTGCGCCGGCCAGGACCCGCTGCGCGAGCTGCACGACGGCCTGGTCGCCGCCGGGCAGAACGTGCACCTGATCGGCGGCGCCGACGTGGCCGCCGAGCTGGACGCCAAGCGTGCGATCAACCAGGGCTCGCGCCTCGCCGCCGAGCTGTGACCGGAACGCCCCGCCTCGTGCGGGGCGTCTTCCTTATGGCACCACAACAACAAGGAGAAGCCCGATGTCCCTCGAAAACCAACTGAACCCCGCCGCGGCCGCCAGCCTGCAACGCTGGCACCAGCTCATCGCCGCCAAGGACCTGAGCCCGCTGCCGGAACTGCTGCATGCCGACGCGGTGTTCCGCTCGCCCATGGCGCACACACCCTATCCGGGCGCGCAGAAGGTCAACCTGATCCTCAACACGGTGCTGCAGGTGTTCCAGGACTTCGCCTACCACCGCGAACTGGCCAGCGCCGACGGCCTCAGCGTGGTGCTGGAGTTCAGTGCCCGGGTCGGCGAGCGCCAGCTCAAGGGCATCGACATGATCCGCTTCGACGAGAGCGGCAAGATCGTCGAGTTCGAGGTCATGATCCGTCCCATGAGCGGCCTGCAGGCCCTGGGCGAGGAAATGGGCCGGCGCCTGGCGCCTTTCCTGGCCGCCAAGCAGGCCTGATTCGCCCAACCCGTCACACTTTCGCTTCGTCGCCGGCCCTAGAGCGGTCGGTGGCGGGCGGCTGCCAACCCAGTCACATTGCCCGCATTCCGTTTTCCCCTAGACTTGCCCGAAACAAGGGATTGCGCCTGCCTCGCAGGCTGTGCGCGCGCAGGGCAGGCCCGCTGCGTGCCGACCATGATCCCGATGGCCTTGAGGAAAACCCATGAGCATGCAGAACAAAGCGCAGATGGTCGAGGCCGTCCTGTTCTTCAACGAGCGCGGGATCTGCAAGGAGATGCTGTTCCCCGAGTTCGAGGCGCTGCTCGACAACGTGGTGAGCATGGCGGAATTCGCCGACCAGCAGATGCGCCTGGCCTACGTGCTGATCAACCCGCGCCTGCTGGTGCGCGCCGTGGTGTTCTTCTACCTGGATTTCGACGAGAACGGCTCCGCCGACAAGGGCTGGAACCTGCCGTTGCGCCACCTGGCCGACAACGCCGGGCGCGGCCCGGACCTGGGTGCCGGCCCCATCCGCCTGGCCTGCCGCAGCCAGTGCCCGGTGTCCTGGCACCAGATGCACCTGTGGGACCCGAGCCTGGCGCCCGGCAAGAACGACCTGGTGCTGTTGCGCGATACGGTCAAGCGCAACGCCCTCGGCCTGCTGGTCGAGGAAGAGGCGCCGGTGGTGCTGCCCGAGCGCCTGCAGGTGGCCGCCGAGGATACCTGGCAGGCGCCCGATCCGGCCCGTGAGCAGGCCGAGAAGCAGGCCGAGCAGAAGGAGCAGGAGAACCGTCTGAAGACGGCGCAGCTGATCAAGCAGCAGCGCCTGCGCATCAGCACGCTGGGCAAGCAGCACGAAGAGGATCTGGCCCGCATCAAACTGGCGGCGGAGGAGCGCCATCGCGCCCTGCAGGCGGAGATCGGCGCCCTGCAGCAGTCGCTGCGCCAGCAGGAAGAACTGAACAACAGCCTCAAGACCCAGCTCGGCGCCCAGGCCGACAGCATGCAGCAGAGCCGGGAGGACATGTCCCGCCAGCTGCGCGATCTCGAGCGCCACGGCCGCACCGAGGCCGACATCCTGCGATCCCAGTTCGATTCCGAGCTGCAGGCCCGGGTGGCGGCGGCCGTGGCCGAGTACCGGGAGCAGGTGGCGATCCGCGACGTCGAGCTTGCCTACCGCGCCGAGCAGGACACCCAGCTGCAGCAGGAAATTGACCGCCTGCGCCGCGAGCGCGACGACCTGGCCAGCCAGGGTGGCGAGCAGATTCTCGAGCGCCTGGCCAAGCTCGGCGTGGTGTTCGTGGTCTATCACCCGGGCGCCGGCCACCTGACCATCCCGCTGCAGGACATGGCCCGCTACCAGAACAATCCCCTGGGCTACGCGGCGGCCAAGTGCTTCGTCTCCGAGGAGCAGTACCGCCAGTGGCTGGCCCACTACCAGCAGCCGACCTGCGAGAGCACGCTGCCGTCCGGCGAGCGCTGCGCCATGCCCATCGACCGGGTGGAGACGCCGAGCCGCTTCGTCTTCGGCGAGACCAACTGCTGCGCCCGGCACAAGGCGGGCGCACGCCTGCGCACCGTGAGCGGATGATCCGGCGGGCGCCCGATCCGCGGCCCGTCGCCCTTCCCTCCTGGCAGCCCTCGGCCCCCCTGCAACCGCTGTCGCTCGACTGGCTGGCGCGCGCCGGCGTCGAGGTGGCGGTATTGCGCCTGGACCTGCTCGACCCGCTGATCTCGGGCAACAAGTGGTTCAAGCTGAAACCCCATATCGAGGCCGCCGCGGCCCGTGGCGCCGAGGGTCTGATGAGCCTGGGCGGCGCCCATTCCAACCACCTGCACGCCCTGGCCGCGGCCGGGCGGCGCTTTGGCTTCGCCACGCTCGGCCTGCTTCGCGGCGAGCCGCAGGACACGCCGACGGTGCGCGACCTGCAGGCCTTCGGCATGCGCCTGCACTGGCTCGGCTACGCCGGCTACCGCAAGCGCCACGATGCGGACTTCTGGACTGCCTGGCAGGCCCGCTATCCGGGGCTGCTGCCGGTGGCCGAGGGTGGCGGTGGGCTGCTGGCGGCCAGGGCCTGCGCGGCGATAGCCGAGTTGGCGAGGGCGCAGCTGGCCGGCCTGGGCTGGAACGACTACCACGGCTGGTGGCTGGCCGCCGGTACCGGCACCACGGCGGCCGGCCTGGTGCTGGCCGAGCGAGGGGAGCGAATCGTCCACGTGGCCATGGCGGTGTCGCCCGGCCATGGCGTGGAGCAGCAGTTGCCGGCGATCCTCGGCGAGGCGGGGCAGGCCGATGCCGGCTACCGGCTGGTGGATGCCAGCCGTGGCGGCTTCGGCCGGGTGGACGCGGCGCTGGCGCGCTGCATCCTCGATAGCGAACGGTGCTGCGACCTGCCACTGGAGCCGCTCTACACGGGCAAGGCGCTGCTGGCATTGCGCGGCGAGGTGGAGGCCGGTTACTTTGCTCCGGGTACGCGCCTGCTGTTGCTCCATACCGGAGGGCTGCAAGGACGCCGGGCCATGGCCCAACGCCTGGAAGAACTGGCTGCGGTACGCCAAGAATAATGAAGGACAGGTGTCGATGACCGAGCCGCTGAACCCTGAACAGCTGCGCAGCTTCACTCCCCTCAACGTGCTTTCCGAACAGCAGTGGCGAGAGTTGCGCAACCAGCTGGTGCCGCAGCCGCTGCTCGCCGGCCAGTTGCTGTTCCGCCAGGGCGACCATGCCCGCACCACCTACTACCTGCTGTCCGGCGAGCTGCTGCTGCGCGACGGCGACGGCCGCGAGGAGCTGCTGCAGGCCGGCAGCGAGGCCAGTTGCCACCCGCTGTCGCCGACCCTGCCGCGCCTGCATGAGGCGCGAGCGCTGAGCGATGTCAGCGTGCTGGCGCTGGACAGCGCCAACCTCGGCCGCCTGCTCACCTGGCGCCTGTCCTACCAGGACCTGCTGCTGGACCTGGGCGGCAGCGGCGAGGACGTCGAGTGGCTGGAGCGCCTGCTGGAAAACCCGCTGTTCACCAAGGTGCCCTCGGCCAACGTGCGGGCCATGCTCGACCGCCTGCACCCCATCGACCTGCCGGCCGGCAGCCGGGTGCTGATCGAGGGCGAGGGCGGCGACTGCTGCTACTTCCTCAAGAGCGGTCGCGCCGAAGTGTTCCGCGGCGGCGAGGGCAGCACCCGCCAGGTGCTGGCCGAGCTGGACGTCGGCGCCTGCTTCGGCGAGGAAGCGCTGCTGTCCGACCAGCCGCGCAATGCCACGGTAACCCTGATCGAACCCGGCGTGGTGATGCGCCTGGACCGCCAGGACTTCTTCGCCCTGCTCAAGGCGCCGGTGGTGGACGAGGTGTCGTTCGGCGAGGCCGCGCGCCTGCTGTCGGCCGGCGCCCAGTGGCTGGACGTGCGGCTGCAGTCCGAGTACGAGCGCAGCCACGCCCAGCAGGCGCTGAACATGCCGCTGCACCTGCTGCGCCTGAAGGTGCGCCTGCTGGACAAGGAACGCACCTACCTGTGCTACTGCGACAGCGGCAAGCGCAGCGCCAGCGCCGTGTTCCTGCTGTCCCAGCTGGGTTTCACCGCCTATGCCCTGCGCGACGGCCTGGACGCGCTGCCGGCGGTACACCGCGCCGGCCTGCTGTGCGAGAGCGGCCCGGGCTACCTGGCCCGCTCCGGCGGGCGCACCGAGCGCAGCGGCTGACGGAGCAGGTGCGCCTCGCATGCCTGTGGCTGCGCTTGAACGCAGGTGAGTCAGTCGGGCCAGGTATCTGCGACCAGGAACAGCCGCTCGCGCTCCCACCAGTCGCCGTCCGTTCCCTGTTCCAGGCGTACCAGCAGCTGTGCCGGCGCGTGTGTGTCGAGCTGGTCCAGCCAGGCCTCCAGCTGCCCACGTGGCCAGCATTCGGCCAGGCGCGCGGGCGCCAGCCAGGCCTGGCGCGGCAACGGTTGCCAGTTCGCGCTCGCCAGCGTCGGCCAGTCGTGGCGGTGCAGCCAGCGCCCGCGCAGGTGGTCGGCGGCGCAGCCGTTGGGCGCCGCGCAGGGGCTATCGCAGGGGTAGAACAGATAACCACCCAGCCAGGCGGCGGCGTTCGGCGCTGCCGGCGTCAGCGTCGCCAGCGCCTGGCGCCCGGCCGGGCTTGCGGAGAGCGGTAGCTGGTGCCGGCGCAGGTGTTCCAGCTTGAGCCCCAGGCGGTCCTCGCTGGCGGGGCCCAGCCAGTGGCCCGGGTCTTTTCCCGAGTCCCGCTGCGGGCCGAGGTAAAGCTTGATCGCCAGTTCCAGGTGGTGCACGCCCTCAGCGTCGCGCAGCAGCAGGTCCAGTTCGCCCAGGGTACGACCGTGTTCGCGCACGGGCAGGTTGGCCGCCAGCAGCTCGACATCGGGCGCGGCGGCCAGGGCGAACAGCCAGAGCCGTTCGTAGTAGCGGCCCAGGCGGCTCGATCCGCTGGCCAGGCGGGCGTGCAGCGCGGCCGGGTCGGCTTCCTGGCGCAGCAGCCAGTCGGCCAGGCGCTGGCGATCGGCGAACCAGGCGCTGGCGGCCAGCGGATGGCGCAGCGGCGGGTCGCCGCCGGCGAGCAGGGGCGGGGAGAGCAGGGCCCAGGCCAGATCGCGCACCCGGGGCTGGCGCAGCCGCGCCAGCAGGTCGTCCAGCGGCAGGTTCATCGGCCGAGCATAGCCGAGCCGGTTTGCTGCGGTCAGCGCCTTTCGCCCATAATCCGGGCGAATCTACCCCCGTTGCAGAGCGCCCCATGGAGCAATTCCGCAATATCGGCATCATCGGCCGGCTGGGCAGCGCCCAGGCGCTCGACACCATCCGCCGCCTGAAGAAGTTCCTGCTCGAGCGTCACCTGCACGTGATCCTCGAAGACACCATCGCCGAGGTACTGCCCGGCCACGGCCTGCAGACCAGCTCGCGGAAGAACCTCGGCGAAGTCTGCGACCTGGTCATCGTGGTGGGCGGCGATGGCAGCATGCTGGGCGCGGCGCGGGCGCTGTCGCGCCACAAGATCCCGGTGCTCGGCATCAACCGCGGCAGCCTGGGCTTTCTCACCGACATCAAGCCGGACGAGCTGGAGGTGAAGGTCGCCGAGGTGCTGGAAGGGCGCTTCCTCGAAGAGAGCCGCTTCCTGCTGGAGGCCGAGGTGCGCCGCCACGGCGAGGCCATCGGCCAGGGCGACGCGCTCAACGACGTGGTGCTGCACCCGGGCAAGTCGACCAAGATGATCGAGTTCGAGCTGTTCATCGACGGCCACTTCGTCTGCAGCCAGAAGGCCGACGGCCTGATCATCGCCACGCCCACCGGCTCCACCGCCTATTCGCTGTCCGCCGGCGGGCCGATCATGCATCCGCGCCTGGACGCCATCGTGATCGTGCCCATGTACCCGCACACCCTGTCCAGCCGGCCCATCGTGGTCGACGGCAACAGCGAGCTGAAGATCGTGGTGGCCGACGACCTGCCGATCTACCCGCTGGTCTCCTGCGACGGCCAGAACCACTTCACCTGCGCCCCCGGCGATACCATCACGGTGGCCAAGAAGCCGCAGAAGCTGCGCCTGATCCATCCGCTTGACCACAACTACTACGAGGCCTGCCGGACCAAGCTCGGCTGGGGTGGCCGCCAGTGGAGCCACGACTGACATGCTGCTCGACAGCGGGCGCGGCTACGATCTGATCGGCGACGTGCACGGCTGCGGGCGCAGCCTGGCGCGCCTGCTCGAACAGATGGGCTACCACCGCGAGAAGGGCGTCTGGCGGCATCCGCGGCGGATGGCGCTGTTCCTCGGCGACATCATCGACCGCGGCCCGCGCATCCGCGAGGCGCTGCACCTGGTCCACGACATGGTCGAGGCCGGCCAGGCGCTGTGCATCATGGGCAACCACGAATACAACGCCCTCGGCTGGTACACCGAGGCGCCGCCGAGCAGCGAGCGGCGCCATGTGCGCGAGCACACGCCGCGCCATGAGCGCCTGCTGCAGCAGACTTTCCGCCAGTTCGAGAACCACCCGGCCGACTGGCACGACTTCCTCGACTGGTTCCAGCGCCTGCCGCTGTTCATCGACGCCGGGCGCTTCCGCCTGGTCCATGCCTGCTGGGACAACCGCCTGATCGGCGCGCTCAAGGCCGACTACCCGGACGGCCGCATCGACCGCGACTTCGTGGTCGCCTCGGCGGTGCCGGGCAGCTTCGCCAACCGGGTGTTCGAGCGCCTGCTGCGTGGCACCGACCTGCGCCTGCCCCAGGGCCTGACGCTGACCAGCGAGGAGGGCTTCACCCGGGCCTACTTCCGCACCAAGTTCTGGGAAGACGACCCGCAGACCTATGGCGACGTGGTGTTCCAGCCCGACGGCCTGCCCGACGGGGTGGCCAGCCTGCCGCTGAGCGCGACCGACAAGGGCCGCCTGCTGCAGTACGGCCTGGACGAGCCGATGCTGTTCGTCGGCCACTACTGGCGCCGCGGCCGCCCGGCGCCGCTACGTCCCAACCTGGCCTGCCTGGACTACAGCGCGGTGATGTACGGCAAGCTGGTGGCCTACCGCCTGGATGAAGAGACGCGGATCGACCCGGACAAGTTCGTCTGGGTCGAGGTGGAACGCCCGGAGGTGCCGCAATGAAACCGGTGGAAGCGCTGCGTCGCCCGCTGCAGGAAGACCTCGGCGGTTTCGTCGCCCTGCTGCGCCGCCTGCAGGTGCCGCACCGGGTCAGCGAGGAGCGCGGCTCGCAGGTGCTCTGGGTGCCGGCCGAGCCGCTGGCCGCCCAGGTGCGCGAGCTGTACCTGCGCTACCCGCACGGCGCGGAGGAAGAAGAACTGCCGACCCCGGCGCTGCCCCAGCGGCCCGGCTTCGTCGCACAGCTGCGGGCGAGCTGGATGACCGCGCTGGTGCTGCTGGCGACCCTGGTCGTGGCCGGTGTCACCCTGCTCGGGGACAACTTCGCTGCCCTGCGCTGGCTGACCTTCCAGGACTTCCGCATCCAGGGCGAATACCTCTACTTCGTGCCCTGGGAGGCGAGCCTGGAGGCGGGGCAGTGGTGGCGGCTGGCGACGCCCATGCTGATCCACTTCGGCATCCTCCACCTGGCGATGAACAGCCTGTGGTACTGGGAGCTGGGTCGGCGCATCGAGGCGCGCCAGGGCGGCTTCGTCCTGCTGGGGCTGACGTTGCTGTTCGGCGTGCTGTCCAACCTGGCCCAGTTCCGCTTCGGCGGGCCGGCGCTGTTTGGCGGCCTGTCCGGCGTGCTCTACGGCCTGCTCGGCTACTGCTGGATCTTCCAGCTGCTGGCGCCGGCGCCGGCCTACGTGCTGCCACGTGGCGTGCTGGGCATGATGCTGATCTGGCTGGTGGTCTGCCTGAGCGGGGTGATCGATACCCTGGGCTTCGGCTCCATCGCCAACGCCGCCCACGTCGGCGGCCTGGTCGCCGGCTGTGCCGCCGGCCTGATCGGCGGTGCGCTGGCGCGCGCGCGCCGGTAAACTGCCCCCCAGATTGTGGGAGCGGCCTTGGCCGCGAAGCTGTTCCTGCATGCGTTCTGACGTTACCGGAGCCCCGTATGTCGTCCTTTGCCGAAATGATCGAGAACATCACCCCCGAGATCTACCAGAGCCTCAAGCTGGCCGTGGAGATCGGCAAGTGGCCGGATGGCCGCAAGCTCACCCAGGAGCAGAAGGAGCTGTCGCTGCAGGCCATGATCGCCTGGGAGATCCAGAACCTGCCCGAGGAAGAGCGCACCGGCTACATGGGCACCTCGGAGTGCGGCTCCAAGTCCGAGCCGATTCCCAACCTGCTGTACACCTCCGTGGACACCCTGCACTGATGGTCGAGCTGGCCCGTGGCTCCCTGAGCAAGATGAAGGCGCAGCTGGATGCGCCGGTGCAATACGCCTTCCGCCTGGGCGACGAGGAGGTGCCGGTCAACCCGCTGATCGGCAAGACCCTGCGCCTGGAATACCTTGGCGCGATCCACTGCAGCCACTGTGGGCGGCGGACCAAGACCAGCTTCAGCCAGGGCTACTGCTACCCGTGCATGCAGAAGCTGGCCCAGTGCGACATCTGCATCGTCAGCCCGGAGCGCTGCCACTTCGAGGCCGGCACCTGCCGCGAGCCGAGCTGGGGCGAGCAGTTCTGCATGACCGACCACGTGGTCTACCTGGCCAACTCGTCCGGGGTGAAGGTCGGCATCACCCGTGCCACCCAGATTCCCACCCGCTGGATCGACCAGGGCGCGACCCAGGCGCTGCCGATCCTGCGCGTCGCCACCCGTCAGCAGTCGGGCTTCGTCGAGGACCTGCTGCGCAGCCAGGTGGCGGACAAGACCAACTGGCGCGCGCTGCTCAAGAGCGACGCCGCGCCGGTCGACCTGCCGGCGATCCGCGAGCGCATCCTCGACGCCTGCGCCGAGGGCCTGCACGCCCTGCAGCAGCGCTTCGGCATCCAGGCCGTGCAGCCGCTCGGCGAGCAGCCGGTGGTGGAAATCCGCTACCCGATAGAGGCCTACCCGGCCAAGATCACCAGCTTCAACCTGGACAAGGAGCCGCTGGTGGAGGGCACCTTGCTCGGCATCAAGGGTCAGTACCTGATGTTCGACACCGGGGTCATCAACATCCGCAAGTACACCGCCTATCAGCTGGCCGTGCACCACTGATCCAGCCGAACTCATCGCCAACGGGCCGTATCGCCGGCCCGCACAACAAGGGCCACAAGCCATGCGTACCGAACAGCCGAAAATGATCTACCTCAAGGACTATCAGGCCCCCGACTACCTGATCGACGAGACCCACCTGACCTTCGAGCTGTTCGAGGACCACACCCTGGTGCACGCCCAGCTGGTGATGCGGCGCAACCCCGAGGCCGGCGCGGGCCTTCCGCCGCTGGTGCTGGACGGCCAGCAGCTGGAGCTGCTGGAACTGAAGCTGGACGACCGCGAGCTGGGCGCCGGCGACTACCAGCTGAGCGACAGCCACCTGACCCTGCAGCCGACCCAGGAACGCTTCGTGGTCGACAGCAGCGTGCGCATCCACCCGGAGAGCAATACCGCGCTGGAGGGCCTGTACAAGTCCAGCGGCATGTTCTGCACCCAGTGCGAGGCCGAGGGCTTCCGCAAGATCACCTACTACCTCGACCGCCCGGACGTGATGAGCACGTTCACCACCACGCTCAGCGCCGAGCAGCACAGCTACCCGGTGCTGCTGTCCAACGGCAACCCGATCGCCAGCGGCAGCGAGGAGGGCGGTCGCCACTGGGCAACCTGGGAAGACCCGTTCAGGAAACCGGCCTACCTGTTCGCCCTGGTCGCCGGCGACCTCTGGTGCGTGGAAGATACCTTCACCACCATGAGCGCCCGCGAAGTCACCCTGCGCATCTACGTCGAGCCGGAGAACATCGACAAGGTGCAGCACGCCATGGACAGCCTGAAGAAGTCGATGAAGTGGGACGAGCAGGTGTATGGCCGCGAGTACGACCTGGACATCTTCATGATCGTCGCGGTCAACGACTTCAACATGGGCGCCATGGAGAACAAGGGCCTCAACATCTTCAACTCCAGCTGCGTGCTGGCCCGCGCCGAGACCGCCACCGACGCCGCCCACCAGCGCGTCGAGGCGGTGGTGGCCCACGAATACTTCCACAACTGGTCCGGTAACCGGGTGACCTGCCGCGACTGGTTCCAGCTGTCGCTCAAGGAAGGCTTCACCGTGTTCCGCGACGCCGAATTCAGCGCCGACATGAACTCGCGCACGGTCAAGCGCATCGAGGACGTGGCCTACCTGCGCACCCACCAGTTCGCCGAGGACGCCGGCCCCATGGCCCACCCGGTGCGCCCGGATGCGTACATGGAGATTTCCAACTTCTACACCCTGACCATCTACGAGAAGGGTTCCGAAGTGCTGCGCATGATCCACACCCTGTTGGGCGCGGAGAAGTTCCGCAAGGGCTCGGACCTGTACTTCCAGCGCCACGACGGCCAGGCCGTGACCTGCGACGACTTCGTCAAGGCCATGGAGGACGCCAGCGGCGTCGACCTGAGCCAGTTCAAGCGCTGGTACAGCCAGGCCGGCACCCCGCGCCTGGAGGTCAGCGAGAGCTACGACGCGGCGGCCAACACCTACCGCCTGCAGTTCCGCCAGAGCTGCCCGGCCACACCGGGCCAGGCCGAGAAGCTGCCCTTCGTCATCCCGGTGGAACTGGCGCTGCTCGACGCCCAGGGCCGCGAGCTGCCGCTGCAGCTGGTCGGCGAGGACCGCCCGGCCGGCCGCTCCCGTGTGCTGCAGGTGACCCAGGCCGAGCAGGCCTTCACTTTCGTCAATATCGCGGAGAAGCCGCTGCCGTCGCTGCTGCGCGGCTTCAGCGCGCCGGTCAAGCTGAGTTTCCCCTACGGCCGCGACCAGCTGATGTTCCTCATGCAGCACGACTCCGACGGCTTCAACCGCTGGGAGGCCGGCCAGCAGCTCGCCGTGCAGGTGCTGCAGGAGCTGATCGGCCAGCATCAGCGCGGCGAGGCCCTGGCGCTCGACCAGCGCCTGGTCGCCGCGCTGCGCAGCGTGCTGGAGAACGAGTCGCTGGATCAGGCCATGGTCGCCGAGATGCTGTCGCTGCCGGGGGAGGGCTACCTTACCGAGATCGCCGAGGTGGCCGACGTCGACGCCATCCACGCGGCCCGCGAGTTCGCCCGCGCGCAGCTGGCCGAGGCGCTGTTCGAGCCGCTGTGGAAGCGCTACCAGGCCAACCGCGAGATTTCCCGCGCCACCGCCTACGTGGCCGAATCCAGCCACTTCGCCCGGCGCAGCCTGCAGAACATCGCGCTGTCCTACCTGATGCTCACCGGCAAGCCGGAAGTGCTGGCCGCGACCCTGGAGCAGTACGAGGCCTGCGACAACATGACCGAGCGCCTGACCGCCCTGGCCGTGCTGGTCAACTCGCCGTTCGAGGCGGAGAAGGCCCAGGCGCTGGAAGCCTTCGCCGAGCACTTCAAGGACAACGCCCTGGTCATGGACCAGTGGTTCAGCGTGCAGGCCGCCTGCACTTTGCCGGGCGGCCTGGCGCGGGTGCAGACGCTGATGCAGCACCCGGCTTTCACGTTGAAGAACCCGAACAAGGTGCGCGCGCTGATCGGCGCCTTCGCCGGGCAGAACCTGATCAACTTCCATGCGGCCGACGGCAGCGGCTACCGCTTCCTGGCCGACCAGGTGATCAGCCTGAACGCCTCCAACCCGCAGATCGCCTCGCGCCAGCTCAGCCCGCTGACCCGCTGGCGCAAGTACGACGCGCCGCGCCAGGCGCTGATGCGTGGCGAACTGGAGCGCATCCTGGCCTCGGGCGAGCTGTCCAGCGACGTCTACGAGGTGGTCAGCAAGAGCCTGGCCTGATCGATGATGGCGTTACCGAGCGCTTGCTTGGTAACGCCATCTGTTACCGACTGTTTCCTTTCTACCTGATCAGCTTTTCCGCCTCGCCGCAGGCCCCGCCGCAGACGCCTTTTCCTCTTCGGAAGCCCCGGATTCTCAAGGCTAGACTGCGCCAGGCAGGGGACAAATTGAGACAACCTCGGGCGTGATCGGCCATTTTCCGGACCGCGATGGCGGAAGCGGGAAATCGGCCCTTCTTGGTATCGATCTTGAATGGCAGGTGCTCGGTCGCCGACGCGGCCCCGTGGCCCAGTGCCCATAACAAGAACAATCGATCCATGGAGTTGCCGATGGCCATCCCCTTGCGCAAGTCGTCCCTGTCCCTCGCTCCCGCCAAGGCGGGTTTCGCCCTCGCCGGGCTGGTTCCGCTGCTGCTGGCGGCGCCGGCCTCGGCCGTCGAATTCAGCTTCGTCGATGGCGAGGTGACCGGCTCGCTGGACACCACCGTGTCCTACGGCCAGCTGTACCGGGTGCAGGGTCAGGACAAGACCAACGACGACACCAACGGCAACGACGGCAATCGCAACTTCGACACCGGTCTGGTCTCCGAGGTGTTCAAGATCACCTCCGACCTGGAGGCCAACTACCGCAACTACGGCATGCTCGTGCGCGGCACCGCCTTCTATGACACCCAGATCATGGACAAGCGCAACGACAACGACGACTTCCGGCCGAGCCAGAGCTACCCGCACAACGAGCGCTTCACCGACGCGACCCGCCGCAGTGCCGGCCGCAGCGCCGAGATCCTCGATGCCTACGTCTACGGCAACTGGGACGTGGGCACCATGCCGCTGACCGTGAAGGTCGGCCGCCAGGTGTTCAACTGGGGCGAGGGCATCTTCTACCGCGGTGGGATCAACACCACCAACCCGATCGACGCCGGCAAGTTCCGCCTGCCGGGCTCCGAACTCAAGGAAGTGCTGGTCCCGGTGGAGGCCTTCAACTTCAACGTCGGCCTGACCGACAACCTGTCCCTGGAAGGCTTCTACCAGTGGAACTGGAAGGAATCGGCGATCGACCCGTCCGGCACCTTCTTCTCCGAGACGGACCTGTTCGCCGAGGGCGGCAACACCGCCTATACCCGCTTCGACGATCCGCTGGTGAGCCAGCTGCTGGCGGCCTATCCGCTGGCCGCCCAGTTCGGCCTGGTGGGCAGCGGACCGTACGGCCCGAACGCCTACCTGGACCCGACCAACAACGTGTTCAAGGTGGCCAACATCGGCAGCGACATCAACGCCAAGAACGACGGCCAGTACGGCTTCGCCCTGCGCTACGTGGCGGAGGAGCTGAACCTCACCGAGTTTGGCTTCTACTTCATCAACTACCACGCCAAGGAGCCGCAGATCGCTGTCGACCTGGGCAGCTACCAGGGTGTGGACTTCACCAATCCGCTGTGGGGCGCGGTGCCGGACGCCGCCCGGCCCGGCCTGGCGACCCTGGACGCCGCCAGCAACGCCATCGCCCGCCGCGAGTACGTGGAGGACATCCGGGTCTACGGCTTCAGCTTCAACACCACCATCGGCGAGGCCTCGGTGTTCGGCGAACTGGCCTACCGGCCCAACCTGCCGGTGGGCATCAGCGCCACCAACGACCTGCTCGGCGACCTGCTGGGCCAGGGCTTCTTCGGCCTGACCGACATCTACGACGCCGGCGTGGCGGGCGACCAGGCCTGCGCCGACATCTCCGGCAAGCGCCTGTGCCGCGGCCCGACCTTCCACAACTACGAGCGCATCGAGGCGTTCAACCTGTCCATCGGCACCATCTACAACTTCGGCCCCGCGCTCAGCTTCGACTCGCTGATGGGCGTGGCCGAGCTGGCCTCCGAGCACGCCCGCGCCAGCAGCCTGAGCTACACCGCCTACGACGGCAGCAAGCGCGGCTTCTCCGGGCGGCCGAACGGCGCCTACGTGTCCGGCTACGACGACAAGGACCAGCTCGACCGCGATGCCTACGGCTACACCCTGGCCCTGTCCGGCACCTGGAACGACGTCTACGCCGGGGTCAACCTGTCGCCCTTCGCCGTGTTCAAGCACAACTTCAAGGGCAACTCGCACCAGACCGGCAACTTCGTCGAAGGGGCCATGGCCTACTCGGTCGGCCTGCGCGCCAGCTACCTGAACAGCCTGGAGGCCGAAGTGCAGTACACCGAATACTATGGCGGCGGGCAGAACAACAGCGGCCGCGACCGCGACAACGTCGGCGTCAACCTCAAGTATTCCTTCTGAAACCGCATCCCAAGGCAGGGCGGCCAGGCCGCCCGGCCCGTTCGTACGGAGAATCGACAATGCTGATGAAACACACGCTGATGGGCGCCGCAGTCGCCCTCGCGCTTTCCGCCGGTAGCGCCCTGGCGGCCGTCTCCGCCGACGAGGCGGCCAAGCTGGGCACCAGCCTGACGCCGTTCGGCGCGGAAAAGGCCGGCAACGCCGACGGCAGCATCCCGGAATGGACCGGCGGCATCACCCAGCCGCCGGCGGGCTTCAAGGGCGGCGGCCAGCACCACATCGACCCGTTCCCGGACGACAAGCCGCTGTTCACCATCACCAAGGCCAACCTGGACCAGTACCGGGACAAGCTGAGCGCGGGCCAGATCGCCCTGTTCGAAGCCTACCCGGAGACCTTCCAGATGCCGGTGTACCAGAGTCGTCGCTCCGGCTCGGCGCCCCAGTGGGTCTACGACAACACCATCAAGAACGCCACCAGCGCCAAACTGGTCGCCGGTGGCAACGGCTTCGCCGACGCCTATGGCGGGATTCCCTTCGCGATCCCGCAGAACGGCCTGGAAGCCCTGTGGAACCACATCGTGCGCTACCGCGGCACCTACATCACCCGGCGCTCCGCCGAGGTGGCGGTGCAGCGCAACGGCGCCTACTCGCCGGTGGTGTCGGAGACCGAGGCGCTGTTCCGCTACTACGACCCGAAGGGCAGCTACGGCGACCTGAAGAACATCCTCTTCTACTACCTGTCCTTCACCAAGAGCCCGGCGCGCCTGGCCGGTGGCGCGGCGCTGGTGCACGAGACCCTGGACCAGGTGAAGGAACAACGCCAGGCCTGGGCCTACGCGGCCGGCCAGCGCCGTGTGCGGCGTGCGCCGAACCTGGCCTACGACACGCCGATCGCCGCCTCGGAAGGCCTGCGCACCGCCGACGACACCGACATGTTCAACGGTGCGCCGGACCGCTACGAGTGGAAGCTGCTGGGCAAGAAGGAGCTGTACATCCCCTACAACAACTACAAGATCTCCAGCCCGGGGGTGAAGTACAAGGACGTGCTGCAGGTCGGCCACCTCAACCCGGCGCTGACCCGCAACGAACTGCACCGCGTCTGGGTGGTGGAGGGCACACTCAAGCCGGGCGCCCGCCACATCTATTCCAAGCGCACCCTGTACCTCGACGAGGACAGCTGGCAGGCCGCCATCGTCGACCAGTACGACGGCCGTGGCGAGCTGTGGCGCGTGTCGGTCGCCTACCTGAAGAACTACTACGACCTGCCCACCACCTGGTCGGCCATGGAAGCCTTCCACGACCTGCAGAGCCGTCGCTACCACGTGCAGAACCTGGACAGCGAGGAGCCGGCCACCGTCGACTTCACCAAGGCCACCCCGGAAGACAGCTACTTCACGCCGTCCGCCCTGCGCCGTCGCGGCACCCGCTGAGGTATCGACGCCCTGGCCGCCGGCTTGGCGCGGCCCCTTTGCGACCCGGCCCCGGCCGGGTCGCCTTTTTCCAGCGGGCCATTTCGGGTAGGGGGCGCCGTGTTCGTTCTGGGCTGTGGGGCTCGTCACAGAGCCGCTGCGGCGCTTAACAAAACATAACGTCACGCCGATTGTCAGTTTTTTCCAAAGCCGTATAGCATGAGGTCCGCCTAACACAAGGCTTGAACCCACCTATAAGAATAAAGGGGGAATACATGCGTGAGCCCGTCATGCGGCGCACCCGCTCCGGTTGCCTGACATCCGTCCAGGCCCAGGCCCGTCATCCATCGCCGCTGGCGAAGGCGCTGTCGCTGTTCAGCGTCTGTTCCGTTCTGGCTTTCGCTGCGCCTCTGCCGCTCCAGGCCGCGGACGCCGCTACCGTCACTTCCATCGAATCGCCCAAGGCCGTCACCAGCCTGCTGCTGGACATCGCCCATGCCGGCAAGCGCCTGGTCGCCGTCGGTGATCGCGGCCACATCCTGTTCTCCGAAGACGCGGGGCGCAACTGGGTCCAGGCCCGGGTGCCGAGCCGCCAGCTGCTGACTGCGGTGTACTTCGTCGACGACAAGCATGGCTGGGCCGTCGGCCACGACGCGCAGATCCTCGCCACCGACGACGGCGGCGCCAACTGGACGCTGCAGTTCGAAGACCTCGAGCGCGAAGCGCCGCTGCTGGACATCTGGTTCCGCGACGCCAGCAACGGCTACGCCGTGGGCGCCTACGGCGCGCTGCTGGAAACCAGCGATGGCGGCAAGCACTGGGAAAACGTCAGCGATCGTCTCGACAACGAGGACGGCTACCACCTCAACGGCATCGCCGCGGTGAAGGACGCCGGCCTGTTCGTGGTGGGCGAGGCGGGCAGCATGTTCCGTTCCGCCGACTGGGGCCAGACCTGGGAAAAGGTCCAGGGGCCGTACGAGGGCACCCTGTTCGGCGCCATCGGCACCTCCAGCGCCAATACCGTCCTGGCCTACGGCCTGCGCGGCAACCTGTACCGCTCCACCGACTTCGGCAATACCTGGCAGCAGGTCAAGCTGCTCTCCGACAGCGGCCCACTGGAGTTCGGCCTGGCCAACGCCAGCCTGCTCAAGGACGGCACCGTGGTCATCGTCGGTCATGGCGGCAGCGTGCTGACCAGCAAGGACTCCGGCCGGACCTTCTCGGTGGTCAACCGCGCCGACCGCGCCTCGCTTTCCGGGGTGACCGACGATGCGGCGGGCAACCTGATCCTGGTGGGTCAGGGCGGCGTGCATGTCGCCGATTCGACTGGCGAAGAGCCAGGCACAAAACAATAAGTCGGGGCGAATGAGCATATGAGTTCCACCAGCAGCCATCACCAGGACAAGGCGACCTTCCTCGAGCGCCTGATTTTCAACAACCGGCCCGTGGTGATCGCGCTGTGCGCGCTGATCACCATCCTGCTCCTGTGGCAGGCGTCGCACATCCGTCCCTCGACCAGCTTCGAGAAGATGATCCCGCTGGAGCACCCCTTCATCGAGAAGATGCTCGAGCACCGCAACGACCTGGCCAACCTGGGCAACACCGTGCGCATTTCCGTGGAGGCGAAGGATGGCGACATCTTCTCCAAGGAATACATGGAGACCCTGCGCCAGATCCACGACGAAGTGTTCTACATCCCCGGCGTCGACCGTTCCGGCCTGAAGTCGCTGTGGAGCCCGAGCGTGCGCTGGACCGAAGTGACCGAAGAGGGCTTCGACGGCGGCGAAGTGATCCCGCAGACCTACGACGGCTCGCAGCGCAGCCTCGGCCAGTTGCGCGGCAACGTGCTGAAGTCCGGCCAGGTCGGCCGCCTGGTGGCCAACAACTTCAAGTCCAGCATCGTCGACGTGCCGCTGCTCGAGCAGTACCCGGACCCGAACGACCAGAGCAAGCTGCTCAACCTGGACTACCGCCAGTTCTCCCATGAGCTGGAAGAGAAGATCCGCGACAAGTACCAGGCGCAGAACCCGAACGTGCAGATCCACATCGTCGGCTTCGCCAAGAAGGTCGGCGACCTGATCGACGGCCTGCTCATGGTAGTGGCCTTCTTCGGCGTGGCCCTGGCCATCACCCTGGTGCTACTGTACTGGTTCAGCTGGTGCATCCGCTCGACCATCTCGGTGGTGTCCACCACCCTGATCGCGGTGGTCTGGCAGCTGGGCCTGATGAACCTGGCCGGCTTCGGTCTCGACCCGTACTCGATGCTGGTGCCGTTCCTGATCTTCGCCATCGGTATTTCCCACGGCGTGCAGAAGATCAACGGTATCGCCCTGCAATCGAGTGACGCGGACAATGCCCTGACCGCCGCGCGGCGGACCTTCCGCCAGCTGTTCCTGCCGGGCATGATCGCCATCCTGGTGGATGCCGTCGGCTTCATCACCCTGCTGATCATCGACATCGGCGTGATCCGCGAACTGGCCATCGGCGCCTCCATCGGCGTCGGCGTGATCGTGTTCACCAACCTGATCCTGCTGCCGGTCGCGATCTCCTACATCGGCATCAGCAAGCGCGCGGTCGAGCGCAGCAAGCGCGAGGCCAACCGCGACCAGCCGTTCTGGCGCCTGCTGTCCAACTTCGCCCATCCGGTGGTGGCGCCGATCTCGGTGGTCATCGCACTGACTGCCGGCGTGTCCGCCTTCTGGTACCAGAAGGCCCACCTGCAGATCGGCGACCTCGACCAGGGTGCGCCGGAGCTGCGTCCGGACTCGCGCTACAACAAGGACAACGACTTCATCATCAACAACTACTCGACCAGTTCCGACGTGCTGGTGGTGATGGTCAAGACGCCGAACGAAGGCTGCTCCACGCACCAGACCCTGGCGCCGATGGACGAGCTGATGTGGCGCCTGGAGAACACCGAGGGCGTGCAGTCGGCCATCTCGATGGTCAGCGTGTCCAAGCAGGTGATCAAGGGCATGAACGAAGGCAGCCTCAAGTGGGAAAGCCTGTCGCGCAACCCGGACATCCTCAACAACTCCATCGCCCGCGCGGACGGCCTGTACAACGCCGACTGCTCGCTGGCGCCGGTGCTGGTGTTCCTCAACGACCACAAGGCCGCGACCCTCAAGCGCGCGGTGGGCGTGGTCGAGGACTTCGCCAAGGACAACAACAAGGACGACCTGCAGTTCATCCTCGCCGCCGGTAACGCCGGCATCGAGGCGGCCACCAACGAGGTGATCGCCACCTCCGAACTGAAGATCCTGGTGTTGGTGTACATCTGCGTGGCGGTGATGTGTCTGATCACCTTCCGCTCCTTCGGCGCCATGCTGTGCATCATCCTGCCGCTGATCCTGACCTCCATCCTGGGCAACGCCCTGATGGCCTGGCTGGGTATCGGTGTGAAGGTGGCGACCCTGCCGGTGATCGCGCTCGGCGTGGGTATTGGGGTGGACTACGGCATCTACATCTACAGCCGCCTGGAAAGCTTCCTGCGCGCCGGCATGCCGCTGCAGGAGGCCTACTACCAGACCCTGCGCTCCACCGGTAAAGCGGTGCTGTTCACCGGTCTGTGCCTGGCCATCGGCGTGGTGACCTGGATCTTCTCGGCGATCAAGTTCCAGGCCGACATGGGGTTGATGCTGACCTTCATGCTGCTGTGGAACATGTTCGGCGCGCTGTGGCTGCTGCCGGCCCTGGCCCGCTTCCTGATCCGCCCGGAGAAACTCGCCGGCAAACAGGGCGGCTCGCTGTTCGCGCACTGATCGCGACCTGACCCTGGTAGTACCCGGAACGCCCGATGCTTCGCATCGGGCGTTCTGCTTTTGGGGCGAAAAGGGTTAGTAGGGTGCCAGTGATGTTGCCTTCCCTACGGTTTGTGTAGGGCCGTGCATCCGGTTACGGCAGTGTTCCGGTGCACGGCGCTTGCCGCAAAAACTCACCGGGCTCCCTCAGGTGCGCATGGTATTCCCTCTACGAAGGAAGGGCGGCGCGGGCGAGGATTTCGGCGTTGTCCACCGTGTCGATCTGCTCTACCCGCAGGTGGCGCTCGGCGTAGGCCTGGGGGACGCCCGAGGTGACGAACAGGGCGAACAGTTCCGGATCGATATGGGCGTCGCGGCACATGCGGGCCATGATGGCGAGCGCTTCGCTCAGGGTCTTGCCCTGCTTATAGGGGCGGTCCACCGCGGTGAGGGCCTCGAAGATGTCGGCAATGGCCATCATCCGTGCCGGCAGGCTCATGTCCTCGCGCTTCAGACGTTTCGGATAGCCGCTGCCGTCCATTTTCTCGTGATGCCCGCCGGCGATCTCCGAGACATTCGCCAGGTGTCGGGGGAAGGGCAGGTGGTCGAGCATGCGGATGGTCTGCACGATGTGGTTGTTGATGATGTAGCGCTCCTCGGGGGTGAGGGTGCCGCGTGCGATGCCCAGGTTGTACAGCTCGCCGCGGTTGTACTTGTACGGCGGCACGTTCAGCCGGAAGCCCCAGGGGTTGTCGTCCGGTATCGCCTCGCTGGCCGGGCGCTCGAACAGGTGCTCGGGCCTGTCCGCCAGCAGCGGTTCCCGCACCGGCAGTTCCGGCGCCGGGGTGCGTGCCTGGCGCTGGTTTTCTTCCCAGGACACGCCGATGCGGTCGTCCAGGGTGCGCGTCCAGGTCCTGCCGGCGATGCTGGCGAGGCGTTCCCGGTCCGCCTCTTCCATGGCCTCGCCGCCCAGGTTGCAGCGGGCGACGAAGGCGAATTCCTCGTCCAGGGTGGCCAGGGTCTCGTCCCGCAGGGTGGCCAGAACGGCCTCGCCGCCGCCCCGGGCCACACCTTCCCAGTAGGTCACCCAGGCGTCGCGCTTGATCAGTTCGAAGCGCATGCGGACCTCGTGGATGCGGTCGTACAGGGTCTCCAGCTTGGTCGCCTTGTCCACCACGTGCTCGGGGGTGGTGACCTTGCCGCAGTCGTGCAGCCAGGCGGCGATGTGCAGGGCCTCCCAGTCCTCGTCGCTCGGCCGGTAGTCGCGGAACGGCTCGGCCTCGCTGTCGGCGGCGGCGCGGGCCAGCATCAGGGTCAGTTCCGGTACCCGCTGGCAGTGGCCACCGGTATAGGGGCTCTTGGCGTCGATGGCGCCGGCGATCAGCTGGATGAAGGCGTCGAGCAGGCGCTTCTGCTGCTCCAGCAGGCGCTGGCTCTCGATGCACAGGGCAGCCACGCCGGACACCGCCTCGACATAGGCGATGCGCTGCGGGCGCAGCATGGCCGGTTCGGCTTCCTCGCCGGTGTCGCGGTGCAGCAGCAGGAGCACGCCGAGGGTCTCGCCCTGGCGGTTGTGCAGGCCGGTGCAGACCAGGTGCACGCGCGGGCTGTCCAGGGTGTGCAGCAGGCTCTGCAGGCCGTTGGCCTGGTCGAAGCCGACTGAGGCCACGGCGGTGTCGCCGCCCTCGGCGGGCTGCCGCACCCAGTCGGGCATCCGTGCTTCGCCCGGCACGTAGGTGGGGATGCGGTGTTCCTCCAGGCTGTGCTGCTCGTTGTTGATGAACAGGCCGTGGGGTTCCAGGGCGCCGCTGTCGCGGTCGCGCAGGTAGAGCAGGCCGGCGCTGGCCTCGCTGAGGTCCACCGTCTCGCGCAGCACCCGGCGCAGCAGGGCGTCGAAGCGGGTCTCGGCGGACAGGCTGGCGGTGATCTCGAGGAAGCCGGACAGGGTCTCCTTCATCCGCCCCATGGCCAGCGCCAGCTGGTCGATCTCCAGCACCGGCGAGCGGCCACTGGCGGGGTGGGCGAAGTCGAAGCTGCGAATGGCCTCGGCTTCGACCACCAGGGCGCGCAGCGGCCTGACCAGCAGTCGCGACATCAGCCAGCCCAGCGGGATGCACAGCAGCAGGATCGCCAGGGTGAGGACCGCGCCCTGCCAGCGGATGCGGTAGGCGTCGGCGAGCAGTTCCTGCTCCGGGGCCAGCAGGGCCAGGCGCAGGCCGTTGGGGCCGCCCTCGGTGAGCTGGCTGTAGGAGACCTGCCAGCGCTTGCCGGCGAGTTTCATCGCGCCTTCGCGGTCCTTGGCGAGGTCGCGCTGGAACAGCTCGCCGAGCGCCGGGCTGAGCCGCTCCACCGGCACCAATTCGGCGGACTCGCTGTTCAGCACCAGCCGCTCCACGTCCGGGTAGGCCACCGCGGCGCCGTCGGGGCGGTACAGCACCAGTTCGGTCGAGGGGGTCACCTGGTGCCGTGCCAGGGTCGCCGACAGGTCGGCCAGGGTCAGGTCGGCGCCGAGCACGGCGCCGCTGGCGCTCACCCGGGCGAGGGTGGTGCCCACGTCGCGGGTGGAGAAGAACACGTAGGGCTCGGTGGTGATCAGGTCGCCGCTCGCCCGGGCGCTGGCGTACCAGTCGCGGCTGCGCGGGTCGTAGCTTTCGCTCAGCTGCTGGCGGCGGCTGATCGGGTTGAGGTCGGCGTCGAAATAGTGCGCCTCGGAGAGTGGCCGCGCGTCGCCGCTGCGCTCGATGCTCCAGACCTGGTAGGCGGCGCCGGCCGGCGCGTCGAAGATTTGCTTGAGGCGCTCGTCGCGCAGCGGCCGCACCATGAAGAAGTCGCCGTCCTCGTAGCCCAGGTAGAGCGAGGCCAGCGCCGGGTTGTCGCGCAGCGCCTGGGCGAACACCGGCAGCAGGCCCATGCGCTGGCGGGTGTCCAGAAACGGGCCGCGCTCGTCGAGGGCGAGCAGGCCGAGCAGGTGGCGGATCGGCTGGTAGGTGTGCTGCAGGTCGGCCTCGACCTGGTCGCGAATCTGGCCGAACAGCTGCTGGCTGCTGGAGAGGATGATCCGGGTGGTCTGGTGGTAGTTGAACAGGCCGAGCAGGGTGCCGCTGCCCAGCAGCAGGAGCGTGAACAGCACACTGATGTGAACGTGAAGTGGAAAGCGCCGTCCTTTTCCGTGGATCTTGCCCTGCATGTTCCTGCTCCGCAGCGTTCCCGGTCAGGGCAAAAGCATAGACGCTCGGTCAGGATTGCGAAGGCGCCTTGCCGCGCTCCAGCCACTGTTGCAGGCCGTGCATCAGCAGCGCCACCAGCATGGCCAGCACCACGCCGATCAGGCTGTTGAACAGGCGCACCTGGGCCAGGTGCCAGTCGTGGGACAGGCTCTCGGCCAGGAGCACGAAGCTGATCGTCACCTGCAGCACGAACAGGCCGTAGTGGTGGGCCTGGAAGGCCCGGCTGAGGATGATCAGCGGCAGGATGAAGGCGACCATCAGCGGCGGGCTCTGCAGGCTGTGGCCGAAGTAGATCAGCAGCAGTGAGGCGCACAGGCTGGCCATGCTCAGTTGCAGGGCGCGCACCAGGCTGCCGCGCATCTCCAGCTGCAGGGTGGCGATCAGCGCCAGGGTCAGCCAGTAGCCGCGCTGCAGCCCGGCCACTTGCACGATCAGGCCCGCCGCGGCACAGCCCAGGGTGTAGCCCAGCGCGTGCAGCCGCCAGCGCTGTTCCGGCAGGCGCCTGGCATGGCGCTTGAGCACCTTGAGGACGGCCATCAGGCGCGGCATGTGCGGCCACATGCGCAGGCCGTGCACCCCGCGCAGGCCGAAGGCAAGCAGGGCGACCCAGAGGCCGCCGAGGACGAACAGGGCGGCCACCGCGTCGGCGTTCTTCAGCGTGCCAAGGCCGTGCTGCCCCTGGCCGAGGCACAGGCACACCGCCAGGCCCAGGCCGAGTTTGCCGGCCTCGGTGCCGAAGCGCTGCAGCCAGGCCAGGAGGAAGCCGTACAGGGCGAACAGGCCGAGGCTGAGCGCGGGGTGGCTGACCGACCAGAAGCCCAGGCCCGCGCTGCAGGCGCCGAGCAGGACGAGCAGCAGCAGGCGAAGCATGCCGAAGCGGTGCAGCGGGTTGGCCTGGGCCGCCTGGAAGGCGCCGGCCGAGGCCCAGAGGAAGCCCGGGTGGCCGCTGAACAGGCCTAGCAGCAGGGGCAGGGCGCAGCCGAGGCCGGCGACCACCGCCGGGCCCCAGGCCGGAGGGCCCGCGTGCCAGGTGATCGCCTGCCGGAACAGCGCCTTCATCGTTTCACACCGGGCTGGAGCGCCCGGTCATTTCCCGGGCCATTTCGGTGGCGTAGCTGTCGGTCATGCCGGCGATGAAGTCGATCATGCGCAGGAACGACAGGTACAGCGGCCAGCCCGGCTCCGGCGCGTAGTGGGCCAGCAGGTCGAGGATACGCCGGTTCTTGAACGAGAGGTCGCGTCCCGAGTGCTGCTCCAGCGCCGCGCCGCAGAAGGCGTTGAGGAGGATTTCCAGGGTGGTGTAGGCGCCGATCTCGTGCAGGGTCTTGCGCTTGTCCTGGAAGATCCGCTCGCGCGCCACCGCCTTGGCACGCAGCACGCAACGCTTGGCCGGGCCGTGCATGTGCTCCACCAGGTCGCCTTCGAGGCTGCCTTGCAGCAGCGCCGGCTGCTGCTCGACGAAGGCGCGGGCGGCGGCGTTGGTCAGGTGCTCGATGGCCTTGCCGCGGAGGATCGCCAGCTTGCGCCGCCGCGAGTCGTTGGGGCCGAGCTGGCGGTAGGTTTCCGGCAGGTCGTCGCCGACCAGGTCGAACAGCAGCGCCTCGACTTCCGCGTAGTCGAGCAGCTCCATCTCCACGCCATCCTCCAGGTCGATCAGCGCGTAGCAGATGTCGTCGGCCGCCTCCATCAGGAACACCAGCGGGTGGCGCGCCCAGCGCTGTTCGTCGATCTGCGGCAGGCCGAGCTTGGCGGCGATCTGCTCCAGGCGCGGCAACTCGTTCTGGTAGCAGCCGAACTTGTGCTTCTTGTAGCCGAGGGCCTCGGCGTGGCGGGCGGTCCAGGGGTATTTCAGGTAGGTGCCGAGGGTGGCGTAGGTCAGCCGCATGCCGCCGTCGAACTGGTGGTATTCCAGCTGGGTCAGCACCCGGAAGCCCTGGGCGTTGCCCTCGAAGCTGAGGAAGTCGGCGCGCTGGGCGTCGCTCATGTCGTCCAGCCAGCCGCGCCCGGCGGCCTGGCGGAACCAGTGGCGGATGGCGTCTTCGCCCGAGTGGCCGAACGGCGGGTTGCCGATGTCGTGGGCCAGGCAGGCGGACTGCACGATCACCCCCAGGTCGCTCGGTGCGCACCAGTCCGGCAGCTCGCCGCGCAGCATCTCGCCGACGCGCATGCCGAGGGAGCGGCCGACGCAGCCCACTTCCAGCGAGTGGGTGAGGCGGGTGTGGATGTGGTCGTTGCTGGAGACCGGATGGACCTGGGTCTTGCGGCCCAGGCGGCGGAAGGCGCCGGAAAAGATGATGCGGTCGTGATCCTTGTGGAACGGGCTGCGGCCGAGTTCGTCGGAGCTGTGCACGGGTTTGCCCAGCCGTTCGCGGGTGAGCAGGGTTTGCCAATCCAAGGGCTGTCCTCGCCGATTCATTTGGCGCTAGCTTCGGCGTTCGCGCCGGCGCCTGCAAGGGGCCGCCGCCGTGGCCCCGGTCCGCCGGGCGGGCGACGGGCGGTGGCGGGATTTTTGCGGCCACGGTGATATCGTCGTGACATCGCAGACATAACAACAATGAGCATTGCGCACGTGATCTCCGAAGCCGCCTTGCCCAGGAACTCGCAGCAGCAGCTGCGCGTCCGCCGCTTCCTGATGAGCGTGGCCATGTACGTGCTGGCCAGCGTTCCCCAGGGCGTGTCCCTCTACAACGACATTTCCCCCGCCTGGGTGATGCAGGTCTGGGCCGTGATCGCGGCGCTCACCAACCTGGGCTTCTACCTGCTGTTCCACTTCGGCATCAACCGGCGCTTCCGCGACCCGAGCATGACCATGGCGCAGATGGTGGCGGCCATCGCCATGGTGCTGTTCACCCAGCTCTACGCGGGCGAGGCGAGGGGCGCCTACCTGGTGGTGCTGCTGATCATCATGATGTTCGGCTGCTTCAAGCTGCGCACCCGCCAGTTGCTGATGCTCAGCCTGCTGACGATCGCCGCCTACGCCATGACCCTACCGGTGATCCAGCGCATCGACGGCGAGCGCTTCAACCTGGCGGTGGAGATGGTGCTCTGGTGCAGCTTCTCCGTCTTCCTGCCGTTCATCTCGGTGCTCGGCGGCAGCATCAGCGACCTGCGCAAGAAGCTGATGGCCAGCAATGCCCAGTTGCAGGAGGTGCTGCAGCAGGTCACCGAGCTGGCCACCCACGACGAGCTGACCGGGGCCTACAACCGCCGCTACCTGCTGGAAATGCTCGGCCACGAGAAGAACCGGACCGACCGCGGCGGCGCCGGCTTCTGCGTGTGCATCTTCGATCTCGACCACTTCAAGCGGATCAACGACACCTATGGCCACCCGGTGGGCGACGAGGTGCTCAGGACCTTCGCCGGCACCGTGCAGCCGCTGCTGCGCAGCACCGACTTCTTCGCCCGCTACGGTGGCGAGGAGTTCATCCTGTTCCTGCCCCAGACCACCATCGAGATGGCCCAGCACTGCATCAAGCGCATGCAGGAGGCGCTGGCCGAGGTCTCGTACGACGGTCTACCGGAGGGCGCGCGCGTCACCGCGTCCATCGGCGTGGCCCAGTATTACCTGCTGGAAAGCGTATCGGAGCTGATCGAGCGGGCCGACAAGGCGCTGTACCGCGCCAAGCAGAACGGCCGCGACCGCATGGAGCTGGCCCCCTTCCGCCGGCCGATCCTGATGTAGTCGTCACTCCACGGTCAGAAGCCCGCCGCGTCGATATCCAGCAGCAGAAGCCGGCGGCCGCTGTCGATGAACTGGCCGGCCGTCAGGCAGTACTGGTTGCTGGTGGCGTCGCGGTAGGTGTTGGACAGGGTCAGCCGGCGCTCCGCCCAGCCTTCCGCCAGCAACTGGTAGAAGTACGGCCGCCAGGACCAGTTGTGGCCCAGGTAGCGGGCGTCCTCCTGCCAGCGCTGGCCGTCCCACTGCAGGTTGGGGCTGACCTGGGTGCCATGGCGGTCGCACTGGTAGATGCGCAGCAGCCAGGGATAGTCGGTGGGCCGCAGCAGCGAGTCGAGACTGCCGCCGCGCTCGGCCCAGCGGCGTACCAGCCCCATCAGTTCGGCCAGCTGCTGCTGCAGCTTCACCAGGCGGGCGCGCTCGGCCAGCTTGTGCTGCACGTACTGCTCGCGGAGCTTGGCGAAGCGCTTGACGAAGGCGTCGCTGGCGAAGAAGCGCTCCTCGGGTCGAGCGAACAGGTAGCCCTGCACGTAGCGCGCGCCACACTCCAGGGCGAAGTCCAGTTCGGCCTCGGTCTCGACGCCCTCGGCGATGATCCAGCAGCCGGTCTTCTCCGCCATCTGCGCCAGTGCCTTGACCACTTCACCGCTGGGCCCGCCGCGGGCGGCGGCCTGGAACAGGCGCATGTCCAGCTTGAGGATGTCCGGCTGCAGCGCCAGCACCCGGTCCAGCTGCGAGTAGCCGGCGCCGAAGTCGTCGATGGCGATGCGCGCCCCGGCTTCCCGGTAGCGTGCCACCACCTCGGACAGCTTCTGGCTGGCTCCACCGAGCTCGGTAATCTCGAACACCACCCGCTCCGGTGGCACGCCGTGGCGCTGCAACTGCTTGAGGCTGTGCAGGGCCTGGTTGGGGCGCATGCGGGTGATCCAGCGTGGCGAGATGTTGATGCTGATGAACCACTCACGCGGCGCGGCGTGCAGGCGGGAGAGGGCGTCGTCGCGGATCTGCCGATCCAGGCGGCGCAGGTGGGCGGGAGAGACCCTGGGGTCGGTGAACAGCGGCCCCACCGAGCGCAGGGTGCCGTCCTCCTGGCGCAATCGGCCGAGGGCTTCGACCCCGGCGATGCGCCCGGTGGCGGTGTCGATGAAGGGCTGGAAGACTGCTATGGGTTGCCCGTCGATCACGGACCGTTTCCTTGCTCAGATGAAAAACCTGACCGGACGGACCGGTCGACGACTCATCGCTTGTGCAAGAATGCGGCCAGATGTTTCAACGATGGTGCAGTTCGAGAGCGTCCTTCTTCTTGCTCTGC
The DNA here is from genome assembly GCF_019655855.1 of Pseudomonas paralcaligenes. GTDB lineage: Bacteria > Pseudomonadota > Gammaproteobacteria > Pseudomonadales > Pseudomonadaceae > Aquipseudomonas > Aquipseudomonas paralcaligenes. The sequence goes on along the minus strand of NZ_BPFX01000025.1, from coordinate 169,268 downwards.
TGCAACCCCTTCACCAGCGGATAGATGACCATGGCGCCGCGCGCCAGCTTGCCGAAGGTGCCCAGACGCCCGCCGAACAGGGTCAGGAACACGCCGGCGGCCATCATCAGCGGTGTCTTCACGTTGGCCGCGCTGCCGCGCCGTGCCTGCCGCAACTGCTGCAGCGGGTGGGTCAGCGGCTGTGCGTGGTAACGCAGCTGCTGGCGGTTCATTTCCATGCGCAGGCGGACCAGCTCCTTGCGCATGTCGCGGCGTGCCGCGCTGGATAGCGATTGGCTCATGGCAGCAGGCGCTCCTTGTCGCGTGCAAGCTCCGCCAGCGTGGCCCGGAACGGCGACTCACCCTGACGTGCCAGGTGCATGGCCTTGGCCACGCAGAAGGCCAGTGCCGCGCCGAACACCAGGCAGAGCCCGATGGCGGCGGGCAGGCGGTGGGTGTCCCAGAAGGCGATCAGCACCACGGTGGACAGGCCCAGCAGGACCAGCAGCGCGAAGATCAGGCAGAGTCCGGAGAAGAGGAACAGCCGGAAGGCGCGCGACTTCTCTTCCTGGAACTCGATACCCAGCAGTTCCAGATGGCCCTGCACCAGGCCGACCACGGCACCACCCAGCTTCTTCAGGGAAGGCTTGGGCGGCTCGGGAGCCGGCTGGGGCTGCAGGTCGTCGATGTGCATGTCGTCCATGGCGCGCCCCGCTTCAGCGACGGCCGGCCAGCAGGCCGAGCAGGAAACCTACGCCGGCGGCGACACCCAGGGTCTGCCAGGGGTGCTGCTGAACGTATTCCTCGGTCTTGGCCACGGCCAGGCGGCCCTGTTCTTCCAGGGTCTGCTCGGTGTCCTTGAGGATCACCTTGGCCCGGTCGATGTTGTTGCTGATGCGTGCACGCAGCTCGTCCACCTGGACGCCAGCGACCTCGGAGGTCTGCTTCAGCAGGCTCTCGGTGTCGTTGACCAGCGCCTGGAACTCGGACGACAGGGCGTTCTGCGCATCGCGCAGGTTACGGCGATGGGCTTCCTTGTCGATGTTCGACGCGATTTTCTTGCCGGTGGCTTCGAAGCCGGACAGATCGGAGTTAGGGGTAGTGGGCATGGCTCTCTCTCCTGAGATCGTGGTTGCGGACTCTTCAGGTTCGAGCGGCCCCGTCGCGGCCAGGTTCAGCTTTTTTTCGCCCACCCCTGGCACAGCTTTTGCCACGTCGTGGTGCGCCATGGCCCTACGGCGCCCCCATGAGGGGCGCCGAGTCCATGGTGGTTCCGTTGCCTATTTTCGTATGTCGCTGAAAAACAAGCCGAAAAATCGATTCCACGATTTTCCGGCGAGTGTTCTGCGCGGAAGCGGGGCGCGGCCATCGACCGGCACCCGGGGCTTCTGCTCGACTTTGGTGCGCCAGGTCGTGGAAGAGATCTTTTTTGGTGCCTTTCTGCCGGGAAAACCCTTCGATGGAAAATCTACACAGCGCCGTGGAAACCCTCATCCACGGTTCCAACACCCTGTTCATTCTGCTGGGCGCGATCATGGTCCTGGCCATGCACGCCGGTTTCGCCTTTCTGGAAGTGGGCACGGTGCGCCACAAGAATCAGGTCAACGCCCTGTCGAAGATCCTCTCCGACTTCGCCGTCTCGGCTCTGGCCTATTTCTTCGTCGGCTACTGGGTGGCCTACGGCGTGAACTTCTTCGCCCCGGCGGCGGCCCTCACCGAAGGCAGCGGCTACGCGCTGGTGAAGTTCTTCTTCCTGCTGACCTTCGCCGCCGCCATTCCCGCGATCATCTCCGGCGGCATCGCCGAGCGTGCCCGCTTCGGCCCGCAGCTGTGCGCCACGCTGCTGATCGTGGCCCTGGTCTATCCCTTCTTCGAGGGCCTGATCTGGAACGGCAACTTCGGCCTGCAGGCCTGGCTGGCCGAGCGCTTCGGCGCCTCGTTCCACGACTTCGCCGGCTCGGTGGTGGTGCACGCGGTGGGCGGCTGGCTGGCGTTCGGCGCGGTGACCCTGCTCGGTCGCCGGGATGGCCGCTACCGCGACGGCCGCCTGGTGGCCTTCGCGCCGTCGAACATCCCGTTCCTGGCCCTGGGCTCATGGATCCTGATCATCGGCTGGTTCGGCTTCAACGTGATGAGCGCCCAGACCCTGGGCAGCATCAGCGGCCTGGTGGCGGTCAACTCGCTGATGGCCATGGTCGGCGGCACCGTCGCCGCGCTGCTGGTGGGACGCAACGACCCCGGCTTCCTGCACAACGGCCCGCTGGCCGGCCTGGTGGCGATCTGCGCCGGCTCCGACCTGATGCATCCGGTCGGCGCGCTGGTGACCGGTGCCATCGCCGGGGTGCTGTTCGTCTGGGCGTTCACCGCCACCCAGGTGAAGTGGAAGATCGACGACGTGCTCGGCGTCTGGCCGCTGCACGGCCTGTGCGGGGTGTGGGGCGGCATCGCCTGCGGCATCTTCGGCCAGGGCTACCTGGGCGGCCTCGGCGGCGTCAGCCTGGCGAGCCAGGTGATCGGTACCGCGCTGGGCGTGCTGGTAGCGCTGGTCGGCGGTTTCCTGGTCTACGGCCTGCTCAAGGCGGTGACCGGCATCCGCCTGAGCCAGGAGCAGGAGTACTACGGCGCCGACCTGTCGATCCACAAGATCGGCGCCAACAGCCAGGACTGAGGCTGCTTCGGGGCGGCCTTCGGCCTGTCGCCGGGGCCGCTCGCTCGATCAGTCGGTGGCTGCCTGGCAGCCGAGCAGGTCGTCCTCGGTGACGACCCATTGCTCGGATTCGGTGATATACACGTCTTCGAGGGTGCACTCGTCGCCGTCCTCGTCCACCAGGCGGATATCCCAGTTCCCGGACTCGACGCCGGTGAGGGTCAGGGAGTCGCCCTGTTCGAGCACGTCTTCCCCCAGGTGGTCCTCGCCCCAGTTGTCCTGGCTGGCCGGGGAAAAGTAGATCTCGTGCAGCTCCCATCCCGACTGGTTGACGATCTGGACGGTGGAGTCGGCCATGGCGATGGCGCTGGACAGGGAAACGAACGCGAGAGCGAGGGTCAGCGGGTGCTTCATGGACGGCTCCATCCACAGTCGAGGGGAGAGCCGATGGTGGTGGCCGGCGGGTTAGGCTGTCAATGTCAGATTGACATCACTTTCATGGCCTGCGGCCTGCTCGTGATCGGCTCTTCCGAAGAAGGCTGCCGCCCCGCAGAGGCGGCAGCGGGGCAGGGTCAGTAGCGCAGCCTGGCGCTCCAGTCCTCGTAGTCGGCCGGCTGCTTCAACTGCACGCGGAACTGCTCGGCCTCGGTGGCGTTGCCGGTCCACAGGTAGAGGTGGTCCTTCCAGCTGCCGGAGGGCCAGCGCAGCAGGTAGTAATCGGTGCCGCGCACGGTGTCGCGGTCGAGCAGGCGCACCAGATCACCGTCAGCCAGGCAGCCGGTGGGCTTGTTCGGTAGCTCGATGCGCAGCTGGTTGGAGGAATCGCCGGCCTTGGGGTAGTAGGCGTAGTTGCCGCCGCCACCGCCCAGCCACCAGTTCAGCCAGTGGCCGCGATGACGCACCGACTCGATCTCCAGATAGTCGCCGCTGCGGATGCAGAAGCTCACCGGGTAGTGCCAGTTGCGCAGGCTGAACAGGCTTTCCGCCTCGCTGCCGTCGCCGGTCACCCGCAGCCAGTCGTTGGCCTGGCTGGCGCTGGTGCGCAGCGTCTTGCCGTTGCTCTGGCTGCGCAGGGTGACCTGGCCATAGCGGTTCTCCCGGGGCTTGGCGGCGCGGGTCGGGGTGCCGGCGTCGGCACGGACGAAGGCGGCCACCGGCGAGTGGTCGGAGTAGTCCTGAAACTGCCAGGTGGCGCCGGCCTGGGTCACGCTCCAGCGCGGCGACGGGACGTCCAGCGCCTGGTTGTGCCAGTAGTCCGGCTGGCCGTGGTGGCGCGAGACGAAGATGTAGTCCAGGTATTCCGGCGCGTGGTTGGGGTACTGGTAGTGGGTGATGCCGTTGCGCCGGGTGTCGAAGGTGGTGTCGCTGCCGGCGAAGCTGTCCGGCGCGTACACCTGCAGGCGTTCGAGCATGTCGTGGTATTCGGCGGTGTCACGGATGACGTTGAAGTCGCCGCCGATGAACAGCACCTCGTTCGGCGCGATGCCCTTGCTCTCGATGAAGGTGCGCATCTCGTCGAACTGGCTGGCGCGCACCGCCGCGCCCTTGCCGTCGGAACAGCCGGTATCGGCGGCCTGGGCGTGGGTGCCGATCACGTGCAGCGGCTGGCCGGCGCGGTCGAGGCGGACGTAGACGAAGCCCTTGTTGGATAAGTAGTCGGCGCCGCAACCCTGGGCATAGACGTACTGCACCCGTTCGCGGATCGGCCAGCGGCTGACGATGGCTACGCCGCCGTCCTCCGGCGTGGTCTCGGCATAGGCGCCGAGGGTGGCGTCCCAGCCGTTGCGCGAACGGCCGAGGATGGGCGTCTGGTGCGGGTATTCCGCCTTCAGCCCGTCGAGCAGGATGGCGGCGGCCGGGTTGTCGAACAGTTCGTTGAGGATCACCGCGTCCTGGCCCTTCATGTAGTCGGCCTGGGCGATGAGGCGGGCGCGGGTTTCCTGGCCCCAGCCGGGCTTGAGCGTGGCGGGCAGGAAGAACACGTTGTGGGCCAGCAGTTTGTACTGGTCGCCGGGGGCAGCCGATGCTGGCGCGATGGAGAAGTGGAGCAGGGCGAGGGTGCAGCAGGCGAGCGTGATGGACTTCATCCTGAAGGACTCCTGTGGCCTTTACGGCCTCTTGTCGGTGGCGTTCCCGGTCTGGAATAGACCAGGCGCCCGAAGAATCCTGGAGCACTGTTACAGTTTTGCAAGGCACGCACGGCGTGCTCATGACAGCGCCGTTTCATCTCTGGTCTAGGCCAGTTGCCGCGCCCGCCGGGCTTCGCGTCCGGCGCCGAACAGGCTATAAGGCTGGCCCGACCTTCTCGCCGGATTGCGCCTTGCTCGATTTCTCCGTCTACCTCGGCCTGTTCCTCGCCGCCTTCGGCGCCGCCAGCCTGCTGCCGCTGCAGTCGGAGGCGCTGCTGGTCGGCCTGCTGCTGGGCGGCGGGCAGCCGGTGGCCACGCTGCTGGCGGTGGCCAGCGTCGGCAATGTGCTGGGGTCGGTGTTGAACGCGGCACTGGGACGGGGCATCGAGCGCTTCCGCGAGCGGCGCTGGTTCCCGGTGAGCGCCGCGCGCCTGGAGCGGGCCAAGTCCACCTATCGGCGCTACGGGCGCTGGTCGCTGCTGCTGAGCTGGGTGCCGGTGATCGGCGACCCGCTGACCCTGGTGGCGGGGGTGATGCGCGAGCCCTGGTGGAGCTTCCTGCTGCTGGTCGGCCTGGCCAAGACCGGACGCTACCTGGCGCTGGCCGCGATCACGCTGGGTTGGGGCTCATCTGGCTGGGCCTGACCCGGCCGGACCTGAGCCGCGCTCACTCGCGGTAGAACACCTGGATCAGGTGATAGCCGAACTGGGTCTTCACCGGCCCGTGCACCTCGCGCAGCGCCTTCTTGAAGATCACCTGGTCCACCGCGCGCACCATCTGCCCCGGGCGCACCTCGCCCAGGTCGCCACCCTTCTTGCCGGAGGGGCAGGTGGAATGTTTCTTCGCCAGTACGTCGAAGGCCTCGCCGGCGGCGATGCGCTTCTTCAGGGTGGCCGCTTCGGCTTCTGTCTTCACCAGGATGTGGCGGGCCATCGCCTTGGGCATGATCGGCTCCTCATTTTGCGAAGGCGCTATTGTGCCAGCAATTCGTACGCCATCAGAATGACGCCAATTTTCAGGCCAAACGCTCCGGCCAGGCTGGCCTACCTTGTTAACGTGATTCGGATGGAAGCGCGCGCGATGGACCTCACCCAGATGCTGAAAATCCTGTCCAGCCAGGACGGTTCGGACCTCTACCTGTCCACCGGGGCGCCGCCCTGCGCCAAGTTCAACGGCGTGCTCAAGCCGCTCAGCCAGGAGCCGCTAAAGCCCGGCGACGTGGCCGCCATCGCCGCCGGGGTGATGGACGCCGAGCAGCGCGGCGAGTTCGAGAAGGAGCTGGAGATGAACCTGGCCATCTCGATCCCCAACGTCGGCCGCTTCCGTATCAACATCTTCAAGCAGCGCAACGAGGTTTCCATCGTCGCGCGCAACATCAAGATGGAAATCCCCAAGTTCGAGGACCTCAAGCTGCCCGAGGTGCTGCTCAAGACGGTGATGGAGAAGCGCGGCCTGGTGCTGTTCGTCGGTGGCACCGGCTCGGGCAAGTCGACCTCCCTGGCGGCGCTGATCGACTACCGCAACCGCAACAGCGGCGGCCACATCATCACCATCGAGGACCCGGTGGAGTACGTGCACCGGCACAAGAAGTCGATCATCAACCAGCGCGAGGTGGGGGTGGACACCCGCAGCTTCCACGCCGCGCTGAAGAACACCCTGCGCCAGGCACCGGACGTGATCCTGATCGGCGAAATCCGCGACCGCGAGACCATGGAGCACGCCCTGGCGTTCGCCGACACCGGCCACCTGGCCATCTCCACCCTGCACGCCAACAACGCCAACCAGGCGCTGGACCGGATCATCAACTTCTTCCCCGAGGAGCGCCGCCCGCAGCTGCTCAACGACCTCGGCAACAACCTGCGCGCCTTCGTCTCCCAGCGCCTGGTCAAGACCGTCGACGGCAAGCGCCGCGCCGCCGTGGAAGTGATGCTGGGCACGCCGACCGTGCGCGACATGATCAAGCGCAACGAGTTCTCCGAGCTCAAGGAGATCATGGAGAAGTCGAAGAACCTCGGCATGCAGACCTTCGACCAGGCGCTGATCGATCTGGTCCACGAAGGGGTGATCGACGAGGAAGAGGCGGTGAAGAACGCCGACTCCGCCAACAACGTGCGCCTCAAGCTCAAGCTGTACCGCGACAACCCGGCCAACGCTGCCGCCAGCACAGCCGCGCCCAAGCTCGCGCCCGCCCCGGTGGCCGACGTGGCGAGCTGGGGCATGGAGCTGAAGCTGGAGGACATCGAGGAGGAGAGCCCGCCGGAAGACCCGGGGCGGCAGGGGATCTGAGACGGGCCGGGGCGATGCGGGGCGCCCCGGCCATCGCCATCAGTAGGGGCAGTTCTGCCGATATTCGGAAATGGCGTAGTCGGACTCGTGGTTCGGGCCGCAGAGGAACTGACTGTAGCGGCTGTCGAAGTCGATGAAGCGCTTCATCCATGCGATGCCGTACATGCCCAGCAGGTCCTCGTTCGGGTAGCCGGAGTTGGCGCAGAAATGCGAGCCGCCGTAGATCTCCAGGAAAGCCTTGGGCGTGGAGGTCGGAATCCGGTTGTAGAACGGCGAGGCGTGCTGGTACACCGGGGCCACCGTGTCGGCGCTGCAGGCCAGGATCAGGGCCGGGGTCTTGATGGTGTTGAAGGTGTTCGAACCCAGGTACCAGGGCGCCTGCGGGATGATCGCGTTGATCGAGCGCTGGGTGGACAGCTTGAGCGAGCCGCCGCCGCCCATGGACCAGCCGATGGCGCCCAGCCGGCTGCTGTCGACCTTGCCGTAGATCGGGCTCGACGAGGAGCCGCTCTGGGAGATCAGGTAGTCCAGCGCCTTGCTGAGCTGGGTGGCCCGGCTGTCCGGCTGGTCGTAGATCGAGTTGGTGTTCATGGTCATCACCACGAAGCCGTGGGAGGCCAGGCGCGGTCCCCACCATTCGATGCTGCTCTCGTACGACAGATAACCGGGAATGACGGCGATGGCGCCCATCTTGCCGCTGGTGTTCGTCGGGTAGTAGACGGTGCTGTTGCCGAAGCCCTTGAGATACCCGGAGACCGAGAACTTCGCGGTGCTGAACGGGCCGGAGGATGCCTTGAGAGAGGCCACGGTGGGCGCCGGGCCACGTGTGCAGTTGCTGCAGGGGGCGGAGGGGCCTGGTGCACTGAACGCATGGGTACTGACCAGCAGCGAGGCGATAAGTAGTGTCGTTCTGGCAAGTATTGCCTTGATTTCCATGTCATTACCTCATTGATCTTGTTGTTATTGCCGAAAGCGATGACGGCTGCTTGCGAGTGCAAGCTGGGCTGGGAAACTAGCAGCCCTCTGAATGTGCTCTCAATGTTGGAGTGTTCTCAGTTCGTACAAATGTTGCCTGTGTACGGTTGTAGTGCTTTCGATGGATTGCATTGGCTCTTTCGCTAATCCATAAGAGGTAATCGGAGAGTGGTTTCCAGTATTCGAGTGGATATCTGATGACAATGGCTGCAGGGCCATCTATCTATATCGTCGCACATGATGTTGAGTGGCTTGCCGTATATAAGAACAACAAGAAAGAGTTGATAAGCGTTGGCCGCAGAATGTGAAAGACTGCCTGCCCTGGTCTATGTATCTAACAGACGCTACCTGTACCTCGGCCGCAACCAGTTGCATATACGGGACCTGCATTCGGCCGCCTCATCCCTCATGGTGTGCCTGGAGGGCTGCGTAAGGTTCCGCACGCCCTGCGACGAGCGCTGGATTGGCGCGCGGAGCGTGCTGATTCCGGCCGGCAGCAGACTATCCATCGATAATCGGGAAGCGGTGCTAGCCGCCTGTTATCTGGATGCGGGCACAGCCGATCTGCAATTGCTGAGACGCCAGATGCGTTCGATCCATCGAGGCGTCTTCCACCATCACAGGCATGAAGGCCAGTTGATCGAAGACCTCCGCCAACTGCGCGATGCACAGCCCTGTTTCGACGGCGCTCAGGAGTGGGTCGAACACCTTGTCCGGCGATATTCGGATGGGGTCGATGCCGCGGTCGATCCCAGGGTCACCCACATCATCGAGCGGTTGCGCGATACCGCCGCGCTCAATATTTCCGTCAAGTTGCTGGCCAGTGAAGTGGGCTTGTCGGAGTCCGGCCTCATAAAGCTCTTCAACTCGCATGTGGGCGTGCCGATCCGCAGGCATCGCCTCTGGTATCGCCTGATCGATTTCGTGACCCTGTCGCTCTCGGGAATGCCTTCGGCCACGGCCATCAAGACAGCCGGATTCACCGACGCCGCGCATCTTTCCCGTTGCTACAGTGGCTTCTTTGGCGTCAATCATTCCTATGCGTTTTCGAGGAATACCTTGGCCAAATATGTGATCGATCCTCGAAGGCAAATGGCCGGCAGAATTTAGAATCAGCACTCAGGTGTGTGTCATTGGCCGATTACTCTCTGCTTTTATCGAGATAGTGGCCGAAACTGTTGAAAACAAAGTATGGAATCAATGAGGCAATCAGCCATATCCATTGATGGCTATAGGCGGCCCAGGCCCAGCATCCCCATGCCCAAAGAACGGCGGAAGTCTTGAGTACCTTAAACATGCGACTTCTCAAGGAAGAGATACTGAATGATTACGAGAATAATTAAGCGATTCTGAGCAGCAGATACTGATTTCGCCTATTGGCCTCATTCCTCCCACAGCAGTGCTTCTACTTCATCGTATTTTGCGGATACCGAGATAAACGCATCGCCCCAGCCGCTACCGAGGCTGACCTCCTGCAATGGCCCCGTGGGAACGAACAGCCACGAGACCATCGCTCTTTCCGGCAAGGCGCCAGTGCGCAGGGTAGTGACCAGCTCCACGATGTCCCGTTTCGCTTCGTGCTCATCCTTCCAGGATGACCAGAGGAAATCGTTGTCGGGCAGCGAGAGCAGTTCCAGCACCGACTCCAGGATATGGAGGAGGCTTTTCTGAGGGTTATCCCGGTCGATGCCTTCTCGAAGAAGCTGTCGGGTGCGGTCCAGGTTCATGGCGTGTCACGAATGGTTGGAAGGAAGCCACGACCAGGTGTGGCGGCGCCGCAGGGGAGGGATGTTCAGTCCCTCAGATCGGGCAGGTCGCGGTACAGCTCCAGCGCCTGCGGGTTGGCCAGGGCGTCGGTGTTCTTCACCGGCTGGCCGTGTACCACGTTGCGCACGGCCAGTTCGACGATCTTGCCGCTGATGGTGCGCGGGATGTCGGCCACCTGGATGACCTTGGCCGGCACGTGGCGTGGCGTGGTGTTGGCGCGGATGGTGGCGCAGATGCGCTGGCGCAGCGCATCGCCCAGGATCACGCCGTCGCGCAGACGCACGAACAGCACCACGCGCACGTCGCCCTGCCAGTCTTGGCCGATGGCGATGGACTCCAGCACTTCCTCGACCTTTTCCACCTGGCGGTAGATTTCCGCGGTACCGATGCGCACGCCGCCGGGGTTGAGCACCGCGTCGGAGCGGCCATGGATTACCAGGCCGCCGTGGGCGGTTTCCTCGGCGTAGTCGCCGTGGGCCCAGACGCCGGGGAAGGTCTCGAAGTAGGCGGCGCGGAACCTGGCACCGTCGGCGTCGTTCCAGAAGCCCACCGGCATCGAGGGGAAGTGGCGGGCGCAGACCAGCTCGCCTTTCTCGCCGGTCACCGCCTGGCCGGCGTCGTTCCACACCTGCACGTCCATGCCCAGCCCCTTGCTCTGCAGCTCGCCGCGCCACACCGGCAGCACCGGGTTGCCGAGGGCGAAGCAGGAGACGATGTCGGTGCCGCCGGAGATCGAGGACAGGCACAGCTCGGCCTTGATGTCGCGGTACACGTAGTCGAAGCTCTCGTGGGCCAGCGGCGAGCCGGTGGAGAAGATCGCCCGCAGACTGTCCAGACGATGGCTGTCGCGCGGGCGGACGCCGGCCTTCTCCAGGGCGGCCAGGTACTTGGCGCTGGTGCCGAAGTGGCTGATGTCCTCGGCATCGATCAGGTCGATCAGGCGCTCCGGACCCGGGTGGAAAGGCGAGCCGTCGAACAGCACCAGGGTGGCGTCGACGGCGAGGCCGGAGGCCAGCCAGTTCCACATCATCCAGCCGCAGGTGGTGTAGTAGAACAGCCGGTCGCGCTCGCCCAGGTCGCTGTGCAGGCCGAGTTCCTTGAGGTGTTGCAGCAGGGTGCCGCCGACGCCGTGGACGATGCACTTGGGCACGCCCGTGGTGCCGCTGGAATAGAGGATGTAGAGCGGCTGCTCGAAGGCCACCGGAGTGAACTCGGGCTCGCCGCCGGGCTGGTAGAAGTCGCCCCACAGGGCGGGTTGAGCAACTGACTTGTAATCAGTTGTTCTGGCCTCGGGCCGGGAGTAGGACACCACCACCAGCTGCTGCAGGGTCGGCAGCTGGGCGAGGATTTCGTTGAGCTTGTCGGTCAGGTCCAGGCTCTTGCCGGCGTAGCGGTAGCCGGCGGCGGCGATCAGCACCTTGGGTTCGATCTGGCCGAAGCGGTCGATCACGCCCTGGGTGCCGAAGTCCGGCGAGCAGCTCGACCAGGTGGCGCCGAGGCTGGCGGTGGCAAGCATGCCGACCACGGTCTGCCAGGTGTTGGGCATGAAGGCCGCGACCCGGTCGCCGATGCCCACCCCGGCCGCCTTCAGGCTGCGTTGCAGGCCGGCGACGTGGGCCGCCAGGTCGGCGTGGTTGAGCACTTCGCGCGAGCCGTCCTCACCGATGGCGACCAGCGCCGGCGTGCCGTCGCGGCGGCGCAGCAGGTGCTCGGCGAAATTCAGCGTGGCGCCAGGGAACCAGTGGGCGCTGGGCATGGCCGCGCCCTCGCGCAGCACGGCTTCGGGCCGGGCGCCGAAGCGCACCTCGAAGAAGTCGGCGATGGCCTGCCAGAAGGACTCGCGCTCGCTCACGCTCCAGGCGTGCAGGGCCGGGTAATCGGCCACCTGCAGGCCGTGCTGCTGGTTGACGAAGCGGCGGAAGGCATCCATGCGGGTGGCGGCGATGCGTTCGGCAGAAGGGGTCCAGAGCGGTTGCAGCATCTCGATTCCTCGATGGTTCTTGTTGGCCCCTAGCCTAAGGCCTGGGGCGAGGCGATGACGCATCCGCCTCACATGGCACGATGCCTGTCGCGGCTTATGGCCGTGCATCTGGCGCTACGGGGCACGCTCGTCGCCGTGGCGCGGCTTTACAGGCTGTCAGGAAAAGCTGACAGCGATCAGGCGCGGGCCAGGTAGGCCCTGGCCACCCGCGAGCCGTTATCGCGGCCGAGTACCTGGCAGATGCGCGCGCCGGCGGCGATCAGCCGCTCCATGTCGATGCCGGTGTGGATGCCCAGGCCCTGCAGCAGGTAGAGCACGTCCTCGGTGGCGACGTTGCCGGTGGCGCCCTTGGCGTAAGGGCAGCCGCCCAGGCCTGCGACCGAGCTGTCGAACACGGCGATGCCTTCCTGCAGGCTGGCGTAGATATTGGCCAGGGCCTGGCCGTAGGTGTCGTGGAAGTGCCCGGCCAGCTTGTCGCGCGGGATGTCGCGGCCGACCACCTCGAACATCGCGCGGGTCTTGCCGGCGGTGCCGGTGCCGATGGTGTCGCCCAGGGACACCTCGTAGCAGCCCATGGCGAACAGTTCGCGGGCCACGGCGGCGACCTGCTCGGGCGCCACTTCGCCCTCGTAGGGGCAGCCGAGCACGCAGGAGACATAGCCGCGTACGGTAATGTTGTTGGCCTTGGCCGCTTCCATCACCGGCACGAAGCGCTCCAGGCTCTCGGCGATGGAGCAGTTGATGTTGCGCTGGGAGAAAGCCTCGCTGGCGGCGGCGAACACCGCCACTTCCTTGACCCCGGCCTCGACGGCAGCCTCGAAACCCTTGAGGTTGGGGGTGAGGGCGCCGTAGACCACGCCAGGCTTGTACTGGATGCAGGCGAATACCTCGGCGCTGCCGGCCATCTGCGGCACCCACTTGGGCGAGACGAAGCTGCCCACCTCGATGTAGCCCAGGCCGGCAGCGCTCAGGTCGTCGGTCAGGCGCACCTTGTCGGCCACGCTGATCGGCTGTTTCTCGTTCTGCAGGCCGTCGCGCGGGCCGACTTCGACCAGGCGGACATGTTGCGGCAGGTTCATGGAGTATCTCCGTAGGGTGCGCTGTGCGCACCATATTTTCCCATGGGGGGCGCCCCTACACGGTGGGAGCCGGCTCCAGCTCAACCAGCGCAGCGCCTTCGCTGACCATATCGCCTTCGCCACAGTACAGCGCCTTGACCGTGCCGGCGTGGGGCGCGCGGATGCTGTGCTCCATCTTCATGGCCTCCAGCACCACCAGTGCGGTGCCGGCCTCCACGGCCTGGCCGGGCTCGACCAGCACGCGGACGATACTGCCGTTCATCGGTGCTGTCAGCCCGCCATGCTGGGCGTGGCTGGCTTCGGCCTCGGCGATCGGGTCGACGCGGCTTACCTCGTGCAGGCGACCCTGCCATTCCAGATAGAGCGCATCGTCCCGTCGGATCGCCCGGTGCGCGCGGCGCAGGCCATCTTGCTCGGTCCACAGCTGCTCGCCGAGCAGGCGCGATTGCGCAGGGCCGCGCAGGTGCACGGTGTGACGCTGCTCGCCGCTGCGCAGGTGCACATCGGTTTCCGCCGTCAGGCCGGAGCGCCAGCCGCTGCTGGCTGCCCAGGGCGAGTGATAGTCCTCGTGGCTACAGCGCGGTGCTTCGCTCTGCAGCCAGGCCTCGGCGGCCAGCTGCCAGAACTCGCCGGGCAGCTCGGCCACGGCCGGCAGCAGCTGTTCCTGGTGACGGGCGATAAAGCCGGTATCCAGTTCCGCGTTGGCGAAGGCCGGATGGGCCAGCACACGACGCAGGAACGGCAGGTTGCTGGCGAAGCCGCCGACGGCGGTTTCCTCCAGCATGGTCAGCAGGCGCTGGCGGGCCTGTTCGCGGTCCTCGCCCCAGGCGATCAGCTTGCCGAGCATGGGGTCGTAGAACGGCGAGACGGTGTCGCCTTCCGCTACGCCGCTGTCGACCCGGCGGCCTTCGCCGGCAGCCGGCTCGCGATACAGCTTGAGATCGCCGGAGGCGGGCAGGAAGTCGTTGTCGGTGTCCTCGGCGTACAAGCGCACCTCGATGGCGTGGCCATTGAGCGGCACCTGCTCCTGGGTGATCGGCAGCGCCTCGCCACGGGCGACGCGAATCTGCCAGGCCACCAGGTCGAGGCCGGTGATGGCCTCGGTAACCGGGTGCTCCACCTGCAGGCGGGTGTTCATCTCCATGAAGAAGAACTGGCCGCGGGCATCCAGCAGGAACTCCACGGTGCCGGCGCCGACATAGCCGATGGCCTGGGCGGCCTTGACTGCGGCCTCGCCCATGGCGCGGCGCAGCTCGGGGCTCAAGCCCGGGGCCGGAGCTTCTTCGACCACCTTCTGGTGGCGGCGCTGGATCGAGCAGTCGCGTTCGTTGAGGTACAGGCAGTTGCCGTGGCTGTCGGCAAACACCTGGATCTCCACGTGGCGCGGTTGAAGCACGTATTTCTCCACCAGCATGCGCGCGTCGCCGAAGGCCGACTGCGCCTCGCGCTGGGCGGATTCCAGGGTCTCGGCCAGCTCGGCCTCGCGCTCCACCACCTTCATGCCCTTGCCACCGCCGCCGGCGGCGGCCTTGAGCAGCACCGGGTAGCCGATGCGCTCGGCGGCGACGCGGAAGGTCTCTACGTCCTGGGCTTCGCCGTGGTAGCCGGGCACCAGCGGCACACCGGCGTCTTCCATCAGCGCCTTGGCGGCGGACTTGCTGCCCATGGCGTCGATGGCGGCGGCGGGCGGGCCGAGGAAGATCAGCCCGGCGGCCTCGATGGCACGGGCGAAGCCGGCGTTCTCGGAGAGGAAGCCGTAGCCCGGGTGGATGGCCTGGGCGCCGCTGGCATTGGCCGCGGCGATGATCTTGTCGACCAGCAGGTAGCTGTCAGCCGGCTTGGCGCCGCCGAGGTTCACCGCCAGGTCGGCTTCGCGCACATGGCGGGCGTTGGCGTCGATGCCGCTATGTACGGCAACGGTCTTCAGGCCCTGGGCCTTGGCGGTGCGCATCACCCGGCAGGCGATCTCGCCGCGGTTGGCGACCAGCAGGGTATCGATATGCGTGCGGCTCATGCTTGCGGCTCCTGCCAGGCGGGCGTGCGTTTTTCCAGGAAGGCGTTGAGCCCTTCCTGGCCCTCGGGGCTGACGCGAATGCGGGCGATGGCGTTCTCGGTATAGCGGCGCAGGGCCGGGCTGAGCATGCCGCTGCCGACTTCGCGCAGCAGGTCCTTGCTGGCCTGCATGGCCTGCGGGCTGTTGAGCAGCAGGTTGTTCACCCAGGCTTCGACCTGGGCGTCCAGCTCGGCGACCGGGTAGGCCTCGGCCAGCAGGCCCAGCTCGCGGGCGCGGCTGCCGGAAAAACGCTCGGCGGTCAGCGCGTAGCGGCACGCGGCGCGCTCGCCCAGGGCCTGGACCACGAAGGGACTGATCACCGCCGGCGCCAGGCCGATGCGTACTTCCGACAGGCTGAACAGCGCGTCGTCCGCGCCGATGGCCATATCGCAGCAGCTCACCAGACCCACAGCACCGCCGAACGCCGCGCCCTGGACCACGGCCAGGGTCGGGATCTTCAGGCCGTTGAGGTTGTACATCAGCTCGGCCAGCTCGCGGGCGTCGTTAAGGTTGGCGTTGTAGTCGAGCTTGGCCGAGGCCTGCATCCAGGCCAGGTCGGCGCCGGCGGAGAAGTGCTTGCCGCGCCCGCGCAGCAGCAGGAAGCGCAGGGTCTTGTCGGCGGCGATTGCGTCGATGGCGATGATCAGCTCGCGGATCATCTCGGCGTTGAAGGCGTTGTTTTTCTCCGGGCGGTTCAGCCACAGGGTGGCGAAGCCGCGCGGGTCGGTTTCAAGCTGTACGGTGGTGAAGTCGGTCATGGCGGCTCCAGGCAACTCGGTTGTGCTCCCTCTCCCCTTGGGAGAGGGCTGGGGTGAGGGTCTAGGGCGAGTTGCACATGGCATCCCTCACCCCCGGCCCCTCTCCCAAAGGGAGAGGGGAGTCAAAGGCCTTACATGCGGAACACCCCGAAGGTGGTCGGCTCGATGGGCGCATTGAGGCTGGCAGACAGGGCCAGGCCGAGCACGTCGCGGGTCTGCGCCGGGTCGATCACGCCGTCGTCCCACAGGCGGGCGCTGGAGTAGTAGGCGTGGGCCTGCTGCTCGTACTGGGCGACGATGGGCTGCTTGATGCGCGCCTCTTCCTCGTCGCTGAACGGGTGGCCGGAACGGGCCGCCTGCTCGCGCTTAACCTGTACCAGCACGCCGGCCGCCTGCTCGGCGCCCATCACGCCGATCCGCGCGTTGGGCCACATCCACAGGAAGCGCGGGTCGTAGGCGCGGCCGCACATGCCGTAGTTACCGGCGCCGAAGCTGCCGCCGATGATCACGGTGAACTTCGGCACCCTGGCGCAGGCCACGGCGGTGACCAGCTTGGCGCCGTGCTTGGCGATGCCGCCTTCCTCGTATTTCTTGCCGACCATGAAGCCGGTGATGTTCTGCAGGAACAGCAGAGGTATGCCGCGCTGGCAGGCCAGTTCGATGAAGTGCGCGCCTTTCTGTGCGGCCTCGGCGAACAGGATGCCGTTGTTCGCCAGGATCGCCACCGGGTAGCCGTGGACATGGGCGAAGCCGCAGACCAGGGTGGTGCCGAACAGGGCCTTGAACTCATCGAACGCGCTGCCGTCGACCACGCGGGCGATCACCTCGCGCACATCGAACGGCTGCTTTGCATCGACCGGGATCACCCCGTACAGCTCCTCGCTGCCATGCAACGGAGCTACCGGGGCACGGGTCTGCAGCTGGCCGAGCTTGCGCCAGTTGAGGTTGGCGATGCAGCGCCGGGCGATGGCCAGGGCGTGCTCGTCGTCGTCCGCGTAATGGTCGGCCACGCCGGACGTCTTGCAGTGCACGTCGGCGCCGCCCAGTTCCTCGGCGGTCACCACTTCGCCGGTGGCGGCCTTCACCAGGGGCGGGCCGGCCAGGAAGATGGTGGCCTGGTTGTGCACCATGATGGTCTCGTCGCTCATCGCCGGCACATAGGCGCCGCCAGCGGTGCAGGAGCCCATGACCACGGCGATCTGCGGTATGCCCTGGGCGCTCATGTTGGCCTGGTTGAAGAAGATGCGACCGAAGTGCTCGCGGTCGGGGAACACTTCTTCCTGGCGCGGCAGGTTGGCGCCGCCGGAGTCCACCAGGTAGATGCACGGCAGCCGGTTCTGCTGGGCGATGGTCTGTGCGCGCAGGTGCTTCTTCACGGTCAGGGGGTAGTAGCTGCCGCCTTTCACCGTGGCGTCGTTGGCGATGATCATGCACTCGACGCCTTCCACGCGGCCGATGCCGGCGACCACGCCGGCGGCCGGCACGTCCTCGCCGTACACCTCATGGGCGGCCAGCTGGCCGACTTCGAGGAAGGGCGAGCCGATGTCCAGCAGGCGGTTGATGCGTTCGCGCGGCAGCAGCTTGCCGCGCGAGGTGTGGCGCTCCTGGGCCTTGGCGCCGCCGCCTTCATGAACGCGGGCGAGCAGGGCGCGCAGGTCGTTCACCTGGGTGAGCATGGCTGCCTGGTTGGCGGCGAACTTCGGCGAGCGGGTGTTGATCTGGGTATGCAGGATGGCCATGTGTGCCTCGTATGCTTTTGCTCCCTCTCCCTGTGGGAGAGGGCTGGGGTGAGGGTGCTTGGCGACGCGCCCTCATCCGCCCTTCGGGCACCTTCTCCCAGGGGGAGAAGGATCATTTCGTCTCGTTGTACAGCTCGCGGCCGATCAGCATGCGGCGGATTTCGCTGGTGCCGGCGCCGATCTCGTACAGCTTGGCGTCGCGCAGCAGGCGGCCGGCCGGGTACTCGTTGGTGTAGCCGTTGCCGCCGAGCAGCTGGATGGTGTCGAGAGCCATCCTGGTGGCCATCTCGGCGGTGTAGAGGATCACCGCCGCGGCGTCCTTGCGCGATTCCTCGCCACGGTCGCAGGCCTTGGCCACGGTGTACAGGTAGGACTTGGAGGCGTTCATGCCGGCGTACATGTCGGCCAGCTTGCCCTGTACCAGCTGGAACTCGCCGATCGACTGCTTGAACTGCTGGCGCTCGTGCACGTAGGGCAGCACCACGTCCATGCACGCACTCATGATCCCGGTCGGGCCGCCGGAGAGCACGGTGCGCTCGTAGTCCAGGCCGCTCATCAGTACGGCTACGCCACGGCCTTCGCCGCCGAGGATGTTTTCTTCCGGCACTTCCACGTCCTCGAACACCAGTTCGCAGGTGTTGGAGCCGCGCATGCCCAGCTTGTCCAGCTTCTGGTGGCGGGAGAAACCCTTGAGGTCGCGCTCGACGATGAACGCGGTCATGCCGCGCGAGCCGGCGTTGATGTCGGTCTTGGCGTAGATCACGTAGGTGTTGGCGTCCGGGCCGTTGGTGATCCACATCTTGTTGCCGTTGAGGATGTATCGATCGCCGCGCTTCTCGGCGCGCAGCTTCATCGACACCACGTCGGAGCCGGCATTGGGCTCGCTCATGGCCAGTGCGCCGACGTGCTCGCCGGAGCACAGCTTGGGCAGGTACTTGGCCTTCTGCTCATGAGTACCGTTCTTGCGGATCTGGTTCAGGCACAGGTTGGAATGCGCACCGTAGGACAGGCCGACCGAGGCCGAGGCGCGGCTGATCTCCTCCATCGCCACCACGTGGGCCAGATAGCCCATGTCGGTGCCGCCGTATTCCTCTTCCACGGTCATGCCGAGCAGGCCCATGTCGCCGAACTTGTGCCACATGTCCATGGGGAACTCGTTGTCGTGGTCGATCTGCGCGGCGCGCGGCGCCAGCTCGGCCTGGGCGAACTGGTACACCGAGTCGCGCAGCATGTCGATGGTTTCGCCGAGACCGAAGTTGAGGGTCGGATAACTCATGGGGCACCTGCTTTTGTTGTCGTGGGGTGCGCCGCGCGCACCGGATCGGTTGGGGGTGGTGCGCTCGGCCTGGGCGGCCACGCGCACCCTACGGAGCGGTCTCGGCCAGCGCCGCGAGGCAGCGCTCTTCGGCCGTGTCCAGCTCCAGCTGCATCTGCTCTATGTCGAGGATCTGCTGGGCGAGCTGCGCGCGGCGCTCGGTGATCTTCTCCATGAAGGTCTCCAACTGCTTGCGGTTACCGCTGCTCGGGTCGTAGAGGTCGATCAGTTCCTTGCATTCGGCCAGGGAGAAACCGATGCGCTTGCCGCGCAGGATCAGCTTCAGGGCGACCAGGTCCTTGGGGCTGTAGACCCGCTCCTGGCCACGGCGCTCGGGGCTGAGCATGCCGTGCTCCTCGTAGAAGCGGATGGCGCGGGTGGTGACGTCCAGTTCGCGGGCCAGGTCGGAAATGCTGTAGGTGGTTGCCATGGTGGGGGCTCGATCTCATTTACCTTTACGTTAACGTAAACCTGTGTCAGGCTGACTGTCAACCCGAGCGAAACACCACCGGGCACGCGGAGCGGAGAGGCTATTTACTCGGTGCGCGGCGGGGTGTAGACATTCAGGACGTCGGCGCAGTCCGGACTGGAGCGACAGATGGCCCAGATAACAACAGAAAGAGACCTCCTGCAGGAGGTTCGCCAGGTTCGCCAGCGGCTGCTCAGTGACGGACAGCTACCCGCCGGTGTGCTGCGCGCGGAGATCGACGCCTCCTGGCGACGCAGCATCGATCACGGCCTCAGCTGCATGGACGAGGAGGCGGTCACCCTGCAGCACCGCAACGACCTCGAACTGCTGCTGGCCAACAACCGCTTGCTGGTGGACGCCGCCACCCCCGAACTGGAGTACCTGATCCATCAGCAGGGCAGGAGCGGCCTGGTGATCCTCGGCGACGCCGATGCCACGGTGCTGGCTGTCGAGGGACAGACCGAATTCCTCAAGGACCTGCGTCTGCGCGACCTGAGTCCCGGCGCCAGCTGGAGCGAGTCGGCGCGCGGCACCAACGCGATCGGCACGGCCGTGGTGGAGGGCCGCCCGACCCTGATCAACTGCGGCGAGCACTACCTCGACCGGCTCAGCCGCTTCTCCTGCACCTCGGTGCCGATCAGGGACCCGCAGGGGCGGGTCATCGGCGTCATCGACCTGACCCGCGAGGGCGTGCTGGTGCAACCGCAGGACAGCCTGGCGACCCTGATGCTGGCGGTGAGCAATATCGAAAGCCGGCTGTTCGGCGCCTGCTACCCGGAGCACATCGTGCTCGCCTTCCACAGCCGCCAGCAGTATCTCGATTCCGCCTGGCACGGCCTGCTGGCGCTGAGCCTGGACGGCGAGGTGCTGGCTGCCAACGAACAGGCCTGCGCCCTGCTGCAGTTGTCGCGGCAGACCCTGGTCGGCCGCCACAGCACCGAACTGCTCGGCACTCGCAGCGTGCAGTTCATGGCCCGCCTGCTGCAGGGCGGGACCAGCAGCCTGCAGACGGTCAAGGGAGAGTTCTTCTTCAAGGCCCTGCAGATTCCGCGCGTCGCCAGCCTCGGCGGTGGCGCCGTGGCCGCTCGACCGGCGCCAGCGCCGGCGAAAACCCAGGAGCTGGAGCAGCTGGCCGGCAGCGACAGCCGCTTCGCCCGAGCCCTGCGCATGGCCCGCCAGGGGCTGGCCAGCGACCTGCCGGTGCTGCTGCTCGGCGAGACCGGCACCGGCAAGGAAGTGGTGGCACGTGCCCTGCACCAGGCCAGCGCGCGGGCCGGCAAGCCCTTCGTGGCGGTCAACTGCGCGGCGGTCCCCGAGGGGCTGATCGAATCCGAGCTGTTCGGCTACCGCGAAGGCGCCTTCACCGGTTCGCGCAAGGGCGGGGTGGTCGGCCGGCTGATGCAGGCCCACGGCGGCACCCTGTTCCTCGACGAGATCGGCGACATGCCGCTGAGCATGCAGGCGCGTCTGCTGCGCGTGCTGCAGGAGCGCAGGGTGGCGCCGCTGGGCGCCGCCGAGGAGCAGGACATCGACGTGGCGGTGATCTGCGCCACCCACCGTGACCTCAAGCGCCTGGTGCAGGAGAAGAGCTTCCGCGAGGACCTCTACTACCGCATCAACGGCATCAACCTGCGCCTGCCGGCGCTGCGCGAGCGCGACGCTCTGCCAGCCTTCATCGACGGCGTGCTGCAACGCCTGGGAGCGAAGGACATCCGCCTGGACAAGGAACTCGGCGAGCTGCTCTGCAGCTACGACTGGCCGGGCAACATCCGCCAGCTGGAGATGGTCCTGCGCGTGGCTCTGGCGATGTGCGAGAAGGAAGAGAAGGTGCTCGGCCTGGACCACCTCACCGACAGCCTGCTGGACGAGCTGACCGCCAGCGGCCGGCGCCCGGGCAGCATCCGCGAGAGCGAGCTGGAGTTGATCCGCGGCTCGCTGGAGCGCCACCAGGGCAACGTCTCGGCGGCCGCCGACGCGCTTGGCATCAGCCGCGCTACGCTGTACCGCAAGCTCAAGCAGTTGCAGGGCTGAGGCGATGATCGACGCGACAGGCGCAACGCTGCCGGCCGGGTGGCGATGATCCGTTTCATACCCCGCCTGGTGGAAACCGCCGATCCCGAGGTGCTGCAGCGTTCGCTGGGCTGGCTGTACGGTTTCGTGCGCCCGCACCTGCGTGCCATCCTGGCGTTGCTCGGCCTGTCGCTGTGCGCGTCACTGCTGGTGCTGGCGCAGCCCTGGCTGACCAAGCTGCTGATCGACGACGGCCTGCTGGCCAAGGACTTCGGCCGCCTGCTGCAGGTCGCCGTGGCGATGATCGGGGTCGGCATCTTCGGCACGCTGCTCGCCGGCCTCAACCGCTACCTGCACACGCGCCTGTCCGGGCGCATCCTGTTCGCCCTGCGCGACGACCTGTACCGCCATCTGCAACAACTGTCGCCGGCGTTCTTCGGTCGGCGACGGATCGGCGACCTGCTGTCGCGGCTGGACGGCGACGTCGCGGAAATCCAGCGCTTCGCCGTTGATTCGCTGTTCTCCGCGGTGTCCAGCGTGATCGGCCTGCTCGGCGCGGTGACGCTGATGTTGCTGCTGTCCTGGCAACTGTCGCTGCTGCTGGCCGTGCTGATCCCCATCGAGGTGCTGTGGCTGCGCTGGATGCGGCGCAAGGTCGAGCGCGACGTGCGCAGCCTGCGCGAGCGTTCGGCGGACGTGTCGTCGTTCCTGGTCGAGACCCTGCCGGCGATGAAGTTCATCCAGGCCGCCGGCCAGCAGCGCCGCGAGTCGCAGCGCCTGGAGGGGCTGGGCCAGGGCTACATGCGCCAGCTGCTGAAGCTGCAGGTCACCGAGTTCTTCACCCATGCGGTGCCCGGCACGCTGACCTCGCTGTCGCGCGCGGCGGCTTTCATCATCGGCGGCTACTGGGTGGTGCAGGGCAGCTGGCAGCTCGGCTCGCTGATCGCCTTCTCCACCTACCTGGGCATGGCGGTGGGGCCGGTGCAGAGCCTGCTCGGCCTGTACGTGGCGCTGCAGCGGATGACCGTCAGCCTGGGGCGGGTCATGGAGCTGCAGCAGGAGCCGGTCGAGGTACGCCAGCCGCAAGCGCCGCGCGCGATGCCCGAGGGCCGTGGCGAACTGCGTCTCGAGGACCTGCATTTCGCCCACGACCAGCGCGCCGAGGCGGTATTGCGTGGCGTCAGCGCGACGATTCCGGCTGGCCGCAAGGTCGCCGTCAGCGGCGCCTCGGGCGCCGGCAAGTCGACCCTGATCGACCTGCTGCAGCGCTTCTACGA
This sequence comes from Pseudomonas paralcaligenes, assembly GCF_019655855.1. Classification (GTDB taxonomy): domain Bacteria; phylum Pseudomonadota; class Gammaproteobacteria; order Pseudomonadales; family Pseudomonadaceae; genus Aquipseudomonas; species Aquipseudomonas paralcaligenes. Next base: position 146,804 of record NZ_BPFX01000025.1, on the reverse strand, counting down.
CCCCGACCAGGGGCGCATCCTGCTCGACGGCGCCGACCTGCGCGAACTCGACCTGTCCGAGCTGCGCCGACGCATCGCCGTGGTCAGCCAGGACATCGTGCTGTTCCGCGGCAGCCTGGCCGACAACCTCGCCTACAGCGCGCCGCAGGCCGACCGCGCGGCCATCGAGCAGGTGGCGCGCCTGGCGCGTCTCGACGAGCTGATCGCCAGCCTGCCGCAAGGCCTCGACAGCCAGCTCGGCGAGCGCGGCCAGCAGCTCTCCGGCGGGCAGAAGCAGCGCATCGCCATCGCCCGAGCACTGCTGCAGGACCCGCTGATCCTAGTTCTCGACGAAGCCACCTCGCAGGTCGACGAGGCCACCGAGCGCGAGGTGATCGCCGCCATCGACCAGCTGTTCGCCGGGCGCACGCGCATCCTCATCAGCCACCGGCCGTCGACCCTGGCCCAGGCGGAGCTGAGTTTCCGCCTCGCCGATGGTCAGCTGCGCCAGCTCGACAGCGAGGCGGAGGACCATGGCTTCTGAATGGCGCGTCGGTGTGATCGACAGCGGCTTCGCCCCCCAGCAGGCGAATCGGGTGCTGGCGGCGCGACGCTTCCAGTTGGACGGCGATAGCTTGAGCGACGGCGACGCCATGCCCGACCGCCTCGGCCACGGCAGCGCCGTGCTCGGCGCCCTGGCCGGGACGGCGCCGCAGGCGCGTTTCTGCGTCGCCCAGGTGTTCACCGAGCGCTGGCAGACCAGCCCGCTGCAGATTGCTGCCGCGCTGCACTGGCTGATCGAGCAGAGGGTGGTGCTGATCAACCTCAGCCTCGGCCTGCGCAACGACCGGCCGGTGCTGCGTGACGCCTGCGCGGCGGCGCGACAGGCCGGCATCCTGCTCTGCGCCTCCAGCCCGGCGCAGGGCGAGGCGGTGTATCCCGCCAGCTATCCGGGGGTGATCCGCATCACCGGTGATGCGCGCTGCGCGCCGGGGCAGTGGTCCTGGCTCGACAGCGCCCAGGCGGACTTCGGCGCACCGGTCGCCGCCGCCAATGGCGTGGCCGGGGCCAGCATCGCCTGCGCGGCGCTGAGCGGGCTGATCGTCGATTTCCTCTGCCGCGAGCCGGTCGCCGATCAAGCGGCGGTCCTGGCCTGGCTGCGCGACGGGGCGGCCTTCGTCGGCCTTGAGCGACGGCGGTGGCGAGATGAATGAGCCGCGCATCGTGGTGCTCGGCGCCGGCCCGGCCGGTGCGGCCGTGGCGCTGGGGCTACGGCGCCTCGGTTATCGCGTCCGCGTGGTCAGCGAATGGCGCCGTTTCGAGGCGCTCGAAGGCGTATCGCAACGGGTGCTCGACGGCCTGCGCCATGCAGGCCTGAGCAATGCGCTGGCGACCGCCGCCGCACCGTCGCCGCGCCGGGTGGCGTGGAACGGCGAGGACCGGGTGCTCAACCAGGAATGCCTGCTTGACCGCCCGCGTTTCGACGCCGCGCTGCGCGAGGATTTGCGCGCGGCCGACGTCGAGCTGATCGAGGCGCGGGTGCGCCAGGTGGAGTCGGGCGAGCAGGGGCATCGGATCGCACTGGAGTCGGGCGCGCCGCTGGACGCGGACTTTCTCGTCGAGGCGCGCGGTCGCCAGGCGCCGCTGGCCGGCGGCCGCCGGCGCGGGCCGGAAACCCTGAGCCTGCTGCTGCGCTGGCGACAGGCACCGGGCCCGGCCGCGTCGGCGGTGGAAAGCCTGGTCGATGGCTGGTCGTGGATGGCGCGCCTGGGCGACGGCCGCTGCTACTGGCAGGTCACCCTGGATGCGGCCAACGCGGAGCTGCCGGCCAGGGAGCGACTGGCCGCCTACTGCGTGCGGCGTCGCGACCAGTCGGCGCTGGCGCACCAGTTGTTCGGCACCGCCGTGCAGGCGGGCGAGCTGCATGCGCGCAGCAGCACGGCGATCCTTTTCCACGAGGCCGGCGGATCGAACTGGCTGCGTGTCGGCGATGCGGCGATGGCGGTCGATCCGTTGTCCGGCAACGGCATCTTCCAGTCGCTGTCCTCGGCCCTGCAGGCGCCGGCGGTGATCAACACCCTGCTGCGCCATCCCGAGCGCGGCGAACTGGCGCGGCGCTTCCACCAGCAGCGGGTGGAGCAGTTGTTCCTGCGCTTCGCCCGCACCGGCCGGGATTTCTATGCCCTCGAACAGCGCTGGCCGGAGCAGACGTTCTGGCAGGCGCGCCGCCACTGGCCGGACGCCGGACCGATGCATGCTGCCACCGATTTCAGCCAGGTCCGCGTGGTGCGCGCGCCGGTGATCCGCGACGACGCCATCGCCGAGGCCGAGGTGGTGGTCACCGCCGACCAGCCGCTGGGCATCTGGCACCTGCAGGGCATCGAGCTGGCACCGCTGGTGCGTGCCCTGCAAAGCGGGGCTGGACTGGAGGAGGCATTGCGCGACCTGACATCCACACAGCAGGCCATGTTGCGCCACTGGCTGGCCGCCCAGGGCTACCGGCCGCGCTGACCGGTAGCCCCGGATGCAATCCGGGAATCACCGCGCGAGACAATCCCGGATTGCATCCGGGCTACGGGCTGGCGGCGCCGGCCGCCGTGGTCTGGGGCGGCCAGGCGTCGTGCAGGGCCTGGCGCTGCTTGTCGTTGAGCGGGTCGAGCAGGTACAGGCGCCGGCGCTCTTCGCGGCCGATGCTCAGTTCTCTGGGGGCGTCGGTGTTGGCCAGCAGGGACTCCCTGATGCCCGGAATGGCATGGCTGACCTTCGCGTTACGCGCGGCGTTGGCGGGTTCGAGCAGAAAGTCGATGAAAGCGTAGGCCAGTTGCGGCTGTTGCGCGGTGGTGGGGATGGCCATGCTGTCGATGAAGATCAGGCCGCCTTCCCGGGGAATGCTGAAGTGCAACCCACGCTGCTGCGCTTCGCCTCTGAGCAGCGCGTCCCAGACCATCGCCACGCAGACCTCGCCATTGGCCATCTGCTCGATAAGGCGGGTGTAGTCGACCGGGCTCAGGCGCACCCCGGGGTTGAGCAGGCCGGCGACTTCCGAGCGGATCCGCCGGGCGCCGCTGGTGCCCAGGCGCAGGCCCTTGTAGGTCATTTTCAGCGAGACGGCTTCCTGCTCGGCATTGAGGATGGAGACCCCGCAGGCGGACAGTCTGTCGCTGGCCTGGCGGTCGAACAGCAGGCTCCAGCTGTCGGGCAGCGGGCCGCCATAGTGCCGTTCGGCCAATGGCCGGTTGATCATCAGCCCCACCGTGCCCCACATATAGGGGGCGACATGGCCTTCCGTCCCGCTCGCTGCCAGCATCTGCAACAGGTAGGGATCGAGGTTGCCCCGGTTGCCCAGGCGGGAGGCGTCCAGCGGTGCGATCAGGTGGTCTCTGACCAGGTCGCGCAATTGGTGATCGGCGGGAAACACCAGGTCGAAAGGCTCCCCCTGCTGCAAGGCGTCCCGCAGGGTATTGGCGTTGGTGAAGGTCCGGTAGTCGACCTTCACCCCCCGGGATCGCTCGAAAGCCTCGATGACGCCGGGGTCCATGTAGGCGTCCCAGTTGTAGACCCGCAGCACCTCTTCGGCGTGCGCCAGCGACATTCCCGACAGCAGCCACGCCGCGCTCAACAGCCAGTGCTTCATGTTCCTGCTTCCTTCCCGTGAACTCGTGGGCCGCTGCGCGGCCGAATGCGCCTAGGCACGAAACTGCTCGGCCAGCTGCTGCTGGTGGCTCGCCTGGCGGTTGAGGGCCTGGCTGACCTGCTGCGCCTCCTGGGCCTGCGTCGACAGCGATTCGCTGACATCGCGGATGGTCGCGACGTTGCGGCTGATCTCTTCGGCCACCGCGCTCTGCTGTTCGGCGGCGCTGGCGATCTGCAGGTTCATGTCGCCGATCACCGTGACCGCGTCGCCGATCCGCCGCAGGGCGAGCACCGCCTGGCCGACCTGTTCCACGCCGCTCCTGGCCTGGCTGGCGCCGGCGTGCATGGCCGTCACCACGTCCCGGGTGTTGCCCTGCAGGCCTTCGATGACCTGGCGGATTTCCTCCACCGAGTCCTGGGTGCGCCGGGCCAGGTTGCGTACTTCATCGGCGACCACCGCGAAGCCGCGTCCGGCATCGCCGGCACGGGCGGCTTCGATTGCCGCGTTCAGGGCCAGCAGGTTGGTCTGCTCGGCGATCGAACGGATCACCTCCAGCACCGAGCCGATCTTCTCGCTGCTGCTGGACAGGCCCTCGACCCGGCTCATGGCGTCGGTGATGGCGCGCGCCAGGTCGTCGATGGCGCTGGTGGTCCGGTCGATCACGCCGAGCCCCTCGCGGGTGGCATGGTTGGCGCCACGGGTGGCCTCGGCGGCCTGGGCGGCGCTGCGGGCGACGTCCTGGGCGGTGGTGCTCATCTCGTGCGAGGCGGTGGCGACCTGCTCGACCTCCTGGTATTGCTGCTGCATGCCCGCGCTGATCTGGTCGGCGATGGCCGCCGAGCGGTCGGCGCTGCCATGGGCGTCGCGCACCAGGCGCTGGAGGTCGGCGATCAGCGGCTGCAGCTTGTCGAGGAAGCGGTTGAACCAGCCGGCCAGCTCGCCCAGTTCGTCCCGGCGGGCATACGCCAGGCGCCGGGTCAGGTCACCGCCGCCGCTGGCGATATCCTCCAGCATCGCCGCCACGCCGAGCATGGGCCGGGTGACGCCGCGCGCCGTCAGCCACACCAGCACCAGGCCGGCCGTGGTCGCCAGGAGGCCGTACAGCAGCTCGAGGCCGGTATCGCGGGCGTTCTTCGCATCGAGGTCGTGCTGCAGCTCCAGCGAGGGCTGCAGCACGGTGGCCATGGGCACGTCGAGCAGCACGCCCCAGGGTGTGGCCTCCGGGATCGGCCGCAAGGGGGTGAGCACGCGCAGGCGCTGCTCGTTCGCCTCGATATGGGCCTGGCCCTGGCGCAGCAGGGCCGGCAGCGCGCCGCTCGGGTCCAGCACCTGGCCGAGCCGGGCGGCGTCGGCGCTGTGTCCGGCGAGCAGGCCCGAGGGGCTGAGGATGCTGATGGCGGCGGCGCCGTCGTAGAGCTTGTGGCTACCGTCCAGCGCCAGTTGCTGCAGGTTCTCCAGGCTGATGTCCAGGCCCGCCACGGCGATGACCTTGCCGTCTTCGAGCAGGGGGAAGGAGAGGGTAGTGATCAGCATGCGCTGTCCCGAGCTGTCGTCGAAGTAGGGCGACAGCAGGCAGGGCCTGGCCGTGCTCCGCGGGCAGTCGAACCAGGTGCTGAAGGGGCTGCCGTCGAGCACCGGGCTGTCGTCGGCGATCAGTTCCTCGCTGGCGGCCATGCTGCTCGTCTGGCCGCCCTGCTGCGCCCAGTAGCTGGCGAAGCGGCCGCTTTCATTGCTGCCCAGCGCGGTCTGCCCGGCGAAGGCGGCATCCTCGCCATCGAGGGCATCGGGTTCGAAGATCAGGTAGAGGCTGAGCAGTTGCGGATTGGCCAGCAGGCTGTCCTTCACCTGCTGGTTCAGCGTATGCCGCAGCTGGGTCGGCTGCCATTGCTGCTGGCGGGCCAACTGGCGCAGCTGCAGGGCCTGGCGGGCGAAACCCTGGCCCTGCTGGTAGCCGGCCATCAGATAGGCCTGCAAGGTCAGGCCCTGTACCGCGCCTTCGGTCAGCAGACGCTGGTGGGCGGCGGCTTCGAGCATACGCGCGTTGCGCTCCTTGACCAGTTCGGTGCCGTCGCGCATGCGCTGCAGCGACAGGCCGATCAGTATGGCGACGATGGCCAGCAGGCAGAAACCGACCAGCAAGGTGATGCGCCATTGGATCGAGAGGCGATCGATGGACATGGCTAAGAGTCCTCGGCAGAGGCGATTACGGGCTTGGGCAGGGTGAATCCCTGACAGACATGCAGGCGGCGGCTCGCGCCACTTGGCGCGAGCCGCCAGTGGCGACCTAGAAGAAGGTTCCGACTATCAGTTGCAGGTAGGTGTTGGTGCCGTCCCCGCCCAGTTGCAGGCCGCCACGCTCGGCGCTGCGCTCGGGCTGGTAGAAGCCGATCAGCGGGCTGATCAGCAGGTGGTCGTTGACCATCCATTCCACGTAGAGGTCCAGTTCGCGGCCGCCCAGGTTGCCGCGGTCGGTGTCCAGGGTGTCGAAGTCGAAGAACAGCGCGCCGAGGGTGAGGTTCTCCCGCGGGGTGGCCTTGAGGCCGACGTGGTGTACCTTGGCGTTGCTGTTGAAGGGGCCGGCGTAGTTGGCCGCCACCTCGCCCTGGAACCAGGTGCCGTAGCCGCGGCTGAAGCCGTAGAACAGTGGGTCGAAGGCCTCCGAGAAGCGGCTGTAGCGGTAGGTGGCGGTGGGTGACCAGGCGACGTCGGCGAAGGTCCAGGAGCCTTCCAGGTACCAGGCGTTCTCGCGGCCGCCGTCCTTGTCCTGGGTGACGTATTCGGCGGCCAGGTTGAGGTTCTCCACGCCCAGGCCACCGCTGCCGCGCAGGCTGACGGTATCCATGCCGTCGCGCTCTTCCAGGCCGATGATCTCAGCGAAGCGCTGGTTGACGCCCAGCCCGTGAATCCAGGTCAGGCCCAGGGTGCCGAGTTCGTCGACGTGTTCGAGGTTGGCGATGGCCAGTTCGGTTTCTGCCTGGTAGCGGTTGTCCGACTTCAGCCAGATCAGGTCGCCGCGCCAGCCGTCGCTGCCGCCCAGGCGCACTACCGCGGTCTGGTCGAAGGCCTTGCGTGCGGCCAGGTAGTAGGCGCCGCCACGGTCGAAGTCGGCGCCCAGATCGACATCGCCGAAGTTCACCGGGTCGCCCTGGATCAGGAATCCGTCGCCGATGGCCACCACCTGGCGCCCGCCCGAGATGTCCAGGCCATTCTCACCGAGCCAGGGCAGCAGATTGCCCGAGCGCCAACCGAGGTAGGCATCCTCCACGGCCGTGCGCCGCTCGCTGCCTTCGGTCACCCCGGCGGCGTCGCCGTCGCCCCAGGTGGCGGAGCTGATCAGGTTGAAGGCTCCGTAGAGGCTGCCGGCGCCGCCCAGGCCCTGGCTGCCACTGAGGCCGTACTTGACGTAGCCCTCACGCCAGCTGGAGCTGCCCTTGTCGCGATTGCCGAGCAGGTCGTAGTTCTTGCTGCTGCGCATCACGCCGAACAGGGCCTCGAGGTCGGCGTTGAGGATGCTTTCATCCTGGTTGTACAGCTCGTAGGCCTGGGCCGGGATACTGCCCAGGCCGCAGGCGATCGCCAGGGCCAGGCCGAGGGAGGGGGTGTTTCGCTTCATTGGCTTGCTCCGTTTCTTATTGTTGTGTTGCGATTCATGGGGGGATGTGGCCCGTGCCTCAGAGGCGGATCAGCACCGACTTCAGCTCGGTGTAGTGTTCGATGGCCGCCGCGCCCATCTCGCGGCCGACGCCGGACATCTTGTAGCCGCCGCAGGGCAGGGCCGGGTCGAGGGCGCTGTGGCAGTTGACCCACACCGAGCCGGACTTGATGCGCGGGATCAGCCGGTGCACGGCGGCGAGGTCGTTGGACCAGATGCTGGCGCCGAGCCCGTAGGGGTTGTCGTTGGCCAGGCGCACGGCTTCGTCGAGGTCGTCGAAGGGCATGGCCACCAGCACCGGACCGAAGATTTCCTCCTGCACCAGACGGTGCTTCTGGTCGACGTCGACGATCACCGTGGGCTTGACGAAGTAGCCGGGGCCGAAGCTCTCGCCGCCGCAGGCGACGGTGGCGCCGAGCCGGCGGCCCAGCTCGATGTAGCCGGTGACCCGGTCCTGCTGCTTGGCGGAGATCAGCGGGCCCATGTCCACGCTGGGGTCGAGGCCGTTGCCGAGCTTCATGCCGTTGGCGATGCCGGCGATGTCGGCGATCACGTTGTCGAAGTGCTTGCGTTGCACGTACAGGCGCGAGCCGGCGCAGCACACCTGGCCCTGGTTGAAGAAGATGGCCTGGGCGGCGCCGGCGGCGGCCTGCTGCAGGTCGGCATCGGCCAGCACCACGGTGGGCGACTTGCCACCGAGCTCCAGAGTCACTCGGGTCATGTTGTCCATCGCCGCCTTGCCGATCTGCTTGCCGACCTCGGTGGAGCCGGTGAAGGTCAGCTTGTCCACGCCGGGGTGGCGGGTGAGGGCGGCGCCGGCCTGCAGGCCGCTGCCGGTGACGACGTTGAACACGCCGTCCGGGTAGCCGGCTTCCTGGACCAGTTCGGCCAGCTTGAGGGCGCTCAACGGAGTTTCGTCGGCCGGCTTGAGCACCACGCTGCAGCCGGTGGCCAGCGCCGGGCCGAGCTTCCAGCAGGCCAGAAGCAGCGGGAAGTTCCAGGCGACGATGGCGCCGACCACGCCCACCGCTTCGCGACGGATGAAACCGTGGAACTGCTCGTCCGGCATCAGCGGCATGGACACCTCGACGCTGCTGCCCTCGATCTTGGTCGCCCAGCCGGCCATGTAGCGGAGGAAGTCGATGGCCAGTTGCACGTCCATCGCCCGCGCCACCTGAACGCTCTTGCCGTTGTTCAGGCACTCCAGCTCGGCCAGCAGCTGGGCGTCGCGCTCCATCAGGTCGGCCAGCTTCCACAGCAGGTTCTGCCGCTCGCGCGGGCGCATGCGGCTCCACGGCGAATCGTCGAAGGCCTGGCGCGCGGCCTGCACGGCCCGGTCGACGTCCTCGGCGGCGGCCGAGGGCACCTCGCCGAGAATCTCGCCGGTGGCCGGGTTGCGGAAGCTCATGGTGGCGCCGCTGACGGCATCCAGCCATTGCCCGCCGATCAGCATCTTCAGCTGGCGGGTGGCGAAGGCGCGGGTTTGCGGAAGGATGGGCAGGTCGGCGGACATGGTATCGGGCCTCGTTGGTTGCGTTGCGTGGCACCGTCGCAACGGCCATGCCAAGGCCTGGATATTCTTCTAAGTAGATGATCTGAAAGATTTTTTACGGAGCGTGAGCAAGCGCCTGGAGACTATGGCTGTAGCAGTTTGAGACGCACTGAGACGGCCGTGGGACGGGTTTCGCACGGCGGGCATGGCTGTCGCGAAATGATACAGCGTGGCGCCGGGCGCACCGCGTTGTAGGCGGGCCAAGAGGTTGTTGCGCAAGGCTTTCGCGCCTGTGGCATGCAATGTGTACAGCCGGGCGGACAACAACAATGAGGAGATCCGACCGTGAACGACCAACGAGGTGGCCCGTTCCTGCCATGGATGCTAGGGCTTGTCCCGTCCTGCGCCTTGCTATGGCTCCTGCCGCAATCGGGCAATGCGCTGCTCGGGGGGCTTGCTGGCCTGATCGTCCTGGGGGTGTTCAGGCCGGCCGTGCGCTTGCCGCTCTGGCGGGCGGCCCTGGCGGCACTGTGCGGCGCCTGCCTGAGTCTCGCCCTGCATCTGCTCGCCGGTCACTTCGAGCTGCGTTACGTCTGGCTCTACAGCAGTGCGGGGCTGCCCACCTACCTGAAGATGTCCAACCTGTGGGGCGGCGACGAGGGCACGGTGTTGCTGCTGGCCACCCTGTGCATGGGCGTTGCCCTGCGCAATGCCTCCCTCCCGGGGTGGGCCGGGCGCGGCAATGCCCTGGTCGCCGCTTGGTACACGGCGGCGGCCGCCTGGCTTGGGCCGTTCACCGCCACGCCGCCGGACTGGCTGGCGGCGCAGGCGAGCCAGGGCATGAACGCTCATCTGCAGACGATCTGGATGGCCTTCCATGCGCCGCTGATCCTCGCTGCCTACGCCTGGGCCATGGCGCCCGCCGGCGCCGCGGTCGACGCGCTGGGGCAGGGCGGTGATCACTACGGGCGCGTCGCGCTGACCTACGGCCGGCGTTCCTGGCTGGTGCTCACCGCCGGCATCGGCATGGGCATGGTCTGGGCGCTGGAGGACTTCACCTTCGGCCAACTGTGGCATTGGGACCCGGTGCAGACCGCTGCGTTCGCCATCTGGGCGCTGCTCGGGGCGATCCTCCACGGCGCCCGGCGCTGGCGCCCCATGGGGCCCAACCGGCGACTGCTGCCGCTGCTCAGCCTGCTGACCGCCGCGCTGACCTGCGTGGCCATGGCGGTGACGCGCAGCGAGGTGCTGGCCAGTTCGCACCGCTATATCGGCACCACCTCGTGGCTGAGCCACCTGGCACTGGCCGCGCTGTTCGTCGGGCTGGCGCTGAGGCTCGGCGGCAGGGCACTGCTGCGGCGTTCTGGAGAGACCGGACAGGGGCGCCGTGGTGCCTCGGACCTGGCCCTCGACCTGTCGATCTGGCTGTTCGCCGGCGCCGCCCTGCTGGCGGTCGGCGCGCTGCTCCGTGCGCACCTGCAGGAATGGCTGGCCGTCGAGAAGGCCGGCGAGCTGAAGCCCTTCTTCGAGACACTGCTGGCCTGGGCCAGCGCCGCGGAAATCAGCGAACTGCGCCAGGCCTTCGCGCAGTGGGACGTGGACGGCCATGCCCTGGGCAAGTGGCTGGCGCCGGTGCTCGCGCTGCTCGGGCTGGTGGGTGGCTACGCCTTCCTGCGCCGCTGCTTCCGCGCACCGGTCGCGGCGCTGGCCACCCTGGCGATGGCGCTGTGGGTGGCGCTGACCGCCTGGGGCGGCGGCTGGCTGACGCCGCGCTATACCGGCGAAGGCGTGCTGTCGCAGAACATCGTGGCCGTGCTGCCATGGCTGGATGCGGCGCTGCTGGCCGGCACCTTCCTGTTCGGCGCCAGCCTGCTGTGGTGCTTGATGAGTCTGTGGCGCAGCCGCCGGCTCGGCACCCTGCGGCATACCGGCCCGCTGGCGCTGGTCCATGGCGGGGCGGTGGTGGCGCTGATCGGCGGGCTGTTCGCCACGGCGCTGAACGCCTACATGCCGATCAACATCGCCCCCGCGTCCAGCGCGGACGCCTGGCACCGGGTGGCGGACCGCATGCAGGTGCGCATCCTGCCGCTGGACAGCGCGGCGGACTTCTCCGGCTACCGCGCCGTGGCGCGGGTGGAGCTGCGCAGCGACGGCGAGATGCTCGCCGGCCACGCCCTGTTCCAGGACGCCCGCGAGCTGCCGCCGGCCTACCAGGGGCCGGTGCGGCAGCTGTGCGAGATCCTCGACTACCGCTATGCGCGCCACGTGGGCGACCCGGGCTACGTGCTGCATCCGTTCATCGTGCGTGGCTGGGCCGAGGACCTGCAGGTCTGGGTACCGGCATCGCCTAGGCTGATGAAGAACGGCGAGGGTGGCGATCCGGTGCCCGGCGTGGTGGTCGTGCGGCGCTACCCCTTCGTTTCGTTCGTGTGGCTCGGGCTGCTGGCGATGGTGCTGGGCATCCTGTTGCTGCCCGGCCCCGGCGGGCGCAAGGGTGGCCTGTCTCAGAGTTAGACAGCTATCGCGAAATTAGACGCCGGGATCTGCCCGGCGCCCCGCCTCAAGGGCTGCGGTTTTTTCTAAGTTGTTGTTATTGAATGATTTAAGGCAAGTGGCATGCAACGTGCTCTACCTCGTGAAGATGTACTCCCAGCCCCTCGTCGGGTGCGGATTTTAAAAACAATACCGTGGAGGCCTGACCTTGAAGACGACACGACTCCGGCACTATCTGGGCGCCGGCACCCTGGCCATGATGGCTTGCGCAGTGTTGCAACCCGCCGTTGCCAAGGATGGCCAGGCCATCCTCAATGCCAAATGCATGATGTGCCACACCCCCGAAGGCAACGACGCGCTGAGTCGCATCAGCCACCAGCGCAAGACGCCGGAAGGCTGGCTGATGAGCATCGCGCGGATGCAGGTCATGTACGGCGTTAAGATCGAGGACGAGGATCGCCGCACCCTGGTCAAGTTCCTCGCCGACAAGCAGGGCCTGGCGCCGAGCGAGACCGAGGGCGTTCGCTATGCCCTGGAGCGCCGGCTGAACACGGTGGAGCAGTTCGACGAGCCGCTCAACCAGATGTGCGCCCGCTGCCACTCCGGCGCGCGGGTCGCCCTGCAGCGTCGGCCGCTCAAGGAATGGGAGCGCCTGGTCGACTTCCACCTCGGCCGCTGGCCATCCCTCGAATACCAGTCCTTGTCGCGCGACCGCGACTGGTACGGCCTGGCTCACAAGGAAGTGGCGCCGCTGCTGGCCGAGCGTTATCCGCTGGATGCCAAGGCCTGGAGCGACTGGCAGCAGGCCAGGCCGAAGGCCGAGACGCTGGTCGGCAGCTGGAGTTTCGCCGGGCACATGCCGAGCAAGGGTGAACTGGCCGGCACCATGCAGGTGAGCGGCGGTGATGGCGATCAGTTCAAGGTCACCGTGAAAGGCCAGTACGCCGACGGCACGCCCTTCAACGGCCAGGGCAGCGCCGTGCTGTACAGCGGCTACGAATGGCGCGGCAGCGTCGATATCGATGGCGTGGCCATGCGCCAGGTGTTCGCCGCTGGCAAGGGCGAACTGCAGGGCCGCATGTTCGAGAGCGAGCATGACGAGCGTGGCCTCGACTTCGTCGCCGCGCAGCAGGGCACCGCCAAGCTGCTGGCCGTGCAGCCGGGCTACCTGAAGGCCGGTGTGGAAGCGCAGGTCGATATCGTCGGCAGCGGCCTCGACGGCAAGCCGGCGTTCGGCCCGGGCATCGAAGTGGTGGCGGTGGTCGCGCAGAGCCCCGAGCGGATCACGGTCAAGGTCAAGGCCGCCGCCGATGCCGCTTCCGGCGTGCACGTGGTCAGCGTCGGCGCGCTGCAGGGCGGCAGCCTGGCGGTCTACCGCGACATCGCCGAGGTCAAGGTGGTGCCGGCGTTCTCCATCGCCCGGGTCGGCGACAACGGCGGCTCGACGCCCAAGGTCCAGGGCCGCTTCGACGCCGAGGCCTGGGGCAAGGATGCGGCCGGCAAGCCCTACCGCATCGGCATCTTCCCGGCGAGCTGGTCGGTCGAGCCGTTCGACGAGCGCGCCGCCGAAGACGAGGACGTCAAGTTCGCCGGCAGCATGCAGAAGGACGGCGTGTTCCTGCCGGGCGACGCCGGCCCCAACCCGGCGCGCAAGATGGGCACCAACAACGCCGGCAATCTCAAGGTCGTCGCCCAGGTGGATGACGGCGGCACGCCCCGCAAGGGCGAGGGCCAGCTGATCGTCACTGTGCAGCGCTGGAACAACCCGCCGATCCCGTGACGCACGGGCGCGGACAGAACCAGAGTGCCCGCCACAGCGGGCCCACCGAACGAGTTCCTGGAGGTTGTCATGGGTGCCATCCTGAATCTGGTCGAGCGCAACCTGCACGAGGTGCGGGTCGACGCCGACCGCCTGTTGTTCCACATTCCGAGCAGTTCGCTGTTCGCCGCCGATGCACTGACCGGCGGCATCATCGATGCGCTGCGCGAGCAGAGCTGCTCGTCGGAAGACCTGGCGCAGCGCCTGGCCGGGCGCTTCGCCGGGGCGGAGATCGACGAGACCCTGCGCGAGCTGATCGCCCTGGAAGTGGTCAGCGACGGTTCGCCGCTGACCCCGGAAATCGCGGTCAAGCGCGTCGAGCGCACGGCGTTGAATACCGTGGTGCTGAACGTCAACACCGGCTGCAACCTGAGCTGCACCTACTGCTACAAGGAAGACCTGGCCAAACCCTCGGCCGGCAAGAAGATGGGCGCGGAAACCGCCGAGGCCTCGGTGGAGATGCTGCTCAAGGAGTCGCCGGACGAGGAGCGCTACACCGTGGTGTTCTTCGGCGGCGAGCCGCTGTCCAACCGCCCGCTGATCGAGCACATGGTCGACTACTGCGAGCGGCGCTTCGCCGAGGCCGGCAAGTTCGTCGAGTTCGTGATGACCACCAATGCCACGCTGCTCACCGAGGAAATCGTCGACTGGCTCAACGCCCATCGCTTCGGCCTGTCGGTGAGCATCGACGGGCCGAAGACCGTGCACGACCGCAACCGCATCACCGTGGGCGGGCAGGGCACCTACGACGTGGTGCGGCGCAAGGCGCAGATGCTGCTGGGGCGCTACCACAGCCGCCCGGTCGGCGCGCGGGTCACGCTGACCACCGGGGTCACCGATGTCGAGACGATCTGGGACCACCTGTTCAACGAGCTGGGCTTCGCCGAAGTCGGTTTCGCCCCGGTCACCTCCGGCGACATCAGCAGCTTCAACCTCACCAGCGAGGAACTGGTGCAGGTGTTCGCCAACATGAAGGCGCTCGGCCGGCGTTATCTGGAAGCGGCGCTGGAGCACCGCAACATCGGCTTCTCCAACCTGCACCAGCTGATCACCGACATCCACGAGGGACACAAGAAGGCGCTGCCATGTGGCGCCGGGCTGAAGATGCTGGCGGTCGACCACCAGGGCGAGCTGAACCTCTGCCACCGTTTCACCGGCTCGTCGCTGCCGACCTTCGGCAACGTGCACAGCGGGGTGAAGCAGGCCGAGCTGAACGACTTCCTATCCCTGCGCCTGGACCGCACCGATACCGGTTGCGACAACTGCCGGATCCGCAACCTGTGCTCCGGCGGCTGTTACCACGAGAGCTACGCGCGCTACGGCGACCCGGCCCACCCGACCTATCACTACTGCGAGCTGATGCGCGACTGGGTGGACTTCGGCATCGAAGTCTACGGACGCATCATGGCCGCCAATCCGGCCTTCATCAGCAGCTACATCACCCCGCGGAAGGCGCACTGACATGAAGCACCTCAAAGCACTCAACAACAAAGCGCAAATGCTCGACAAGGCCGCAGCCGAGGATCGCGTCGAGGAAGTCCTGGCCATGAGCGCCGTGGTCGGCTGCACCGCCACCACCGACCCGGGCTGGGAGGTGGATGCCTTCGGTGGGGTCACCTCGCTGTGCCAGCCGATGGAGGCCGACCTGTACGGCTGTTCCGACCCGTGCTGGTGGCCGGCCCAGGTGCCGGACATGATGAGCACCTACCCCGACTGGAACAAGGACGCCCAGAGCTCCGGCGCCGACTGGCGCAACCTCGGCACCGTGTTCCCCAAAGACAAATGACCCGGCGACCAGAACAAGAAGGGGTATCGCTATGAAGCTTCGATTCACCGGCAGCCTGGCTGCCACCTGCATCGGCCTGGCCGGCCTGCTCGCCGCGACCGGCGTCGGCCTGGCGCTGGGCGTGCCGACCGCCAGCGCCGCCGAGACCGGCCCGGCGCTCAAGGCCGGTCATGAATACCTGATCGCCACCAACTATCCGAACAACCTGCACGTGGTCGACCTGGCCAGCGACACGCTGTACAAGACCTGCCCGCTGCCCGACGCGTTCGGCCCCGGCACCACGATGATGGCGCCGGACCGCAAGACCGCCTACATCCTCAACAACCACTACGGCGACCTCTACGGCGTCGACCTGGACACCTGTGCCACGGTGTTCCACGCCAACCTGTCGACCAGGCCGGGGGAGAGGGCCCGCTCCATGTTCGCCTTCGCCCTCAGCCCGGACGGCAAGGAGCTGTACAGCGTGGTCAACCCGACGCAGATACTCAACGACCACTACGTGGTGCAGCAGCCGCGCCTGGAGGTGTACGACACCGCCGCCGGGCTGGACGCCAAGCCGGTGCGCAGTTTCCCGGTGCCCCGGCAGCTCTATCTCATGCGTGCCGGCGACGACGGCAGCCTGTACATAGCCGGGCCGGATATCTACAAGATGGACGTGAAGACCGGCAAGTACGAGGTGGCAGTGCCCGGCCGCAACTGGCAGCGGCCGCTCTACAGCGCGCCGGACGTCCTCTACTTCTGGCCGCACCAGACGCCGTACCACGAGTTCTCGATGCTCTATACCACGGCCAGGTTCCAGGACGATCAGCAGGACCCTGCCACCGCCGACTACATCTATGGCTACGTCAGCATCGACCTGAAGACCGGCAAGAGCACCGTGCAGGATTTCGCGCCGCTGACCGAGCTGTACTTCACCGGCCTGCGTTCGCCGAAGGACCCGAACCAGATGTTCGGCGTGCTCAACCGCCTGGCCAAGTACGACATCAAGGAGCAGAAGCTGATCAAGGCGGCGAACCTCGATCACTCGTACTACTGCATCGCCTTCAACGCCACGGGCAGCAAGCTCTACCTGGCCGGCACCTTCAACGACATCGCGGTGTACGACCCGGATACCTTGGAGAAGGTGAACAACATCGAGCTGCCCGGCGGCGACATGGCGATCACCACCACCCAGGTCTTCATCCGCTGAACCGAAGGCCCTCTCCCGGCGCGGGAGAGGGCGCCTGCCCAGGCCTTGGGGCAGGGTGCCATTAGACTTTATGCCGATCGGATGGTACTTGGACTCATTGCGAGCTGACGTTAACGTAAACGAAAAGTCACCGATCGGTGCCCACAACAATCACAAGGGGCAACCATGACACACCGCAGTTACACCCGCGGCCGGCAGGACAAGGACCTGCTGGTCATGACCATAGGCGAGGCGTTCGACGCCACCGCAGCGCGCTTTGCCGAGCGCGAGGCGCTGGTGGTGCGCCACCAGGGCTTGCGCTGCAGCTGGGCCGAGCTCGCCGAGGCGGTCGAGCGGCACGCCCGCGCCTTGCTTGCCCTCGGCCTGCGAAGCGGCGACCGCCTGGGCATCTGGGCGCCGAACTGCGCCGAGTGGTGCATCACCCAGTTCGCCAGCGCCAAGATCGGCGCGATCCTGGTCAACATCAATCCTGCCTATCGCCTGAGCGAGTTGGAGTACGCGCTCAAGCAGTCCGGCTGCCGCTGGGTGATCTGCGCGGACGCCTTCAAGACCTCCGACTACCACGCCATGCTCCTCGAACTGCTGCCGGAGCTGGCCGGCACGACGCCCGGCGCGCTGGCCAGCGAGTGCCTGCCGGAGCTGCGCGGAGTGGTCAGCCTGTGCGCGGCGCCGCCGGCGGGCTTCCTGTCCTGGGCCGAGTTGCAGGGGCGGGCCACCGAGGTGGAGCCGCAGACGCTGGCCGAGCGCCAGGCCGGCCTGCAGTTCGACGACCCGATCAATATCCAGTACACCTCCGGCACCACCGGCTTCCCCAAGGGCGCCACCCTCAGCCACTACAACATCCTCAACAACGGCTATATGGTCGGCGAGAGCCTCGGCCTCACCGAATACGACCGCCTGGTGATCCCGGTGCCGCTGTACCACTGCTTCGGCATGGTGATGGGCAACCTCGGCTGCCTGACCCACGGCGCCACCATGATCTACCCCGGCGACGCCTTCGACCCGCTGGCCACCCTGAGCGCCGTGGCCGAGGAGAAGGCCACCGCGCTGTATGGCGTGCCGACCATGTTCATCGCCGAGCTGGACCACCCGCAGCGCGGCGAGTTCGACCTGTCCAGCCTGCGCACCGGGATCATGGCCGGCGCCACCTGCCCGATCGAGGTGATGAAGCGGGTGATCGGCGAGATGCACATGAGCGAGGTGCAGATCGCCTACGGCATGACCGAGACCAGCCCGGTGTCGCTGCAGACCGGCCCGGACGACGATCTTGAGCTTCGCGTGACCACCGTCGGCCGCACCCAGCCGCAGCTGGAGACCAAGATCGTCGACGCCGACGGCCAGGTGGTGCCGCGCGGGCAGATCGGCGAGCTGTGCACCCGCGGTTACAGCGTGATGCTGGGCTACTGGAACAACCCCGCGGCGACGGCGGAGGCCATCGACCCGGCGCGCTGGATGCACACCGGCGACCTGGCGACGATGGACGACAACGGCTACGTGTGCATCGTCGGGCGCAGCAAGGACATGATCATCCGTGGCGGCGAAAACATCTATCCGCGCGAGCTGGAGGAATTCTTCTTCACCCATCCGGCGATTGCCGACGTGCAGGTGATCGGCATCCCGGACAGCAAGTACGGCGAGGAGATCGTCGCCTGGATCAAGTTCCACCCCGGCCACAGCGCCACCGAGGAAGAGCTGCGCGGCTGGTGCAAGGCGCGCATCGCTCACTTCAAGGTGCCGCGCCACTATCGCTTCGTCGACGCCTTCCCGATGACGGTGACCGGCAAGATCCAGAAATTCCGCATGCGCGAGATCAGCATCGAGGAACTGGCGGCGGGGCAGGGCAATGCCACAGCCAATGTCTGATTCCGCAGGAGCGGTCCATGGCCGCGGAGGTCGTGGGCCGCTCCTGGGCTGTTTTCTGGGTCCCCGCGTTCGCGGGGACGACGGTCAAGTATCGGAGTTTCTTCCTCGTCATCCCCGCGAACGCGGGGACCCAGAAACAACCCAAACGACATGACCGCCCCACCCACTGAAAAAGGCACCATCTCCATCCGCTTGGTCAACGAAGCCCTGCTGGAACTCCGCCAGCGCGGCGGCGACCCCGGCGAGCTGCTGGAACAGGCCGGCATCGACGCGAAGCTGCTGAGCTCGCCGCGCGCACGGGTTTCCTCGCAGGCTTACGCACGGCTCTGGCTGCGGCTGGCCGCGCACATGGACGACGAATTCTTCGGCATGAACAGCCGGCGCCTGAAGTCGGGCAGCTTCGCCTTCATGGCCCGCGCGGCGCTCAAGGAGCCCAGCCTGGGTGCGGCGCTGGACGGCATGCTGCGTTTCCTCGGCCTGGTGTTCGACGACCTGCGTCTGAGCCTGGAGCGCACCGGCGGGATGGCGGCCATCGTCCTCGACGAACCGGCCGGGCCGAAGCTGCGCGCGTTCGGCCATTTCACCCTGTGGATGATCGTCCACGGCCTGTGCTGTTGGCTGGCCGGGCGGCGCATCCCGATCCTGGCGGTCGAGCTGCGCTGCGGGAAGCCCGACTACATCGAGGACTACCGGGTGATGTTCAGCGACAACCTGCACTTCGCCCGGCCGTGCAGCCGCCTGCTGCTCAATGCCGACTGCCTCGACCTGCCGGTGCAGCGCAGCGGGCAGGACCTCAAGCGCTTCCTGGCCGGCGCCCCGGCCAACATCCTGGTGCGCTACCGTGACCCGCAGAGCCTGGCCGCGCGCATCAAGGCCTACCTGCGCAGCCTCAAGGCCGAGCGCTGGCCGGACCTGGAGGCGCTGTCCGGGCATTTCTACATGGCGCCCTCGACCCTGCGCCGCAAGCTGGCGCTGGAAGGGCAGTCCTACCAGGGCCTCAAGGACCAGGTGCGCCGCGACCTCTGCCTGGCCCGCCTGGACGCCGGCGAGGTCAACCTCGCCGAGCTTGCCTTCGAACTCGGCTTTGCCGACAGCAGCTCGTTCTACAAGGCTTTCCGCAAATGGACCGGTTCCACGCCGGGGCAGTACCGCGCCTTGCTCCACCCGGAGATCCCTTGAGCAGCGGGCAGATAGCCACTGTCCAAAACGCTCGCCCAGCTTGACGCCTTTCGCCATTGCCGCCCTTGGGGCGTGGCGCGAACATCCCGTTCACTCCGTACAAAAACAAACCGGGAGCCAACGTCATGCGCGATTACCAAACCGCTGCCCGCGAGTTCGACCACGGCCGTGCGCTCCAGGCCAGCCTGGCCGGCTCGCTGGATGCCCTCAACGCCTGCGTCGAATGCTGCGACCGCCATGCCCAGGCGGACCGCATCGCCTTGTACTGGGAGGGCAGCGACGGCCGCAGCGCGACCTGGACCTTCGGCCAGTTGCAGAAGGCCTCCGCACGCTTCGCCAACTTCCTGCACAGCCGGGGTGTGCGCCCCGGCGATTGCGTATCCGGTCTGTTGCCGCGCACCCCGGAGCTGCTGATCACCATCCTCGGCACCTGGCGCCTCGGCGCGGTGTACCAGCCGCTGTTCACCGCCTTCGGCCCCAAGGCCATCGAACACCGGGTGAAGATCGCCGGTTCCAGGCTGCTGGTCACCGATGCGGCCAACCGCGCCAAACTCGACGAAGTGGAGGATGCGCCGCAGGTTCTGTGCGTTGGCGCCATGGACGGCGACCTGGATTTCCGTGCCGAACTGGAGCGCCAGCCGGCCGAGTTCGAGCCGGTCATGCGCAGCGGCGAAGACCCCTTCCTGCTGATGTTCACCTCCGGCACCACCGGCCTGCCCAAGCCGCTGGAAGTGCCGCTCAAGGCCATCGCCGCCTTCGTCGGCTACCTGCGCGACGCCGTGGGCCTGCGCGATGACGACGCCTTCTGGAACCTGGCCGATCCCGGCTGGGCCTATGGCCTCTACTACGCGGTAACCGGCCCCCTGGCCATGGGCCACGCGACCACCTTCTACGAAGGTGCGTTCAGCGTGGAGAGCACCTGCCGGATCATCCGCAAGTACAGCATCACCAACCTGGCCGGCTCGCCCACCGCCTACCGCCTGCTGCTGGCCGGCAAAGAAGAGGCGACGCCCTTGCTCAAGGGCCGTCTGCGTGCGGTGAGCAGCGCCGGCGAACCGCTCACCCCGGAGGTGATTCGCTGGTTCGCCGAGGGCCTGGGCGCGACCATTCACGATCACTACGGGCAGACCGAGCTGGGCATGGTGCTGTGCAACCACCATGACCTGGAGCACCCGGTGCGCCTGGGCGCGGCTGGCTTTGCCGTACCCGGCCACCGCGTGGTGGTGCTGGACGATGCCCTGCGCGAGCTGCCGGCCGGCCAGCCGGGCATCCTCGCGCTGGACATGGCGCGCTCACCGCTGTTCTGGTTCCCCGGCTACCGGGGCATGGCGACCAAATCCTTCGTCGGCGACTACTACCTGAGCGGGGATACCGTGGAGCTGAACGACGACGGCAGCATCAGCTTCGTCGGCCGCTCCGACGACGTGATCACCACTTCCGGCTACCGGGTCGGCCCCTTCGACGTGGAGAGCGCGCTGATCGAGCATCCGGCGGTGATCGAGGCGGCGGTGATCGGCAAGCCCGATCCGGATCGCACCGAACTGGTCAAGGCCTTCGTGGTGCTGCACGCGCGCTACCAGCCCGGCGCAGAGCTGGCCGACGAGCTGCAGCAGTACGTGCGCAAGCGCCTGTCCGCCCATGCCTATCCGCGCGAGATCGAGTTCGTCGCGGAGCTACCGAAAACCCCCAGCGGCAAGATCCAGCGTTTCCTCCTGCGCAACCAGGAGATCGCCAAGGCGCAGGCCGCGGCTGCCGCCCACTGAACCAAGGAGTACAGCGTGCGTATCGAAGATCGAGTGTTTCTGGTAACCGGCGGCGGCTCCGGCCTGGGCCTGGCCGCCGCCCGTGAACTGGCCGGGCAGGGCGGCAAGGTGGTGCTGGTGGATGTCAACGCCGAAGCTGGCGAGGTCGCTGCCCGCGAGCTGGGCGCGAATGCCTGCTTCGTGCGTGCCGACATCACCCGCGAGGAGGATGGCCACCGGTCGGTCGAGGCCGCCATCGAGGCCTTCGGCGGCCTGCACGGGCTGGTCAACTGCGCCGGCGTCGCGCCAGCGGAGAAGGTGCTTGGCCGCAACGGCCCGCACGCGCTGGACAGCTTCCGCCGGGCCATCGACATCAACCTGATCGGCAGCTTCAACATGCTGCGCCTGGCGGTCGAAGCCATGGCCCGGGGCGAGCCGAACGAGGAGGGTGAGCGCGGGGTGATCGTCAACACCGCGTCGGTGGCGGCCTTCGACGGGCAGATCGGCCAGGCCGCCTATTCGGCCTCCAAGGCCGGCGTGGTCGGCATGACCCTGCCGATCGCCCGCGAGCTGGCGCGCAGCGGCATCCGCGTGATGTGCATCGCGCCCGGCATCTTCGAGACACCGATGATGGCCGGCATGCCCCAGGAAGTCCGCGACTCGCTCGGTGCCAGCGTGCCGTTTCCGCCGCGCCTCGGCCGGCCGGACGAGTTCGCCGCGCTGGTTCGGCATATCGTCGAGAACGTCATGCTCAACGGCGAGGTGATCCGCCTCGACGGCGCCATTCGCATGGCGGCGAAGTAGGCGAGTCGCTTTTGTAGGGTGCGCCATGCGCATCAGCCCGGCCTCCGCACCGTCCGTTCCCGGCGGAACGCCGTGCGTGGCCCTCGGTAAATGGTGCGCACGGCGCACCCTGCAAGAGCGGCCCCGATAGCGGAGCCTCGAACGATTGATGAGGAACAACGATATGAACACTCAAACCGATCCCGTGGTCATCGTCGGCGCCGCCCGCACCCCAATGGGCGGCTTTCTCGGCGACCTGTCCGGCCTGAGCGCCGCCGAGCTGGGCGCGGCGGCGATCCGTGCCGCGGTCGAGCGCGCCGGGTTGGCGGCCGATGCCGTCGACGAGGCGATCATGGGCTGCGTGCTGCAGGCCGGCCAGGGCCAGGCTCCGGCCCGCCAGGCGGCGCTCGGCGCCGGGTTGCCGCAGTCCGTGGTGTGTTCCACGGTGAACAAGATGTGCGGCTCGGGCATGAAGGCGGCGATGCTCGCTCACGACCTGCTGCTCGCTGGCAGCGCCGAGGTGGTGGTGGCCGGCGGCATGGAGAGCATGTCCAACGCGCCCTACCTGCTGGATCGCGCCCGCGGCGGCTACCGCATGGGTCACGGCCGGGTGCTCGACCACATGTTCCTCGACGGTCTCGAGGACGCCTACGACAAGGGCCGCCTGATGGGCACCTTCGCCGAGGACTGCGCCGAGGCCTACGGCTTCACCCGCGAACAGCAGGACGCCTTCGCCATCGCCTCGCTGACTCGGGCGCAGAAGGCCGTGAGCGAGGGGCGCTTCGACGCCGAGATCGTCGCGGTGGAGGCGCGTGCCGGCAAGGAGCTGCGCCGAATCGCCAGCGACGAGCAGCCACCGAAGGCCCGCCCGGACAAGATCCCGACCCTGAAACCGGCGTTCCGCGAAGGTGGCACGGTCACCGCGGCCAATGCCAGCTCGATCTCCGATGGCGCCGCGGCGCTGCTGCTGATGCGCTTGTCCATGGCCCGCCAGCGCGGCCTGACACCGCTGGCGAAGATCGCCGGACACGCCTCGTTCGCTCACGCGCCGAATCTGTTCACCACCGCGCCGGTGGGGGCTATCCAGCGTCTGCTGGCGAACACCGGCTGGAGCCTGGGCGATGTGGACCTGTTCGAGATCAACGAGGCCTTCGCAGTGGTGCCGATGGTGGCCATGCGCGACCTCGACATTCCCCATGCCAAACTCAACGTGCACGGCGGTGCCTGCGCCCTCGGCCATCCGATTGGCGCTTCCGGCGCGCGGGTGCTGGTGACCCTGCTCGGCGCGCTACAGCAGTACGGCCTCCGGCGCGGCGTGGCGTCGCTGTGCATCGGCGGCGGCGAAGCTACGGCCGTGGCCATCGAGCTGATCAACTGAGGAGAAGAGCCAGATGCTACCCAGTGAACAGGACATCCTGATCCGCGACATGGCCCGCCAGTTCGCCCAGGAGCGGCTGAAGCCCTTCGCCGCCGACTGGGACCGCGAGCATCGTTTCCCCACTGAGGCGCTGCGCGAGATGGCCGACCTGGGCTTCCTCGGCATGCTGGTGCCGGAGGAGTGGGGTGGCGCGCAGACCGGCCACCTGGCCTACGCCATGGCCCTGGAGGAGATCGCCGCCGGCGACGGCGCATGCTCGACCATCATGAGCGTGCACAACTCGGTAGGCTGCATGCCCATCCTCAAGTTCGGCAGCGACGAGCAGAAGCAGCGCTTCCTCCAGCCCCTGGCCAGCGGCGCCATGCTCGGCGCCTTCGCCCTGACCGAGCCCCAGGCCGGCTCCGACGCCAGCGACCTGCGCACCCGCGCGCGGCGCGATGGCGATCACTACGTATTGAACGGCGCCAAGCAGTTCATCACCTCCGGCAGTCACGCCGGGCTGGTGATCGTCTTCGCCGTGACCGACCCGGTAGCTGGCAAGAAGGGCATCAGCGCCTTCATCGTGCCGACCGACACGCCCGGCTACTCGGTGGTGCGGGTCGAGGACAAGCTCGGCCAGCATGCTTCCGACACCTGCCAGATTCAGCTCGACGAGGTGCGCATCCCGGCCAGCCTGCGCCTGGGTGAGGAGGGCGAGGGGTATCGCATCGCGTTGAGCAATCTGGAGGGCGGACGCATCGGCATCGCCGCGCAGTCGGTGGGCATGGCCCGCGCCGCGTTCGAGGCGGCGCGCGACTACGCGCATGAGCGCAAGACCTTCGGCAAGCCGATCATCGAGCACCAGGCGGTGGCCTTCCGCTTGGCCGACATGGCCACCCGCATCGCCGTGGCACGGCAGATGGTGCATCACGCCGCCGCCCTGCGCGAAGCCGGGCTGCCATGCCTGACCGAGGCCTCGATGGCCAAGCTGTTCGCCTCGGAAATGGCGGAGCAGGTCTGCTCTGCGGCGATCCAGACCCTGGGTGGCTACGGCTACCTCAAGGACTTCCCGGTGGAGCGCATCTACCGTGACGTGCGCGTTTGCCAGATATACGAAGGCACCAGCGATGTGCAGCGCTTGGTGATCGCGCGCAGTCTCTGAGCACCTTCCCTTTTTACGAATGAATGGGGAGCGAACAGCCGTTCGGCCCGCTCTCGACTTCCTGCCGAGTCATACCGGAGGTAGACGCCTTTATCTACAAGGTTCGCTGGGGCCGGAGTG
Organism: Pseudomonas paralcaligenes; assembly: GCF_019655855.1. Lineage (GTDB taxonomy): Bacteria > Pseudomonadota > Gammaproteobacteria > Pseudomonadales > Pseudomonadaceae > Aquipseudomonas > Aquipseudomonas paralcaligenes. The sequence continues at coordinate 122,554 of NZ_BPFX01000025.1, read as the reverse complement.
ACGTAGCCCCAGCTGTGAGCCGTCGTTCACGGTTCGTCGAGTGTGCTCTTCTCGAGCTTGCTCTCCAGATACTGCCAGAGCTTGTCTTCGTAGGTCCTGCGGATTGGTGCATTCTCCGCTCCTGTGCCGAACAATAGCTCCCCCATGTTTAGTCCCAGCTGGCGGTAGCTCTCGAACTGTGCTTCGTCGAAGAATTGGTCGACTGTGGGCTCGTTGGGAAAGCTAGGGTGCGTCTTTGCGTAGCTCCAGACATCACCATTGGTGTGACTGATCCGATTCGGCTTGATTACCAGCAGCATGGCCTTGTGCGTACGCCCTTGGCCGTCGCCGCTGAAGACGTTGAACAATAGGGCAAACTGGTCGTCCTTCAACGGACAGATATTCGATTCATCCCCATGATTGGTCTGAGTGTAATGACCGATGACCTTGGTCAACTCCTCGTACTGGGAGTCGTAGGAGAAGTCGTTGTCGGCTTCGATCTCCAGGCCGAAATCCAGTCTGGCTAGGCGAATAAGGTTAGCCAAGTCGTCGAATTCGTACCTGGGATCGGCGCCACAATCGCACAGCAAGATGAAGCGGATTCCGCGTTCTGGGCGTAGCAGCTCATAGGCGCCAGTATTCTCGAAGTGCCCTCCGTCAGACAGGTAGAAGTAATCCCTGTGGTGGCCATGGAAACGGGCCAGTAGTTCGTAGAGAAGATAGGCCTGAGTGCGCAGCGCTTTCACGTACCAGGGATCCTTCGATTGCAGCGTGCGCTCGGGTGTTGTCCAGGAATCCAGGAAGTTCGCCGGCCACCAGGTACCTAGGCGGACATTCGCCAGGCCAAGCAGTAGCGAGGTACCCCAGGACGTCTGGCGGCCTAGACCGGTAGTGAATGCCGCTCCGGAGGTAGCTATCCAGTGGCCGACAGTTAGCGGCTGGTCGATTTCACTCTTCGTGTTGTGTCGTTCGCCTCGCTCCTGCGGAACTCCGTCGAGGATGAACCTATAGGTATCTAGCTGCTCCTCGCTGCCTTTCACCTCCTGCAGAGTGGAGGGCGCTATACATAGCGGCAGGCCCTTACGGTCACGCTGCACCAAGCGTTCGGCAGGGTCGACAGTGAGGTTGACAGTGACGTTGATCAGATGCAGAGGCGCCTTGGACTTGGCCCCATAGTATTCCTCTAGCGTCAGGTCATCGTGTGGTAGCGCTTCACTGACGCTGAGGCGGGCGATGCGCTCTTCCATATTCCCCCCGGACTGAAATCTGTAGCCGTTGGAAGCTCCGAGGAAGGTCCGTGTCAGCCTTGCCGAGTAGAGCGCTTGTAGCGAAGACAGATTTATGAAACCGAGGAAGGCGCCGCTGAGTACTGTCAGTGCGGCGGTGAATGCCACCAGGCTCGAGAGGAATGTCCAGGACGGGCTAGGTCGGCAAAGGCCGTCCCACTCGAACGCCAGCAGCCACTGCAGCAGGGTTCCCCAGCAGACAGCGACTAGAAAGGCCAAGAAGCTGCCAGTGAGCATGGCGAGCCGGGAGAGGGGAAGTTTGAGCAGGCTGGCCAACCAGGACTTTTCATTGCTGAAGGAAACCAGGGCACGGATGACCCAGATGCTTGCGGCGAGCAGTCCGGCGGGAGTGAGTGATAGTTCTCCCGGCCCATATCGATAGGCCCATTGGGCGACCCAGTCGACAATGAAAAGAAAGCTCAGCAGCAGCGCCAGTTGGATACCGTAGGCGAGCCAGCGAGTGATACGCACGCGGTAACCCTTGACCGTGCGGGCTAGCTTGCTGGGCAGATAGATGGCGAGGAAGCTGATCACTATGGTCAGGCAGATGACCACCAGCGCCAGAGCCGCGAGCAGAGTCGGATTGTCCGGTCGGATCAAGGCCCATTCCCCGAGCGGCCAAGCCAATCGCATATCCCATGGCTGCACGATTGCGGAAAGTACCACCGCTATCGCGATGCTGGACAGCAATGAAATGTTCAGCAGGCTGGGGAGGTCGGTCTCGGTACTTCGAGTCGAATAGACCATCCAGAACGCGATTATGCAGGGGAGCATCCAGAGCAGCACGACCGCTGTCGGCATCCACCACAGCGTATCTGCCCATGGGTCCATTGCGGCCGCACCCGACAAACCACCGACAAGCTTCCTGAGCATAGCCAGCAGGGTCAGCATGCACAGCAGGGGCATGCCCAGCACGAAATGCACCGAGAGCCAGTTGCGCATGGCCAGAGCGACGCCATAGAGCACGTCGCCGGCACCCGAGGGTGTCAGGTAGCGGCCGTTCTCCCGCAGCCAGGCCATGGGGCCTTCACCCACATGGACAGGTTCCTGGTCATAAGCCTTGCGGGTGTGGATTCGGCCTGGCGGCTCCCACTGGAACACCTTGTAGGCGTTGCGTGCGGCCTCCTCTACATCTACTACCCCTGGACCGGGATGGAAGGGGCGCAGACGTCCACCTCGGAACAGGCTGCAGAAGAATGCGCCTATATAGCCGCCGCCGCTGACGGTGGAGAGGTAGTCGAAGTGTTCGAGCATGGATTTGCCGGGCCGTTGCTCTCCGGGCTCACCTTCATTGGTCCCGTGCTGGCCTCCCACTTCTACCCTTGGCGCAGGAGTTCGCGCCATTGCTTGGAGCACACCGAGACAGAAAGTCGCGCTGCGTATGCCGCCACCAGAAAGTGCGAGCCCCCAGCGTTTCGACGATTGAGGGATGCCCACGGTCTTGCGCCGCTCACGAATCTGGAGCTCTTCGGACTTGTACTGAGTGCAGCATGCCTGGCATTTGCAGGGGTGAGTCAGGCCGTGTGATTCGGAAGGGGCGGTGGGGGATTCCATTCTCGTTGCACTCCATGTGGATTGCCGCAGGTTTGCTTTTTGCAGCAAAGCAGATAGGGGGCAAAACGCCACTATGTTTGAGGCTCACGGACGAATGGATAGTTCTATTGTGAAGTGCAGTGTCTGAAGTTCGAGTGAAGTTTCTTGTAAGGACAACCGAACCGCTCCAAGGGGAGCCAACCAATATGCTGCCCTTGGCAAACCTAGGAGGTTTGTGCACCTGTGGCCTGACCTCGCTCCTTCTGTTCCTGGACGATGATCTGCTGGGCCAGCTCGATCAGCTGCTCGCGCATCCAGCGGTTGGCCGGGTCCTGGTCGGTGCTCTCGTGCCAGTAGAGGTGGGTCTCCAGTGCCGGCACATCGTTTACCGGCAGATCGACGAAATGCAGGCCGTGGCGGCGCGCGAAGCGTTCCGGCACGGTCATCGCCATGTCGGTGTTGTGCAGCACGGTGGAGGCCATCAGGTAGTGCTGCGAGCGCAGGGCGACCTTGCGCTGCAGGCCCATCTTGCCCAGTGACAGGTCGATGTAGCCGAGGCCGCTGCGGCGGCTGGAAATCTGGATATGGGCCAACGACAGGTATTCGTCGAGGCTGATCTTGTCCTTGGCCAGCGGATGGCGGGGGCGCATGGCGCAGACGTAGCGGTCCTCCATCAGCTTGACGTGGCGCACCTGCGGATCGGTGTTGAGCGGGGCGTCCACGGCGAAGTCCAGGCGGCCGGCGGCCAGTTCCTTGGTGGTCTCGCGGCGCTTGGACTGGAAGCTCTCGATCTGCACCGCCGGAGCCAGGCGGCGCAGGCGCTGGAACAGGGACGGCAGGAGGATCTGCTCGGACAGGTCGGTCATGCTGATGCGGTAGGTCTTGTTCGCCTGCTTGGCGTCGAAGGTGCGGCTCTCCTGCACCGACACCCGCAGCAGCTGCAGGGCGTTGCGCACCGGGCCGATGATGTTCTGTGCCATGGGCGTGGGCACCATGCCTTGGGCGGTGCGCACGAACAGCGGATCGTTGAAGGTCTCGCGCAGGCGGGCCAGGGCGTTGGACACGGCCGGCTGGGTGATGCCGACGATCTGCCCGGCGCGGGTCAGGTTGGCCTCGGTATAGATGGCATCGAAGACGATGAAGAGGTTGAGGTCTACCTTGTTCAAGTTCATGGCCTTCTCCGCGGGATCAAGCCTCATCACATATTGCTTATGAATGTTGATAAGGCAGGAAAATAGCTTAGATAAATCGTGGGTGCTGTTCTAGCATCATTCCCCATCGAAGCCAACCACCAAGGTGTCCCCATGGATTTCGCCTACTCCCCCAAGGTCCAGGAACTGCGTGAACGCGTCACCGCCTTCATGGAAGCCCACGTCTACCCGAACGAAGTGGTGTTCGAGCAGCAGGTCAACGAAGGCGATCGCTGGCAGCCGACCGCGATCATGGAAGAACTCAAGGCCAAGGCGAAGGCCGAGGGCCTGTGGAACCTGTTCCTGCCGGAATCCGAGTACGGCGCCGGTCTGACCAACATGGAATACGCGCCGCTGGCCGAGATCATGGGCCGCTCGCTGATGGGCTCCGAACCGTTCAACTGCTCCGCGCCGGACACCGGCAACATGGAGACCCTGGTGCGCTACGCCAGCGAGGCGCAGAAACAGCAATGGCTGGAGCCGCTGCTGTCCGGCGAGATCCGTTCCGCCTTCGCCATGACCGAGCCGGGCGTGGCCTCCTCGGACGCCACCAACATGCAGGCCAACGCTGTGCGCGACGGTGACGAGTGGGTCATCAACGGCCGCAAGTGGTGGACCTCCGGCGCCTGCGACCCGCGCTGCAAGATCATGATCTTCATGGGCCTGACCAACCCGGACGCGCCGCGCCACCAGCAGCACTCGATGATCCTGGTGCCGACCGATACCCCCGGCGTGAAGATCCTTCGCCCGCTGCCGGTATTCGGCTACGACGACGCCCCCCACGGCCACGCCGAAGTGCTGTTCGAGAACGTGCGCGTGCCCTACGAAAACGTGCTGCTCGGCGAGGGCCGTGGCTTCGAGATCGCCCAGGGCCGCCTCGGCCCGGGCCGTATCCACCACTGCATGCGCTCCATCGGCATGGCCGAGCGCGCGCTGGAACTGATGTGCAAGCGCTCCGTCAGCCGTACCGCCTTCGGCAAGCCGCTGGCGCGCCTGGGTGGCAACATCGACCACATCGCCAACTCGCGCATCGAGATCAACCAGGCCCGTCTGCTGACCCTCAACGCCGCCTACATGATGGATACAGTGGGTAACAAGGTGGCGCAGAGCGAGATCGCCCAGATCAAGGTGGTGGCGCCCAACGTCGCGCTGAACGTGATCGACCGCGCCATCCAGATCCACGGCGGCGCTGGCGTCTCCAACGACACGCCGCTGGCCTACTTCTACGCCATGCAGCGCACCCTGCGCCTGGCCGACGGCCCGGATGAAGTGCACCGCGCCGCCATCGGCAAGTTCGAGGTAGGCAAGTACGTGCCGCGTGAAGCGATGAAGGCCAGCCGCTGAGGCTGGTCCCGTAAACAGGAAGAGGCCCGCTAGCGCGGGCCTTTTCGTTTCCGCTCGAGACACCCGGCGAGATGCGGCGGACATCCCAGAATCGGGATTCAAGATGAGACCTGTTCGGCGTTTACGGCACGGGCCTCCTTGTTGAGGCTGTCTGCTTCGGGTGAAATCCGCGCACTTGAAACGACCGTCGCTGGAGGGTGACGGTCAGCGTAGCTTGCAGGGAGGCGGGCAGATGAATCGAGTCCTCAATGTCACCACGGTGTTCGGTGACGATGCGCTGCGCTTTTCGACCCTGAACGGCCACGAGGAAATCTCCCGGCTGTTCGACATGACGCTGGTCATGAAGAGCGAGCAGAAGGGCCTGGACCCCCAGGCCATCCTGGGCACCCCGGTGACGGTGGAGATCGAGCTGGCCGGTGGTGCTCGGCGCCACATCAACGGCCAGTGCGAGCAATTCGCCCTGGTCGGCAAGGAAGGCCGCCACTACCTCTACCAGGCCCGGCTCAAGCCCTGGCTGTGGTACGGCACACGCCGCAGCGACTACCGCATCTTCCAGAACATGACCGCGCCGGACATGGTCAAGCAGGTGCTGGGCAACTACCCGTTCCCGACCCGCTTCATGCTCACCCGCAGCTACCGCGTGTGGGAATACTGCGTGCAGTACCGCGAGAGCGACACCCAGTTCGTGATGCGCATGCTGGAGAACGAGGGCATCTGGTTCTGGTTCGAGCACAGCGCCGGCGAGCACGTGATGGTCATCACCGACGACATCGGGCTGTGCAACCCGTATCCCGGCTATGCCAGCATCCCCTACTTCGATCCGGACGTAACCTACCCGGACGAGGACCACATCGACACCTGGTCCTCCGGTGGTTCGGTCAAGCCGGGGCAGTACATGTCCCACGACTACAACTTCACCATGCCGCGCTCGGACCTGGCGGTGCGCCGCGACCAGTCGCCCGGGCATGCCCACGGCAGCTACGAAATCTTCGACTATCCGGGTGGCTACACCAACCTGGGCGAGGGCGAGGCCTACGCCCGGGTGCGGGTCGAGGAACTGCAGAGCGCGCACCTGCGCGGCCAGGCGACGGGGCGGGCGCGGGGACTGGCGCCGGGCTACCTGTTCACCCTGGAGCGCCACCCCAGCGCGAGCCAGAACCGGGAATACCTGGTGGTGGCGGCGCACTACCAGTTCAGCGACAACGACTACGAGGCGGCGAGCGGCTCGAGCAGCCATGTGCTGCGCATCCGGGTCGAGACGCACCCGTCGGACCAGCCGTTCCGCGCCCAGCGGCTGACGCCCCGGCCGCAGACCATGGGCCCGGACACCGCGACGGTGACGGGGCCGAAGGGCCAGGAGATCTACACCGACGAATACGGCCGGGTGAAGGTGTCGTTCCCGTGGAACCGCTACTGCAGCAAGGATGAGAACAGTTCCTGCTGGATTCGGGTGTCGCACCCGTGGGCGGGCTCGAGCTTCGGTGGTATCCACCTGCCGCGGATCGGCCAGGAAGTGCTGGTCGACTACCTGAACGGCGACCCGGACCGTCCGGTGATCACCAGCCGGCTGTACAACGCCTTCCAGATGCCGCCGTGGCAGTTGCCGGCCAACGCCACCCAGTCGGGCATCCTGACCCGGTCGAGCCTGGGCGGTGGTTACGAGAACGCCAACGCGCTGCGCTTCGAGGACCGCAAGGGCGAGGAACAGCTGTGGATCCACGCCGAGAAGAACCAGGACATCGAAGTCGAGAACGACGAGACGCACTGGGTAGGCAACGACCGCAGCAAGACCATCGACCGCGACGAGACCAGCCACATCAAGCGCGACCGGACGGAGACGGTGGACCGTGACGAGACGATCACGGTGCACGGCAACCGCAAGGAAGAAGTGGACGGCAACGAGACCATCGACATCCACCAGAACCGGACGGAGACGGTGGATGGCAACGAGAAGGTGACGATCCACCAGAACCGCACGAAGAAGGTGGACAAGAACGAGAGCGATCGTATCGGCAAGAACTGGTCGACGAGAGTCGGCAAGAACAAGACCGAGACCATCGGCATGGCCTACCTGCAGAACGTCGGGCTGGGGCGGATGGAGAACGTCGGGCTGGGATACAGCCTGAACGTCGGCATGACGATGAACACCCTGGTTGGTGTGAACCAGAGCAGCCAGATCGGCAGGGACAAGAGCACCACGGTGGGTAGTCAGTACACCCTCAACGTCGGGAGCGGGGGCGGCGGTAGCGGGCCTGCTGCAGGCGCGGGCCAACCCATGCACATCGTCGCGCCCAGTGAAGGGCAGGGTGGAGGATCTTCCGGTGGTGGCTCCAGCATCACCATGGACAAGGACACGATCACCCTGAACGTGGGCCAATCGACTCTGGTGATGAAAAGCGACGGCACCATCACGGTCAATGGCCATGACCTGATGGTCAATATGACTGGCGAACAGACGCTCAAGGCCGACGGCAATATCACCCTGAAAGGAGCCAAGATCCTTGAAAACTGATGCAATGGCAGCGACTGAGCCAACTGTCGGCCTCGTATCGCCAAGCGGCCATCCGCTTGATGATCTGTTGCGACGCCCGACTCAAGTGCCCCCGCCCGAGCGAGCCGAAGGCATTGCTATTGGCCGTCTGGAGCAAATCGATGAAGAGGGGCATGCTCGGGTAGCAATCGATATCTTCGGTCTGTCCGATGTTTGTGCTCAGACTCTGATCTCACTCACCCCAGACTGCATCGGGCAAGCTGTGGCGCTTGGTTTTGAGTCGTCTGATCCCCAGCGCCCTATCGTGCTCGGCCTGCTGCTGACGGCTGCTGAGCCTAATCTCGCCATTAGCACCACTGTGCCGGAGATTCGTCGCGAAGGTGCACGTCTCATCGTCGAAGCAGAAACAGAGCTAGAGCTGCGTTGCGGCGACGCGGTGATCCTTCTGGAGGCCGGAGGTCAAGTCGTTATCCGCGGCGTTTCCATCACTAGTCATGCCAGCGCTGCTCAACGTATTCGTGGCGGCTCTGTGCAGATCAACTAATTATGCAAGTCGTCTGTGGGTCCAAAAGCCTGGCCGTGGACATGACCACCACGTTCGACTCTGGTGGACGTGAATATCTGGTAATCGTTGCCAAGGCGACTTGGCGCATCCCCAAGCCGGGGCAGCGCCCGCATCCCCTGACGCCACAACCGCTGAGCCATGCGGATCAGTTTTATGGCGAGCCGGGCTTGTCGCCATTGCGTTACGGCGATGATTTCGCCCGTCACAAGCCGCGCTGCGACGTTATCTTCGATGCTTGTGCTCGCGCTCCAGGTGGAAAACCCATCACGGCCTTGGCGGTACAGGTCCAAGTAGGCGCAATGGTCAAGCTGATCAAGGTCCAGGGGCCGCGCATCTGGAAGAAAAGCCTTGGCTCTTATGAAGCGAGCCAGCCAGCCCCGTTTATACATCTTCCTCTGCATTATGGCTTCGCCTTTGGCGGTACACATCCTTATGCCAACATCAGAGGCCAGGAATTGACTGATACCTTCCTCGACAACCCGGTGGGCATCGGCTGGGTCGGTCCCCATACACATAAGCTTACCGCCAACGCGCCGATTCCTTGCCTGGAAGCCTTCGAGGCTCCCATCATGCGCCCGACCGGAAATTACCGTGCGGTTGCGCTTTCGGCCATCCCCCGCTATTGGCCGCAGCGTGCCATCCATGCTGGCACCTACGACGAAGCTTGGCATACCAATCAGTTTCCCTTTCTCCCTGAGAACTTTGATGAGCGCTATCACCAGTGCGCCCCCCTTGACCAGCAGATCGACTATCCCCAAGGAGGCGAGGAAGTTCGGCTGATTCATGTGCTTTCGGACTGGCCCAGTCTGCAATTCCGCCTGCCCAATTTGAATAACACGGTCAGAGTTTTGCGCAGTGACTACAGTGTTGAGCACATCCAGGCGGTGGTTGATACTTTATTTTTCGAGACCGAGGCAGCCCGTTTTAGCGCTGTCTGGCGTACCAGCATTCCCATTCGACGTCGTATACAGGAGTTCGACACCATTGCCGTGGGACCGGTCGACCCAGCTTGGTGGAGATCCAAGGCGCTTGGCATCGACGGCGGGTGCGGTGGATGTGTTCAGCGCGTGGAGACGGCGGCATGAGCAGATGTGTATCGAACTCCATCCGCATCGTGGCGGCGGGGGCATGTTGTGCATTGGGCTACAACATGGATGCGATTTCATGTGCGCTACGTGCAGGGCTGGATCATTTTCAGGAAAGTGAGTTCGGCACCTCTGGTGGAGAGCCTGTACGCATCGCCCGCTTACCCGATGGCGAGCACTGGGGGGCAGAGCGCTTGGCGAATTGGCTGCGTCATGCGCTGAGCGATTGCCTAGCCGCCTTACCGCAACTCTCACTAGAAAGTATCCCTCTATTTCTGATTACCCTGGAAAGCGAGCGTCCTCACGGTGCCGAACATGCTCAGTTCGAAACCGCCCTGCATGCCCAGCAAAGCCTGGGGTTGAGCTTTCACCCAGATTCGCGCATCGTCGCTGGCGGCAGAGCAGGGCTTGGTATGGCCCTGGAACAGATTGGAGCTCTGTTCGCGACCAGCAACATGCAACGTGCATTGTTGGTCGGTGTGGATAGCTACCTCAACGCTGCGAGCATCAACCATTACCTTGCGGCCAAACGGCTCCTCGTGCCCGGAAACAGCGATGGTTTTCTGCCGGGCGAGGGCGCCGCTGCGCTGCTGCTCGAGAACTGCCCGGCCGGAACCCAGGGGCTGCACATTGCAGGCGTGGGGCGAGGCCAGGCTGAGGGGCGCCCTGACGGCAGCATTCCAAGTCGCGCTCGTGGTCTCACTCGGGCCATGCGTGCTGCACTCACTCAGGCTGGCCTTACGGCCGACACACTGCACTTCCGCGTGAGCGACCAGAATGGTGAGGCCTTCTTCGCACGTGAGGCAGCCAACGCGCTCACGCGCATCGCCGTGCCCGGCACATTCATGCCTAGCACACTGACCACTGCTGACTGCTCCGGCGAAATTGGAGCCACCACCGGCCCTCTCATGCTTGCCTGGCTGTCCCACATCATGCCCAAATCCGATGGTCCCGGTCATTGCGGTCTCATTCATCTGGCCAACGACAATGGCGAACGCAGTGCCGTCATCGTGCGCTACCTGCCCTAATGGGAGTATCAATGGAAACCCACGTCTACGCCAACGACAACGAGTTCTGCTCCAAGGCCGCTGACGGCGTCTCGACCGCCGCCTTTCCCGATCCATGCTGGAGCCCTCCGGCGCCCAGTGCTGGACCGGTGCTTATTCCGTATCCGAATACCGCCTTCGCCCGCAACTTGGAAAATGGCACAACGACCGTTTTCGTCTGCGGCACGCCAGTAGCAAAGAAGGATGTTTCTTACCTGGCTGACAGCACTGGCGACGAGCCGGCCACTCGCCAGCTCGGCATGGGGCTCCATAGCAAGGTCATCACCGGTAAGGCTTACTTCGTCGACTGGTCACCCGATGTCAAGGTCGAAGGGCTCAACGTCTGCCGTCACACGGATCCAATGACCCACAACCATGCTTGAGGGTTGAGATGAGAACCATCCCTAACACGCCAACCCACATCTACTTCGACTCCGCAGCGGTTAAGCAACACTGTGACAAGGACTTCAGGGCAATTTCCAGAGCTTGCAAACCGGAGTCTGAGTCGAGCAACAAGAAGAAAACCAAAGGAGTGGCTGGCAAGATAGCCGGTCTCACCGAAAAGCTCGATAAGCTGGGTAAAAAGGCGGCTGGGTATGGCGTGCGTACCGCGAGCAATGCCTGGATGGACGACCACTGTTCGGGTCTGTGGCTTAAGCCCAAAGAGAAATATGATCAAAGTCAGCTGGATGCTCTCAAGGATGCTATCGAGAACCTGGATGTAGGCATCTTCAGCAAGCTCAAGCTACTCCTCGGCTCGCTCGATGAGATGTTCGAGCTTGCCTACGAGCTTCTTCCCGAGTCTGTAGTCAGGGAAATTGCCGAGGACTTTGCAAAGAAAGCTGCCATTAAGGGTATTTTGGCTGTTATTGGGTCCGAGTCGATTGTGATTCCCGTCGCCATGGCTCTCTGGGCGATCTACGACATCATGGAAACGGCCAGGATACTGGCCGAGGTGATGGGGGATAAGGGGAAGCAGGCGCTCGAAGCGATCCTGCGAATAAAGGATCTGGGCGATAAGGTTGAGGAGTTCCTCAAGGACCTTATTGAAAAGCCGGCTAAGGCTCACACCAACATGATGAGCCTATTGGCCCTCATGGATTCGTGCCTGCGAGCGCGCAAGTGTCTCCTTGTCCCCTATTCGCAGCAGAACTCCATTTCCGGTCAAGGCTGCTGCCCGGGGCAAACCGGACACCATCTGATCCCCAATTCCGCTGCAACAGGTAGCTGTACATCATACGACAATAACTCCGCACCAGTAATGTGCCTTGAGGGCACTAAGAACAATGAAGGCTGGGGCACTCATGGCAATGCACATATAAAGCTGAAGGATTTGATCCGAATATATCGGAATGAGCGATCCAAGTCTGGAAAAAGCCCGAATATCATTTCCTTAGACGACATGGCGAGCAATGCGGTAGATGCGGTAAGGCTTTCTGGCGCCGCCTTGCAATGTGATAGGGATTGTTTGTTGGCGCAGCTTAAGGCTTATTATAACTGCCCCAATGGTATGCTGCCGAAAGATGGGACGGGGGTAATGTCTAAAATGCCGGAGCCGACACCGCCCACTGAAACTCCAGATATTTAAGGATCTGATCATGCAGGTGACCCTGGAAACTTATAAAAGAATATTTAGCTGGAAATATAAATTCTGGTTCCGGGATTGCGTGGTTCGCAATAAGGACGTTTTTGTCTTTGTGATGGAGCCATCTTACACGGATGAGCAAGTCAGGGAAGAGGAGGAGAACGATTGGGACTCGAGCCTCAGGATAAAAGCGGTCTTCACATTTGTCCGTACTTTTGAGCCAGACAAGCAATGGGGAGGAACATTTCTCCAGAATTGGCAGTCGATTATTATCGGTGCAGCTCAGAAGCCACTGAACCAATCTATTAATATCGAAAGGGTGTCTACCTATCCCTCGTTTGATCATAAATGCTTTGTTACCGGCAGTGGGCCAGCCTATGAAGATAAGCCATTGACATCGTTTCATCTATCCAAACAAAACGGAGCAGATGGCAATTTTCTTCGTGGGCATCTTTCCAAGCTAAAAGCCCTAGATGGATACCTCTATGCCTGTGGCGGAGGGCGGGCCATCGGCAAGCGGCTCGACAAGGGCCAATGGCAATCGCTCAGCCAGTTTATCCCGGATGGATATGACGAAGGTAACCATACGAGCTTCGATGACTTTGATGGTTGGAACGAAAGCGATATATATGCAGTGGGTGGGCTGGGCGATGTCTGGCACTTCAATGGGCAACTCTGGAGGCAAATACCCTTTCCCAGCAATTACCCCTTAAGTGCCGTTTGCTGTGGCGGAGACGGGAGCGTTTACATCGCAGCTCATAACGGCATTTTCATGGGTAGGGACAATCACTGGAAGAATATCGGCAGTATAGGTACCGATCTCCCTATCAAGGATATGGTCTGGTACGAGGACAAGGTCTGGTGCACCAACGACTATGGCTTGTGGACAATCAGTAACGGTCGGGTTGCCCGTGCTGACGTTCCCGATGAAGTATCAGCCTGCTCGGGCAATCTTTCCGTGGGTGATGGCGTGCTTTTGGTTGCAGGGCTCTACGGCGCGGTATTCAAGGAGAATGGCCGATGGCAGACGATCATCCATTTCAGCGTCATGGAGCAATTGCTGGAGCTGGAGCGTAGTGAAAGTCAGAGGCAGTAATTGGATGTTGCCGAATAGAAATAAGTGATATGTCAGATAGCCTAACCATCGAAAGAATCAGCATTCCTAGTCTTGTTGCGCGTCATGCTGGAGATGCCGCATTTTACTGGACGCAATGGGACATAAGCGCCTATTCGCCGCTTGTTGGTCTGCCACAGCTGGCTCAAATCGACCGCTTGCTCATGGCCCATTTGGACGGACTGCGTGTCGCAGGTGCAGCGGGTTGGGAGCGGACGCTTGGTGAGCTTGTTCGTTGGCAGGGTGCCGGCGAAACATTTGTCTGTGCGCTACTAGCAATTGAGTCCGACGCAGCGGGCTTCCGTCTGAAAAAGATCTGGGACGTAATCCGACGAGACCCCCGGCGGATGTTGCGTGGCTTGATCAGTGCTTTCGCCTGGGCTGACGAGCGATATGCGAAGCCGTGGATCAAGCACTGGCTGAGCGATAGCGATGTTCCTGTACCCCTCCAGGTCGCCGCATGGCGTGCTTTGCGCCTGCTTAACAGTCCCATGGAAATTGCCCACGAGACGTTGGAGGCGGCGCTGGTGTCTCCTTATGCGGAAGTGCGAGCCTCCACTTGCCGGTTGCTTGGTGCCAGCGGGGGACAGGAGCGTATCAATGTCCTGCTCATGGATACTGAGCGTGTTGTTCGCGCTGAAGCGGCCATCGTAGGAGCGGCTTTGGGAAGATCAGACGGCTTGGCAATCTTGTGGAAAGCGGTGATTGCTCTCGCGCGTGAGTACGCCGAGCTGACGGGGCGCATGCGACGTGATTCACAGCGCCAGCTTGAGCGCTGGATTCGCCACCTTGGTCTCATGACTCCGCATGGTCATCCCGGTGTCGGGGCGTTATTGGACGAGTTACCTCCGCGGCAAGCCCTGCTTTTCATCCTGCACCATGGTGATGGTGCCTATCTGCCTTCAGTGTTGGCATATCTGGACCACCCTGATGCTGCTCGGCTGGCCGGCTGGGTCTGGGCTACGCTTACTGGTATCGAATTGGAGCGAGCGGGTCTATGCCATCCTCCGACTCCGCTGACTGGGGATCCACGACCTACCGATGATCTCGATCCAGGCCTGCCATATCCGGACAGTGCACGCATCCATACCTATCCGCTCAAGGCACCTGACGGCTGTCCTATCCTGCTCGGCTTGCCACTTACCGAAGCTCGTTTACCCGAGCTGCTGCGCATGAATTCCCAAGCATTGCGTTGGCTTGTCTCGCATCGGTTCCCATTGACTCCGGGGGCCTGTATCAACAACCGAGCAAAGTTGCCGGAGCAGCTTTCCCGAATGGAACTTTTGCTGGAGAAAATAGCTTGATGCAGTTCGATCCTTGGGAGCACGCCGCGGAACTGGCCAAACGACTGAACAGCTCTTCTGATGTTCGCCTGATCGTCGCGCTAGGGGCGGGCTGGTGTCATAAGTGCTTTTATTTGCGCCCTGTGTTTGATGTGTTTTCCGAGCAGGCATCCGAGAAGGATTTATTCTTGTGGCTCGACATTGACGAACATATTTCGTTTATCGGTGATTACATCCCAGATGATCTGCCCGAGTTGCTGATCTACCGACAAGGCTTATTACTGGAGCGAGGCATCCTCACCAGTGATACAGATTGCCTCGCCGCGATTCTTTCGAGACCCACCACGCTGCCCGCCGATGCCGTTGATCCGGGGGTATGGAGGCGGCTTGCATGTGAGGATTGGGCGACAACCCCTGGCCACCCGCAGGTGCGATGAGAACTGCGCAATCTACTGCTTCCGGAACAGACCAACTAATAGCTCTCAAAAGCTAAAGCAGTATTTTGCCCAGTCAGCCATTCATACTCTTCGCCTTTCTAGGACGTCACTGTGCAGGTACGCTGCTTCAACGCTATCCGGTAGTTTGTGGGCTACGGTAACCGACTCCTGTTGGAGCGGCAGGGCGAAAGACAACAGCTGTACATCTTCAGACAAGTAGTTTGTGCCGCTGGCTATGTGCGCAGCGAAGGCGCGTAACCGAATCATGGATCTCCTCGGTTTGGCAGGACGCGAGATCAACGATGGGAATGACGCCGCCGCCGAGCAAGCATTGCTTCAAGCCTGGGGGACACTGCCTGTGCCGCAGCACGAGTGGGATTTCGGGCAATTGGTTATTCAGCAGATCATCGGTTTCTATTTGAAGACTGAGAGACCGCATGATGCTCAGCCATGGCTGGAGCCTCTGGCACTTTCATTCGGCTCGGCAAAAGATGGCACAGTTGCCATGATCACAGGTGTAGTGCAATACGAGGCCGGAAATCTTGATGTGGCTTATGAGCGCTTTGGGTTTCTGTTTGAGAGTTTTGGCAAGCGTCCATTTCAAGGCAGAGACAGGAAATACATGGATTTCTATCTGGCTGAAAGCAAGTCCCGATTGGTATGAAGCACATAGCGGATCATGTAAGAAGGATTTTTTCTATTTATTTGAGTGGTGGTGTTGCAAGGGGGTGGGGAAATGAAGCCTTTCTTGAGAGTCAAGATGAGCTGTTGCTGCTAGGGTACGATAGAGTTGGCTCCACAGGCGAGCACTCACTTCTTGAGAAATACCATCCTGTGAGTTTGGAGAAGGGTGTTAATTTTAAGTTGTATTTCCATAAAGGTGATTTATGGAGCAGCGGTGTTGATTTTTTTGGATTTAGACTGGGGCCTGTTCTGAAACTGGTTAAGGAGCATATTAATAAAGTAGACGTCTTTTTTGATGTCGACGATTTTGATAATGGTGCTCTTGTGGTGAATGATTTTTGTGTGTGTCGCTTTTCTTTTATGAATGAAAGATCTCCGAGAATTCTGACGCTTGAGACAGACATGGGTGTGTGCGCCAGCATGCAGGGCTCAAGAGTGGCAACTGATTTTGCTTGCAAGCAGTTTGCACATGTAAAGGATGTGCAAGTTTTTAAAAATAACAGAAATGTTAGAAGAATTTTTGAAATAGTGAGAAGGACTTGTCATAGACAGGTACAAGGTTGTTAACTTGGCGCAAGTCTTGAATGCCTCATTTAGAAAATGTCGAGGAAGAGTTCCTGCACTATCCTCTATAGTTCGCTGTGCGATATTTTGTTGTTCAAATCAAAAAGGAATGGGAAAGCCACACAGGTGATGAAACGCCTCTTTGTTTTATGATTTATGCGATAGAAAACGTTGATCGTGAGTATGTTGATAAGCTTGTGAGCAACTTCAAGGCCTTGGTTCATCCTTGAAGCACAAGTGCTATGACCTCCCGAAGCCCAGGGCGGCTCTAGCCAGGCTGCCACGCAATATCTGCCCTCGGTTCCTCAGCCAGAGCGATTGCCAGTCTCACCCTCCGATCGCTTCAACCCCATGATCAAGCCGACCGGCAACCACAGGATGACCCAGTAGGGACTGGGGCGATGGAACACGGCATAGACATCCGAGATCATGGCCACCATTGCGAAAACCAGCAGGGATAGTGCGATTCTTGCACTCGCGTCCTGACGCATTCGCCAGGCTTTCATTAGCAAGGTGGCGAGCAACAGCAGAAACAAGGTGATGCCCGCGAGGCCGTATTCGTACCAGAGTTGGAGATAGAGGCTATGCGCGTGCAGCACCTTGTCTCCCCAGGGGTAGCGATAAACCAGGTCTTGCCCGGGGCCTTCGCCGAGCAGCCAGAACTCGGGTAGCCGCTCCAGCCAGTTGAGCCAGATCAGGTCGCGGCGGCTGGTGCCGATGCGCCATTCGTTCTGTATCTCCGGCCAGAAATAGATGGCCATGACCACCAGGGCGAGTGCACCGATGACCAGCAACTGCCGGGCGCGAGCCCTTGGCGACAGCAGGAGCAGCGTCAGGCCACCTGCCGCGAGCGAGAACCAGGCGCCACGGGAGAAGGTCAGCAGCAGGTACATCAGCAGGCCGGCTAGGCCTGCCAGGGCGAGCGTCAGGGGGATTCCCCGAAGTTCTTTTTCCACCACCAGGTGCAGCAGGAAGAGCGAGAAGAAACCGTAGTAGAGGCCCGCGATGATCGGGTGGTCCAGGTCGGCGAGGCCATTCCAGCCCAGTTCGAACAGGCGCCCGCCGCTCCTGATGGCGTCATAGCTCAAGGGCTTGTCGAGGATGACGAACTGGTGGATGAGCGTCAGCCAGGCGAAGCCAGCGGCTACCGTCGCCGTGATCAGCAGTACCTTGTCGATTCGTTTGAGTTGGGTAAGGCGCGCTACGGCGAAGGTATAGAGCAGGAGGAACAGTGCGATCTTCAGCCAGTAGCCGGGCGAGTGCGCGGCATCCGTGCGCAGGACTCCGCTGACAGCTACGAAACCGAGCAGCGCCAGTAGCGCGAGCGAGCAAGGTTGACGCCACAAGGGCAGGGCCAACCGCTCGGCGAGCAGCACGAGCAGGGCTGGCGCGAAGAGCAGCCAATGCGTCTGCGTGGCATAGCGGCTGCCATCGTTGTTCAGGAGCAGGCCGCTGATCTGCGCGACCAGTCCCACCATGAGCAGCACGAAACCTGCCTGGGAGAGTCTTGGATGATCGAGTGTCATGGGCAGACCGTGGTCAGATTCGGATGACGAAGGGGGATCGTCGCACCATGCGACTGGTGGTCCGTGCCCTGCACTGTTCGCTACGCACCGCCGCGTGATCCGGCCAAGCGGGTGAGGGAGAGTTTGAGCTTTTCGCGCACCAGCAGGAACAGATAGGTGCCGTTGGTTCTCACGTAGCGCCACAGCAGGCGGCGCGGCTCAAGAAGCAGCCTGAACAGCCATTCCATCCCTATCACCTGTATCCATCGCGGTGCGCGCGGCAGCTTGCCGGAGAGCACATCGAAGGAGCCGCCGACGCCCATGCCGATCTTCACGCCGAGGGTCGGCCAGTGCTTCTGCAGCAGTACCTCCTTCTTGGGTGAGCTCATGCCGACGAACAGGATATCCGCGCCGCTGGCACGAATCGCTTCGGCCACGCCGGCCTCTTCCTCTGCCGTGAAATAGCCGTCGCGCGTGCCCACAATGCGCAGCGCCGGGTAGCTGTCGAGCAGGCGACGTGCCGTCAGCTCCACCACGTCTTGGCGTGCGCCGAGCAGGTAGACCGAGGCGCCTGTATTCGCCGCCAGGGCGCACAGGTCGCCCAGCAGGTCGATGCCCGCGCGGCGCGGCGGAGCTGGAATGTCCAGAAGCCGGAGCCCCAGCGAGATGCCGGCGCCATCGACATGGACCCGTTCCGCCTCTTCCAGCGCGGTCATCAGCAGGTTATCCCGGCGCGCATCGACCAGCTTGGCGACGTTCAGGCCTTCCAGTCGCAGCCGGTATTCGCCGGCCAGCGCGCGTTTCGCGTCGTCGAGCAGGCCCTGCACGGGCATCAGGTCGAGGGGGCATCCGAAGAAGGTGATACGGGTGTGGCCCGGCTCCGTACTCATAGTGGCTCCCTGGATGCTGGGTGAGGTGCTCTGGAAAGGCTGCGTAGCGCTCCGCCACATATCAGCCAGAAGGCTCCGCTGCCGGAGACCGTCAATATGTGTTCGGAGCTGATGAAGGTAGTGGCCAGGCCGAACGAAAGCCAGAAAACCGCCAGGGCGATGGGGTCGCCATGCATGCGGTAGCCGCGCCACAGCGCCAGGGCGAGGTTGGCGTAGAACCACAGGAACAGCAGGGCGGCCGGCAGGCCCAGCTGGAAGGTGATGCTGAAGATGGCCCCTTCGCCGCCGCCGATGGCGGGGCGGCTTTCCTGGGCGACCACCGCGCCCTGTGCCCCCAGGCCGGCGCCTACGACCAGCACGTTCGACAGGTCTGCGAGGTTTTTCTGCAGGGCTTCCCAGTGGCCGATCGTCGAACCATCGAGGAAGTTGATGCTGGTGTGCACGATGCCGTACGACGCGACGCCAATCGCCACCAGGGCGGAGGCCGCAATGACCAGACGCGAGAGCCCGCTGCGGAACAGCGACGTGCCGGTGGCCAGGTAGCCGATCAAGGCCAGGCTCGCCGCCAGCATCGCGCCCCGGGTTCCCGACATCCAGATGCCCAGAAACATCAGCGCCGCCAGACCGAGACCAAGCCAGCGGGCGCGGCGATCCAACCAGGCGAGGGTGGCAAGGGACGCCACGGCCAGGAACATGCCCTGTGCCAGCGGCGAGGCCAGAAGGCCCGCGGCGCGGCGCCCCAATTCCGTGCCGCCATAGAAGTTCCAGGGCAGTCCGTTCGCCGGATTGCCGCCCAGCAGCATGCCTTTGACGTTCAGCATGTAGCTCGGGTAGTCGATCGTCTCGATCCAGAAGGAGGTGTTTCTCTGCTCCCAGGCACCGAATGCGATGCTGGCGATGGCCAGGGTCGCCAGCAGCGCAACGCATCCGCGTAGCTGGTCCGGTCGCCGGATGCAGTAGTAGCCCACCAGAAAGAGCAGCATCGGGATCAGCAACGTGCCAAGCGAGCCGATGCGAAGGCCAAGAGAAGCGTCGCCGTGGCTGAACAGCAAGTAGAGCAGGGCGATGCCTCCATAGGCGACCATGGGCACGAGAAGCGTCTTCGGCAGGCGCACCGTGAGCAGGCAGAGCCCCGCGACAAGGATTACCAGCAGGTCGCGCGCCGGGCGCAGCATGCCCGCCTCGGGCCAGTCGCCACCACCGTACAGCCAGGCGGCGACGAGATCGCCCAGGTGAATCCACAGCACGATGACCGCGAGCACCAGGAATCTCATCGAGGCGATTCCCGGAGGCGTTCACGATGCTGTCGCCAGCGCTGCAGTTCGCCCACCAGGCCAGGGCCCAGCAACACAAGGGCCACGCGCTTGGCCTTGGTCTTGAGCCGGTCCTTCCAGCTCCATCCGACCCGCTCTATCCAGCGGTCGATGGCGCTCACGCCCTCGGCTTCGGCCGGCGCCACGGGCGAACGGGCCAGGTGCTCCGGGCGCCTCGCTTCGAGCCATAGCGTGCCCGCCAGGGAGGCCAGCGGATGCGAGCCGCAGTGGATCACCTCCAGGCCGGCCGCCTCGGCCAGGCGGCGCAGGTTGTCCGCCGAGAAGTAACTCAGGTGGGCCGGATGGACGAACAGGCGCGTCCGCCAGTCGTCCATGAGGTCAGGTACCTCGATCCACAGCTGGCCGCCCGCCCGCAAGGCGCTGGCCGCCTGTTCCAGAAAACCGAGTGGGTCTATCAGGTGCTCCAGCACATGGAAGGCGACTATCGCGTCCAGGCTGCCGGAGGGCAGGTCCGGCAGGGCGTCGATGAAGGCCACGTCGGCCTGGTTCAGCAAGGCTTCCCGATGGGACAGATCCGGCTCGCTGGCACTCAGGCGCAGGTCCTGGCGCAGCGTTGCGGCCTGGCCGAGAAACGCGCCGAAGCCGGACCCCATTTCGAACAGACGGCCGTCACGGGGCAGCTTCGGTTCGATCAGGGACAGGCGCTGGCGTGCGACCTCGGCGTCGCCACGCCAGGCGAAGAAACGGGAGACACTGCGCCAGGGAACTTCGGCCGGGAACAGGCGCCGATAGGGGCCGGCGTAGAACCTCGAAAGCCCGGCCTGGGTGAAACCGGGGGCCAGGTAGACCGCGGCGCAATATCCGCAGCGGCGCAGCTGCTGGCCCGACTCCGCGTAGACCTCCGGCCAGAAGTGTCGCTGTGCCTCGGTGGAACCGCAGAGGCGGCACTGGCCCAGATCGGGTGCCAGCCCCCAGTCGTCGATCAGCTCAGGCATAGACGCTCCGGTACCAAAGGGCCACAGACAGCGCCAGCCACAGGGTGCTGTGCTGGTTGCCTGTTGCAAGGCCTGCCCGCAGCCCGTCTACGTCGATGTAGTCCGCCAATCCGGACGGCAGATCGTCCAGGAGTTCGCGCCACGGCAAGCGTGCTACGAGGAACTGTTCCGCGTGGCCGAAGCCGGTGTTCTTGGGCGTCTCGATCAGGGATTGCGGCAACACGCCCGCGAACGCATCCCTGAGCAGCGCCTTGGAGCGTCCTTCTCCGACCCGCTTCAGGGCGGGGGTGGCGAAAGCACGTTCCACCAGCCGGTGGTCCATGAACGGGCTGCGCAGCTCGATGCCGGCGCTCATGCTGTTGCGGTCGGCCATACGCAGGGCCATGGGCAGCAGGTTGTCCAGCTCATCCTGGCGCAGCCGGTCTTCGAGGTCGCCCTGCATGCTGTCCTGCAGTGCTTCCAGCCGATGCCGTTGCGCCGCCCAGAGATCGTCGTTGATCAGTCCGACGCTGGGCCGGCGGCTCCGTAGCAAGGCCCCCACCAGTGGTAACGGCAGGTCCCAGACCAGGCGATTGAGCAGCAGGCCGGGCGAGAAGGTGCGGTATTTCAGCAAGCGCGCCACCTGCCGCCAGTCACCGGCCATGAAGGCGTCCCGGGTGGCCAGGGTGTGATAGCGGGCGATGTATCCCCCGAAGAGCTCGTCCGCACCTTCTCCGGAAAGCACCACCTTGTAGCCCTGGCCGCTGATGGCGCGGTAGGTGCGGAAACTGGCGAGCGCGGAGGGGGTGCTGAAGGGTTCGCCCTGGACGCTCACCAGGCTCATCAGCTCGTCGGCCGAAGGGATCGGGTGGAAGCGCAGAACGTGGTGCAGGTCGGCGTGACCGCCGCCGTGCATCAGCATGGTGGCGCGGGACGACTCGTCGAACTCGGCCTGTTCGCCGTCGCTGTAGCCATAGGTGAACGCCCCTGATAGCCGTTGCCGCGGGGCCTGCGAGGCATTCAGGGCGACGCGGGTGATGATGGAGCTGTCGAGGCCGCCCGAAAGCAGGCTGGCCACGGGTACGTCCGCCTGCAGGCGCAGGCTCACGGCGCTCTCGACCAGGGCGCGGACCTCTTCCGGCGAGAGCGGCGGCGCACTGCCGGGTTCCGGCCAGTGATGGTAGGGCGCCGCGCTGAACCGTCCGCTCCTGCTCATGCGGCAGACCTGGCCCGGGGGGACGGCCCGAACGCCTTCGAAGAAGGTGGCGGTGCCCTGTTCGGAGAAGCTGGTGATGAGGAAGTCGAAGATCTTCTCCGCATTGGGCGCCGGATAGCCGCCGCGCATCAGGGCGATGGCGCCAATCTCGCTGGCCAGGGTGGCCTGCTTGCCGTCATGGTGCAGGTAGAGCGGCTTCACGCCGAGGCGGTCGCGGCAGTACACCAGATCTCCGCTGGGGGCGTCCCACAGCACCACCGCCCACATGCCGTTGCAGCGCGTAAAAACGCCTTCCCCCCAGATGCGCCAGCCCTGCAGCAGCACTTCCGTGTCGCCGTCGGTCACGAAGACGCAGCCGAGTGCGCGAAGCTCCTCGCGCAGCTCGACGAAGTTGTAGATCGCGCCGTTGAACACCAGGACGCTGCCGCTGACCGGGCAGCACATCGGCTGTTCGGCCGCGCTGCTGGTGTCGAGAATGGCCAGCCGGCGATGGCCGAGCAGCGTCGCCGGCGCCTGGTCGACCATCAGCAGACCTTCGGCGTCCGGACCGCGCCGGGCCAGGCTGGCCAGCGCCTGGCGGGTTCGTTGCTCGAGGCCGTCGCAGGCACCGAGTGCGCGTACAGCGATCAGTCCGCACATGGCAGCAGCTCGAAGGTGTTCATCGAAGGGGGGCCTCAACATAACAGGAAGATCGCCGCCACAGGGCGGCGAGGGTCGGCAGCAACAGCACGAGCCCTATCACCATGCTCCAGTGCCATATGCCGAGGGCGCAGGCCAGCACGGACAGCGACAGTGCGGCCACGCCCCAGGGGCTCGGGCGCAGTTTCAGCAGCACGAGCAGGCCCGCCAGGACGGCCAGCAGGCCGAGCACACGGGCCCACAACAGGTAGTCCGCATCGCCGATCCAGGCCGCGCCTGCCTGCAGCAATGCACTGAGCGCCAACCCCACGCCCAGCAGCCTGGAGAGCGGCCGCTCCTGGCGGGCGCCGATGAGCAATATGCTGAGAAAACCGCTGGAGGCCGACACGCCCCAGGCAAGCAATACGATCGCGCCCAGCGCCAGCCACTGACGCTGATCGCTGGACAGCTCCAGACCGTGCAGCAGCAGGCCGCCCAGGATCACGGCGGTGGTGCCCCAGCACACCAGGGACGCGGCGGAGAGAATATGACGCCTGCCCTGACGCTCCTGCGCCTCGGGCAACAGCAGCCGGGAAAATTGCGCGAGCACGCCGGAGAGACCGCTCAGCACATGGTTCAGGATCAGGAAGAAGGGCAGGAAGGTCGGTGCCAGCGGGGCGAGCAGAAAGGGTGTCAGCCGATCATGGAGCGTTCCCCATACCCCGAGCAGCGACAGGTGGAAGGCCGAGCCCAGTTGCCCCTTGCCGGCCAGCGGTAGCCAGAGCCGGAGCCGACGGCTGCAGATCATGCTCACCAGGGCCTGCACCAGATAGCCCAGGCTCACCGAGATGCCGGCCGCCGCCGGGGTGGACAAGGGCAGGGCGTATTGCAGCAGGCACCAGATCACGAGGGCGGAGGGCCAGGCGATCTGCGCCACCAGCAATCCGCCCAGGCGTCTGCCTTCGACGATCATCGGCGAGGAGTAGTTGAACAGTGCGAACAGGCATGCCGCCGCGGCGCCTGCCAGGTATTGCCGGCTCGCCTCATCGTCGCTCCACTGCATCCAGCCGATCATCACAGCTGCCAGCAGGAGCAGGGTGGCGACCAGTCGGTGCCCGAGCGCGTATCGCCAGGTGCGCTCCCACTCCGAAGAGCCGCCGCGCTCGCGCAGGAACAGCGATGCATATCCCAGGTCCGCCAGGAAGATCGAGGTGATCAGCAGCAGATGGGCCAGACCGACCGCTCCATAGGCCGACGGGCCCAGCTGGTCCAGCAGCCGCAACTGGAAAAGGAAATTGGCGATCTGACCCAGGCCATAGGTCGAGGCGGCGAGCAGCAGTGAGTGCCTGATGGCGATTGGTCCGGAGCTCGGCTCCGGCTCGGGGCCGCGCTGGGGCGATGGTCCCGGTGGGCTCGGGTTCACTGGGTGTTGTCCGGGAACACCACCCGGCGCAGGGCCTCGTCGAATCGCAGCCGCGGCTGCCAGCCAAGCACTTCGAGGGTGCGTGCCGGATTGCCGAGCTGGCTGGGGCGATCGACCCGGCGCTGGCGCGCCGGGTCGACTTCCACTTCGACCCGCTGGCCGAGTATCCGGCCGAGCTGCAGGACCAGTTGCTCCACCGAATGCTCGACGCCGGAGCACAGGTTCAGCGTATCGAACGGTACGTCGTGCCTGGAGTCGTTGACCATGGCGATCAGGCCGCGGGCGATGTCGTCAGCGTGCAGGTAGTCGCGCCGCGGGGTCAGGTTGCCCAGCCGTACCCGGCCATCGGCCGAGCCGCGCAGCTGGGCCAGCACTTCCGGAATCAGGTGCCCGTTCGGATCGTCATGCCCGATGGCATTGAATATCCGCGCGACCCTGCCAATGCGTTCGCCACGGCCGCTCCAGAACTTCAGCTGTTGCTCGTTGCAGTACTTGGACAGCGCGTAGTTGTCGCAGGGCGCGACCGGGCTGTCGAGTTCCGAGAGTGGGCTGTCCTGCCAGGCGTAGACCGCGCCGCTGGAAGCGATCACCACGCGCCTTATGTCGGCCTGTTCCGCGGCTGCCAGCAGGCGTTCGGTGCCGACCACGTTCACGTCCAGGCAATCGGCGCGGCGGGTCTCGCAGGTGGGAATGTGGTGCACGGCGGCCAGGTGCAGGATCGCGGCTGGTCGGAAGTCGTTTAGCAGGGCGGCCAGGGTATCGTCGTCCCGCAGATCACCACGCACTGCCAGCGTTGCTTCCTCGGGCATCGGCAGGCCGCTCGAGAGATCGTCGAGCACGGCGACTTCGCCTCCCGCGGCGCGCCATTGCCGGGTGGCTCTGCGCCCCAGCATCCCGGCGCCGCCGGTCACGAGAAGGCGCATCAGGTCGGCTCCTCCAGAATCAGCCGTCGACGCAACGGGGCCGGAAGCCAGCCCACGGGGCGGTATTCCGGCCGCAGGGCCAGGCGGGTGGCCAGGATCAGGGACAGGCCGGCGAAGGTCGCGCAGAGCACGAACAGGCCAACCCAGAAGGGGCTGCGCACTTTTACCGGCGTGCTGGAAAGGGCCGAGCGGGTCTTGATGCCGATGGCCTGCTGCCGGGCTTCCGCCAGGGCCAGCTTGAGGTTCATGTCCTCGGTGGCTTCCTGCTCCATGGTGGAGAGTTGCGGGTGGGCCGCGAGGAGCTTGGCGCGGTTGTCCTGCAGCTTCCCGATAATGTCGTCGCCCGAGGCTGCGCCGCGGATCGCCTGGTCCAGGCCCGCCAGCAGCTGTGCCGTCCAGTCGAGTTTCTCCAGTTCGCGCCGGGTCTTGCGCGACTTGGCCCGCAGCTCGGAGATGGTCGCTTCCAGGGCCACGATCTGGGGCAGCGGGGCGAGGTACTTGCCACCGCCGTCGCTGACCGAGACGACGGTGTTGTTCTCCATGCGGCGCAGCTCGGGATAGCGCTCCAGCAGACGCTGCATGTCTTCTATGCGCTGCTGGGCCTGCTCTATCTCGAAGTCGGTCTGCAGCAGGTCAAGACTGAGCTTGGGGCGGTGGGCCAATGCCGCCTGACCATCGCGGACCAGGCTGATCAGGCTGTTGGCGAGCAGCGCTTCGCGGATGTGCTGGGCCAGCCTGTCGAGCGTCAGATTCGACTGCTGCGCATCGCGTACTCTCAGGGTGAGTTCCAGGCCTATGCCGCGGGTGTTCTGGAATTCGGCGGGCGGTATCTCGCGAATGTCGTCCCGACTCAGGGCCGAGCGGTAGCGGACGGTACTGGTCCAGAAGGTCGCGTTCAACGCGTTTTGCCGCAGGATTCCGGCATCGATGTCGGCCGCATCGCCGCTCCCCCCGAAGGATCGATCCACCCAGCGTTCGTCCCAGAGGAAGGACTGGGCCTGCCGCCACTCCTCGAGCGTGACTCCCGGCACTTCGACCAGGGCCGTGGCGGTATACAGGGGGCGTCCGGCGATCCAGACCGCGGCAGCCAGGGCGGCCAGCAGGGCTGGCAGGAGCAGCAGCCTGCCGAAGCGTCGATAGAAGCGCAGTACACGAAGGGCAAGCTCGCCCAGTGAGAGTTCGTCTTCCTGAGGTGCGTGGGGGGCTCGTACTGCCGTGGTGTGCATGGGGTCAACCTGAAGGAAGTGCTGAGGCCTCCTGCCGGCCGTCCGCGATCCGGTCGTACATTCATGCCCTGAGGTGCCGGGAATTTGCCATAGCCGCAAGGGCGTTGCAATTGGCCGACAGGCCGCTCCGGCGAGCCGGGGCCTGTTCTTTCCGTTGCCCGGGCCATCCTGAGGGCGCGGCGCTGGCCGCGAAGATAATGCTTGCGCGGGAGGTCGACGTACCGGCAGATTCCGATTCTTTACGCGCGAGCCATCGTGATGCCTGCGACCCTACCTTTTTCCCTGATCGCCGACTTGCAGACGCTCGACCGGTGCATGACGGAGCTTCCCTGCCCGGGCTGCGGCGGGCGGGAGCCTCATCTGATCTGGCGGCGTGATCGCTATTTCCTGGCGGTGGACCTGTCGGCGTGCCGGAAATGTGGTCTGGTCTACCTGGCCCGCGGTCTCAGCGGCGAGGCCCAGTCGGTGTTCTACGAGCGTGTCTATCCTCGCCTGATGGTCCAGCCACCCCCGCCCAGCGCGATATGGGAATACCGCCTGATGGCGGGGTATCGATACAGCGAGATTTCATCCGTCATCGGTGCGTTCGACGCCGTGCTGGATATCGGGGCTGGGCTGGGGTTCTTTCTCGACGCCTGCCGCGCCCATGGCTGCGAACGGTTGATGGGCCTGGAGCCCGGCCGGCCTCAGCGGGAGCATGCCGCCCATGTTCTCGGCTTCGGCGAGCAGGTCCGGGCGGAAGGGTTGAGCGACAGCACCGAACTGCCGTTCGCGCCGAAGCTGATCACCCTGTTCCATGTGCTGGAGCATCTGGAGGACCCCGGTCGGGCATTGCGCCGGCTCGCCGAGCTGATCGACCCGCAGGGCTGGCTGGTCATCGAGGTTCCGGATATCCAGGCCGATTGGCGCGGGCTGGGGCTGCAGCAGGTGCATGTCTCTCATCGCAGCTACTTCTGCGAGGAGACCCTGGATGCCCTGTTGCGGCGCAATGGTTTCAGCGTGCAGCGAAGCTGTCGGGAGCCATACGGCATCTACGAAGGCAATCTGCGGGTTTATGCTCGCCTGGAGGCGCAGCCGCCTGCAGAGCCTATGCAGGCGCCGACATCGCAGCAGCTGCACGAGCTGGCCCGGCACATCAAGGCGCAGATCCGGCCCTTCAGCCTGCGCAATGGCTATCCGCGTTCGGCGGCTCGTCTGGCCAGGCTGGCTCTTCGCAAACGCTGAGAAGGACTCGTTATCTGGTGGGGCGTATCAGGATCCTGAAGAGGCGTATGAGCGGGTACAGAAAGGACAGGCCAGGAGGGAGCGCCACCCACTGGTTGTCCTTGCCGGTAGGACTCAGCCAGCCGCCCAGTGCATGCAGGCGCGCGTGCCAGCTGTCTTGCAGGGCTATATCCATGGCCGCTCGCCTGAGCGGGCCGACTCGCTTGGCCACTTCATCATCGGAGAGCGAGCCCCGGATCGCTTCGAGCGCCAGCGACGCCATGGCCCGGCTGGCCCGACAGGGGCGGCGAACCCGTTGCAGCGGCTCCGCCGCGGTCGTGCCGAACAGCTCGTCGAGCAGGGTGAGGCAGACATCGAGCATTGCGCAGGTGCCGGTGCGCTGAAATTCCCGCGCGGTCCGCTCCGCATCCAGTTCGGGGTTTTGCAGCAGCGCGTGGATATCGATCAGCCAGATCAGCCGGCGAAAACAATGCTGGTTCGCATGGGCGACCAAGTAGGGCAGGGCCTGTATCGGCGCGAGGCTCGCCACGGAGGTACCCTGGATATCGACCGCCTGGCTCAGACTGGTAGCGTCGGAAAGCAGGTGCTGATGGCGCAACAAGCGCTGATGCAGTTCGACGCGAGGCTGATTCTGGCGCTGCAGCACCAGCTCATGGGTGCCCCTGGGAAGCGGCAGGTGCTGCCCCGGAGCAGGCAGGTAGCCCTGCTGTTCCAGCACGTCGAGCGCGATCGGCCAATGCTGCTGCGGGATCAATATGTCCACATCCACGCCCCCCCTCGTACTCAGCGAGCCGTGGGCCTGGATGGCCAGCGCGGGGCCTTTCAGCGCCACTGGCCGCAGGCCCCGGTCGGCGAGCGCCGTCACCACGAGCTTGAGCACCGCGCCCAGCTGCAGGGCCCGAAACGCGATGCGTCGCTTCTCCTGCATCAGCGAGGCCGTCCATGCCTCCCCGATCGCTTCGATCCGGGCGCTATCGAGCAGGCCGGCGATGCCATGGTGCCTCACGAAGGACTGCAGCTCCGCCGCCGGAACCTGCTCGAAGGCGTGGTCGAAACCCATGAGCCACAAGGTGCAGCGCAGCGATGCATCGCACGCTCGGAGATCGTCGTCTCGACGCGCGCTGCCGCTGGTGGGACGGGTTCGGAAAAAGGGCATGATCGGCAGGGGTCACCTGAGGCAGGTTGGCAATGCACTTCGGCGTCTGTAGCGTAATGCCACCGAGCCAAGGATGTTACCACTTGAAGCCGTCGCGATCGTTCGCCGAATACCTTGCGGAATTGCGCCTGCGTTATGGCGATGAAGCGGCTGACGTGCGCCATGAGCTTTTCTATCTGGCGGAAGGCAGGGCGCCCCTCGTGGCGGGCATGAGAGCCTTCGGTGCTCTGCTGAGGGACGCCTGGTTGCTGATGCGGCATTCCGGCCAGGAGCTGCGGCCTGGCAACGCCCGCCAGGCCATCCTGGTGACGACCCTGCAGGGGGCGAGCGGATGGGGCACGCAGGAGCGCAGCCTGCCAGCGCTCGCCGCCGCGGCGTATGAGCCCGTCATCCTTGCCCATCCGCGGCTACCCGTTGCGAGCTTTCCTGCCCATCTGAGGGTCGTCCGTCCCGCGCGTCCCGGGGGCGCGACTCTGCTGGCCGCCCTGCGTGTCTTCGGCGGCGCGCTGCTCAGACGATGGCCACTGCTGCTGGCCTGCTGTCTGGCGCGGCGGCACCTCTGGCGGGCCAGCCTGGGCCGAACCCTGGATGGCAGCGCGGGAGTCCTGCTGCTGCACAACGATTTCGACCTGATGAGCCGGGCCGCTCTCGGTCATGGTCTGCCCGCCATCTGCCTGCAGCACGGAGTGCCTACCGACGAGTTCTTTCCCGTTCGGGCCGACTGGTACCTGATATGGGGCGGCCGCAGCCGCGATGCCTTCCGCTCCATGGGGGCTGCGGCCGACAGGCTCGTCGAGGATGCGTTGGGGCGGTATGCGGCCGCGAGCCCGGTGCTTGAGCCTCCCCATGGTTTGTCGCTGTTGTCGCAGACCCACGCCCAGATACTGGGGCGGAACATAGGCCCTGCCTTGCGGGATTTTGCCGATGCGCTGGCAGGGTTGGATCCGCAGGCGCGGATTCTGCTGCATCCGCTGGAGCGCGAGCCGTATGTCGGCGACACCGCGCGTGCTATAAGACGCCCCCCTCATTCGGAATTGCGAGCCGGAGCATGCCCGCCGCGCGTGGTGATGGGATATTGCTCGACCGCCATGCTGGAGGCCGCCGCCGCGGGACACTGGGTGGTCGGCCTGATGCTGCCGCTCGAAGGCAACGAGGCCGCCCGTGCCATGCTGTCTCCGCCGCTGCACGCCGAAACGGCGGAGCAGGCCGTTGCGCTCTATCACCGACTGCAACGCGATGCAGTCTTTCGCGAGGAGTCCGCGCAGGCCCAGGCTCGGTGGTTGCGCGCCAGCTTTTCCGCAGAAACGGGCGGACTCGTCCGGCTGCTTCACAAGGTCGGACGGTCATCGCCGGAGTCCACGCAATGACGCTACGGGTACTTCATGTCAGCAAGGAGTTCGAGCCCCTTTCGAGTGGTGTGGCACGCCATATCCAGGGGCTGGCGAACGCCATGCGGGACGATCGGGACATCGAGCTGACCCTGCTCGCCCCGAAGGTAGACGTGGCGGATGTTTCTTGCGACGTTCGGCAGGGTGGCTATGGCTGCCTGTGGAGCACCATCGGAGAGAGTGACGTGGTCCACGTGCATGGCGCGCGCACGCCTTTCTCCGCGGTAGCAGCCCTGCTGGCGTGGCTACGGGGTGTTCCGGTGGTCTACACGCCGCACTGCTATTACGACGCTGGTGGCCCCGTGCTGCGTGCACTCAAGAGGGGCTGGGACCTGACGGTCGAACGTTTCCTGGTGCGCCGTTCGGGCGTGGTGGTGCTGCTGCACGAGGGCTGGCTGGTCGATCTGGCCAAGCGTGGCCTCCGTCCGGCCAAGGTGCTGATCGTGCCCAACTGCATCGACGACCGGCGTGGAGCAGGGCAGGTGACAGGCGAACGTCTTGAGGGGGCGCCGGCGTTGCTGTCGATCGGGCGGCTCGATCCCGTCAAACGGCTCGATGACGTGATTGCTGCGCTGTCTGTTCCGTCCTTGCAGCGCGCCATGCTGCACATCGTCGGGCGCGGTGAGGACCGTGCGCGGCTCGAGGCCCTGGCCGAGCGATCCGCTGTCGCGGCACGCGTGCATTTTCATGGCTGGCAGGATGACGCCGCCTCGGCACGGATGATGGCGGGTTGCGATGCGATGGTGCTGGCCTCGGAGCGCGAAGGCATGCCGACGGTGGTATTGGAGGCACTGCTGGCGGGAGTGCCGATTGCCTGTTCGGATATCGAAGGCTGCCGCTCCATCACCGGCGCCGTGGGGTGGGATGCGGTATTCCCCGTCGGCGATATTCCCGCACTGGGCTCCTGTCTGGACCGGGCCGCGCGCGGCAGCGTGCCGGGCCATGTCGTGGAGGCGGTCAGGGCCGGCTTCACCTGGCAGCGGAAAGCACCGGAGCTGGCCGCCGCGTATCTGAAGCTGGTCCGTAAGCGCCCCGCGCGAGGCTTCATGAAACGACTCGCCACCTATCTGAGCGACTACGACAATCCCCGCTCGCTCGGAGCGCGCATGCGCGCCCGGCGCATCGGGCCGCTCCTGGCGATGATCGACGAGGCCTATGCGCGTCATGGTTGGGTCAACCTGGTGGACGTGGGCGGGACGCAGCGCTACTGGAACATCGTCCCCCAGGACTATCTGGACTCGCGCCGTGTCTCGATCACCCTGATCAACATCAGCCAGGACAAGCAGGCCGCGATCCATCCCCGTTTCAGGCTCGTCGAAGGCGACGGCTGCGACCTGAGCGCCTTTCACGACAAGGCCTTCCATGTGGCGCACTCCAATTCCGTCATAGAGCATGTCGGTGGACCGGATCGAATAGCGAAGTTCACCCGGGAACTGGAGCGTGTGGCCGATGACTACTTCCTGCAGACGCCTGATTTCTGGTGTCCCCTGGAGCCCCATTGCATGACACCCTTCTTTCACTGGCTGCCGCGCCGGGCCCGGGTCTGGCTGGTTCGCCGGATGGATCTCGGCCACTGGCAGCGGGCATCCAGCAGAGATGAAGCCGAAGCACTGGTGGACAGTGCGAGACTTCTATCGCGGCGCGAGCTGCGGGCCTTGCTGCCGAAGGCCCGGATCGTCAGAGAGCGTGTTCTCGGGCTGCCCAAATCCTTGATCGCCGTGGGCTCATGAGCTTCGGCAGGCCTGTATCGTCTGGAAAAAAAGCTATGCATCTGGCGTTCGTCCTGGGTACCCGCCCTGAAATCATCAAGCTCTCTTCCCTGATCTCGGCATGCGTCCGCGACGGTGTGCCATACACGCTGATCCATACCAATCAGCACTACGCCGCGGTCATGGATCGAATGTTCTTCGAAGAATTCGGCCTCCCGTCCGCCCATGTCAACCTGGGTGTGGGCTCCGGCCCCGCGAGCGTACAGCTGGGGCGCATGATGCAGGGCATCGATCCCGTACTGCAGGATCTGAAACCCGACTGCGTCATCGTGCAGGGGGATACCAACAGCGCCCTGGCAGGCGGACTGGCCGCCAGCAAAGCGGGCATTCCGGTTGGTCATGTAGAGGCCGGCCTGCGCAGCTTCGACAAGAGCATGCCCGAGGAAATCAATCGCATCCTGCTGGACCACTTGTCCAGCTTCTGGTTCTGCCCCTCGCCTCTGCAGGTGGAGCTGCTGGCCAGGGAGGGCATACAGGGGCCTCACGTCCATATCACCGGCAACACCGGAAACGACGCGACGCTGCATTACGCCCGCCTGGCCAGGGAACGCTCGGGCATCCACGGCGTACTGGGTTTGCAGCCCGAGAATTATCTGCTGCTGACGTGTCATCGACCTTCCAACACGGATCACCCCGAGCTCTTCGCGCTGCTCATGCAGGCCGTACAGCGCCTGGCCGAAGAGCAGGATCTCCAGGTGGTGTTCCCTGTCCATCCTCGGCTCGGTCAGCAGAACCTGGGTGTGCTGAAGAGCAAGACGCGCATCAGAACCATCGACCCGGTGGGTTATCTGGACATGCTCGCCCTGCTGCAAGGCGCGGCCTTGGTGCTGACGGACAGCGGAGGCATGCAGGAGGAGGCCTGCGTTCTCCGTCGTCGTTGCCTGATCCTCAGGCCCAACACCGAGCGTCCGGAAAGCCTGGAAACCGGCGGGGCAAGGCTGGTTTCGTGCGTTGCCGAGAACAGCCTGATCGAAGCTGCCCAAGCGCTAGGTCATTCTCAGGTGGTCTGGAAGAATCCGTTCGGGGATGGCAGCGCCTATCGGCGAATTCTCGATGTGCTGCGGGAGCAACTCTAGCCGTCGGGACACGCGCCATCGCGTTACTGACGCTCATGCTCCGGTTTTCAGCGTTGCCCTGATGCGGGTCCAGTCGCCCTCGGTCAGCAAGCGGCCCTGATCGAGCACGATAACGTGCTCGACATGTTCCAGTGCTGCCTGCCGATGGCCGATGATCACCAGGGTGATTTCGCCTTGCAGGTTGTCGATGGCGCCCTGTATCCGCCTCTCGTTGTCCGGGTCCAGCGCGCTGGTGGCCTCGTCCAGAATCAGCAGGGCGGGTTTCCTGAGCAAGGCCCGGGCGAGCGCCAGACGCTGGCGCTCGCCGCCGGAAAGCCTTACCCCGGCGTCGCCTACCATCGTGTCCAGCCCCTGCGGCAGGCGGAAGACGAAGTCCGCCGCCGCCCTCTGCAGCACATGGCGCAGATCCGCTTCGGTGGCCTGCGGGTCGCCTCGCAGCAGATTGCCGCGAATGCTGTCGTGGAACAGGAACACCTCCTGCGGCACGTAGGCGACGGACCTGCGCCAGCGCATGCGCGCTTCCCCCAGCAGTGGGATGCCGTCGACTTCGATGCTTCCCTGGTCCGGGGTCAGCAGGCCCGCCAGCAGATCGGCAAGGCTGCTCTTGCCGGAGCCCGAGGCACCGATGATCGCGGTGCTGCCGAGGGCGGGAAAGCACAGTGAAAGCCCGTCCAGCGCCGACGCCGAGCGATCGCTGTAGTGCAGGGAAACACCGTGCAGGCGGATTTCCCGCTTGAGGGCCAAGGGCTCGATCGCCTCCAGGCCGTTGACGGGCTCCGCTGACGCCCGGCATTCGCCGAGCAGGCGATCGACCTCGAGGAGTGCCGGCATGCTGTGCAGCCAGTGGTGGAGCTGTTGCTGCGCGCCGACGAACATGGGAATCAGCCGCGCGAAGATCAGTACCAGCACCACCATCTCCGCCAGCGGGGTGCGCCAGAGGTTCAGGCCGACGAACAGGTAGATCGCCAGCAACGCGGTGCCCAGGGTCTGGAAAAGTGCCTTGGATAAGCTGCTGTTGGCAGCGAAGCGCAGTTGCTGCGTGCGCAGGCGGTCGGTGGTTTGCCGCAGCTCATCGAAGTGCCGGGCCTCGCTGCCGAGAATCTTCGCCAGCTTGATCGTGGCCAGGCTGTCTTGCATGTTGCCTTGCAGGTCCCGGTTGGCGACCAGCAGGCCCTGGCCGAGCCCCAGGGCCCTGCGCCGATGCCCTCGGAGCAGCGCCCACACCAGCAGGCCGCTCGCCAGGGCCAGCCCGGCCATCTGCCAGGACAGGAGGAAGGCCGTCGCCAGGTAGACCAGCATGGTCGCCATGCTGGACAGCAGGCCGAGGCCGAACCCCAACCCCTGGCCGATGCGGTTGATGTCGTTGAGCAATAGACTGGTGTGATCGGATTGGCGGCGCTCGGCAAGCCAGCGCCATTCTGTGCCCAGCAGCGCTCGGAAGCATTCGAGGCGCAGATCGTCGACGACCCGGTGCTGCAGATGCAGGGCCAGTTGTTCGCGGCCGTACTGGATGGCGCAACGCAGCCCCACCAACAGGGTGAAGAGTGCCAGCAGGGCCGCAGCCGATGGCGTCACGCCGAGCACTCGAAACGCCTGCTCGACCGGCTTGAGCATCGTGGTGCCAGCGTCCTGCAGCATTTCCAGCAGGGGCACCAGGAGCAGGATGCCGATGCCTTCGGTCAGACCGCTGAGCGTCAGCAGCAGAACCAGGCCGAACACCCAGGCGCGTGGGGCCGCCTGCAGCAACTGGCGGAATGCCCGCAGGGAGTCGCTGGCCTTCATCGGCGATGCAGCCGTGGCGAGAGGAAACAGCCGACTACGGTGAAGTGCTCGAAGCCCGCTCCGCCGGTGACCTGTATAGGGCCGGCGGCAACCCAGGCGTGCGCCTGCAGGGCGGACGACCCAGCGTCGCGCGCCAGGCCGAAGTAGAGGGCATAAGGAACGCCGCACAGGCCCAGGAGCATCCTGGCGGTCACTGCCTGAGCGAAGCAGTTGGCATCCCAGGGCGTGTGGCCGGCCGCCCAGCGGATCGACCGGCCAATGGTCAGCGCCCGATGCCGCTGACGCTGGTTCAGCAGCGGCGACTGGCTGTGGGGGCCGGCGGCGATACCCAGCCAGGGGGCCAGGCGGCGAAATTCGAGGAGCAGGATCAGCATGCGGCTCAGCCCCAGCAGCAGCCAGCAGGGCAGGAACAGGAGACGTTCCAGTGCCGGGCGTCGGAGGAAGCGGCGGAGCCTGTGGATGAGGCCGGAAAGGATCATGGCGGAAGCGTGAGCCATCGTTGCGTGTAAACCGGCCTTCAGCTCGCCCGTACCACGCCGTGGTCGAGCAGATCCTGGGCGAAAGTCAGCAGGTCGGCCTGGCAGGTGACCTCGTCGACTTCATATTCCTGCAGGATGATCCGCGCCAGATCGGCGATGGACATCGGGGTTTCCAACAGCGTCCAGACGCGCGAGCCGATACCACCAATGCCGAAATACTGGCCTTTCTCGATGCTCATCATCACCAGGTCGCCGTCCATCTCGGTGGCGATCAGGTCGGGGACGCGGCTCAAGTGGGTGGAAAGGGTGATCTCTGACATGTCTGGCATCCCGGTATGGGGTTGATCGGCGCACAGGCTCGGGGAGCGTTCGAGGTTACCAGTTCGGGCCGCATGCCGCACAAGGCCGGGGCCGGAGACGTCCGCCCTGGCCATCGACTCCTTTGCGTCCGCGGTCTTCGCCCTGCAAGGTTGGCATAATGATGCGACAGCCACTACCCTGGCACAGGATCGATCGCATCCCCCTGCGTGTATGGAGGTTCACTTGAGCGATAGTGTTCTTGGCAACGAGGCCGGTGTCGGAACCGAGCGTGGCGAACAGGCCGAGAGGCCGCTCAGACAGCCCTACGTCGCCCCGCGCATCGAGCGATTGGATGTGGAAGAAACCCGCTTTGGGATAGGCCCCGGGATCGACGGAACGACTCTGTTTGCCTCCTGAGCGCGGGCAACGGTTGTCCCCTTCGACATGACGGATGCCGAGGCTGGAGACTTGTCGGCTACACCGCTCGGTCTTCACGGTTGGCATAATGATGCGAAATTCACTACCTTGTCGCGGGATAGGCCATATCCACTCATTGATGGAGGTTCACTTGAACGAGAATATTCCTGGCAACGAGGCCGGTGTCGGAGCCGAGCGCGGCGAACAGGCCGAGAGGCTGTCCAGGCAGCCCTACGTCGCCCCGCGCATCGAGCGGCTCGATGTGGAAGACACCCGCTTTTCCATAGGCCCCGGGTTCGACGGAACGACTACGTTTTCTTCCTGACCTCGCTCAGCGATTGTCCCCTTCGACATGGCGGATGAAATGGCCCGCGGCCAAGCCGCGCAGGAGCTTGAGGCGGTAGGCCTGGATGGTTCTCGCCGAGGCCCAGTCGCCGCTCTGCGGCCAATGCTCCAGCAGATGCTGTAGCGCCGCCACATCGAGCATTTCCCCCACTCGGCTGTTCGCGGCCAGGCGTTGCAGTTCCTCGCGCAGCCGCGGCAGATTCCGTTCCAGCCCTTCGTACCAGTCGGCCGCCTGGTAGTCCTTGCTGCGGCTGTCGAGAATCTCCGGCGGCAGCACGTCTGCCATCAGGCGCCGCAGCAGCCAGCGGTTCTGGCCGTCGCGCAGGTACTGATGATCCGGCACCGCCAGGCAGAACTCGACCAGGCGTAGGTCTGCGGTCGGATCACGGATTTCCAGGCCCTGAAGGTTGGTGGCGAGGGCGTATTCCGCGGCGTCCTGCCGTTCCAGGGCGGCGATGCGCATACGCCGGCCGTCGTGCCAGGGGCGGTAGCTCAGGTCCCAGCCAACGGTGCGGGCGCGTTCGGTCGGGTTCATGCGCTGCATCCATTCGGGGTGGATGGCGCTGTAGTCGGTCAGCGCCGAGCCCTGTTCCCAGCGCCGGGCGAGCATTGTCCACAGAGGCCCGGGCAGCGAAGGCGCCAGCGACCGGGCGAGCAGCCCGCGCCAGCCCGATTGCGGATGGCGGGCCCTGTAGGCGTGCAGTTCGCGCCACCAGCGCAGCCAGTGGCCGCTGCGCCAGAGGGCCGGCAGGTAGGTTTCGCCACTGTACGAAATGCTCATGTTGCCCTTCTGGCCGGTCAGCAGCACCCGACAGCCGCGCGCGGCGGCATCGGCCTTGATGGCCTGGGTCCAGACGCTGTTGCAGGGGTTCTGGGCCACGCGGTCCACGGCTTCGGTCAGGTACTGCAGGTGGTCCAGCGCGGAGGCGTCCCCGGGGCGGATCAACACATGGTCGATGTTGCCGAAGCGTGCCGCCAGGGCGCTCGCGGCCGGACCTTCGTCGCCGTGCCGGCATTTCGGTAGCGGCCCGTCGAAGCCTTCGCGCGGCACGGCGGTGTAGGCGGTCAGCCGCTGCTCGCGGCGGGCCAGCTGGCGGGCCGCGAGGGCCGTGACCGTGGAGCTGTCGAAGCCGGAACTCAGGTGCGAGGCGATCGGGCCGGAACTTCGCAGGCAACTGGCGATGGCCTGCTCCAGGTGCTCGCGGAACGCCTCCAGGTAATCATCGTCGCGGGCGAAGCGGATTTCCCGCTCGGGGTCGAAACGGTGGAAACGCCGGGTATCGAGGCGCTCGCCATCGAGGATCAGCAACTGGCCCGGCTCCACCCGGTAGATGTCCTTGTAGAACGACTCGGGCCCTTTCATCGGCAACAGGGCGAGCTGGTCGAGCAGCCTTTCCTCACACAGGCTGCGCGGCACGCCAGGGATGCAGAACAGCGCCTTGGGCAGGCTGGCGAAGGCGAAGAAGCCGGCCTGTCGGTGCCAGAACAGCGGGCGGCCGCCCATGGGGTCGCGGGCCAGCCACAGGCGCTGCCGCGCCGGCTGCCAGCAGGCCAGCGCATACGGGCCGCACAGCTGTTCCGGCGCCCGGGTGTCCCAGCGCAGGCAGGCGTGCAGCACCAGTTCGCTGTCGGCCAGTCGGGCACTGTCGGCAGGCGACAGTCCCAGCCGTCCGGCCAGTTCGGCGCGATTGTCAAGGCGTCCGTCGAACAACAGCACGCAGTCTCCGCCGGGGGCCGCCAGCGGCTGTTGATCGAAACTGTCCTCCGGTGTGCTGCGCAGCAGCGTGTGCAGCAGTCCGGCGGCATCCCGCCGCCATTGCCTCTGGGCGTCGCGGCCGTAGGGGGTGAGCAGCGCCTGCATGCGTTCCAGTGTGGCCCGGTCGGCAGCCTGCCGATCCAGGCGGATAAGGCCGGCTATCGCACTCATGCTTTTCTCTTCGATTCCTGCGGGCGGGTCAGCAGATCCGCAAGGTGGGCGAACAATGCCTGGCCGACTTCGTCGGGCTGGCGCAGGGTCAACGCGTGACGGTAGAAACGGCCGACATCCTGGCCGCCACCAATGGCGGCCAGGTGGATCGGGCTCGCTTCGATGGCGGCGATCACCGTGCGCAGATGCATTTCGAGGTACTGCCGGCCATGCTGCTCGACGGTCGCCTCGTCGAACGGACAGCCGTCGGAGAGCACCACCAGCACCTTGCGTGGCTCATGCAGCCCGGCCAGGCGTGTCGCGGCCCAGTGCAGGGACTCGCCGTCGATGTTCTCGCCGCCTTCGAGCGCCGCCATCACCCGGTGGAAGTCGTCGCGACAGCGGCGCCAGGGCTGGCTGGCGCTCTTGTGGACGATATGCCGCAAGGCATTGAGCCGGCCGGGGAGGGAGGGGCGACCGGCGGCGATCCAGGCATCCAGCACGGGGTTATCGCCGCCGGGGCGCGTGGTGTAGCCCAGCACCTCGCAACGCACGCCGCATACCTCGAGGGCATGCACGGCCAGGTCGACTGCCTGCGCCACCAGGCGCCGGGGCAGGCCGCGCATCGACCCGGACTGATCGAGCAGCAGGCAGACGCAGGCTTCCGGCGTCGGCGCCGGGTCTTCCCGGCGGAACACCCGGCGCTCGCCGCTGGTGCAGAGTGCGGCCAGGCGGCGGCGGTCGAGTTGTCCTTCTTCCTGGTCGAAACGCCATCTGCGCAGGCGGGCGACGCTCAATTGGCGTTGCAGACGATGCGCCAGGCGTACCGCCTGCAAGCGGGCTACCTCGGGAGCTTCCCCGCCCGCAGGCGGAGGCAGCCGTATGGCCAGCTGGTGGGCGGAAAGCAGTTCGTCCCACTGCCTGGAAAACACGGCATATTCGTCGCCGATCTCCTCGAGTTGAGTCGTCGAGGTGCCGGGCCGTGGTTGCGGCATGCCGTCCCGGGCCTCCCGTGGCCGCGCCATCCTCGCGCGCCGATCATGGCCGCTTGGGACTTCTGAAGGCTCGTCGGCGAAGGCGCGTGCGTAGGCGCGTATCAGAGGCATCAGGGTTTCCGCGAAGCGCTGGCAGTCGTGCAGGTGCTCGCGTGCCGCGCTCAGGCACGGAGACAACAGGGCGGCAGCGCTCTCCCGTTCCCGCTTGCGCCGCCGGAGGGAGAGGCGCCGCCACCAGCGACTTGCGTGCTCGGGGCGTTCCTGCGGGATAGCGAGGCCGGCGAGCAGCCGGCGTGCCTGTCGGTACAGCGCTTCGTGCGGGCTTCCGGGCGGGGCAATGCTCCGCGTATCGGCGAGATTCAGGCCCATGCCGGGCAGGTGGGCGCTGGCCAGCAGCTCGACCCGGGCTCGCTCCAGCACGCAGTACCAGGGCCAGTGTCGTTCATCGAACAGGGCACCGACCTCCGGAGCGTGCCAGCGGCTCCAGGCGGCCCGGGCATCGGCGGCCGCGCGCGAGTCCCCGGCAACGCCGAGGCTGGCGGCCGGCAGTGCATGGTTCGCAGCGTAGGGGGCATAGCTGCGCCGCCAGGCGGCCATCAGGGCCTTAGCGGAAGCGTGCTGCATCATCCCCATCCGTCAGTTCGCGGGCGAAGCAGCGCTGGAACAATTCGTTGACCAGGGGGCGCTCGGCCACGTCGCATCGGTTGAGGAAGGTCAGGCGGAAGGCTTCGCCCAGGTCTCCCAGCAGACCGTGGTTCTCGCCCCAGGTCAGCAGCGTGCGCAGCGACATCAGGGTCGCCAGGTCGCCCTGGCGATGGGCGTTGCGGCACAGCTCGGCCATGGCCAGCATGCCGTCCAGATGTTCTTCCGGCAGATGCGGTGCGCGGGTCTCGAGGATCGCCCGCTCCTGAGGGGCGGGCAGGTAGTCCAGTTCGGCGACCAGGTTCCAGCGGTCCAGTTGGGCCTGGTTGAGCACCTGGGTGCCTGCGTACAGCCCCGAGGTATCGCCGATGCCGGCGGTATTGGCGGTGGCGAACAGACGGAAGGCCGGGTGTGGGGTGATGACGCGGTTCTGGTCCAGCAGGGTCAGGCGTCCGTCGGCTTCCAGCAGGCGCTGGATGACGAACATGACGTCAGGCCGGCCGGCATCGTATTCGTCGAAGACCAGGGCGATCGGCCGCTCCAGCGCCCAGACCAGGAGCCCCGGGACGAACTCGGTGACCTGGTGGCCGTCGCGCAGCACCACCATGTCGCGCCCGATCAGGTCGGCTCGCGACAGGTGTCCGTCCAGGTTGAGGCGCAGGCAGGGCCAGTTGAGCCGCGCCGCCACCTGCTCGATGTGCGAGGACTTGCCGCTGCCGTGGGGGCCGTGCAGATAGACCCGGCGATTGTGGGCGAAGCCGAGGAGAATGGCCCGGGTGGCGGCCTGGTCGAAGTGGAAGCCGGCATCCACGAGGGGGACGTGCTCGTTCGCCACGGCAAACGTCGGCACCGGGCAGGGCATGTCGAATCCGAAGGCCGCGCGACAGTCGCACAGGCCTTGCGGGAGGCTGTCGATAACGGGGTCACTCACAGGCAATGTCCATCGTCATGTCTCGATAGTCTGCGGGCAGCTCGTCCAGGTAGCCGAAACGGCGCATCACCTCGGCGTGCCGGGTGACGATCCGCCGGATCTGCCCTGGGGTCAGCCGTTCGCGCCAGTCGCCGATACGACCCTGGCGGAAGAAGCGCGTGGCACGCGGTGAGCGCTCCCTGAAGCCTCGTTCGCGCTCCTGGCGCTGCAGCTCGGCGAAGTCGCTGAAGCGGATGGCCTTGCCAACGCGTTGCGGATCGTCCGGCAGGTGCAGGAAGCGGGCGGCTGCGGTGAAGGTGGCCAGGGCGTCGCGCTGCATGTCCTCGTAGCGCATCGCATGGCAGCGCAGCCCCGCTGCGTCCACCCAGCTCAGCACGTGCTCCGACCAGGACAGCAGGCGCTGTTGCACCTGTTGCTTGAGCTTGTGCTCGGAGCGACCTAGAACCCATTGCGAGTCGGCCATGTGATCGATTGCCTCATCAAGGCCGATGCCGAAGTGGTCGGCAACGGAGGGCGCCACATCCAGGGGGTTGCGAACGATGTACAGCGCTCCCAGGGTGCCTTCGTGGCTCACCAGGGGCTCGCCATGCCCGTCGAGGTGGTAGGCGTCGTGAATCTTGAGGTAGGCAACCTTGCCCAGGTGGCGCTGCCAGCGGTATGCCGCCGGGCGCAGGGCTTCGATTTCTTCGGCGGTGAGGTCGGCGCTATCGATGCCGAGTGCCTCATCCAGCCAGGCGCGGCTGCTGGCGATGCCGCCGGTGTGCAGGGCGTTGATGTCGGCCGGCTCGTCACCATCCGCCAGCAGGTTGCAGAGAAAGGCACGCAGCCAGGTGTTGCCCGACTTCGGATACGACGCCAGCCAGTAGATGCCGGCCATGGCTCAGGGGTGCTCGGCCATGTCGGCCAGCAGGTGGTCGATCAGCTGCCCGAGTTCGAACCCTTGCGACGGCCGCGTCACCTGCGCCAGGTGCACTCGGCATGCGAGCTGGCCGCACAGTTGCAGATGCCTGGGCTTCATTTGCAGGCCTTCGATCATGGGCGGGCGATAGCTGTTGGCGAGCAGAGGGGCGAGACGCCGCATACCGGGAATCGGCTCCACCCGCACCTGCTGGGTGTGATCGCTGCCCAGCACATAGATCCAGCGGACCGGTAGGGGGGCCTGGGCGAACTGCCGATCGACCGGGTAGCTGTATTTTTCCAGAGCGGGACGAATGCGTGGCAGAGGCCTGATATCGATATCCAGGTGCTCGGCCGTATCTCGCCACAGCTTGATGCGGGGGATACCGGGAGAGACGCGGCCCTCCGCATCCACCGACACCACATCGTCGGCCAAGAGCGCATGCCCGCGCTGGAAGAAGCCAGCGGCCAGGCTGGACTTGCCCACCCCCGATCTTCCCAGGCAGACCATGCAGTGATCTCCGACGCGCACGGCATTGCCGTGCAGGACCAGCTGGCCACGCTGCAGCAGCAGCGCGCCCAGTGCCGAACCGAGGAGGAACACGCGGATGCTGTCCGCATCGCTGCCAGGCTCCGGCTCGATGATCAGCTCGCGCCCTTCTCGTACCAGGAAGCGCCCGACCCGGGGGATATGCAGCCACAACCAGCCCGGCCCGGCCCAGAGGAAGGGACCAACCTGCCTATGCCCCGACTGCTCGGGGTTGCCTGCCGGGCCGAAGCGGATCAGCAGGTCTGCTTCATCGTCGAGTGTGCCGAGGGGAGAGAGTTCGGGGAGTTCGAGTTCACTGCGGATGGTCAACTGGTAACTGCGGTAGAGAAATGGAATCGTCATATACCATCCGGCACGGGGAAGCATCGTGGTTGGCGCAGCCTAGCAGAATCGCGGAACGCAACCTATGCCGGGCGTTTGCCCGGGATTCCATGAGGCGCATGGTCAGTCACTTGCCTGCCTGCGGGTCTTCAACAGCGACAACAAGACGCCCCCCGCCAGCAACCCGAACGTCACCCCAAGAGAGAGCAGGGCGGGGATCTTGCCGATGAAGCCGTGCAGGAAGATCTTGCCGCCGATGAAGATCAGCACCAGGGCCAGGGCGTACTTGAGGTAGACGAAGCGGTGCATCAGCGCGGCCAGGGCGAAGTACAGCGAGCGCAGGCCGAGGATGGCGAAGATGTTCGAGGTGTAGACGATGAACGGGTCCTGGGTGATGGAGAACACCGCCGGCACGCTGTCCACGGCGAACACCAGGTCCGCCAGTTCGATCAGCACCAGGGCGAGGAACAGGGGCGTGGCGTAGAGCAGGGGATGGCTCGCGCCTGCCGGGCGCTTGCGGACGAAGAAGTGGCCGCCGTGGAGTTCGTCGGTCACCCGCAGGTGGCGGCGCAGGAAGCGCAGCAGGGGGTTGTTCGACAGGTCCGGGTGCTGTTCCTCGCGGCTGAACATCATCTTCACCCCGGTGAACAGGAGGAAGGCGCCGAACAGGTAGAGAATCCACTCGAACTGCTGCACCAGCGCCGTGCCCAGGCCGATCATGATCGCCCGCAGCACGATGACGCCGAGGATGCCCCAGAACAACACACGGTGCTGGTAGCGCCGGGGGATGCCGAAGAAGCCGAAGATCATCGCCATGACGAACACGTTGTCCATCGACAACGACTGCTCAACCAGGAAGCCAGTGTAGAACTCCAGCGCATGCTGGGCGCCCAGCTCGAACCAGACCCACAGGCCGAACAGCACGCCGACGCTGAAGTAGCCGCTGTACAGCAGCAGGCTTTCGCGCATCTCGATCTCGTGCTGGTCGCGGTGCAGGACGCCGAGGTCGAACACCAGCAGGGCGAGGACGATGGCGAGAAAACTCAGCCACAGCCAGGTGGCTGTGCCGAGCAAAGGATTGGTGAGAAAAACCAGAAGCTGATCCATGGCCCCTCCATCGCTGCCTGTCAGACAGTGACTCCGACATCGCGGCGATGAGGTCGCCGCCAGAGGGGCCCGGCGTCACTGGCGGCGACCGTTCGGTAGCCGCCCGTGTATTAGGCTAGAGCGCTCGCCTGGCTTCGGCAAGGGAGGCGGCGCATGCTCAGTAGACCCAGACCTCGACCCGGCGATTCTTCAGACGGCCTTCGTCGCCGTTGTTCGCCGCCACCGGCATCTGCTCGCCCAGGCCGGTGATCTCGCGGAACAGCACGCCGCCCTTGGACAGTTCGCGGCGCACGGCCATGGCGCGCAGTTTGGACAGCAGCGCGGCGCGCGCGGGGTCGTTCTTGGCATCGCCGAAGCCGACCAGCACCACCTTCTGCCGCAGTTTGTCGTTGGCCTGGAGGTAATCGAGCACCCGGGCTAGGTCGCGCTGGGCCTTGTTGTCCAGCTCGGCACTGCCTTCCTGGAAGCGGAAGTTGACGGACAGGCGCTGCGCCTCGCCGGCCAGCTTGCGGTAGTCCTCGGGCATCCCCGCGCTGGGCTCCACCTTGACCGCCTGCACGGTCTGCGGGATGAAACCGTTCTGCTCGACGATGGCCTGGCCGGCCGGGCTGTGGGCGAACTGCACCAGCGACTTCACCCACTGGTTGGTGGTGCCGGGCGGGTTGTAGAGGAAGAGCC
Source organism: Pseudomonas paralcaligenes (assembly GCF_019655855.1). Taxonomy (GTDB): domain Bacteria; phylum Pseudomonadota; class Gammaproteobacteria; order Pseudomonadales; family Pseudomonadaceae; genus Aquipseudomonas; species Aquipseudomonas paralcaligenes. Next base: position 78,356 of record NZ_BPFX01000025.1, on the reverse strand, counting down.
GGCGGGACAGCGGGTAGTCCTCGGTGGCGATCAGCGTGGCGCTGGGCAGCATCGGCCGCGACTGGCCGTCGGCGATCGCCAGCGCCTTGCTCTGGCGCACGTAGGGCAGGCCGATGAAGCCGATGCCGCCGGGGTCCTGGCTGACGCCGTCGGACAGCTGGTTGCTCGACTCGAAGCGCTTGGCGCCGCCGGCCAGGCTGCGGCCGTTGGCCGCCAGCACCAGCTCCTTGAAGGTGTCGAAGGTGCCGGACTTGTCGTCGCGGGCGTACAGATGGATCTCGCCCGCCTGGCCGCCAAGCGCGGACCAGTCGGTGATCTCGCCGGCGAACACGGCGGCCAGCTGCTCGGTGGTCAGCGCATTCACCGGGTTGCCCGGGTGGACGATGATCGCTAGGCCGTCGATGGCGATGACCTGCTCAGCCTCGGCGCCCTGCATGTCGCCCAGGGCCTGCAGGCTGGCGGCTTCGGCGCTCTTGATCGGGCGGGAGGAGGCGGCGAGGTCGGCGCTGCCGTCCTGCAGGCCGACGAAGCCGGTGCCAGAGCCGTGGGCCGCCACGTCCGTCGCCAGGGTGCGCCCCAGTTTGTCCTCGGCCAGCACCCGCTGCTCGTTCTCCGCCGCGCCGGCGATGGTGCGCACGTTGCCGAAGCCCTGGCTCTGGTACAGGCCCTCGATCAGCGCCGGGGCGAGCTTGGCGCCGATGGTGTTGGAGCCCTGGATGCGCATCAGCGTGACGCCATCCGCGGCGAATACGGACCAGGGCAGCGCATAGCAGATGAAGCCGAGGAGCAGCCATGTGCAGGCATGGCTCCAGGTTTGCCGATTGCAGACTGGCAGGGCGCGCGACATGTAGCAGACACCTTGTTCTAGAGGGCTGGAAAGGTGTCGCGCAGATTAAGTCGGGAAGGTTGCGGGGATGTGACAAGGGGCGCGAACGCGCCCCTCGGATCAGCTCAGTTCCAGCCAGATCGGCGCGTGGTCGGAGGGCTTCTCCATTGCACGCAGCTCGTAGTCCACGCCGCCGTCCTTGAAGCGCGGCTGCAGGGCGGCGGTGGCCAGGATGACGTCGATGCGCAGGCCCCGCTTGGGTTCGTCCTCGAAGCCGCGGCTGCGGTAGTCGAACCAGCTGAAGCGGTCGTTCACCTCGGGGTTCAGGTGGCGGAAGCTGTCCACCAGGCCCCAGTTCTTGAGAGTGGCCAGCCACTCGCGCTCCTCCGGCAGGAAGCTGCACTTGCCGGTCTTCAGCCAGCGCAGGCGGTTGGTCTCGCCGATGCCGATGTCGATGTCTTCCGGGGAGATATTGATGTCGCCCATCACCACCAGCGCCTGGCTCGGGTCGAAGCGCTCCAGCAGCAGTTGCTGCAGGTCGGCGTAGAAGCGCCGCTTGGCCGGGAACTTGACCGGGTGATCACGGCTTTCGCCCTGGGGGAAGTAGCCGTTCATCACGGTCACCGGGTTGCCCTGGGCGTCGGCGAAGGTGCCGTAGATGAAGCGCCGCTGGGATTCCTCGCCGTCGTTGGGGAAGCCCTTGTGCAGCTCCAGCGGCTTCTCACGCGAGAGCAGGGCGACGCCGTAGTGGCCCTTCTGCCCGTGGTAGTGCACGTGGTAGCCGAGCGCGCGGATTTCCGCCTCCGGGAACTGGTCGTCGGACACCTTGGTTTCCTGCAGGCCAATCACGTCCGGCTGGTGCTTCTCGATCAGGGCCTGCAACTGATGGGGACGGGCGCGCAGGCCGTTGATATTGAAGGAAACGATCTTCATGGAGGGTTACCGGCGGGAAAAACAGCGATGCTAGCCCAGCTTCCGGCGCCTGGCGAGGGCAGGGCGGCGGTGCTACCTTGGCTGGCGACCCGCCCGAACCATAACAACAAGAAGTTCACTACAAGAGGTCAGCCTGATGCCCCACCGCACCGCCGAAGTCCGCCTGCTCGACCATGGTTACAGCCGCGAGGCCCGCTCCCTGCTGTACCACGCCTATCGCCACGACCCCACCTTCGCCTACCTGTTCGAGAGCGAGCGCCCGGGCTTCGACCAGCGGGTGCGCGCCACGGTGCGCGAGCTGGTGCATCAGCATTTCGCCGAGGACCTGCCGGCGATAGGCCTGCTGATCGACGAGCGCCTGGTGGGCATCGCGCTGATCGCGCCGCCGATCCGCCGGCTGGGCATTACCGAGAGTTGGGGCTGGCGTCTGCGCATGCTGATGACCACCGGCTTCCGCTGCACCCGGCGTTACCTCGAGTACCACGACGCGGTGCTCGCCTGCCTGCCGCCGGGGCCCTACCACGTGCTGCCGCTGCTCGGGGTGCATCCCCAGTTCCAGGGGCAGCGCCTGGGCGAGCAGCTGCTCTCCGCGCTGCACGACTGGTGCGCGGCGGACGCCGGCTCCCAGGGCGTGGTGCTGGATACCGGCAACCCGCATTACCTGGAGTTCTACAAGCGCCAGGGCTACGAGGAGATCGGCGAGGTGGCGCTGGGACCGATCCGCGAGCACGTCTTCTTCCATCCCAACCCGCAGGCGGCGAAGCAGGCGAGCGCCTAGCCGGACGGTGCGAAAACGGGCGGGGGCCTGTGCTAGCATCCTCCGCCATGAGTTATCCAGGAAGGCTGCTCGTCGTTTTCGTTTCGTTCGTCCTCGCCTCCGGCGCCCTGGCGCAGGCGCGGCTCGACCTGCGCATCGAACCGCCCAACGCCGAGTTGAAGCGCAATATCGAGGGCCACGTCGGCAGCCTAGACGCCGATGACGAAGAACAACTGCAGCGCCTCAGCCGCGTGGTGGAGGCCCAGGCCCGCCGCGCCGGCGAGGCGCTGGGCTACTACCAGGCCCGCATCACCAGCGAGGTGCGCTCTGGCCGCGATGGTCCGCGCCTGGTGCTGCGCATCGTGCCGGGCGAGCCGGTGCGGCTGCGCAACGTCGACATCCGCATGGTCGGTGAGGCGCTCGCACTCAAGGACTTCCGCCTGCCGGCCAGTCGCGAGCTGCGCCCCGGCGCCCGGCTCGACCACGGCCACTACGAAGACGCCAAGCGGCTGATCCAGAACCAGGCCTCGCGCTACGGCTTCTTCCGCGGCCGTTTCACCCGGCACCGCCTGGACATCGACCCGCTGGCCGGCGTCGCCGACATCGAGCTGGTCTACGACAGCGGCCCGCGCTACCGGCTCGGCGAGGTGAGCTTCAGCGGCGACGCGCCGTTCGACGACGAGCTGCTGCAGCGCATGGTGCCGTTCCCGAAGGATGTGCCCTACGACTCCGAGCTGATCGCCGACCTCTACGAATCGCTGCAGGGCAGCGGCTATTTCGACGGCGTGCGGGTCGACGCCGTGCCGGCCCAGGCCAGCGGCGAGAGCATTCCCGTCAACGTCCAGCTCACCACGCGCAAGCCGCGCACCTTCGGCATCGGCGGCGGCTTCTCCACCGACGTCGGCCCGCGCGGGCGCTTCAACTGGACGCGCCACTGGGCCAATCGCCAGGGCCACAGCTACGGCTTCGAGAGCGAGCTGTCGGCGCCCCGGCAGAACGTCGGCCTGTGGTACGACGTGCCGCTCGACCCGCCGCTGACCGACAAGCTGCGCTTCGCCGGCGGCTACCAGTACGAGGAAATCGCTGACACCGACAGCCTCAGCAAGCTGCTGAAGATCGGCCCGGAATGGCACCACCGGCTGGACAGCGGCTGGCAGCAGGTGCTCTCGCTCAAGTGGCAGCGGGAGGAATACGAGCTGGGCGACGACTCCGGCCTGAGCAACCTGGTGATGCCCGGCGCCAGCTATTCCTACCTGCAGAGCGACGACCGCCTGGACCCGAGCAACGGCTACCGCATCCAGGCCGACGTGGCGGTGGCCAAGAAGGGCCTACTGTCCGACGCGGACGTGGTGCACGGCAACCTGATGCTCAAGGGCCTGACCACCCTGTGGACGCGCCACCGCTTCCTCGGCCGCCTGCAGGTGGGCGGCACCGAGACCACCGACTACGACTCGATCCCGCCGTCGCTGCGCTACTTCGCCGGCGGCGACCAGAGCGTGCGCGGCTACGACTACCAGTCGCTGTCGCCCGAGGACCGCGAGGGGCGCAAGGTCGGCGGCCGCTACCTGATCGCCGGCAGCCTCGAATACCAGTACGCCTTCGCCGACAAATGGCGCGCCGCCGCCTTCGTCGACCAAGGCAACGCCTTCGAGTCGCTGGAGATCCCGACGCTCAAGACCGGGGTGGGCTTCGGCATCCGCTGGGTGTCGCCGGTCGGGCCGCTGCGCCTGGACCTGGCCCGCGCGCTGGACGACGACGGCGGCTTCCGCCTGCACTTCTCCATGGGGCCCGAGCTGTGACCGGCCGGCGCATCGGGCTTGGCCTGCTGGTCCTGTTGCTCGGGTTGCTGCTTGCCGTCGCCCTAGTGCTGGGCACCACCGGCGGCAGCCGCTGGCTGCTGGCGCGCCTGCCCGGGGTGACGGTCGAGTCCTTCGAGGGTCGCCTGGCCGGCGAATGGCAGGCCGAGCGCCTGATCTGGACCGACGGGGCCCAGCGGGTGGAACTGGCCCAACCGCGCTTCGCCTGGTCACCCGCGTGCCTGCTGCGCCTGACCCTCTGCCTGCGCCGGGTCGAGGCCGAGCGGGTGGGCCTGGTGCTACCGCCGGCCACCGAGGCCGACGACACGCCGTTCGACCTGCCGGCGCTGCGCCTGCCGCTGTCCATCGAGCTGGAAGAGGCGCGCGTCGGACAACTGGTGATCGACGACGCCGATCCGCTCAGCGACCTGCAGCTGAGCGCACGCTGGGTCGGCGACGGGCTGCGCATCGAGCGCGCCAGCGTGCGCCAGGGCGCGCTGGCCCTGGAACTGACCGGCCACCTGCTGCCGGAGGGCGACTGGCCGCTGCGGGCCGAAGGCAGCCTCGACCTGCCCGCGCCGGACGACCAGCCGTGGCGGCTGGCGCTGAAGGTGGACGGCGAGCTGCGCCAACGCCTGCGCCTCGCCGCGGACAGCAGCGGCTACCTGGGCGGGCGCCTGACCGGCGAGGTCGAGCCCCTGGCCGAGCACCTGCCGGCCAGCGCACACGTGGAGGTGGACGGCTTCAAGGCCAGCGCCGAGCTGCCGGACACCCTGCGCCTGGACCACGTCATGCTCAATGCCAGCGGCAATCTCGCCGACGGCTACCGGGTGGAGGGCGGCGCCAGCCTGCCGGGCGAGGGCGGTGCGGTGGGCGTCACCCTCAAGGGCCGGGTCGATGCTGCCGGCGCCGAGATCGCGGCCCTGCGCCTGGAAGCCGGCGAAGGCCGCAACGCGGCTCTGGCCGGCACGCTCGACTGGCGCGAAACCTTCGCGGCGGACGCCCGGCTGGACTGGCACGACTTCCCCTGGACCCGCCTGTATCCCCTCGACGAACCGCCAGCGGTCAGCGCGCAACGCCTGCAGGTACAGCTGCGCTATCGCGACGGTGCCTACCAGGGCCAGGTGGACGCCGACCTGCTGGGCCCGGCCGGCGCGTTCAGCCTCGCCACCCCGGTCGATGGCGACCTGACCCAGGTGCGCCTGCCGGCGCTGCAATTGAGTGCAGGGCAGGGCGAGATAAAGGGCGACCTGGTCCTGCGCTTCGCCGAGGGCATCGCCTGGAGCGCCGATCTCGACGTCGACCGGCTCGACCCCGCCTATTGGCTGGCCGAACTGCCTGGCACCCTGGCCGGGCGCCTGCGCAGCCAGGGCGAATGGCACGACGGCAAGCTGGCCGCCAGCGCCGATCTCGACTTGAAGGGCCGCCTGCGCGGCCAGCCGGCGGCGCTCAGCCTCCAGGGCGACGGCGCCGCCGAACGCTGGCGGCTCGCCGCCCTGGAGCTGCGCCTGGGCGACAACCAGGTGCAGGGCAGCGGCACCCTGGACCAGCGGTTGGCCGCGCGTCTGCAACTGGCCGCGCCGAGGCTCGGCCAGCTCTGGCCGGGCTTGCGTGGCGCGCTCGACGGCACCCTCGACCTCGGCGGCAGCCTGGAGGCCCCGCAGGGGCGGCTGGCCCTCGACGGCCGCGCACTCGGGCTGGAGGACCGCGAGCTGGGCCGGCTGGACCTTGCGGCGCGGCTGGACGACGCTCAGCGCGGCACCCTGCAGCTGACGGCCTCCGGCATCCGCCTGGGCGACACCGACCTCGGCACCCTGACCGCCAGCGGTGGTGGCGACCGGCGCGAGCAACGCCTGAGTCTGGACCTGCGCGGCGAGAAGCTGCAGGCCGCGCTCGGCCTGGATGGCCGGCTCAGCGAGGAGAAGACCGGCTGGCGCTGGAACGGCCGCCTGGCGAGCGGCGAACTGCACAGCGGCGGCCAGGACTGGCGCCTGCAGCAGCCGGCGAGCGTGGAGCGCCTGGCCGACGGGCGCCTGACCCTGGGGGCCCACTGCTGGCTCTCCGGCGACGCCAGCTTCTGCGGCGAGACCAACCGGCTGCTGCCCGAGCCGCGCCTGCGCTACCGCCTGCAGGCCTTCCCGCTGGCCAGCCTGGCGCCTTGGCTGCCCGACGATTTCGCCTGGCAGGGCCAGCTGTCCGCCGACGTCGCACTGGACCTGCCGACGGCCGGCCCCCGCGGTGACCTGCGGGTGAGCGCCGATGGCGGCACCTACCGCGTGCGCGAGGGCGACCGCTGGCTGGACTTCCCCTACCAGCAGCTGAACCTGGTCACCCAGCTCAAGCCGCAGAGCATCGACAGCCGCCTGGCCTTCTCCGGCGGGCCGCTGGGTACGCTCGACGTGCAGGTTCGGCTGGACCCACGCCCCGCGGACCGCCCGCTGAGCGGCGACTTCCGCCTGGCCGGGCTCGACCTGGCCGTGGCCCGCCCGTTCCTGCCCGGGGTCGAGCACCTGGCCGGCCAGTTGAACGGCGCCGGCCGTTTCAGCGGCGGACTGCTGGCGCCGCGCATCGACGGCGACCTGACGCTGTCCGGCGGCGAACTGTCCGGCGGACAGCTGCCGACGGACATCGCCCAGCTGACCCTGCGCGCGCTGATCGCCGGCGAACAGTTGCAGGTGCGCGGCGACTGGCGCAGCGGCGAGCAGGGCCGCGGCAGTGTCAGCGGCCAGGCGAGCTGGACCGCCGGCGACCTGAATGGCGATCTGCAGCTGCGCGGCGATCGCCTGCCGGTGCGGGTGGAACCCTATGCCGATCTGGAGGTGGCGCCCAACCTGGTGGCGCGCCTGGCCGACGGGCAACTGGCCATCGCCGGCGAGGTGGACGTACCGCGCGGCGCCATCCGCATCCGCCAGTTGCCGCCGTCGACCGTGACCGTCTCGGAGGACGCCGAGGTGGCCGGGCGCCAGGCACCCCAGCGTCAGGGCCTGCAAATGGCCATGGATATCGAGGTCAGCGTCGGCCGCGACAAGCTCACCTTCGAGGGCTTCGGCCTCGGCGCCGAACTGGCCGGCCGCCTGCGCATCGGCGACAACCTGGATACCCGCGGCGAACTCAACCTGAACAAGGGCCGCTACCGGGCCTATGGCCAGCGTCTCGACGTGCGCCGTGCGCGGCTGCTGTTCACCGGGCCCATCGACCAGCCGTTCCTCGACGTGGAGGCGGTGCGTCGGGTCGACGAGGTGACCGCCGGCCTGCGCATCAGCGGCAACGCCGCCCAGCCGCGTACCCAGGTGTTTTCCGAGCCGGTGATGAGCGAGGAACAGGCGCTGTCCTACCTGGTGCTCGGTCGCCCGCTGGGCGGCACCGGCGAGGACAGCAATCTGCTCGCCGAAGCCGCGCTCGGCCTCGGCCTGGCCGGCAGCGCCTCGGTGACCGGCGACATCGCCAGCCGCCTGGGCATCAGCGACTTCCAGCTGGACACCGCTGGCTCCGGGCAGAAGGCCAGCGTGGTCGCCAGCGGCCGGCTGTCCGAGCGGCTCAGCCTGCGCTACGGCGTCGGCGTGTTCGAGCCGGCCAACACCATCGCGCTGCGCTACGACCTGACCCGCCGCCTCTATCTGGAGGCCGCCAGCGGCCTGGCCAGCTCGCTCGACCTCTTCTATAAGCGCGACTTCTAAGAACCTGTTCACGATCTTCCGTATACGAGAAACCATATTGTGGAGCGGCTTTAGCCGCGAACCGAGATGGCACAGCAAAGGCTTCGCGGCTGAAGCCGCTCCTACAACTGTGTCTACTTTCTGCTCTCGCGAGATCGTGGGCAGGCTTCAATAGGCTGCACATTTTCCGCCGCCCGCCACTGTGTTCGTGCCGCTGCAGTACCGCAGCCAGGGGCCGGCACGGACAACCCGCTAGTGCATTGCCTGTGGGCACCGGGCGAGGACCATTTCTCCCTGCTGGCGCCGTTCAACCAGCGCCTGGCCGCGCAGATCGTGGTCAGCGGGAAACTAAATCTGAGCCCCAAGGAATTCGAAAATCCGTACGCTAAACCTTAGACAGAACTTTTCGACAGTGGCCGTTAGATTTCGTAAGACATCTATTTTCATATGCTAGATCAAGGGGCTACTCTACAGGTAGCACATTACAGACATGCCAATGCTTTTTGCGTCATGCCTTGCCAAAGGTGGCGTCTAACTAATGCAATGAGTTCGACTAGTGGATTTAAGTAATAAGTCAGCAGCGCTTTTCTTTTCCAACATGGTCGTCGCGCAACAAGTTTCCGACAAGGAAATCCGCGACAACAACAGTTGTATTCGGACCCCAGAAGCACATCCTCGAAATTTATGGTTGCAGCAAATTGAAGCCAACGGGTGAAATATGACTCAGCTACGCTATCAACCAAATCTATCTATCTCTCTTGAAGACTTCAAAGCTTGCGGTTGGAAAGAAGCCCTGCTGGATGTCGCAGCTGACGGCTCCGACTATTCAGCACTATGGACAGCATTATCCAAAGCAGCTCGGTCTGCGATGGAAGCTGATCGCCAAGCACATGCCAAGGTACTATGGTTGCTGGCCGATGCTTGTTCAATGATGCTGCGATCAGGCAGCTTGACCGAGCCATTCAAGCCGTTTGCGGTTTTTCATGACTGCAGGTCTGCACTACCCGAGGACTTCAACGCTGAAGACTTGTCGTTCTTCGCCGAGATAGTCGAGCATGTTGACCATTCGTTACTCAAAGCACGCTTGGGGGATTTACTCTGGCTTGTGGGTAATCCCCGAAATATCCAGCACGCTCTTGCCGCTATTGATGCCTATCGCGCTCTACCTCTGAGTCCCGATTTCTGGAGTAGAGGTGTTCAGGAGTGTTGGGAGCGTGGTTTGATTCTAGCCCAGGTTTTAGGCAAAGGCAGTGGTGACCGTCTCGATACACTGCTACGGCAAGCCCTTAATGCACTTATGGGAAGTACGGAGGACGATGGTTTTTTTGGTGTTAAGTTGGCCAAGATGTTACGCAATCACCGTTTGGCCAAAGAAGCTGGGTTGGATATTGCACAAAAAATGGAATCGATAGCATGCGTGCTGGATGGCAGGAGTGATGTATTTGGGGCTAGAGCATTTTACGAGGAGTCTGCCCATTGGTTTCGTTGGCTGGGGCGGCAGAATAAGTACGCAGAAATGACAGTTGCCCAGGCCGAAACCTATACTAAGGAGGCCGCTTTTCAGTCGTCTAATTCACAGCCATCTAACTTGGTCGCTAATAGTCTTTATGAAAAGGCTATACAGATTTATCGGGACATTCCTAGTAAATGTCGGTCGGTTTATCGGGTGGATGAACGCATCACGGAGTTGCGGCGAAAGCAGAGCAAATCTGGGAAGCAGGTGCTCGATGAAATGGGGGTAATTCGCAGCCCCGGCGTGGACATTACCGAGCTTGTCAAGCAGGCGCGTCAAGCAGTCAGCTGTAAGCCAGCTATCGATGCCCTCAAACTGCTCGCCAATATTCATCCGGGAGAGCGAGTGGCTACCTTACGGGAAGGTGTGATCGAGCGGATGAGGCAGTTTCCACTGCAATGGATATTTGAGAGTACGACCTTTAGTCGAGATGGACGTGTGATTGCCAAGAGGCCCGCACTAAATATGTTGGCTACGGAATTATCGGCAAGCGATGAGCGAACCATTCAGGCATCAATGATTCGAGATTATTCCATGTTTCTCGGAATCTCAGTGCGAGGTTCCATCCTTCCAGCATTGGAGGTTTTTCGTCAGGAGCATCGCATACGTAATGCTGATTTTATTGAGCTTGCACAGCATTCACCCATCGTGCCAAATGGCAGGAGCGTGCTATTCGGCAAAGCTCTTTTTGCCGGTTATGACGGCGACTTCGAGGTAGCACTGCATCTACTGATTCCTCAGATCGAACATATGGTTCGCATTCATTTGAAGCAGGCCGGAGCCTCTACAACAACTCTCGACAAGGAGGGGATAGAAAGCGAAAACGGATTCAGCACACTTATGGCACAGCCTGAAGCCGATGAGCTTTTCGGGGATGATCTGGCGTTTGAGTTGAGGGCGCTGTTTTGCGATCCCTTTGGTCCCAACCTCCGCAACGAACTGGCTCACGGGCTTCTTGACGATACTGCTTGCCGGGCTGAGGCATCCGTTTATGCCTGGTGGGTAGGGCTGAGGTTGGTATTCAACGCATGGTGGAACACTCGGGAAGCTAATGAAGATGAAGAGCAGGCTGAACAGACTAGTGAAGGAGCGACCAAGGCGTAGCGCCGCCGATATTTTCGAAGAACTCCACTTAGGGGCTATCCTGCGGGTTCACCGTATTCCATCACCCCATCCTCAAAGGAAACGTTCATGGCTCAAGTCACCCTCAAGGGCAATCCGATCCAGGTCGAAGGCCAGCTGCCCCAGGCCGGCCAGCAGGCCCCGGCGTTCAGCCTGGTCGCCAAGGACCTGTCCGACGTCACCCTCGCCAGCCTGGCCGGCAAGCGCAAGGTGCTGAACATCTTCCCGAGCGTGGACACGCCGACCTGCGCCACCTCCGTGCGTAAGTTCAACGCCGAGGCCGGCAAGCTGGCCAACACCGTGGTGCTGTGCATCTCCGCCGACCTGCCGTTCGCCCAGGCACGCTTCTGCGGCGCCGAAGGCCTGGACAACGTGATCAACCTGTCCACCATGCGCGGCGCCGGCTTCCTAGCCGACTACGGCGTGGCCATCGCCAACGGCCCGCTGGCCGGCGTCGCCGCCCGCGCGGTGGTGGTGCTGGACGAGCAGGACAAGGTGCTGCACAGCGAACTGGTCGGCGAGATCGCCGACGAGCCGAACTACGCCGCGGCCCTCGACGCGCTCAAGTAAGTCCCGCAACAACTGGAAAAGGCCTGCTATCAGCAGGCCTTTTTTCTTTTGTACTCAGCCACTTGGTGCCGCCGGGGAAGGGTAAATGGGTGGTAAAGACCCTATGCACCACAGCTAAGAGTCCTTATCGTTCACCCTCCCAGGAAAAGTGACCTCCCACCCCCATGTCCGATACTCGCTCCGCCTCGCGTTCCTCCCGTAGATGGCTGTTGGTCGTGCTGCTGATCGCCGCCGTTGTTCTGGCCTGGTGGCTGTGGCCCGGCAAGGCCGAGGAGGGGCCGGCGAAGGCCCGCGCGCCGGGCCCCTGGAGCGGTCCGGTGCCGGTGCGCGTGACCAGCGCCACCCGCGGCGATTTCGAGGTCGAGCTGAAGGCGCTGGGCACGGTGACCGCGCTCAACACGGTGAACGTGCGCAGCCGGGTAGACGGCGAGCTGGTCAAGCTGATGTTCGAGGAAGGGCAGCTGGTCAAGGCCGGCGACCTGCTGGCGCAGATCGACCCGCGTCCCTACCAGGTGGCGCTGCAGCAGGCCGAGGGCGCCCTGGCGCAGAACCAGGCGCAGCTGAAGAACGCGGATATCGACTTGGCGCGCTACAAGGGGCTGTTCGCCGAGGACTCCATCGCCCGGCAGACCCTGGACACCCAGGAAGCGCTGGTCGGCCAGTACCGGGGCACGGTCAAGAGCAACCAGGCGGCGGTCGCCGAGGCGCGCCTGAACCTGGAGTTCACCCGTATCCGCGCGCCCATCGCCGGCCGCCTCGGCCTGCGCCAGGTGGACGTCGGCAACCTGATCACCAGCGGCGACACCATGCCGCTGGTGGTGATCACCCAGGTGCAGCCGATCTCGGTCAACTTCACCCTGGCCGAGAACGAGCTGGCGCCGGTGTTGGCCAAGGTGCGCGACAACCAGAAGCTGAAGGTCGAGGCGCGCGACCGCAGCGAGCAGAACGTGCTGGCCGAGGGCGTGCTGCACAGCCTGGACAACCAGATCGACGTCGCCACCGGCACGGTCAAGCTCAAGGCGCGCTTCGATAACGCCGACGAGAGCCTGTTCCCCAACCAGTTCGTCAATGTGCGCCTGCGCGTGGAGACCCGCCACGACGCGCTGCTGATTCCTTCCGCCGCGCTGCAGTTCGGCTCGCGCGGGACCTTCGTCTACGTCCTCGACCAGAACGACAAGGTGGTGGTGCGCTCGGTCAAGGTGGGCGCCAGCGACGGCGCCACCACCCTGATCAGCGACGGCCTGGAGGAGGGCGAGCGTCTGGTGCTCGAAGGCACCGACCGGCTCAAGGACGGCAGCGAGGTGCAGATCATCGGCGACACCGACGCCACCCAGACCACCCCGCAGGCCCCGGCGAAGACCGGCGCATGAACGCCTCCCGCCTGTTCATCCTGCGGCCGGTCGCCACCACGCTGATCATGGTGGCGATCTTCCTCAGCGGCCTGATCGCCTACCGGCTGCTGCCGGTGTCGGCCCTGCCGGAGGTGGACTACCCGACCATCCGCGTGCTGACCCTGTACCCGGGTGCCAGCCCGGAAGTGATGACCAGCGCGGTGACCGCGCCGCTGGAGCGCCAGTTCGGCAAGATGCCGGGCCTGCAGCAGATGTCCTCGACCAGCTCCGGCGGCGCCTCGGTGATCACCCTGCGCTTCACCCTGGAGGTGAACCTCGACGTCGCCGAGCAGGAGGTGCAGGCGGCGATCAACGCGGCGACCAACCTGCTGCCCAACGACCTGCCGGCGCCTCCGGTGTACAACAAGGTCAACCCGGCCGACACGCCGGTGCTGACCCTGGCGATCAGCTCCGAGACCATGCCGCTGACCGAGGTGCACGACCTGGTCGACACGCGCATGGCGCAGAAGATCGCGCAGATCACCGGCGTCGGCCTGGTCAGCCTGGCCGGCGGCCAGCGCAAGGCGGTGCGCATCCGCGTCAACCCGCAGGCGCTGGCCAGCCACGGCCTCAACCTGGCCGACGTGCGCGCGCTGATCACGGCGTCCAACGTCAACCAGCCCAAGGGCAACTTCGACGGCCCGACCCGGGTCTCGCAGCTGGACGCCAACGACCAGCTGCAGTCGGCCGAGGCCTACCTGGACCTGATCCTCAAGTACGAGAACGGCGCGCCGCTGCGCCTGCGCGACGTCTCGACCATCATCGACGGCGCCGAGAACGAGCGACTGGCGGCCTGGGCCGACCGCACCCAGACGGTGCTGCTGAGCATCCAGCGCCAGCCCGGCGCCAACGTCATCGACGTGGTGGAGCGCATCCAGTCGCTGCTGCCGCAGATCACCGCGTCGATGCCGGCGAACATCGAGGTCAAGCTGCTCACCGACCGCACCCAGACCATCCGCGCCGCGGTGCGCGACGTGCAGTTCGAGCTGGTGCTGGCCATCGGCCTGGTGGTGCTGGTGACCTTCCTGTTCCTGCGCAAGGTGTCGGCCACGATCATTCCGTCCATCGCCGTGCCGCTGTCGCTGATCGGCACCTTCGGCGTGATGTACTTGGCCGGTTTCTCGGTCAACAACCTGACGCTGATGGCGCTGACCATCGCCACCGGCTTCGTGGTCGACGACGCCATCGTCATGCTGGAGAACATCGCCCGCCACCTGGAGGAGGGCGAGACGCCGCTCAACGCCGCGCTCAAGGGCGCGAAGCAGATCGGCTTCACCCTGATCTCGCTGACCTTCTCGCTGATCGCGGTGCTGATCCCGCTGCTGTTCATGGCCGACGTGGTCGGCCGCCTGTTCCGCGAGTTCGCCATCACCCTGGCGGTGGCCATCCTGATTTCCCTGGTGGTGTCGCTGACCCTCACGCCGATGATGTGCGCGCGCCTGCTCAAGCAGGAGAAGGACGAGGACCAGAGCCGCTTCTACCGCGCCAGCGGCGCCTTCATCGACGGCCTGATCGAGCGCTACGCGGTGGGCCTGCGCTGGGTGCTGCGCCACCAGCCGCTGACCCTGCTGGTCGCCCTCGGCACCCTGGCGCTGACCGTGGTGCTGTACCTGGCCGTGCCGAAGGGCTTCTTCCCGGTGCAGGACACCGGCGTGATCCAGGGCATCTCCGAGGCGCCGCAGAGCATTTCCTTCCGCGCCATGAGCGAGCGCCAGCAGCGCCTGAGCGAAGTCATCCTGCGCGATCCGGCGGTGGCCAGCCTGTCGTCCTACATCGGCGTCGACGGCGACAACGCCACCCTCAACAGCGGCCGCCTGCTGATCAACCTCAAGCCCCATGCCGAGCGCGACGTCACCGCCAGCGCGGTGATCGAGCGCCTGCGGCCGGAGCTGGCCAGGGTCGCCGGCATCCAGCTGTTCCTCCAGCCGGTGCAGGACCTGACCATCGAGGACCGGGTCAGCCGCACCCAGTTCCAGTTCAGCCTGGAGTCGCCGGACGCCGCCCTGCTGGAAGAATGGACGCCCAGGCTGACCGAGGCGCTGAGCGACCAGCCGGAGCTGATCGACGTGGCCAACGACCTGCAGAACCGCGGTTTGCAGGTGTACCTGAGCATCGACCGCGACACCGCCTCGCGCCTGGGGGTAAGCGTCAGCGCCATCGACGACGCGCTGTACGACGCCTTCGGCCAGCGCCAGATCTCCACCATCTATACCCAGGCCAGCCAGTACCGCGTGGTGCTGGAGAGCCAGGACGGCGGCCGCATCGGCCCGCAGGCGCTGCAGCAGATCCACGTCGCCACTGCCGACGGCCAGCAGGTGCCGCTGGCCTCGCTGGCGCGCGTCGACGAGCGCGCCGCGGCGCTGGTGGTCAACCACATCGGCCAGTTCCCGGCGGTGACCATGTCGTTCAACCTCGCCAGCGGGGTGTCGCTGGGCGAGGCCGTCGAGGTCATCGAGCGGGTGCAGCGCGACATCGGCATGCCGGCCGGCATCCAGAGCCAGTTCCAGGGCGCCGCCGAGGCGTTCCGCGCGTCGCTGTCGAGCACGCTGCTGCTGATCCTGGCGGCCATCGTCACCATGTACATCGTGCTCGGCGTGCTCTACGAGAGCTACATCCACCCGATCACCATCCTCTCGACGCTGCCCTCGGCGGGCGTCGGCGCGCTGCTGGCGCTGCTGCTGACCGGCAACGACCTGGGCCTGATCGCCATCATCGGCATCATCCTGCTGATCGGCATCGTCAAGAAGAACGCGATCATGATGATCGACTTCGCCCTGGAGGCCGAGCGGCACCAGGGCATGACCCCGCAGGAGGCGATCTACCAGGCCGCGCTGCTGCGCTTCCGGCCGATCCTGATGACCACCCTGGCCGCGCTGTTCGGCGCCGTGCCGCTGATGCTGGCCACCGGCTCCGGCGCCGAGCTGCGCCAGCCGCTGGGCCTGGTGATGGTCGGCGGCCTGCTGCTGAGCCAGGTGCTGACGCTGTTCACCACGCCGGTGATCTACCTGTGGTTCGACCGCCTGGCCCGGCGCTTCTCGGGCCGTAGCGCGGCGGGAGTGGCGGTGTGATGCCAACCTCTGGCATAAACCGCCCCCTCTCCCTCCGGGAGAGGGTTGGGGTGAGGGGGATCTCGGCCACTCGGTCCTTATCCGACCTGCTGCAAGCGGCCGAGGCAACGATCGTCGGCGTGCCGAACCACAGCCAGCTGGCTCCTACAGGGGCCACGGCGTGAACCTCTCCGCGCCCTTCATCGCGCGCCCGGTGGCGACGCTGCTGCTCAGCCTGGCGATCATCCTGCTCGGCGCCGTGAGCTTCGGCCTGCTCTCGGTGGCGCCGCTGCCGAAGATGGACTTCCCGGCCATCGTGGTCGACGCCAACCTGCCCGGCGCCAGCCCGCAGATCATGGCGTCGAGCGTGGCCACGCCGCTGGAGCGCTCGCTCGGCAGCATCGCCGGGATCAGCGAGATGACCAGCCGCAGCAGCCAGGGCAACACGCGGATCATCATCCTGTTCGACATCGGCCGCGACGTGGACGCCGCCGCCCGCGAGGTGCAGGCGGCCATCAACGCCTCGCGCAACCTGCTGCCCAGCGGCATGCGCAGCATGCCGACCTACCGCAAGTTCAACCCGTCCCAGGCGCCGATCATGGTGCTGTCGCTGACCTCCGACGTGCTCGGCAAGAGCCAGCTGTACGACGTGGCCGCCACCGTGCTGGCGCAGAAGCTGTCGCAGGTCACCGGCGTCGGCGAGGTGCAGATCGGCGGCAGCTCCCTGCCGGCGGTGCGGGTGGCACTGGAGCCGCGCCTGCTCGACCAGTACGGCATCGCCCTGGACGAGGTGCGCAACGCCATCGTCCAGGCCAGCGTCGACCGGCCCAAGGGCGCCCTGGAGGACGACCAGCGCCACTGGCAGATCCAGGCCAACGACCAGCTCGACAAGGCCGCCGACTACCGACCGCTGGTGATCCGCTACCAGAACAACGCGCCGGTGCGCCTGGGCGACGTCGCCCAGGTCGTCGACGGCGTCGAGGACCGCTACAACAGCGGCTTCTACAACGACAACGACTCCGTGCTGATGGTGATCAACCGCCAGCCCGGCGCCAACATCATCGAGACCATCGAGGACATCCGCGCCGAGCTGCCCGGCCTGCAGGCGGTGATCCCGCCCAGCGTGCACCTGGAAGTGGCGATGGACCGCTCGCCGGTGATCCGCGCCACCCTGCACGAGGCCGAGCGCACCCTGCTGATCGCCGTGGGCCTGGTGATCCTGGTGGTGTTCGCCTTCCTCGGCCGCTGGCGCGCCGCGCTGATCCCGGCGCTGGCGGTGCCGGTGTCGCTGGTCGGCACCTTCGCGGTGATGTACCTGCTGGATTTCTCCCTCAACAACCTGTCGCTGATGGCGCTGATCATCGCCACCGGCCTGGTGGTGGACGACGCCATCGTCGTGCTGGAAAACATCTCGCGCCACATCGAGGCCGGCGAGAAACCGCTGGCGGCGGCCTACAAGGGCTCGAAGGAGGTCGGCTTCACCCTGCTGTCGATGAACCTGTCGCTGGTCGCGGTGTTCCTCTCCATCCTGTTCATGGGCGGTATCGTCGGCAACCTGTTCCGCGAGTTCTCCATCACCCTCACGGCGGCCATCGTCGTCTCGCTGCTGGTGTCGCTGACCCTCACTCCCATGCTCTGTGCCCGCTGGCTGCGCGCGGAGGGCGGCGAGCGCGCCCCGGGGCGTGTGCAGCGCGTCGGCGCGCGGGTGCAGGAGCGGGTGGTGGCGGCCTATTCGCGCAGCCTGGACTGGGCGCTGCGCCACTCCCGGCTGACCCTGTTCAGCCTGCTGCTGACCATCGGCTTCAACGTCTACCTGTTCGTCGAGGTGCCCAAGACCTTCATGCCGCAGCAGGACACCGGCCAACTGCTCGGCTTCATCCGCGGCGACGACGGCCTGTCGTTCCAGGTCATGCAGCCGAAGATGGAAATCTACCGCCGCGCGTTGCTCAAGGACCCGGCGATCCACAGCGTGGCCGGTTTCATCGGCGGCTCCGGCGGGATCAACAACGCCACCCTGGTGATCCGCCTGAAGCCCATAGACGAGCGCCGGGCGTCCTCCCAGGAGGTGATCGACCGGCTGCGCGAGACCATGCCCAAGGTGCCCGGTGGGCGCCTGATGCTGATGTCCGACCAGGACCTGCAGTTCGGCGGCCGCCAGGGCCGCAGCACCGAGAACGAGTTCGTGCTGCTGGCCAGCGAGCTGAGCGACCTGCGCACCTGGCTGCCCAAGGTGCGCGACGCCCTGGCGGCACTGCCGGAGCTGACCGACATCGACGCCAACGAAGGCGAGGGCGCCCAGCAGATCAGCCTGGAGATCGACCGCATCACCGCCCAGCGCCTGGGCGTGGACATGGCCATGGTCACCTCGGTGCTGAACAACGCCTTCAGCCAGCGGCAGATTTCCACCATCTACGACACCCTCAACCAGTACAGCGTGGTGATGGAGATCAACCCGAAGTACGCCCAGTACCCCGAGGCGCTGGACCAGATCCAGCTGATCACCGAGAGCGGCGGGCGCGTGCCGCTGTCCGCCTTCGCCCGCTGGACCCGCAGCCTGGAAGAGGACCGGGTCAACCACCAGGGCCAGTTCGCCGCCGAGAGCATCGGCTACGCCCTGGCCAAGGACGTGACCCAGGAACAGGCCAACCGCGCCATCGCCCGCGCCGTGGCCGAGGTCAACCTGCCCACCGAGGTGCAGGGCGTGCTCGGCGGCACCGGCGGCCAGTTCGAGAAGGAGGCCCAGGGCCAGCCGCTGATGATCCTCACCGCGCTGCTGGTGGTGTACATCGTGCTCGGCATCCTTTACGAGAGCTACATCCACCCGCTGACCATCCTCTCCACCCTGCCGTCGGCCGGCGTCGGCGCGCTGCTGGCGATCCTGATCACCGGCGGCGAGTTCAGCCTGGTGTCGCTGCTCGGCCTGTTCCTGCTGATCGGCGTGGTGAAGAAGAACGCGATCCTGATGATCGACCTGGCCCTGGAACTGGAGCGCGACCTGCGGCTGACGCCCCAGGAGTCGATCCGCCGCGCCTGCTTGCTGCGCTTCCGGCCGATCATGATGACCACCCTGGCCGCGATGCTCGGCGCACTGCCGCTGCTGCTGGGCCAGGCCGAAGGCGCCGAGATGCGCCAGCCGCTGGGCCTGGCCATCGTCGGCGGCCTGGTGCTCAGCCAGTTGCTCACCCTCTACACCACACCGGTGGTCTACCTGTACCTCGACCGCCTGCGCCACCGGATCAACCGCTGGCGCGGCGTGCGCAGCGACGCCGCCTTGGAAACCCCGCTATGAATCCAATGCTGTTCAGCTCCCGTGGGAGCGGCCTTGGCCGCGAAGCTTTGCTGTCCGCCCCGTTCGCGGACAAGTCCGCTCCCACAGGGTTGGCCCAACCCGATCATTCCTCATGTGAACAGCATCATGCTATGAACCCTCTCCACGTAGGGTGGGTGCAACCCGCGCGCTCCTCTCTGCGTCGCCTCGCGGGTTTCACCCGCCCAGCGGCGATCGCCCTGGCGCTGCTGGTCGCCGGCTGCGCCGTCGGCCCGGACTACGGGCGCCCGGACAGCGCGCCATCCCCGGCCTTCAAGCAGGCCGCCGGCTGGAAATCCGCCGCGCCGGCCGACACCGAGCTGCGCGGCGACTGGTGGACGCTCTACGGCGACGCCGAGCTGGACACGCTGGTGGCGCGCCTCAACGCCAACAACCAGAGCCTGGCCAGCGCCGAGGCCAGCTACCGCCAGGCCCGGGCCCTGGTGCGTGGCGCGCGGGCCGGCTTCTTCCCGACCCTGGGCCTGAACACCGGCGTGACCCGCGCGGGGCAGGGCGGTGGCGACAACACCATCAGCACCTCCGACGGCGTGAGCGTCAGCGGCGCCAATGCCTCGACCGTCTCCAAGAGCTACGAGGCCAGCCTGGGCGTGAGCTGGGAGCTGGATCTGTGGGGCAAGCTGCGCCGCCAGCTGGAGTCGGACCGCGCCGGCCTGGAGGCCAGCGCCGGCGACCTGGCCGCGGTGCGCCTGAGCCAGCAGTCGGAACTGGTGCAGAACTACCTGCAACTGCGGGTGATGGACCAGCAGAAGCGCCTGCTGGAAGAAACCGTGGCGGCCTATCGCCAGGCCTTCCGTATCGCCGAGAACCAGTACCGGGCCGGCATCGTGCCGAAGTCCGACGTGACCCAGGCGCTGACCCAGCTCAAGGGCACCGAGGCCGAGGCGGTCGACCTGGAATACCAGCGCGCCCAACTGGAGCACGCCATCGCCGTGCTGGTCGGCGTGGCGCCCTCGGAGTTCGAGCTGGTGGTGCGTGACCAGGTGCCGGCTCTGCCGGCCGTGCCGGTCAGCCTGCCGTCGACCTTGCTGGAGCGGCGCCCGGACGTAGCCGCCGCGGAGCGCCGGGTGATCGCCGCCAACGCCCAGATCGGCGTGGCCAAGGCCGCCTACTACCCGGAGCTGAGTCTGTCGGCCACCGGCGGCTACCGCAGCGGCAGCCTGGACAACTGGATCAGCTCGCCCAACCGCTTCTGGTCCATCGGCCCGTCGTTCGCCATGACCCTGTTCGACGGCGGCCTGATCCGCTCCCGGGTCGAGCAGGCCGAGGCCAGCTACGACCAGACCGTGGCCGACTACCGGCAGACGGTGCTCACCAGCTTCCGCGAGGTGGAGGACTACCTGGTGCAGCTGGCCGTGCTGGAGCGCGAGGCGGTGGTGCAGCAGGAGGCCCTCGACGCCGCCCGCGAATCGCTGCGCCTGATGCTCAACCAGTACAAGGCCGGCACCGTGGAGTTCACCGACGTGGTCAGCGTGCAGACCACCGCGCTGTCCAACGAGCGCACCCGCCTGAGCCTGCAGGGCAGCCGGCTGACCGCCAGCGTCCAGCTGATCGCCGCCCTGGGCGGCGGCTGGCCGGGCGTGGTGGAGGAATAGTCAGGGCTTGATGGTCGCCTCGACCCGGACGATCCTGGGCGTGCCGTCGATCAGGCGCACGCTGGCGGTTTCCTGCATGCCGGTGGTCATCTCGTGGCCGTTCATCGACAGCGTCTCGCGGGTGCGGTCCCTGACCGTCGCGCTCTGGCCGTCCTCGGCGATCTCGATGGACTCGATGTCCACCTCCATGCGGTAGCTGTCCGGCGCGCTCCAGCCCTGCTTCAGCAACTGGCGGTATTGCTCCGCGTCGAGTTCCACGCTGCCCTGGGGGGCGGAGATGTGGATG
Source organism: Pseudomonas paralcaligenes (assembly GCF_019655855.1). Lineage (GTDB taxonomy): Bacteria > Pseudomonadota > Gammaproteobacteria > Pseudomonadales > Pseudomonadaceae > Aquipseudomonas > Aquipseudomonas paralcaligenes. The sequence continues at coordinate 57,539 of NZ_BPFX01000025.1, read as the reverse complement.
CGCACGTCGTCGCTCATGTGCGCCAGGGTGGCGTCGATGTCCCGCTGCGTGGCAGCGGCGGCCACATCGTCGTACAGCGCGCGGATGCTGGCCTCGGTCAGCGTGGTGTCGGCATGGACGAACGGGGCGAGCAGGCAGAGCAGGGACAGCGCGAGCTTGTTCATCGACCTTCCTCGGAAATGCCTTCGACATGAAGGCCTGTCGCGGATGCTAGCGGCATCGCCCCGGGGAAAGGAACCCCGACCGGTTCGCGTTTTTAACGACACCTGGCCGACGCTCAGCAGATCGTAAACAGGTTCTAGGCGGCTTCCTCCGCCAGCCAGTCCAGCAGCGCCCTGACCGCCGGCCGCCGCTCGCGGCCCGGCACATGGCGCACCCTGTAGCGCGCGCCGGGTAGGCTGATGTCCGCGCGGTAGGCGCGCAGCAGGCCTTTTTCCAGGCTGTCCGAGACCAGCACCGAGCTGGCCAGCACCAGCCCCTGGCCGGCGATGGCCGCCTGCAGCGCGTAGTGCTCGTCGGGATAGTCGCGGCGCACGCTGTGCAGGGGCCAGTCCTCGCCGACGGCGGCGATCCAGTCCTGCCAGTCGGGCAGCTCGGGTTGCGGCGCGGGCCAGGCGACGCCGATCAGCTCCGTCGCGCCTGTCGGCAGGCGCTGCACCAGCGCGGGCGTGCCGTAGGCAGCGAAGCATTCTTCCATCAGCGGGATTTCCAGCAACTGCGGGTGTTCGCCGAAGCCACAGCGGATGGCTAGGTCGAGGCTGGAGTCGCGTTGCAGGTCGACCAGGGTGTTGCTGGTCTCGATGCGCACGCGGATACCGGGGTGGCGCCGGTAGAAGCGGCCCAGGCGCGGGATCAGCCAGAGCGCGGCGAACGCCGGCGTAGCGCTCAGGCTGAGGCTGTCGTCGTGCGGCTGCGGGCGCAGCGCGTCGACCGTGCGGCCGATCTCCAGCAGGGCGCCGTGCAGGCCGTCCTGCAGCCGCTCGCCCTCGTCGCTGAGGCGCACACCGCGGCCCAGGCGCACGAACAACGGCTTGCCCAGCCAGTCCTCCAGGCCGCGGATCTGGTGCGAAACCGCGGTCGGGGTGACGTTCAGTTCCTCGGCGGCCGCCTTGAAACTGCCCAGACGGGCGGCGGATTCGAAGGTGCGCAGGGCGCTCAGCGGCAGGTGGGAGAACATGGCGCTCCAGGTGAGTTCTGTTCATCTCGCTGCACTATACGTCATTTGTTCCACCGCCCCCGGCTGCCTAGATTGGCGCCCATGCAGACGCCTCATTCCGAGGCCGGCAGCCTGGGAGGCAGATGATGCAAGGGTCACGTCGCAAGATCGCACAGGCGCTGTTGTACGAGCTGGTGGCGATCCTCTTCGTCTCGCCCATGATCGCCTGGTGGTTTGGCGAGAGCATGGTCTACTCGGGCACCCTGGCCATCCTGCTGTCACTGATCGCGATGGCCTGGAACGTGCTGTTCAACGCCCTGTTCGAGCGCTGGGAGGCACGTCAGGCCCGGCGCACGCGCAACCTGCGGCGACGCCTGCTGCATGCCGCCGGCTTCGAAGGCGGGCTGGCGATCATCCTCGTACCGGTGATGGCCTGGTGGCTGGACATCGATGCACTGACCGCGCTGCTGGCGGACCTCGGCCTGCTGGTGTTCTTCTTTTTCTACGCCTTCGTCTTCCAGTGGGCGTTCGACCTGGCGTTCGGCGTGCCGGTGTCGGCCAGTGGCCGCGAGAGTCGGAACGGGTGACTTCGGTTCATGCAAAACAGGCTGTGTCCCTGTTAGTGGTGGCCCACCTTGTGGGAGCGGCCTTGGCCGCGAATGTCGCGGCTGAAGCGGTTCGCCGCCCGGCCGCTTCTACAAAGCAGGATAGGTGCAACAGGTAGAGGGGACATAGCTGAAAAGCTATGTCCCCGTTAGCTGTTGTAGTGCCCTGACACCTTCTGGATCCCCGCCTGCGCGGGGATGACGAGGTAGGGGTGGAATTTCTTCCGAAACCGTCATTCCCGCGCAGGCGGGAATCCAGGGGCAGGCAGCCGCAGTGTTCAGATAGAGGGACTTGGCCGAGCAACGCGTAGGGTGGATTGGCCGCTTGCCGGCGTAACCCACCGGCGGTGCCGCGGTCATTGCGGCATCCCGATTGGCCGTGACATTCGCGGCCAAGGCCGCTCCCACAAGGTGTGCCACCACTAACGGGAACATAGCCAAAAAAAAGCCCGGCCAGAGGCCGGGCGAGTGGAGCAAGGGGATCAGGCGGTTTCTGCTAGGGATTCGATCTGCTGCTGCGCGGCCACCTCGCCGATCACCAGGATCGCCGGGCTCTTCAGCTGGAAGTCGGCGGCTGCCTGCTGCATGGCGGCCAGGGTGCTGCGGCACTCGCGCTGCTGCGGCAGCGAGGCGTTCTCGATCATCGCCACCGGCATGTCGGCGCGCATGCCGCCGGCCAGCAGGCTGTCGCGCACCTCGGGCAGCTTGGCCACGCCCATGTACACCACCAGGGTGGTGCCGCCCTGGGCCAGGGCCTGCCAGTTCAACGTGCTGTCGTCCTGGGTGTGGGCGGTGACCAGGGTCACGCCGCGGGCCACGCCGCGCAGGGTCAGCGGGATGCCACAGCTGGTGGCGCCGGCCAGGCCGGCGGTGATGCCGTTGACCATCTCCACCTCGACACCGTGCTCGGCCAGCCAGTCGGCTTCCTCGCTGCCGCGGCCGAAGATGCACGGGTCGCCGCCTTTCAGGCGCACCACGCACTTACCCTGGCGGGCATAGCGCAGCATCAGGCGATGGATGAAGTCCTGCGGGGTGGAGCGGCAGCCGCCGCGCTTGCCCACCGGTACTACGCGGGCGCCGGGGCAGTGTTCCAGCACAGCCGGATTGACTAGGTCGTCGATCATCACGATGTCGGCCTGGGCGAGGGCCTTCACCGCCTTGAGGGTCAGCAGCTCCGGGTCGCCGGGGCCGGCGCCCACCAGCCAGACTTTTGCGTTCATGAGATTCTCCTCGGGCTTGTCCGTGGCGCTCTGCGGCGCCTGGGTATTCGATCTGTCTGTTTCAGGCGGAGGCGGCGGAAAAGCCGCTGTCGTCGTACAGCCCGCCGCCGAGCGGCGCGTCGCCTTCGAGCGCCAGCTTGCGGTACAGGCTGCCGACGGGGTCGAAGTGGGCGGGGCTGTCGCCGCTCGCCGTGCCCCGGTAGCGGGCGGTGCCGAGCATCGCCAGGTGGTTGGCGCAGACCCGGGCCTGCTCGAACAGCGGGGCCACCAGGCCACAGGCGATGCCGCGATGGCTGACGCATTCGCCGACCGCGTAGATGCGCGGGTCGAAGGTTTGCAGGGTGTCGTCCACCTGGATGCCGTGGTTGCAGGGAATCCCGGCCTTCTCGGCCAGCCCGGTGTTGGGGCGGATGCCGGTGGCCATCACCACCAGGTCGGCGGCGATGCTGTCGCCGCCCTCGAACTGCACGGCGCAGACGCGGCCGGTGCCGTGGTCGAGCAGTTCTTCGGTCTGCTCGCCCAGGCGGAAGCGGATGCCGCGGGCCTCCAGGGCCTGTTGCAGGCGCTTGCTGGCGGCCTGGCCCAGCTGCCGCTCCAGCAGCCAGTCGGCGAGGTGCGCCACGGTCACGTCCATGCCGCGCTGGCGCAGGGCATTGGCCGCCTCCAGGCCGAGCAGGCCGCCGCCGATGACCACCGCGTGGCTGTGGCGGCGGGTGATCTCCAGCATCTTCTCGGTGTCGGCGATGTCGTGGTAGGCGATCACGCCGCCCAGGCGGTTGCCCGGTATCGACAGGATCACCGGAGTGGAGCCGGTGGCGAGGATCAGCCGGTCGTAGCGGGCGCTGCTGCCGTCGTCGGCGAGCACCACGCGCTGCTTGCGGTCGATGCTCACCACCTTGCGCCCCAGGCGCAGATCGATGCCGTGCCCGGCGTACCAGTCGAGGCCGTTGAGCACGATGTCGTCGAAGGTGCGTTCGCCGGCCAGTACCGGCGACAGCAGGATGCGGTTGTAGTTGGGGTGCGGCTCGGCGCCGAACACGGTGATGTCGTACAGGTCCGGGGCGAGCCGGAGCAGTTCCTCCAGGGTCCTGACCCCGGCCATGCCGTTGCCCACCATCACCAGTTTGAGTCTGTCCATTTCGCCGTCTCCTGCCTGAACGCGTGAAACCGGGATCGCCGGGGCGATTGCCGAGGTTGATCTCAGGGCCAGGCAGGCGGGAGACAAAAAAGGCGTCCCACCAGTTGCCTGGCGAGGACGCCTTTGTCCAGGTCCCGATCGAGCGGGAGGGCACCGTCTTCCGCATTGAGGGCGGTGCCGTTGTAGATTTGCGAATTCTTCATTGCAGAGGGCATGCCAACTGGCCGATGCCATCGTTTACGGCGCTTTCGCGCGGTTTTTCCGGATTTCCCCCAGCACCGGCGCACTGTTTTAGAACCCGGCGCCGCCACGATGCGCCGTCGTAGGGCGGGTGAAACCCGCGCCGCGAGCCCGCGGGTTTCACCCGCCCTACAGGAGCGCGACCAGCAGGATCAGGTTGACCAGCAGGGACAGCAGCGCCACCCCGCGCCAGACCTTCAGCGGTTCGCGCTCCAGCAGCGGCCGCGGACGCACGCCGAGCGCCTGGCGCTCGCCCTGTTCCAGGGCCAGCAGCCATTCCTCGGCCGTCTCGAAACGTTCGCCCGGGCTGGCGGCCACGGCGCGCAGCAGACCGTCGTCGAGCCAGGCCGGCAGGTCCGGGCGGTAGCGGCTGGGTGCGGCGGGCTTGCCGAAGCGCGGGTGCTGGAAGGCCTCGATCTCGCCGTAGGGGTAGTGGCCGGTGAGCAGCCGGTAGAGGGTGACGCCGGCGGCGTAGAGGTCCTGGCGGTGGTCCGGGGCGGCGCCGGCGAAGGCTTCGGGGGCGATGTAGCTGGGCGTGCCGGGCAGGGCGTGCTGCTCGTCGCGGGACAGGCCGGGGCAGTAGGCCAGGCCGAAGTCGAGCAGGCGCAGTTCGCCGTCGTCGCACCACAGCAGGTTTTCCGGCTTGATGTCGCGGTGCAGGATGTTGCGCCGGTGCAGCAGGCCCAGGGCGCGGAGCAGGCGCGGGGCCAGGTCGAGCCATTCCGGCAGGCCCAGCGGGCCGGACAGGCGCAGGTGCTCGGCCAGGGTCTGGCCGGCGTACTCGCGCTGCACGTAATAGAGGTGCTGGCGCTGCGGCAGCGGATGCGCCTCGGGGAAATGGCGGCCGGCCACCCGGCGCAGGAACCATTCCTCCTGCAGCAGGGCCGGCCCGGCCTGGACTTCGTCGTGACGGCTGGGCGGCAGGGTCTTGAGCAGCCAGCGCCGGGCCTGGGCGTCGCGCACCCGGTAGACCAGCGACTGGCGCGACTCGGCCAGCAGGCGCTCGATCTGCCAGCCCTCGAAGTCCTGGCCCTCACGCAGCTTGGGCGGCAGCGGCCACTGCTGCAGCTGGGCCAGGGTGTCGGCCAGGCCGCTCTCCGGCAGGGCGTCGACCCGGACCAGTACGGCGCTGGCGTTGTCCTGGCTGCCAGCCAGGTGGGCGGCAGCGACCAGCGCCTGGCAGGCGGCGGCCGGATCGTCCTCGTCGAGCAGCAGGCGGCGGATGCCGGCGTCACCCAGGGCCGACCAGACGCCGTCGCTGACCAGCAGGTAGCGCTCGCCCTCGCGCAGCTCGCCCTCCAGATAATCCACCACCAGGTGCTGGTCCAGGCCCAGGGCGCGCTTGAGCACGTGCTGCATGCCCGGCTGCTCCCACACGTGGTCCTCGCTGAGGCGTTCCAGTTCGCCGGCGTGCCAGCGGTAGACGCGGCAGTCGCCGACGTGGGCCAGGGTGAAGCGCCGCCCGCGCAGGACCAGAGCGGAAAGGGTGGTGAGCAGCGGCTGACCGCCGCCGTTGGCCTGCAGCCAGCGGTTGTGGGCGACCAGCAGGCGGTCCAGCGACTGGGCCACGGCCCAGGTCTCGGGGGTGGAGTAGTAGTCCAGCGCCAGGGCCTGCAGGGTGGCGCGGGCGGCCAGGCCGCCGTCGGCGCACTGGCTGACCCCATCGGCCAGGGCGAACAGGAAGCCCTTGCTGGTCGCCAGGGCCGGCGCCGGGGTGACCACGCGGATGGCGTCCTGGTTCTCCGCGCGGGGGCCGGTGGCGGTGGCTTCGCCGAAGCTCAGTTGCAGGGCCATGCGGGTTCTCTGTGGTGGCGGATGCGCAGGGCGCACCCTGCGGGCGTTTGGGACAAAGGCGGGGCCGGTGTGGCTCCGGAGCGTTGCCGCTCCGCCTTTCCTGACCAGTGCGATGAGCGTCGGCCGGCTCCGCCTTTGTCGCAAACGTCCTGGCGGGCGCCGGGCGGACCCGGCGCCCGCAGGGCTACACGCGGGCGGCGGTGACGGCGGCCGAGCCCCAGGTGGTGCGCCAGCGCAGCTTGACACCGTGCAGGCCGAACCAGGCCAGCACACCAAGGCTGGCGAACAGCCACAGGCCGAGCTGGTAGTCGCCGGTGGTCTGCTTGATGGCGCCGAGCCCGGCGGTCAGGCAGAAGCCGCCGATGCCGCCGGCCATGCCGATCAGCCCGGTCATCACGCCGATCTCCCGGCGGAAGCGCTGGGGCACCAGCTGGAACACCGCGCCGTTGCCGGCGCCCAGGCTGAGCATGGCGAGCACGAACAGGGCCAGGGCGGCGTAGGCGCTGGGCAGGTTGAAGCCGACCGCGGCAATGCACACGGAGGCGCAGGTGTACATCACCAGCAGCGAGCGGATGCCGCCGATGCGGTCGGCCAGAGCGCCGCCCAGCGGGCGCATCAGGCTGCCGGCGAACACGCAGGCGGCGGTGTAGTAGCCGGCCTTGACCGGGTCGAAGCCGTACTGGTCGTGGAAGTAGCCGGGCAGGGTGCTGGCCAGGCCGAGGAAGCCGCCGAAGGTCACGCTGTAGAAGAACATGAACCACCAGCTGTCGCGGTCGCCGAGGGCCTTGAGGTAGTCGCCCAGCGCCTTCGGCTCGGGGCGGGTCGGCGCGTTGCGGGCCACGCCGGCGAAGATGACCAGGGTCAGCACCAGCGGGATCAGCGCCAAGCCGAACACGTTGTTCCAGCCGAAGCTGGCGGCCAGCACCGGGGCGAACAGGGCGGCCAGCACGGTGCCGGAGTTGCCGGCCCCGGCGATGCCCATGGCCTTGCCCTGGTGCTGCGGCGGGTACCACTGGGAGGCCAGCGGCAGGGCCACCGCGAAGGAGGCGCCGGCGAAGCCGAGGAACAGGCCGAGCAGCAGCGCCTGCTGGTAGTTGTGGATGCCGTGCTGCCAGGCCACCGCCAGGGCGGCGATGACGATCACCTGGCCGACCAGGCCGGCGCTCTTCGGCGAGGTGCGGTCGGCCAGCAGGCCCATCAGGAAACGCAGCACCGCGCCGGCCAGGATCGGCGTGGCGACCATCATGGCGCGTTGCTGGGTGGTCAGGCCCAGGTCGCTGGCGATCTGCACGCCCAGCGGGCCGAGCACGTACCAGACCATGAAGCTCAGGTCGAAATAGAGGAACGCGGCGAACAGCGTCGGGGCGTGGCCGGCCTTCCAGAAACTCGTATTCATCCAACACCTCGTCATCGAGTGAAAATCCCGCCGGCGGCGCGGCGAAGTGGTCGTGGACACGCCACCGCGCCGCCGAGGGGAGAGCCCGGCGCTTGTGGCGCCGGGCCCCGTGGCCGAAGCCACAGACAGTTGAGAGAGTGACCGGCAGGTGCCCGGATCGCGGTCCACCCACCGCCCCATGCACTGGGGCTGAAACGCAAAAGGCGCCGCACCACTGGCCGCCGGAGCGGGATGGTGCGACGCCTTTGTCGTATCGGTGGCAACCGCCGTTGGATGCCTTGGCAGGGCTTGAGCAAGACTCGGGCCAAGCCGCGAATCCCTGTTAAATCGCCCCTTGGGAGGTATTCGGGTGGTTCGCCTGGTGCAAGACGGTGCGTGCCGCGAGGCGGGTGCACCGAGTCGGGGCGCGATCAGGGTGCCGGCGGCGTCGGGAAGCGTACCACCGGGCCGTTCGGCTCCTGGCCCGGCGGCAGCGCGGCGGGCGCCGGCTGGCCGGCCTCGCCGAGCTGGACGACGAAGCGGTGGATGCTGCGCAGGTCGTCCTCGCTCATCAGGTGCAGGGCGCGGTTGGGCATCGGCGGGCGGTAGCTGGCGCCGCGCGCCAGGCGCACCCACTGTTCCTCGCTGAGCTTCGGCAGCAGCAGGCGCAGGTTGCTCGGGTAGGTGGTGCCCCAGGGGCCGCTCCAGCCAAGGCTGCCTCCGGTCAGCCAGGCGCTCTGCGGCACCTGCTCCGGCGCCATGGAATAGCCGGCGGTGTGGCAGTCGTTGCAGCCCGCCACCTCGACTAGGTAGCGGCCGTGCTCGGCGGAGGACTCGGCCCGGACCGTCAGTGCGCAGAACAGGATGACGAGGGCGGAAAGGGAAGGGGTGGTGCGGGGCATGGCGTCGGCTCGCTGAATGTCGGAGCCCCGTTATCCCCGGTCAGCGTTCGCCGAGCGTTCGTACCGCCGCAGAACCTGCTTACTAACTCCTGAATTAGAGCCAGGCAAGGCAAAAGCGGCCGAAAAAGCGCAGTTTACGAAGTGTAAATGAGCATTTTGAGGCCGCTTTCAACACAGCCTGGCCGCGAGTCAGGCGATTGCAGGCAGGTTCTCAGTCCAGCCAGTTGACCTCGGGGAAAGTGGCGCTGAATTCCTCCGGCATCGCTATCACCTTGCCCTGGCGGTAGTCGAAAAATACGAAGCCGGACTTGGCCAGCGCGATCAGGGTGTCGTCGGCCGGGCGGGTGATGCGGAAGATGATGTCGCCGCCGTAGCGGTTGAAGTCCATCACCCCGACCTCGAATAGCAGCTGGTCGCGGGCGTGGGACTCGGCGCGGTACATGGTGGCCAGGTCGGTGACGATGATGCCCTGCTGGCTGTCGGTCTCGCGGATGCCGGAATCGAACAGGAAGCGCGCCCGGGCCTCGGAGATCATCGAGATCATAGCGTCGTTGCCCAGGTGGTTGCTGGCGTTGATGTCGGTGCTGCGCACGGTCATGTGGGTGCTGTAGCGGAACTGCTGCTGCGAGAAGTCGAGCTGGAGACGGGCCATGGATCACTGCTGCCTGGTCTGGGAAAAAGGGCGCCAGTCTACCGCCTGCATCGCGCATTTCCAGCGGCCGACGATCTGACCGCTGCCCCCGGCTTCCGCTACAATGCCGCGGTTTTCGATTCCTGCGAGCCCGCCATGTCCTGCCAGACCCCGATCATCGTTGCCCTCGACTTCCCCTCCCGTGACGCCGCCCTGGCCCTGGCCGACCAACTCGACCCGAAGCTGTGCCGGGTCAAGGTGGGCAAGGAGCTGTTCACCAGCTGCGCCGCGGAAATCGTCTCGACCCTGCGCGAGCGCGGCTTCGACGTGTTCCTCGACCTGAAATTCCACGACATCCCCAACACCACCGCCATGGCGGTCAAGGCGGCGGCGGAGATGGGCGTGTGGATGGTCAACGTGCACTGCTCCGGCGGCCTGCGCATGATGGCGGCCTGCCGCGAGACGCTGGACAAGTTCGCCGGTCCGAAGCCACTGCTGATCGGCGTGACCGTGCTGACCAGCATGGAGCGCGAGGACCTGGCCGGCATCGGCCTGGACGTGGAGCCGCAGGAGCAGGTGCTGCGCCTGGCCGCCCTGGCCGCCCGCGCCGGCATGGACGGCCTGGTCTGCTCGGCCCAGGAGGCGCCGGCGCTGAAGATCGCCCAGCCGGGCCTGCAGCTGGTGACCCCGGGCATCCGCCCCGCCGGCAGCGCGGTCGACGACCAGCGCCGCATCCTCACCCCGGCCCAAGCCCTGCAGGCCGGCTCCGACTACCTGGTGATCGGCCGTCCGATCAGCCAGGCCGCCGACCCGGCCAGGGCACTGGCCGAGATCGTCGCCCAGCTGGGCTGAGACGCCGCCACGCCATCCCGGATTGCATCCGGGCTACGTCCGAAGCGTGATGGAGAATGGGGCGCTCCATCATTCCTCTGGATGATCCGGCACATCGCACCCTGATAGTGCTGCTCGCCGCCGTCCGCGCTGGCTAGACTCTTCGCCCACTTCCAACTCCCTGCGAGGATGCAGACATGAGCATGACGTTCTCGGGCAAGGTCGCCCTGGTCACCGGCGGCGCCGCCGGCATCGGCCGTACCACGGCGCTGGCGTTCGCCGCCGAAGGGCTGCAGGTGGTGGTCTCCGACGTCGACGTGACGGGCGGCGAGGGCACCGTACAGGCCATCCGCGACGCTGGTGGCGAAGCGACCTTCGTGCGTTGCGACGTGACCCGTGACGCCGAGGTGCAGGCGCTGATGGCGCAGGTCGTCGCCACCTACGGCCGCCTGGACTACGCCTTCAACAACGCCGGCATCGAGATCGAGAAGGGCAAGCTGGCCGAGGGCAGCGAGGCCGAGTTCGACGCCATCATGGGCGTCAACGTCAAGGGCGTGTGGCTGTGCATGAAGCACCAGCTGCCGCTGTTGCTGGCCCAGGGCGGCGGCGCCATCGTCAATACCGCCTCGGTCGCCGGCCTCGGCGCCGCGCCGAAGATGAGCATCTACGCCGCCTCCAAGCACGCGGTGATCGGCCTGACCAAGTCGGCCGCCATCGAGTACGCCAAGAAGAAGATCCGGGTGAACGCGGTGTGCCCGGCGGTGATCGACACCGACATGTTCCGCCGCGCCGCCGAGGCCGACCCGAAGAAGGCCGAGTTCGTCGCCGCCATGCACCCGGTCGGTCGCATCGGCAAGCCGGAGGAGATCGCCGCCGCGGTGCTGTACCTGTGCAGCGACGCCGCCGCCTTTACCACCGGCCACAGCCTGGCCGTGGATGGCGGTTCCACGGCCATCTGAGTCGAGAATCGGCGCGGGTTTCACCCGCCCTACGGCGCTGAAACGCTTGTCAGTGCTGAAAGCTCTTGTGGGAGCGACCTTGGCCGCGAACTTCGCGGCCAAGGCCGCTCCCACAGAAATTGCCTTCACACCTCGCCGGCACAGGCACTCAGGACAACCCCAGGCGCCGATCCAGCCCGCTGCGGCGGATCACCCATTTCTCCAGCTCGGCCACGCAGAACACCATCAGCCCGGCCGCCACGATCTTCAGCCACTCGCCGGCCGCCAGGTCGGTGGAGCCGAACACCGCCTGCAGCGGCCCCCAGTAGGTGAACGCCAGTTGCAGCGGGATGCATGCGGCGATTGCCATCAGCACGTAGGGGTTGCCCAGCAGGCCGCGGCGGTTGAGCGCCGGCGCCAGGATGTAGCGGCTGTTGATCAGGTAGAACATCTCCGACACCACCACCGCGTTGACCGCAATGGTCCGCGCCTGCTCCACGCTGGTGCCGGCCTGCAGCTCCCAGTAGAACAGGCCGAAGGCGCCGAACATCATCAGTACCGACACCAGCAGCACGCGCCAGACGAAGAAGCCCGACAGCAGCGGCGTGCCCGGCGGACGGGGGCGGCGGCCCATGATGTCGCCCTCGGCGGGCTCGAAGGCCAGGGCCAGGCCCAGGGTGCTGGAAGTTACCATGTTGATCCACAGCACCTGGGCCGGGCTCAGCGGCAGGGTGAGCTGGAGCAGGATCGCGGCGATCACCACCAGCGCCTCGCCGCCATTGGTGGGCAGCATGAACAGGATGAATTTCTTCAGGTTGTCGTAGACCGCGCGTCCCTCGCGCACGGCGCGGACGATGGTGGCGAAGTTGTCGTCGGCCAGCACCACGTCCGAGGCCTCCTTGGCCGCCTCGGTGCCCTTGAGGCCCATGGCCACGCCGACGTCGGCGCGCTTGAGCGCCGGCGCGTCGTTGACCCCGTCGCCGGTCATCGCCACCACCTGGCCGTCGTCCTGCAGCGCCTGCACCAGGCGCAGCTTGTGCTCGGGGCTGGCGCGGGCGAACACGTCGATCTCCATGGCGACCCGGCGCAGCGCGCGCTCGTCCATCATCGCCACCTCGGCGCCGGTCACCGCCGGCTTGCCGACGCCGATGGCCAGCTGCGCGCCGATGGCCCGGGCGGTCTCGGCGTGGTCGCCGGTGATCATCTTCACCCGCACGCCGGCCCGGTGGCAGTCGGCGATGGCGGCGATGGCCTCGTCGCGCGGCGGGTCGATGATGCCGACCAGAGCCAGCAGGGTGAAGCCCTCCTGAGTGTCGTCGAAGTCCAGGCTGAGGGTGTCCGGCCCAACCGGCTTGCGCGCCAGGGCCAGCAGGCGCAGGCCCTGGGCGGCGGTGTCGGTGGCCATGCGTCGCCAGTGGTCGGCGTCCAGCGGCTGCTCCAGGCTGCCGTGGCCGAGCTGGCGGTCGCACATTTCGAGGATGCGCTCCGGCGCGCCCTTGACCAGTATCCAGCGCTCGTCGTCGAGGCCGCGGTGCAGGGTGGCCATGAAGCGGTGCTGGGACTCGAAGGGGATGCTGTCCAGGCGCGGCCAGGCGCTGCAGATCGGGTCGTGCTCGTGGCGGCACTTGCTGCCGAGCACCAGCAGCGCGCCTTCGGTGGGGTCGCCTTCGACCTGCCACAGGCCGTCGTCGTCGCGCATGCGCGCGTCGTTGCACAGCACGCCGGCGCGGATCGCCCATTCGAGGGCGGGGTAGTGGCCGACTTCGACCTTGCGCCCGTCGACGCTGAGGTCGCCGACCGGCGCATAGCCGACGCCGCCGACGTCGAACACGTGGCCGGCGCAGACCACGCGCTGCACGGTCATCTCGTTGCGGGTCAGGGTGCCGGTCTTGTCCGAGCAGATCACGGTCACCGAGCCGAGGGTCTCCACCGCCGGCAAGCGGCGCACGATGGCGTGGCGCCGGGCCATGCGCTGCACGCCGAGGGCGAGGGTGACGGTCATTATGGCCGGCAGCCCCTCGGGAATCGCCGAGGCGACCAGGGCCACCACCATCATGAACATCTCTTCCGGCGAGTGGCCGCGCCACAGGGTGCCAAGGACGAAGGTGAGGGCGCCGATGGCGAGAATGGCGATGGCCAGCATGCGGCCGAAACGGTCGATCTGGCGCAGCAGCGGGGTCGCCATCACGCGCACACCGGCGAGCATGCGGTTGATCTGGCCCAGCTCGGTGGCCACGCCGGTGCCGACCACCACGCCGGTGGCCTGGCCGTAGACCACCAGGGTGCCGGAGTAGGCCATGCCGTAGCGGTCGCCCAGCGGCGCATCCTCGGCTACCGCGTCGACGGCCTTCTCCACCGGCAGGGATTCGCCGGTGAGCGCGGCTTCCTCGACCCGCAGCTCCTTCACCGCGATCAGCCGCAGGTCGGCCGGCACGCGGTCGCCGGAGGCGAGCAGCACCAGGTCGCCGGGCACCAGCTCGCCGGCGTCGATCTCCTGGCGCTTGCCGGCGCGGATCACCGTGGCGTGGGGCGAGAGCATGGCGCGGATGGCATCCAGCGCGGCTTCGGCCTTGCCCTCCTGGATGAAGCCGATGATGGCGTTGATCAGCACCGCCGCCAGCAGCACGCCGGTGTCGACCCAGTGGCCGAGCAGGGCGGTGACCAGGGCGGCGGCCATCATCACGTACAGCAGGATGTTGTGGAACTGCAGCAGCAGGCGCATCAGCGGGCCGCGCCGCTTGGGCGGGGTCAGGCGGTTGGGGCCGTATTGCTGCAGGCGCTGGTCGACTTCCGCCGGGTCGAGCCCGCCGGGGCCGGTGGCCAGCTCGCGCTGGACCTCTTCGGCCGCGAGGGCATGCCAGGAGGGGGGACTGGTCTGTTCGCTCATGCGGGGGTTCCTTCGCTCTCTTTTATTACACGCTGGGCGAGCAGCGATGCGCCGGTCTTGACCCAGAGCAAGGCTAGACGGCATCGCCGGCCCCGGTTACCGGCGAATTTTTTGCATTCTGTAACGAGAAACCCTCATGTTTGGCACGATCGGCCAGTTACATCGCCTAACCGTCTCGTCAAGAATCGGGGCGGTTCAATCGGAGATACAAGAATAATGACCGCTTCGCCCTTGCTGACCGCGTTCCTCCCCATTGCCCTCGGCATCATCATGCTCGGGCTGGGCCTGTCCCTGACCCTGGCCGACTTCGCCCGGGTGGTGAAATTTCCCAAGCCGGTGCTGATCGGCCTCGTCTGCCAGATCCTGCTGCTGCCGTTCCTGTGCTTCCTGATCGCCAAGGGCTTCGGCCTGGCGCCGGCGCTGGCGGTCGGCCTGATGCTGCTGGCGGCCTCGCCCGGCGGCACCTCGGCCAACCTCTACAGCCACCTGGCCCACGGCGACGTAGCGCTGAACGTGACCCTCACGGCGGTCAACTCGGTGATCGCCATCCTCACCATGCCGTTCATCGTCAACCTGTCGCTGGCCTACTTCATGGAGGGCGACCAGGCCATTCCGCTGCAGTTCGCCAAGGTGGTGCAGGTGTTCGCCATCGTCCTCGGCCCGGTGGCCATCGGCATGGTGATCCGCAGGCTGGCGCCGGGTTTCGCCCAGGCCATGGAGAAGCCGGTGAAGATCATCTCCGCGCTGTTCCTGGTGCTGGTGATCGTGCTGGCCTTCGTCAAGGACTGGCAGACCGTGGTCGAGTACGCCCCGGTGGTCGGCATGGCGGCGCTGCTGTTCAACCTGATCAGCCTGGGGGTCGGCTACTTCGTGCCGCGCTTGCTCAAGCTGCCCCAGCGCCAGGCCGTGGCCATCGGCATGGAGATCGGCATCCACAACGGCACCCTGGCCATCGCCCTGGCGCTGAGCCCGTCGCTGCTGAACAACCCGACCATGGGCATCCCGGCGGCCATCTACAGCTTCTTCATGTTCTTCACCGCCGCCGCCTTCGGCTGGTGGGTCAACTACGCCCACGGCAAGGAACTGGCCGAGGAGGCCAAGGCGGCAGGCTGATCCCTTCTGTAAACGAAAACGCCCGGGCATGCCCGGGCGTTTTTCATTGCTCATCTTTCTCGGTTCGCGCGGCCTATCTGCTGACAGCAATCGCAAGATGCGCCCTTCGAGGCCGCGCCGGGGCTACTACCTGATCGACACCGGCAACTGCAGCTCGACCTGGGCCATGCCGTCGGCGTTGCCGAAGCGCACCTGGCCGCCGAAGCTTTCGATGAGCGCCTTGACGATCGGCAGGCCCAGGCCCCAGCCCTTGGTGTCGCTGCGGCTGGAGATGAAGTAGGGCGTGGCGAGGTTGCTCAGCACTTCCTCGGGGAATGCTCCCCGGTTGCTGACCACCAGCCGCACCCAGTCGCCCTCGCGGCGCTGCTCGATGTGGATCGATTCGCCCTCGACGCCGTGCTTGGCGGCGTTGCCCACCAGGTTGTCGAGAATCCGCAGGAAGGCCGCCCGGTCCCATTCCACTACGCCCGAGTCCTCGTCGATGCGCAGCTGCAGCGGGTTCTCCACCTGCAGCGCCAGGTTGGCCGTGGCATCGCGCAGCAGGGCGGGCAGCTCCAGCGGCTCGCCGCTGAGCTTGATGCCGCCGCCGACGCTGACGTGGGAAATGTCCAGCAGGTTGGCGACCATCTCGTCGATGCGCTTGAGGTTCTCCTGCAGCACGTCCAGCAACTGCTCGGTGCGCCGCGCCGGGTTGCGCTGCATCAGGCCGGTGGCCATCACCGCCGCGGCCAGCGGCGAGCGCAGGTCGTGGCTGAACGAGCGCATGAAGCGCTCGAGCATGATCTTTTCCTTGCCCAACTGCTCGTTGCGCGCCTCGGCCCAGTTGCGCTGGCGCTCGACCCGCTCCAGCCGGGTGTTGCTATTGAGCAGGCTGGTGATGGTGGCCATGACCTCTTCCGGGTTGATCGGGTGGGTCAGGTAGGCACGGGCGCCGGTGTTGAGGCCGGTGGCCTTGTCCTTGCCGCTGATGAAGGTGGCAGAGATGTTGATGATCGCCGGCAGGCGTGCCGGGCCGAGGGCCTGTTCGGCCCGCTGGATCAGCTCGAAGCCGGTCATGTCCGGCAGGTTGATGTCGAGGATCACCAGGTCGACACCCTCGACCATCAGCGCCAGGCCCGCGGCGCCGGTGCCGGCCTCGAGGATCTGGAAGTTCGACTCGCTGGCGAGGATCTTGCGCAGCACGTAGCGGTTGGCTTCCATGTCGTCGACGATGAGGACTCGTCTAGTACGCATCGCGTTGCTCCTCCGCCAGGCGCCGCACATGGTGCAGGACCTGCTCCGGGTAATCGGGACGGGACTTGTGCAGGATAGCCCGGCACTGGCGGCCGAGGCGCTCCAGCATGGTGTCGTCGAGCGCCTTGGCGGTATTGACCAGCACCCGCGCGTGCATGCTCCAGTCCATGCTCTCCAGCAGGTCCTCGCCGGCGATGTCCGGCAGGTCGAGGTCGAGGAAGATGATGTCCGGGCGGATGGCGTGCAGCTTGTCGATGCTCGACGCCGCCGTGACGGCCTCGATGATCACCGGGTGGTAGGGCTGCAGCAGGCGCGAGAGCAGGTAGCGGTCGGCTTCGCTGTCGTCGATCAGCAGGATGTTGATGCCCTCGAGGTCGAGCGCGGCCGGTTCGCCGTCGACGCTGCCGTGGCGGCGGTCGACCCGCAGCAGGAAGCGGCTGCCCTGGCCCAGCTCGCTGTTCAGGCTGATCTCGCCATGCAGCAGGGCGGCCAGGCGCCGCGCCAGGGGCAGGCCGAGGCCGGTGCCCTGGATCTGGGTGCGGCTCGGGTTGCGCACGCGGAGGAATTCCTCGAACACCCGGGCGTGGTTCTCCGGGGCGATGCCGATGCCGGTGTCTTCCACCAGGAACTCGACGCTGTCCTCGTCCGGCAGGTAGGCGCGCACGCAGACCCGGCCGGACGGGGTGTACTTGAAGGCATTGCCGATCAGGTTGCGCATGATCTGGAACAGCCGGTGACGGTCGGTCTCCAGCTCCACGTCATGCGGCGCGCCGGCCACTTCCCAGTCCAGCGCCGGGAAGCGCTGGGACAGCGCACCGACGAACTGGCGCAGCTGCTCGACGAAGTCGCCGAGGGTGAAGCATACCGGCGTGATCTCGATGCGCCCGGACTCGGCCTCGGAGATGTCGAGCAGCTCGTTGACCAGGTCGGACAGCTCGGAGGCCGCGTCGCTGATGAACGACACCTGCTTGTACTGCTCGGGATTGAGCGGGCCGTCGATACCCTTGAGCAGCAGCTTGCTGATGTTCTCGACGATGTTGATCGGCGTGCGGATCTCGTGGGTCATGTTGGCGAAGAAGCGGCTCTTCGACTCGCTCGCCTCGCGCACTTCTTCGGTGGCCTTCTCCAGCTCGGAATAGAGCGCCACCACGCCCTTGTTGGTGTTCTCCAGCTCCTGGTTGGTAGCTTCCAGCTCCTGCTGCTTGGTCTGCAGCTCGGCGGCGGTCAGCATCAGTTCGGTGCCGCGCACCTGCAGCTCGATGTAGGGGTCGGCCGCGCCTTCGTCCTGCAACTGGTCGCGGATCGCGCCGATCCGCGACGGCGTGGGGAAGGGGCGGGGCGGGTGGATCAGCTTGCGCGCGTGGATGCGGGTGCCCCTGGCCGAGGTTTCGATGTCGAAGTCGTCCATCAGCCGCTGGGCGCCGCGCAGGCCGATGCCCATGCCGGTGGGCGAGACGTAGCTGCCGTCGAGGATGCGCTCTATCGCGGCGATGCCCGGGCCCTGGTCCACGGCCTCGAAGCAGAGGCCGGCGAGCTGGCCGGCGGCGTTCTCCGCCAGGTCGAAATGGAAGGTGCCCTGGCCCGCGTACTGGAACACGTTGCGCGCCAGTTCCGACACGGCGGTGGCGAAGCGGATCTGCTCCAGCTGGGGCAGTTCGAGCCAGCCGGCGATGCGCTTGGCACTCTGCCGGCAGGCGACCACGTCGGTTTCCTCGCGGATGTGCAGGGTGGCGATACGCCGTGTGTCATGCATGCTTCATCACCACCACCGTCGCGTCGTCGTTATGGCGCCTGAAGTCGCGGTGGATCACCGCGGCGATCACCGCCGGATGCCGCCTGGCCAGGCCGGGGTAGGCGGACAGGTCGTGGCGGGTATTGATGCCGTCGGACGCCAGCATCATCAGCGTGTCCGGCGACCAGGGATAGCTGAAGCTCTGGATGCGGCCGATCCGGTAGCCCACCGTGCCGTTGCCGGACACCATGCTGCGGCTGCGGCCGTCGTGCAGCACGCCGGCGATGTTGCCCATGCCGCAGAATCGCACCTGGGCCTGCTCCGGCAGTATCTCGGCCAGGGCCACGGCGCCGCCGCGGGTCGAGGCCAGCGCCCGGTGCAGGCGTTCGAGCAGGTTTTCCAGCGGCAGCGCCGGGTCGTGCTGGAGGAACAGCTGGCGCGCCTTGCCGCTGGCCGCGTGGGCGGCGTGGCCGTGGCCGAGGCCGTCGCACACCAGCACGCGGTTGTCCCTGACCGCCCAGGCATCGCCGCTGACCTCCTCGCCCGGGTAGGGCGTGCACAGGCCTGCCGACAGCAGTGGCGCCGGTGCCGGGCGGAAGCGGAACTGGGCGAACACCACCGTGCCCTGGCCCGGCTGGGAATAGATGTCGAAACGGTCGGACAGCCGGCTGATGGCGCCCAGACCGGCGCCCAGGGTGCCGGTGGTGGAATAGCTGTCGGTGAGGCAGCGGGCGACGTCGGCCATGCCGGGGCCGCGGTCGACCGCCAGCAGTTCCAGGCGCTCGTCGTCCTGGTAATGGAACATTTCGCCGCCATTGGCGTGCAGCACCAGGTTGCGCGCCATCTCCTGCACCACCACGGCGACGCGGCCGCTCAGCGCCTCGTCGTCGCACAACTGGCCGGCATGGCGGACCACGGCGCGGCGCACGGCGTCCGCGTGCGCCTCGTGGGTCACCGCATGGGCGAACTGGAGGGGCCGCTCGATCATTTCCACTTCCACAGTTCCACCGTCGTGCCGAGGCCGGGCTGGCTCTCGATGGAGAATTCGTCCACCAGCCGCCGCGAGCCGCTGAGGCCCAGCCCCAGGCCGCTGCCCGAGGTGTAGCCGTCGACCAGCGCGCGTTCGATGTCGGCGATGCCGGGGCCCTGGTCGGAAATGACCAGGCGCAGCGCGGTGCGCCCGCCGCGCAGGGTGGTTTCGAGCAGGCACTCGCCGCCACCGCCGTAGATCAGCGCGTTACGCGCGATCTCGCTGGCCGCGGTGACGATCTTGGTCTGCGAGACCAGGCCCAGGCGGGCCTCCTCGGCCGCCTTGCGCACCTGCTGGCGGATGAGGACGATGTCAGTTTCCTGTTTCAGTGGGAGCGTCTGTGTCTTCGTCACTCTCGGGCTCCCCGGCGATATCGTCCTCGCTGACACTGTTTTCCAGCCAGCGCATGCCTTTTTCGATGTTCAGTGCGGTGGCGATGCCATCCAGCGACAGCCCCAGCTCGACCAGGGTGATGGCCACCGCGGGCTGCATGCCGACGACGATGACCTTGGCGTCGAGGATCCTCGACACGTTGGCGATGTGGGACAGCATGCGGCCGATGAACGAGTCGACGATCTCCAGCGAAGAGATGTCGATCAGCACGCCCTTGGCCTTGTGCCGCACGATCTGCTCGGTGAGGTCCTCCTGCAGGTCCATGGCCAGCTGGTCGTGCATGTCCACCTGGATGCTCAGCAGCAGGTATCTGCCCATCTTGAGAATCGGAATGCGATCTACCATGGCGGGCTCCTCAGCGCGTCTTTTCCACGCGGGTCATGCGGACGTTCAGCTCCTTGAGGGCCAGCTTGAAGGCGTCGACCAGGGAGGCCTTGGTCACCACGTCGCCCAGTTCCACGCCGAGGTGGACGATGGTGGCGGCGATCTGCGGGCGGATGCCGCTGATGATGCACTTGGCGCCCATCAGCTTGGCGGCGGTGATGGTCTTGAGCAGGTGCTGGGCGACCATGGTGTCCACGGTCGGTACGCCGGTGATGTCGATGATGGCGATGTCGGACTCGGTCTCGACGATCTTCTCCAGCAGCGCCTCCATCACGATCTGCGTGCGGTTGCTGTCCAGCGCGCCGATCAGCGGCACGGCCAGCACGCCGTCCCACAGCTGGACCACGGGGGTGGACAGCTCCAGCAGGCTTTCCTGCTGTTCGCGGATCACCAGCTCGCGGCCGGCCATGAAGTATTCGAGGCTGAACAGGCCGAGCTTGTCGATCAGCTTGCTGAGCAGCCAGACCAGTTCGATGGCCTTTTCGCCCTGGTTCTGGATCAGGTCGAACAGCGGTTCCTTGAGGGAGAACACGAAGGTGGCGGTCTCGGACGGGCTGAAGCCCTGGCGGGCCTGGCTCACCGACAGGCGTTCGAGCTGGGCCTTGAGCGGCTTCCAGGCCGGGTCCTCGATACTGTCCGAGCCCTGGGCGAGGGCCATGATGAAGGCCTTGATCAGCTCCCGGGAGTTCTCCTCCACGGTGTTCTCGTCGATCAGGTCGACGCGGATGCCGGCGACGCGCTGGGCGGCCATCCATTTTTCCAGCAGGTTCTGTTCGTTCTGTTTGAGCAGCTCGGCAAGCACGGAGACGGACATCGCGGATTTCCTTGTCGCAGGGGCTTAGGTGGCGGGAACACTAGCATCCCGCCGATCGCTGCGTACCAGCGATTTGGCGGATGGCCATTATCGGGATCGCACAACGGACCCGCCGGGTCCTGAATGGGTTCAACCTTTCTTCGAGATCGGCTGCCGTGCCAGCGTAGGGTGCGCCGTGCGCACCGGGTATGCGTGGCCTCCTGGTGCCCACTGCGCACTCTGCGGCGGTCACCACCGCTAGATGAAACCCGGCTGGTGGCGCTGGGCAATGTAGTCCAGCGGCAGCGCCGCGGAGCGGATGAAGAAGCTGGCCAGTTCGGTCTCCACCACGGTCTGGTTGACCGAGTCCGGCGCAGCCTCCAGGCGCTCGGTCTCGGCGCCGTAGCATTTCTCGTGCAGCACCTGTGCGGTGCCTGGCAGCGCAACGATGCGGTAGTGGCAGGGCGCACCATCACTGGGCCGCTTGAGGCGCAGTACCAGTTCGCCGTTTTGGCGCGCCAGTTCGGCCAGCAGGCCGTTGTGCCGCGCATAGTCGACGGCTTCCTCGAAGTGCACCTGCACCGCGTCCAGGGCGCCGCTCAGGGTGGGTTGGACAGTGGCGTCGTCGATCACAGGCATGGCTCGGATCTCCATGGGCGCGTCAGGCCGCGCCCTGTTGCCGCGGCAGTTCCGCCATCGCGCCCAGCGGCAGGGCGGTGGCCCTGATGAAGAATTCCGCCAGTTCGTCTTCCACCAGGCTGTCGCGGATCGACTCCAGCGACGCCTCGCGGCGCTCCACTTCGTCGCCGTAGACCTTCTCGTGCAGCACCCGCCCGCGCTCCGCAAGGGCAGCTATGCGGTAGCTGCACGGGGCGCCGTCGCTCGGCCGGGTCAGGCTCAGGCACAGCTCGGTGCGCCCGGAGTTGGTCAGCAGGGTGCGCGCCTGCAGGCCGTTGACGTAGGCGCAATGGGCGGCTTCCTCGAAGTGATGCGCGGCGTGCTCCACCAGGGCCGCCAGCAGGGCTTCACGGAAGATTCTCTCGTTGTTCATCTATCGCCTTACCTTGTTGATCTTTTCGGAATGGCGTTTTCGACAGGGCTGCCCGCCGCGAGTGCCGGGAATTTCGTCGGCCGTCAGCGGTGCGCGAAGTGATGCGCGGCCCGGTACGCCGGTGACAGCACCGGGCGCGGCAGCTTCGGCCGCTGTGCCGGGCGGCGCTTGCCGGCGTTGCGCGGCGCCGGCGCGCGTTCCACCGGCCGCGGCTGGCTGTAGGTGGCGTGGCGGCGAGCGATGCGCAGCATGCCCCAGAGCATGGCGGCGGCTACCAGAAACCAGGCCGAGATCATGAGCAGAATGATGCTTTCCGGTCCCATCAGCGGACTCCTTCTTCTGCGATGCGCACACGCTCGCGAACGTGCAGCGCCAGGTTCATCTCATCCAGCAGCCCCGCGGCGAAGCGGCGCAAGGCCTGGGCGGCCTCGCTCGGTTGCAGGAAGTCATCGGGCCCCAGCGTCTCGTCGGGGCGCACGGGCGCCTCCACCAGGGTCCAGGCCAGCGGGCTGGCGATCAGCCGCTCGCGCAGGTGGCGTACCGGGGCGGCGGCGGAGCCACCGCCCTCGTCCAGCCAGGCGAAGTCGTCGACCACCAGCAGGCGCTTCACGCCGGCCACCTCCAGGCCGTCGAGCAGGGCAAGCAGGGTCTTGAACACCACCTGGAAATCGTCCCGCGCGTCACCCGGCAGTTCCTCGCCCAGCAGGCAGACCACGGTGTCCATCCCGGCCACGGCGCGGTTCACCTCGATGGCGTCGGCGGGCGTGCCGCCCTTGGTGCGCAGGCCGGGGCGCGCCTGCAGTGCGTTGAGTTCATCGACGATTGCCGTGACCTCGTACTGCCGGTGCAGCGCCTCCACCAGCACCGCGCTGCCCAGGCTGCCCCGGGCGCCGTAGACGGCCAGCTTGGTTGCTGGGGTTTCTAGGTTCTTCATCGCTCAGGGCTGCAGGTGATGGGCGGGAGCGTCTTGCAGCTTGTCCACGTCGATGCGCGCCACCTGCACATCGGTGATGGCCCCGGCAGCCGCCTGGCTGTGCAGGGACCGCAGGTAGAACAGCGCCTGGTCGGGCGTAAGCGACTGGCTGTCCGCCTGCACGGTGGTCGATTGCGGCTGGTTGTCGAGGATGTAGCTGACCAGAAAGTCGTACTTCTTCATGCTCCCGCTCCGGTTTCCTGGCCCGAAGGCCTCCGGTGGGTAGACCACCGAAGGGCGGGGGGGAGTTCAAGGCGATTTCCGGCTAACCGTCGGCCGGGTTGCGCCCGGCGCCTCGCTTTCGTAGGGTGCGCCATGCGCACCAGCAGGCCTCGCGGTGCGCACGGCGCACCCTACATGTGAATGGATTCCCCGATATGCGCACTTCTTGTTTCCTGATCCTGGCTCTCATGCTCGTTGCCGGCTGCGAGGTCGCCGTCGACCCCGAATCGCCGCCCAGGCCCGCTTCCGTGGCAGAGCAAGCGTTCTGGGTCGGCGGTCATGACGGCGGAGTGTTCGTGACCCTCAGCAAGGCCGGCGATCTGTACCAGGCAGAGATTCGCCATGCCTCGGGCGACCTGGCCTACCGGGGGCCGATGAGGCTACATCCCGCCGGTTCGGTCTTCGACCCCGACGCCCAGGGCGACTACACCGGCTGGGATGGCGATCATCTGTACCTGCGGGGCGACCGTTACCTGATCGTCGAAGAAGCCGAGCAATAGGCCGCGCTCAGTCGGCGGAACCGCTCCGATCCGCGTGCCAGTACCAGAACAGGGCGATCTCGTGGCGGCCCTGGTGTGGCAGGCCGCGGTAAAGGTCGAGGTCGACGCCGCCGAGGCGGAAGCCGTGGCGTGCGTAGAGGCGGCAGGCCGCCACGTTGTTGTGCTGGGTCTCCAGCATGATGCCGGGCAGCTTGCGCGCCCGGCTCCAGTCCATCGCGTGGCGGAGCAGGGCGCTGGCCACGCCGGCGCGGCGCAGGTCGCGGGCGACGGCGATGTCTTCGATCAGCGCGTAGCCGTTCCAGGCCTCGGACAGGACGAGGGTGCCGGCCACCTGGCCATCCAGGTAGGCGACGAACAGCTCGCCGCTGTCTTCCTCGTCTTCGTCGGCGTAGGTCTTCTCGTAGGGCTCCACGGCCACGATGTCGTAGGTGAAGGCGCCTTCGTGGAAACCGAGCCGCAGTTCTTCGGTGACGGTGAAGCTGCGGTCGAATGTGGGCGCCGGGCCCTCGACGGGGAGGATGGTGATCATGATGCGCGCTCCCGGCCGGCTTCACGGAGCAGACGTTCGACGAGATCGGCCTGGGAGCCCGTTGCGAGGGCCGCTTCGACCACGGCCACCAGATGGGGCGCGCCCGCCAGGCGCACATGCTCGCGCCAGTCGCCCGCCCAGCGCTCCAGATCGCTCAGGCCCAGGGCGATGCTGCCGCCCCGTTCTCCATGGCCGCCGCCGATGGACTCGGAGAAGACGAAAGGCGTGGCGCTCGCCCGGTCCAGATGCAGGGCGTACAGGTGATGGGTGGCGTGCTCGGCGGTGGGCGCGACGTTGCGGCTGGCGACAAGAAGCATGGCGGTACGGGCGCTGAGGGTTCAGCGCGCCGTTATACACCAACTCAGGCGCCTTCCGACTCCAGCCGGCCGGCGCGCTCCGACTTCTGCCGCAGCTTCTTCGCCCGTTTCTCCAGCACCAGGTAGACCACCACGGCTACCAGCAGCGGCAGCAGCAGGTAGATGGCGCGGTAGCCGATCAGCGCGGCCAGCACGGCGCCCTTGGGCACCTGGTCCTGGAGCATGGCGATGAACACCGCCTCCAGCACGCCGAGCCCGGCTGGGATATGGGTGACCACCCCGGCGATGCTGCTGACCAGCATGATGCCGAGCACCGTGGGGTAGTCGACGCCCTTGGGCAGCAGCAGGAACACCAGCAGGCTGGACAGCGACCAGTTGCACATCGACATGCCGGCCTGGGCCAGGGCCAGTTTCAGCGACGGCAGGGTCACCTCGTGGTCGCGCCAGGACCAGGAACGGCGCGTGGCGAAGCGGCACGCCAGTAGGTAGGTGGCGGCGACCAGCAGCAGGCCGATACCGATCGCCTGCAGCGCGGTGGCACCGATCTCCCATTGCTCGGGCAGGCGTACCAGGCGCAGGGAGAACACCCCGCCGGCGAGGATCATGTAGCCCAGCCAGTTGGTGATCAGGCTGAAGGTGAGGATGCGGGTGACGGTGGCCACGCCCAGCCCCAGCCGCGAATACAGCCGGTAGCGCAGGGCGATGGCACCGACCCAGGAGCTGAGGTTGAGGTTGAAGGCGTAGCAGACGAAGGTCAGCGGCAGAATCTGCCGGGCCGGCAGGCGGTGGCCGGTGTAGGCGCGGCCGAGCAGGTCGTAGCTGCTGAACAGCAGGAAGCTGGTGGCGGTGATCGCCACGCAGCCAGCCAGCATCAGCGGGCTGTAGCTCTTCAGCGCCTGCACCACCTCGCTCCATTCGAGGTTCTTCACCAGCATGAACAGCAGCACCGGCACCAGGATGAAGAAGAGCGCCGTGAGCAGGCGCTTGCCCCAGCGCAGCCAGGGGTTGGTCTGGGTCTGCTGGCTCATGATGCCTTGCCCTGCGGGTAGATGTTCTCCGACGCGTCCGCCGGCTCGGGGTGCAGCGACGCCAGCCGCGGGGCATGGGCCGGGAACCAGCCGGCGATGGCCGGGAACAGCCGGGTGAAGTGGAAGCACAGGAAGATCAGCGGCGCGCGCCACCAGTAGCCACGGATGGCGCGTTCCAGGCTGATGCGCTTGCAGTGGTCGCCGGCCAGTCCCTGCAGGTGGTCGTGGAGCTGCTGGTTGAAGCGGCGGTCGCGGATGATCAGGTTGGCCTCCAGGTTCAGCGCCAGGCTGAGCGGGTCGAGGTTGCTGGAGCCCACCGTGGTCCACTCGTCGTCGGCCAGCGCCACCTTGCCGTGCAGAGGCCGCTGGCAGTATTCGAAGATTTCCACCCCGTCGCGCAGCAGGTAGTTGTAGAGCATGCGCGAGAAGCCCCGGGCCCAGGGCATGTCCGGCTGGCCCTGGAGGATCAGGGTGACGCGCACGCCGCGGCGCGCCGCGTTGCGCATCTCGCGCAGCAGGCGGTAGCCGGGGAAGAAGTAGGCGTTGGCCACCACCAGCCGTTGCCTGGCCGAGCGGATGGCCTGCAGGTACTGGGTCTCGATGTCCCGGCTGTGGCGCTCGTTGTCGCGTATCGACAGCAGCATGCGCGCGCTGCCGGCCGGGGCGGTCTGCGGGCGCACCTCGCTGGGCGCGTCCAGCGCCGGGCGCATCAGGCGCAGGCTGGCGCGGTGCAGGTCGGCGACGATCGGCCCGGTGACTTCCACCGCATAGTCCTGCTTGGCCATCGGACCGAAGTCGCCCAGGTGGTCGGCCGAGTAGTTGATGCCGCCGACGAAGGCGCGCTCGCCGTCGATCACCACGATCTTGCGGTGCAGGCGGCGGAACAGGTTGGTACGCACGCCCAACCGGCGCGGGCTGGGGTCGAACACGTGGATGTTGACCCCGGCGCCGGTCATGGCGGCGACGTACTCGCGGCCGAGCTCGGCGGTGCCGTAGCCGTCCACCGTCAGTTCCACCCGCACGCCGCGGCGGGCGGCGTCGATCAGCACCTGCTGCAGCTCGTTGCCGACCTTGTCCTCGTAGATGATGAAGGTCTCGATCAGCACCTCGTGGCGGGCCGCGCGGATGCACTCGAACACCCGTGGGTAGTATTCCTCGCCGTTGATCAGCAGCCCTACCTGATTGCCTTCGCGCCAGTCGTAACTCATAGGTGAATCTCCACGGCCAGGGGGGCATGGTCGGAAAGGTGGGACCAGGGGTGACTGGACAGCACCACCGGCTCATGGCTGGTGGCGTTGCGCACGTAGATGCGGTCCAGGCGCAGCATCGGCCAGCGGGCGGGGAAGCTCCTGGCCGGCTCGCCGAACTGGCTGGCGAAGACCTCGTGCAGACCCTGTTCGGCGAGGATCGCGCCGGCCCGCAGGCGCCAGTCGTTGAAGTCGCCGGCGACGATCACCGGCTCGTCCGCCGGCAGCCGCTCCAGCAGGCCGCAGAGCAGGGCCAGCTGCTGCCGGCGATGGCCTTCGCGCAGGCCCAGGTGCACGCAGATGGCGTGCACCTGGCGCGGGCCGGGCACGTCCAGCACGCAGTGGAGCAGGCCGCGCTGCTCGACCACGCCGATGGACACGTCGAAGTTCTCGTAGTGGCTGATGGGGAACTTGCTCATCAGCGCGTTGCCGTGGTCGCCGTCCGGGTAGACCGCGTTGCGGCCATAGGCGAACTGCGGCCACATGCTGTCGGCGAGGAACTCGTAGTGCGGCGTCTGCGGCCAGTTGTCGTGGCGCCGGGCGTGGCGCTGGTGGGCGCCGAGCACTTCCTGGAGGAACACCAGGTCGGCGCCGGTGGCGCGCACCGCCACCCGCAGTTCCGGCAGGATGAAGCGCCGGTTGAGCGGGGTGAATCCCTTGTGGGTGTTGATCGTCAGCACCTTGATCCGGTGTACCGCGGGGGCGCTGTCGACGGTCATGATCGGCACGGAGTCGCTCATGCCCGGGCTCCTTGGCGTGGGCGGGGCGACAGCCCCAGGCTTTCCAGCAGGTGGCGCGCGTCGTAAGGCGCGCGCACCTTCATGTCGTTGTCGAAGTAGCAGTACAGGTCGCGCCGGCGCCTGGCCGGCTTGTGCCCGGGGTCGATCAGGCGGGCGTCGTCCGGCTGCGCGCCGGCGGTCCAGGCCTTGATGCGCGCCTGCCAGCGGCGCAGCGCCTGGGGCGTGTAGCCGCTGCTGTACAGCTCCGCGTCGCCGTGCAGGCGCAGGTAGAGGAAGTCGGCGGTGACATCCTCGGCGCAGGGCCACTTGCCCGCGGTGTCCGCCACCACCAGGGCCACCTGGTGCCGGCGCAGCAGCTCGACGAAGGCGGGCGTGGCGAAGCTGTCGTGGCGGATTTCCACGGCGTGGCGCAGGGCGGCGTCCGGCGCCGCTTCCAGGTAGCCGGGCCGATGCAGGCGGGCCTCGGCGTGGCGGGCGCAGGCGCGGGCCTGATCGGTGTCGCGCGGCAACTGGGCGAGGAAGTCGCCGAACAGCGCGGCATCGAAGCGGAAACTGGGTGGGAACTGCCAGAGGAAGGCACCCAGCTTGTCCTTGAGCTGTAGCGGCCCGGAGGCGAAGAAGTTGGCCAGCGGCTGGGCCGGCTCGCGCAGGCGCAGCACGTGGGTTATGTAGCGCGGCGCCTTGACGCTGAAGACGAAGTCCTCGGGCGTCTCGGCGTACCAGCCGGCGTAGCGCTCGGGCGTCTGCAGGCCGTAGAAGGAGCCGTTGATCTCGATGCTATTGACCTGCCGCGAGGCGAACTCCAGTTCCCGGCGCTGGACCAGCCCCTTGGGGTAGAAGTCGCCACGCCAGGGGGCGTAGCGCCAGCCTGAAATGCCGATGCGGATATCGCTCATGGAGTCTCTCGGGTCCTTTTCTCCGGGGTCGCTCGTTCTGCCGGGTTTCTCCAGCGCTGCCTGGGCGCCGTCATGGCCGGCGGGGCGCTGGGGAGTTCTCGATGGCGTCGTCCAGGGGCTGCCGCTCGATCCGTTCCTCGCTGCCCACGCCCAGCTGCATCTGCGGGTGCAGCTCGACTTTGATCCAGCCCGCGTCGCGCCGGTCGAAGGCCTTGAACGCCTCGATGGCGTCGCTCATCGGCTTGACCTGGGTGAGGATCTTGGCCGGGTCGATACGGCGGTTGAGCACCAGGTCGATCAACTGCGGGATGTACTTGCGGTGATGGCAGTTGCCCATGTTGATCGTCAGGTTCTTGTTCATCGCCATGCCGATCGGGAAGTGCCGCGCCTGCTCCGGGTAGACGCCGATGATCGACAGCGTGCCGGCCTTGTCGAGTGCCTCCACGGCCCACTGCAGGGCCTGACTCGGCGCCTTGCCGGGGTGCCAGTTGGCGCCGTCCGGGTGGGTGTTGGGGGCGACCTCGGCCATCTCCTCGCGGAATGCGCCGACCTGCGGCGCGGCGGCGTGGCAGGGGCACTCGGCGTCCACGCCAACGGCGTCGATGGCGCGGTCCACGCCGATGCCGTTGGTCAGCCGGCGCAGGGTCTGCACCGGGTCCTCGCGGTCGAAGTCGATCACCTCGGCGCCCTGCTGGCGGGCCATGCGCAGGCGGTCTTCGAGATGGTCGATGGCGAACACCCGGGCGGCGCC
The DNA here is from genome assembly GCF_019655855.1 of Pseudomonas paralcaligenes. Lineage (GTDB taxonomy): Bacteria > Pseudomonadota > Gammaproteobacteria > Pseudomonadales > Pseudomonadaceae > Aquipseudomonas > Aquipseudomonas paralcaligenes. The sequence goes on along the minus strand of NZ_BPFX01000025.1, from coordinate 28,890 downwards.
GAGCAGCTTGGCGCTGGCGATGGCGAACTGGCCGACCGGGCCGCAGCCGAACACGGCCACGGTGTCACCGGGGGTGATCTCGGCCATCTCCGCGCCGAAGTAGCCGGTGGGGAAGATGTCCGAGAGCAGGATTGCCTGGTCGTCGCTGATCTCGCTGGGCAGCCGCACCAGGCCGACGTGGGCGAAGGGAATGCGCGCTTTCTCGGCCTGCAGCCCGTGGAACGGGCCGGAGGCCGAGGGGCCGCCGAAGAAGGCCGTGCCGGCCTGCTTGCCGTTGGGGTTGGCGTCGTCGCACTGGGCGTAGTAGCCGGCGCGGCAGTAGGCGCAGTTGCCGCAGGCGATGGTCGAGGGGATCACCACCCGGTCGCCGACCTGCAGGTTGCGCACGTCCTCGCCGAGGGCCTCGACGATGCCGACGCCCTCGTGGCCGAGGATGGTGCCCTTGGCCATGCCGCTGACCGTGCCACGCACGAAGTGCAGGTCGGTGCCGCAAATGGCCGACGCGGTGATGCGGACGATGGCGTCGGTGGGCGCCTGCAGCGTGGGCTCGGGCACGTCGTCGAGGCGGATGTCGCCCACGTCATGGAATACCACGGCTTTCATCTCGGCTGTCCTCCGTCCGGCGCGGCCCGCGGGCCTCAATGGGCCTGCGCGACGCCGCGCAGCGCGGTGTCTTCGGTGGGACGCACGGTGCGGGTCATGATTTCGCCGGTTTTCATGTCGTCCCCCTGTGTCGAAAGTGACGGCGCCGCGTTCGCGGCGCCTACTCAGGTTGGGACTGGAGGGGGTGGAGGCGGTTCAGGGTTTTTTGAGACCCGGGCGGGTGATTCGCAGGGTTGCCGTACGCACCATCCCGGCGCTATCGGTGCGCATGGCGCACCCTACGGGACCAGGCACCGGATCATCCCCGGATTTCATCCGGGCTACACACTGAACGGGAATTCCTCCGGGTTGCTGATGGCCCGGAGGAAATCAGGATTTTTTGCGACCTGTCGTAGGGTGCGCCGTGCGCACCGCCTCGGAGCATCGGTGCGCACGGCGCACCCTACGTCACTCGCTTTCCTTCTCCAGCTTGAACAGCAGCAACGAGCGCGGAGCGGCTTGATAGCGGCTGTCGAACGGCAGGTGCTCGGTGGTGCGCTGGCGCGGCTGGTTGCTATCGAGCAGGTTGGTCCAGGCCGAGCCTTCGGCGACTTCCGGGAGGAGGAAGTCCACCGCTTCGTGGTGCGCGTTGAGGATCAGCAGCAGGGTGGCGTCCGCGCCGCTGCGGCGGATGCCGGTGGGTTGCGCGCGGCCGTCCATGAGCATGCCCATGCAGCGCGCCTCGCCGTCGTGCCACTGTTCTTCGCCCATCTCCGCACCGTCCGGGGTCAGCCAGGTGACGTCCTTGATCCCCAGTTCCTCGTTGTAGTGGCCGACCAGGAAGCGCCCGCGACGGAGAATGGGATAGGCCCGGCGCAGGGCGATCAGGCGCCGGGTGAAGGCGATCAGTTCCTGGCCTTCCTCGTCGATGTTCCAGTCGACCCAGCTCAGTTCGTTGTCCTGGCAGTAGGCGTTGTTGTTGCCCTGCTGGGTGCGGCCGAACTCGTCGCCGGCCAGCAGCATGGGCGTGCCCTGGGAGAACAGCAGGGTGGCCAGCAGGTTGCGCATCTGGCGCAGGCGCAGCTCGCGGATCTCCGGGTCGTCGGTGGGGCCTTCGCTGCCGTGGTTCCAGGAGATGTTGTGGTCGGTGCCGTCGCGGTTGTCTTCGTCGTTGGCCTCGTTGTGCTTGTGGTCGTAGGAGACCACGTCGCGCAGGGTGAAGCCGTCGTGGGCGGTGATGAAGTTGACCGAGGCGAACGGCCGCCGGCCGCGCTGGTTGTACAGGTCGCCGGAGGCGGTGAGGCGGCTGGCCAGCTCGGCCAGCTGGCCTTCGTCGCCCTTCCAGAAGGCGCGCACGTTGTCGCGGAACTTGTCGTTCCACTCGGCCCAGCCGGGCGGGAAGCCGCCGACCTGGTAGCCGCCCGGGCCGCAGTCCCAGGGTTCGGCGATCAGCTTGACCTTGCTCAGCACCGGGTCCTGGCGGCAGGCGACGAGGAAGCTGTGGCGTTCGTCGAAGCCGTCGGCGTAGCGGCCGAGGATGGTCGCCAGGTCGAAGCGGAAGCCGTCCACGCGCATTTCGGTGGCCCAGTAGCGCAGCGAGTCGGTGACCATCTGCAGCACGCAGGGGTGGGACAGGTCGAGGGTGTTGCCGGTGCCGGAGTCGTTGATGTAGTAGCGTCGGTCGTCCGGCATCAGGCGGTAGTAGCTGGCGTTGTCGATGCCGCGCATGCACAGGGTCGGGCCGCGCTCGTTGCCCTCGGCGGTGTGGTTGTAGACCACGTCGAGGATCAGCTCCAGGCCGGCGTCGTGCAGGTGGGCGACCATTTCCTTGAATTCGCTGACCTTGCCGCTGGCGAGGTAGGCCGGGTGCGGGGCGAAGAAGCCGATGCTGTTGTAGCCCCAGTAGTTGTTCATGCCCTTTTCCAGCAGGTGCTGGTCGTTGACGAAGGCATGCACCGGCAGCAGCTCGATGCTGGACACGCCGAGCGAGCGGATGTGCTTGAGCAGCTCCGGGTTCATCAGCCCGGCGCAGGTGCCGCGCAGGTGCTCGGGCACGGCCGGGTGGCGCATGCTGATGCCGCGCAGGTGGGTCTCGTAGAGGATGGTGCTGTCCCACGGCACGCGGATGGGTGCCTGTTCGGCCCAGGTGAAGGCCGGGTCCATCACCTTGCACTTGGGCACGAAGGCGGCGCTGTCGCGTTCGTCGAAGCTGAGGTCGGCGTCCGGGTGGCCGATGGTGTAGCCGAACAGCGCCTCGGACCATTTGAGCCGCCCCACCAGCTGCTTGGCGTAGGGGTCTATGAGCAGCTTGTTGGGGTTGAAGCGGTGGCCGGCGTCCGGTTCGTAGGGGCCATGCACCCGGTAGCCGTAGACCTGGCCGGGGTGGGCGTCGGGCAGGTAGCCGTGCCAGATCTCGTCGGTGTACTCGGGCAGTTCGATGCGCTCCAGCTCGGTCTGGCCCTGTTCGTCGAACAGGCACAGTTCGACCTTGGTGGCGTGGGCCGAGAACAGCGCGAAGTTGACGCCCAGCCCGTCCCAGGTGGCGCCTAGGGGGAAGGGGTGGCCTTCGGCGATACGCGAACGTGTGGCTTTCATGGGTGGGCCTCAGGCCTTGTTGCGCGGGGCGCGCGGCTTCTTCAGCAGCGCGGGTTTGTCGGCGGGGTTGGCGGCCTGGGCTTCCGCCTCGGCCAGGGTCACCGCCTTGGGTTTGCTGATGCGGCGCGGCCTGGGCGCGGCCGGCAGCTGTTCGCTGACCGCTTCGGCCTCGGCCAGCTTGCGCGCCATCGCCCAGTGGCGTTCTTCCTGGCCGGCGGGTTTGCCCTCGGATTCCCAGATCTGGTAGGCGAATTCGCGGACGCGTTGTTCATCGATGCTCATGGCTAGGCTCCTGGAGATGGGGTTTGAGGCAGAGCAGGTTGACGGGGAACTGCGCCAGCACTTCGGCCAGCGGCAGGTGGCCGCGATTGTCCAGTTGCCCGGGCGGCAGGATGCTGGTCAGGCTCAGGCCCGCCAGTTCCGGCGGCAGCACCACGCGGGTGTCGCCCCAGCGTTCGGCGGGCACGTGGGGCAATGGCTGGTCGCCCAGCAGGCCGGCGGCCAGGCGCGGCACCACGGCCACCAGGTGGGTGTCGCCCAGGCGGCGGACGAAGGCCAGTGCCCGCTCGGCGTGCTCGCCCTCGATCGCCAGCGGCCGGTAGTCGCCCCGGGCGAACAGCGGGTGGCGGGCGTGGCGGAGGGCCAGGACGCTGGCGATCAGCCATTGCTTGACCCGGCCGTCGCGCCAGTGCGCGAGCAGTTCGCCCGGCTCGGCCAGGCCGTCGAGGGACTCGACGCGGGCGGCGAAGTCCACCGGGCGGCGGTTGTCCGGGTCGACCAGGCTGAAGTCCCAGTATTCGCAGCCCTGGTACAGGTCCGGCACGCCGGGCGCGGTCAGGCGCAGCAGGCACTGGGCCAGGCCGTTGAGGGCGCCGGCCGGGGCGATGGCGGCCACCGCTTCGGCCAGCTCCCGGCGCAGTTCGCGGCCCTCGGGCGCGGTCAGCAGGCGTTCGAGGAAGGTGTGGCAGGCCGCCTCGTGGGCCTCGTTCGGCGCGCTCCAGCTGCTATTGAGCTTGGCCTCGCGCAGGGCCTTGCGCTGCCAGGTGAGCAGGCGCTCCAGGTAGGCGCGCAGGCCGGCGTCGTCATCCACGTCGAGGTCCAGCGGCCAGCTGCCGAGCAGGGCCTGGTAGAGGATCAGCTCCTCGCCGGCATCCGGCGCGTCTTCCGCCAGGCCGGCGCGCAGCGGTGCGGCCAGCTCCTGCCAGCGGCGCACCCGCCCGGCGTACCAGTCGGCGCGCTCGCTCAGCACCGCCAGGCGCGCGCGGCTGTCCTCGCCGCGCTTGTGGTCGTGGGTGGCGGTGGCCAGCAGGTTGTCCGGCAGGCGCGCGGCGCGTTCACTGCAGCACTGGTGGAAGTGCTCCGCCGGGTAGCTGAAGTGCTCGGCGTCGAAGCCCACGTCGTAGCGCGACAGCAGCACGCCGGCGCGGTAGCAGGCGGTGTCTTCCACCGCCTTGGCCGCCACCGGTGAGGTGAGCTGCTGGAAGCGCCCGAGCACCCGGGCGCGCAGCTTGCGCGGGCGGCCCGGCGGCAGTTCGTGCAGCGGCTGGCCGCCGAGCCAGCGGTCGAGGTGTTCGAGCAGCGGCCAGTCGGCCTCGGCCAGGGTCCGGCGCGCGCCTTCCAGGGCCTGGCCGAACACCTGGCGATCCTGCTCGGAGCGGCCGCAGGCGTTGGCGTAGGTGCGGTACACCGGGAAGTGCACGATCAGTTCGAGCAGCGCGCGGCGGATCGAGGCCAGGGTCAGGTCGCGGGTGGCGATGTCGTTGCGCGCCACCTGGAGCAGGCCCTGGGCCACTTCTTCCAGGTCGCCGGTCAGGGAGGTGGTGAGCACCAGGCGGCGCGCTTCCAGCGCCTCGTCCTCGAACGCCGCCGGGCGCCCGCTCAGCTCGCTCCACAGCGCCCGCAGCGGCTGTTCGCCGCGCGGGTCGTGCTGCAGCAGGGACACCTGGTTCATGAAGGCGTAGCCGGTGCAGCCGGAGGTGTTCCAGTCGCCGGGCAATTGCTCGCCGTGGCCGAGGATCTTCTCCACGTAGATCGGGAAGCCCTGCTCGGGCTGCGGCCGCCCGGCCAGCAGCAGGTCGACGCGGCGGCGCAGGCGCCGGCAGTAGGCACGCGGGTTGGCCAGGCCGTCCACGTGGTCGATGCGCAGGCCGTCGACCAGGCCCTGTTCGATCAGCTGGAAAATCTTGGCGTGAGTCAGCTCGAAGACTTCCGGGCGCTCGACCCGCAAGCCGCCCAGTTCGTTGATGTCGAAGAAGCGGCGCCAGTTGATGTCGTCCGCCGCGGTGCGCCAGCTGGCCACCCGGTAGTGCTGGCGCTCCAGCAGCCGGTGCAGGCGCTGCAGGCCTTCCTCGCTGTCGCATCGGTAGCGGGCCAGGGCGTGGCGCACGGCGTCGCCGCCGGCCTCCGGGCGGCCCAGCTGGGCCAGTTCGGCGCACAGGCCCTGGGCCGTCTGCCAGGCGTCGGGGTCGTCGCGCAGGGCCTCGAAGCGTGCGCCCAGCAGCATCAGCGCGCCGTCCTCGCTGCCGCGCAGGATCTCGCCGTAGCTCGGCGGGGTGAGCGGCAGGCGGTGCTCGAAGTGCTGGGCGTAGAAGGTGCCGCGCTCCGGGTCGAAGTGCAGGGGGATTTCGCCGTTGGCCAGCACTTCGCCGTAGTCGCTGCGCAGGAAGGGCACCAGCAGCTGGCCGGCCAGCAGTGGGTCGTGGGAGTGCCACTGGATGTCGAAGAACTTGGCGAAGGGGCTGTCCTGGCCCCATTCCAGCAGGTCCAGCCACCAGGGGTTGGCGTCGCCGCCGACCGCCATGTGGTTGGGCACGATGTCGAGGATCAGGCCGATGCCGCGCCCGCGCAGGGCCTCGACCAGCCGCACCAGGCCGGGCTCGCCGCCCAGCTCGGGGTTGATCCGGGTCGGGTCGACCACGTCGTAGCCGTGCGTGGAGCCGGGCCGCGCGGTGAGCAGCGGCGAGGCGTACACGTGGCTGATGCCCAGGCGCGAGAAGTAGGGCACCAGGGGCACCGCGTCGTGCAGGGTGAAGCCCTGGTGGAACTGCAGGCGCAAGGTGGCGCGCAGGTCAGTCATCGGCGGCCTCCCGGCGCGCGTCGGCGAGGCGCTGCAGGCGCCGCCGGGTGGCTTCGGTGTCGAGCAGCTCGCGCACCGGCAGGGCGTGGCGCCGGCGCCAGTTGGGGTGCTCGTCGCCGGGGCCGGGCAGGTTGGGCTGCTGGTCGTCGCCGAGGGCGTCTTCCAGGGGCAGCAGCACCAGCGGCGCCGGGGTGCCGCCGAGGTAGCCGATGGCGGCTTCCAGGCAGGCCTCGGCGTCTTCGCCGTCCGCCAGACCGGCGTGCTCGCCCAGGGCCTCGACCAGCGCCGCGCGCTCGCGCCGGCGTTCGGCGCGGTCGCCGTCTTCCTGGTCCGCGCGGCTGTGGCCGGCGCGCAGGCGCCAGTCGATGTCGTGGCCGGCCAGCCAGCCCTTGAGGCTGGGCAGGTCGTGGGTGGTGGTGGTGGCGAGGGCGTCGCGCGGCCACTGGCGCGGCGCCACGAAGCGGCCGTCCTGCTGCTCGAACAGCAGCACGCGCATGCCGAGGATGTTGCGCCGCGCCAGTTCCTCGCGCAGGCCCTCGGGCACGGTGCCGAGGTCCTCGCCGATGACCAGGCCGCGGTGGCGGTGGGATTCCAGCGCCAGCAGGCGCAGCAGGTCGGTGAGCGGGTAGCGCAGGTAGGCGCCGTCCTGTGGGGCCGTGCCGTGGGGGATCACCCACAGGCGCTGCAGGCCCATGATGTGGTCGATGCGGATGCCGCCGGCGTGGGCCAGGTTGGCCCGGAGCATTTCGATGAAGGCGCGGAAGCCGTGGCGGCGCAGGCCGTCGGGAGAGAAGGCGGACACTCCCCAGTTCTGCCCGGCGCGGTTGAGGATGTCCGGCGGCGCGCCGACCGTGACCCGGGGCAGCAGCTCGTCCTGGCGGGTCCAGGCCTGGCTGCCGCTGCAGGCGGTGCCCACCGCCAGGTCGGCGATCAGGCCGATGCCCATGCCGGCGCCGGTGGCGACCGTCTGCGCGTTCTCCAGGCCGCGGGCGATCAGCCACTGGCCGAAGGCGTGCAGGCCGACCTCGTCGGCGTAGTCGGCGGCGAAGCGGGTCACGGCCGGGTTGCGTGGGTCGCGCAGCGCCTCGGGCCAGTCGCGCCAGTCGCCGGATTCGCCGCGGCGCAGCATGTGGCCGTGCAGCGCCTCGAAGCGGCAGTGCTGGAGCAGGGCGTCGCCGCCCTGGTCGCAGAAGGAGGTGAAGTCGCCGAGCAGGCTGCCGTCGCTCTCGCGGAAGTCGCGGTAGAGCTGGGCCAGCAGGCGCTGGCGGGCCTCGCTCACGGCGGGCCAGTCGATCAGTTCGTCGCGCTCCAGGCGGGCCATCTCGTCCTGCAGCCCGCAGGCGGCGATGGCGCGGGCCACCGCGTCGCTGCCGAGCACGGCGCCCGGCGCGGCGTGCAGCACGTTGAAGAACAGCCGGCTGGAGGGCGAGTAGGGGCTGTAGTGGTCGCGGGCGGCGGCGAACATGGCGTGCACCGGGCTGATGGCCAGGGCGTCGGCGCCCAGGTTGGCGGCGTGGCGGGCCAGGTCCTCCAGGGCGCGGGTGTCGCCCAGGCCGCCGTCGCCGGGGCGGCGCAGGGCGTACAGCTGGGCGGTCAGGCCCCAGGCGTGGCGCTTGCCGCACAACTCCTCGACGCTGCGGCAGGCCGGCGGCGCCACGGCCAGGGTGACGCGCTGGTCGCCGATGTCCAGGCGGTGGTAGCCGGGCAGGTCGATGGCCGGCACGCGGGCCTGGTCGTCCAGCCGGCCGGAGAGCGTCTCGCCGTCCTCGCGGGTCAGTTTGTAGGCGCTGTCCGCCCGCTGGCCGGGTATGTGAATCGGCTGGCCCAGTTCGGCGGTGAGGAGCGGCGGGGTGGCGGCCTCGGCGGCGCGTTGTTTCAGCTCGGCCAGGCTGCTCTCGATCTGCCGCAGGTCTGCGGCCGGGTGGCCGAGGGCTTCCAGCAGTTGCCGCTGGGCCTCCGGGCTGACCCGTTGCGGGCGCCCGTTGGCGTCCGTCCAGTCGATGCTGAGGCCGGCGGCGTCGGCCAGTTCGGCCAGCAGGGCGTCACTCATGGCGCTATCTCCAGAACGGCCTGGGCACTGCGCGCCGGCAGCAGGCCCTGGCGGTAGTCGTCTTCGCCGACGCCGTGGGCACACAGCAGGTCGCCGGCCTGGGAGCGGGCGCCGGTGGGCACCGGCGTGTCGCTCAGGTTGATGTCGATGCGCAGCAGGCGGCCGTCGCCCAGGCGCCAGCCGGCGGACAGCGCGCCACGGGCGAGCACCTCCACGCCCAGCGCGCGGGTGCCTTCCAGCACCGGCACCAGCTGGCTCTGGCGCAGGCGCAGCAGGCGCCGGTAGAAGCTCAGCCAGGCGCGCTGCCGCGGCTGGTCGGCGGGGGCCAGGTCCGGCCGGGAGGCATCGAAGGTGTCCTGGGCGTTGGGGTCGGGGATGTCCAGCAGCAGCTGCGGGTCGGAGAAGCGCGAGAATTCGGCGAATTCGTGGCGGCGGCCTTCGCGCACCGCGTCCGCCAGCTCGCCCTGGTGGTCGGTGAAGAACAGGAAGGGCCGGGTCGAGCCCCATTCCTCGCCCATGAACAGCAGCGGCACCATGGGCGAGAGCAACAGCAGCAGGGTGGCGGCCTTCAGCGCGTCCTCGTCGGCCAGGGCGGCCAGGCGCTCGCCGAAGGCGCGGTTGCCGACCTGGTCGTGGTTCTGCAGGAACAGCACGAAGGCGCTCGGCGGCAGGTGCTCGCTGGGCTCGCCCCGGCGCTGGCCGCGACGATCGGCCTGGCCCTGGAAGACGAAGCCCTGGGCCAGGCAGGTGGCCAGCTGGGCGGTGGCGTCGTCGGCGAAGTCGGCGTAGTAGCCTTCCCGCTCGCCGGTCAGCAGCACGTGCAGGGCGTTGTGGCCGTCGTCGTTCCACTGGGCGTCGTAGCCGCGCTGCAGCAGGCCGGCGCGGTTGTCCTCGTTCTCCAGCACCAGATGCACGTGGCGGCCGGGCTGGACCGCGGCCCGCACCCGCGCGGCCAGGTCGACGAGGAAGTCGTCGTCGCCGATGGCGTGCACCGCGTCCAGGCGCAGGCCATCGACCCGGTAGTCGAGCAGCCACATCAGCGCGTTTTCGCAGAAGAAGTCGCGCACCTGCGGGCGGCGAAAGTCGATGGCCGCCCCCCAGGGGGTGTGCCGGTCCTCGCGGAAGAAGTCGCGGGCATACTGGCCGAGGTAGTTGCCGTCCGGGCCGAAGTGGTTGTAGACCACGTCGACGAACACCATCAGGCCCATGCCGTGGGCGCTGTCGATCAGGTGCTTGAGCTGTTCCGGGGTGCCGTAGCTGCCGTCCGGGGCGAACGGCAGCACGCCGTCGTAGCCCCAGTTGCGCCGCCCGGGGAATTCGCCCAGGGGCATCAGTTCCAGCGCCGTGACACCCAGTTGCACCAGGTGCGGCAGCAGCGCCTCGACGCCGGTGTAACCGCCGAGCAGGCCGACGTGCAGTTCGTAGATCGCCGCCTCGTGCCAGGGCCGGCCGCGCCAGTGTGGATGGCGCCAGGCGTAGGCGGTGTGGTCGACCACCCGGCTGAAGCCGTGCACATCGCCGAACTGGCGGCGCGAGGCCGGGTCGGGCACGCGCAGGCGGCCGTCGACGACGAAGCGGTAGCAGGTGTCGGCGGGGCACTCCAGTTCCAGGGCGAACCAGCCGTCCTCGCCGGCGTGCAGCGGGTGCAGCGATTCGTCCTGCAGCTCCAGGGCCACTTCCCGGCAGTCCGGGGCCCACAGGGCGAAGCGGGTGCGCCGCTCATCCAGGCGCTGGGCGCCGTGGCGGTACATCAAAGCGGGTCCGCGGCGAGACGGTCTGCACCGAGCAGTCGCTGATACAGCGCGTCGTAGGGGGCCACCGACTGGCGCCAGCACAGTGGCGCGGCCATCGCCCGGCAGCGCATGGCGTTGAGCAGTTCCGGGTGGTGGAACACGTTGAAGGCGCGCTGCACCGCTTCCAGGTAGCTCTCGTGGCTGGCTTCGCGGAACAGGAAGCCGGTGACGCCGTCCTCAATGGTGTCGGCCAGGCCGCCGGTGCGCCGGGCGATGGGCAGCGAGCCGAAGCGCTGGGCGTACATCTGGCTCAGGCCGCAGGGCTCGAAGCGCGAGGGCATGAGCAGGAAGTCGCTGCCGGCGAAGATGCGCCGGGCGTCGGTCTCGTTGAAGCCGACGTGCACGCCGATGCGCCCCGGGTGGCGGCGGCCCAGGTCGGCCATCGCCGCTTCCAGCTCCGGTTCGCCGCGGCCGATCACCACCAGCCGGCCGCCCTGGGCGACGATCGCCTCGGCCACGCCGAGGGTCAGGTCGATGCCTTTCTGCTGCACCAGGCGCGAGACCACGCCGAACAGCGGGCCGTCGTCGGCGTCCAGGCCGAAAGTCTGTTCGACGTAGGCGCGGTTGGCCTGCTTGCCGTGCCACTGGTGGATGGCGAAGCCCTCGACCAGGTGCGGGTCGGTGCGTGGCTCCCAGCTCTCGTCGATGCCGTTGATGATGCCGCTGAGCCCGCCGCTGGCGACCTTGGCGCGGAGCATGCCGTCCAGCCCGCAGCCGAAGTCCGGGGTGGTGATTTCCTGGGCGTAGGTGTGGCTGACGGTGGTCACGTGGCTGGCGTAGGCGATGCCGGCCTTGAGGAACGACAGCTTGCCGTAGAACTCCATGCCATCGCTGGCGCAGGCTTCGGCCGGGATGCCCAGCTCGGGGCAGGAATGCACGTCGCAAAGGCCCTGGTAGGCCAGGTTGTGGATGGTCAGCACGGTGGGCGTGCCGACCTGGCGCCAGGCCATGTAGGCCGGTGCCATGGCGGCCGGCCAGTCGTTGGCGTGGACCAGTTCCGGGCACCAGCGGATGCAGGCGGTGCCGCTGGCGATCTCGGCGGCGGCCAGGCCCAGGCAGGCGAAGCGGATGTGGTTGTCCGGCCAGTCGCGGCCCTGGCTGTCGCCGTAGGGCGTGCCGTCGCGCTCGTAGAGTTCGGGGTTGATCACCACGTAGACGATCAGCCCGTCGGCCAGGTCCATGCGGCCGATCTTGCACGGCGGCAGCGCCGCCATGCCGTCGATCTCGCCGACGATGCGGATCTGCTGGCCGCTTTCCATTACCTGGCGGTAGCCGGGGATCAGCACGCGCATGTCGTGGCGGCTGGCCATGGCGCGGGGTAGGGCGGCCGAAACGTCGCCCAGGCCGCCGACCTTGATCAGGTCGGCGAACTCCGAGGAGACGAAGAGAATCCGCTTCTTCTGTTCACGCAGACTCTCGACGTGCAATTGAGGCTGAGCCGGGAGATTGGCCATGTCTTGTGCATCGATACGAGCGGTCACTGCAGCGTTTCCCATGTCGTCCTCCAGTAGAATCGAGTTCCCTGCCGCCGGGGGTAGCCGGGCGAGGCACCGCGGCCACGTCGGCGCGTCCTGGCCCGACCGGCGTCGTCTAGAGCGACCGACTAACCCCATACTCTTTCCCTGACTGGAGCCGAAGCCGGAAAGTTTCGACTTTTTTCGGCTCTGCGCCGGGCCTTTCGCTTGAACTTTGCGGGCCGCGCGAGCTTCCCATTCCGGGAGAGGCAGAACCCTTTTTCGCGAGAGGTCGGGCACCATGCAGAGCGTCGAGCAGGTCGTGCATTTCCTGGACAAGTACCACCTCACCCTGAGCACCGCCGAGTCCTGCACCGGCGGGCTGATGGCCTCGCTGCTGGCGGAGATTTCCGGCAGCGGCTCGGTGCTGGACAGCGGCTTCGTGGTGTATTCGCCGGAAGCCAAGCAGCTGTGCCTGGGGGTCAACCCGCTGACCATCGACCGCTTCGGTCTGACCAGCGAGGAAGTGGCACGGGAGATGGCGGTGGGCGCACTGAAGCTGGGCCGCGCCGACATCGCCATCGCCAACACCGGCCTGGCCGAGGCGGAGGGGCCGATGGATGGGGTGCAGTGCTTCGCCTGCGCGATGCGGGTGAACGATCACCAGGGGGTGGTGAGCGAGACGCTGAAGTTCGAGGGCGACCGTAATGAGGTGCGCTATGCGGCGGCGCGGTATGCGTTGTTGCAGTTGCCTTATTACTACGAGCGGTTGAGGGGGCTTTGAGGGGGTTGGAGGTTTTCTGAGTTTCGAGCTGATTTTCGGGGGAGTTCGAGGCTTCTGGTTTCGCCCTCCCGGGCGAGTCACTTTTGTCAGTCGAACCTGCCCGGCCGGGACAAAGCAACCAAAAACGCTTGCCTCACACCTGTCACCTATGTGTCCGGTCTGTACAGCCAAACAAGAGAAAGTGACTCTCCCAGGAGGGCGCAACCGGAGCTTTCATGCCACTGGATAAACAGCCGGGCATCGGATCGGAGTTGCCGGTTTATCGGTGCGCGCAGCGCACCCTACGAATCACAGCCCCCTGCCCAACAACAGGTAATGAGCACAGCGCCTTTTTCGACCCTTTCCCGCCATCCGGTCGTCTCCATACGCGAGGGCGACGAAGTGAAACGGGTCACGGATGCCATCGCTCCCGACTTGATCGTGATCAATTTCTGATCACCGCCTCCTGGCGTAGATTCACATCATCTTGTGTGTTGAAGATAAATTCATAACTAGATGATGTGTTCAGGGGGTAGTGAATGAATCCGCAGCAACCGCCTTACCGGCCCCGCACGCTGCTCAAGCGCGACGGCAGCGAGGTGTCGTTCGACCTCGGCAAGATCGAGCGCGCGATCGCCGCCGCGGGCCAGGCCACCGGCCAGTTCGGGCCGTACGAAGCGAAGGCGCTGGCCGACGCGGTGCTGTCCCGGCTGCTGGAATTCCGCAGCCTGGGCGTGGAGCAGGTGCAGGACAAGGTCGAGCTGGTGCTGATGGAGGCCGGCTACTACGACACCGCCAGGGCCTACATCGTCTATCGCGAGCGCCACGGCCGCCTGCGCCGCGAGCACAAGACCCTGGTCGACGTGGCCGCGTCGATGAACGAATACCTGCGCCGCGAGGACTGGCGCGTGCAGGCCAACGCCAACCAGGGTTATTCCCTGGGCGGGCTGATCCTCAACGTCTCCGGCAAGGTCACCGCCAACTACTGGCTGGATGAGGTCTACAGCCCCGAGATCGGCCGCGCCCACCGCGAGGCCGACCTGCACATCCACGACCTGGACATGCTCGCCGGCTACTGCGCCGGCTGGTCCCTGCGCACGCTGCTGCACGAGGGGCTCAACGGCATCCCGGGGCGGGTCGAGGCGGGGCCGCCCAGACACCTGTCGAGCGCCCTGGGGCAGATGGTCAATTTCCTCGGCACGCTGCAGAACGAGTGGGCCGGCGCCCAGGCGTTCAGCTCCTTCGACACCTACCTGGCGCCCTACGTGCGCAACGACCGGCTGGACTACGAGCAGGTGCGCCAGGCGCTGCAGGAGTTCATCTACAACCTCAACGTGCCGTCGCGCTGGGGCACCCAGACGCCCTTCACCAACCTGACCTTCGACTGGGTCTGCCCGGAGGACCTGCGTGAGCAGGTGCCGGTGATCGGCGGGGTGGAGATGCCGTTCTGCTACGGCGAGCTGCAGGCGGAGATGGACCTGATCAACCGCGCCTACATCGAGGTGATGATGGCCGGCGACGCCATGGGCCGGGTGTTCACCTTCCCGATCCCGACCTACAACATCACCCACGACTTCCCCTGGGACAGCGACAACGCCACGCGCCTGTTCGACATGACCGCGCGCTACGGCCTGCCGTACTTCCAGAACTTCCTCAACTCGGACATGCAGCCCAACCAGGTGCGCTCCATGTGCTGCCGCCTGCAGCTGGACGTGCGCGAGCTGCTCAAGCGCGGCAACGGCCTGTTCGGCTCGGCCGAGCAGACCGGCTCGCTGGGCGTGGTGACCATCAACTGCGCGCGCCTCGGCCACCTCCATCGGCAGGACCTGCCGGGCCTGCTGCGGCGCCTGGACGAGCTGCTGCAGATGGCCTACGAGAGCCTGGAGGTCAAGCGCAAGGTGATCCAGCACCACATGGACGCCGGCCTCTATCCTTACACCCGGCGCTACCTGGGCACCCTGCGCAACCACTTCTCCACCATCGGCGTGAACGGCCTGCACGAGATGCTGCGCAACTTTTCGGGCGACACCGAAGGCCTGCACAGCGAGGCCGGCCGGCGCATCGCGCTGCAGCTGCTGGACCATGTGCGTGCACGCCTGGTGCGCTTCCAAGAGGACAGCGGCCACCTCTACAACCTGGAGGCGACGCCGGCCGAGGGCACCACCTACCGCTTCGCCAAGGAAGACCAGAAGCGCTATCCCGATATCGTCCAGGCCGGCACCCCCGAGGCGCCTTACTACACCAACTCCTCGCAGCTGCCGGTGGGCTTCACCGAAGACCCGTTCGAGGCGCTGGAGCTGCAGGACGCGCTGCAGTGCAAGTACACCGGCGGCACCGTGCTGCACCTGTACATGGCCGAGCGCATCTCGTCGGCGCAGGCGTGCAAGCAGCTGGTACGCACGGCGCTAGGCCGGTTCCGCCTGCCGTACCTGACCGTGACGCCCACCTTCTCCATCTGCCCGGTGCACGGCTACCTGGCAGGCGAACACGAGTTCTGCCCGAAATGCGACGAGGCACTGCTGCACAAGCAGTCGTGCTGCGGCGCCTGCGGTTGAACCAGAGTCCACCCACCGCAAGGAGCAACATCCCATGAAACAAGCCATGCAACTGCCCGAAGCCCAACGCCAGCGCTGCGAAGTCTGGACCCGGGTGATGGGCTATCACCGCCCGGTATCTGCCTTCAACCCGGGCAAGCAGTCCGAACACCGCGAGCGCCGGCATTTCAGCGAGCCGCGATAGCGCGCCATCCCTACCCGTAATGCTGCTCACCTGAGGACTGAGCGGATGCGCTCAGTCCTTTCTCTCCAGCGGGTGAAGGTCATGAACGATCCCTGTGGGAGCGGACTTGTCCGCGAATCTTCGCTGCCAGTTCCATTCGCGGACGCCCAGCTGCTCCCACGGGCACTCGCCAGCAACACCCAATCGGGACATGGCCCAGGTGAACGGCATTACCCACCCCGCCCGGATCTTTCGGGCGGTTTCCTCCGGAGTCCCTGATGAATGCCTCCTGCAGCCGGTCGGAGCACCTGCGCGAATTCTCGCTGAAGGTCGGTGGGCTGTTGCCGCTGACCACCATCGACTACCCCGACCACATCGCCTGCGTGCTGTTCTGCCAGGGTTGCGCCTGGCGCTGCCGCTACTGCCACAACCCGGAGCTGATCAGGGCGCAGGCGGAGGGCGCGGTCGCCTGGCATGAGGTCGTCGCGTTCCTGCGCAAGCGCCAAGGGCTGCTCCAGGCCGTGGTGTTCAGCGGCGGCGAGGCCACCCTGCAGCCTGCCTTGCCGGCCGCCATGCGCCGGGTGCGCCAGCTGGGCTTCAAGATCGGCCTGCACAGCGCCGGCATCAAACCGAACGCGCTGCGCCGCGTGCTGCCGCTGTGCGACTGGGTCGGCTTCGACATCAAGGCGCTGGAAGAGGACGCGGCGCTGATCACCGGCGTCTCCGGCAGCGGGAGGGTCAACTGGGAAAGCCTGGAGCTGCTCATCGCCAGCGGCGTGGACTTCGAGTGTCGCACCACGGTGCACTGGCACCTGTTCGACTGCCAGCGCCTGCAACGCCTGGCCGAGCGCCTGGCCGCCGTCGGTGTGCAGCGCTTCGCCGTGCAACTGGCGCGCCCCGGACGCATGCTGGACCCCACCCTGGGCAACGCTCCGACCCCGGCCGAGGCCATTGAACTGTGGTCTTATCTGCGACAGTTGTTCGCCCGCTTCGAGCTGCGCGATATCTGAAAGCCTGTTTCGTACCGGTGGGCCGTGCGCGGCCGCTGATTCCGCTGGTGCGCATGGCGCACCCTACGGCCCTGCGGATCGCTTCACCAGCCCCAGAACTGCAGCCACCAGCAGTAGCCGAGCAGGGCGTTGGCCAGCAGCAGGCCGGTCATCGGCGCCAGCCGTTGCCGCGCCTGCAGCCGCTGGCAGACGCGCCAGCCCAGCCACAGGCTCCAGCAGGCCGCGCCCAGCAGCAGGACGCCTCGCGCGGTTGGCACCCAGGACAGAACCAGGCCTTCGTAGCGCAGCAGCTTCACCGTGGTGGAAGACAGCCCGAGGAACAGCCCCGCGGCGCCGGGCGGCACCAGGCACAGCGCCAGGTGGCGGGCGAAGGCCGCCGGCTGTCCGGCCATGCGGCCGCCGAGACCCAGCAGGAGCCGCAGCGATCCGCCCAGCGCGAGGCTGCTGGCGGCGAGGTAGAGGCAGATCGCCAGGCCGTCGAGCCAGGTGAACGCATCGTTGTTCGACGGGTAGTGGGTCAGCAGCCACCAGGGGGCCGAGGCCTGCAGCGGCCAGAAGATATCGTGCCCGACCAGCCATTCGGCCATGGCCTGCTTCAGGGCGATGAACCAGGGGCTGACCGTCCACTGGAAGGCGCCCATGGCCAGGCCGATCACCCCGTACAGCAGCAGGCGCGACTCCCAGCCGTCCGCCTCGCCGCCTAGGTCGACGATCTCCGCGCTGCCGGAGCGGGCGATCAGGCGCACGGCGTCGCGCTGCCCGCTGCAACGGCCGCAGGCATGGCAGGCGGACGCGCCCTGCATGCGGCGGATATCCAGCAATGGCGCGCAGTTGGGCGGCGGGCGGTGCGGCGGAAGATTGGCCCGCCAGCGCTGCTCGTCCACTTGGAAATGCACCGGCGCCAGCTTCGCCAGCAGGGCGAACACGCCACTGACCGGGCACAGGTAGCGGCACCACACGCGCTTGCCGCGGCCATAGAGAAAACCCACCAGCATCGCTGCGAGAGTGGAGCCGCCGAGGATCAGCAGGGCTGCCTGGGCATAGTCGTAGACGCTGATCAGCTGGCCGTAGAGGGTGGTCAGAAGGAAACCGACCGTGGGCCAGCCGGCCCAGCGCATCCAGCGCGGCGCGCCGCGCCCCAGGCCGCGCTGGCTGGCCCACTCGCTGAGCGCGCCCTCGGGACACAGCAGGCCGCACCACAGGCGGCCGAACAGCACCACCGAGAGCAGCACGAAGGGCCACCAGATACCCCAAAAGACGAACTGCGCCAGCAGTGCGAGGTTGTCCAGGATGCGCGCGTGGGTATCCGGCAGCGGCAGGGCGGCCGGCGCCACCAGCAGCGCGGCGTAGACCAGCACCACCGCCCACTGCAGTCGGCGGATCAGGCCGGCATGCCGGCGCATGCCGTCGCCCAGGGCGGCGAGCCGGCGATTCAGCGCGACGTTCATGCGGCGCTCCGGGGTGTCTCCTCGGCGGGTTGGCGGGGCGCGCGCCGCCAGCGGTAGGCGAGCAGCCAGAAGCCGGTCAGGGTCAGCACCGCGACGAGGGAGGGCATGGCCCGGTAGCCGGTCAGCCCGGCGATCATGCCGCCCAGGCGCGAGCCGTCGTCGAGCCAGGCCGAGCTGTCCCAGAGCGGGTCGCCCAGCCAGCCGTAGAACCGCTCGGGCAGGTCCATGCCCATCCATTGCCCCGTGGCGCGGTCGAGGGCGTTCATCAGCATGGCGCCGCCCAGGGAGATCATCAGCAGTTCGCTGATGGCGAAGAAGCGCCGCCAGTTTAGCAGGTGGCTGCCGGCCTGGAGCAGGGCGAAACTGAGGGCCCCGAGCAGCACGCCGAGTCCCGCGCCGAGCAGCATCGACGAGGCGCTTGCCGCGCCGGCGGCGCCGTAGAGGAAGATGGCGATCTCGCTGCCCTCGCGGGCCACGGCGATGGCCGCGAGAAGCATCAGGCCGCTGCGCCGCCCCTGGGTAAGGGCGTGCTCGGCGCGGCTCTCCAGGCTGCCGCGCAGCTGCCGGCCGTTGTGCCGCATCCACATCACCATCTGCAGAATCAGCACGCTGGCCAGGGCGCTCATGGTCGCCTGGAACCACTCGCCCGACGGGCCGCTCATCCAGTTTCCCGCCAGGATCATCAGGGCCGCCAGCACCGCCGCCAGGGCGCCGCCGCCGAGCACGCCCAGCCACAGCAGGTGGACGTGCCGGTGCCCGTCGTGCTGGCGCCTCAGCCAGGCATGGAGCAGCCCGATGACCAGCAGGGCCTCGATGCTTTCGCGCCAGACGATCAGAAGTGCCTGTTCCATGTCCGCTCCTACTGCGCCTCGATGTAGCCGCCCGGCAGGTCGAGGTGGAATTCGTCGAAGAAGGTGTAGCGCCCCGGCTTGAGCGGGTGGATCACGACGAACGAGGTGACGCCGGGGCCGAGCACCTTCTCCACCCGCAGGGGCAGGCTCTCGAACTCGACCGGTCCCTGGCCGATGTTGCGCACGACGATCTTGAAGCGCTGGCCGGCCGGCACCGTCAGGCTGGGGGGCGTGAAGTGCCCGTCGCTGATGCTCAGCTCGTAGCTCGGCAGCGGTGCGCCCCAGGCCGGCAACGCCAGCAGCGCCAGGAGGGCGAAGAGAGTTCTCATGCGGGTCTCCGCGTGTCGGTTGGTTCCGCAGTTGTAGGAGCGGCCTTGGCCGCGAAGCTCTTGCTGTGCTGCCTCGGTTCGCGGCCAAGGCCGCTCCTACAAGGTGGCTCAGTAGCCACCTTTCTTGCCGATACCGGCGTAGGTGAAGCTGTATTCCAGCTCGCAGGGCTCGAACCAGGGCGCCACGCCGGTTTCCTTGTCGGTGTGGCGGCCGAAGGCGTGATGGCCGCCGCCGGGTGCGGCGACGCGGTAGGTGAGCTGGTACTTGCCGGGGCCGTCCAGCCTCACGTTGTCGCCGTAGTGCGGGCCGTCGCTGGCGACCATGGCGTGGAATTCGCCCTGGATCAGCTTGTCGCTGCCCACCCGCTGCAGGGTGTAGCTGATGGACAGATAGGGAACGAAGCTGCCTTCCTGGAAGCCGTGGCGGTTGCTTTCCAGGGCGCTGATATCCGCTTCCATGTGCACGTCGGACTCGGCCGCCGGGCGCATCATCCCGGGCGGGTCCATCTCGATCGGCTGCAGGTACACGGCGCCGACCTCCATGCCGGCGCACTGTTGGGGCTCGCCGATGGGGTATTCCTTCGCGCTGGCGGAGGCGGCGGCGAAGAGGGCGATCAGGGGCAGCAGGGTAGAGGTCTTCATGCGCTGGGTTTCCGGTTCGGAGATGACCGGGCCAGCGTAGGAAGGTTGAGGGTTATCGATAATGATTCTCGTCAATTTTTATGAAGAGAGAGAGGTATCACCATCGGGGTATGGCATGTTCGCCGCCTACGTCCGATCTTGGCGAAGGCCAATTTCTCGGAGCCGACAGGTGAAAGATCAGCAAGCATTCCTCGCCGTCGTATGGCTGCTGCACCAGAACCAGGTCGCCCTGGCGGACTCGATGCAGCTGATGTCGCGCTGGTTCCTGCGCAGCGGCGTCTCCGAACTCACCCTCGAACTGCAACCGAAGATGGAGGAGATGCTGGCCAACTGCGTCTCCATCAACCATGCCCTGGTGGGCCTGGAGGAGCGCTTGGCAGGGCTTGGCGAAGGGCCGAGCGCTCATGCTCCGTAGGGTGCGCCGCGCGCACCAAGGGCGCATACGGGCTTGCCGGTGCGCACGGCGCACCCTACGGCAATACCGCCACAGCCAATGACGGAGCCAAAAAAACACCCTGCCGGGGCAGGGTGTGGGTTGGATTCAGTCCCTCCGCGAGAGGGTGGCTGAAGACTCAGAAATCGTAGTCGTAGTCGCTCAGCTGCTTCTGCAGGCGGCGCTCGTCGAGCAGATTGTCGATGATGCGGCGCTTGGTCAGGTTGGTCTTGGCGACCTCCACGGTACGCTCGCCAGCGTCTTCGCTGTCTTCGGCGACGAAATCGTCTTCGAGTTCGAGTTCTTCTTTGCCAGTGCTCATAGGCCCACTCCAAAGGTTCGGAGGCTGATGGCGCACCTTATAGCGGCAAAGCAGGGGTCGGTAAAAAAGATTTTTTCAATCGACGCATTGGTCGATTCAATGGCTCGTCAATCGTCCGAAGTCTTCGCCTTGTATTCGCACAGATCCTCTATCCGGCAGGCCCCGCAGCGCGGCTTGCGCGCCTGGCAGACGTAGCGCCCGTGCAGGATCAGCCAGTGGTGGGCGTCCAGCAGGAACTCCCCGGGCACGAACTTGAGCAGCTTCTTCTCCACTTCCAGCACGTTCTTGCCGGGCGCGATGCCGGTGCGGTTGCTGACCCGGAAGATGTGGGTGTCCACCGCCATGGTCGGCTGGCGGAAGGCGGTGTTGAGCACCACGTTGGCGGTCTTGCGGCCGACGCCGGGCAGCGCCTCCAGGTCCTCGCGGTTGTCCGGCACCTGGCTGCCGTGCTTCTCGACGAGGATGCGGCAGGTCTCGATGACGTTCTTCGCCTTGCTGTTGTACAGGCCGATGGTCTTGATGTACTCGCTCAGGCCCTCCACGCCCAGGGCATGGATGGCTTCCGGGGTATTGGCCACCGGGTACAGCCTGGCCGTGGCCTTGTTCACGCCCACGTCGGTGGCCTGGGCGGAGAGGATCACCGCGATCAGCAGCTCGAAGGGGGTGGTGTAGGCCAGTTCGGTCCTGGGTTCGGGGTTGTCTTCGCGCAGGCGGCGGAAGATCTCGTAGCGCTTGGCGGCGTTCATCGGGCGTCGTCTTGGTTGAAATGGTGGAACAGGGCGAGCAGCAGGCCGAGCAGGATAAAGGCGCCGGCGGCGTGCGTCAGCAACGGCATGCCGCTCGACCACCTCCAGCCGCTCGCCGCCGGACCCAGCAGCCAGTCGGCGTGGGCGAACAGGCTGCCATGGCCGAATACCTCGCGCAGCGCGCCGAGCAGCACGGCGGCCAGGGCGAACAGCAGGCCGGGCCGGAGTCCCGCCAGGGCGCCCGTGGAATCGCCCAGGGCCAGCGCCAGGCAGGGCAGGATCAGCAGCGGCAGGAACAGCGCCAGCGCGCTCGCCAGTTCGGCACTGAGCAGTTGCAGGGCCAGGCTGGCGGCGCTGGCCAGGATGCCGCCCAGCAGCAGGGCCGCCAGCAGCAGGGCGTTGCCCGCCAGTCGCCCGCGCAGGGGCGCCAGCGCCAGGCCACAGAGCGTTGTCACCAGCAGGCCGGCGACGCCGATGCCGAGGCCCTTGACCAGCAGGTCGGTGGCGCCCAGCAGGGGGGCCAGGGCGAGCAGTGGCAGGGCGCGCTTCATGGCCGAACCTCCAGCAGCCGGTCGCGCTCGGCATCGAAGAAGCGCAGGGCGCGCCGCAGGGCGTCGGTGACCGCGCGGGAGGTGACCGTGGCACCGGCGATCTGGTCGACCTGGCCCTGGTCCGCGCGCAGGGTCCAGGCGGCTTCGCCGTCGGCTGCCGTCCTGCCGTCGAAGCCGCGCAGCCAGCGGGCGCGCTCGGGCGCCAGGAGGTCGGCCAGGCTCGGGGTTTCCTGCTGCTGCAGCACCTTGCTGCCGAGCAGCCGGCCATCCGCGGCGATCGCCACCAGCAGGCGGATTGGCCCCTCATAGCCGCGCGCGTCGACCGGCAGCAGCACGGCGCTGGGTCGGCCGCCGAGGGTGGCGAGATGGCCCTGCTGCGCGCGGGCGTTACCCAGCAGGCCGCCAGGCGCCAGCGCGATGGGCTGCTGCAGCGGGCGGTTGTCGTAGCTGCCGGCGGGCAGGAGGTCGAGCAGGGCGCGCTCGGCGGCGACCTGGCGCTGGGCCTCGATGCGCGGCGCGGCGAAGTGCTGGAGCAGCGCGAGCAGCCCGGCGCCGAGCAGGGCGATCGCCAGCAGCAGCGGCGCGGCGCGCTTCATCGCGGCGCTCCCAGGCGATCCAGGCGGGTGACGCACAGGTTCATCAGCAGCACGGCGAAGGCCAGGCCGTCCGGGTAGCCGCCCCAGGTGCGGATGGCATAGGTCAGCAGGCCGACGCCGATGCCGAAGTACAGCCGCCCGCGCGGGCTGTCGGCGCCGCTGACCGGCTCGGTGACGATGAAGAAGGCACCGAGCATGGTGGCGCCGCTGAACAGGTGCAGCAGCGGTGAGCCGTTGGAATCCGAGCCGGAGCCGTTCCAGCACAGCAGGCTGGCGACGAACAGGGCGCCGAGCATGCCGGCCGGCGCCTGCCAGCGGATGGTCTTCTGTTGCAGGAGGAACAGGCCGCCGGCGAGAAACGCCAGGTTGACCCATTCCGCGCCACGCCCGCCGATGCCGCCGAAGGCCGGGTGGCTGGCGAATAGTTCGTCGACGGTCAGACGGTCGTTGTGGCGCAGGCTGTCCAGCACGGTGGCCTGGCTCCAGCCGTCCGGCAGGCCGGGGCCGATGGCGAATATCTGCTGCAGGCCGGCCAGCAGGTCGTGTCCGCCGCCCGGCGCGGGCCAGTGCACCATCTGCGCCGGGAAGGCCACCAGGGCGAAGGCGTAGCCGAGCATGGCGGGGTTGAACGGGTTGTGGCCGAAGCCGCCGAACAGCGCCTTGCCGAACAGGCTGGCGAAGGCGGCACTGGCGACGGTCAGCCACCAGGGTGCGTAGCCGGGCAGGGCCAGGGCCAGCAGCAGGGCCGTGACCAGGCCGCTGCCCTCGGCCAGCAGCGGCTGGCCGAACAGGCTGTGGCGCCCGTCGTGGCGCGGCCGGCCGCGCAGGCGCCGGGCCAGCAGGTCGCAGGCGCAGCAGGTGAGGGCGGCCAGCAGCAGCTGGATCAGCAGTCCCCAGCCGTTGAACCAGAGCAGGGCCATGGCACCGGGCAGGCAGGCGAGCAGCACCCGCTGCATGGCCGGGCGCGGGTCGAAGGCGAGTTCAGGACTGCTGGTGGTCATGCAGGCGTCGCTCCGCCTCCGCCAGACGCTGGCGGGCCCGCTGCAGGACGTCGGCCTCGACCGCCGCGGCGTTGGCCGCCAGGCGTCGCTCCAGGCGCTGCAGCTCGGCGCGGGCATAGGCGTGCTCGGTCTTCAGCTCGCGCAGCGCGGGATCGACCGGCCGCTTGTCGACGCGCACCAGCTCGGGCGCCGGCTTGCCGCTGGCGTCCTCGGCGGCATGCAGGGCCTGCGCCGCGGCGTCCAGCGCCCGGCGCAGCGCCTGCACCGTGGCGTCGTCGGCGCCCTGGCGCAGGGCCTTGTCCAGCTCGGCGCGGCGCAGGGCGAACTGGATCTTCGCCTGCTTGAGCGCGGCGACGCCCGCGCTGGGCGCGGCCGGGGCCGGCGGGGTGGCCTGGTCGAAGGCCTGCTGGGCCCGCTCGGCGGCGCGGCGCAGTTCGTCCACCTGGCGCTGCAGCTCGGGATTGCCGCGCTGGGCCAGCTGCTTCTCGGCCTTTGTCAGCACCACCTTGGCCATGGCCGCCTCGATCTTCAGGCGCTTGTAGGTGTCGTCACCGCCGGCCGGTGGCGGCGTCGGAACCGCTGCCGCCACGGCGGGCACACGGGCGGCGCGCTCGGCCTGGCGCCTGGCCTCGTCGCGCGCCAGGCGGGCGAGGTGGGCCTCGTGGCGACGGCGGAACTGGTCGGCACGCTCGCGCTGCTGCTGCGCTTGCGCGGCGGCCAGCGGCAGGATGTCGATGCAGTCCACCGGGCAGGGCGCCACGCACAGCTCGCAGCCGGTGCATTCGTCGCGGATCACCGTGTGCATCAGCTTGGCCGCGCCGACGATGGCGTCCACTGGGCAGGCCTGGATGCACTTGGTGCAGCCGATGCACTCGGCCTCGCGGATCAGGGCGATCTGCGGCGGTACTTCCGGCAGTTCCAGTGGCAATTCCGGCACCGCGAGCAACTGGGCCAGGGCGTGAAGGGTGGCGGTGCCGCCGGGCGGGCACTTGTTGATCGCCTCGCCGGCGGCGATGCCCTCGGCGTAGGGCTTGCAGCCCGGATGGCCGCACTTGCCGCACTGGGTCTGCGGCAGCAGGGCGTCGATGGCCTGGACGCGCGCGTCGATGCGCAGGGCGTTGTTCATGGCCATGCCCCCGCAGACACTCGGGGGAGCGCACCTGTGGGAGTGGCCTTGGCCGCGAAGCTTGGGTAACGGCAGCTAGAAGCTCGCGGACAAGTCCGCTCCCACAACGGCGGGATTGCGCCCGCCCCAAGCATCGGGAGCATCGTCTCGTTCATGCCGCCCCCAGGCCGCCGAAGCCGAGGAAGGCCAGCCCCGTGAGGCCGGCCACCACCAGCAGGATCGGCGCGCCGCGGAAGGCGGTGGGCACATCGCAGCGCTCGGTGCGTTCGATCAGGTCGCTCATCAACTGCAGCACCAGCCAGAAGCCCAGTCCGCCGCCGATCCCCAGCGCCATCGAGCTGGCGAAGTCGTCCAGGGTTGCGGCCAGGACCATGGCGCCCAGGCCGTTGCCGAGCAGCAGCGGCCACAGGCCGGTCAGGTCCAGCGCGGGGCGCAGGCGCGCCAGCAGGGCCAGGCAGAGCCAGCCCAGGGCGGCCAGCAACGGCAGGCAGGCGAGCAGGTGGAGGTAGGCCGGCCCCGTCGCCGACAGCGCCTGCTGCACCAGCCAGGACACTGGCGCGGCGAACAGGATCAGCAGCGCGCCGGCCGGGCCCAGGGCCTGGACGCGGGCATGGCGCAGGGCGTCGGCGGCCAGCGGCAGGCCGAGGATCAGGTTGCTGACCAGCGCGGCGCCGATCAGGGCGAAGAGGAAGTCGGTCATAGAGGCGGCCTCAAGTCGCAAGCCACAAGCTGCAAGTAAAAGCGGAAAAGCATTTGACGGAGTTTCGGCCTGTACACTGATTCTTGCAGCTTGCAGCTTGCAGCTTGCAGCTTGCAGCTTGCAGCTTGCAGCTTGCAGCTTGCAGCTTGCAGCTTGCTACTTCACCCGCTGGCCGGGCCTGGCGCCGCTGTCCGGGCTGAGCAGGTAGATTTCCTCGCCGCCCGGGCCGGCGGCCAGGACCATGCCCTCGGAGATGCCGAACTTCATCTTGCGCGGGGCCAGGTTGGCGACGTACAGGGTCAGGCGGCCTTCCAGCTTGCTCGGGTCCGGGTAGGCGCTCTTGATGCCGGAGAACACGTTGCGCTTCTCGTCGCCGATGTCCAGGGACAGGCGCAGCAGTTTGTCGGCGCCCTCGACGAACTCGCACTTCTCGATCAGGGCGATGCGCAGGTCCACGGCGGCGAAGGCGTCGAAGTTGATCTCGGCGGCCAGCGGGTCTTTCGCCAGTTCGCCATTGCCTTGGGGCTTGGAGGCTTCGGCGGCGAGGTCTTCCTTGGAGGCTTCGGTCATGGCTTCGATCTTCGCGGGTTCGATGCGGGTCAGCAGCGGGTTGAACGGGTTCAACTGGTGGTCGGCCAGCGGCGTGGCCAAGTCGGTCCAGCCCAGCGGAGCGACGTTTAGGAAGGCCTCGGCGTCGCGGGCCAGGTTCGGCAACACCGGCTTGAGCAGGATCACCAGCTGGCGGAACAGGTTGATGCCCAGGGCGCAGATTTCCTGCACCTCGGCCTGCTTGCCCTCGACCTTGTTCAGCGCCCAGGGCGCCTTGTCGGCGATCCAGGCGTTGGCGCGGTCGGCCAGGGCCATGATCTCGCGCATGGCGCGGGAGAAGTCGCGGGCCTCGTAGGCGTCGGCGATGCTCGGCGCGGCGGCCTGGAAGGCCTCCCACAGCTCAGGCTCGGGGTTGGCGTCGACCAGCACGCCGGCATTGCCCTTGTGGATGAAGCCGGCGCAGCGGCTGGCGATGTTGACCACCTTGCCGACCAGGTCGGAGTTGACCTTCTGCACGAAGTCCTCGAGGTTCAGGTCGAGGTCGTCCACGCCGCGGCCGAGCTTGGAGGCGTAGTAGTAGCGCAGGTATTCCGGGTTCAGGTGATCCAGGTAGGTGCGCGCCTTGATGAAGGTGCCGCGCGACTTGGACATCTTCTGGCCGTTGACCGTCAGATAGCCGTGCACGTTGACCGCGGTCGGCTTACGGTAGCCGGCACCTTCGAGCATGGCCGGCCAGAACAGGGCGTGGAAGTTGACGATGTCCTTGCCGATGAAGTGGTACAGCTCGGCAGTCGAGTCCTTGCCCCAGAAGGCGTCGAAGTCCAGCTCCGGGCGGTGTGCGCACAGGTTCTTAAAGCTGGCCATGTAGCCGATCGGTGCGTCCAGCCAGACGTAGAAGTACTTGCCCGGCTCGTCCGGAATCTCGAAGCCGAAGTAGGGTGCGTCGCGGGAGATATCCCACTCCTGCAAGCCACCGTCGAGCCATTCGGCGATCTTGTTGGCCACGGCCTCCTGCAGGGTGCCGGAGCGGGTCCACTGCTTGAGCATGGCCTCGAAGTCCGGCAGCTTGAAGAAGAAGTGCTGGGACTCCTTGAGCACCGGGGTGGCGCCGGAGATGGCGGATTTCGGGTTCTTCAGCTCGGTGGGCGCGTAGGTGGCGCCGCACTTCTCGCAGTTGTCGCCGTACTGGTCCTCGGCCGCGCATTTCGGGCAGGTGCCCTTGATGAAACGGTCGGCCAGGAACATGCCCTTCTCGGGGTCGAAGTACTGGGTCACCGCGCGGGTGGCGATGTGGCCCCGGTCGCGCAGCGCCAGGTAGATGGCGGCGGACAGCTCGCGGTTCTCTTCCGAGTGGGTCGAGTGGTAGTTGTCGAAGTCCACCAGGAAGTCGGCGAAGTCGGCCATGTGCTCGGCGCGCACGTTGTCGATCAGCTGTTCCGGGGTGATGCCTTCCTTCTCGGCGCGCAGCATGATGGCCGAGCCGTGGGCGTCGTCGGCGCAGACGTAGATGGCCTGGTTGCCGCGCAGCTTCTGGAAGCGCACCCACATGTCGGTCTGCAGGTACTCGAGCATGTGGCCGAGGTGAATCGAGCCGTTGGCGTAGGGCAGGGCGCTGGTGACGAGTATCTTGCGGGCTTCGGACATGGTGAGCGGGCCGTACAGGTGAACCGAGGGAAGTCGGCCACTATATAGGCGCGGCGGTTTTTTTTCACCCGCGTGCCCGGATGACCCGCTGCGGCGAAAAGGACCTACGGTGGTTTTCCGCCCTGCTGTAAGATGCCCGCCTGTTTTGCTCAGTCTTTCGGAGTTGCCCATGAGCGCCGTCACCCGCGAAGCGGTCGAAGCCTGCCTGCGTCAGTTCACCGACCCCCATCTGAACCAGGACCCGGTCAGCGCCGGCTGCCTGCGCGAAATCGACATCCAGGGCGGCAAGGTCGCCGTGCGCCTTGAGCTGGGCTATGCCGCCGGGCTGTTCAAGAGCGGCTGGGCGCAGATGCTGCAGATGGCGCTGGAGGGGCTGGACGGCGTGGAGTCGGCCCAGGTGCAGGTGGACGTGGTGATCGAGCCGCACAAGGCCCAGGAGCAGGTGCCGGCGCTGGCCGGGGTGAAGAACATCATCGCCGTGGCCTCCGGCAAGGGCGGGGTGGGCAAGTCCACCACCGCGGCCAACCTGGCCCTGGCGCTGGCCCGCGAGGGCGCGCGCGTCGGCATTCTCGACGCCGATATCTACGGCCCCAGCCAGGGCATCATGTTCGGCATCCCCGAGGGCACCCGGCCCAAGGTGCGCGACCAGAAGTTCTTCGTGCCGCTGGAGGCCCACGGCGTGCAGGTGATGTCCATGGCCTTCCTCACCGACGACAACACCCCGGTGGTGTGGCGCGGGCCGATGGTCTCCGGCGCGCTGTTGCAGCTGGTGACCCAGACCGCCTGGGACGACCTGGACTACCTGATCGTCGACATGCCGCCGGGCACCGGCGACATCCAGCTGACCCTGGCGCAGAAGGTGCCGGTGGCCGGCGCGGTGATCGTCACCACCCCGCAGGACCTGGCCCTGCTGGATGCGCGCAAGGGCGTGGAGATGTTCCGCAAGGTCAACATCCCGGTGCTGGGCGTGGTGGAGAACATGGCCGTGCACATCTGCAGCAATTGCGGCCACGCCGAGCATCTGTTCGGTGAGGGCGGCGGCGAGAAGCTGGCCGCCCAGTACGGCGTCGACCTGCTGGCCTCGCTGCCGCTGTCGATGGCCATCCGCATGCAGGCCGACGGCGGCAAGCCGACCGTGGTGGCCGACATCGAGAGCCAGATCGCCATGATCTACCAGGCCACGGCCCGCAGCGTCGGTGCGCGCATCGCCCAGGGCGGCCTGGGCAGTGGCGCCATGCCGATCATCGAGATCAGCGACGACTGAGCCTCAGTGCGCGATCAGCGTTCCCTCTGCGGTGGGGAACGCCAGGTCGCGCAGCTCCTCGGGGGTCAGCTCGCGGCCGGTCCAGATATACAGCGTGCGGATGCCGTTGGCCATGAACAGCTCGGTGAACGCGCGGATTTCCACCTGGGTCAGCCCGCCTTCCAGGCGCTCCCGTGGATGCAGGACCAGCACGGGAGGGCGGCTCCAGGGAAAGCGCGGGCGCCAGCGGCGGAGGAACAGCTTGATCGTCTGCTCTGCGACGGGAAAGTCGGCCAGCAGCGTGCGCGGATGGTCGAAGCCGTTGACGATGCGGATTTCCGACCGCTCCTGCAGCTTCAGAGCCTCCGTACCCATGGCGACGCCCTTGCGCGAGCCGTCGCGGGCGTGCTCGATGGCCAGCATCGGCAGCTCGTCGAATGCCTTGCCCGAGGGCAGATGCAGGCCGCTGAGGCGCCGGGCGCCGAGCTTGAGGTAGAGCGTGGAACGGGCGAGCCTGAACATGAGGGTATCCTTCCGTGGATTGAGCAGGCGCGCAGCTTAAGGCCCGCGGCCCCGTTCCGTCGACTGGCCCTGGCAATCGGGTGAAGAGCCTGTGAATTCCGTCATTCCCGCGCACGCGGGAATCCATGCGCGGTGTTTCTGGGTCC
>NZ_BPFX01000024.1 GCF_019655855.1 Pseudomonas paralcaligenes | reverse complement strand
GTCCAGCAGCTGGGTGCGCTGCACCGTGGCATCGGCGGCGGGGCGCCCGGGGGCGCGGTGAGGGCGGGGCTGTCGGTTCATGGGTCGAATAATTAAATAAACGATTAATTAATGGCAACCGCCGTTCGTCCAGCGGCGCTCTGGACGACTATTGTTAGTTAGCTAATAATTAGCCCTGATTGTTTAGCCGCCCCGGCCGGGGCCGGCTACCTTCTTTCCATATCTCCTTCAGGACGATCCCGTGCGCGATTTCCTCTCGGCCATGTTCGCCCCCGCTCCCGCCGCGCTGCAGTTCGCCTGCAAGACGCTGCTCAGCGGCGGCCTGGCCCTGTGGTGCGCCTTCCGCTTCGACCTGGACCAACCGCAGTGGGCGCTGATGACCGCGTTCATCGTCGCCCAGCCGCTGGCCGGCATGGTGGTGCAGAAGGGCCTGGCGCGGCTGCTCGGCACCTTCGTCGGCACGGCGCTGTCGGTGCTGTTCATGGCTTTGTTCGCCCAGGCGCCCTGGTTGTTCCTGCTGGTGATGGCGCTGTGGCTGGGCCTGTGCACGGCGGCCTCGACCCTGCTGCGCAGCGCCTGGGCTTATTCCTTCGTGCTGGCCGGCTACACGGTGGCGATCATCTGCCTGCCGATCACCGGCAAGCCGCTGCTGGTGTTCGACGAGGCGGTGGCGCGCTGCACCGAGATCAGCCTTGGCATCCTCTGCTCGATGGCGGTGAGCGCTGTGCTCTGGCCGCAGCGGGTGGAGCGGGTGGTGGTGCAGCAGGCGCGCGCCGCCTGGCAGGGCGGTGCCCAGGCGGCGGCCGCGGCGCTGCAGGGGCGCACGGCGGCGCGCCAGGGCCTGCTGGAGACCCTCGGCCGCATCGTCGCCGTGGACGCCCAGCGCGAGCACGCCTGGTTCGAGGGCAACCGCGGCCGCCAGCGGGCGCGCGGCCTGCGCGCGCTGACCCGCGAACTACTCGGCCTGCTGCGCCTGGCCCGGGGCGTGGCGCGCCAGTGGCAGCAACTGGACGAGGTCGACGTCCATGCCCTCACCCCCTTGCTGAACGAGGTCCAGGCGCTACTCGCCGAACCCGACCAGGCGCGCGAGGAGGCGCTCTCCCAGCGCCTGCTGGAGGCCTCCCACGATCCGGCCCAGCCCCTGGTGCGGCAGTACTGCCTCGGGCGCATGGTGGTGCTGGTGCGCCAGCTGTCGCGGGCGCGCATCGCGCTGGAGGCGGTGGAGCAGGGCACGGCACCGCAGGACGCGCCACCGCCGCTGTCCTGGCACCGCGACCTGCAGACGGCGGCGGTCTACGGCCTGCGCAGCAGCCTGACCCTGCTGACCCTGTCGGCGTTCTGGCTGGCGACCGGCTGGACCGCCGCCAGCGGCGCGCTGCTGCTGGGGGCGGTGGTGTGCAGCCTGTTCGCCAGCCGCGAGAACGCCGACCTGATCGGCATGGCCTTCCTGCGCGGCATCTTCTACGCGCTGCCGGTGGCGTTCGTGGTGGGCCAGGTGCTGCTGCCCCAGTGGAACGGTTTCCCGCTGCTCTGCCTGGCCCTGGGCGTGCCGCTGTTCTTCGGCCTGCTGGCGATGGCGCGGCCGATGCTGGCGGGCGCCGCCACCTCGTTCTGCCTGCACTTCATCGTGCTCTGCGCGCCGCGCAACGACATGGTCTACGACGTCGCCTTCTTCCTCAACGAGGCGCTGGCGATGCTGATCGGCGTCGGCTGCGCGGTGCTGGCTCTGCGCCTGATCGTGCTGCGCGACCCGGTGTGGCACGGCCGCCGCCTGCTACGGGCGACCCTGGACGACCTGGCGCGGCTCTGCTCGCGCACCTTGGCGGGCGCCGAGAACTGGTTCGGCGGACGCATGGCGGACCGCCTTCTGCAACTGGCGCGCTTCTACCCGCAACTGCCGGGCACCCGCCGCAGCCGCTGGGACGACGGCATCGACAGCCTCGACCTGGGCGACGAATTGCTGCACCTGCGCGCCTGCCTGGCGGCCGCGCCCGTGGCGCCGCGCCAGGCCGAGCGGCGCTTCTTCGACGCGATGCAGGCGTTGCTGCGGCGTGGCCCCGGCGCGGCGCGGGCCGACGACCTGGACGGCCCGGCCGAGGCCCTGGCGCGGGCCCTGCACGATCAGCCGCCGGCCATCGAGCTGAAGCTGGCCGAGGCCGCGCTGCTGCAGCTCACCCATAGCTGGCGCCAGTGGTGCGCCCGCCAAGGAGAACCCTATGGAGTTGCGTGAATGGGCGCTGGGCGGCGTGCTGCTCAGCCCGATGTTCGCCTACGCGCTGCTGGCGCTGCTGCTGACCGGCGTGCTGCGCCTGGGCCTGCAGCGGGCCGGGCTGGCGCGCTGGATCTGGCACGAGGCGTTGTTCGACTGTGCCCTGTATGTCTGTGTGCTGGCCGGGCTGATGGCCCTGCTGGCGACCTGGTAAGGAGTGAGTGATGCGTGAATTGCCCCGCGTGGTGGTGACATTGCTGGTGGTCGCGCTGGCCCTGCTGGCCGGCTGGTGGCTGTGGAACTTCTACATGCTCTCGCCCTGGACCCGCGACGCCCGGGTGCGCGCCGACGTGGTCACCATCGCCCCGGACGTGTCCGGCTGGGTGGTCGAGCTGAAGGTGCGCGACAACCAGCAGGTCAAGGCCGGCGACCTGCTGATGAGCATCGACCGCGAGCGCTACCAGGCGGCGCTGGACAAGGCCCGGGCGCTGGCCGAGACCCGCCGCCAGCAGCTCAGCCTGCGCCAGCACGAGGCTTCGCGGCGCGCCCACCTTGGGCCGCAGGCGATCAGTGCCGAGTTGCGCGAGAACGCCCAGATCAACGCCGAGATCGCCCGCGCCGAGTTCCAGGAGGCCCAGGCCGAGGTCAAGCTGGCCGAACTCAACCTCAAGCGCAGCGAGGTGCGCGCGTCGCGCTCGGGCCAGGTCACCAACCTGCACCTGGCCCAGGGCAACTACGTGCAGGCCGGCCAGGCGGTGATGGCCCTGGTGGCGGACGAGTCGTTCTACGTGCAGGCCTATTTCGAGGAGACCAAGCTGCTCGGCATCCGCGTCGGCGCGGCGGCCGAGGTGACCCTGATGAGCGGCGGCGAACCGCTGCGCGGCCGGGTGCAGAGCATCAGCCGCGGCATCACCGACCGCAACGCCGCGCCGGACGCCCAGCTGCTGGCCAACGTCGAGCCGACCTTCAATTGGGTGCGCCTGGCCCAGCGCATCCCGGTGCGCATCGAGCTGGAGGAGGTGCCGCAGGACCTGCCGCTGAGCGCGGGGATGACGGCGAGCGTGAGGGTGGTGGAGTAGGGCGGGTGAAACCCGCGTCCGGGCCGTAGGGTGCGCCGTGCGCACCGTGTGGCGCGGCATGCGGCCTTTGGTGCGCGCGGCGCACCCTACGAGAGGGTCAACCGACGGTGACCTTCGGCATCTCCGGCATGCTCAGGGTCTGCTCGGCGCGCGGCGCCAGGACTTCGGCTTCGCCGTCCACCACCTGCTCGTCGTTCTGGTTGAACACCCGGGTGGCCAGGCGCACGCGGCCCTTGGGCAGCTTCTCCAGCACCTCCAGCTGCACGGTCAGGGTGTCGCCGAGCTTCACCGGGCGGGTGAACCTGAGTTGCTGGCCGAGGTAGATGGTGCCCGGGCCGGGCAGGTTGCAGGCGATGGCCGCGCTGATCAGCGCGCCGCTGAACATGCCGTGGGCGATGCGTTCCTTGAACAGGGTCTCGGCGGCGAAGGCGGCGTCCAGGTGGACCGGGTTGTTGTCGCCGGAGACGGCGGCGAACAGCTGCACGTCGCGTTCTTCCACGGTCCGGGTCAGGCTGGCCTGCTGGCCGACTTCGAGCGCGTCGTAGGGGATGTTGGTGACCTGGGTCATACGGGTTCCTCGATGGGGTTGGAGCACTGGCGGCTGCGGGCCAGAGCCCGCTCCAGCCAGTCGCACAGGTGATCGGTGACCTCGTCGCGGTTGCTCTCGTTGAGCACCTCGTGACGGGCCTCGGGGTAGATCTTCAGTTCGACGTCGAGCAGGCCGGCGCTGCGCAGGGCTTCGGCCAGGTCGCCCAGGCGCTTGCCGTCGCTGACCGGGTCGCGGTCGCCGCCCACCACCAGCAGCGGCAGGGCGCTGTCGATCTGCGCCAGGTTGCGCACCGGGGTGATCTGCTGGAAGCCGTGCATCAGGTCGCACCACAGCTGGGTGGTGCAGACGAAGCCGCAGAGCGGGTCGCTCACGTACTTGTCGACTTCCTGCGGGTCGCGGCTGAGCCAGTCGAAGCCGGTGCGGTTGGGTTTGAAGGCCTTGTTGAAGGAGCCGAACGAGAGGAAGTCGATCAGCCGGCTACGCCCGCGCGGGCCGAGGCGCCAGCGCTCGACGCGGGCGATCAGCCCTGCCGCCTTGTACAGCCCCAGCGGCTGGTAGTTGGAACCGGACAGGATGGCGCCGTGCAGGCTGCAGCTGTGCTGCATCAGGTAGGCCATGCCGATGTAGCTGCCCATGCTGTGGCCGAGCAGGAAGATCGGCAGTCGCGGGTGCTCGCGGCGGATGTGGTGGTTGAGGGTGGAGAGGTCGCCCACCACCTTGTTCCAGCCGTCCTGCTCGGCGTACAGGCCGAGCATGCCGTGCTCCGCGGTGCGGCCGTGGCCGCGCTGGTCGAGGGCGTACACCTCGTAGCCCTGGCGCACCAGGCGCTTGGCCAGGCGCGCGTAGCGGGCGGCGTGCTCGGCCATGCCGTGGGCGATCATCAGCACCGCCCGGGGCGGGGCGTCGGCGTGCCAGCGATGGATGTGCAGGGGAGTGCCGTCGCTGGCATCTATCCAGAAGGCTTGCTGGTGCATGGCGGTCCTTGTGCCGGGAATTCGCGGCATTGTGCATCGCTTGCGGAGTGAGGCATAGGGCAGGGCGGCGGGGCGGACGGGGATCGCCGGAAAAGCATGGTAAAGATTCACAGGGTCAATGACGCCCCTCCGAGTATTTGCGCCGGGCCTTACAACTGCTAAGTTCCGGGGCAACCCGGTCGCACCGCTAGGTGGCCGGTCAGCTCATTCAGGTCAAGGGGATAACAACAATGCAACCTGACTTCTGGGACGACAAGCGCCCGGCCGGTGTCTCCAACCAGCTCGATCTGTCGACCTACCGCTCGGTGGTCGAAGTGTTCGAGCGATCCTGCAAGAAGTTCGCGGACCGTCCGGCGTTCAGCAATCTCGGGGTGACGCTGACCTATGCCGATCTGGACCGCCAGTCCGCCGCCTTCGCCGCCTGGCTGCAGAAGAGCACGGACCTCAAGCCCGGCGACCGCATCGCCGTGCAGATGCCCAACATCCTGCAGTACCCGATCGCCGTGTTCGGCGCCATGCGCGCCGGCCTGATCGTGGTCAACACCAACCCGCTGTACACCGTGCGCGAGATGCGCCACCAGTTCAACGACGCCGGCGTGCGCGCACTGGTGTACCTCAACACCTTCGGCAAGTCGGTGCAGGAAGTGCTGCCCGACACCCAGCTCGAGTACCTGATCGAGGCGCGCCTGGGCGACATGCAGTCGCCGCTCAAGGGCTGGCTGGTCAACGCCGCGGTCAAGCACCTGAAGAAGATGGTGCCGGACTACCACCTGCCCCAGGCGCTGTCGTTCAAGGACGTGCTGCGCAGCGGTCGCGGCCACGCGCTCAAGCCGGTCAAGGTCGGCCTGGACGACATCGCCGTGCTGCAGTACACCGGCGGCACCACCGGCGTTGCCAAGGGCGCGATGCTGACCCACGGCAACCTGGTGGCGAACATGCAGCAGGTGCACAACTGCCTGCAGCAGACCGGCGAAGACGGCCTGCCGCTGATGAAGGAGGGCGGCGAGATCATGATCGCGCCGCTGCCGCTCTACCACATCTATGCCTTCACCGCGAACTGCATGTGCATGATGGTCAGCGGCAACCACAACGTGCTGATCACCAACCCGCGCGACATCCCCGGCTTCGTCAAGGAACTGGGCAAGTGGCGCTTCTCCGCGCTGCTCGGCCTCAACACCCTGTTCGTCGCCCTGATGGACCACCCGGACTTCAAGAACCTCGACTTCTCCAACCTCAAGCTGACCAACTCCGGCGGCACCGCGCTGGTCAAGGCCACCGCCGAGCGCTGGGAGCAGATGACCGGCTGCGCCATCGTCGAGGGCTACGGCCTCACCGAGACCTCGCCGGTGGCCACCACCAACTGCTACGGCGCCCTGGCCCGCCTGGGCACGGTGGGCATCCCGGTGGCCGGCACTTCGCTCAAGGTGATCGACGACGAGGGCCACGAGCAGCCCCTGGGCGAGCGCGGCGAGCTGTGCATCAAGGGCCCGCAGGTGATGAAGGGCTATTGGCAGCGCGAGGAAGCCACCGCCGAGGTGCTGGACGCCGAGGGCTGGTTCAAGACCGGCGACATCGCGGTGATCGACCCGGACGGCTACGTGCGCATCGTCGACCGCAAGAAGGACATGATCATCGTCTCCGGCTTCAACGTGTACCCGAACGAGATCGAGGACGTGGTCATGGCCCACCCGAAGGTCGCCAGCTGCGCCGCCATCGGCGTGCCGGACGAGCGCTCCGGCGAGGCGGTCAAGCTGTTCGTGGTGCCGCGCGAGGGCGGCGTGACGGTCGACGAGATCAAGTCCTTCTGCCGGGAAAACTTCACCGGCTACAAGGTGCCCAAGCACATCGTGCTGCGCGACTCGCTGCCGATGACCCCGGTGGGCAAGATCCTCCGCCGCGAACTGCGCGACATCGCCTGAGGCTGTAGCAGCGCTCCCCGCGAAGCGCCCGCACATGGTGACGTGTGCGGGCGCTTCGTCTTTGTAGGCGGTGAAAGGCCCTGTTCAGGGCGTTTTTCCGGTGTCGCCGGAATGTGACCGCCCTGGCCATTCCAGTCGTTTTCCTGACCGCGCCGGCCGTGTTTGGTGCTAGGCGCACCCTGGCAAAGCTGCTACTCTCGGCACGCTTTGCGCCTGTCACCAGCTCGCGTCAAGGTCAAATCATCACAACAAACAACCGCCATTGCGCGCGGTGCAGACAAGCTGTTGCTCAGGAGTAGGCTTCCATGACCGATAACTTCTGGAAGGACAAGTACCCTGTCGGAATCGCTGCCGAGATCGACACCGACCAGTACCCCAACATCCAGGCCGTACTGAAACAGTCCTGCCAACGCTTTGCCGACAAGCCTGCCTTCAGCAACATGGGCAAGACCCTGACCTACGGCGAGCTGTACGAACTCTCCGGCATCTTCGCCGCCTACCTGCAGAACCACACCGACCTCAAGCCCGGCGACCGCATCGCCGTGCAGATGCCCAACGTGCTGCAGTACCCCATCGTGGTGTTCGGCGCCCTGCGCGCCGGCCTGATCGTGGTCAACACCAACCCGCTGTACACCGCGCGGGAAATGGAACACCAGTTCAATGACTCCGGCGCCAAGGCGCTGGTGTGTCTGGCCAACATGGCTCACCTGGCCCAGGAAGTGCTGCCGAAGACCGGCATCAAGCACGTCATCGTTACCGAGGTCGGTGACATGCTGCCGGCGCTCAAGCGCCTGCTGGTCAACACCGTGGTCAAGCACGTGAAGAAGATGGTGCCGGCGTTCGACCTGCCGCAGGCCGTCAAGCTCACCCAGGCCCTGGCCCTCGGCCGCGGCAAGTCCTTCAGCGAGGCCAGCCCGGCGAGCGACGACGTCGCCGTGCTGCAGTACACCGGCGGCACCACCGGCGTGGCCAAGGGCGCGATGCTGACCCACCGCAACCTGGTGGCCAACATGCTGCAGTCCAAGGCGCTGATGGGCTCCAACCTGCACGAAGGCGCCGAGATCGTCATCTGCCCGCTGCCGCTGTACCACATCTACGCCTTCACCTTCCATTGCATGGCGATGATGCTGACCGGCAACCACAACATCCTCATCACCAACCCGCGCGATCTGCCGGGCACGGTGAAGGAACTGGGCAAGTGGAAGTTCACCGCCTTCGTCGGCCTCAACACCCTGTTCGTGGCCCTGTGCAACAGCGAGGACTTCCGTCGCCTGGATCTGTCCAGCCTGAAGCTGACCCTGTCCGGCGGCATGGCCCTGCAACTGGCCACCGCCGAGCGCTGGAAGGAAGTCACCGGCTGCGCCATCTGCGAAGGCTACGGCATGACCGAGACCAGCCCGGTGGTGTCGGTGAACCCGTACCAGAACATCCAGATCGGCACCATCGGCATCCCGGTGCCGTCGACCCTGTGCAAGGTGATCGACGACGACGGCAACGACCTGCCGCTGGGCGAGCGCGGCGAGCTGTGCGTCAAGGGCCCGCAGGTGATGAAGGGCTACTGGCAGCGTCCTGAGGCCACCGACGAGATCCTCACCGCCGACGGCTGGCTGAAGACCGGCGATATCGCGGTGATCCAGGACGACGGCTACATGCGCATCGTCGACCGCAAGAAGGACATGATTCTGGTGTCCGGCTTCAACGTCTACCCGAATGAGCTGGAAGACGTGCTCGCCACCCTGCCGGGCGTGCTGCAGTGCGCGGCCATCGGCGTGCCGGACGAGAAGTCGGGCGAGGCGATCAAGGTCTTCGTGGTGGTCAAGCCGGGCGAGAGCCTCACCAAAGAGCAGGTGATGGCGCACATGCGCGGCAACCTCACCGGCTACAAGGTGCCGCGCTTCGTCGAGTTCCGCGACACCCTGCCGACCACCAACGTCGGCAAGATCCTGCGCCGCGAACTGCGTGACGAGGAACTGAAGAAGCTCAAGGCCAGCGCCTGATCGGGCCTCGCAGCTGAAAAAGCCCCGCCTCGGCGGGGCTTTTTCGTTTCCGTGCTTCGCTCAGTCGCCCGCCAGCGCCTGGCGCAGGGCGTCGGGGAGGGCGATTGGCTGCCGGCTCTCGGGACTGATGCACACCTGGGTCATCGAGGCGCGGAAGGTCACCTCTCCCGAGGCCTGGCGACCCTCCACGGCGAAGCTGAACGAGGTGGTGCCGGGCGCTTCGCTGCGCACCTCGATGTCGATCACCTCGTCCCAGGTCATGGGCGAGAGGAACTCGACCGACAGCGCCCGCGCCGGCGGCAGGATGCCCATGGCGAACACCTTGCGCAGGCCCTCGCCGCCGAGGCGGTGGGAGAGGAATTCGTGAATCGCCTCGATGACGAAGTAGGCGATACGCGGGGTGTAGACGATCCCTGCCGGGTCGCAGTCGCCGAACAGAACGGTGCGGGTGGTGATGAAGGGCATGACTGGCCGTGCCTTGGCTGAGCTGTTGGATGATGCAGCGATCATAACGGCTGCCGCTGCCTGCGGCAGTGGTTTCAGGCGCCGGCGCCAGGGCTCAGGCGTTGCTCCAGCCAGGTGCAGAACTGGCGGGTGAGCGGGTCGTTCTCGCTGTCGCGGTGCACCAGCCAGGTCCAGCGTGGGCCGCGTACCCGCTGTTCGCTGAGCGGCTGCAGCAGTTGCTGGGCGCAGGCGGTGGCGGCCAGCAGTTCGCTGACCAGGGCGATGCCCAGGCCGCCGCTGGCCGCGTCCAGCAGCAGGCCGGGGTCGGAGAAATTCAGGCCCTGGCTGTGCTGGCCGATATCGGCGCCGCCCTGTACCTGCCAGTGGGCCCAGTCCATCTCGCGTTCGCCGTGCAGGGTGGTGCGCTCGCCCGCCGGCGTGGCCAGCAGGCTCGGGTGGCAGGCCGGGTAGAGGCGGTCTTCCAGCAGCACGCGGAAGCTGCATTCGGCCTGGGCGGTCAGGTCATCCCGTACCGCCACATCGATGGTCTGGGTGGCCATGTCCGGCACCTCGTCGCTGGTGAACAGCCACAGGTCCACCTCCGGATGGCGACGATGGAAGTCACCCAGTTGCGGCACCAGCCAGTGGCGGGCGAAGGCCGGCGTGGTGTTGACTACCAACTGGTTGGGCTTGCGGTACTGCTCCAGGCGGCGGATGCCCACGGCCAGTTGCTGCAGCAGGGCCTGGGTAGTGCTGAGCAAGTCGAAGCCGGCATCGGTCAGCGCCACGCTGCGCCCGTTCCTGAAGAACAACGGCTGTTCGAGGAAGCCTTCCAGGCTGCGAATCTGCTGGCTGATGGCCGACTGGGTGAGGTGCAGTTCCTCGGCCGCCTTGTGGAAGCTGCCCAGGCGGGCGGCGGCTTCGAAGCCGCGCAGGGCGTTCAGGGGAGGCCAGTGCTTGAGCATGATTGATAAGTCCAGCTAATCAGGATTGCGCAAAATCTATCGTTTGTTGCGCTGTTTTCACAGGCCTAGCATGCAAGCCATCACCGCATTCGCGGTTTTCAGTGATAACAAAGACTTAACTGAAAGGCACTTGTATGCAACAGCACGCAGCAACTCCGAACGCTTGGTTCATGCCCGCCGAATGGGCCCCGCACGCCGCCACCTGGATGGTCTGGCCGCACAATCAGCCGCTGTGGGAATCCGGCTGGGGCGTGACCCTGGAAGAGGTGCAGGTGGACTTCGCCCGCGTGGCCAACGCCATCGCCCGCTTCGAGCCGGTGAAGATGGTGGTTGACCCGTCGGCAGCGTTCCGTGCTCGCGAACTGTGCGGCAAGGGTGTCGAGCTGATCGAGCTGGCAGTGGACGACAGCTGGTGCCGTGACTCCGGTCCGAGCTTCGTCTGCCACCCGCAGCTGGGCCTGGCCGGCGTCAGCTGGCGCTTCAACGCCTGGGGCGGCAAGTCCGAGCACAGCCTCGACGAGGGCCTGGCGCGGCGCATCCTCAACGGCCTGGGCCTGGAGTGCTTCGGCACGCCGCTGAGCAACGAGGGCGGTGCCATCCATGTGGACGGCGAGGGCACGCTGATCACCACCGAGTCGGTGCTGCTCAACCCCAACCGCAACCCGGGCATGAGCAAGGCCGAGATGGAGGAAATCTTCGCCCGCCTGCTGGGGGTGAAGAAGACCATCTGGCTGCCAGGCGACCCCAAGTACGTCACCGGCGATATGACCGATGGCCACGTCGATGGCGTGTGCGCCTTCGCCAAGCCCGGCGCGTTGCTGGTGGACGCCACCTATGACCACGGCTCGGTGTACGCCGAGGTGGTGCGCGAGAACCGCCGCGCCCTGGAGCTGGCCACCGACGCCAAGGGGCGCAAGCTGGAGCTGCTCGAGCTGTACGAAGCGACCGATGCGGTGGACACCGAGGCCGAGGTGTTCTGCGCCTCCTACACCAACTTCTACATCTGCAACGGCGCCATCATCATGCCGGCCTACGGCATCGCCGCCGACCAGGTGGCCGCGGACACCCTGCGCATGGCCTTCCCCGGCCGCGAAGTGGTGCCGGTACGCATCAACCAGCTCGCCCACGGTGGCGGCGGGGTGCATTGCATCACCCAGCAGCAGCCGCTGTGGCCGCTGAAGGGGTAAGGCGATGAGCAGACTGACCGTCGCCACCACCCAGTTCGCCTGCAGCTGGGACCTCAAGGACAACCTCGACCGCGCCGAGCAACTGGTGCGCGAGGCCGCCGCCCGCGGCGCCCGCCTGATCCTGCTGCAGGAGCTGTTCGCCACGCCGTACTTCTGCATCGAGCAGGATCACAAGCACCTGGCCCTGGCCGAGGAGTACGAGCACAGCCCGCTGCTCAAGCGCTTCGCCGCGCTGGCCGGCGAGCTGGGCGTGGTCCTGCCGCTGAGCTGGTTCGAGAAGGCCGGTAACGCCTACTTCAACTCCCTGGCCGTGGCCGATGCCGACGGCCGCCTGCTCGGCGTGTATCGCAAGACCCACATCCCCAACGCCATCGGCTACCAGGAGAAGGAATACTTCAGCCCCGGCGACACCGGCTTCCGTGTCTGGGACACCGCCGTCTGCCGCATCGGCGTCGGCATCTGCTGGGATCAGTGGTTTCCCGAGACCGCGCGCTGCCTGGCCCTGCAGGGCGCCGAGGTGTTGCTCTATCCCACCGCCATCGGCTCAGAGCCGGGCGTCGCCACGTCTGGTGCTGAGGTGCTGGATTCGCGCGACCACTGGCAGCTGACCCAGCGCGGCCACGCCGCCGCCAACATCGTCCCGGTGATCGCTGCCAACCGCGTCGGCCGCGAGGTGGCGACCACCGATCCGGGCCTGCAGATGAGCTTCTACGGCTCGTCCTTCATCACCGACCACAAGGGCAAGCTGCTCGCCGAGGCGGATCGCGACACCAGCGGCGTGCTGGTGCGCGAGCTGGACCTCGCCGCCATGCGCGAGGACCGCATGACCTGGGGCATCTACCGCGACCGTCGCCCGGAGATGTACGGAGCCCTGCTGGGCCTGGATGGCCGCCACCTGCACAGCCACTGGAACCCTCGGGGAGCCTGACCATGAAGACCAAGAGCACGCTGCTGTTCGCCGCCCTGACGCTGTGCTGCGCCCAGGCCTCGGTCGCCGAAGACAAGACCCTGCGCCTGTACAACTGGGCCGACTACTTCGCCGAGGACACCCTCGCCAGCTTCACCAGGGAGACCGGCATCAGGGTGATCTACGACGTCATGGAAGGTAGCGAGACGCTGGAGGCCAAGATGATGTCCGGCCGCAGCGGCTACGACCTGATCTTCCCCGGCGACACCGTGGCCGAGCGGCTGATGCGTGCCGGCGCGTTGCAGAAGCTCGACCCCGAGAAGCTGCAGCATCTGGCCGATATCGAGCCCGGCCTGCGTGGCCTGCAGACCCAGTATCCGTACTCGCGGCACGCTACCGTGCCCTATACCTGGGGCAGCATCGGCATCACTTACAACGCCGAGATGGTCAACAAGCGCATGAGCGACGCGCCGGTGAACAGCCTGGACCTGCTGTTCAAGCCGGAGAACGCGACCAAGTTCGCCGACTGCGGCATCTCCATGATCGACTCGCCGGACGAGGTCATGGCCGTGGTGCTCAACTACCTGGGCCGCTCGCCGCGCAGCGCCGAGCCCGATGACCTGAAGGCCGCCACCGAGCTGCTGGTGGCGATCAAGCCGTACATCCGCAAGTTCCAGTCGCAGCCGGTCACCGACCTGGTCAACGGCAACCTGTGCCTGTCGCTCGGCTACAGCGGCGACGTCACCCAGGCCCAGCGCGCCGCCAGCGATGCCGGCAGGCCGGCGGACTTCCGCTTCCACATCCCGCGCGAGGGCACCACGGTGTGGATGGACACCATGGCCATCCCGGTGGACGCCAGGCATCCGGAATACGCCTACGCCTTCATTAACTTCGTCATGCGCCCGGAGAACATGGCGGCGATCAGCAACTTCACCGGCTACCCGACCTCCAGCGCCAAGGCCCGGCCGATGGTGGATGCCGACATGCGCAACAACCCGGACATCTACGTCGACGAGGCCACCTACGCGCGGCTGATTCCCGGCAAGGACATTCCGCAGCGTTCGATGCGCGCGCGCATGCGTGCCTGGACCACGTTCAAAACCACCGCCCACTAAGAACCTGTGCAAAGTCTGCTGCGCGTCGGCCGGGCGTTGTTGGAAAGAGGCCTCGGGTGCTCATTTACCGCTCGTAAACTCCACGCCCTTGGCCTCTCTCCGCCTAGCCCGGCTCTAGCTCGCGAGACTTTGAGCAGGTTCTAAACCACAGCCAACCGCCGCCGCGCCCACTGGCGCGGCACGGCGAAGCCATGCCCACAACAACAAGAAAGGAGCCCCACCATGTCGTACCCCAAGGCCGCGCTGGCCATCGCATTGCTCGTCCCCTGGGGGCTGAGCCAGGCCATCGAGCTGAACGACGACTTCGCCCTGTACCTGGATGCCGGCGTCTACAGCGACTACCGCACCCGCGGCATCTCGCAGACGCAGAACGACCCGGCGCTGCAGGGCTCGGCGACCTTGAGCCACAGCAGCGGCCTGTACGCAGGGGTGTGGAGCTCCAACGTCGACTTCGGCCTGGGCAGCAAGACCCGCCAGGAGATCGACTACTACGCCGGCTACAACTGGCAGATCAGCGACGACATCAGCCTCGACACCGCCTACTTCCAGTACGAATACCCGCGGCAGAGCGCGCTCAACTACGGCGAGTATTTCAGCCAGCTCACCGCCTACGGCGCCAAGCTCGGCGCCTACTACTCGGACAACCTCGGCGGCGACCAGAGCTACCTGTACAGCTACGTCGGCTACGAGACCCTGCTGCCGGCCGAGGTGGCCCTGGACCTGCGCTACGGCAACGTCGACCTCAAGGACCCGCTGCTCCTCGACGGCAGCTGCGATACCCGCAGCAGCTACCGCGAGTGGCAGCTCAAGCTGAGCAAGGAACTGTTCGGCCTGAACTGGTCGGCCAGCTACGTCGACACCGATCTCTCGGACAACGAGTGCGCCAACTACATGGGCTTCGACGACGTGTGCTCGGCGACCCTGGTGCTGGGCGCCAACAAGAATTTTTGAGCCGGCCATGGGCCGCCGGCCCATCCGTCTCGCCAGGGAGCAGCAAGCCATTGATGGCGCAGCACAACCCCCAACGAGAAGAGGGACACACCATGTCTACGCGTCGCGATTTCATGAAACACCTGACGATGGCCGCCAGCATCGGCGCCGTCGCTTCCCTGGGGCTGGGCATCGGCGCGCCGCGGGTGCGCGCGGCCCTGGCCGGCAACTGGTACATGCCTGACGAGCATGCCCCGCAGGAGCGGGTGATCCTCGCCTTCGCCGCCTCCGCGGCAATCTGGGACGACTGGGCCACGCCGGTCAACGACTGCATCGCCCTGCTGGCCAAGACCATCGCCAAGTACCAGCCGGTGACCGTGCTGTGTCGTTCCAACCAGCTGACCCAGGCCAAGCAGAAGTGTGGCACCAGCAACATCAGGTTCCTCACCATGCCGCTGGATG
The DNA here is from genome assembly GCF_019655855.1 of Pseudomonas paralcaligenes. Classification (GTDB taxonomy): domain Bacteria; phylum Pseudomonadota; class Gammaproteobacteria; order Pseudomonadales; family Pseudomonadaceae; genus Aquipseudomonas; species Aquipseudomonas paralcaligenes. The sequence goes on along the minus strand of NZ_BPFX01000024.1, from coordinate 5,402 downwards.
ATGTCTGGGTGCGCGACTACGGCGGCTGCTTCGTGGTCGACGGCCAGGGCGGTCGGGGCCTGGTCGACTTCAACTTCAACGGTTGGGGCGGCAAGCAGCGCGCCAGCAACGATACCCAGGTGGCCGACACCCTGAGCTACGAGCTGGACGCCAGCTACATCGCCAGCCAGCTGGTGGGCGAGGGCGGTGGTATCGAGGTGGACGGCCACGGCACGGCGATCATGACCGAGAGCTGTTGGGTCAACAGCAACCGCAACCCGGGCATGAGCAAGGCGCAGATCGAGGCCGAGCTGAAGGCCAACCTCGGCCTGCGCAAGATCATCTGGCTGCCCGGCATCAAGGGCAAGGACATCACCGACGCCCACGTCGATTTCTACGCGCGCTTCGTCAAGCCGGGCGTGGTCATCGCCAACCTGGACAACGACCCCAAGTCCTACGACTACGCGGTGACCCGCACCCACCTGAACATCCTCAAGGCGGCCACCGACGCCGACGGCCGCAAGCTGGTGGTGCACACCCTGCCGCCGCCCCTGAAGAAGCGCAACAACGTCTACACCCGCAACAACCCGGACTTCGCCCCCGGCTACATCAACTACCTGCCGATCAACGGCGCGGTGATCGCCCCGCAGTTCGGCGACGCGGCGGCGGACAAGTATTGCAAGGACCTGCTGACCCAACTCTATCCGGGGCGGACAGTGGTCCAGGTCAATATCGACCCGATTGCCGGCGGTGGCGGCGGCATCCACTGCGTGACCAAGAACATGCCGAGGTTGTGATCGATCCCCGATTCGCCGAGGCAGCTCCGTACTCCGCTGGCGGAGAGATCCGGGGGACGGAGCGTTGCCTCCTGGTCAACCCGCCACGGCCTTGCCCGGCGAGATGGCCGCACATCGACGCGATCCTCCAGGGCTTATACAGTGCGCCCATTGCAATCGTTGCCGATGGAGAGTGCGCTGCATGCAACTGCCGGATCTGAACCTGCTGGTGGCCCTGGACATCCTGCTCGACGAGGGCAGCGTGGTGGGCGCCGCGCGGCGCATGCACCTCAGCGCGCCAGCCATGAGCCGTACCCTGGCGCGTATCCGCGAGGCGGTCGGTGACCCGATCCTGGTGCGCGCCGGTCGCGGCCTGGTGCCCACGCCGCGGGCGCTGGAGCTGCGCGAGCAGGTGCGCGGCGTGGTCGAGCAGGCCGCCGGGCTGTTCCGTTCCTCGGAGGTCGACCTGCCGACGTTGCAGCGCCAGTTCAACGTGCGCACCAACGACATCTTCATGGTCTGCTACGGCGGACAGCTGGTCGAGCGCCTGCACCAGCAGGCGCCCAACGTGGTGCTGCGCTTCGTGCCGGAGATCGACGGCGACGACGATGCCATGCGCGAGGGGCGCATCGACCTGATCGTTGGCGCCTCCCGCACCCTGACGCCGGAGATCAAGTCCCAGAGCCTGTTCGAGTCGGGGTTCGTCGGCCTGGCGCGGGCCGATCATCCGATCTTCGACGCGCCGATCACCCCCGAGCATTTCGCCCGTTTCGACCAGATCAGCATTTCCCGGCGCGGCCTCGCGCGCGGGCCCATCGACCAGCGCCTGGCCGAGCTGGACCTGACCCGGCGCGTGGTGCTGATCTCGCCAAGCTTCTTCTCCGCCGTGCTGGCGCTGATGGAGTCCGACCTGATCCTGCCGGTGCCCGATCTCGTCGCCACCACCTGCCAGCGCCTCGGCCTGCCGCTGCGCCGTTTCGAGATTCCGCTGGCGCTGCAGCGGGTGCCGGTGCGCCAGTCCTGGCACCCGCGCTTCGATAACGATGTCGGTCACCGCTGGCTGCGTGGCCTGATCAAGCAGTGCTGCGAAGAGGGCTTGCGCAGCTAGTTGAAATTCGTGCGTTTCACGCATGTATTCATTTCGAAGATTGCAATTTTCGGCATCGCCGGCGACCCATAGACTTCGCCCACTCCCATCGCTCGGGCTCGTCGCATGTCGCCGTTCGCTTCCTCCACCGCCAGGGCTCGCCCCAGATGAGCGCCGCGCTCGCCGCCCAGGGCATGCCGGCTGCGGCGCCCGTGGCCGCGCCGCCGGTCGTGGCGTTCGGCCCGCGCATCGTCGTCGGCCTGCTGGGCGTGCTGCTGGCGGTGCTGGTGGCGGGCTTCAACGAGAACGTCACCAAGGTCGCCCTGGCCGACATTCGCGGGGCCATGGGCATCGGTCATGACGAAGGCAGCTGGCTGATCGCCCTGTACGCCGCGCCCTCGGTTTGCGCCATGGCCTTTGCCCCGTGGTTCTCGGTGACCCTGTCGCTGCGCCGTTTCACCCTCTGCGCCATCGCCGCCTTCATGGTGCTCGGCCTGCTCAGCCCGTTCGCCCCCAATGAGCGCGCCCTGATGCTGCTGCGCATGCTCCAGGGCCTGGCCGGCGGCGCGCTGCCGCCGATGCTGATGACCGTGGCGCTGCGCTTCCTGCCCGCCAACATCAAGCTGTACGGCCTGGCCAGCTACGCGCTGACCGCCACCTTCGGCCCCAGCCTGGGTACGCCGCTGGCGGCGTTCTGGGTCGAGCACGTCGGCTGGCAGTGGGCGTTCTGGCAGATCATTCCCAGCGGCCTAGTGGCCATGGCGGCCGTCGCCTGGGGCCTGCCGCAGGACCCGCTGCGCCTGGAGCGCTTCGCCCAGTTCGACTGGCCGGGGCTGCTGCTCGGCTTCCCGGCGATCGGCATGCTGGTGGTCGGGCTGGTCCAGGGCGAGCGCCTGGACTGGTTCGCCTCGCCGCTGATCCGCGTGCTGCTCGGCGGTGGCAGCGCGCTGCTGGTGCTGTTCCTGATCAACGAATGGCGCCATCCGCTGCCGTTCTTCAAGTTGCAGCTGCTCAAGCTGCGCAACCTCAGCTTCGCCCTGTTCGCCCTCGGCGGCGTGCTGTTCGTGCTGCTGGCGTCGAGCCTGATCCCGTCCGGCTACCTGGCCCAGGTGCACGGCTACCGGCCGCTGCAGACCTCGCCGGTGCTGCTGGTGGTGGCCCTGCCGCAACTGCTGGCGCTGCCGCTGGTGGCGGCGCTGTGCAACCTGCGCCGGGTGGACTGCCGCTGGGTGCTGGCGACCGGCCTGGCGCTGCTGGCGCTGTCCTGCGTGCTGGGCTCGCGGATCACCTCGGCCTGGATTCGCGACGACTTCTACCTGGTACAGGCGCTGCAGATCTTCGGCCAGCCGATGGCGGTACTGCCGCTGCTGATGCTGTCGACCGGCAGCATCGTGCCGGCACAGGGACCCTTCGCCTCGGCCTGGTTCAACTCGGTCAAGGGCTTCGCCGCGATCCTCGCCGGCGCCGTGCTGGACGCGCTGACCACCGCGCGCCTGCATTTCCACTCGACCGGTCTGGTCGACCGCCTCGGCAACTCGCCGCTGATCGAGGACGGCAGCCGCCTGGCCGCGCGCCTGCACCAGCAGGCCCTGGTGCTGACTTCGTCGGACCTCTACCTGTGCACGGCGCTGCTGGCCGTCGTGCTGATTCTGATCATTCCCTTCGTGCCGACGCGCATCTACCCGCCGCGCGCCGCTACCTGAGCCGGAGACCGTCATGAGCGATTCCACTATCAGTCCCTCCAACCCCGTTCTGCTTCCGGGCCTGGCGCTGCTCGCCGGCCTGGCGGCCTGGAGCGGCTGGTACTTCCTGCTGGCCGACCGTCACGAGCAGAGCACCAACGATGCCTTCGTCAGCGCCGACTACACCCTGGTGGCGCCGAAGGTGTCGGGCTTCATCGACGAGGTGCTGGTGCAGGACAACCAGCGGGTCCGCGCCGGCGAGGTGCTGGCACGCATCGACGACCGCGACTATCGCGCGGCGCTGGACGGCGCCCGGGCCCAGGTGGCCAGCGCCAGGGCCGAGCTGGCCAACGCCCAGGCCACCCTGGATCGCCAGCAGGCGCTGATCGACCAGGCCCAGGCGACCCTGCAGGCGGACCAGGCGCAGGTGCTGTTCGCCGAGCGCGAACGCGAGCGCTACGAACGCCTGGTCGGGCGTGGCGCCGGCACCGTGCAGAACTCGCAGCAGGCGCAGAGCCGCTATGACCGCGCGCGGGCCAAGCAGCAGGAGAACCGCGCCGGCCTGCTGGCCACGCAGAAGCAGACCGCCATCCTCACCGCCCGGCGCGACGCTGCGGAGGCCGCGCTGCAGAGCGCCCAGGCCAATCTGGAAAGGGCGCAGCTGGACCTTTCGCACACCCGCTTGCGGGCCCCGGTGGACGGCATGGTCGGGCGCCGCGCGGTCAGGGTCGGCGCCTATGTGAAGCCCGGCGACGTGCTGCTGGCCGTGGTGCCCTTGGAGCAGGCCTACGTTGTCGCCAACTTCCAGGAGACCCAGCTCGACCGCATGCGCCCCGGGCAGGCGGTCGGCATCCGCGTCGACAGCTTTCCCGACGAGGTCCTGCGCGGCCATGTGCAGAGCCTGGCGCCGGCCACTGGCGTGACCTTCGCCGCGGTCGCACCCGACAACGCCACCGGCAACTTCACCAAGGTGGTGCAGCGGATTCCGGTGAAGATCGTGCTCGATGCCGGCCAGCCGCTGATCGGCCACCTGCGGGTCGGCATGTCGGTGGACGTGCGGGTCGATACCGCGGCCAAGGTCGAAGGGCTGACCTGCAACGACGACGGTTGCCAGGCGCAGGAGCCGCTGGCCGGAAGCGGCGCCGGGCAGGCACCGGACGCCACCTAGGGCGCTGTGCCTGGCTGATCCCCGAGAAAAAGGCTAGGTCCCCGTTGTGTGTTGCAGACGCTACCGCTGCCCGGCGAAAACGGCCTGCCTGCCATATCAATAGGATGGGTTAGGCCACAGGCCGTAACCCACCAGAGCAATCGATTGCGACACCGCCGGTGGGTTACGCCGGCAAACGGCTGACCCACCCTACGCGTTGCGTGGTCAAGTCCCTTTATCTGAGCGCTGCAGCTGCCTGTTCCTAGATTATTCCCCTTCGGGCCAGCGCAAGCGCTGTTCAGCGATACAGCTGCTGTCCCGCCTGCGCGGGAATGACGGTTTCGGAAGAAACTCCCCCTACCTCGTCATCCCCGCGTAGGCGGGGACCCAGAATGAGCCCGGGCGCTACAACACGTAACGGGAACACAGCCAAGAAAAAGGCTATCTCCCCGTGTTGGCGGCGCAATTCTGCTCTTGTGGGAGCGGCTGGGCGACATTCCGATTGGCCGCGAATTTCGCGGCTGAAGCCGCTCCCACAAGGTGGGGCAACAACTAGTGAGGACATATCCAAGAAAAAGCCCCGCATGAGCGGGGCCTTTTCGTTTCAGCCGGCGGTCACAGCTTCAGGCGCCGGATCGCCTTGCCCAGGTCGTCGGCCAGGCCCACCAGCTCGGCGCTGGTGCTGGCCGAGGCGAGTGTCTGCTGCACGGTCTGCTCGGTGACGTCGCGGA
>NZ_BPFX01000023.1 GCF_019655855.1 Pseudomonas paralcaligenes | reverse complement strand
TACTACGACTTTGAGAGTGGCCTGCACTACAACTACTTCCGCGATTACGACCCGCAGACTGGGCGATACGTGGAAAGTGATCCGATTGGGCTCAAGGGTGGGTTGAACACTTATGGGTATGTTAATGGCAACCCGGTCAGGTACTTCGACCCCAAAGGCCAATACGCCTCCGCAATTGGGGTAGTGGGTGCTATCGCGTTAGTCGTTGTAGCAGTTGCTGCAAATAGCGGAAATAACACTGCCCAGCAGCCCGATTCCGGTGTGTTTTCTCGACCAAACGAAATAATTCCACCGTGGGCTGGCAGCACATCGCAGAGCTCAAGTGCTAGCGCGCAAGCAGAATGTGAGAGGGATTGCGATCTGAAATGGGATAACAATAAGACCATGTGCCAAGTTGATGCCGCGATGAGAGGTTATAACGCAGATCGCTATCGTCAGTGCATGAATGAAGTTGACCGAATCTACATTGAATGCATACAAGACTGCAAAGAGGACTGTAAGCAATGACTGATAAGCCGAGCGTTAAAAATCCACACATACATATGCTGGCTGCGGAGTTCCTCAAAAACGCAAAGGCAGGCGATAGCAATGCTGGGTTAGACATCTCCAGATTGTTTCTAGGAGAGGTTCCTACCGACAGTATTGAGTTGATATTGTCAGTTGCCGAGATCCTCATGCTGCAATCTACTCAGCTGGGCTCCGATGCAGCAAGAGACTACCTCGAAAACACATGGCCTGAAATGAAAGATGTACTGCGCGGTAGATTTGTTCGCAAAGGCCTCCAAGATTAACTCGATGGATAGAGGGCAGGTTTATTTAGTTCACCTGACCTCCTAAGACTCCCTAAGCCCAGCCCTCTGCTGGGCTTTTTCATCTGCAATTTCGCTTATTACCTTGCACAACGTAGCTCACTCTGGCGGGTTTTCCCGGTCATTTTGCGCAGCAGGGTGTTCAAGCTTTTTCGGTTCAAGGTGTCAGGCTGTACCGGCACAGCGTTCAAGTTGGTGCAGTGCCTACAAGTGTGGGGGCCGGGAAACTTAATACGGCCTGCTGGTTTGGGTTGATACACTGTGCCGGAAAGGCTTGAACGCCTTGCTGCTAGCACTTCTCGGTCATCTACGCTTAGAGGGAGTGGCAGTACGACCAAGAGCTTAATCTAACGCGCAGCGCGCTTACTCCAAGTATGCGGACATGAGGCTTGCCTGTTAAAGATGAGCCCGGTCCAATTGTGCAGAGCGGCTGCTTCCGGCCAAAAGCAGACGCTCAGAGCAGAGGTAGGCCTGTTGTGCAGGCACAAAAAAGGCCGCTCAAGCGGCCCTTTCTTGGGTGAAACCAGCTTACTCGAGCCAGCTTTCGACCTTCTCGGCACCGTACTGCTCTTTCCAAGCCTTCAGTACTTTGTGGTTGCCGCCCTTGGTCTCTACTACGTCACCTGTGTTCGGGTTTTTGTAGCGCTTCAGAGTACGCTCGCGACGCGCGCCTTTAACTGGTACGACCAGGTTCTTATTGGCGTTCGGATCCAGCAGAGCAATTACATTTCGCAGGGAGAAGCTGTATTCAGCCAAGAGAGTACGCAGCTTGCTTTCAAACTCGATTTCTTTCTTTAGCTTTTCATCACCCTTAAGGGCTTCGAGGCGCTTCTGCTGCTCGGCGATTTGAGCTTCGAGGGCTTTAAATTCTGCAATCTTCGACATAGCGGGTCTCGTATTTTATAGAGTTGAGCATCATTAGAGCCCAACACCACCCAGTATTCCAAGGAGCACTCTCGCCGTAGCGGAAAATTAATAATGCTCAGGGTGGTGTCAACACCTATAGCGTAGCGATATAGATTGATGAGTGAGGGCAGGAGCTGATGAGCTCTGGGCAATAGCAAGCGGCGCTCCAGCCACTGTTCTACTCAAATCCATCGCCTCACCTGCAGTTTGTAGCGGGCGAAGTCCTCGCCGAATAGCGTCGCCAAAGCTCTTTCCTCGGGGGCAATCTGGAATCGGTTCATGTACAACACGAATCCAACTACCCCAAGCAATGCAAGTGGCGAAGCTAGTGAGATTGACCACGCCCCGAGAATGATCGCGAAGCCAAGGTACATGGGGTTCCGGGTGTATTGGTATATCCCTCCATCGACTAATGCGGAAGCCCTGTCGGGTTGCAGTGGGTTAACCGTGGTGCGAGCTCGATGAAAGGACCAGACACCTGCCAGGCATATCGTTATCCCTATCAGAAGCACCGCCAACGTTGCTGTGAGACGTAGGCCAAGCGAGACATCTAGTCTGGGTAGCTGGCTCGATACACCCCACATCAGCGCTCCTATAAGAGTCGCAACCAGAGGTGGGGGAACTCGATTGTCCAAGGCGGCCATAGGAATTACTTCCTTGCCTTAGCTACTTCATTTTCTACCAGTTTGCGCAAAGGCTCGGGGCCGAACTCGTCAAGGGGGCGTCCATTCACAAAGAAGGTTGGCGTACCTTGAACACCAACTGCTTTAACGTCTTGCATGTCCATCTTCAGCACAGCATCAACCCCAGGTGCGTGCATGTCTGCACGGGCTTTCTCAATATCCAGGCCGACTCTTTCTGCGGCGATCCAGGCTTCTGCAACTTTTGGGTCATCGTGCCAACCAGGTTGGGCTTCAAGTACGGCTTCCAGTACCTGCGCATAAAGGTTTTGCTTTCGGGCAGCCTCTAGCAGGCGCGCTGCCTCCTCAGAGCCTTGGTGAAACAGTACGTAGCGCAGTACTAAGCGAACATCCTTGGGGTTGTCATCGAGGATCTGCTTCACGTGTGGGTAGAAGGCTCGGCATGCTTCGCAGGAAGGGTCAAAGAACTCGACGATGGTCACCGGCGCCTGAGCCGGCCCAAAAATTGGAGAGTGGAACCGGACCAGGCTGCTGGCATTTGACGTAGCTGTGTTCGTTGGCAGCGATGTCTCTGCGGCAGGTTTTTGTGTCTGCAGAGGGTCTGTCGATGGGGCATAGAGGTAAGCGGCGGCAGCAAAGACGGCAAGGACCACCGAGCTGATGATCAAGACCAATGAACGGCGGTTCATGGAGTGGTTCTCCGGCTAATGATGATGAGCAGAACAGTGATCGAGATAAAGGCGACAAGCGCCAGTCCTGGCAGTGGTATCGCGCCGAAGATGGTCATGGCGTCGCCAGAGCAGGACGGTCCGGTGGCTGTGCAGGGTTGGATCGGTTGAGGAATTAGCCCCGCGTAGAGCAGCGTATGGCCAAACGCCAAAAGTGCCCCGATCCCTGATAGTGGTAGGGCATAACGCCAGATGGCGAAGTCCGATCGATAGCAGGCGATCGCCAGGATTACTGTAAGGGGAAACATGAACGCTCGCTGATACCAGCACAGCACGCATGGGGCTTGCCCCATGACTTCGCCGATGAACAATGCGGAGAAACTTGATACCAGCGCGACCAGGAACGTTAGTAGCAATAAATTCCAGGTGGCTTGGGATGGTTGTGCCGTCATCGCAACGTACTCACAGCAAGGTGAAGGCAGTTGGCATGGGATCTCTCGAACTCCGGCCATTGGTGGCAGGTCATGGTGATGTGCCTCTTTGAAAGCCGGTTGTTAGACTGAGGGTTATAGCGACTATAAGGTCAAGGGATGATCGAGAAGAGTTTCACTGTGGGGCATTTGGCTCGCCAGACCAACACTAAAGCGGTAACCATTCGCTACTACGAGCAGATGGGGTTGCTGCCTTCCGCCTCAAGAAACTCTTCTGGTTATCGACAGTACACGGCAGCTGACCGCGACCGACTACTGTTCATTCGCCGCACTCGCGCCTTGGGATTTAGCCTTGACGATGTGCGCCAATTGCTGGGGTTTTCGGATCACCGCCAGGCATCGTGTGCGTCGGTAGATGCCAAGGTCGCGAATCAGTTGGAACAAGTCAGGAGTCGCATACGCGATCTGCAGGGGCTGGAGCAGGAGTTAGAGCGCTTGATGTCATGCTGCGGCGGAGGAGTGATCGACGAGTGCAGGATCATTGAGTCACTGAGCTCTAGCCCTGAGCGCAACGCGACATGATGGCGGCTAGCGAAAGAAACAAAGGGCGCTAAGGCGCCCTTTGTTTCTTGGTATGTGTTTTAGAAGACGTACTGAAGCCGCATCACTACTCCGTCGCCGCTGTCATCCCCCACCTCATTGTTGACGTTTTCGGTGCTGGCTTTTACGTAGTTGGCGCTGACTTTGACCGCCTCGTTTGCGTACCAGTTAACACCCACCGTATGAGTCTTTCCTTCGGTATCGCCGACTTGGCGTACTGCTGTGCTCGTTGTGAAGTTGTCGTCTTCGACTGTGAAGGAGTCATAGCGGTAGAACAGCTCCCAGGCACCGATCTGCTTATTGGCTGGCTTGATAGAGTCGAACTTTGCGCCGTCGAGCTTGTAGATGCGGGGTTCACCGGTCAGTGTGTAGGCAAGTTGTGTGTAGTACCCGCTCACCTGAATGTCTTCAGCTGCAGCATCTGCCTTGAGGGTGCGGCGCAGATATTCACCTTGCACGGAGAAAGCATCCATTGCCCACGCGCCCTCTACACCCCAGACAGCATCATCTTCCCACAGGCCCTCAGTCGCGGTCGCACCGCCGAAGAGGGAGCGGGTGCCGTTGCTGCCCGCGCTGTTGCCGCCGTTAGTGTCTACGCCACGCATGCCCATCCGCGAGCGGATACGAGTATCGACGGCGGCATCCTGTAGATCACGATAGGCATACTGCAGGCCGAAGTGCAGCGCGTTGCCAGGCTCGCTGAGAGGGGCAAATACCCCGCGAGCGTTGTAGCGTTTTACGCTGTCGCCATCGGTATCGTTGTTGTTTTCGCTGAAAAGGCTGCCCGAGACGAAGACCGAGCTACCAATGACTGAGGAGGCTTGAACGCCCAAGCCCGAATTGTCGTTGATCCATTCGGCAGTATCGTATGCGAGGTTGCGCTCAAGAGCAGTGGTCCACTTCGAGCTGGTGGCTTTCTCTAGGCCGAAGTCGGTGTAAAAGCGGCCAAATCGCAGATTGACCGGGCTGAAGCCGGTGTAAGTGACACTTGCCTCGTCGAAGTAGCCTGAGCTGTCACTCCCGGTGTTTCGGGACATGTCGTAGTTGATTTGGTACTTCCAGTCCTTGTAAGCGGTGCCGCCTAGCTCCAAGAATGCTCTGCGAATGTATGCACCATCTGCGGAGTTACCATTGCGGGTGTAGTAGCCATCAAACATCCCGTAGTCGGCTTGGAGGCGACCGCCAAGCTTGAAGCTGAACTCCTTATCGGTGCTGGAAACCTCAAGACCTCCTTTGGTCTTAATCACGAGGTCAGCACCGTCAGTAGTTACAGTGCCGGCGTTAGCTACTGTTGCTGCGCTGCTAAGCAGAAGCGCAACTGTAATTCGCTTCAGTTGTTTAAAGTTTTGGGCCGGGTTGATCATGCACTTTTCCTCAATGCCGCTTGGTTTTGGTTGGCGTGAGGAAGGCTCTAAGTGCGGGATTACTGTTTTTGTGGAATTTGATTACATTTCTGTTTCAGTGGATTCGAGTGAGGCTAGGCCCCGCATGAATCCTGGCGTTGGTGATTGTTTCTGTGCGGATTGAATTATTTCAGAATGATTGCAGAATTATGGTATTCGTGGGAGTTCTGAGGCAATGGTTGCTACTCGAACCACGTCTTACGCTCTTCGAATGCATTTAGAATCAGCTTAATGACGCTTTGTACATCCTCTCGCGCAGCGGCCAACGGAGTGCTAGACAGCCAGGCCACCCTCTGAATCTTATCGTTAAAGACTTCTTTCAGTGGCAAAAGCTTCTTGTCTAGTTTGGATGCATATTCAGGGAGTAGGCCAATGCATGCGGAGTTCTTGATTAGCTCCCAAACCAGCTCATGTTTTGGTGCAAATGTAACGGAGGACTGACGTTGGCTGACTAGCTTATTCCAAGGCCTGAACGCCGGTACAGATTGATTAGTTCGTTGCTGAACCAACATATAGTCATCTAGAGCGTAGCTGCTGGTGGGATGCCGACCCTCGGCAGAGTATCTGGTGGCGATATGTGGGTAGAAACTGATGGTGGCAAGCCGGTGTGGTTTTGTCATGGCGAAGCCAGGATCTGGCCGTGGGCTTTCCTGCTCAGCAAGCCAAACCATTACATCGGCTTGCTCTACGGGTGTTCCCTCTAGTGGCAAGAACTCTATGCGAAGCCCGCCATGCTGGCGAATAAACGAGATGAGGTTCCGTGCAAGGATGTCATTCAGCAATGCTTCAGGTGCAGCTATTCGAATCAATTCGGCGTAGGTTTCATCGGCGTTGAGATCGGCATATCTGCGTGCCAGCTCTTGATGGAGAAGTGTCCCCGCATTGGTCAGGTGTAGGGCGCGCTCTTGGTAATGGAAGAGCTGCTCACCAATCTCAACTTCGAGATGTCTCAGCTGCTTCCTAAGTAATGTGGAATTTACATTCAAACTTCGGGCGGCTTGTCGAAAACAAGCGCAGCGTGCAGTGACGGAGAATGCTTTGGCAAGGTCGCGATCAATAGATATATTTTTAAACATAAATGCCGGCCTGCTAGCCAGGCCTAACGCGGGATGTCGCAGTGCTAGGCCTTGTTAGAGAGGTTCAAAGGTTGCTTTCAATGCTATTGAGAGTAACCAATTGAACCTGTCAGCAAGATCGCGGAAGAATTACTAATTTGTAAGGTTGCAGGGTGGGGTTAGCTGTGAGGCGCAACTGTTTCAATGATTAATCTGCGCAGGTCATGGAAGCACCAGTGACTGCTGGTGGCTGCTGGTGGCTGCTTATATTCGTCTGCTGATAGTGGGGCCAGCAGTATAAGTGCCACAATTATTTTCTTCATGATAAATTTCGAGACTCGGCAACCTGTGGATGTCTATGAGGTAGCCTTAGTCATTGGTCTTTAGCTGAAAGTCTAAATAAAAACAGGTGCGCCCATCTTGATCGACACTGACGCCTGCCGTGCCCTGATGCAGGCTCATAATTGAGTGGACAATGGCGAGACCCAGGCCGGTCCCTCCTTCGCTCCTAGCTCTGCTCTTATCAACTCGATAGAACCGCTCAAAAAGATGGGGTAAGTGTTCAGGTGCAATGCCTGATCCAGGATTTCCAACACTCAGTCGAGCAACTGAGGAATTCTGCTCAATATGCATCCCAACCGTACTCCCAGCAGGGCAGTACCTAATAGCGTTGGATAGTAGGTTGGATATTGCTCGCTGGATCATCAGGCGGTTGCCTCTGACAGTACCGCGACCTGTGACGGAGATTTCAACATCCTTCTCTTCTGCTGTTAGTAAGAAGAGATCTTTGACCCTTTCAAGCTCATCTTGTAGGCAAACAGGCTCGAAATGCACAAGAGCAGCGGGATGACTAACCTGGGCCAGAAATAGCATGTCCGAGACGATGCGAGTGACTCGGTCCAGCTCCTCTGTGCAGGATTCCAATACTTCTCGGTACTCTTCGGACGTTCTGCCACGAGAGAGCGCAACCTGAGCCTTACCCATGAGGTTGGCTATAGGTGATCGCAGTTCATGCGCAAGATCATCGGAAAACTGGGATAGCTGTTGCACCCCATTATCCAAGCGATGAAGCATGAAGTTGATGCCATCGGCTAGCTGACGCAGCTCGCTAGGGAGTCCTGTGGTTGGAAGTCGATGCTCGAGATTGTCAGTAGAGATGCTGGCAGCGACTCTCAGGAAGCTAGTCAGCGGCCTGAGGCCTTGGCGAACGGTAATCCACGAAACGATGAAAATTATCAACAAGATGAGTGGAGACGAAGCAAAGCCCCATTTGAGAAGCGAGCTGAGAAGCTCCTGATCAGACGAGCGATCTACTGTCAGGTAGACCGTCAGGGTCGTTCCATCTTTGAGCTGAGTAGTTTGGGCGCCGGTCAGCATCAGGCTGGTTGGCTCGCTCTGCCAGTCCTTGAGTATTAACTCGTTGCTCGATGGAAAAGCACTTGGTTGAAAGCGATCAGCCTGAACCCCGATTGTCAGCAGTGGCGATGCAGGCAGGCTAGGACTGGCGATGTAGACGTAGAGATTGGTATGCCCCATGGCCAGGTCGACCAAAATGTGGGACTTCGACTTAACGTCTTCGAAGCTAGTCGACGCGGCTATCTGGTGAGAGAAGCTCGTCATCTTCGACTCAAGCGCTGACTTGGCAATGCGATCGAGTCCTTGAGACAGCATGAAATAGCCAAAAGCCGAGAATGCGGCTACCAAGGCAACGCTCATGAGCCCGACCCTGAGGCCTAGCTGCGCGGCCAGGCTGTTTCTTTTCATGACCGGTCCTCTAGTACATAACCAACGCCACGTAAGGTATGAATAAGCTTGGAGTCGAACGGATCATCGATCTTGGCGCGAAGGCGTCGAATCGAAACGTCGATTACGTTCGTGTCGCAATCGAAGTTCATATCCCAGACGAGTGAGATGATTTGAGATCGCGTAAGGACCTCGCCGTTTCGACTCATAAGCAAGTGTAGAAGTGCAAATTCCTTGGTTGTGAGGTCGATACGGTGCTTCCCTCGGTATGCACGATGGCGGCCGGCGTCTAGCTCAAGATCGCCTACTTGTAGAGTGGTGCTTTCTACAATCTGGTCGCCCCGTCTCAGTAGGGAGCGGACCCGGGCTAAGAGCTCCGGAAACTCAAATGGTTTCACTAGATAGTCATCAGCGCCACCGTCGAGGCCTTTAAGTTTGTCTGCGAGACGGCCTCGCCCCGTCAGCATCATGATGCGCACCCGACTTGTCTTGCGAATGGATTCCAAGACCCCCCACCCGTCAATGCTTGGTAAGTTTACGTCCAAGATGACAAGGCCATAGGTGTTGTGGTTAAAAAGATGTAATGCGTCTACACCATTGTTGGCTCTATCAACAATGTATCCGCTCTCTGAAAGACCTTGCTGTAGATACTCGGCAGTTTTCGTCTCGTCTTCGACGACTAGTACTCGCATTTATGCTAGTTACCTAAAGTTCATCATCTTTATCTGCTGGTGCTGACTCTATTTTTTATTGTTGTCGGCATTTATATGGTTATCTTGCGCTAGTCTAACCTGCCCGGCCTTGGCGTGGTGAAAGGCTACAAATTTGTAATTTCAGCGTAAGGTGGGCGATATATAGCCGTGCTCAAATGGCGATAGAGCCATGGCAAGATATGTCTGCTAGCAGATCATGATTTTTTCACTTTATGGCATTTAGCATCGGCGGCATTACTCAGTGAAGCCGAGCCTATAGGTGTGACCAATGGAAAATCTGCTCATGTTGATGATGCTGTTGGGTGGTCAGGCGGACAGTGGTCCTGTGAGCGCCGCTAGTGCTTCTGCTGCATCTAGTCAAAGCGAAAAAACTATCGTGCGGCCCAGAGAAAGGTCTTTGGGTCGTGATCTATGCGGACTCCACTCAAGCCTGAAGGCGCACGCTGCTAAAAAGGGTTGAGGCGGGGCTTGCAATTCTAACAGTTGAAGATGAATTCCAGGAGGCAGGCCCTCAACCTTTCAAAATTGTAATTCTTCAATCATCTTGCAGTTAGCTCCGGGCAGTAAGGATAGAGCCGCGGCCGTCATACCTATAACTAGCTTTGGCCGCCCTATTCACAAGAACTGCCAGAACCAATGGAGCTATCATGAACGCCAAAGCTAAGCTTTCGCTTGCTGTTTTCACCGCTATTTGCGGGATGAATTCTGTTGCCTTTGCGGAGGAGCAAAAGGAAGGATTCATTGAAGGAAGCAGCTTCGATATCCTGAACCGTACTTTCTATTTCAATCGCGACGATCGAAACGGTGCTGACGCGCCAGGCGGCGCAGGCTATTCCGAGACACTAGCTCACGGAATCATGGCCAACTTCGAGTCAGGCTTCACTCAGGGCACTGTCGGTGTAGGTGTTGACGCCTTCGCTATGATCGGCTTGAAACTGGATACTGGCGACGGTCGCAACGGTGGTCGTAGTTCGTTCGATGTCCTTCCTGTGAACAGTGAAGGGGAAGCTCGTGATGAGTACACCAAAGTCGGTGGCGCTCTGAAAGCCCGAGCATTCGATACCGTTCTCAAGGTCGGTGATGTGTTTCCTGCCACGCCTGTGGTGCACTTCGGCGACTCGCGTCTCCTTCCAGAGTCTTTCCGTGGCATTACCCTCGAGAACAGCAGCATTGAAGGGCTGACTTTGCAGGGCGGCCGTCTCCACTCCATGAGCCAGCCTGTCTCTAGTGACATGCGCGACAACTTTGCCACCTTTTACGCCGGCCCCGTGGATTCACCGTGGGTCGGGTACTTTGGTGGCGACTACAGCGTCAACGAAAACGTTCAGGTAAGCGCTTACAGCGGCCGACTGAAGGATGCTTGGGACCAGTATTACTTCGGTACCTCTCTGACTCAGCCTCTCAACGACGACGTGGCATTGATAGCCGGGTTCAACTACTACAACGCTCAGGACGAAGGTAAGAAGCTCCTGGGAGAACTCAACAACAACATCTGGAGCGCAAAGGTTGGCGTCCAGTTTGGCGGACATACCGTCACACTTTCGCATCAGCGCAACAACGGCGACGACGATTTCGACTATCTGCGTCAGGCAGACTCGATCTATCTCGACAACTCCATTCAATACACCGATTTCAATTCGCCCAAGGAGCGCTCCTGGATGGTGCGCTACGACCTGAACATGCAGGCATACGGCATCCCTGGCCTGTCGTTCATGACTCGCTACGGCAAGGGCACTGATGCGGATTACTCCAATGCAAACGACGTCTATATGCGTCGCGATGATGCGGGAAATCCTTTGACCAATCAGAAGCGCTGGGAGCGGGACATCGAGGCGAAGTATGTGGTTCAGACCGGTTCGCTCAAGGATATGTCGTTCCGGATTCGGCAGGCCAACACTCGAGCCACGCAGTATGAGTCGGATCTCGACGAATTCCGACTCATCGTCGAGTACCCGCTGAGCGTGCTCTAAATTTCGACTAAGTGTGGGCACCTGTGGATGCAGATGCCCAACTTGTCAAATTTGTAATTTTCCAATCATGTTCCTGTTAGTAGTGGTCAGATAGATTGGATCTGCAAATGTTACTTGGACATATAAGGCTTTGGCCAGCTCTTGGCGGAGTCCCGAGGCCTTATGTTATTCACCTTTGAAGCTTAGTGCTCCTTTGGAAGAGGTGAATCCTAGGCGCTCAGAGATGGGCGCCTTTTTTATTTTTCATAAGTTTCATGATCGTAATTATCTCGTCATCTTCCAGTAAGTGCTGGCGAGATACAGTAGCGTAAGTTCTTATGAGGAATTGCCATGAAGCCTATCAAGTACCTGACTGCTGTGGTCGCATCTTTTGCGCTGCAAAGCGCTAATGCATTTTCTGTCGATCTTCCTGATGGCGTTAAGCAGGAGATAGAACAGGAAAGTATGCAGGCGGCAGAGCGCTATGCCGCAAGCACTGGGAAGACAACGCCTCAGCCCGTTGATTATAAGTACGGCATGAAGCTCGATGTGGCGAAGGTTGTGTACATGACCCCAACGATAAGTCACTGCGGAAATGTCAGCAAGCTGATGACTTATGAGGACTCACAGGGCGAGCTTTATACTATTCGCTATCTTGTTCAGGGCCAGTGCCGCAATAACAAGTGAGTGATTAAGCAGTGGCTCTACTGAGTGAGTAGAGCCATTGTGATTTGTTAGTCCCGCTCTTCAAGGGTGTAACCCACGCCTCGTAAGGTATGAATCAATTTATTCTCGAACGCATCATCGATCTTGGCCCTAAGCCTCCGGATTGAAACTTCGACTACATTTGTGTCGCAGTCAAAGTTCATATCCCATACTAGTGAGATAATCTGCGTCCGAGAGAGAACCTCGCCGGTATGTCTCATGAGCAGATGAAGTAGGGAAAACTCCTTGGGGGTAAGGTTGATCTTCGTGTCGCCACGATAGGCGCGATGGCGGCTAGGATCTAGCTCTAGATCCGCTACCTTAAGCTTATCTGAAATAGCGACTTTGTTACCCCGCCTAAGTAATGTCCTGGTGCGAGCAAGCAATTCTGGAAATTCAAATGGTTTGACCAGATAGTCGTCTGCCCCTAAGTCTAGACCTTTGACTTTATCAGCCAGTCGCCCTCTTGCTGACAGCATCATTATCTTTGTCTCGGTGTTCTCATTTCGTATTCTTTCTAAGACTCCCCAGCCGTCAATTTCTGGAAGATTTACATCAAGCATGATCAAGTCGTAGTCGAATTGATTTGCTAGATGGATTCCATCCTTTCCCGTTGACGCGTTATCAACGAGATATCCACTTTCCTTCAGTCCCTGATGGAGGTATTCGGCAGTTTTAACTTCATCTTCAACGACTAAGATACGCATATAGATTGCCTGAAATATGGCGCTGCTTTTGTAATTTCGCCGGATTGAGATAGTGATGCTTGCATCCAGAATGTGAGTTAAGCCTAAAGGCTGTAGTCACTACAGGGTCAAGGGGATATGGTGCGGCGCGGTGACGCATGAGCTGCTGTAAAGCCCGGTGTCTCTGGCTTTGCTTGCTCTGAGGTGTAAGAAGTTGTGTCAGTTTGTTTATCTGCTAACAGCGGGTTTTGGTAACTGTATTACATCTCACTCATTGATCTTGATTACGTATTTGTAATTCTCTGGTCACCGTGGCGATATGGCCAGTGCACTAAATTCTGTTCGGAAAATTTATCACCCATGACGGATGCAACTCTCCATGGCTTGGAGGAGCTAGCACCGCGGTCATAGGATTTCCGTGGAGGATTTAGTTTTGAGGATGCGCGCTAACAGTGCTGGCAACTCCCGAGTGGGGTCTTTGTCGGTGGCTCTTCTACTGATGCTCGGGACCATGCAGCAGGCATTGGCGGTCCCATCTGGCGTTTCTTTAGACGAGGCTCTGCGTATTGCGGCAGAGAACAATCCCGAACTGGCTGCAGCCAATTGGAATGTCCCCATTTCTCAAGGAGAAAGGACTCAAGCGGGTTTGTTCCAAAACCCAGAGATCTCGTGGGAGATGGAGGACACCAGAAGCGACACCCGAACCACCACCGTACAGCTAACCCAGCCGATTGAGCTGGGTGGAAAGCGCGGCGCTCGGATCGAGCTGGCTGATCGAGGCATTGATGCTGCTCAAGTGGAAGTAGAGCGAGCACGAAACGCACTTCGCGCTGAGGTGATCCAGGGGTTTTACGGCGTACTGCTTTCGCAGCTGCGTGTCGACCTAGCGTCCGAGTCAATGAATCTTGCTGAAAGAGGCATGACGATCGCTCAAGGCCGTGTTCGAGCCGGAAGTGCCTCTCCCATCGAGGCTACTCGAGCAGGCGTGCAGCTCTCTGAGGTTCGACTTGAGCTGAAGCGCGCTCGTGCAGAATTGGTTAATGCCCAAGCCCTGCTTAAAGCCTCAATGGGGGCTGACTCTGCCGCAGGTCAGGTTGCCGTGGAGGGAGATGCCTCAGGCATCCCTACTCCACCTGCACTGCAGGAGTTGTTGGAGGGATTGGAGAACACCCCCGAGATGCGCTTAGCGACGTTGAATATTGCTCAGCAGGATGCTTCTTACGGAGTGGAAAGGGCCCAACGCATTCCTGATCTCAGCATCAGCGTAGGGAGCCAATACAGCGCTGCAGATCGTGAGCGAGTAAATCTAGTAGGGCTTTCGATGCCTATCCCCTTATTCAACCGGAACCAGGGGAATGTTTACGCAGCTGCGCGACGTGCCGATCAGGCCCGCGACTCTCGTAATGCCACCTTGCTTCGAATGCAGGCCAGTGTTCAGCAGACCGTGGATCTGTGGCGCACTGCTTCGGAAGAAATCGACTCGTTCAACAAAGACATTCTGCCCTCTGCAAAGAGTGCAGTAGACAGCGCTACCCGCGGCTTCGAGATGGGCAAGTTCGGTTTCATTGAAGTGCTCGACGCTCAGCGAACGCTGATCGGAGCACGCAACCAGTATGTAGCGGCCCTCGGCAGCGCTACGAACTCTTGGGTGCAAATCGAGCGAATCTACGGCGATACCTTGGCCGCCCCCAAACCCTAGTTCACTTCGCAGATCGCTCGGAGTGGATCTGGGGTCTTCGCGCATTCAGTGCGGCCCTGAACTCCCTCGATGCTGGGTGATGTCTGCGTTACATCAGGAGTTTCTATGAGCAAGAAGTTAACCCTGGCCATTGCGGCTGTTATTGCCGTTGGTCTCAGTGGTGCGGGGGTGTATTTGCTCCAAGAGCGAAGCCACACCGAAAGTCAGCAGGACGGTGGGCACGCCCACGGGGGCGAGGAGTCCGACCACGACTCTGAGAGTGCGGGTGGGGAAAAGACTAAAGCCACGCGTGGTCCGAACGGAGGCCAGCTTTTTACTCAGGAAGGTTTCACCGTTGAGTTGGTTGCACCTGAGAGTGCGGATGGGTCTGCGCCAATGTCGATCTACCTGAGCTCGCAAGGAGTTGCTATTAGCCCGACGGCTGCAAACCGAGTGTCTCTGGAGGTGCAACGTCCGACTGGAGAGGTGAGCACGTACAGTTTCAGGTCGGGTGGCAAGGCGTACATGAGTGATGCGGGCATTGCTGAGCCCCATTTCTTTGATGCGCAAATCAAAGTCAGTACTACAGAGCGCTCCTACGACTTTGTCTATGAAAAGCGTGAGGGTGTGCTTGAGATTAATGCCGACCAGATGAAGGCTGCCGGAATTGAGTTGGCGCAGGCTCAGCCTCGAACCTTGGGCTCGATGATCTCTCTTCCTGGAGAGATTCGATTTGATGAGGACCACACGGCGCACGTAGTGCCTCGTGCGGCCGGTGTTGTCGAGAGTGTCCAGGTAAATCTTGGGGAGCGTGTGAAAAAGGGGCAGGTGCTGGCTGTCATCGCCAGTCAGCAAATCTCGGACCTGCGCAGTGAGCTTGCAGGTGCTCAGCGCAGGGCAGAGCTTGCAAAAACCACATTTGAACGTGAGCGCCAACTCTGGGAAGACAAGATATCTGCTGAGCAAGACTACCTTGCGGCAAGGCAGGCACTCCAAGAGGCTGAGATAGCTTTAGCCAATGCTCGGCAGAAGATGCAGACCTTGAGTGGGGTGAGCGCAATCTCAGGCGGCAACCGCTACGAGTTGGTGGCGCCATTTGATGGGATGGTCGTTGAGAAGCACCTGGTGCGTGGCGAGGTGGTCAGTGAATCGACCAGCGCTTTCACCATTTCCGATCTGAATCGTGTTTGGGCAACTTTCAACGTTGCCCCTAAGGACCTCAACAAAGTTCAGGTCGGTACGAAGGTTAGCGTCACTGCTGCCGAGCTGGGCACTGAGGTCTCAGGCGAGGTCTCTTACGTCGGAAGCCTGCTCGGTGAGCAAACCCGGACGGCTGTGGCACGTGCAGTTATTGAGAACCCCGATGGTGGGTGGCGTCCTGGCCTGTTTGTCTCTGTGCAGTTTGCCTCCGAGACGAGTGAGGCCGGCGTTGTAGTGCCTACTGCTGCGGTGCAGACAATCGATGAAAACCCCACGGTGTTCGTTCGTGTCGACGATGGCTTCGTAGCACAGCCCGTTGAGTTAGGGCTCAGCAGCGATGGCTTCATTCAAATTTCTAAAGGTCTGTCAGCAGGTGCGCAGGTCGCATCAGCGGGGAGCTTCATTCTGAAGTCGGAGCTCGGTAAGGGCTCTGCTGATCACGCCCACTGACAGGTCTTGTTGAGAGTCCCCTTATGTTTGAGCGCATTATTCAATTCGCTATCGAGCAGCGTGCACTTGTGCTGTTTGCTGTCCTTGCGATGGCGGGCCTAGGTGTATACAGCTATCAGAAGCTTCCAATTGACGCGGTACCTGACATCACGAACGTCCAGGTTCAGATAAACACCGCGGCGGCTGGATACTCGCCTCTGGAAACAGAGCAGCGCATCACTTTCCCCATTGAGACTGCGATGGCAGGGTTGCCTCATCTGAAGCAAACCCGCTCTCTTTCACGCTCTGGGTTCTCCCAGGTGACGGTCATCTTTGCCGATGGCACCGACCTCTTCTTCGCGCGCCAGCTAGTTAACGAGAGACTGCAGAGTGCAAGGGAGCAGCTTCCTGAAGGCGTGGAGTCAACCATGGGGCCAATTTCAACCGGCCTTGGTGAGATCTTCATGTGGACGGTTGAAGCCGAGCCGGATGCGCGTAAGGAGGATGGAAGCACCTATACGCCTACTGATCTGCGGGTGATCCAGGACTGGATCATCAAGCCTCAGCTACGCAACGTACCTGGGGTTGCCGAGATCAATACCATCGGCGGCTTTACAAAGGAATTCCAAATTGCCCCTGACCCTAAGCGCCTGGCTGCATACAAGCTGACGCTTGCGGACTTGATCACCGCTCTTGAGCGGAACAATGCCAACGTCGGTGCGGGATTCATCGAGAGAAGTGGAGAGCAGCTGCTCATTCGTGCTCCTGGCCAGGTGGCCAGTGCGGACGACATTGCCAACATTATCGTTAGTAACGTCGATGGCACTCCGATCCGTGTAAAGCAGCTCGCAGAGGTTCAGATCGGTCGAGAGCTGCGCACAGGAGCGGCTACGGAAAATGGGAGAGAGGTGGTACTCGGTACGGTCTTCATGCTGATTGGTGAGAACAGTCGTGCGATATCGCAAGCTGTGGCTACCAAACTGGCAGAGATCAACCGAACCCTGCCGAAGGGTGTGGTGGCAGTCACGGTGTATGACCGCACCAATCTGGTCGACAAGGCCATCTCCACGGTTAAGAAGAACCTCATCGAAGGTGCGATCTTGGTGATCGCGATCCTGTTCCTCTTCTTGGGGAACATTCGTGCGGCACTTATCACCGCCATGGTTATTCCGTTGTCGATGCTGTTCACCTTTACGGGCATGTTCTCCAACAAGGTGAGCGCCAACTTGATGAGCTTGGGAGCATTGGACTTCGGCATCATCGTGGATGGAGCTGTGGTAATCGTTGAGAACTCAATCCGCCGTCTGGCTCATGCCCAGCAGCACCACGGGCGGCTACTGACTCGCTCCGAGCGGTTGCATGAGGTGTTCGCAGCATCTAAAGAGGCTCGTCGTGCACTGATCTTTGGCCAGTTGATCATCATGGTGGTCTACCTGCCGATCTTCGCGCTCACCGGCGTTGAAGGGAAAATGTTCCACCCAATGGCTTTCACTGTGGTTATTGCCCTGCTCGGGGCGATGATCCTCTCGGTTACCTTTGTGCCGGCAGCCATTGCGCTGTTCATTACAGGCAAAGTGAAGGAAGAAGAGAACGCTCTGATGCGTGCAGCTAAGCGAGGCTATGAGCCTGTGCTTGCGTGGGTGATGAGCAATCGCACCATGGTGTTCATAAGCGCCTTCAGCGTCGTGCTGCTTTCGGGTGTGCTCGCCAGCCGTATGGGCAGTGAGTTCGTGCCGAGTTTGAGTGAAGGCGATTTCGCGCTGCAGTCTCTACGAGTGCCAGGTACCAGCCTGTCGCAATCTGTGGAAATGCAGAGTCGGCTCGAGCAAGTAATTCTGGAGAAGGTTCCAGAGGTCGAGCGGGTGTTTGCGCGAACCGGAACAGCGGAAATCGCTGCAGACCCGATGCCGCCGAACATCTCTGATGCCTACGTCATGCTGAAACCGAAAAGCGAATGGCCAGATCCCGATAAGTCCCGGGAAGACCTAATCGCTGATCTGCAACGTGCAAGTGCATCGCTTCCAGGTAGCAATTACGAGCTATCGCAACCGATTCAACTGCGCTTCAACGAGCTGATCTCCGGAGTCCGGAGCGACGTGGCAGTGAAGGTTTTCGGCGACGACATGGACACGCTCAACGCTACAGCTACTGAAATTTCTGAAGTGCTGGAGAAGATCCCAGGTGCTTCGGAGGTCAAGGTAGAACAGACCTCGGGCCTACCAGTCCTTACCATCAATATCGACCGTGATAAGGCAGCTCGTTTCGGCTTAAACGTTGGGGATATCCAAGACACCATTGCGGTGGCTGTCGGAGGGCAGCGTGCGGGCACTCTGTTTGAGGGCGATCGTCGCTTCGATATGGTGGTGCGGCTTGCAGATAACTTGCGCACGGATATTGATGGCCTGTCGAGGCTTCTAATTCCTGTGCCTGCTGCAAGTAGTGGCCAGATCGGGTTCATTTCGCTGTCTGAAGTTGCCAGCCTGGACCTAGTGCTCGGTCCAAATCAGGTGAGCCGTGAGAATGGCAAGCGTCTAGTAGTGGTCAGCGCCAACGTACGAGGCCGAGACATCGGCTCGTTCGTGTCGGAGGCAAGCAACCGTCTTGCCCAGGACGTGAAGATTCCCGCGGGTTACTGGACCACATGGGGTGGGCAGTTCGAGCAGCTTCAGTCTGCTGCGAAGCGTCTACAGATTGTAGTACCTGTGGCGCTATTACTGGTGCTCACCTTGCTCTTCATGATGTTCAACAATCTGAAGGATGGGCTGGTCGTATTTACGGGTATTCCGTTCGCACTCACAGGTGGTGTGATGGCTCTATGGCTGCGAGACATCCCATTGTCCATCTCGGCGGGGGTTGGCTTTATTGCCCTCTCTGGAGTCGCGGTGCTTAACGGGCTGGTAATGATTTCCTTCATCCGCAATCTACGAGAAGAAGGTCGACCGCTATCGATGGCAATCACCGAAGGTGCCCTCACACGATTGCGTCCTGTGTTGATGACGGCGCTTGTGGCATCGCTTGGCTTTGTCCCAATGGCATTGGCTACCGGGACTGGTGCCGAAGTGCAGCGGCCGTTGGCTACAGTGGTAATTGGCGGCATCTTGTCATCAACTGCTTTGACCCTGTTGGTGTTGCCGGCCCTATACCAGTGGGTACACCGCAAGGATGAGGATGTTGACGAAGATCAAGCCATTCCTACTGTTAGCAGCGGCCACTAGCAGCCCCTCACGGCGATTAAGATGGAGTGAACGATGGCGCAGCCTGAAGGCGAAAAGCATAACCATGATCATGATGGTCACAGCGATCATGATCATGGCCATGAGGGGCATGACCATGCTCCCTCTGTCACGGAAGGGAACGTACGGCGCATTCGCTTCGTATTCATCCTAACGGCAAGTTATGCCTTGATTCAGGCTGTCGGGGGCTGGCTATCGGGCTCTCTAGCACTAATCGCCGACTCCGGTCACATGGTTTCGGATGCAGCTGCTTTGCTGCTTGCGTTGATTGCATATCGAGTGGCTTCACGCGCAGCAGACGCTACCCGAACCTATGGCTTCCATCGCGTACGTGTACTGGCGGCGCTCGCCAATGGAGCAGCGCTTCTAGTATTGGTTTCGTGGATCGTTTGGGAGGCTGTAGATCGATTTCGCGAGCCGACGGAGGTACTTGCCGGCCCCATGCTGGTGGTGGCGGTGATAGGGCTGCTGGTCAATATCGCCGGCTTCCTAATCTTGCGTATGGGAAGCCAAGACGACGCTAATTTGCGAGGTGCATTTCTCCATGTGCTGGGCGACCTCCTGGGCTCGGTAGGCGCTATTGCGGCTGCCATCGGCATCATGCTTACCGGCTGGACAGTACTCGACCCGATTCTGTCCGTTCTTGTAGCTCTCTTGGTGGTTAAGTCTGCTTGGGGACTGGTTTCTGAGTCCATCCAGGTGCTACTGCAGGCGACTCCGCGGGGGATGGATGCTGCAGAGGTGCTAGATGATCTCCGGAGCTTGCCGGGCATTGCGGAGGTTGGGCATTTCCATGCTTGGACTCTTACGGATGAAACTCGTATAGCGACTGTTCACGTCGTGCCGATGCCGGGTGCAGATCCCTTGTCCTTACCTCCTCTTATTGGGGAGCGCTTAAGAACACGGCATTCGATTGAGCATGCTACGGTGCAAGTGGACCCTCCTGGCAACATCGAGATCTGTTCTTAGCTGCGCTTTGGGTTTTTTGAAGGTCTAGTGCGGCAATAAAAAAGGCGCCTTGTGGGCGCCTTTTTTATGTTGAGAGAGATCATTTATCTTCGGTTTGAGGCTTCGCGTTGGCCTTGCTTGTCTTGAGCTGAGGCTCTGCTTGTTGCTTCTTGCCGTGGATCTTCTCCTGGTTCTCGCGAAAACGCATTCTTGCCTCGTGAGACTTGTTATAGCCATCACCCTTGGCGAACGTCGCAGTGGAGGTGATTGCCAGAACAGTGGCGAGAGCGAGCGTTTGAATTTTCATATTGGCTACCTGAGTACTCTGTCGAAAGAAGGTCACTGCGCTGCAGTGATGTGGTCAGAGTACGAAGGCGCCGCTAACGAGAGCATGAGACCAAAATTACAATGTTGATAGTAAACGCTCATTGCAGGCCGAATTCTGCCTGTCGTGAGCGGCAGTTAGGGCGACTACATGAGCATCAAGAGGGTGATCTATCACCTCGCCTAGCAGCCCCATCCGAGGTTGCTTCTCAATGTCCGCTATTGGCCGATTCTGTTGAAAAAGTAGCTGCTTCCCCATGCTTTCGGCAGAATTGCCCTGTCAGCGAGCGCGGGGGCGAACAGCATGATGGGACAGCTACCGAGTGGGCAGCAGCGGCTGTTCTACTCGTTCAATCTGGAAGACCACGTTCCGCCCCAGCACCTCTTGCGCATTATCGACCAATGCCTGGATCTCAGCGATCTGCGTGCACATCTGGCCGACTTCTACAGCCCTATTGGACGCCCCTCGATCGACCCTGAGTTGATGGTGCGCATGCTGGTCGTTGGCTACTGCTACGGCATCCGCTCCGAGCGACGACTATGCGAAGAGGTGCATTTAAATCTGGCCTATCGCTGGTTCTGCCGACTGGGTCTGGAAGACGAAGTACCCAATCACTCAACCTTCTCGAAGAATCGTCACGGCCGCTTCCGTGACAGCGGTCTGTTCCGCTGGTTGTTCAATGAGGTGCTGCGACGTTGCATGGCAGCCGGCCTGGTCAAGGGCGAAGGCTTCGCCGTCGACGCCAGCATCATCAAGGCGGATGCCAGCAGGCAACGTGGGACGGCGGGTGATGAAGTCGATTGGAACGATCCAAAGCTCAGCAGCCGCGCCGTACGCGAGTACCTCGAAGCCCTTGATGAAGAGGCGTTGGCTGAAGCCTTGCTCTCGGCTTAGGCTGCGAGTTGCTACTACGGCGCCCGTCATGTCGTGGCAACGAATACCAGCGTCTTCTGGATCAAGGCTGGATCGATGCCCTGCGGGCGCTTTACCCAGAAGATAGGATCTACACGTTCTGGGATTACTTCCGTGAGCATTGGCAGCGTAATGCGGGCCTTCGCATTGACCATCTGCTGCTGAGCCAAACAGTCAGATCGCGCTTGGTCGATGGTGGGGTAGATCGTTGGGTTCGAGGTAAAGAACGCGCTAGCGACCATGCGCCTGCCTGGATCTTGATTGAAGAGGGCTGAAGAGACCTGGGCCTTTCCTATTCACATGCTCTTCTGGCAGCCCCGTAGCCTCAACGTTGGCCCTGCCGGTGGCCACCGATGACACCCGCGAAATTCTTGCTCTCGCCCAGCGCGGACTTAGGCAGATCTACCGGCCTGGGTATCCGTTCTCGAAGTGCTCCATCTTGCTGATGGACTTAAGCCAACGCGGCGAGCTGACGCCGGATCTCTTCGCGCCCAAGCCTCGACCTGGTGCAGACCAGTTGATGGCAGCGATCGACCGAATCAACCTGAAGGAAGGGCGTGGTTCCATCCGCATAGGGCGGATTCCCGAGAAGACAAAGTGGGCCATGCGGCGCGACATGCTGAGCCCGCGCTATACGACTCAGTGGGATGAGCTGATCGGAGTGAGAGGGTAAGAAAGTGGGCGAAAATGCCCACCGTTCTGCAGATCAAAATGCAGATTTAATTGCACATTTTCTATGCCAAGCCAGCCCAGTAAATTCGGCTTATACAGAGGTTATGGCTACATCCTACTGCGCATTTATTTGCAGATTTTTATGCACATATTTCTGCAGGCCGCTATCGGCCAATAGCGGTCATCGAGTAACTAAAAAGGTGAAGAGGCGTTGCTCTAAACTGAGAAATAGCCGCTTATCACGATTGGCGATCAAGCGAGACTGCTCTTGGCCAAACGTGTTGAAGATGGTGCGATAGAGGAAGAGGTACTGCTCTAATGCTGAAAGCCCGCACAAGGCGGGCCTTTTGTGTTAGCACGGATTAAATCTTCAATCCGTAAACTCCGGAGGTTTCAATTCAGGATACTGGGCATGTATCTGATCAAGTATATCGAAGGTCAGCGCAGATATGTGCGCTGCCGGCTTAAAGTAATTACTAGTTTCTTCTGGAGAGCACTCATCTCTCACGATGGCGCAGGTTTTCGACAGCTCCTTTAAAAAGGTCAGCATCAGATCATTTATTAGTGTGGCTGTTTCGATTTTCATCAGATTTTGCATCCGTAGTCGTCAGGATTGCGCATGCAGTCACGCAAGCAGCCCCTATAGCGGTCTGTGCCGGGCAGTGCCTTCTCCGAGCATACCTTTCTGCAGTTTTGTGCCGTTTGAGAGTTCCCGGAGGCGCCCGGGTCGGCAATCGGGTCTCTATCTGCATCAGGATTTGGGAAAGGTCCCCATGGCCGGTTGGACCAGTTTGGGAGTATGTTCGGTCCGTGATCTATCCCACCTTCGTTCGGCTGTGGAGTGTTTATCCAGCTATTGATTATCAACGCTCCGCCTACTACGAGCGTGCCCAGAGCGAGTGTTGTACCAAGCGCAGATGCACTTTCTCCCTTTGGGTCTACGTACCGGAGAGGATTGCTAATCACATACGCGTAGGTGTTTAGCCCCCCATTCAACCCAATCGGATCACTTTCCACGTAGCGCCCAGTCTGCGGGTCGTAATCCCTGAAGTAGTTGTAATGCAGTCCACTCTCAAAGTCGTAGTA
>NZ_BPFX01000022.1 GCF_019655855.1 Pseudomonas paralcaligenes | reverse complement strand
CCGGCAAGGAACTGCTGGCCGGCGCCTGCCACCTGGCCAGCCCGCGCGGCCAGGCGCCGTTCATGGCGCTGAACTGCGCCGGGCTGCCGGAATCGATGGCCGAGACCGAGCTGTTCGGCTACGGCCCCGGCGCCTTCGAGGGCGCGCGGCCGGAGGGCAAGCTGGGCCTGCTGGAACTGACCGCCGGCGGCACCCTGTTCCTCGACGGCGTCGGCGAGATGAGCCCGCGCCTGCAGGCCAAGCTGCTGCGTTTCCTGCAGGACGGCTGCTTCCGCCGGGTGGGCAGCGACGAGGAGGTGTACCTGGACGTGCGGGTGATCTGCGCCACCCAGGTCGACCTGTCCGAATTGTGCAGCAAGGGCGAGTTTCGCCAGGACCTGTACCACCGCCTCAACGTGCTCAGCCTGCACATCCCGCCGCTGCGCGAATGCCTGGACGGCCTCGGCCCCCTCGCCGAGCACTTCCTCGACTCGGCCAGCCGGCAGATCGGTTGCCCGTTGCCGAAGTTGGCGCCCCAGGCCTTCGAGCGCATGGCCCACTACCACTGGCCGGGCAACGTGCGCCAGTTGGAGAACGTGCTGTTCCAGGCCGTGTCCCTGTGCGACGGCGGCACGGTCAAGGCCGAGCACATCCGCCTGCCGGACTACGGTGCGCCGCAGCCGTTGGGCGACTTCTCCATCGAGGGCGACCTGGACGCCATCCTCGGCCGCTTCGAGAAGGCCGTGCTGGAGCGCCTGTACGCCGAGCACCCGAGCAGCCGCCAACTGGGCAAGCGCCTCGGGGTGTCGCACACCACCATCGCCAACAAACTGCGCCAGCATGGCCTGGGCAAGGAGTAGGCTATGTCCCCGTTACGTGTCGCTACACCGATCCCGCTTTTGTGGGAGCGGCTGGGCGGCATTCCGATTGGTCGCGAAATTCGCGGATAAATCCGCTCCCACAAGGTGCGCAACAACTAACGGGGACATAGCCAAGGAGTAGGGCGCCGGTCTACGACCTTGGTGCAATGGTCTGCCTGGCGCAGGCGGGGTAAAAAGTCGCTCGTCCGAATCCTGCGAATCGGACTGCGTTTCTGACATTCCTCCCCGGAATGAATTGGTGGCGGCCCTCCCGATGGGTCGCCTTTTTTTGGCTTGCCGATAGCTAAAAGGTAGTCGTAGCCCGGATGAAATCCGGGGGCGGTCTTTATTAGTGCTCCGTTGTTCAGCCGATTACCGAGTGTTCTGACACTTATATTGTTTCGCCCTCCCGGGCGAGTCACTTTCTCTTGTTTGGCCAAGAGAAAGTAACCAAAGAGAAGGCCACCCCGGCATCCGGCCCCGCCTGCGGCGGGGTTCCCTCCTTCCGGTGCCGCTCCGGGGGCACGGCATACACGGACCATCCATGGTCCGTTATGCCTCTCGCCGCATCCCTGCGGCTCGTCCCCCTGCGCGGCACCTCCACTCGGCCTCCTGACGGGGACTCCGGCTCCGAGTTGCCTGATGGTTCTTCCTCGCCGCTGCGCGGACTGGGCTCCTGTTCAAACTGCCATATGCACGGTGTATCGATCTGACTTTCCTGCCCCCAGAAACAGGTTCAAGACCATGGTCGTAGAGCGGTAAGACCATGGTCGAATGGCCCCACGAAAGGGCGGGGGATACAAAAGGCGGCATACAAAAACAACCGCCCGCCGAGGTACCCCAGAATGACTGCAGCTTCCCTCTACCCCGTCCGCCCCGAGGTGGCCGCCAACACGCTGACCGACGAAGCCACCTACAAGGCGATGTACCAGCAGTCGGTGATCAACCCGGACGGCTTCTGGCGCGAGCAGGCCAAGCGCATCGACTGGATCAAGCCCTTCACCAAGGTCAAGCAGACCTCCTTCGACGACCATCACGTCGACATCAAGTGGTTCGCCGACGGCACCCTGAATCTCTCGGCCAACTGCCTGGACCGCCACCTGGAAACCCGCGGCGACCAGATCGCGATCATCTGGGAAGGCGACGATCCGTCCGAGCATCGCGAGATCACCTACCGCGAGCTGCACGAGCAGGTCTGCAAGTTCGCCAACGCCCTGCGCGGCCAGGACGTGCACCGCGGCGACGTGGTGACCATCTACATGCCGATGATCCCGGAAGCCGCGGTGGCCATGCTCGCCTGCGCCCGCATCGGCGCCATCCACTCGGTGGTGTTCGGCGGCTTCTCGCCGGAGGCCCTGGCCGGCCGCATCATCGACTGCAAGTCCAAGGTGGTGATCACCGCCGACGAAGGCGTGCGCGGCGGCAAGAAGGTGCCACTGAAGAGCAACGTCGACGACGCGCTGACCAACCCCGAAACCCACAGCGTGCAGAAGATCATTGTGGTCAAGCGCACCGGTTCCGAGATCAAGTGGAACGGCCACCGCGACATCTGGTACGAAGACCTGATGAAGGTCGCCGGCAGCACCTGCGCGCCGAAGGAAATGGGCGCCGAGGAAGCGCTGTTCATCCTCTACACCTCCGGCTCCACCGGCAAGCCGAAGGGCGTGCTGCACACCACCGGCGGCTACCTGGTGTACGCCTCGCTGACCCACGAGCGGGTGTTCGACTACCGCCCGGGCGAAGTCTTCTGGTGCACCGCCGACATCGGCTGGGTCACCGGCCACACCTACCTGATCTACGGCCCGCTCTCCAACGGCGCCACCACCGTGATGTTCGAGGGCGTGCCCAACTACCCGGACGTGAGCCGCGTCGCCAGGATCATCGACAAGCACAAGGTCAACATCCTCTACACCGCGCCGACCGCCATCCGCGCCATGATGGCCGAGGGCAAGGCCGCGGTCGAAGGCGCCGATGGCTCCAGCCTGCGCCTGCTCGGCTCGGTCGGCGAGCCGATCAACCCGGAGGCCTGGCACTGGTACTACGAGAACGTCGGCCAGGGCCGCTGCCCGATCGTCGACACCTGGTGGCAGACCGAGACCGGCGCCTGCCTGATGACCCCGCTGCCGGGCGCCCACCCGATGAAGCCGGGCTCCGCCGCGCGGCCGTTCTTCGGCGTGCAGCCGGCCCTGGTCGACAACCTGGGCAACATCCTCGAAGGCGCCACCGAGGGCAACCTGGTGATCATCGACTCCTGGCCGGGCCAGGCGCGCAGCCTGTACGGCGACCACGACCGCTTCGTCGACACCTACTTCAACACCTTCAAGGGCATGTACTTCACCGGCGACGGCGCGCGCCGCGACGAAGACGGCTACTGGTGGATCACCGGCCGCGTGGATGACGTGCTCAACGTCTCCGGCCACCGCATGGGCACCGCCGAGGTGGAAAGCGCCATGGTCGCCCACCCGAAAGTGGCCGAAGCCGCGGTGGTCGGTGTGCCGCACGATATCAAGGGCCAGGGCATCTACGTCTACGTCACCCTGAACGCCGGCGAGGAGCCTTCCGAGCAGCTGCGCCAGGAACTGAAGAACTGGGTACGCAAGGAAATCGGCCCGATCGCCACGCCGGACGTGATCCAGTGGGCGCCGGGCCTGCCGAAGACCCGCTCGGGCAAGATCATGCGCCGTATCCTGCGCAAGATCGCAACCGCCGAATACGATTCCCTCGGCGACATCTCCACGCTGGCCGATCCCGGCGTGGTGCAGCACCTCATCGACACTCACCGCACCATGCAGGCCGCCTGACCCGGCGACCCCGCACAGGTCGGGGCCCCAGCCACAAGCCGGGGCCATGCACCACCCCGCCAGGGCCTGGCCCTGGCGGGGTGTCGTGTTTTCGGGGCCAAGCAACGGCCGATGGCCCGGCGAGAACGTGGCACTGGCGCACACAGGAGAGCCTTGGCGCCTGCTATCCAGTGATCTGAGCAAGCTTTCGAGAACAGGGCGGTGGCGCCGACGCGCTTCGAGGATGAGCATAGGCGCCAGCCGATCGCCTACGTCGTTTCGCCGGGAGGCCAACCCATGACCGCGAAGACATCGAGCGTTTCACCGGCCCGATCGTTGCACCATCTGGCGTGCGGCGAGTGTGGCTGGACCATCAGCATCCTGGCCGAGACCTCTGCGCCCCTCCGTCAGTGCCCGTGGTGCGGCTGGGACGATCTGGATATCTCCTCGGTCGAGCGGCAGGGCGCCGGGCAGCACCTGCGGTGCACCGAGCATGGTGCGATCTCGGTCCAGGTCCTCGGGCCGGACATCGCGGCGGACGATTTCCCGGATGACCTGTTCTGTCCGTTCTGCAAGCGGTCCTAGCGCTTCAAGTCGATCCGGCCCGTAGCCCGGATGCAATCCGGGAAAGAGCGCCGCCGGTTACACCTGACCGGAATCTGCTACGGTTTGGCTCCGCTCCCCGCGGAGCGCGGCGGCCGATGCGCGATGCATTGACATGGAACAGGGTCGCCGTCGGCTCCGCGCCGGAGAATGGCGCCAGGCACAGGAAAGGAGGCACCTCGCATGAGTGATGGTTTGGACGCATTCGCGCGGTGGCAGGCGGGCTTCGGCCCGATCCGGCACCGCGAAGAAACCGTGGAGCGCCTGCAGGCGCAGATCGCGCGCCTGGTGGCCGAGGGCCGCGTCGCCGATGCCGGGACGGCCCATGCGCTGCTCGCGGCGGCGGACCGGCTGACCTGCATGGCGCTGAGCGTGGTGGCGCACATGACCTATGCGCGGCGCATCGACCTGTCCGGCGCCGACCTCGCCGCCGAGGACTTCAAGCCGACGCCGGAGGGCCACACCGGCGGCTCGCTGAACATGGTGCCGGCCTTCGTCGGCTACCTGCTGGCCAACGCCCTGAGCGGCACCACCCGGGGCTGGCTGATGGGCCAGGGCCACTGCGTGGCGGCCATCGAGGCGATCAACACGCTGACCGGCGACCTGTCGCCGGCCCAGCGCGGGCGCTACGACCGCAGCGAGGCGGGGCTGTCGCGTCTGATCACCGACTTCTACTCCTACGCCATCGACGGCAAGGGCCTGCCCGCCGTGCCGCTGGGCAGCCATGCCGGGCCGAACACCGCCGGCGCGGTTTCCGAGGGCGGCTACCTCGGCTTCGCCGGGCTGCAGTACGTGCACATGCCGCTGCCGGGCGAGAGCCTGGTGGCCTTCCTCAGCGACGGCGCGTTCGAGGAGCAGCGCGGTTCCGACTGGGCGCCGCGCTGGTGGCGCGCCGAGGACAGCGGCCTGGCCATTCCGGTGATGATCCTCAACGGCCGGCGCATCGAGCAGCGCACCCAGATCGTGCAGGAGGGCGGCGCGCCCTGGCTGGCCGAGGACTTGCGCCACAACGGCTTCGCCCCGGTGATCGTCGACGGCCGCGACCCGGCCGCCATCGCCTGGGCGATCCTCGATGCCGAGGAGCGCCTGCGTGCCTTCGCCAGCGACCCGCAGCGCTGCTATCCCGCGCCGCTGCCCTACGTGATCGCCGAGACCGAGAAGGGCTTCGGCTTCCCCGGCGCCGGCAGCAACGCCGCGCACAACCTGCCGCTGGCCGGCAACCCGCAGCGGGATGCCTCGGTGCGCGAGGTGTTCAACGCGGGCGCCCGTGCGCTGTTCGTTCCGCCCCGCGAACTCGACGAGGCGCTGGCGACCCTCGCCAACCACGGCGCTGGTGCTCGTCCGCGCGAGGGCGAGCATCCCCTGGCGCACCGCCGGCCGGCGGCGCCGCTCCTGCCCGAGCCGGCTTGGGCCGCGCCGGGCGACGCCGGCAGCGCCATGAGCGCGCTGGACCGCTGGTTCGTCGCCCTGGTCGAGGCCAACCCGCAGTTGCGCGTGCGGGTGGGCAACCCGGACGAACTGGCCAGCAACAAGATGGGCGAGACCCTGGCGCTGTTGCGCCACCGGGTCAACGCGCCGGAGCCGGGTGTGCCGGAGTCGCTGCACGGCGCGGTGGTCACCGCGCTCAACGAGGAGGCGGTGGCCGCGGCGGCGCTGGGCAACAAGGGCGGCCTGAACCTGATCGTCAGCTACGAGGCGTTCGCGGTGAAGATGCTCGGCCTGCTGCGCCAGGAAATCATCTTCGCCCGCCGGCAGAAGGTGCTCGGTCAGGAGCCCGGCTGGTTGTCGGTGCCGCTGATCGTCACCTCGCACACCTGGGAGAACTCGAAGAACGAGCAGTCCCACCAGGATCCGACCATCGGCGAGGCGTTGCTGGGCGAGATGTCCGACACCTCGCGGGTGCTGTTCCCGGTGGACGGCAACACCGCCCAGGCGGCGCTCGGCGAACTGTACGGCGGGCGCGGCCAGCTCGGCTGCCTGGTGGTGTCCAAGCGCGACACCGCCTGCCGCTTCGACGCGCGGGCCGCCCGCGAGCTGGTGGAGCGGGGCGCCGCGCACGTGGCCGGCGACCCGCGCCATGCCGAGGTGCAGTTCGTCGCCATCGGCGCCTACCAGCTGGAGGAGGCGCTGGCGGCGCACGACCACCTGGCGCGCCGGGGCCATGCCTCCTGCGTCACCGTGGTGCTCGAGCCCGGCCGCCTGCGGATACCCCGCGACGAGATCGAGGCGGCCTTCGTGACGGACGACGACGCCCTGCGCGCGCTGTTCCCCCGCGGCCTGCCCCGCGTGCTGCTGTGTCACACCCGACCCGAGCCCATGCTCGGCGTGCTGCGCCGGCTGGACGAAGGCCCGGACAGGACCCGCGCGCTCGGCTACATCAGCCGGGGCGGCACGCTCGACGTGGCCGGCATGCTGTTCGCCAACCGCTGCACCTGGGCGCACGCCGTCGAGGCGGCCGCGGCGGTCGCCGGCTGGCGGCGAGAGGAGCTGTTCGATACCGCGCAGCTGCGCGCCCTGGATGGCGAAGGCGCCGCCGCCGACCTGCGGATGGACGAGCCTCGTTGAAAAAGCCCATGTCCGCTGTTGCTCATCACTGTGGGAGCGGCCTTGGCCGCGAAGCTTCTGCCGGGTTGTCCCGGTTCGCGACCAAGGCTGCTCCTACAGCGATCACATTGGCCTTGAAAGAACACCTGCATTGCCAGGCCGTCGCTCAGGACGGCCTGGCTGGCATCGATTGAGGAAACCGACCCATGCTCACACTCACCAGCCTCGGCGGTGCCGGCACCGTCACCGGTTCCAAGCATCTGCTCACCCACGGCGACACCCGCCTGCTCGTCGACTGCGGCCTGTTCCAGGGCCTGAAGAACCTGCGCGAGCTGAACTGGCAGCGCCTGCCGGTGAACGCCGGCGACATCGACGCGGTGGTGCTGACCCATGCCCACCTGGACCATTGCGGCTACCTGCCACGGCTGATGCTCGACGGCTTTTCCGGGCGCATCCATTCGACGCCGGCCACTCGCGACGTGGCCGAGCTGATCCTGCGCGACAGCGCCTTCCTGCAGGAGAAGGACGCCGAGCTGGCCAACCGCAAGGGCTTCTCCAAGCACAAGCCGGCGCTGCCGCTGTACTGCGTCGCCGACGCCGAGCGCACCCTCAAGCTGTTCAAGCCGGCGCCGCTGCATCAGGAGGTCGAGCTGCCCGGCGGCGCGCGCCTGCTGCTGCGCCGGGCCGGCCACATCCTCGGCGCGGCCACCGCGCAGATCGACATCGGCGGCCGGCGCGTGGTGTTCTCCGGTGACCTGGGCCGCTACGACGACCCGGTGATGCTCGACCCCGAGGACGTGCCGGAGGCCGACTACGTGGTGATCGAGTCCACCTACGGCAACCGCCACCACGATCCCGCCGACCCTCTCGACGCCCTGGAAGAGGTGATCAAGCGCACCGCCCAGCGCGGCGGCACCGTGGTGATTCCCGCGTTCGCCGTCGGCCGCGCCCAGTCGCTGATCCACAGCCTCTGGCAACTGCGCCGCAGCGGTCGCCTGCACAACCTGCCGGTCTACCTCGACAGTCCGATGGCGACCAGCGCCAGCGAGCTGCTGCACCGCTACCCCAAGGACCACCGCCTGTCGGCGCCGGAATACGAGTCCGCCTGCGACTCGGTCACCTACGTGCGCGACGTGGAGGAATCCAAGGCCCTGTCGGCCAACCGCTACCCGAAGGTGATCATCTCGGCCAGCGGCATGGCCACCGGCGGGCGGGTGCTGCACCACATCGCCGCCTTCGCCCCGGACCACCGCAATACCCTGCTGTTCTCCGGCTACCAGGCCGCCGGCACACGCGGCCGCAAGCTGCTGGAAGGCGCGCGAGAGACCAAGGTGTACGGCCAGTGGCTGCCGGTGAACGCGGAAATCGCCGAACTGCCGATGATGTCGGCCCACGCCGACAGCGACGAGCTGATGCGCTGGCTGTCCGGCTTCCGCCGCGCGCCGCGCAAGGTCTTCATCGTGCATGGCGAGGCGGATGCCTCGGAGGCGCTGCGCGAGCGCATCCAGCGCGAGCTGGGCTGGAGCGCCTGCGTGCCGCTGCAGAACCAGGCGTTCGAGTTGTAGGCACGGGTTGAGAGCAGGGAAGGAGTAGGGGTGGGAGCGACCTTGGTCGCGATGGTTTTGCGCGGGCCCTCATCGCGACCAAGGTCGCTCCCACAGGACTGTGTCCTCCAGGTGGGCGGAGTAGGCGCCGGTAACAAACCTGCCCGCTTTCGGGGTGGAGGAGAAACACTTCGCCCGTTCGTGGTGCGTGGCTGGGACGGCGAGGGCGGCTGAAACCCGGTGGTAGGAGGGGAGTGGGGAATGCTGGCCCGCTTATTGCTGCGTTATGGGGTTTGCATTTCTGTCTCGCTGGTCATCTTTTGGATGGCCTGTCAATATGCGCGCCGCGCCTGTCCTGGGCTTCTGTAATTTGTTGTCGCTTTGAAGAAATATCGACCTACCCCTGGTCGATAGAATGCCGCCCACTTGGCCAAACCCTCTCGCCGGGCATCCATGCCGGCAAAGACGGGGACACTTTCTACAATTCACCCACGGCCATGGCGAATTCATTCTGCCCATGCGGTACCCCATTCGAAGGAGCACAAGATGAAGAAGATCGTACTTCTCGGCGCGCTGGCGCTGACCGCTTTCAGTGCGCTGGTTCAGGCAGATGAGAAACCCCTGCGCATCGGCATCGAGGCGGCCTACCCGCCCTTCGCCTACAAGACCCCGGACGGCAAGATCACCGGCTTCGACTACGACATCGGCAACGCCCTGTGCGCCGAGATGAAGGTCGAGTGCAAGTGGATCGAGCAGGAGTTCGACGGCCTGATCCCGGCGCTGAAGGTGCGCAAGTTCGACGCCATCCTGTCGTCCATGTCCATCACCGAGGAGCGCAAGCGCTCCGTCGACTTCACCGGCAAGTACTACGCCACCCCGGCGCGCCTGGCGATGAAGGCCGGCAGCGAGTACAGCGACGTGGCCGGTCTCAAGGGCAAGAAGATCGGCGTGCAGCGCTCCTCCATCTACGACCGCTACGCCAGCGACGTCTTCGCTCCGGCCGGTGCCGAGATCGTGCGCTACAGCTCGCAGAACGAAATCTTCCTCGACCTGGCCTCCGGCCGCCTGGACGCCACCCTGGCCGACGTGGTCAACATCGACGACGGCTTCCTCAAGACCGACGCCGGCAAGGGCTTCGCCCTGGTCGGTCCGGACTTCACCGACGAGAAATACTTCGGCGAAGGCCAGGGCATCGCCGTGCGCAAGGGTGACAAGGCCCTGGCCGACAAGATCAGCGCCGCCATCCTGGCGATCCGCGCCAATGGCAAGTACCAGGAAGTGCAGGACAAGTACTTCCAGTTCAACGTCTACGGCGAGTAACGCCGCTCAACCTTCCCGGCGGGCGCCGCTCCCATCCGTGGGAGCGGCGTCCCGTTAGCCTGGACACCATCCGGGCTACGCTTGCCGGGAGGGCGCCGCGTCAGCGACGAGCAGTCGCCTCCGCCCTCGCTCCGAGCAGGAGCGCTCCTGCTGTCTGCAGAGGATAGATTTCATGTTCAACGGCTACGGCTCGACCATTCTCGAGGGTGCCTGGCTCACCGTGCAGCTGGCCCTGCTGTCGATGGCGGTGGCCGTCACGCTCGGCCTGATCGGCGCGGCGTTCCGCCTGTCCCCGGTGAAATGGCTGGCCCTGATGGGCGAGACCTACGCCACCGTGATCCGCGGCATTCCCGACCTGGTGCTGATCCTGCTGATCTTCTACGGCGGCCAGGACCTGGTGAACCGCCTCGCGCCGCTGGTCGGCTTCGACGACTACATCGACATCAACCCCTTCGTCGCCGGTGTCGGCACTTTGGGCTTCATTTACGGCGCCTACTTGTCCGAGACCTTCCGTGGTGCCTTCATGGCGATCCCGAAAGGGCAGGGCGAGGCCGGCATGGCCTACGGCATGAGTTCGCTGCGGGTGTTCCTGCGCATCCTGGTGCCGCAGATGATCCGCCTGGCGATTCCCGGTGTGACCAACAACTGGCTGGTGCTGGTCAAGGCCACCGCGCTGATCTCCCTGGTCGGCCTGCAGGACATGATGGCCCGCGCCAAGAGCGCCGGCGACGCGACCCGCGAGCCCTTCACCTACATCCTGCTGGCGGCGGCCATCTACCTGGTCATGACCAGCGTGTCGCTGCTGGTGCTGCGCTACCTCGAACGTCGCTACTCGGTCGGCGTGAAAGCCGCCGAAATCTGAGGGAGTTGCCATGCTTTTCGACTACAACGTGGTACTCGACAGCCTGCCGCTGTACTTCGGCGGCGTGCTGGTCACCCTCAAGCTGCTGGCGGTCGCCCTGGCGTTCGGCCTGGCGCTGGCCGTGCCGCTGGCGCTGATGCGGGTGTCCAGGCAGCCGGCGATCAACTTCCCGGCCTGGCTCTACACCTACATCATCCGCGGCACGCCGATGCTGGTGCAGCTGTACCTGCTGTACTACGGCCTGGCCCAGTTCGAGGCGGTGCGCGAGAGCTTCATGTGGCCGTACCTGTCCAACGCCACCTTCTGCGCCTGCCTGGCGTTCGCCATCAACACCAGCGCCTACAGCGCGGAAATCCTCGCGGGCAGCCTCAAGGCCACGCCCCACGGCGAGATCGAGGCGGCCAAGGCCATGGGTATGTCGCGCGCCAAGCTGTACCGCCGCATCCTCCTGCCGTCCGCCCTGCGCCGTGCGCTGCCGCAGTACAGCAACGAGGTGATCATGATGCTGCACACCACCAGCCTGGCCTCGGTGGTGACCCTGATCGACATCACCGGCGCCGCCAAGACCGTCAGCTCGCAGTACTACCTGCCGTTCGAGGCCTACATCACCGCCGGCGTCTTCTACCTCTGCCTGACCTTCATCCTGGTGCGCCTGTTCAAGCTGGCCGAGCGCCGCTGGCTGGTCTACCTCGCGCCGCGCAAGGCCTGAGCCGCGCGTTCCCCGTATTCGATATCGAGAGCCGAGACCATGTACAAACTCGAAATCCAGGATCTGCACAAGCGCTACGGCGACCACGAAGTGCTGAAAGGCGTGTCGCTGGCGGCCAAGGCCGGCGACGTGATCAGCATCATCGGCTCCAGCGGCTCGGGCAAGAGCACCTTCCTGCGCTGCATCAACATGCTGGAGCAGCCCCACGCCGGCAAGATCCTGCTCAACGGCGAAGAACTCAAGCTGGTGAAGAACAAGGAAGGTGCGCTCAAGGCCGCCGACGCCAAGCAGTTGCAGCGCATGCGCTCGCGCCTGTCCATGGTGTTCCAGCACTTCAACCTGTGGTCGCACATGAGCGCCCTGGACAACGTCATCGAGGCGCCGGTGCACGTGCTCGGCGTGCCGAAGAAAGAGGCCATCGAGAAGGCCGAGCACTACCTGGCCAAGGTCGGCGTGGCGCACCGCAAGGGTGCCTATCCGGCGCACATGTCCGGCGGCGAGCAGCAGCGCGTGGCCATCGCCCGCGCCCTGGCGATGGAGCCGGAAGTCATGCTGTTCGACGAGCCGACCTCGGCGCTCGACCCCGAGCTGGTCGGCGAAGTGCTCAAGGTGATGAAGGACCTGGCCGTGGAAGGCCGCACCATGGTCGTGGTGACCCACGAGATGGGCTTCGCCCGCGAGGTTTCCAACCAACTGATCTTCCTGCACAAGGGCCTGGTGGAAGAAACCGGCTGCCCGAAAGAGGTGCTGGCCAACCCGCAGTCCGAGCGCCTCAAGCAGTTCCTTTCCGGCAGCCTGAAGTAGGCACTAGACTCCTCCCATGACGTCCACTGCCCACTGCATCGGTTTCCTTATCTGGCCGGAAACCAGGCCCATGACCCTGGCCCTGGCCGAAGAAGCCCTGCGCGTGGCGCAGCGCGTCCACCCGGAGGTCGTCTACGAACTGCGCTTCCTGCAGGCCGAAGCGCCGGTCCAAGGCGCCTGGCAGATGCCCGGCGAACCCTGGGCCGGGCGGCTGGAGGGCTGCCACAAGCTGTTCCTGCTGGCCGACGAACCGCCGGCCCAGGTCGCTCCGGGGCTGGCCTCGGCGCTCAAGCAGCTGGCCCGTGGCGGCCTCGCCATCGGCGGCCTGTCCGCCGGCGTCTATCCGCTGGCCCAGCTCGGCCTGCTCGACGGCTACCGCGCCGCCGTGCACTGGCGCTGGCAGGACGACTTCACCGAGCGCTTCCCCAAGGTCATCGCCACCAGCCACCTGTTCGACTGGGACCGCGATCGCCTGACCGCCTGCGGCGGCTTGGCCGTGCTCGACCTGCTGCTGGCCGTGCTGGCCCGCGACCACGGCGCCGAGCTGGCCGGCGCAGTGAGCGAGGAATTGGTGGTCGAGCGCATCCGCGAGGGTGGCGAGCGCCAGCGCATCCCGCTGCAGAACCGCATCGGCTCCAGCCATCCCAAGCTGACCCAGGCGGTGCTGCTGATGGAGGCCAACATCGAGGAACCGCTGACTACCGACGAGATCGCCCAGCACGTCTGTGTGTCGCGGCGCCAGCTGGAACGCATCTTCAAGCAGTACCTCAACCGCGTGCCCAGCCAGTACTACCTGGAGCTGCGCCTGAACAAGGCGCGCCAGCTGCTGATGCAGACCAGCAAGTCGATCATCCAGATCGGCCTGTCGTGCGGGTTCTCTTCCGGGCCGCACTTCTCCAGCGCCTACCGCAACTTCTTCGGCGCCACGCCGCGGGAAGACCGCAACCAGCGGCGCAGCGCCAGTCCGTTCGAGATCGCGCCGGCGGCGGTTGAGCGGGGGTAGTCGGCTCGTTTTCGGAGCTTCGTGCAAAAGCAGTCAGAAACACTTGCCTCACCTCTGGCCCTTGGTTTCGCTCCCTCCTGAAGAGGCTGTGGTGCCGCTACGTAGGGTGCGCCGTGCGCACCGCCTCCGAGCCATCGGTGCGCACGGCGCACCCTACCCGTAGCCCGGATGAAATCCGGGAAAAGGCGCCGACCCACCCTGGATTGCATCCGGGCTACATGAAAGCGTTGCTTTCATTCAACTCCGCCAGAACTTTCAGGCAACTCGTAGCCCGAGTCCTCGTCGGGAGGCTGTATGTCGAAGTGGTCTTCTCTCTGGTCACTTTCTCTCGCTCACAAGGGCAAGTGACCCGCGCTGCGAGGCGAAATCTGTAGCCCCGGCCGAGGAAAGCGCCGAGTTCAGGCTGTTAAGCGAATTACCCCGCCCCAGCCCCTCTGCGTTTAAACTGCGCAATTCCGGAGCTTTCTGTCGCATTGCCGAAAGCCCCGGAAAATCACGGGTGGCCGCTGTAAGAAGTTGTCGCATGGCGACAATGCGGGCCCGTGGGCAGTCCCTACAATCCTTTCATCACCTGTGTGCCTTCTTCAGGAGAGCCCCGATGTCCGTTCAGCACGAGCCGGTGCAACGCGCCGATTTCGACCAGTACCTGGTGCCCAACTATGCTCCAGCCGCCTTCATTCCGGTGCGCGGCCAGGGCTCGCGAGTCTGGGACCAGAGCGGTCGCGAGCTGATCGACTTCGCCGGCGGCATCGCCGTCAATTCCCTCGGCCACTGCCACCCGGCGCTGGTCAAGGCGCTGACCGAGCAGGCCAACACCCTGTGGCACATCTCCAACGTGTTCACCAACGAGCCGACCCTGCGCCTGGCCCACAAGCTGGTGGACGCCACCTTCGCCGAGCGCGTGTTCTTCTGCAACTCCGGCGCCGAGGCCAACGAGGCCGCGTTCAAGCTGGCCCGCCGCGTCGCCCATGATCGCTTCGGTCCGGAAAAGTACGAGATCATCGCCGCGCTCAACAGCTTCCACGGCCGCACCCTGTTCACCGTCAGCGTCGGCGGCCAGCCCAAGTATTCCGATGGCTTCGGGCCGAAGATCGAGGGCATCAGCCACATCCCGTACAACGACCTGGACGCCCTGAAAGCGGCCATCTCCGACAAGACCTGCGCCGTGGTGATCGAGCCGATCCAGGGCGAGGGCGGCGTGCTGCCGGCCGACCGGGCCTACCTGGAAGGCGCCCGCCAGCTGTGCGACCAGCACAACGCGCTGCTCATCTTCGACGAAGTGCAGAGCGGCATGGGCCGTACCGGCGAGCTGTTCGCCTACATGCACTACGGCGTCACCCCGGACATCCTCTCCAGCGCCAAGAGCCTGGGCGGCGGTTTCCCCATCGGCGCCATGCTGACCACCACCGAGCTGGCCAAGCACCTGGCCGTCGGCACCCACGGCACCACCTACGGCGGCAACCCGCTGGCCTGCGCGGTGGCCGAGGCGGTGCTGGACATCGTCAATACCCCGGAGGTGCTGAACGGCGTCAAGGCCAAGCACGCGCGCTTCAAGCAGCGCCTGCAGGCGATCGGCGAGCAGTACGGCCTGTTCAGCGAGATCCGTGGCCTCGGCCTGCTGCTCGGCTGCGCCCTGACCGATGCCTGGAAGGGCAAGGCCAAGAGCGTGCTGGACGCCGCCACCGCCGAGGGCGTGATGGTGCTGCAGGCCGGCCCGGACACCGTGCGCTTCGCCCCCAGCCTGGTGGTCGAAGACGCCGACATCGACGAAGGCCTGGACCGCTTCGAGCGGGCCGTGGCCAAGCTGGTCCAGGGCTGATCCGCCCGTGACCGGCAGCGGTGGCGCAGGGAGGCGCCGCCGTGCGCTCAGGAAGAGCCGTTCCATGCGTGATCGGATTGCGTTCCGATCTTTTCTCCAGAGGGCCGCGCGCCTTTTGGAGCTTTTATTCGAGAGACGCTCCGCCGTGGCGGAGTGCGGTTCCTGAAGGAGTGACGCCATGCTGGTGATGCGCCCTGCGCAGATGTCGGACCTTGCCGAGGTACAGCGTCTGGCCGCGGACAGCCCGGTGGGCGTCACCTCGCTGCCCGACGACGCCGGCCGCCTGGGCGACAAGATCGCCGCGTCCGAGGCCTCGTTCGCCGCCGAAGTCAGCTTCAACGGCGAGGAGAGCTACTTCTTCGTCCTCGAGGACGCGGCCAGCGGCAAGCTGGTCGGCTGCTCGGCCATCGTCGCCTCGGCGGGCTACTCGGAACCCTTCTACAGCTTCCGCAACGAGACCTTCGTGCACGCCTCGCGCGAGCTGAAGATCCACAACAAGATCCACGTCCTCTCGCTGTGCCACGACCTCACCGGCAACAGCCTGCTGACCAGCTTCTACGTGCAGCGCGACCTGGTCGACAGCCCCTTCGCCGAGCTCAACTCGCGCGGTCGCCTGCTGTTCATGGCCGCCCATCCCGAGCGCTTCGCCGATGCGGTGGTGGTCGAGATCGTCGGCTACAGCGACGAGCAGGGCGACTCGCCGTTCTGGGACGCGGTCGGCCGCAACTTCTTCGACATGCGCTACACCGACGCCGAGCGCCTGTGCGGGCTGAAGAGCCGCACCTTCCTCGCCGAGCTGATGCCGCACTACCCGATCTACGTGCCGCTGCTGCCGGACAGCG
The DNA here is from genome assembly GCF_019655855.1 of Pseudomonas paralcaligenes. GTDB lineage: Bacteria > Pseudomonadota > Gammaproteobacteria > Pseudomonadales > Pseudomonadaceae > Aquipseudomonas > Aquipseudomonas paralcaligenes. The sequence goes on along the minus strand of NZ_BPFX01000022.1, from coordinate 147,531 downwards.
CCCAGGAAGCCATGGGCCAGGTCTACAGCCGCGCCCAGGTGACCTTCGACATCCTGATGCGCGAAGGCTTCGAGACCGACCACTACATCGACATCTTCGATGGCGGCCCGACCCTGCACGCGCGCACCTCGGGCATCCGCTCCATCGCCCAGAGCCGGGTGGTGCCGGTGCGCATCGGCGAGCCGGGCAAGGGCGGGCGCCAGTACCTGGTGTGCAACGGCCAGCTGCAGGACTTCCGCGCCATCATCGCCGAACTCGACTGGGTGCCCGGCAAGCCGGTGACCCTGAGCCCGGAAGCGGCCGAGGTCCTGGCGGTGGGCGAGGGCGCCAGCGTCCGGCTGGTGGCGGTATAAACCCGAGCGGCAAGCTGCAAGCCACAAGCGGCAAGCCAGTCTGCCCATCTACTTGTAGCTTGCCGCTTGAAGCTGATAGCTGATCCGGAGGATCCATGATCGTTCGTCCCGTCCGTAGCGCCGACCTGCCGGCGCTGATCGACCTGGCCCGCAGCACCGGCACCGGCCTGACCACCCTGCCGGCCAACGAGGAGCGCCTGGCGCACCGGGTCGGTTGGGCGGAGAAGACCTTCAACGGCGAAGCCGAGCGGGCCGACGCGGACTACCTGTTCGTGCTCGAGGACGACGACGGCAAGGTCGTCGGCATCTCCGCCGTGGCCGGCGCCGTGGGCCTGCGCGAACCCTGGTACAACTACCGGGTCGGTCTCACCGTCAGCGCCTCCCAGGAGCTGAAGATCCACCGCGAGATCCCGACCCTGTTCCTGGCCAACGACCTGACCGGCAACTCCGAGCTGTGCTCGCTGTTCCTCCACGCCGGCCACCGCAGCGGGCTCAACGGCCGCCTGCTGTCCAAGGCACGCTTCCTGTTCATCGCCGAGTTCCGCGAGCTGTTCGGCGACAAGGTGATCGCCGAGATGCGTGGCATGTCCGACGCCGGCGGCCGCTCGCCGTTCTGGGAAAGCCTGGGTCGGCACTTCTTCAAGATGGAATTCAGCCAGGCCGACTACCTCACCGGCGTCGGCAACAAGGCCTTCATCGCCGAGCTGATGCCCAAGTTCCCGCTCTACACCTGCTTCCTCTCCGAGGAGGCGCGCGGCGTCATCGGCCGCGTCCACCCGGACACCGAGCCGGCGCTGGCCATGCTCAAGGGCGAGGGCTTCAGCTACCAGGGCTACGTCGACATCTTCGACGCCGGCCCGGCCATCGAAGTGGAGACCGACAAGATCCGCGCGGTGCGCGACAGCCAGACCCTGGTGCTGGCCGTGGGCACTCCGGGCGAGGACGCCATCCCCTACCTGATCCACAACCGCAAGCGCCAGGACTGCCGCATCGCCGCCGCCCCGGCGCGGGTGGCCTCCGGCACCCTGGTGGTCGACCCGCAGACCGCCAAGCGCCTGCAGATGAGCGCCGGCAGCCAGGTGCGCGCCGTGCCGCTGTCCGCCAAGGAGAGCAAGCAATGACCACCCACTACATCGCCGGTCTCTGGCAGGCCGGGCAGGGCGAGGCCTTCGACTCGCTCAATCCGGTGACCCAGCAGGCCGTGTGGAGCGGCCAGGGCGCCGACGCCGCCCAGGTCGCCGCCGCCGTCGCCGCCGCCCGCGCCGCTTTCCCGGCCTGGGCGCGCCGTCCGCTGGACGAGCGCATTGAGGTGCTGGAACGTTTCGCCGCCACGCTCAAGGTGCACAGCGACGAGCTGGCCCGGGCCATCGGCGAGGAAACCGGCAAGCCGCTGTGGGAGTCCGCCACCGAGGTGACCAGCATGGTCAACAAGGTTGCCATCTCCATCCAGAGCTACCGTGAGCGCACCGGTGAGAAGAGTGGTCCGCTGGCGGATGCGACGGCGATTCTGCGCCACAAGCCGCATGGCGTGGTCGCCGTGTTCGGCCCCTACAACTTCCCCGGCCACTTGCCCAACGGCCACATCGTGCCGGCGCTGCTGGCCGGCAACGCGGTAGTGTTCAAGCCCAGCGAGCTGACTCCCAAGGTCGCCGAGCTGACCGTGAAGTGCTGGATCGAGGCCGGCCTGCCGGCCGGCGTGCTCAACCTGGTGCAGGGCGCCCGCGAAACCGGCGTGGCCCTCGCCGGCCATGCCGACATCGACGGCCTGTTCTTCACCGGCTCCAGCCGCACCGGCAACCTGCTGCATGCCCAGTTCGCCGGCCGCCCGGACAAGATCCTGGCGCTGGAGATGGGTGGCAACAACCCGCTGGTGGTGGACGAGGTCAAGGATCTGGATGCCGCCGTCTACACCATCATCCAGTCCGCCTTCATCTCCGCCGGCCAGCGCTGCACCTGCGCGCGCCGCCTGCTGGTGCCGCGCGGCGAGTGGGGCGACGCCCTGCTGGCGCGTCTGGTGGCGGTGGCCTCGACCCTCAAGGTCGGCGCCTTCGACGAACAGCCGGCGCCGTTCATGGGCTCGGTGATCTCCCTGGCCGCCGCCGAGCACCTGCTCAAGGCCCAGCGCCACCTGCTCGACAAGGGCGCCACGGTGCTGCTGGAAATGATCCAGCCGGTGCCCAACGCCGCGCTGCTGACCGCGGGCATCCTCGACGTGACCGAGGTCGCCGAGCGTGTCGACGAGGAATTCTTCGGCCCGTTGCTGCAGGTGATCCGTTACGACGACTTCGACGGCGCCATCCGCGAAGCCAACAATACCCAGTACGGCCTGGCCGCCGGCCTGCTGTCCGATTCGCCCGAGCGCTACGAGCAGTTCCTGATCGAGAGCCGCGCGGGCATCGTCAACTGGAACAAGCAACTGACCGGCGCCGCCAGCAGCGCGCCGTTCGGCGGCGTGGGCGCCTCCGGCAACCATCGCGCCAGCGCCTACTATGCGGCCGACTACTGCGCCTACCCGGTCGCCTCGCTGGAAAGCGAAACCCTGAGCCTGCCCGCCACCCTGACCCCGGGAGTGAGTCTGTGATGTCCGCCTATGAAATGAACGTCGACGGTCTGGTTGGCCCGACCCACAACTACGGCGGCCTGTCCTATGGCAACGTGGCGTCGCAGAGCAACAGCCAGGCGGTCTCCAGCCCGAAGGAAGCGGCCCGGCAGGGGCTGGGCAAGATGAAGGCGCTGATGGACATGGGCTTCAAGCAGGGCGTGTTCGCCCCGCAGGAGCGCCAGGACGTCGCCGCCCTGCGCAGCCTGGGCTTCACCGGCACCGACGCCGAAGTGATCGCCAAGGCAGCCAGGGAATCCATGCCGTTGCTGGCTGCCGTCAGCTCCGCGTCCAGCATGTGGACGGCCAACTCCTGCACCGTCAGCCCCAGCGCCGACACCGCGGACGGCCGTGTGCACTTCACTGCTGCCAACCTCAACTGCAAGTTCCACCGCTCCATCGAGCACCCGACCACCAGCCGCGTGCTGCGCGCCATGTTCGATAATGAGCAGCACTTCGCCCATCACGCCGCGCTGCCGGCCGTGGGCCAGTTCGGCGACGAGGGCGCAGCCAACCACACCCGCTTCTGCAAGGGTTATGGCGAAGCCGGCGTGGAATTCTTCGTGTTCGGCCGCAGCGCCTTCGACAGCCGCTTCCCGGCGCCGCAGCGCTACCCGGCGCGGCAGACCCTGGAAGCCTGCCAGGCGGTGGCCCGCCTGCATGGCCTGGCCGACGACGGCGTGGTCTATGCCCAGCAGAATCCGGACGTGATCGACCAGGGCGTGTTCCACAACGACGTGATCTCGGTGGGCAACGGCGAGGTGCTGTTCTATCACCAGGATGCCTTCCTCGACACCGACAAGGTACTGGCCGAGCTGGGCGACAAGCTGGCCCGCCGCGGCGGCAACTTCCAGCCGGTGAGGGTGCCGCGCGACGCCGTGAGCGTCGACGACGCGGTACGCTCCTACCTGTTCAACAGCCAGCTGCTGACCCGCGAAGACGGCGGCATGCTGCTGATCGTGCCGGAGGAGTGCCGCAACAACGCCAACGTGTGGAACTACCTGAGCGAGCTGACCCGCGGCAACGGCCCGATCCGCGAGGTCAAGGTGTTCGACCTCAAGCAGAGCATGCAGAACGGCGGCGGCCCGGCCTGCCTGCGCCTGCGCGTGGCGCTCAACGAGCGGGAACTGGCGGCGGTCAACCCGGGCGTGGTGATGACGCCGACGCTGTTCGACACCCTCAACGCCTGGGTCGACAAGCACTACCGCGACCGCCTGACCGAGAGCGACCTGGCCGACCCGCAACTGCTGATCGAATGCCGCACGGCATTGGATGAACTGACCCGGATCCTTAAACTGGGCTCCGTCTACCCCTTCCAACTCGCCTGAGAGCCCTGAACATGTCCGAAGCCCTGCAACTCATCCTCGAAGATACCGACGGCACCCAGCTGGAAACCTCCTGCACCCGCTTCGCCGTGGTCTGGCAGGGCCGGGAAGTGTGGATCCAGGCGGTCGGCGACCAACTGCTAATCGGTGTGGACGTGGAGGAGGGCGACACCGAGTACGCCAACCTGCTGCTGCGCCCGCAGGCCACCAACTTGGTCGGCCTGCAGCTGGAAATGGAACCGGCCGACCTGGCCGGCGATGACGACGAAGACCATGTCCACGGCCCCGACTGCAACCACTGAGAGCCTGTTTACGATCTGCTGCGCGTCGGCCAGGTGTCGTTAAAAACAGCTCGGAAAGCAGCTTGCTGCTAACGCGCTAAAGCGCGGCCCGAAGGGCGAACGCAGTGAGTCATGCTCATTTATCACTTATAAACTGCGCTTCCTCGCCTGTTTTTGCCTAACCTGGCTCTAGCTCGCGAGATCGTAAACAGGCTCTGAGGTAGTTATATGCTCGCCCTCGGCAAACTGCTCGAACTGACCCTGGCCGGCCGCGAGCCGACCGAGAAGATTCAGCTGACCCGCGAGGGCGCCCGCCTGCACTGGCTGGGCGAGGGCGCGCTGGAGGTGACCCCGCCGGCCAGCGAGGACAGTGGTCTCGACCTGCTGCTGTCGGCCGGCATCCACGGCAACGAGACGGCGCCGATCGAGCTGCTCGACCGTCTGGTGCAGGCGGTGGCCTCCGGGCAGCTGCTGCCCAGGGCGCGCATCCTGTTCCTGTTCGGCAACCCCGAGGCCATGCGCCGGGGCGAGCGCTACGTGGAGCAGGACATCAACCGCCTGTTCGACGGCCGCCACGAGCAGAGCAGCGGCTTCGAGGCCCTGCGCGCCAACGAGCTGGAACGCCACGCGGCGGTCTTCTTCGGCAAGGAAGGGCGCACCCGCCTGCACTACGACCTGCACACCGCGATCCGCGGCTCGAAGATCGAGCAGTTCGCCCTCTATCCCTACGTCGAGGGCCGCGAGCACTCGCGCGCCGAGCTGGCCCGCCTGAGCGCCGCCGGCATCGACGCCGTGCTGCTGCAGCGCAAGACCGGCATCACCTTCAGCTCCTACACCTACGCACGGCTGGGCGCCGAGGCCTTCACCCTGGAGCTGGGCAAGGCACGACCGTTCGGTCAGAACCAGCTGGTCAACCTCGACCTGCTGGAGAAGCGCCTGCGCGAACTGATCGAGAACTGCGAGCCGCAAACCGACTCGCTGGGCGAGATGCAGCTGTTCGCCGTGTCCCGCGAGGTGATCAAGCACAGCGACGCCTTCAAGCTGCACCTGCCGGCCGACATCGAGAATTTCACCGAACTGGAGCCGGGCTTCCTGCTGGCCGAGGACATCGCCGGCACCCGCTGGCTGGTGGAAGAGCAGGGCGCGCGCATCATCTTCCCCAACCCCAGGGTCAAGAACGGCCTGCGCGCCGGCATCCTGATCGTCCCCACCGAACTCTGACCGATTTCCCCTCTCCCTCTGGGAGAGGGGCAGGGGTGAGGGTATTTCTGTCCGCTCGCTTCGTGACCGGTACTGCTCTCGATAGTCGCTTTCTATCCAAATTCCCCGCAAACGGGCTGTCCAGCCCGCGCCGTGCCTATATAATGCGGCCCTTTGCCGGCTTTGCCGTGGCCGCCGTTTGCCTGGATGAAATAGATGAAAAGCGCAGAAATCCGTGAAGCCTTCCTCCGCTTCTTCGAAGAGAAGGGGCACACCCGCGTCGCCTCCAGTTCGCTGATCCCGGCGAACGACCCCACGCTGCTGTTCACCAACGCCGGCATGAACCAGTTCAAGGACTGCTTCCTCGGCCTGGAAAAGCGCGCCTACACCCGCGCCACCACCAGCCAGAAATGCGTGCGCGCCGGTGGCAAGCACAACGACCTGGAAAACGTCGGCTACACCGCGCGCCACCACACCTTCTTCGAGATGCTGGGCAACTTCAGCTTCGGCGACTACTTCAAGCGCGACGCGATCCACTACGCCTGGGAATTCCTGACCAGCGACAAGTGGCTGAACCTGCCGAAGGACAAGCTCTGGGTCACCGTCTACGCCACCGACGACGAGGCCTACGACATCTGGACCAACGAAGTCGGCGTGCCGGCCGCGCGCATGGTGCGCATCGGCGACAACAAGGGTGCGCCCTACGCCTCCGACAACTTCTGGGCGATGGGCGACACCGGCCCATGCGGCCCGTGCACCGAGATCTTCTTCGACCACGGCGAGCACATCTGGGGCGGCCCGCCCGGCTCCCCGGACGAGGACGGCGACCGCTACATCGAGATCTGGAACAACGTGTTCATGCAGTTCAACCGCACCGCGGACGGTGTGCTACACCCGCTGCCGGCGCCGAGCGTGGACACCGGCATGGGCCTGGAGCGCATCAGCGCCGTGCTGCAGCACGTCAACTCGAACTACGAGATCGATCTGTTCCAGAGCCTGCTCGACGCCGCGGCCAAGGCCATCGGCTGCGCCAACCAGGCCCAGGCCTCGCTGAAAGTGGTGGCCGACCACATCCGTTCCTGCGGTTTCCTGATCGCCGACGGCGTGACGCCGTCCAACGAAGGCCGTGGTTACGTGCTGCGCCGCATCATCCGCCGCGCCTGCCGTCACGGTAACAAGCTGGGTGCCAAGGGCAGCTTCTTCTACCAGATCGTCGCGGCCCTGGTGGCCGAGATGGGCGAGGCCTTCCCCGAGCTGAAACAGCAGCAGGCGCACATCGAGCGCGTGCTCAAGACCGAGGAAGAGCAGTTCGCCAAGACCCTGGAGCAGGGCCTGAAGATCCTCGAGCAGGACCTGTCCGGCCTGCAGGGCACCGTGATTCCCGGCGATATCGTGTTCAAGCTGTACGACACCTACGGTTTCCCGGTGGACCTGACCGGCGACATCGCCCGCGAACGCGAGCTGACCCTCGACGAGGAAGGCTTCGAGCGCGAGATGGAGGCCCAGCGCGAGCGTGCCCGCTCCGCCAGCGCCTTCGGCATGGACTACAACAGCCTGGTCAAGGTCGACAGCGACACGGTCTTCCTCGGCTACACCGGCACCAGCGGCAGCGGCAAGGTCGTCGCCCTGTTCAAGGCAGGTGGATCGGTCGACAGCCTGGGCGAAGGCGAGGAGGGCGTGATCGTCCTCGACCAGACGCCGTTCTACGCCGAGTCCGGCGGCCAGGTCGGCGACAGCGGCTACCTCTCCGCAGCCGGCGTGCGCTTCGATGTGCGTGACACCACCAAGGTCGGCGGCGCCTTCCTGCACCACGGCATCGTCGCCCAGGGCGGCCTCAAGGTCGGCGCCGAGCTGCAGGCCGAGGTCGACGCCTCGGTGCGCCAGGCCACCGCGCTGAACCACTCCGCCACCCACCTGCTGCACGCCGCGCTGCGCCAGGTGCTCGGCGAGCACGTGCAGCAGAAGGGCTCGCTGGTCGACAGCCAGCGCCTGCGCTTCGACTTCAGCCACTTCGAGGCGATCAAGCCCGAGCAGCTGAAGCAGCTGGAGGACATCGTCAACGCCGAGATCCGCAGGAACTCCGCGGTCGAGACCGAGGAAACCGACATCGACACCGCCAAGGCCAAGGGCGCCATGGCGCTGTTCGGCGAGAAATACGGCGACCAGGTGCGCGTGCTGAGCATGGGCGGCGGCTTCTCCGTCGAGCTGTGTGGCGGCACCCACGTGGCGCGCACCGGCGACATCGGCCTGTTCAAGATCACCAGCGAAGGCGGCGTGGCCGCCGGCGTGCGCCGCATCGAGGCGGTGACCGGCGCCCATGCGCTGGCCTGGCTGAATGGCGCCGAGGAGCAGCTCAAGGAAGCGGCCGCGCTGGTCAAGGGCAGCCGCGACAACGTGCTGGACAAGCTGTCCGCTCTGATCGAGCGCAATCGCCAGCTGGAAAAGGAGCTGGAGCAGCTCAAGGCCAAGGCGGCCAGCGCCGCCGGCAACGACCTGGCCGGTTCGGCCGTGGACGTGAAAGGCATCAAGGTGCTGGCCTCGCGTCTCGACGGCCTGGACGGCAAGGCTCTGTTGGCCATGGTCGACCAGCTCAAGAACAAGCTCGGCAGCGCGGTGATCCTGCTCGGCGGCGTGCAGGACGACAAGGTCGTGCTGGTCGCTGGCGTCACCCAGGACCTGACCGCCAAGCTCAAGGCCGGCGACCTGATGCGCCAGGCCGCGGCGGCGGTGGGCGGCAAGGGCGGTGGTCGCCCGGACATGGCCCAGGGCGGCGGCGTGGATGCCGGCAAGCTGGACGAGGCGCTGGCACTGGCGGCGACCTTCGTCGAGCAAGGCGCCTAGAGACGTTGAAACCAGGACCTGCAGTGCGTCCGGCAGGCCTTGGCAGTGTGACCCGATGCGGGTTTAATGGGCGCCCTTCGAGGAATCAGGCGGCTTTTTGACATGGCGTTGATCGTACAGAAGTTTGGGGGCACCTCAGTCGGTACCGTGGAGCGTATCCAGCAGGTGGCCGACAAGGTGAAGAAATTCCGCGAGAAGGGCGACGACATCGTCGTGGTGGTCTCCGCCATGAGTGGCGAGACCAACCGCCTGATCGACCTGGCCAGGCAGATCAGCGACGGTCAGCCGGTCCCGCGCGAGCTGGACGTGATGGTCTCCACCGGCGAGCAAGTGACCATCGCCTTGCTGGCCATGGCCCTGATCAAGCGCGGCGTGCCGGCGGTGTCCTACACCGGCAACCAGGTGCGCATCCTCACCGACAACGCCCACACTAAGGCCCGCATCCTGCAGATCGACGACCAGAAGATCCGCGCCGACCTCAAGGCCGGTCGGGTGGTCGTGGTCGCCGGCTTCCAGGGCGTGGACGAGGAAGGCAACATCACCACCCTCGGCCGCGGTGGCTCCGACACCACGGGCGTGGCCCTGGCCGCGGCGCTGAAGGCCGACGAGTGCCAGATCTACACCGACGTCGACGGCGTCTACACCACCGATCCGCGCGTGGTGCCCAGGGCCCAGCGTCTGGACAAGATCACCTTCGAGGAAATGCTGGAAATGGCCAGCCTCGGCTCCAAGGTGCTGCAGATCCGCTCGGTGGAGTTCGCCGGCAAGTACAACGTCCCGCTGCGCGTGCTGCACAGCTTCCAGGAGGGTCCGGGCACCCTCATTACCCTTGATGAAGAGGAATCCATGGAACAGCCGATCATCTCCGGCATCGCCTTCAATCGCGACGAGGCCAAGCTGACCATCCGTGGCGTACCGGATATCCCCGGCGTGGCCTTCAAGATCCTCGGCCCGATCAGCGCCGCCAACATCGAAGTCGACATGATCGTGCAGAACGTGGCCCACGATAACACCACCGACTTCACCTTCACCGTGCACCGCAACGACTACCAGAACGCCATGGGCGTGCTGGAGAACACCGCGCGCGAACTTGGCGCCCGTGAAGTGATCGGCGACACCGACATCGCCAAGGTCTCCATCGTTGGCGTCGGCATGCGCTCCCACGCGGGCGTCGCCAGCCGCATGTTCGAGGCGCTGGCCAAGGAAACCATCAACATCCAGATGATCTCCACCTCCGAGATCAAGGTCTCCGTGGTCATCGAGGAGAAATACCTGGAGCTGGCCGTGCGCGCGCTGCACACCGCCTTCGAGCTGGATGCCCCGGCCCGACAGGCCGAGTGATGTTCTATTCGAAAGGCGCGGTCATCCGCGCCTTTCTCGTTTTTGGCCGGTTTGGCAGGGGACTTTTCTTTTGCTCTTGCTGGTCAATACTTGGGTGAAGGCGCCGCGCTTGATATACGTGGAGCCGTCACCATTTTATTTCTTGCAGACTGTTGTCCCGTAATTCAATCCGTAAGGAGAAAGGAATGCTGATTCTGACTCGCCGGGTCGGAGAGACCCTGATGGTGGGTGATGATGTCACTGTCACCGTGTTGGGTGTGAAAGGTAACCAGGTGCGCATCGGCGTCAACGCTCCGAAGGAAGTCGCCGTGCACCGTGAGGAGATTTACCAGCGTATCCAGAAAGAGAAGGGCGACGAACCAAGCCACTAATTTTTCTCGAAATTTTGTCTTTGCAAACGGGGAAAACATGGTTATCATGCGCCCCGTGTTGCGGAGAGGTGGCCGAGTGGCCGAAGGCGCTCCCCTGCTAAGGGAGTACACCTCAAAAGGGTGTCGGGGGTTCGAATCCCCCCTTCTCCGCCATATTCACAACTCCGGTTGTGTTTGCGCTAGGTTCGGTAAGTCATTGAGCTTATTCGGAAAAGTGCTTGACCGTAAGGTGAGGCTCTTTATAATGCGCAACCCACGCACTCATAGCTCAGCTGGATAGAGTACCCGGCTACGAACCGGGCGGTCGGAGGTTCGAATCCTCCTGAGTGCGCCATCTTGAAATGGCTTGCAGCGATGCAAGCCATTTTGCTTCAACCAGCGGTGATCTGGTCTAAAAGCGCCACACGCACTCATAGCTCAGCTGGATAGAGTACCCGGCTACGAACCGGGCGGTCGGAGGTTCGAATCCTCCTGAGTGCGCCATACTTGGAAGGCCCGCAGAGATGCGGGCCTTCTGCTTTTCAGCGTTTGCCTTTTTCCTTCACGCAGCCGAACTCGTCGAACGTCACCTGGCGGCGATTCCCTTGCCTGTCGGCGTAGTGGTAGCGGGTCTGGCCGTCGGTGCTGGTGACCTTGTCCGGTGTGCCCAAGGCGCTTTCCACATCTCGGCGGCTCATGCCGCCGCGTACCTGCTGGCGAATGACCGCGCTGCGCCGCTCGCTGGAGCTGAGCCTGTTGCCGCAGCCGTCTTGTCGGGTGCCGACCACTACCAGTTGTGGTTCGTCCTCTTTCTCGTCTTTCGTCTTGGCGCGAGCTTTCCCGGTCTTGGCCAGCGGTACAGCCTTGCCCTTACCGGGCGTGGGGTTGCGGGCTTCCTGCAGGTCCTGGCTGGCGCTCTCCGGGCAGCCGTGCAGGGTATAGGTGACATGGCCCTTGGCGTCCTCGCAGCGGAGCACGGTGGTGGCCTGGGTGTCGATGGCGGGGTAGAGCAGGGATGCGCAGATTCCGGCGCGGATAACTCGCAGCATGATTCGTCCTCCATGACGATTTCATTCTCCAGCCTAGCCGGAATTTTTCCTGGCGTCAGCGTGTCCTCTCATGGGATGGATGCGTCGGAAAGGGCAGGGGCAAGCGAGTCGAGGGATGCCGCAAGTGCTTGTTCTAGCCCTGATTTTGTCGCGTCGGCGCGGGCGGGAGTGCTATCATTGAAGTGTCAGCCCCGCCGGGGCTCGTGGATCGCCACCATGGACTTACCCAGTAGTTACCCAAACTGTTCTTCGCCCAATCGCGTTTTGACTGATTGACCCCGCGGCGCGCCCTGCTGCTGGGGTGGAGCGTGCCGTATGACTGAAGTAGAAGCCAAGAAGCCGCAAGAGAGCCTGCAGGACCGCCTCGCCCAGGTGGTCGAACTGCTGCATCGCCACCGCCTGGTGGAGAGCCTGACCCATCGCCAGGAAGGTCAGCATCAGGATCTGGTGGAAAGCCTGGTTCACCGGCAGAACCTCGTCGAACTTCAGCGCAAGCTCGATGAGCTGCACTCCGCCGACGTCGCCCACATTCTCGAAGCCCTTCCTCTCGGTGACCGCCTGACGGTCTGGCAGCTGGTCAAGGCCGAGCGCGACGGCGACATTCTCCTCGAAGTATCCGATGCTGTTCGCGAATCGCTGATCGCGGACATGGACAATCACGAGATCCTGGCCGCCGCCAGGGATCTCGATGCCGACGAGCTGGCTGACCTGGCGCCCGAGCTGCCGCGCGACGTCGTGCTCGAACTCATGGAGTCCCTGGACGCCCAGCAGCGCGAGCGGGTGCGTTCGGCCTTGTCCTACGAGGATGACCAGGTCGGCGCGCTGATGGACTTCGAGATGGTGACCATTCGCGAGGATGTCAGTCTCGAGGTGGTGCTGCGCTACCTGCGTCGCCTGAAGGAGCTGCCGGGGCACACCGACAAGCTGTTCGTGGTCGATTACGACGGCATTCTCAAGGGGGTGTTGCCGATCAAGCGCCTGCTGGTCAACGACCCGGACAAGCAGGTCGGCGAGGTGATGGCCAGCGACCCGGTGAGCTTCCATCCGGACGAAGATGCCCACGATGCGGCTCAGGCCTTCGAGCGCTACGACCTGATCTCGGCTCCGGTTGTGGAAAGGGACGGCAAGCTGATCGGTCGTCTGACCATCGACGAGATGGTCGACCTGATCCGTGAGGAGAGCGAAAGCGAAGTGCTCAACATGGCCGGTCTGCGCGAGGAAGAGGATATCTTCGCGTCGGTGTGGAAATCGGTCGGCAACCGCTGGGCGTGGCTGGCGGTCAACCTGGTCACCGCCTTCCTGGCGTCGCGGGTGATCGGTCTGTTCGAGGGCTCGATCGAAAAGCTGGTGGCCCTGGCCGCGTTGATGCCGATCGTGGCTGGCATCGGTGGTAACTCCGGCAACCAGACCATCACCATGATCGTGCGCGCCCTGGCTCTGGACCAGGTCAGTACTGGCAACACGTCACGTCTGCTGCGCAAGGAGTTGGGCGTGGCGCTGATCAACGGTGTGTTGTGGGGCGGTGTGATCGGCGTGGTCGCCTTCTGGCTTTATGACAGTTGGTCGCTGGGGCTGGTGATGACGGGCGCCATGACGCTCAACCTGCTGCTCGCCGCGCTCATGGGGGTGCTGATTCCCATGACGCTGATCCGTCTGGGGCGGGACCCGGCGATGGGGGCCAGTGTGATGATTACCGCCATGACCGACAGTGGCGGCTTTTTCATCTTCCTCGGCCTGGCGACCCTGTTCCTCCTCTGACGGGGCGCCGAAAACAAAAATGCCAGTCGGCATGGCCGACTGGCATTTTTTGTTGCTCGTCGCTGGAGGCTCAGGCTTCCTGGGCGGCAAGCTCCGTGTCGTGGGCAATCAGTGCCACGAGGGCATTCTGCTGTCGGTGGGAGAGTTGGCGAAAGCGCTGGAGCAGTTCGCGTTCATGCAGGGAAAGCTCGGGGCTGTCCAGGCGCAGGTTGAGTTCGTCGCCCAGCGCACCTTCCTGAACCAGGCTCTGTTCCAGGCGGGCGATGATTTCCGAGTTCATGCTGCGGTGATGGTTACGCGCCACGTCGGCGATGCGTTCACGCATTCCGTCAGGGAGGCGGACTACGAATTTGTCGGCTGTACGGCTGGAATAGATGGCCTGTTTCATAGGGGCGTATATATAAACCGGTTAGTTCAGGAGGGCGATGCTGGCATTCAGCTACTGACTGTCGCTCGTTTGACCGCAGCAGCTGTTGCTCGTTCAGTGAGGCGGCAGCATCGGGTTATTTGCTGGTTGTCCTGCTAATTGGCGCCAATTATACGTCGTTTATTTTGGTTCGGGTGAAGGCGCATTGCCAGCACCGACCGTCAGAAATGTGTTCGGTTAGGCAAAACGCGACAAAGGGCGAACAGCTGGGCAAGTGCGCGCGTCTGGGGTGGGTGCTGGGAAATGGGTGTGGTGTGCGGTGGAGCGGGTGTAAATCACATGACAAACATGCGGATGCCAGTTAGCATACGGCGCGCTGTACGAGGCAGTTGTCCAGATAATTCAAATGGATAGCTGAGGTCGGCGGCTCTATCGGCAGCATGTGTCCCCTTAGTTCAATGGATAGAATAAACCCCTCCTAAGGGTTAGATGCTGGTTCGACTCCAGCAGGGGGCGCCACTTCGCGGGCTTGCCGACACGGTGCGGCATCTTCGATGCCCGATATCCTTACTCTGGAGTTCTCTTTCGATTCGCCTTCAGGCCATGGAGGCGGTCGTCGCGGTGTGCATGATGGCGCGGTTGCGACCTTCCTTTTTGGCCTGGTAGAGACACTGGTCCGCACGCTGCAGCCAGTGACCCCAGGGCTCCTCGGCATTCAGCAGGGCTCCTCCGATTGAAACGGTCACCGGGCCTCCGGGGCCGCGCAGGCCTTCGTGCACGGTCTTCAGCAGGTTCTGTGCCGCTGCCTCGAGGCCTTGTGCGTCAGTGTCCGGAAGCAGCAGGAGAAACTCCTCGCCGCCGAAGCGGAACAGCCGGTCTTCCTGGCGGGAGCAGTCCTTGATCAGCTTCACGTAGTCGATCAGCACCTGGTCGCCGGCCTGATGGCCATACAGGTCGTTGATCTGCTTGAAGTGGTCCAGGTCCATGACCAGCACCCCATAGCTGCGCCCATGCCGGCGTTTGCTGGATACCGCGATCTTCAGTTCCTCGTTCATCGCTCGCCGGTTGCGGGCGCCAGTCAGCGGGTCCTGGATGGCCAGCAGTTGCAGTTGTTCCCGTTGGGTGCGGGTGCGGTAGGCGAAGATGAAGGTCAGTACGCCGGCCATGGCATTGGTCACCAGGAAGGAGATCATCTGGTAGTGGCTTTCGAACACGCTGCCGGGCGTCCACAGGGCGTGCCCAACCAGTCCCGCGAGCACCAGCAGGCTGGCGGCTATCGCCTTACCTGGTGACACCATGAAGAAGTTGAAGAGGATCAGCGGGTAGATCCAGAAGAGGCCGTTGACGCCCAGGTTGATGGCGATCAGCGTGGCGCCGACGGAGAAGACTCCCGCCAGATAGAGGCCGGGCTTTTCCGTATCACCGGTGCGCCAGGCGTAGATGACGGCGATCAGGGTGGAGAGCACGATCACCGTGTCGGCGATGCCCACCATGAGGTTGCCGTGCAGCAGGCGGTAGAACGCATAGGGTGTGATGCCACCCACCCCGATGATGCCCATCAGCGTGATGATGGACAGCTGAAAGTCGTTGCGCAGTCGCTTGAACATCAGCGCGGCTCTCTACCTCATGGCATGTTGTCATTGTTATGAGCCAAGAATGCAGGGCTTTGTTCGTATCGGCAAGGATGTTCGGGCAAAGTGCCATTATCTGCCGATTGCTGGAAGGGTCTACTTCCTGCTGATGACGATGTGGCGGCTGGGGGCGGACCAGGATTGGCCGCTGACGCCCTTGGCGATCTGCTGGATTTCACCGCCCGAGTTGAGGAAGGCGGCTACTTGGGCTTCGAGGGATTCGCGGGTTTCCACTGCCGGTTGCGGCTTGGGTTGCTGGACTTTCTTGACGCGCATGGTTTCCCCCTCGAGGAATGTCGGAGCTATACGAAGGCATAGCAAAAGTGACAGGGATAAAAAAACCGGCCCGTGGGCCGGTTTTTTCGGCAGAGCTGAGGGTCAGATGACCTGAACCTCGTCAGCCTGCATGCCTTTCTGGCCTTGTACAGCGATGAAGGAAACCTGTTGGCCTTCCTTCAGGCTCTTGAAGCCGGCGCTCTGGATGGAGCGGTAGTGCACGAACAGGTCGGCGCCGCTTTCCGGAGTGATGAAGCCGAAACCCTTCTCGTCGTTGAACCATTTGACGGTGCCGGTTTGACGTGCGGACATGGAATATCTCCTTGAACAAAGTGAACATAGCGCTGGAACAGCCCAGGCGATGACTGAGTGCAAAGAGTAAAGAAACCGAGGTAGGTCGGACCGAGATCTAAACCGGTCGATTTGCGGTGACACATGCAACACAGTCCCGCCACCCTACAGGGAAAACGTCCATTTATCTAATCTTTTCTGCCTTTTCCGTTAAATGGTCCGGGGGCAGGCGCGCAGATCCGCCTCTTCGACGAAAGGGTTGCTCCAGCCCATGACGCAGGCGATGCGCTGGTTGCGCTGGCGCTCCCAGGGTTTGGCCGGATAGTGCCGGTTCCACACGTCGAACAGCTGGCGTTCCTGCCGTGACAGACGCAGGCCGTAGCGCTGACTCATGTAGAAGTAGGTGCGGGCGATCATGCCGCGTACTTCCGGGCGGGGCATGGCCTTGCCGGCCTTGAAGTCGACCACCATCGGGCAGGCGCCGTACTGGTGAGGCTTCTGCGGCAGCCAGGCGAAGGGGAAGTTGCTGCGGTCGCCATTGATCTCGCCGATGCTGGGCACCAGGTTGAACAGGTCGGCCTCGGCACGGCGGAAGGTGTCGTCGCTACGCGCGCAATGCTGCCTCCCACCTTGCTGCCAGCAGCGTCGCTGGTGGCCTATGACCCAGGCCG
Source organism: Pseudomonas paralcaligenes (assembly GCF_019655855.1). Lineage (GTDB taxonomy): Bacteria > Pseudomonadota > Gammaproteobacteria > Pseudomonadales > Pseudomonadaceae > Aquipseudomonas > Aquipseudomonas paralcaligenes. The sequence goes on along the minus strand of NZ_BPFX01000022.1, from coordinate 131,198 downwards.
GCACCAGGTGCTCCCATTCGATGCGTGCGGCGCGCTGCGGATTCTTGCGGGGCGTGTAGCCGCAGCTTTTCAGGTCGATCCGGTTGCCGCTGTAGCGGCAGCCGCAATAGAACTCCACCGACTGCGGGGCATAGAGTTGCCAGGCGATCTTCTTCGCCTCGGCGAAGGTGCGTGGCGGCGCGGCGAGGGAGGGCAGGGCGATACAGCAGAGCAACAGCAGGGCACTGCGCCAGGGCATGGAGATGGCATCCCGAAAAAGCGCCGCATGATAGCGGCGCCGCTCCGCTTGCCAATCGTGGCGCGGTGCTGGCCAGGCTTCGCAGCAGGTGCCTTGGGGCGTAGCATCGGCTGATCGAAGAGGTGGAGGTGTCCCATGCGGATCGTCGTACTGCTGCTGACCGGCGCCCTGAGCGGAGCGGTGCTAGCCGCCGAGCCGATATACCGGCCGATCCCCATCGAATACGTCAGCCCCGGCGCCAGTGGCAGCGTCAGCACCTACAGCCGCAGCCAGAGCTATCCGCTCTACGGTGGCCACGCGGTGCCGGGGCTGGGCTACGGCCGCAGCCAGGTGGAGATACGTGGCGGTTCCGCCGTGCGCCAGAGCGTCGAGTACCCGGGCGGGCTGGAGGTGCAGCGCTATCCGGGGCAGCGCGGCTACGAGATACGCCGCGAACGCTGATGACTGCTTAACACTTCGAGCGCTTCGGGCTGACAGCGCCGGCCCGGCCCAGCATCATGCGCGGCAATGCATTTCGGAGGGTGAGCGACTGTCATGTCGATGCAGTTCCTGGGGTTCGCGGCGCAGAGCGTGACGGGGCGGGTGCGCGGGCACAACGAGGATGCCGTGCTCTGCCTCCCCGAGTTCGGCCTGTGGGCGGTGGCCGACGGCATGGGCGGACACCAGTTCGGCGAGGTGGCCAGCGCGCTGGCGCTGGACACCCTGCGCGCGGCCGTCGCTGCCGGCGACGATCTCGAGGCCGCGATCCACGCCGCCAACCAGGCGGTCCTCGACGCGGGCAGGGACAACGGTGGCCGGCGCATGGGCAGTACCGTCGTCGCCGCCCGCTTCGCCGGCGCCGACTTCGAGGTGGCCTGGATCGGCGACAGCCGCGCGTACCTCGTCACTCTGGACGGGATCGCCCGCCTGACCCGCGACCACAGCTGGGTGCAGGCGATGATCGACGCCGGCGAGCTGAGCGTCGAGGAGGCCCGCCAGCATCCGCGTCGCAACATCGTCACCCAGTGCCTGGGGCTGAGCGAGGAGTTCCTCGAGGTCGGCAGGGTGCAGGGGCGCCTGGCGCCCGGCGAATTGCTGCTGCTGTGCAGCGATGGCCTGACCGGCGAGTTGAACGACGGGCAGATCGAGGAGGTCTGTGCTGGTGCGGCGACCCTCGACGAGTTGGTCGAGCAGCTCATAGGGCTGGCAAACCGGCTGGGCGGCAAGGACAATATCTCCTGCATCGTCCTGGGCCACAGCCTGCCCGAATCGACGAAGATCGACGCCAAGCCGCGCAATTTCCTCAGCCGGTGGCTCCACTCCTGCAAGCACTGAACGATCGACATCATGGCCACCACTCTGCTTGAGATTCCCGGCTACCGGGTGCATGGACAACTGGGCAAGGGCGGCATGGCCGAGATTTTCCTGGCCACCCAGGAGTCGCTGAGCCGCAAGGTGGCGATCAAGGTGCTGCGCCGCGCCGAGGACGAAGCCTTCAGCCAGCGCTTCGTCAGGGAGGCGCACATGGTCGCCTCGCTCAACCACCCTTCCATCATCACCATCCACGACATCGACCGCCTCGCCGATGGCCGCCATTACCTGGCCATGGAGTTCCTGCCGGGTGGCGACCTGGCGCGGCACAAGGGCGAGCTGTTCGCCCCCGAGCGCGCGCTGGGGATCGTCAGGCAGATCGCCAGCGGCCTGGCCGTGGTCCACGACAAGGGCATGGTGCACCGCGACGTGAAGCCGGCCAACGTGCTGTTCCGCGCCGACGGAACCGCCGTGCTCACCGACTTCGGCGTGGCCAAGGATCTGGACATCGACAGCGAGCTGACCCAGTTCGGCGTCGCCGTCGGCAGCCCGGCCTACAGCAGCCCGGAGCAGGCCCAGTGCCAGCCGCTGGATGCGCGCAGCGACATCTACAGCCTGGGCGTGATCCTTCTGGAGATGCTGACCGGCAGCAATCCCTTCCGTGGCGGCAACTACACCCAGACGGTGGTCAACCACGTGCAGATGGAGCCGCCGCTGCCGGACAGCCTAGGCGCCTTCCGTGGCGTGCTGGCGCGCATGCTGGCGAAGAGCCCGGACCAGCGCTTCGCCGACTGCCGCGCCCTGCTGGCCGCGCTGGACGAGGTGGAGCTGAGCGACCTGGAGCAGACCCAGATACGCCCCGCGGCGCCGGTCACGGTGGCGCCTGCGCCGCGCCGCCGCCGGTCTGCCATGCCGCTGCTGGCGACGTTGAGCGTGCTGGTGCTGATCGGCACCCTGACCTTCGCCGGTCTGTACCTCAAGGAGCGCCGGGAACTCCAGGCCCTGCTGGACGAGGCCGAGCAGCGCTTCGCCAGCGGTCATCTGGTCGAGCCGGAGGGGGACAGCGCCGAGCACTACTTCAACCGGGTGCTGGCGCTCGACGAGCAGAATGGCGAGGCGCTGAATGGCCTGCGGCGCATCCGCGAGTCGCGCATCGGTGCGCTGCTGGTCCAGGCCGACCAGCGCCTGGCCGAGGGCCTGCTGACCGAGCCCGCCGAGGACAACGCCGACTTCTACTATCGCCAGGTCCTGGCCATCGACCCGCAGCACACCGGCGCGCTCGCGGGCTTGCAGCGGCTGCTGGAGGCGCGCATCGCCCGTTCCTTGGCGCTGGCGGAGCAGAGCATCGCCGACAAGCGCCTGCTGCTGCCGGAGGGCGACAGCGCGGTGCACTACTTCCGCCAGGTGCTCGGCTGGTCGCCGGACAACGCCGAGGCCCTGGCCGGGCTGAACCGAGTGGCCCTGCGCTACCGTGAACTGGCCGGCAGCGCCTACCGACGCAGCGACTTCCCCGGCGCGCTGGCGATGATCGAGCGGGGCCTGGAGGCCGAGCCGCAGAACGCCGAGCTGCTGCGCATGCGCGGCGAGCACCAGCGGCTGCTCGACGAGGCCCGCGTCGCCAGCACCCGCGCCGCGAGCACCCGCGCCGCGGCCGCCAAGGTCGAGCGCGAACACGACAGCAACCCGATCAAACGTGTCTGGAACAACCTCTTCGGTCAGTAGGAACGCATCCATGCTCAAACTGCATTTCAAGGACAGCCGCCAGGCTCCCGTCTGGCTAGTCGAGGAGCGTTTCACCCTGGGCCGCGACCGGCGCAACGACCTGGTGCTGGAAGACCCCGGCATCAGCGCCTTCCACGCCGAGATCCGCCAGGAGGGCGGCCTCTACTACATCAGCGACTGCGAGAGCGAGCAGGGCACCTTCGTCAATGACGAGCGCGTTGCCAGCCGCTACCAGCTGCGCTCGGACGACCGGGTGCGTCTGGGTGACGTCGAGCTGCTGCTGGTCGACCCGGGCAAGGCCGGCGCCCGTGCCGAGGTCGGCCAGCGCTGGTTCCTGCAGGTGATCCAGGGTGAGCACGAGGGGCGCAAGTTCCACATCAGCGGCTCGATGACCTTCGGCCGCTCGGTGAAGTGCGAGCTGTGCTTCAGTGATGCCCAGCTGTCGCGCCGCCACTGCGAGTTCTTCCTGCGTGACGACGGCCTGGAGGTCAAGGACCTGGCCTCCGCCAACGGGCTGACGGTCAACGGCGAGAAAACCAGCGGCGCGGTGCTGGAGCCCGGCGACCAGGTGCGCATGGGCTCGGTGGTGCTGCTGGTGATCGGCCCCAGGGTCGAGGCCCGGGAGGCGGAAGAGGAGGTCGGCGAGGACGCCACCGTGTTCGTGCGTGCCGTCGATCTGCCCCGGCCCATGCCCCGGTCGACCCCCAGGAGCGCCCAGGGGACCGTCAACCCGCTGCACGCTGCCGCTCGCGCCCAGGCCGCTCCGCCTCCGGTAGCGGCCAAGAGCGGCGGCGCGGCGCTGGGGTTCGGCCTGGTGCTCCTGGTGCTGGCGCTGGGTGGAGGGTTGGCCGCTGCCTTCCTGCTCTGAGAGCCTATTCACGATCTTCTGGCTGTCGGCCTACGGCGTTAAAAACGGCTCCGTTACGTGTTGTAGCGCCCCCTTCTGGGTCCCCGCCTGCACGGGGATGACGAGGTAGGGGGTGGAGTTTCTTCGAAACCGTCATTCCCGCGTAGGCGGGAATCCAGGACAGGCAGCTGCAGTGCTCAGATAGAGGGCCTTGATCCAGAAGACAGTGAACAGGCTCTGAATCCGGCCCAGGTCACTACCGCTCGGCATTCTTCATCAAACTGTCATCGAACTGTGGCAGCGGGAACCCTCGAACGTCAGCAAACTTGCGTCCTACTGGGGTTCTGCGTTCTGGGTGTTTCCAATGCGTGCGTGGCTTCTATTCGCCGCACTCTTGTGCGGCTGGCCGTCCTTTGCGGCCGCGAAATGCGATGTGCAGGTGCCGACCGCCACGGCGGACGTGGGTGACGTGCGCCTGGTCTATCAGAGCATCGGCCGCGACAGCGATCCGGCCCTGCTGCTGGTGATGGGCCTGGGCGGGCAACTGATCCACTGGCCGGACGAGGTGGTCGAGCGCCTCTGCCAGCAGGGTTTCCGGGTGATCCGCTTCGACAACCGCGACGTCGGCCTGTCGACTTGGCGCCATGAGCCGCCGACCGCCAATCTGGGCTATGAGGTCTTGCGCTTCCAGCTCGGCCTGGGAGCCACCGCGCCCTATTCGCTGCGCGACATGGCGGGCGACGCCCTCGGCCTGATGGACGAGCTGGGCGTGCGCCGCTTCCACGTGCTCGGCGCCAGCATGGGCGGGATGATCGCCCAGCACATGGCCGACCTCGCGCCGCAGCGGGTGGAGAGCCTGACCCTGGTGATGACCAGCTCCGGTGCGCCGGGCCTGCCGCCGCCCAGCGCCGAACTGCTGACGCAACTGGCGCGGCGCGAGGCACCGAGCCGACAGGCCGCCATCGAGCAGCAGGCCGATCTGCTGGCCGCCCTTGGCAGCCCCGGCCAGCCGGTGGAGCGCATCCAGTTGCTGCACGAGGCCGAGCGCAGCTACGACCGCGCCTTCAATCCGCAGGGTGTGCAGCGGCAGATCCTGGCGATTCTCGCCGAGCCGAGCCGGGTGGAGATGCTCAACCGCCTGCGGGTGCCGACCCTGGTGGTGCATGGCACGGCCGATCCGCTGCTGCCGGTGATGCACGGGGTGCACGTGGCCGCACATATCCGTGGCAGCCAGCTGCGCCTGATCCCGGGACTGGCACACCGCTTCCAGAGCGCCTTCCGCGAACCGTTGCTGGCCGCCGTGCTGCCGCACCTGCAGGCACATCGCCTGGACGACACCCAACTGGCCCACCTGGAACCGTACAGCCCGGCGGCATCGAGCCTCTAGAGCGAAGCGGCCTGGATGACCGGCTGCGGCGCCGGCTGGCTGCCGTGCAGGTAGTCGCGCAGGCGCGCCTGCTGGCCGGGTGTCATGAACAGGCCGAGCTTGGTGCGACGCCAGAGGATGTCCTCGGCCTCCTGCGCCCATTCCTCGCGGCGCAGATAGTCCACTTCGCGGGTGTAGAGGCCGGCGCCCAGATGCTCGCCCAGGTCGCCCTGCTGGCGCACGCCTTCCAGCAGGCGCCAGGCGCGGCTGCCGTAGGTGGCGGCCCAGCGCCGGGCCAGATCGCGGTCGAGCCAGCCGAAGCGGGCGATCAGTTTTTCCGTCAGCGCCTCGCGGCTGGTCATGTCCTCGCCGCCGGGTAGCGGCGCCTGGGCGGTCCAGGCCGGGCCGAGGCGGGGGAAGGCCGGTGCCAGCAGAGTCATGGCCGACTCGGCGAGCTTGCGGTAGGTGGTCAGCTTGCCGCCGAACACCGACAGCAGCGGCGCCTCGCCGGGGGCGCCGGCCAGCGACAGGGTGTAGTCGCGGGTGATCGCCGAGGGCATGTCGGATTCGTCGTCGCACAACGGGCGCACGCCGGAATAGCTGTGCAGAATGTCGGCGCGGCCCAGCTGACGCTTGAAGTGGGCGTTGACCACGGCCAGCAGGTAGTCGGTTTCCTCGTCGCTGATCGTCACCCGCGCCGGGTCGCCGGTGAATTCGCGGTCGGTGGTGCCGATCAGGCTGAAGCGCTCCAGCCAGGGGATGACGAAGACGATGCGCTGGTCCTCGTTCTGCAGGATGTAGGCCTTGTCCTGATCGTGCAGGCGCGGCACCACGATGTGGCTGCCCTGGATCAGGCGGATGCCGTAGGGTGCCTTCTGCTTCAGGTCTTCGCCGAGGAAGCGCGCCACCCAGGGGCCGGCGGCGTTGACCAGGGCGCGCGCGCGGATCGAGAACAGGCTGCCGTCGGCGCGCTCCAGGTGCAGGTGCCACAGGCCCTTGCTGCGCCGGGCGCTGACGCAGCGGGTGCGAGTGTGTATATGAGCGCGCCGTTCGCGGGCGGCCATGGCGTTGAGCACCACCAGGCGGGCATCGTCCACCCAGCAGTCGGAATATTCGAAACCGCGCACCATCTCCGCGCGCAGCGGGCTGCCGGCGCCGAAGCGCACGCCGTGGGAGCCCGGCAGCTTCTCGCGCTTGCCCAGGTGGTCGTAGAGGAACAGGCCGGCGCGGATCATCCAGGCGGGGCGTAGGTGCGGGCGGTGCGGCAGGATGAAGCGCATCGGCTTGACGATGTGCGGCGCCTTGGCCAGCAGTACCTCGCGCTCGGCCAGCGCCTCGCGTACCAGGCGGAATTCGTGGTGTTCCAGGTAGCGCAGGCCACCGTGAATCAGTTTGCTGCTGGCCGACGAGGTGTGACTGGCCAGGTCGTCGCGTTCGCAGAGGAACACCGACAGGCCGCGCCCGGCCGCGTCGGCGGCGATGCCGGCGCCGTTGATGCCGCCGCCGACCACGGCCAGGTCGTAGATTTCGGCGATGGGGGGCGTCTGGCTGTGCGGCATGGCGAGGCACCTGTGTTTGAATTCGAAATTGAATGTTCGTTTCCGAAAATAGCCTAGCCGAACCAGCGCGCTTCCGCCAGCCCGGACGTCGGCAAGTGGGAGTAGGGCGGGTGCAACCCGCGTGTGCATCGGAGGCAGGGACCGCGCGGGTTGCGCCCGCCCTGCGTTCAGACGATATGCAGGCGAATCTGCTGCTCGGCCAGCAGTTGGGCGATGGCGGGGGCGGGCGGGGCGTCGGTGTAGAGGTGGTCGACCAGGGTGATGGCGCCCAGGCGCACCACCGCGTTGCGCCCGAACTTGCTGGAGTCGGCGGCCAGCAGCACCTGCCGGGCGTTGTCGATGATCGCCTGGGAGACGCGCACTTCCTGGTAGTCGAAGTCCAGCAGGCTGCCGTCCTCGTCGATGCCGCTGATGCCGACCACGGCGAAGTCGACCTTGAACTGCTGGATGAAGTCCACCGCCGTCTGGCCCACCACGCCGCCGTCGGCGCGCACGCTGCCGCCGGCCACCAGCACCTCGAAGTCGGCCTTGTCGGCCAGGGTGGCGGCCACGTGCAGATTGTTGGTGATCACCTTGAGGTGCTTGTGCCCGAGCAGCGCGCGGGCGATGGCCTCGGTGGTGGTGCCGATGTTGATGAACAGCGAGGCGTGGTCGGGAATGGCTGCGGCGACGGCCTCGGCGATGCGCTGCTTTTCGTCGCGCATCTGCCCGGCGCGCATGGCGTAGGCGGTGTTCTGGATGCTCGACGCCTCGCTCGCTGCGCCGCCGTGGGTGCGGCGCAACAGCCCTTGTTCGGCGAGCTGGTTGATGTCGCGGCGGATGGTCTGCGGGGTTACGGCGAAGGCCTGGGCCAGCTCGTCGATGCTGACGTAGCCGCGTTCGCGGGCGCGTTCGAGGATGCTCTGCTGGCGGGGCGGGAGGCTCATGGGCTGTCCTTCGGAGTGGGTCGGGCGATTATAGCGAGCTGCCGGCCGCAGGCGACCGTCATTGCCTGCCGCTCGTGACGGCGCCTCTTGCGGGCCGTCGCAAGGCGAGGTTAAAAACTGCTCCCGACGGTTTTTTCCGCTAAGGTACGCGAATTCCGACTGGGATTTTCACATTCGAACATGACGCCCGCCATCGATCTGCTGAAAAAGGCCAAGGCCGAGCACAAGGTGCACAGCTACCATCACGACCCCAAGTCCGCCTCCTATGGCCTGGAGGCCGCCGAGAAGCTCGGCCTGGACCCGGCGCAGGTGTTCAAGACGCTGCTCGCCGCCACCGAGAAGGGCGAGCTGCTGGTGGCGGTGGTGCCGGTGGCCGGCAGCCTCGACCTCAAGGCCCTGGCCCACGCCGCCGGCGCCAAGAAGGCCGACATGGCCGACCCGCAGCAGGCCCAGCGCAGCACCGGCTACCTGGTGGGCGGCATCAGCCCGCTGGGGCAGAAGAAGCGCCTGCGCACCTTCATCGACGAGAGCGCCCGGCGCTACCCGACCATCCATGTCAGCGCCGGCCGACGCGGCCTGGAGGTGGAGCTGGCGGCCGAGGTGCTGGCCCAGCACACCCAGGCGAGCTTCGCCGACATCGGCCGGCCCTGAGCGGCCGATCACCACCAGGGAAGGAGGACAGCATGGCGTACGACAGGATCGACTGGCATTCCGGCGGCGACTATCCGGCGGGCCTGCCGGAGGAGAACGGCGGCATCCATATCGGCATGTTCCTGGCCTGGGCCTTTGGCCAGGGCATGGCGGGGGAGGTTCACCGCGAGGACTCGGCGGACCTGCTGGCCGCGCTGCAGCGGCGCGAGATCACTGGCCTGGAGTTCCTGTTGCGGGCCTGCGACAGCAAGTTCTGGGACGAGGACCTGAACGAGGAAGGCAACGCCTTCGCCATCGACTACTACAGCACAGGCGACGAATCGCCGTTCGCCCGGCAGCACGGCGACTACCTGGGCGATTACTGCGACCTGTTCAACCGCCACGCCGAGGCCCACGGCTTCGAATACGAGAGCACCTACCACGTCGAGAACACCTGGGAGAACTTCGAGCGGGTGCGGGCGATGCTCGACCAGCGCCTAGCCCAGTGGCGCCTCTGGCGCGAGGACGACGCCAACCGCACGCTCGACCCGAAGGCGCAGTTCCTGCGCGCCTGCGCCGAGGTCGGCGAAGTGTTGGTGGCGCAGGGCTTCAAGCCCAACAAGCACGGTACGCTGTGGAAGAAAACGGCGGCCGACCGCGACACGCTGTTCGAGGTCGACTTCGAGACGGAGCGCTACAACACCCGCGCCAACGTGCAGATGACGGTGAACGTGCGCATCTCCAGCAAGCGGCTCAAGCCGTGGCTGCAGGAGATCACCGGCAACAGTCACTGCGACGGCTACCTGCTGTTCGGCTCGCTGCGTCGGCCGGAGAAGGCCGCCAGGGTCATCGTCTGGCAGGTCTCCGGCGTCTCCCTGGCGCAATCTGTGCGGGAGATGCGCGAGGCGATCGCGCAATACCTGCTGCCGCTGTTCGAGCTGTTCGGTGACCGCGAGCGTGCACTGGAGCACCTGGCCGCCCATGGTGCCGGCTTCACCGGCGTGTGCCAGCCCGAGGCCACGCCGATGGCCTTCATGCTGTGCTACGGCAGCCGAGAACAGGCCCAGCGCTTCTTCGAGCACTACTACGCGAGCCGTCCCGGACCGTGGCGCGGCAACATCGCCAAGACCTTCGCCCGGCTCCAGGCGGGCGAGGAAATCCTCTGGAACATGTCCGCCTATTCCGACGAGCACCGCATCAAGCTGGCCTTCGCCCAGGGGCTGGCGCTGCCTGCCCGGACAGGCGAGAGCTGAGGCGGCCCGTCGTGCCGACAACCCGATTACAAGTAGAACAAGGAAGCAAGACGCCATGACCCAGTACCTCCTGGCCATCGACCAGGGCACCACCAGCTCCCGCGCCATCGTCTTCAGCGCCCAGGGCCTGCCGCTGGCCAGCGCGCAACGCGAGTTCAAGCAGTACTTCCCGCAGGACGGCTGGGTCGAGCACGACGCCGAGGAAATCTGGCTGAGCACCCTGGAGGTGTGCCGCGAGGCGCTGGCCAGCAAGGGGCTGAAGGCCGAGGAGGTGCTGGCCATCGGCATCACCAACCAGCGCGAGACCACCCTGGTGTGGGACGCGGCCACCGGCACGCCGATCCACCCGGCCATCGTCTGGCAGGACCGGCGTACCGCCGACTACTGCGCCGGGCTCAAGGAGGCCGGCCACGAGGCGCGGGTGACGGACAAGACTGGCCTGCTGATCGACCCCTATTTCTCCGCCACCAAGCTGCGCTGGATTCTCGACCAGGTGCCCGGCGCCCGCGAGCGCGCGGCGCGCGGCGAACTGCGCTTCGGCACCGTGGACAGCTTCCTGCTGTGGCGCCTGACCGGCGGCAAGGCGCACCGCACCGACGCCAGCAACGCCTCGCGCACCCTGCTGTTCAACATCCACGAGCAGCGCTGGGACGACGAGCTGCTGGCGCTGTTCGACATTCCGCGCAGCCTGCTGCCGGAGGTGCTCGACTGCGCCGCCGAGTTCGGCACCACCGAGCCGGGCCTGCTCGGCGCCGCCATCCCGGTGCTGGGCATGGCCGGCGACCAGCAGGCGGCGCTGATCGGCCAGGCCTGCTTCAGTCCCGGCATGGTCAAGAGCACCTATGGCACCGGCTGCTTCATGATCCAGAACACCGGCGATACCCCGGTGCGCTCGCGCAACCGTCTGCTGACCACCGTCGGCTACCGGCTGAACGGCAAGGTCACCTACGCGGTGGAGGGCAGCATCTTCGTCGCCGGCGCCGCCGTGCAGTGGCTGCGCGACGGCATCAAGCTGATCGGCCACGCCCGCGACAGCGAGGCCCTGGCCGAGCAGACCGGCGACGCCTGCGGGGTGTATCTGGTGCCGGCCTTCACCGGCCTCGGCGCGCCGTACTGGGACCCCAAGGCGCGCGGCGCCATCTTCGGCCTGACCCGCGACACCGGGATCAAGGAGATCGTCACCGCCGGCCTGCAGTCGGTGTGCTACCAGACCCGCGACCTGCTCGAGGCGATGCGCCAGGACGGCGCCGCCGAGCCCAGCGCGCTGCGCGTGGACGGCGGCATGGTGGTCAACAACTGGGTTATGCAGTTCCTCGCCGACATCCTCGGCGTGCCGGTGGAGCGCCCGGTGGTCACCGAGACCACCGCCCTTGGCGTGGCCTACCTGGCCGGCCTGCAGGCCGGGCTGTACCGCGACCTGGACGAGATCGCCGGCCACTGGCACCGCGAGCAGCCGTTCGCCCCGCGCATGGCCGGCGCCCACCGCGACCGCCTCTACGCCGGCTGGCTGGACGCGGTGAAGCGGGTGCGTAGCGAAGCCTGAGGGTGATACAAGTGCATCGGTTCCCTGCGCGAGGTCGTCGCATGCCTGGAAGTCGCCTGCCTGCACTGATCACCCTGCTGGCCAGCCTGAGCGCGCCCCTGGCGGCGCGCGGCGAGACGCTGGTGATCGCCGCCGATCCCTGGTGCCCGATCAACTGCGCGGCCGATGCCGAACGGCCGGGCATCTTCGTCGAGCTGGCGCGGGACATCTTCGCCGAGGCCGGTATCGAGGTGCGCTACGAGACGCGCAACTGGGCGCGGGTGCTGCAGCAGGTGCGTCGCGGCGAGATCAACGCTGCGGTCGGCGCCGGCCGCGAGGACGCCCCCGACTTCCTGTTCACCGACACGCCGGTGGCGCTGTCGCGCAACTGCTTCTATACGCTGCCGGCGTCGACCTGGCGCTACACCGGGGTCGATTCGCTGCCGGGCATCCGCCTCGGCGTGATCAACGACTACAGCTACGGCGAGCTGATCAACGCCTACGTCGAAGCCCATCGCCGCGACGACCAGCATGTGCAGGTGGCCGCCGGCGACCGCGCGCTGGAGATCAACCTGAACAAGCTGCGCGTTGGCCGCCTCGATGTCGTGCTGGAGAACAGCTGGGTGCTGCAGGCGCACCTGGCCGCGCGGGGCCGCCCGGTCGAGGTGCGCGAGGCCGGCTGCCGTGAGCCGGACGTGCCGATCTACCTGGCCTTTTCCCCGGCGCGGGAGGACAGTGCGCGCTACGTCGAGCTGTTCGAGCAGGGCCTGCGGCGCTACCGCGCCGACGGCCGCCTGGAGGCGTTGCTGCGGGCCTACGGCGTGGACCTGTAACGGCGCAATCGTCGGCGACTGTATCGGGTGATGCCGGCCCGTGCCCGGCATGCTGGAGACTCACGCACAAGGAGCCTCGCATGTCCCTCGAATTCCACCAGATCGACGCCTTCACCGACCGGCCCTTCCATGGCAATCCGGCCGTGGTCTACCGCCTGGATGCCTGGCTGGACGAGGCGCTGATGCAGCGCATCGCCGCCGAGCACAACCAGGCCGAGACCGCCTTCGTGGTGCGCGAGGGCGCCGCCTGGCGAATCCGCTGGTTCACCCCGGCCTGCGAGGTGCCGCTGTGCGGCCATGCCACCCTGGCCAGCGCCCATGCGCTGTTCGCCCTGTATGACGAGCCGGGCGAACGGCTGGATTTCGTCTGCCAGTCCGGCGCGCTGGCGGTGACCCGCGAGGCCGGCCGGCTGGTGCTGGACTTCCCGGCCATGACGATGGAGCCGGCGGCCATGGAGAGCGAACTGGCGACGATCCTCGGCCAGCCGGTGCAGGCCGTGCGCCTGGGCAAGGAGCTGCTGGCGGTGCTGGAGTCGGAGGCGGCGGTGCGCGCCTGCACCCCGGACCTGACGGCGCTGGCGCGATTGCCGGGGCTGGGCGTGATCGTCACCGCGCCGGGCGAGCGGCACGATTTCGTCTCGCGCTACTTCGCGCCGGGCATCGGCATCGACGAGGACCCGGTCACCGGTTCCACCCACTGCGGCCTCGTACCTTATTGGGCGGAGCAGCTCGGCAAGACGGAGCTGAGCGCCTTCCAGTGCTCGGCGCGGGGTGGCGAGCTGCACTGCACGCTGCTGGGCGAGCGGGTGAAGATCGCCGGCCACGCCGTGCTGGTCGCCAGCGGCAAGTTGTTCCTGTAGGGCGGGTGAAACCCGCGTGCTCGATCTGCGCGGGTTGCACCCGCCCTACGGCCGCCGCACAGCGATAGCCGGGCCTCAGTTACCGCTGTAGCGGCGCACGCCGGATTCCGCCAGGTTGACCTGGGCCGCCACGCTGCCCTGGGCGGCGAACACCACCAGATGCTCGGCGGCGATGCGGATGCCCACCTGCTGTCCCGGCAGGTGGTCGGCGTGGCTGGGGAAGATGGCTTCGAGCTGGGTGCCGGTGGGCAGCTGCAGGCGGTACAGGGTGGCGGCGCCGAGGAAGGTCTTGCCGACCACCTGGGCGTGCAGGCCGCTGTCCGCCGCCGGCACGATGTCGTCCGGGCGCAGCAGCACGTCCACCGCGCTGCCTTCCGACCACTGGTAGGCGCGGTTGCCGCGGATCACACCGAGTTCGGTCTGTACCGTGTCGGGGCTCTGCAACTGGCCGCGGATGAAGTAGCCCTGGCCGACGAAGCTGGCGACGAAGGGCGTGGCCGGCTCGTGGTAGAGGTTGAAGGGGGTGTCCCACTGCTCCAGGCGGCCCTTGTTGAACACGCCGACCTGGTCGCTGACGGCGAAGGCCTCTTCCTGGTCGTGGGTGACCAGGATGGCGCTGGTGCCGCGCGCTTTGAGGATGTCGCGCACCTCGTGGCTGAGGCGCCGGCGTAGTTCACCGTCGAGGTTGGAGAAGGGCTCGTCGAGCAGCAGCAGCTGCGGTTCCGGCGCCAGGGCGCGGGCCAGGGAGACGCGCTGCTGCTGGCCGCCGGACAGCTCGTGTGGGTAGCGCTTGCCGAGGCTTGTGAGCTTGACCAGCTCCAGCAACTCGGCCACCACCGCCTCGCGCTGCGGGTGCTTGCGGATGCCGAAGGCCACGTTCTCCGCCACGGTCAGGTGGGGGAACAGGGCGTAGTCCTGGAACACCATGCCGATGCGGCGCTTCTCGGGGGCGAGGGTGAAGCCGGGGCGGGAGATCACCTCGCCGGCCAGCTCGATCTCGCCTTCTTGCACCGGCTCGAAGCCGGCGATGGCGCGCAGGGTGGTGGTCTTGCCGCAGCCCGAAGGGCCGAGCAGGCAGCCGATGTCGCCGGCGTTGAGGTGCAGGTTGAGGGTCTGCACCACGCGGTGGTCCTGATAGCCGCAGGCGAGGCCGCGCAGCGACAGCAGCACCTGGCTCATGGGCGGTATCCCGGGGCGACCAGCAGCTCCAGCAGCGCCTTCTGCGCATGCAGGCGGTTCTCGGCCTGCTGCCAGGCCAGCGAGCGCGGGTCGTCCAGCAGGTCCTCGCTGATCTCCTCGCCGCGGTGGGCCGGCAGGCAGTGGAGGAAGATCACGTCGTCCGCGGCGGCGTCGAGCAGCGCGCGGTTGACCTGGTAGGGGGCGAACAGGCGCAGGCGCTTGGCGCTTTCCTCTTCCTGGCCCATGGAGGTCCACACGTCGGTGCTCACCAGATGGGCGCCGGCCACCGCCTCGCGCGGGTCACGCACGATGCGCGCGCGGTTGCCGGCCAGGGCGAGGAACTCGGCCTTGGGCTCGTAGCCCTCGGGGCAGGCGATGCGCAGCTGGAAGTCGAAGCGCACGGCCGCCTCCAGGTAGGTGTTGCACATGTTGTTGCCGTCGCCGACCCAGGCCACGGTCTTGCCGGCGATGGCGCCGCGCGCCTCCTCGAAGGTCTGCATGTCGGCCAGCAGCTGGCAGGGGTGCAGGTCGTCGGACAGGCCGTTGATCACCGGCACCGCGCTGTGGGCGGCGAACTCGGTGAGGTTGCTGTGGGCGTAGGTACGGATCATCACCGCGTCGAGCATGCTCGACATGACGATGGCGGTGTCGCCGATCGGCTCGCCGCGGCCGAGCTGGGTGTCGCGCGGAGACAGGAAGATGGCCTGGCCGCCGAGCTGGATCATGCCGGCCTCGAAGGACAGGCGGGTGCGGGTGGAAGCCTTCTCGAAGATCATGCCCAGGATGCGGCCTTTCAGCGGCTCGTGGGCCACGCCTCGGCGGCGCAGGTCCTTCAGCTCGATGGCTCGACGGATCAGGCCGCTCAGTTCCTGAGGGCTGTAATCCATCAACGAGAGAAAGTGCCTGGCGCTCATCTGCTTCACTACCTTGGTTTCGAACAACGGTCGCGGCCCCGAATTTTCCGGGGAAAAACCATCCACACGGCGGCTGTAACCGCCCGGGCGCGACGAATGGGGGAGGCGCGATCTTATAAGCAAATGTCGCGGCGTGCCAACCTGGCACAGGATCGAGGGGCTGCCGAAGGATCTTCAGGGTGCCGCCATGGACTTGTCATGGCGGCACCGGATGGCTATCGGCGATAGCCGGTTTTCGTCAGATCCGGGTCCATCCTCCCAGGTAGACCCCTACATTGATGAACCACTCCGCGAACTTGCCATGGCCTGCTTCATTCAGGTGAAGGCCGTCCACGAAGTCGGTGGCGGACGCGCTGAAGGTGAGGGTGGCCACGCCATATTCCGCGCAGACGTCGGTCATCGCCTGCTGGTAGTGGGAAAGCGTGAGGCCGACGGCATTGGGCACATCCTGGCTGATCTTCCAGATCGGCTTGATGCACATCACGCCCAGTCCCTTGGACTGGATGCCCGAAACCAGCGTGCGCAGGCTGCTTTTATAGGTTTCCAGCGGGACGCCCAGGCCATGGTCGTTGGTGGATACCTGAATGAAAACGCCGTTCATGCCGCCGCGACCGCTGATGAACTCGATGGCGTCCAGCATGTCGGCCGCGCCCAGATGGCCGCCCTGCGGGGCGACCGTGGCGCCGGGGGAGCCGACGACATGGACGATGGCGTCGATCCTGGTGTTGACGAGGTTGAATGCCATCTTGCTCGGCCGCGTGGTGCCGTAGGCCTGCGTGAAGATGCTGTCCGACAGGACCACGTACCGGTTGGCTGCGCTGGCGCCGAGACTGGCCAGCATCAGCGAGGTGGCGACGATGATCGTTTTCATGTTCATGGCAATGCTCCTTGCTCGTTATTGTGGTTTTCCGGGTCGAGCGACCCGGTGCAATCCTGCCGCCTCGCCGGCACAGATGCCAGCGGTCTGCCGGTGCTCTTGAATCCGTGGCCCTGATGCCTGTCGATTCATGAAGCTGAGGGCCCTGGCCAACCCGTGCCGGGCGCTCCATAGTCAGCGGATGACGACTAGACCGGTCGTCTCGAACAGAACAATAGAGGCTAGGCCATGACCAAGACCCTCCATCACCGTGCCTGTCACCTGTGCGAGGCCATCTGCGGCCTGACCATCGAAACCGAAGACCAGGAAGACGGCAGCCGCCGGATTCTCTCCATCAAGGGCGACGCCCAGGACGCGTTCAGCCGTGGCCATATCTGCCCGAAGGCGGTGGCGCTGCAGGACATCCAGAACGACCCGGACCGGGTGCGCCAGCCGCTGCGCAAGGTCGACGGCCAGTGGCAGCCGGTCGGCTGGGACGAGGCCTTCGAGCTGGTCGCCGAGCGTTTGTCGGCGATCCAGGCCGCGCACGGCAGCAACGCCGTGGCCGTGTATCAGGGCAACCCCAGCGTGCACAACTACGGGCTGATGACCCACAGCAACTACTTCCTCGGCCAGTTGAAGACGCGCAACCGCTTTTCCGCCACCTCGGTGGACCAGCTGCCGCACCATCTGACCAGCTACCTGATGTACGGCCACGGCCTGCTGCTGCCGATCCCGGACATCGACCATACGCAGTTCATGCTGATTCTCGGCGGCAACCCGCTGGCCTCCAACGGCAGCATCATGACCGTGCCGGACGTGGAGAAGCGCCTCAAGGCGCTCAAGGCGCGCGGCGGTACGCTGGTGGTGGTCGACCCGCGGCGCAGCGAGACGGCGGCGATGGCCGACCGGCATCTGTTCGTGCGTCCGGGCAACGACGCGGCGCTGCTGCTCGGCCTGCTCAACACCTTGTTCGAGGAGGGCCTGACCCGCGAGGGCGGGCTGCCGGTCAACGGCCTGGCGCAGGTGCGCGAGGCCGTGGCGCCGTTCAGCGCCGAGGCCATGAGCGCGCGTTGCGGCGTGCCGGCGCAGGACATCCGCCAGCTGGCCCGCGACTTCGCCGCCGCCGAGTCGGCCGTGTGCTATGGGCGCATGGGCGTCTCCACCCAGGCCTTCGGTAGCCTCTGTCACTGGCTGATCCAGCTGATCAACCTGGTCACCGGCAACCTCGACCGGGTCGGCGGCGCGCTGTGCACCAGCCCGGCGCTGGACCTGGTGGCGACCACCTCGGGCGGCCACTTCGATCGATGGAAGAGCCGCGTCTCCGGCCTGCCGGAATACGGCGGCGAGCTGCCGGTGGCGGCGCTGGCCGAGGAGATGCTCACCCCCGGCGAGGGCCAGGTGCGCGCGTTGGTCACCGTGGCCGGCAACCCGGTGCTGTCCACGCCTAACGGCCGTCAGCTGGAGCAGGCTCTGGACGGGCTCGACTTCATGGTTTCGGTGGACCTCTACATCAACGAGACCACCCGCCATGCCGACCTGATCCTGCCGCCCACCGCGCCGCTGGAGCACGACCACTACGACACCACCTTCAACGTGTTCGCCGTGCGCAACGTCACCCGTTTCAACGAGCCGGTGCTGGCCAAGCCCGCCGGCGCGCTGGACGACTGGGAAATCTTCGTCGGCCTGGCCCGCGCCTTCGCGGCGAAGAACGGTAGCGAACTCAAGCCCACCATGCCGCCCGCGCAGATGATCGACATGGGCCTGCGCTTCGGTCCGTACGGCGACAAGTCCGAGCACAAGCTGAGCCTGGCGACTCTGCGCACGGCCCCCCACGGTATCGACCTGGGGCCGCTGCGGCCGAACCTGGCGGCGCGCCTGAAGACCGGTTCCGGCGCCGTCGAGGCGGCCCCGGAGCTGCTGGTGGCGGACCTGGCGCGCTTCGCCGCCCAGCCGCTGCCGGCCGCGGGCGAACTGGTGCTGATCGGCCGCCGCCACGTGCGCAGCAACAATTCTTGGATGCACAACTACCAGCGCCTGGTGAAGGGCAAGCCGCGCCACCAGTTGCTGATGCATCCGCAGGACATGGCCGGGCGCGGCCTGGCCGACGGCCAGCGGGTACGGGTGCAATCGCGGGTCGGGGCGATCGAGGTGGAGGCGGTGGCCAGCGAGGAGATGATGCCCGGCGTGGTCAGCCTGCCCCACGGCTGGGGCCATGCGCGCCCTGGCGTGCGCATGGAGATCGCCAGCGCCCAGCCGGGGGCCAGCGCCAACGACCTGACCGACGAGCGCCAGCTCGACGCGGTGTCCGGCAACGCCGCGCTGAACGGCGTGCCGGTGCGGGTCGAGGCGGCGTAGCCGCGCGGCGGCCCGGATCGCATCCGGGCCGTGCCGAGTGCATCTCCGAGCCCGCCGCTGGGGCTTTCGTGTACAATCGGCCCACCGTGCCCGGCACAGGTCCGGGAAAGTTCAGACGAGGTGAGTCGTGGATATTATCGATACCATCAAAGAGCAGATCGCCAACAACACCATCCTGCTGTACATGAAGGGTTCGCCGAATGCGCCGCAGTGCGGCTTCTCCTCGCGCGCCGCGCAGGTGGTGATGGCCTGTGGCGAGAAGTTCGCCTACGTGGACATTCTGCAGAACCCGGAAATCCGCGCCAACCTGCCGAAGTACGCCAACTGGCCGACCTTCCCCCAGCTGTGGGTCGGCGGCGAGCTGGTCGGCGGCAGCGACATCATGACCGAGATGTTCGAGAAGGGTGAGCTGCAGACCCTGATCAAGGACGCCGCCGAGAAGGCCAAGGCCGAGTAAGTCCCGGTGGTGTCCACGAAGAAGCCGATGCGATTGCATCGGCTTTTTTATGGCCGGCGTTTTCTGCCGGCCAGTGCGAGCCAGCCATGAGCCAGCCGGCAGAGCGCCTGGCGCACAGCTGGCAGCTCAACGCCGAGGGCTGGACCCGCGCGGTGCGCGAGGGACGGATCGAGAGCCGACGCCTGGTCACGGACGCGGCGATCATCGAGGCCGCGCTGGCCCTGCGTCCGCGCCGGGCGCTGGACATCGGCTGCGGCGAGGGCTGGCTGTGCCGCGCCCTGGCCGAGCGTGGCGTGGCGATGAGCGGTGTGGACGCCTCGCCGGCGCTGGTCGCCACGGCCCATGCGGCGGGCGGGGCGGACTACCGTGTGTGCAGCCATGCCGGCCTGACCGGCGCGGGGCTGGGCCGCTTCGACCTGCTACTGTGCAATTTCGCCCTGCTGGACGAGCACCTGCCGCTGCGCGACTGGCGCGAGCTGTTCGAACCCGGTGGCCGGTTGCTGATCCAGACCCTGCATCCGCGGATGGCCGGCGATCCCTACATGGATGGCTGGCGCCTGGAGCGTTTCGAGGGCTTTGGCGCGGGCTTCGTAGAGCCGATGCCCTGGTACTTCCGCACCCTGGAGTCCTGGCTGGACCTGCTGGCCGATGCCGGCTGGACGCTGGAGAAACAGGTGGAGCCGCCGCATCCCCAGACCGGCAAGCCCGCGTCCCTGCTGTTGCAGGCGGTTTGAGCTTCATCGGTGCGCATGGCGCACCCTACCGGCGGGGCACCGTCCCGTAGGGTGCGCCATGCGCACCATTGCCCCGCTGGTATGGGTTAACGGGCGCCATAGACCAGCTGCGGCGGCGGGTCGCGCGGTACCGGCTGGGTGCGGCGCTGGCCGACGCTCTTGATGAAGTCCAGCCAGACCGCCAGCGCCATCATCAGGCCGAGGCCGGCCATGGCCGTGGCGAAGCGCACCAGCCAGTGTTCGCCGAGCAGGTTGTTGGCGGCGTCGGCCAGCGGCGCCAGTACCACGCCGAGGCAGAACACTTCCAGCGAATACTGGCCCATGCGGCACATCTCCCGTGCCGGCCAGCGCCTCAGCCAGCCGCCGCCCGGCAGCACCACGGCGACGCAGTAGGCCAGGGCGAGGAAGTGCAACAGGCGCAGGGGCGACAGGTCGGTCTTGTCGATGGGGTAGATCAGGTCCGCCAGCGCCTGGGGCATCCACTGCGCGTGCAGCGGTGGGAATTTCCACGACAGTGCCAGCGCGGCGCACAGCACCAGGTACGTCGCACAGGCGATGAACAGCGGATGGCCGACCCCGGGACGCGGCGCGTCCGCCGGCCGGCGTTGGGCGTGTAGCGCCGCGCCGCCGCCGAGGAAGAACAGGAACTGCCAGGCCAGGGGGTTGAAGAACCACTCGCCACCCTGCGGCCCGGCCAGGTTCATGTCCGGCAGCGGCGCCAGCAGGTAGAGCACGAACGACGCCCCGAGCAGCGCGACCGGCCAGCGCAGCAGCAGCGGCAGGCATACCGGCAGGGCGGCCAGCAGCACGATATACAGCGGCAGCGGGTCCATCAGGTTGGGCTTGAAGCGCAGCAGCAGCTCGTCGGTGACGGCCTGCTGCGGGTGGCTGAGGAAGTAGTCCAGCCCCATCGCCCCGACGAAGTCCTTCTGCTCCACGTGGTTGTTGGTGAAGAACACGATGCCCATCAGCACCGCCAGCAGGAAGATGTGCGCCACGTACAGCACCCATACCCGGCGCAGGATGCGCAGGCAGGCGACCAGGTAGCCGTCGCGCTGCAGCAGCTTGCCGTAGGCCAGCACGGCGGCGTAGCCGGCGAGGAACACGAAGATTTCCGCCGCGTCGCTGAGGCCGACGTTGCGCGGCGTGACCTGGGCCAGCGGGTTGCCTGGGATGTGGTCCCAGAAGATGAAGACCAGCGCCAACCCGCGGAACAGGTCGATGCGCAGGTCACGGCCGCTGTGCGTCATGATGCGTCCTCGCGTGGCACGGACGGACCCGTTCCGCCCGCAGGTCGATAACGCTGTGACTGCGGCCGGTGGCCGGTTGATGCGCCGGCATGACCAGCGGTCATGCCCGGCGATGCGCCTCAGCGGCGCGCGCGGTCCTCGGCGTAGCGGCGCAGCACCCACTGGCCGGCGGGGCGCGCGGCCAGTTCGTCGAGGAACGCCTGGGTGCTGCGGTCGTGCCCGGCGATATGCTCCCAGGGCGTGCCGGGCGGCGTGAACAGCGGGCCGTAGAGCGCGGCGGCGCTGACGTCGGCCAGGCTCAGCCGGTCGCCGACCAGGTAGCGCGCGGGATCGCCGCCGGTGAGCTGTTCGATCAGGTTGAGGCCGGCCAGCAGCTCCTCGCGGGACTTGGCCACCCGGTCCGGACGGATGCCGTAGAGCTTCTTCACGCCGTCGATCAGCAGCGGCTTCATCAGGTCGCGCAGGCCGAACCAGGGGCGGTAGACCTTGAGCATGGCGTGCATCACGCTGCTCCAGTCCTCGATCTGGCCGTACAGCCAGCGCCGCACGTGAACGCCGAGGCGGTCGAAGCGCTCCTCCAGCTCCAGAATGCGGGCGCGCTGTTCGGCGTCATCGGGCAGCAGGGGACGCTCGGGGTAGCGCTGTTCAAGGTGCAGGGCGATGGCGGTGGAGTCGCCCACCACCTGCTCGCCGTCGCGCAGGATCGGCAGGGTGACGATACCGGCCAGGCGCTTGCTCTTCAGGCGATGGAAGCCGGGAAAGAGGTTGTCCACCCGGTAGTCGAGCCCCTTGTGGTCCAGATGCCAGCGGGTCTTCTCGCAATAGTGGGAGATCGGAAACTGGTAGAGGGTGCGCATCGGGCGGGCCTTCGACGGAGGGAAGGGCGGAGTGTACGGGCTGATGCAGCGACCAAGAAGTCGCGTTAGCCTCGCGCCGCGCTGACTCCCGACAGGGTGGCGAAGGAGGTGTCCTTGGCGGTGAGCAGGAAGTCGCGCATGAACGGCGCGTCGAGCATGTCGCTGCGGATGCCGGCCTGCAGGGTGGCGAACAGGCCGCGCTCGCCCAGGCGCTTGGCGGTCACGTAGCCGCGCGAGCTGTACTCGTGCAGCGCCCAGTTGGGCAGGCTGCACACGCCGCGGCCGCTGGCCACCAGCTGCATCATCATCACCGTCAGCTCGGAGGTGCGCACCTGGGCCGGCTCCACGTCGGCCGGTTCGAGGAAGCGGGTGAAGATGTCCAGGCGGTCGCGTTCGATCGGGTAGGTGATCAGGGTTTCCCGCTCCAGGTCCTCCGGGGTCACGTAGGGGCGGCTGGCCAGCGGGTGCTGGTTGGCCACCGCCAGCAGCGCCTCGTAGGTGAACAGCGGCACGTAGGTGATACCGGGCAGCTCGATCGGGTCGGAGGTCACCACCAGGTCCAGGTCGCCGCGGGCCAGCGCCGGCAGCGGGGCGAAGGAGAAGCCCGAGGCCAGGTCCAGCTCCACTTCCGGCCAGGCGTCGCGGAACTGGTCGATGGTCGGCATCAGCCACTGGAAGCAGCTGTGGCACTCGATGGCCATGTGCAGTCGCCCGGCGGTGCCGCCGGCCAGGCGCGCCATATCGCGCTCCGCCGCGCGCAGCTGCGGCAGCAGGCTGTCGGCCAGTTGCAGCAGGCGCAGGCCGGCGCTGGTGAAGCGCACCGGTTTGGTCTTGCGCACGAACAGCTGCATGCCCAGGCGCTCCTCCAGCTCCTTGAACTGGTGGGACAGGGCCGACTGGGTCAGGTGCAGGCGCTCGGCGGCTTCCACCAGACTGTCGGTTTCGCGCAGGGCGTGCAGGGTCTTGAGGTGGCGCAGTTCCAACATGAGCGAATCTCAATGAATAAAACTTGTGATCATCACGAATATGTTGAGTTTGTCTCATGAGGTGCCGGGTGTCGAGAATGTGCGCCATTCACGAACACTGGAGACAGACAGATGGCATTGGCACACAACCTCGGCTTTCCTCGCATCGGCCGCGACCGCGAGCTGAAGAAGGCGCTGGAAGCCTACTGGAAGGGCGAACTGGACGAAGCCGGCCTGCGCGCCGTCGGCCGCGAGCTGCGCGCCGCTCACTGGCAGGTGCAGAAGGACGCCGGCATCGAGCTGCTGCCGGTCGGCGACTTCGCCTGGTACGACCAGGTGCTGACCCATTCGCTGACCTTCGGCGTGATTCCCGAGCGCTTCCACGCCCACGGCGGCAACCCGACCCTGGACACCCTGTTCGGCATGGCGCGGGGTGTTTCTGGAAGCAGCCAGAACACCTGCTGCGGCGGTGCCCATGCCCAGGAAATGACCAAGTGGTTCGACACCAACTACCACTACCTGGTCCCCGAATTCAGCGCCGACCAGCAGTTCGCCCTGAGCTGGGAGCAGCTGTTCGAGGAAGTTGACGAAGCCAAGGCCCTGGGCCACAACGTCAAGCCGGTCATCATCGGCCCGCTGACCTACCTGTGGCTGGGCAAGGAGAAGGGCAGCGACTTCGACCGCCTCGATCTGCTCGACCGCCTGCTGCCGGTCTACGGCGAAATCCTCCAGCGCCTCGCCGCCCAGGGCACCGAGTGGGTGCAGATCGACGAGCCGATCCTCGCCCTCGACCTGCCACAGGACTGGAAGAACGCCTTCGAGCGTGCCTACAACCTGCTGCAGAAGGAGCCGGGCAAGAAGCTGATCGCCATCTACTTCGCCGGCCTGGAAGACAACCTCGGCCTGGCCGCCGGCCTGCCGGTGGATGGCCTGCACATCGACCTGGTGCGCGCCCCGGAGCAGTTCCCCGGCATCCTCGACCGCCTGCCGGCCTACAAGGTGCTGTCGCTCGGCGTGGTCAATGGCCGCAACGTCTGGCGCGCCGACCTGGAGAAGGCTCTGGACATCCTGCGCGTGGCCCACGAGCGCCTGGGCGAGCGTCTGTGGGTGGCGCCGAGCTGCTCGCTGCTGCACAGCCCGGTCGACCTGGCCCGCGAAGACAAGCTGGACGCCGAGCTGAAGAGCTGGCTGGCCTTTGCCGTGCAGAAGTGCCGCGAAGTCGCCGTGCTGGCCCAGGCCCTGCGCGACCCGCAGAACGCCGACGTGCAGGCCGCCCTGGCCGAGAGCGGCAAGGTGCAGGCCAGCCGCGCCGCTTCGCCGCGCATCCACAAGCCGGCCGTGCAGGCCCGCCTGGCGGCCATCACTGCGCGTGACAGCCAGCGCCAGTCGCCGTTCGCCACCCGCATCGAGCTGCAGCGCGCGCGCCTGGACCTGCCGGCGCTCCCGACCACCACCATCGGCTCGTTCCCGCAGACCTCCGCGATCCGCCTGGCGCGCCAGTCGTTCAAGGCCGGCAAGCTGTCCGCCGCCGAATACACCGAGGCCATGCACAGCGAGATCCGCCACGCGGTGGAAGTGCAGGAGCAGCTCGGCCTGGACGTGCTGGTGCACGGCGAGGCGGAGCGCAACGACATGGTCGAGTACTTCGCCGAGCAGCTCGACGGCTACGCCTTCACCCGCTTCGGCTGGGTGCAGAGCTACGGTTCGCGCTGCGTGAAGCCGGCGGTGATCTACGGCGATCTGAGCCGTCCGCGGCCGATGACCGTGGAGTGGATCCAGTACGCCCAGAGCTGCACCGACAAGGTGATGAAGGGCATGCTGACCGGCCCGGTGACCATGCTGATGTGGTCCTTCCCGCGCGACGACATCTCCCGCGAGCAGCAGGCGCGCCAGCTGGCGCTGGCCATCCGTGACGAGGTAGTGGACCTGGAGGCCGCCGGCATCAAGGTCATCCAGATCGACGAGGCCGCGTTCCGTGAAGGCCTGCCGTTGCGCAAGGCGCAATGGCAGGAATACCTGGACTGGGCGACCGAATCGTTCCGCCTGACCGCCTCCGGCGTGCGCGACGAGACCCAGATCCACACCCACATGTGCTACAGCGAGTTCAACGACGTGATCGAGTCCATCGCCGCCATGGACGCGGACGTGATCACCATCGAGACCTCGCGCTCGGACATGGAGCTGCTGGACGCCTTCGAGCGCTTCGAGTACCCCAACGAGATCGGCCCGGGCGTGTACGACATCCACTCGCCGCGCGTGCCGGACAGCGCCGAGATGGTCCGCCTGATGAAGAAGGCCGCCCAGCGGGTGCCGGCCGAGCGTCTGTGGGTCAACCCGGACTGCGGCCTGAAGACCCGCGGCTGGCCGGAGACCGAGGCGGCGCTGGTCAACATGGTGGCCGCGGCCAGGCAGCTGCGCGCCGAACTGGCCTGAGCCGGGCGCGTGTCACGGACGGAACGGAGCCTCGCGCTCCGTTCCGTTTTTCCATGGCTGGAGAAATGCCCATGTCCGAGTTCGTGAGACCCCGGCTGACCCTGCCGGGCGGCGCCGACAGGCTGCTGCTGCATTCCTGCTGCGCGCCCTGTTCCGGCGAGGTGATGGAGGCGATCGCCGCCTCCGGCATCGACTACACCATCTTCTTCTACAACCCCAACATCCATCCGACCCGCGAGTACCTGCTGCGCAAGGAAGAGAACATCCGCTTTGCCGAGCAGCAGGGCGTGCCCTTCATCGACGCGGATTACGACACCGACGACTGGTTCGCCCGGGCCAGGGGCATGGAGCACGCGCCGGAGCGCGGCATCCGCTGCACCATGTGCTTCGACATGCGCTTTGAGCGCACCGCGCTGTACGCCCACGAGCACGGCTTCCCGGTGATCTCCAGCTCGCTGGGCATCTCGCGCTGGAAGGACATGCAGCAGATCAACGCGAGCGGCGCGCGCTCGGTCGCCCGCTATCCCGGCATCACCTACTGGGGCTACAACTGGCGCAAGGGCGGTGGCTCGGCGCGGATGATCGAGATCAGCAAGCGCGAGCGCTTCTACCAGCAGGAATACTGCGGCTGCATCTACTCGCTGCGCGACACCAACCACCAGCGCAAGGCGCAGGGGCGCGACATCATCCGCATCGGCGTGCAGTACTACGGCGACGACTGACGGCCGCGGGTCACGCGACCTGAACCGCAGCGCCGCCGGCGCAGTCCGAACCCCTGAGGGGTATCGGCCTGGCCGACACGGGCGGGCCGCCCACCTGCAGGAGATTCGCGATGGTGATGCACTACAAGGTCTCCGGCCACCTCGCCTGTGGCTCCCACGGAGAAAAGCTGCCTTCCACGACCGAACTGGCCAAGGTGAAGTGCCGCAACTGCCGCAAGACCGAAGCCTTCACCGAGGCCCGGCGCAGCGCGCGCAATGCCGCGCGGCGGGCGTCGCGGCAGGAGAAGATCGCGCGGGCGGCCAGCGACTGGCGCACTTCCTGGGAGGCCCGCCTCAGCGGCCTGCCGGGCCGCCAGCGCCTGCCCCGGGGCTTCGGCAGGCAGGCGTTTGTCTAGCGCGGGGCAATGGCTACGACGCTGAGCAGGTAGTCGCCGTACTCGCGGTACTGCCCGCTCAGCCGGGTGCCTGGGCGCCACTCGGCACCCAGGTCGATTAGCAGGCCCAGCTCGGCGTGGCTGTCCTCGTTCAGTTCGAGCAGTTCGGCGTCGTGGAAATAGAAGCGCTGCAGCACCAGCGGGTAGAGGGCCTTGAACAGGCTCTCCTTGAGCGAGAAAGTCAGCGTCACATGGCGGGCGAAGGCCTCGGGCGACAGCCCGGCGGCGCGCTCCATCTCGGCAGGCGTGAGGATTTCCCCCGCCAGCCTGGCTGCACGCTCGGCGCTCAGGCGTTTCTCCAGGTCCAGCCCCAGCCCGCGCCAGTGCCTGCCGAAAGCGACCAGGGCCGCGGCCTGCCCGGCGCCATGGGTGATGGAACCGACCACGCCGGCCGGCCAGATCGGCACACCTTCCTCGTCGCGCCCCGGCACCAGCACCTGGCCGCACAGCCGGCGCAGCGCCTCTCGGGCACACAGCCGGCCGGCCAGGTACTCGCCCTGGCGCTTGGCCACGCCCCGCACCGGTTCGATGGCGCAGCGATGGAAGTCGTCCGCCACCA
The DNA here is from genome assembly GCF_019655855.1 of Pseudomonas paralcaligenes. GTDB lineage: Bacteria > Pseudomonadota > Gammaproteobacteria > Pseudomonadales > Pseudomonadaceae > Aquipseudomonas > Aquipseudomonas paralcaligenes. Next base: position 104,434 of record NZ_BPFX01000022.1, on the reverse strand, counting down.
GCCGCGCGGGGTCGAAACTGGCGCACACCAGCTGGGTGTCGGGCAACGCGAACAGAGGCGGGGTGGCCAGCAACTGGCAGAAGGGCGGGATATGGGCGGTCATGGCCGCATTCTGCCGTGGCCGCCCGGAGCGGGCCAGCCGTTTACATTTCTTTGCAGGCTGCTACGAAGTGATACGGAGCAAACGCTTGTTTTGTGCCAGATTGCAACCTGCGCCCCCAATGGGCGCTGGTGAGGTTGTAGCCGCGACAGGCGATGCCGTCGTTACTCTACTGATCGAGTGCGGGAGCCCTTTGCGGCTCCCGTTTTTTTGCCGGTCCGTAACGTCCTTCACGCCAGGTCATTAACGAAAAAACCGGCCAGGTGGCCGGTTCTTCGCGTCTCGGAACAGTGATGAGACTACTTCGCGCTGTCGCAGGCGCTCATGGCCGACAGGCGCAGCTGCTGGTCGGAGATCCTGAGCACGCGCCTGATGCAGTCGTCGTACTGGATACCTGGCTTCGCGGATGCGGTCGCCGGAGCCAGCGCTGTCGGCGCTGGTGCTGGAGCGACGAGCGGGGTTGGTGTGCTGCCCAGTGCCTTGACGATCTCATGGTCCCCTAGCGCCTGATTGAGGACATCGGCGCCGGCGTTGAGGAAGTGGGTGATCGCGCCGCGACCTTTTGCAGTCTTGGTCGCCAGCACCAGGCCCTGCTCGTCCTTGACCTCCGCCGTCACGTCGTAGTCGAACCGCACTCGCATGTAGGCGTCGGACTTCCATTCGCGCACGGTCAGCACCAGCAGGCGGGCGCCGGGAGCCGAGGCGCGATCCCTGTTCTGGATTGCCCTCGCTTGCACCGAAGGGTCGCGGGCCAGCGCGGTGATCATCGCGCTCTGCAGGTCGGTGACCAGACCGAGCCCGCTCGCCGTATTGATGTTGTAAGGGTTGTAGTACAACGCCCGCGATACACCTACGAACTGCGGCCGCTTATTACCGTTGAGGATATAGGGCCGCTGATCCACGGTTGCCACCTCGATGACACGCTTCTCGGTCGATGGCTCCAGCTGGACGTACGGCAACGCCATCCGATAGTCGACCTTGATTCCGAAGGCGCAGCCTGTGAGCAGTGCCAGGGTGGCGATTACAGCAATGTTCCGGAGTTTCATGAAGGGGTCATGCATCCTGGCAGAGGTCGGTTCCTATGATGTTGCCTGGCCATCATACCTTCCCGCTTGAGTTGGAGCACCTTTCTCGGGGGTTCACGGGAGGTAGGTGAGCTCAGCATCGATCCATTTCGGCATTTTGTTATTTGCATTTCTTGTCGAGAAAGCCGCCATTGAAATCATCTTCAATGGCCAGGAAGCCGACCTCGGCGAAGAAGAATCGTCTGAAGCCTATGTAGGCACCGAAGGAGTTCTTGGAGTTGATCATTCCGCAATAGACCTTCGTGCTGGGAGCATCTGGGTTGAGGCCAACCTTCACGGATTTATAGCGAGCCGAAGCGCCGTCCTTCAGGTGTATATCCGCTGCTGCGGCAAGCGCTTTGATATCTTCCGCCGCTGCCGGGCGCCAGATATCAAGACGCATTGATTTGTATGCTTTTGTCGAAGATATTGTAGCAGGGCCAGAAGGACTATCTGGTGCTCTGAGGTCTGCCGGATAAGGCTCGCTTCTGCCGTTGAGGCACTCTGTGTTTTGTGGCTGAAGCGCACAGAAGTTTCCGGTTTCTACGGGGCTTTTCCCATTCCAGTCCGATATCAGCCCTGAACAATCCTGCGCTTCGCGATACAGGTTTCCGAACCCATTGGTTATCCAAAGCGCCTGCCGTTCGGTGACCATGTCGCGCATGTCCCGGGTCAATACCCTGTATTCGAAGCAGACCTTGTAGCCACATATATCTCGAAGGCCCGGTCCACGTCTGAAGCATCCAGGCTCCGGCTTGGCGATGGACAGGTAGCTCAATGAGTCCGGGTGATGAAGGTAGGTATTGAGATAGCCCGCAACGGCATTACGCACAGGACCAACCTCCGGCTTTACGCCAAAGCCAAAATTTCCAGCCGGGCGACTCGCACAGCCAGTAAGAAGGATGGTGATCAGCAGAAGGATAATGAAGCGCATGCCTCGTCCTTGAATTGTGGTGTATGACATCTGGCGTTGGTTGAAGAGCATGCCGTATTGAACCGTGCGGCGCTAGGTTGTGGCTATTCGCAAGCTGTCAGAGAAGGTAGGGCTGGAGCGAGACGACGCGTCAGTTGCGATGCGGCCGGGCTGCCTGGAGGTGCTGGGGTTGATATTGGCCTTTTGCTATCCTCCTGGCATTTCAAGGGAGGGGCGGGGATGCGAAAGCTGCTGGTAGTCGCTGGGTTGGTCTTGATCACGGGGTGCAGCACGACAGCGAACATTCACAAATTGAAGGGTGCGGCAGCGGCAAAACCGGCCCATAACCGGGATGTTTGTTTGCTGAACACTTCGCTGCCAGACGGGATAGAGGTTGAGTACATGGGGCGCGGTGTCTCGAACAGCCAATGGTATGGAGGGTACTCCAAAGTCAAGGCGGTGCTTGCTGATCGCGCAAGGCAGGGTGGCGTCGATGTGGTGTCTGATCTCCAATACAGGCAGGTGATTGGGTTCTTTGCTTGGGTCAGGCCTCGTATTTATGGCGATGCATATGCTCTGAAGCACCCGGAGTCATTCAATTGTCTGGCGCTGGGAGGTCAGCCATACAGCCCACTCGGGATTAGGCCAATACCGCCGGCCCCATCGTCAGCTGTTGCGACGAGTGCGCCTGCTCAAACCTATGACGAATGCATGGCGCGAGTGCTGAGAATTCAGGATGAGAATCTGCGCTTGCAGTCCATGGCCCTGTGCGACAGCGCCGATAGATGACCATCGGGGAGGAGGGATATGTGAGCACTGATAGTCGCTGGGATGCTGGCAGCACTGCTGGGATGCGGCGAGCCAAGGCTTGACGGAAGCAGCGAAGAGGCCATGAAGGTATCAGCCGCAAAAATCGTTGCTGGCCTCGATGGCTCCAAGAAGCAGCGGTTTCAGGAGGCAGTTCAATTGGTAGCCCTCAGCCAAGTGGATATGAAGGCTGTTTTGTGGTCAGCAGAGCTTTCAAGGCGCATACGGCGGAATGATCGCTGCACTGGATGGAAAAGACTGCTGACGAGGTGATTGCCCAGGCCGAGAAGATCAAGGCTGAGCGGAAAGCCAGGGAGAGAGCCAGCTATCCTACAGCTAAGTAATTGACAAAGGCCCGCTTAGGCGGGCTTTTCTTTACCCATTCCGCCTGCTCAGAAGCCTTGATGATGGGAAGAAAAACGCTAGTCAGAACGGTGCGGTTGGCTCTCTGGGAACAGCAGAAGCCATCGCTGGAATGCGAGGTAGAGCAATTAACTCTTGAGCCTGATGGCTACTTAGCTTCGATGAGCTGAGAGTGCTTCGTTGCTTCTATTCCTTCGGGTGCTGGCGGGAATGAGATTGTCGCTCTTCACTTACTAGAAGAGCCCTTGCTCAACGTGGGCTCTGGTGCTTGCGCTTTGGTAATTTCGGGAAGGAGGCGTGATTCATGATTAGTGAGGTTGGTAAGGGTACGGCCGGATTCTGGAGTGGCAGGGCATGGCGCCTTAGATCGCGAGTGAGTATGTCGATGATTTGTGTTGCCCTTCTTCTGATCTCGGCATGTTCCGCTGTACCGATTTCTCCAAAGCCGAAAGGTCAGCAGCTAATGGTTACCCCGGTTACCCATGACTCGGCACAATTGATAGTCAGTCAGGGAATCCAGCAGAAGGTTATTCGAACGGTTCCGGTTGGAGAGAAGTGGAAGTCAATAGATGTCGATGTATTTGTTGGCGCGCCGCTTGCAACGTCGCTTGCTTCTTACACGGCTTCGCTATTCCCCTCTGTCCGTATTGGTGACAAAGATGACGGGCTGGTGTCGCCGACAAGGCTGGAGTTAATTGATGTTTCAATAGTGATTGGAACAGATGACTCTACGGCTCACAATACAGGAATGCTAATGCCCTTGGCCTTGTTCGCAATGGATGCAGATGTGCTTGCCTCTATGGCTGTAACGGCTGACGTCAGCTTTTGTGGTGGGGAAGCGATGCGTATTTCGGTAACTGGTCAGGCGGTCGAGACCATGAATTACTCGAAGATAGGCCTTCCAGAGTTTGAGCGATTGATGGCGTCCGCTATTGATGATTCTGCGAGATTGCTTATCGAACATGTGGCGGATGGTTATCATTCATGTCCAAGTAGCTAGATAAGGCGCGCCGGCTGTCTGCATTTTTATCCAGACAGAATTGGTGAATGTTCAATAGTCTTAAGTCCGCCTGGTGCGTCCTTTTCCATACTTGGAAGGACGAGAGTTGTTTGCAGTGCTTGATCGGCTTGGGCAAAAAGTAGCTTGCGGGCTCCATGGGGTTGCACACATGCGGACACTGGATAAGGGGCTAATTCATTTGCAAATGTGATTATAATTTTCCCCAAGTGATGTGTCTTTAGGCTCTATAAGGAATGATATTAAGCAAATTTGCTTGAATTTATCTTTTCCGATGGAGCAGTCGAGCGCCCTCGTATCTATGAGTCCGCCTTTGCTGCAGGAGCGCTAATCCCTCCTTTACGCCAGCTTGGTAAATTGCCGCGAGCTGAGGACTAGTTGGAGTCCTTGGTCAAGTGCCGGAGTCTTTGTTTTGCCGTGCAAGATAGCCACCCGGTTCTACACTGTGTCACAGGAGCGCATCCGCCACGAAAAGGACCTTCGACATGGTACATCTGGGCCTTTCTCGCCGCGACGGTGAGCAAATCCGCCCGGTGTCGATGCCGATTAGCTGCTGCTGCAGCTGGTCGCGATGGCATCGCCATCCACATCAACACGCGAGGCCAAAGCGCCATATGTATGAGATCGAGGCGCTTTGCCAAGTGATCATTATGCGGGCCTAGTTATTGGATGAGCCGCGCTCGGTAATCTAACCTGTTGTGCAAAGGAGTGATGAACTATGGGTAAATATATTGTTGTTTGTTTGGATGGAACCGGTAACAGTCCTACACAGGTCGACAGCGAATATGCTACTCGTAATGGAGTAAAGCTCTCGTGTGTCGAAAGCAATGTGATGAAGTTGTGGGGCGCCATTACAGGTGGTAAGTCTGAATATCAGCCGGCTGAGTATTTGTCCAAGGATTTATATAAATATTACGGGATGGTTAAGTCTTTGGATTTGGGTAGTGGGTTCAAAGGAGATGCTGTTTATATTAATGGTGTTGGCTCTGTAGGGCGAAAGTGGGATTTGACGTATGAGGGCGCTACAGGTACGGGGACTTCCGCCCGTATTAGAGACGCTTACAGATTTGTAGCGGAAAGGTGGGAGGGGAATGAAGATAAGATTTGTATATTCGGATTCAGCCGAGGCGCGTTTGCTGCGCGAAGTCTCGCTGGTTTCATAGGGAGCGTAGGTCTCCCAAGCGGCAGGAGGGTTTTGCCAGAGCAAGAGATTGGAGCGCTCTGGTCAGCGTATGTAAACAACGATAGCTATGAAGGGGGCTTGTATTCATCGCTGACTCGAGATGTGAAAATAGAGTTTCTGGGCATATGGGATACGGTTGGCTCTCTGGCCTTTGGTGAAACATTCAATTCTTTTCATAAGCTCTCTCCGGCTTGCGTTAAATGTGTACGGCATGCCTTGGCGCTGGACGAGGTTAGGCCCCACTTTGCGCCTACGTATTGGATTATGGAGAATGGGGTTGCCCCAAGCGATCAAGACGTGCGTGAGGTTTGGTTTGGTGGGGTCCATAGCAATATAGGTGGCGGTTATCAGGTGGAGTCGCTTTCAAATATTGCTTATGTCTGGATGCTGAGGGAACTGGCCAGTAGATTTGGTTTTTCGGGAAGTATCCATAAATCCTTTGAGTATGAGGCTGAGGCGGTGGATATTGGCTGGCACAATCGAAGAGATTCATATAAAGAATTTTATTCTGGTTGGAAGAAGGCCTTGGCTTTGTTGAAAGGTGGCATTGCGAAGCGAAAAGTGATGCCAGGCCAGTTTATTCATCCGTCTGTTTTTGAGTGGATGACAGACGGCGGTTATTCTCCAGAGGCTATAAATAGCAGTGGCGCCAAGATAATCTGGGAATGGGCGGCGCCAAGAGTGTTACAGGTTCAGGACTGGATTCTTGACTCGGAAAGCGAGAGCTTGAGGAAAAGTCTGAGCTAGCGGGCTTTTTTGATGTGGCGATTGAGGCAGTAGAAAAACTGGTCAAGTGCTGGTTTTTATTGGCGTTGATGCCGCTGGAGTAACTCTCTCATGGCAGCCGTCACCTGTTTGGACCCAGTTGGCTCAGTGATGGATTCCCCGCAGCCCACGCTCTAGGTTGTACAGTGTGCGGCCGGTGACGCGGGCGAGATCGTAGATCTCCTTGCAGTACCGGCCGCACATTGGTCATCTGATCGAGGATGCCCTTCCTCCCCATCTCTCGCAGGATCTCTGTGTAGGCGTGCTCGCCGAACATGGGGAAACCATGCAATTCGAGGGCGCCGATGATGCGTCTGGCCGTACCGGGCTCCCGGCGAGCTTGCTGGCCCTGAAATCACCCCCAGGCCAGCGGTTCGAATGTTGCCTCTTCGGCGGCCTTGCGTGTCTGCTTGGAGGCGATGGGGTTCTTGCCGGCGGCAGCGTCGGCGCGGAGTTCTGATGCTTTCTGGCAAGCAAGCGAGCCACTAACCTCTGGATATTCCCCGAGGTCTACCACGGACCACTTGCCATCCGGCTTCTTGTAGCGCAGCTGCCAGGACTTCTGGCCGTGGGGCTTCCGCGGAAATGCAGCCCCTGGTCATCCAGATCACGGTATTCGATGGCCTCTGGCTCCAGGTGAGCAGGGTCACATTTGCCAGCGGGCGGCTTTTTATTCGGCGCGCTTCATGCTTGATCCTCTGGGTTCTATTTACCTTCAGAGATACACATAGGGAATACATGGCGCGTAGAGGCAAGCTGAAACAAGAAAGCCGGCTCAAATGACCGGCTTTCCTGGGGGTTGATACAACATGAAGCATGTTGAAGTCGGGATGGCACCTTCAGCCAACTGGAGCCGGGCGCGGCGAGGCTAGCCCAGGAAACCTTCGAGCGTGCCAACCAAGAACGCGCCCGGATGATCGAGGAAAGCCGACGCGGCCAGCTCGGCGAGGGCGGCGGCCGGCTGACCGTCGTGCGAGACAGCTCCCGCGCGCCGTCCCGCGCTGACATCCAGAACGCGCGCCTGGACGCCATGCAGGCACAGACCAACCTGCAGAACCAAAAGGGCACGCAGGCAATGCTGGCCGGGCTGGACCTACGGAAGATCTCCGAGCTGCAACGCCAGCGCCTGCAGCAGGAAATTCAGTCGGGCAACCTGGCCATTGAGCGAGGGCAAACCCTTGGCGGCATCCTGGCAGGCCTGCCTGGCTTACAGGGGGAAGAGCGCGCCCAGGCCGGACGGAACTACCTGATGATTGCCGATCCCCGGGCGTACATGGAGTAGCAGTCCAGGGCGGGCCTGGACCAGCTCGACCTGGAGAAGCGACAGCTGCAGCGGGACCTGCTGGCGCAGGAGCTAGCCCAGGGTGCAGAGGGCAGCATCAAACTCACTGAGCAGCAGAGCAAGGACCTGGGGTACTACACGCGCGGCAATGAGGCCAATGCGCTGCTGGCGCAGCAAGGTGACGCCTTGACCGCCCGTGCGGCTGGGGAGCGCGGCGAAACCCGTGGAGCCATTGTGCGGGGGCTACCACTCATTGGCGATTCAGCGCTGGGTAATAGCCTGGTGTCCACCGAGCGCCAGCAGGCCGAACAGTCCGGCCGTGAAGTGCTGGCCGCGATTTTGCGCAAGGACACTGGCGCCGCCATCACTCAGCAGGAGATGGACATCTACGGTCGCATGTACCTGCCACAACCGGGCGATAGCGACACCGTGCTCAACCAGAAGGCCGAGGCCCGTACCAGAGCGCTGGGATCGATCCGCAATGGTTTGGGAACGGCAGAGCGCAAGGCCGCTCCGCTGACAGATGGGCGGCGCCAAGCCGATCCTGCGGCACGAGCGGGCCAACCTGTCCGCGTGACTTCGCGAGAGGAGGTAGCAGCACTGCCTTCCGGCAGTGTCTTCGTGGGCCCTGATGGCATAGCGCGGAGGAAACCGTAATGGCTGAGAACTCCAATAGCTGGCTGGACGAGTTTCCAGCCGTCGAGCAGCAGAGTGAAGCCGGTTCTTGGCTTGGCGAATACCCTGCTGTCGAGCAGAAGCCCGCCGATCAAACGTCATCGATCGGTACTGGACGCTCACTGCTGCGCGGCATCAATGATGGCCTGACCGTGGGTTTTGCCGACGAGATCAGTAGCGCATTGTCGGCAAGCCTCAATCCCCTGATTGGCAGCGGCAACGACGCCGACACCTGGCGTGAACGATACGACCTCAACCTGCAGGGCGAGCGTGCGCTCGATCGCCAGGCCCGGGAGCAGAACCCGATGGCCAGCGCTGCAGGTGGAGTAACAGGCGGCCTCATGCCCATGCTCATCACCGGAGGTTCGTCATCGCTGATTTCCACGGGCCGGAGCGCGGCTTCTGGCCCGCTCTCCCGTGCAGCCTCTCAGGGGGCCGCCCCAAGCCTGGCTCAGGCGGCTGGAGAAAGCGCCGCGCTGGGTGCTGGCTACGGCGGCCTGTATGGCCTGGGCTCGGCAGAAGGAGACTTGCTGGAACGGTTGCCGGACGCCGCCGAAGGGGCTGCAATGGGCGCTGCCGTAGGCGGCGCTGTGCCGCTGGCTCTTGGCTCCACGCGCGCGGCTATAGGGGCAGCACGCTCGCCCTATCGCAGGGCCATGTCGCAAGTTGAGCGTGCCGTCGAGCGCGACGGAATGACCATGGAGCAATTCCGCCACCAGGCGGATGACCTGCAGCGACGCTACCCGGATACCGCCATGCCGGCCGATGCCGGTGGCGAGAATGTCCGCGGCCTGCTCGAGCGTGTTGCGCAAACGCCTGGCGCCGGCCGGTCGCAGGTGGTACCAGCGTTGACCGAGCGCCAGCAGGGGCAGCCCCAGCGGGTTATCGACACCCTGCAGGAGCTGACCAAGAGCGAGCAGGACAGCTTCAGTCGGATGGCTGACGATCTGGGCCGGGCAACCGGCAGTTCTCGTACCGCTCGCCAGGCGGTTGAAGAGGCCATGACCCAGCGCGCCAGGGATGCTCGGCCGTTGTACGAAAAGGCCTACCAGGAGCCGGTGCCCTGGTCGCATGAGCTGGAGGATCTGTTCAAACGCCCGGCCATGCAGGAGGCCTATCGGGCTGCGGCGCGCCGAGCTGGTAACGAGGGCCGAGACTTCCATGGCAGGTTCATCGACCTGAAGGACGACGGCACCTTCACCGTGCAGAGCGTGCCGAGCACCGGTGACCTGGACTTCATCAAGAAGACGCTCGACTCCAAGATCAGCATCCTGGATCGCGCCGGCGACCGCGACGAGGCGCGTGTCATCAAGGGCATCCGCAGCAAGCTGGTGGACATGATGGACACCGCCAGCCCGACCTATCGCCAGGCGCGTGCCGCCTGGGCCGGGCCAAGCCAGTTCGTCGAGGCGGTGGAGAACGGCCGCACCCTCCTTTCCCGCAACATCAGCGCCGAGGAGCTGATGGCCAACCTGAAACGGATGACGCCATCGGAGCTGGAGGGCTATCGAATCGGCGCGGTGTCCGCCATCGTCAACAAGATCGGCAACGACCCGGCGAAGCTGGCCGACGTGACCAAGCACCTGCGTAGCCGGGAGATGCGCGCCAAGGTCGAAGCCATGCTGCCTGACGATGCCGCCCGGCAGCGTTGGCACGACATGCTGGAGTTCGAAGTCGGCACATCGGCGATGGCCGGCCGCAGCCTGGGCAACAGCGCCACGGCACGTCGAGCCGCCGAGATGGCGGACGCCGATAGCCTGGGTGGTGACCTGGTACTCGGCGCCCTGACGGGTACCCACGTCGGCGGGTTATTTTCGCAACTGATCGGCAAGGCCGGCCGCGGCATGCGCGACAGCCTGCGTGCGAAGTCCGACCAGGCCGTGGCCGATGCGCTGATCCAGCCAGGCGGACTGACTTCGGTACGCCAGCGTGCTCTGCAGGCCGGCCAGCCGACGCCACCGCCCATGCTTCTCTCCGGTGCTGCTGGCGCCGGCACCGTGCAAGCCAACACCGACCGCACGGCCCGCCCGACGATCCAGTCCCTGCTGCCCTCCATGCGCGAACAGCTGGCAACTGGCTTCGAACCGGATATCGACACCATGGCCCGGGAGACCGGCGCACCGCGGGCGACGGTCAAGGTGGCGCTGGCCAGAGCACGACGGGAGCAACAGGCCATGTCCACGACGTTCAAGAGCGTGCCTGGTGCCAACAAGGCTCTGCGTGACCTGGCTGGCTCGGGGAATTTTATCGTAGCCAAGACGGGCGATCGCGAGTGGCGCATTCAGATGAAACCGGAGTAGGGAGGGAAACGATATGGGCCACGATCTCGAAAACAACTTCTGCCACAAGGATCTGCCGTTGACCCTGCAGGTGACCAAAACGGCCCAGGAGTGGGCTGAAGAGTTCGGCCTGAAGTGGGAAACGGTGCGCAAGCGCCGGTACCGCGGCTGGTCCTGGACGCAGGCTCTTGATCCGAATCTGCGCCGCACTACCTTCAACGACCGAGGGCTGCACTGATGGACGTAACGGTGTCAATGGAAGAGGCAACAGCTATGTCGACACATGAGGTCCAGCAGGCCATGGCGCTGGTGCGCGAGACGATGGATCAGTTGGCTGCTGAGCTGAGTGCCGAGGCGAATGAATTGGACGGGCCTGAGCTGCTAGCTCAGCAGGCGCTGGCGCTACCACGGTGTGCGGCGGCCTTGCGCGATCTGTCGATTGCATTGCGAGAGCTGATCAACCTGGAGAGGCGCCAGCTCGGCCTGGACGATGGGGCGCAGTTGCTCCGGGCCTACGTGGCCATGGCTGCGAATGCCGGTTCGCTCTCTGCTGCCAAGGAGGGTGAGGGTTGAAGGCCGATAAGCAGGCTCTCGACTGGGAAGCGATCGAACGCGACTATCGCGCCGGTCTGCTTTCCGTTCGAGAGATCGCCGTGCGCCACGGTTGCACCCACACGGCGATCAACAGGCGCGCGAAGGTGGGAGGCTGGGAACGCGACCTGAAACCGAAGATTCAGGCGAAGGCTGAAGCCCTGGTTTCCAGGCGGGAGGTTTCCAGCCAGGTTTCCAGGGGTTCCACTGGTTCGTCGGTGGAAACCGAGCGGCAGATCATCGAAGCAAATGCCGAGGCCATCGTCAGCGTGCGGATGGCACATCGTGGCGATATCCGGCGCTCGCGCAGCCTGACCAACAAGCTGCTGCAGGAGCTGGAGCAACTGACGGATCACCGCGACCTGGCCGAGTCGCTGGGCGAGATGATGCGCACCCCTGACGGCTTCGGGAATGACCGGCTGAACGACCTCTACCAGAAGATCATCGCGCTGCCGAACCGGATCAAAAACATGCGGGAGCTGGCCGAAACGCTGAAGGTGCTGATCGCCCTCGAGCGCCAGGCGTACAACCTCGACGAACAGGAGCACGAGGAGCCCTACGAGGAGCGGCTGCGCAGGCTGCTGGGGGAGTAGCAACGCCTCTGGAAGCCAGGCGTTACAAGGCTACCTCCCTATAGAATTCTCTCTATCAGTTGATGGTCATGCAGTCTGGAGCCTCCCAGACAGGAAAGCCTAAGTAACTTTCGTTAGACGCAAAAAAGCCCGCTCATGGCGGGCTCAGGATTTAGCGTGAGGCGGTGATGGGTGGCGCTAGAGTTACCACCCGCAGGTGCTACGGACCTCGGCCAGCGCCTCTCCGGCGCCCGCCACGTTGAATACTGCAGAGAGGGGCAACCCGCGGCGTGGCGTAACAGCGGCGGCAACCATGTCGTCGTTCTCGATGATGCTCTTGATGAGATCTATGGGCGCATCTCGAACGAACGAGGACTTTCCATCATTCGAGAGGTGCCACGACGTTGTTGTTGCTGCACCCTTTCCGACGCGGAACGTGACATCGGGCCACTTGTCGAGACGAGCGCCCCAGAAGATGAACATCGCCGTTTTGTGACCTTTGCATCGAATCACAAGCCTTGGAGTGACACTTTGACCTTCCGCCAACGCAGAAACAATGTAAGCCGAAACGATGGGTTCGTCCGTCAGGGGGTCCAGTTCTTTTTCGATGACCTTCCAGCTGGAGATGCCTTTATGCGCTGCGAGGCCGTAACGAGAGGCCAGACCATCGTAACAAGCTAAGCGTGCCCCCGGGGCTTTCAACGACGCACAGGTCGCAAACTCAGCGCGAGGAATGTCCTTCTTGGGAGCTGCCAGGCTATCGGCCTGAACTGCAATCAGAGATAGAACAAGTGCGGATGTTCCCAGGGCTCGCATAGGCAACTCAGCTGGAGTGGTGTTTAGCCATCATACCGTCCCGCTTCGTCCCTGGCATCAGCCTGTTGGTGGAGGCTGCCCAAGAAAGTTGAGGGCGACAAAACGAGTCCGGACGGGAAGAATCCGGTGAGGGGTAGGGGCGCTCGCCGGTATGACCCTAGCGGGAAGCGGGTTTGCCGCCAGGGTAAGCACGGCCGCACGGAAGAAACGAAAAGCCCCGCGGTGGCGGGGCTAGTGCAGTGCTGGGCTGTAATGCTTTTCGAAGTCGGTCAGCCTGATTGTGCTGGCTATGTCACCCAGCACACTGATCTCTGCTTCAGCCCGCTCCTCCTGACCTCGGTTGTCGACGATGAAAAGCAGCTTGAGAGGGTCTTCGCTGCGGTTGATCAGTACGGCCTTTCTGAGCCGGGCATTCACCGACTGTGCTACAGGCCTAATTGCGTCCACATAAGTATCGCCCCACAGAAAGTCGAACGAGATCTCATTGCGCCCCATGATGACGGTGGCGTTTCTGATCAACTGCTTCTCTGGCGCCTTGGCGCGAAGCAGCATTTCGACTTCAGCAGTCAGCGAAAGGTCGGTATCGCCCTCGCAGAAGCGTTCATCCTCCCAAGCGGCTATAGCAGCGAAGAGCTTGATGATTCGTCCGCCCCATTCAGGCAGCTCAGACTGAAGAAATGCTGCCTCGAAAGCACCTGACTCGGTCAGCCTGAACCCGTGCTTGACCGCGAGATTTTCAAGCCCCTTCCAGTTGCGTTTATCTCCCAGCTGGTAGCCAAGGCCACTCAAGGCAAACATGGTTATACCGTCATCAGTGAACTCCAAGTGCTCACCGCGCGGAATCAGGTAGAAGTCGAGGGGCTTGCCGCCTGGCAGAACGATCGGCGTGCTGATGTAGGTGCCCATAGCTCCGCCTGCCTGCACTGCTTGGCAATGCCAGCCGGCGCTAGAAAAGAATGTGGAGCAGCCTATGGTTGCCATAACTCACCCAAACAGATCGCCAGAGAAGGGCGTGCCTAGCTGACGGTGATCGTTGTCCATGATTCTAGCGTGCCTGCGGAAGCGCTCAATCCATCCTCGGACGGTCGGGCCGTCTAGATTGGAATATACCGCCCGGGTGATTTGATTGAGGCGAGGGTCGCCTAAGTGAATGTGGGGACCGAAGAAAACCACTCCGTTTTCAAAGTGAGAACGCTCGTGCTTAGGGTAGACCTCAAGCATGAACACCCGCCGCATCTCGCGTTGCTCGCGATACATGAGGCCATAGCTTATGCGCTCGCCCATCCTGCCCGGGCGGTATTCGCCCCTGAACAATAGGCGAGGAAGGGTGGCGCGATTCTCATCCAATAGCGCACTTGTCGCCTCTAGCCATCCGCTGTGGTTAGGGCGCTCGCCCCAGCTCAGCGATTCCGAGAGGTATTTGATCCTTTTGCACGCTTCTCGACATTCGTCGAGCCATGTTGCCTTGTCCATTCCTGGATCCCCTGGCTTTATCCTCGCTCCGCGGTAACTAGCGGGCAATACGCCAGCGCATTAACACGACCGCACACCCCATCACCACCACAACCCCACTCCACCAGCCCCGCAACAGCCCACCTCTCTCCGCGCCAGAGCGCTTCAACGAAGCGGTGCCAGTTCACGTCACCAATTCCTCCCGCAGTATCAGGTAAGTATCTTCAGTTTTGCTTCCACACAGGCGCGCGAACGCTCGGGTCTAACGCCTGCTCAAGCTCCAAGTCCCACTCAACTGCCCCCAGCCATATGGGCGCCTGCGGCATGTCTGCGCAGTACTTGTCGAGCCGTGGCAGGACCATGTCGGGCCCGGGGAGGAAGTACTGAGCCGTAGCCATCTGGTCAGGCGGGACCCGCTGTGCGCGTTCCATGTTCTGTCCGCTGAGGTAGCCCTGGATCCAACTGATGATGTTGGTTTCAAGCATCTCATTAGGCGTCTGCCGGTACTTAGCGTAGTCAGTACATTTGATCGCGCCCATACCGGCGAGCGCGCTTCCATCAGCAAGGACAGGGCCGATGGACGACAGACAAAGGAAGGTGCAGGCAAGCATCCATGAGTGTTTCAACTGTACGTCCTTGCTTGGGTGATTCGTGTTCGGGATTAGAGCCGCTTCGCATTCCACACCAGCAGCACCTTGGCTTCTTTTCAAGGCATTCTGCCACTACAGATGTCTGGCGAGCTAGATTGCTTCCGATCCGCGACAGCGCGACACCCCTGTGAGGATGGGGACTCTGTTGATTTTTTATCCGTGACACGGGGTTATTTTGTCGCGGATGAGAAATCGCTGTAGCTCATTAAATACGCGAGGTGTCACGTTGTCGCGGATAAATAGCCCCACTCATGGGAGAGGGTTATGATTGTCTGCCGAACCGCCCGGTCAGCGCGTTTCCTTTCTCTAGTGCCTCTAGGTGATCGGCATACCACTGCATCATTTCATGCCGCTGCTCCAGGTAGATGGCCTTGTTGTAGACGCCTGAAACGCCTTCTTCGGCATGGGATAGCTGAGCCTCGACATAGTCTCTGGAGAAGCCCTTTTCTCGCAGGAGGGTCGATGCAATGTGGCGGAAGCCGTGGCCAGTTTGCTGCCCCTGGTAGCCAAGCCGGCGCAGTGCCATGTTGAAGGCCATGTTGCTGCGCGGTTGGGTCCGATCATTGCGGCCAGGAAATAGCAGGGGATAGGCGCCGGTCAGGGTTTTCAGCTCTTCCAGCAGCGCCAAGGCCTGCCGAGACAATGGCACGACATGCTCGCGCCGCTTCTTCATGCGCTCGGCCGGGATTGTCCAGAGACCGTGTTCCAAGTCGAACTCTGCCCAGGGCGCTTCTCGGAGCTCGCTGGGGCGCACTGCGGTCAGCATCAGCAACTGCAGCCCGACGCGGATGTCGTGAGCGTGCGGGTAGGCCTTGATTGCCCGAAGCAGGGTTGGCAAGTCGGCCGCATTAACGTGGGCGTAGTTCTCCGAGGCCTTGGTGTTCAGGAACTTGTGGAGGCCTTCCAACGGGTTGTAGAGCGCCCGGCCGGTGACCCTCGCCAGGTCGTAGATTTCCTTGCAGTACCGGCGCACATTGGCCATCTGATCGAGGATGCCCTTCCTCTCCATCTCCCGCAGGAACTCCATCCACTCCATCGGCAGGATCTCGGTGTAGGCGCGCTTGCCGAACACGGGAAAAACATGCAATTCGAGGGCGCCGATGATGCGCTTGGCCGTGCCAGGCTCCCAGCGAGCTTGCCGGCCCTGAAACCACTCCCGGGCCAGCGGCTCGAACTTGTTGTTGGCTGCTGCCTCTTCGGCGGCCTTGCGTGCCTGCTTGGAGGCGATGGGGTTCTTGCCGGCGGCCGCGTCGGCGCGGAGTTCGGATGCCTTCTGGCGAGCAAGCGAGCCACTGACCTCTGGATATCCCCCGAGGCCTAGCCACGACCATTTGCCATCCGGCTTCTTGTAGCGCAGCTGCCAGGATTTCTGGCCGTCGGGCTTCACGCGGAAATACAGCCCCTGGCCGTCCAGCTCACGGTATTCGGTGGGCTCTGGCTCCAAGTTGAGCAGGGTCATATCTGCCAGCGGGCGGCGTTTTATCTCGGCGCGCTTCATGCTTGTATCCCCTGGGTTCTATTTTCCTCAAGGATACACGCAGGGATACACAGTGCGTAGGGCTGTATAGTCGAAAGATGAGGCAAGCTGAAACAAGAAAGCCGGCTCAAATGGCCGGCTTTCTTGGGGTTTGATACAACATGAGGCATGTTGAAATCGGGATATGGTCGGAGCGACTGGATTCGAACCAGCGACCTTCTCGTCCCGAACGAGACGCGCTACCAAGCTGCGCTACGCTCCGAAGATGGCGCGCATTCTACCGAAAAAGTTTTATTGCACAAGGTGTTAGCCAAATTTTTTTGCTGGCCGCGCTGTCGGGTTCCGAGCCGCATTCTTAGCGAGGAGTATCGGGCGGGGTCTCGGCCAGCAGTTCCGGCGTGTTCAGGTTCGCCAGTCGCGGGTCGTGTTCCGCGCAGGGCAGGGCGAGGATGCTCAGTGACAGCAGCGCGCGGCGCGGGCTGCGTTCGCCGGCCTGCCAGGCTTGTTGCAGGGGGGGCAGGAATGCCTTGGGCAGCAGGCAGAAGAGGGGTTCCCACTGCTCGCCACGGCGGATGAGCACCGCCCTGTCCGGCTCGTGCCGGGCTAGGGTGCGCATGGCCTCGATCAGCGCGAGGTCCGCCCGGGGTGCATCGCAGGGCAGCACGAGCAGGTGCGGATGGCGGGCGGTCGCCAGGCCGGCGAGGATGCCGGCGAGGGGGCCGGGGAAGTCTTCCTCGGCGTCTGCCACCAGTCGGTCGGCGTAGGGGGCGTAATGCTCGGCGTTGCGGTTGCAGGAGATGATCAGGTCGTCGGTCAGCGGTCGCGTCAGCGCATGCAGGTGGGCGATCAGCGGCCGGCCCTGCCATTCCAGCAGACCCTTGTCCCGCCCGCCCATGCGCTGGCCCCGGCCGCCGGCCAGGAGGAGGATGGAGCAGGGCAAGGACTCATCGACGGTCATCGGGGAATTCCAGGGAAGGCGCGTGATATAACACCGGCCTGACTTCATCACAACCGGATCACGCCATGAGCCACAAGGCCGAGGCGGCTTTCGTGCCGCTGAATATCGCCGTTCTCACCGTCAGCGATACCCGCTCCCTGGAAACCGATACGTCCGGCCAGCTGTTCGTCGACCGGCTCACCGAGGCCGGGCACCGGTTGGCCGCCCGGGTGCTGTTGAAGGACGACCTGTACCGCATCCGCGCCCAGGTGGCGCAGTGGATCGCCGAGGATGAGGTGCAGGTGGTCCTGATCACCGGCGGCACCGGTTTCACCGGTCGCGACAGCACGCCCGAGGCGGTCGCCTGCCTGCTGGACAAGCATGTCGATGGCTTCGGCGAGCTGTTCCGGCACATTTCCCTGGCGGACATCGGCACGTCCACCATCCAGTCGCGGGCGCTGGCGGGGCTGGCCAACGGTACGCTGGTGTGCTGCCTGCCCGGCTCGACCAACGCCTGCCGCACCGCCTGGGACGGCATCCTCCGCGAGCAGCTGGACAGCCGCCATCGGCCATGCAATTTCGTTCCCCACTTGAAGCAGGCGGACGCCTGCGAGAGCCGCGGATGAGCCTGATTCCGCTGGAAGAAGCCCTGCAGCGCCTGCTGGCGCTGGCGGAGCAGGCCGAGGTGCTGCCCTGTGAGGATGTCCCGCTGGAGCAGGCCGACCGCCGGGTGCTGGCCGTGGACCTGGTGGCGTCCCTGGACCTGCCGCCCTGGCCCAACAGCGCGATGGACGGTTATGCGCTGCGCCACGCCGACTGGTGCGAAGAACCATTGCCGGTCAGCCAGCGCATCCTCGCCGGCCAGGCGCCGGAGCCGCTGCAGCCCGGCACCTGCGCGCGCATCTTCACCGGTGCGCCGATGCCGGAGGGCGCCGACACCGTCGAGATGCAGGAGAACGCCGAGGAGGCGGAGGGCCGTGTGCGTTTCAGCCAGCCGCTGCGGTTGGGCCAGCATGTGCGCCCGCAGGGGCAGGAGACGCGCGCCGGTGAGCGGGTGTTGCAGGCCGGGACCCGCCTGGGGCCGGTGGAGCTGGGCCTGGCCGCCTCGCTCGGCCAGGCGCTGCTGACAGTGCGGCGCAAGGCACGAGTGGCAGTGGTATCCACCGGAGACGAACTGATTGAGCCGGGCCAGTCGCTTGCCCCGGGGCAAATCTACAACAGCAACCGCAGCCTGCTGATCGCCTGGCTGCGGCGCCTGGGCTGCGAGGTGCGCGACGCAGGCATCCTGCCCGACGATCCCCGGCGGACCCGGGAAGTGCTGGCTGAGCAGGCGGACATGGACCTGATCCTGTCGACCGGCGGCGTCTCGGTGGGGGAGGCCGACTGCCTCGGCCAGGTGCTGCGCGAGGAAGGCGAACTGACGCTGTGGAAGCTGGCGATCAAGCCCGGCAAACCGCTGACCTGCGGCCACTTCCGCGGCGTGCCGGTGCTCGGCCTGCCGGGCAATCCGGCGTCGACGCTGGTCACCTTCGCCCTGCTGGCGCGCCCCTACCTGCTGCGGCGGATGGGCGTCCAGGCGGTGGAGCCGCTCAGCGTCGAGGTGCCCGCCGGCTTCGCCAGGCCCAAGGCGGGCAACCGCCGCGAATACCTGCGCGCCCGGCTGGAGGCGGGGCGGGCGGTGCTCTATGCGAACCAGAGTTCGGGAGTGCTGCGCAGCGCGGTGTGGGCGGACGGGTTGGTGGAGGTGCGCGAGGGGCGCAGCCTGGAGGAGGGCGAGCCGGTGCGCTTCATCCCCCTGAGCGAGCTGCTGGGCTGAGCCGGCCGCTCAGCGACCTTCCTTGCTGTAGTGCGCGCCCCGGTCGTACAGCTCCAGGACCTTGCATTCGACCTTCGAGCTGAACTGCAGCTTGTTGTCGTCCGAATAGGGGATGTAGAACAGGATGGCGTTCTCGCTGTAGGCCGGCTCCAGGCACTGGTGGGTGCGGATGTAGAGCAGGTCGTCCATGGTCGAGTACAGGTCCCGGTCGTACTGCTTGATGATCATCCGTATCGGGTCGTCGTCGGCGGCCTGGGCCAGCGGGGCGACCGTCGCCGAACACAGCAGCAGGGACAGGGTGATGTTCCGGGTTGCAACTTGATGAGTCATGTGTGACTCCGCTTCTCCAACGGGTTCTTTCGGGGACGACAAAGGATGGAAGAGTCAGGATTCCGCCGCCCCGGTCGAGGGGCGTCCATCGCGACAGCCGTGCCTTGCCAGGCTCCCGGGCATGATGGCATCCTGCCGCAAATTACGCACGTACGGCCTCCAGGCCCCTTCCTTTTCTCTTTCTGCCAGTTTATTGGCGCTATTTTCTGGCGCATTCCTGCGTTGCCGCGGGAGGCGTTGCAGTTCCGGAGCACGGCATGTCGAAGTTGAACAGCCTCCAGGCGTTTCGTTGTCTGGGCCTGACCGGAGTGGTCATCGGCCACATGACGTTCGCCGAGGAGAAGTATGCCGGGCTGTCGCTGCTGCCGGCCGCGATCAAGGACTTCAACCAGCTGTTCATCGACTGGTTCTTCGTGGTCAGCGGTTTCATCATGGTGATGGTGTCCCGCGGCCGCTTCCAAGTACCGCGGGAAATCGTCAAGTTCGCCTACGCCCGCGTGGCGAGGATCTACCCACCGTACTGGGTGTACTTCTTCATCACCCTGGCGGTGTTCCTGATCATGCCGGCCTGGGTCAACAGCGGGCATGACCAGCCGAACCTGTGGAAGTCGTTCTTCCTGATTCCCGACGAGAACCTGCCGCTGGTGATGGTCGCCTGGTCGCTGATCTTCGAGATGTGGTTCTACCTGGTCTTCACCTCCCTCATGCTCTGCCGCGAGCGCTACCTGCCCAGGATTCTCGCCGGCTGGGCCGGCCTGATCATCTGCGCCAACCTGGTGCTCGACACCGCCAGCCTGAATCCCTTCCTGCGCCTGATCCTGCATCCCTACGCCGTCGAGTTCGTGCTCGGCAGCATGATCGCCCTGTTCTATTTCAGCCCGGCCAGCGAGCGGGTCTCCAGTCGCCTGGCCCTGGGCATGCTGCTGTTCGTTCCGCTGGTCGGAGTGCCTGTCGGCTACACCTACGGACTGTTCCGTGGCGAGGGGCTGGTCCGGGTATTCAGCTTGGGCTGCCTGTTCGGGCTGCTGACCATGGGCGCTACCCTGCTCGAACGTCGCGGCCTGCTGCGGGTGCCCGGTTTCATGGTGGCCATCGGTGACAGCTCCTATACCACCTACCTGTCGCACCTGCTGGTGCTGGGCGTGGTCGGCAAGTGCTGGGTGCTGTTCGGCCCGTCCTCGCCGAGCGTGCTCGGCAATGTCGTGTTGCTGGTGCTGATGTTCACGGCGGTGATGGTCTATGGTCTGGTCGGCTTCCGACTGATCGAGGAACCGTTGATGAACGGCGCCAATCGCCTGGGCAAGCGCCTGTTCAGCCGAAAGCCGGCCCAGGAGGACACCGCCAAGCTGTCGGTGAAGCCCGCCAAGTGACCGGGAAGGCCATGCGTATCGACAGCCCGCGCCTGCGGCAGAACAACTTCGACCTGATCCGCCTGCTGCTGGCACTGGCGGTGTGCCTGCTGCACGCCCACGAGCTGTCGGCGGCGGGCGAGCTGTCGATCATCGACACGCTGCTCTCCGGCAAGATCGCCATCGAGTCGTTCTTCGTGATCAGCGGCTTCCTGATCTTCATGAGCTACGAGAAGTCCCGCTCGCTGGCCGACTACTTCGAGAAGCGCGGCCGGCGCATCTACCCGGCCTATTTCGTCTCGGTGACCCTGGCGGCGGTCCTGCTCTGCGGGGTCAGCGAGCTGCCGCTGGCGGACTACTTCCTGTCCAGTGGCTTCTTCCGCTACCTGGCCTTCAACCTGGGCTTCCTGAATTTCGTCCAGCCCGACCTGCCCGGGGTGTTCACCGACAACCGGCTGGCCTCGGTGAACGGCGCGCTGTGGACCATCAAGATCGAGGTGATGTTCTACCTGAGCGTGCCCGCCATCGTCTGGCTGTGCCGGCGCGCCGGCTACCTGCGGGTGATGCTGGCGCTGTTCGTGGCCTCGACGGTCTATTCGCTGGTCATGCTGCACCTGCTCGAAAGCACCGGGCGTGGCTTGTACGAGCTGCTGGAGAAGCAGCTGCCGGGGCAGCTGCGCTTCTTCATTGCCGGTGCGCTGCTCTATTACCTGCTGCCGCGTTTCGAGCGGCACCTGAAGTGGCTGGTGCTGGCGTCCGTGGCCTACTTCCTGCTGCGCCCGGTGGTCGAGATCGAGGCCCTGAGGCCCCTGGCGCTGGGCGTCCTGGTGATCTTCTTCGCGCTGTACAACTACGTCGGCAACTTCTGCAAGTTCGGCGACTTCTCCTATGGCGTGTACATCCTGCACTTTCCCATCGTGCAGACGCTGGTGCATTTCGGCGCCTTCGATGCCAACCCCTGGCTGGCCCTGGGCGTCACGGTGGGACTGACCCTGTGCGGGGCGGCGCTGATGTGGCATGGCATCGAGAAGCGCTGGCTGCTGAAGAACAGCCACTATGTGCGGGCAGGGCAGGAAGGCGAGGCCCAGCAGGCGAGCGGGGAGAAGGCGCCGCGTTAGCGGGCATGCCTTTGGCTATGTCCGCGTTTGTGGGAGCGGCTGGGTAGGCCGCGAAATTCGCGGATAAATCCGCTCCCACAAGGGGTGCAACAACTAATGGGGGCATGACCATGCCTTGCCCGGTGCGCGCGGCGCACCCTACTTCCAGGGTTTGAGCAGGACTGCCAGGGCGCCGAGCAGGGCCAGGCCGGCGAGGGTGGCGGCGCCGAGCTGCCACCAGCCGTGGGGCAGGGCCAGCGGGATGAGCAGGGCCAGGGCCGGCAACGCCAGCGCCAGCGCCCATTGCCGCCGCCAGTCCAGGCGCGCCAGCAGGTGCTGCCTGCGCATCAGCAGCAGGCCGGTCAGCACCACGCCCAGCAGCGCGGCCAGGGCGATGCCCTTCAGGCCCAGCCACCAGGGCAGGCTCAGCAACAGCACGGCGTTCAGGGCGTTGCCGGCGAGTTCGCAGGCCAGCGGCAGGCGGGTGTCGCCGACCGAATAGGCGTAGCGCGCCAGCAGGGCGTTCCAGGCCGCGAACAGCAGCGTCAGGCTCAGCCAGCCGAGCAGGGCGGCCAGTACGCCGCCGCTGGCCTGGGCGGGCAGCAGCAGTTCGATCAGTGGCTCGGCCGCGCCGACCACGCCCACCGCGACCGGCAGGGTCAGCAGCGTCGCCAGCGCCGTGCCACGGCGCAGCAGGGCCAGGCGCTCCTGTTCCGACTTGCCGCCCATCAGGCCGAGCAGGACCTGGTTCAGGCTCATCAGCGCGACCATCGGCAGGTTGATCAGCTTGCGGGCGAAGTTCAGCCAGGTGACCGCGCCTTCCCCCAGCAGCGAGGCGACCATCCGCTCCAGCAGCGCCAGCCCCTGGCTCGCCAGGGTGCTGGCCAGCAGCGGGCCGAGCCGACCCAGCAGCTGCCGGCCGCAGTCGTCATCCGCGCGGACGCGCCAGGGACGCCAGCCCATGCCGCGCATCGCCGGCAGCAGCGCCAGGGGCATCAGCAGGCTGCCCACCACGCAGCTGGCGGCGAGCCCGGCCGGCTCGGCCTGCCCGCCCTGCAGCGCCAGGTAGACCACCGGCGGCAGGTTGAACAGCAGCGAGCCCATGCCCGCCAGGACGAAGCGGGCGTGGGCCTGCAGCGGAATGCACAGCAGGGCGTGGAGGAGGAAGCCGGGCACGCACCACGCCAGCAGCTGCAGGCTCTGCCCGGCCAGGGCCCGCCCGGCGTCCGACAGGCCCGGGCCGATGAGCCAGACCCACAGGGGCGCGGCCAGGTAGAAGAGCCCGGCGATGGCGAAGCCGGTGCCGAGCACCCGCGCGGTCAGGGCCGACAGCCAGGCCGCCCGCCGCGCGGCGTCGCGTTCCTGATAGAGGGGCAGGGCGGCGGAGCTGAACAGGCCGGTGGCCATCGCCATGCGCACCGCCTCGGGCAGGAACAGCGCGACCAGGAAGGCGTCGCTGCGCAGGCTGGCGCCCCAGGCGTCGACCAGCAGCCACTCGCGGGCGAAACCGGCCGCCAGGCCGACCAGGGTGGCCAGCGTCAGCCACAGCGTGGAGCCGAACATGCGGTCAGGCGCCGGCGGACGGAGTGGGATCGCCCGCGACGACCCGCTCCTCGGCCGCGCGCAGCCGGCGTGCCTCCTGCAGGCTCAGCCCGATCATCAGCCAGAACAGCCCGACCAGCACCGGCTGGAAGCCGAAGTAGTGGTCGAACAGGCCGCTGAACAGCGCCGCCAGCAGGCCGGCGGTGGTGCCCAGCCAGATGGCGTTGTCCGGGGTCAGGTCGATCCGCGCGGTGCGCGGGCGCGCTTCCTTCCACCAGCACCAGGTCGCGGCGATGAACAGCAGCATGCCGGGCAGGCCGAGCCGGTAGATGAAGTTCAGCCAGAGGTTGGAGATGCCCAGCAGGTCCGTGCCCGGCACCGGCGGCTCGACCTTGAAGCCGATGCCGAAGGGGTAGGCCGCCATCGCCCGGGGGAAGTTGGCGTACTCGTCGAAGCGCACCGAGGTACTGGCGTCGCCGCTGAACTCGAACATGGTCGAGATGCGCTCCTGCAGCGGCGGGTAGGACAGCACCAGCAGCAGGCCGAGGGCCGAGCCGGTGAGCAGCAGGCGCCCGGTGAAGGGCACGCGGCGGACCGCCATCCATACCAGCACCACCGCCAGGCTCAGCAGGGCGCCGCGCGAGCCACTGAGCAGCAGGGCGACCACGCCCAGGCCGCCGACCGCGATGCCCAGGGCGCGGCGCCAGCCGTGGCGGGTGATGCCGTAGCAGAGCGCCAGCGGCAGCACCAGGGCCATGGCGCCGCCGAGGGTGTTGGGGTGGACCCAGGGCGAGCCCATGCGCAGGAACACGGCGCCGGAGGTGTCGCGGATCACCTCGTCCAGCATGGCGTAGCCAAGTTTGGTGAGCAGCGGGTTGATGGCCGCCGCCGAGCGCTCGACCAGGAAGATCGGCAGCGACAGCAGCAGCATCGCCAGGGTGCCGAACAGCAGTGCCTGGACCATCCGCTCGCGGGTCGGCTCGTTCTGCACCAGGCGCGCGACCAGGAACAGTAACGATACGTTGGCCAGCCAGCGTATCCAGTTGGCCACGCCGCCGCCCTCGGCGTTGACCGTGAGCTGGCCGACCACGAAGGGAAACGCGCTGAACAGGATCAGAGCCAGCACGTAGCGCTCGGTGCGGCCCTTGACCAGCGTGGGGCGCGAGTCCTCGAAGATGTTCTGGAACAGGATGCAGGCCCAGACCACCAGGATCAGCAGCTCGGACACGGTGGTGCGGATGCCGACGTTGATGGTCGAGTAGGGCAGGAAGGTGGCGATGGCGGCGAACAGCAGCAGGCCCAGCAGGGGGCGGCGCAGCAGGTTGAGGCCGATCACCATGGCGACGATCAGCACCGCCACCTTCAGCGGCGAGAGGAACCACAGCAGGATGCCGAACACCAGGCCGACGGCGGCGGCGATGGGCATGCCGAAGGACGAGGTCATGCCTGCAGCTCCTGTAGCAGTTCGCTGACCCGGGCCCGGTAGGGCTGCTCGGCGTAGCGGCCGGCCCAGTCGCGCAGGGCCTGGCGATCCGGGGCCGCGGGGCGCGCCAGCTCGCGCATCAGGGCGTTTACCGCGGCGCCGTCGTGGGGATTGAAGCGGGGCGTGCCCGGCGGCACGATCTCGTCGAGCGAGGTGCCGCTGGCCACGGCCACCGGCGTGCCCCTGGCCATCGCCTCGATCACCGGCAGGCCGAAGCCCTCGGCGTAGGACGGCTGCCAGAGCCGCTCGGCGGCCTGGTAGAGCCATTGCAGTTCCGCGTCGCCGAGCGGCGGCATCAGGTGCAGGCCGGGCAGCCCGTGCTGCGGCGCCGGCACGAATTCGGCGCCGCCGACCAGCACCAGATCCGGCACCGCCGGGTCGGCGGCGCGGGCCTGGGCCCAGTGCTTGACGAACCAGGGAATGTTCTTGCGCGGCTCGCGGGTGCCGACCGCCAGCCAGAAGCGTTCCGGCAGGGCGATGGCCGGGCGCACCGGCGCCGGGGTGAGAGCGGGCACCAGATTGGGTAGCACCCGGACCTTGCCGGCGGCTTTCGGGAAGGTGCGCGCGACCTCGTCCGCGCTGAACTGCGACGGCGTCCAGATGCGGTCGGCGACGGCCACCGAGTAGCGGATCGAGAGGTTGTCGCTGATCCGGTACACCGTCTCGCGCAGCCAGGAGCTGTGGCGGTTCTTCAGGTGCAGCTGGAACAGGTCGTGCAGCTGCAGGACGTAGCGCAGGCCCGGTGGCCTGGGTGGCAGCGGCAGGCCCATGTTGAAGGTGCTGATGTGCACGTCGATGCCGGCACGGCGCAGGGCGCCGGGGAGGTAGCCCAGCTCGAAGCGCAGGCGGCGCGGCAGGCGGTGCTGGCCGTCGACGCTGCTGTCCCAGGCCGGGCAGTGGGCCCGGGCCCTGAGCGGATGGTCCAGGGGCGCCGGGGTGAACAGGTGCAGCTCGACGCCGGGCAGCTCGCCCAGCACCGAGGCCAGCGCCACGTTCTGGCGGCCGATGCCGTTGTTGGGGTTGCTGATCCCGGGGCGGTAGTCCAGCCCTACGCGCATGGCTGAGCCTCCCGGCCACGGTGGGCGAGGCAGTCGGCGTAGACGGCCTGCAGTTGTCCGGCCGCCGCCGCCCAGTCGTGGGCCCGGCGCACGTAGGCCCGGCCCGCCGCGCCGATGGCGGCCGCGCCCGCCGGGTCCGCCAGTTGGCGCAGCAAGGCGCCGGCCAGGGCCTCCGCGTCGTCGCCGCCGTCGTATTCCGCGCCGGCCGTGACGGCCAGGCCCGAGACGCCTTGCGAGGTGGTCACCACCGGTAACCCGGCGGCCATCGCTTCGAGCACCTTGAGCTTGGAGCCACCGCCCTGGCGCAGCGGGGCGAAGAACAGCGCGGCCCGGGACTGCAACACGGTCAGGTCCGGCACGAAGCCGTGCCACTCGATGCGGGCGTCGGGCCAGCGCTGCGGCCAGTCCTGCGGCAGGGCGTGGCCGGCGATGGTGATGGTGGCTTCCGGGCATTGCCGCCAGACCCGTGGCATCACTTCGTCCAGCGCCCATTCCACGGCGTCGACGTTGGGCGGGTATTCGTAGTTGCCGATGAACAGCAGCCGGCGGCTGTCATGGGCCGGCGTCACCGCGGCGTAGCGCGCGCAGTCGACCCCGTTGACCACCACGGGCACCGGGCCGCCGACGATGCGGCCGAGCACCACGGCGTCGCTCTCGGTCACCGCCACCACCCGCTCGGCCTGGCGCATGACGCGCCGTTCCCAGCGCCGGTAGCGCCACTGGTCGAGCAGCACCAGGGGCTTCAGCCAGGCGGGGAAGCGGTCGTAGGTGGCGCCGCCGAGGGCGGACTCGACGTTGTGTTCGGTCAGGATGAACGGCTGGGCGGCCTGCCGCAGCGCCTGCTCGAACGGTTGGAAGCTGTAGCTGTGCTCGATCTGCACGATGTCCCAGGGCTCGTCCAGCAGTTCGGTGAAGCGTTTGCCCAGCGCCGGCGCGTAGCCGTTGATGCTGGCCAGCATCGGCAATGGCGAGGCGGCCAGCGCCAGCAGGGTGGTGGCGCTGCGCAGCGGTCTGCGCGGCAGCACGATCAGGCGTTCCAGCAGCGGTTCGAGCGCCTGACAGGCGTCCTCGTCCAGCGCGGTCTTGCTCTGCACCAGCAGGGTGATGCGGTGGCCGGCCCCGGCCAGCGTGCGCAGCAGGTGGTACTGGCGGGTCTTGCCGCCGCTGCTGGTCGGCCAGGGCAGGTAGGGGAGCACCCAGAGTATTTTCAGTGGCATCGATCAGTCCAGAACCAGTAACTGCAGGCTGGGCTTGAGCGAGACCGTGAGGGTGCCGCTGTCCGCCGCGAGGCTCTGCTCCTTGCCGCTCAGCGGGTCGTGCAGGGTCGCCTGGCGCACGCCGCGCAGGCCCAGCTTGCCCGCCGAGGCGCTCCACACCATCAGCAGGCGGCGGCCGTCGTTGCGCTTCCAGGCCACGCTGTAGAGGTCTCGCGGGGCATTGGCGAAGGCGGGCGGGTCGGCCGGCGCCAGCTTCGGCCCGGTGACCCGGAGGAAGTTCTTCAGGGCGGTGTACACGGGCTTCGGGTTGCCGTCGAGGTCGAGCAGGCCGTAGGACTGGTCGCGGACGCTGGCGCGGGCGTCCAGGTCGCTCAGGTTGAACAGGAAGATGCGGTCGAAGTCCAGCGCGCTCATCAGGGCGAGCCGGCGCAGGGTGTAGTCGGCCTGGCCGGAGACGCCGATGATGGCCTGCGCCTCTTCCGGCCCGGCGTAGCTGGACCAGCCCCACTCGGTGGCCCAGACCTGCTTGACGCCCGCGCCGCGCAGCCCGCCGTTGATGTAGCGCACGGTGTCCAGCAGCTCGTTCTTGCCGGCCGAGTTGCCTTCCGGGTATTCGGTGTAGGGGTGGTAGGAGACGATCAGGTTCTTGCTCGCCAGGCCCCGCTCCAGCAGCACCTTGAGCATCAGCTCCATGTTGCGCGACGGCATCTGGCTGAAATAGGCCATGCCGGCGGTGCCCAGGGGCGTGTCCGGGAAGCGCCGGCGCACGGTGTCGACCGCGTCCACCAGCAGCGCGGCGTAGGCGTCCGGGTCTTCCCGGGGGCGCCAGAAGGACGGCAGGTTCGGCTCGTTCCAGATCTGCCAGGCCTTGAAGCTCGGGTAGCGCTCGATGAAGCGCGTCAGACTGTCGCTGTACAAGCGATTGTTGGTCGGCGGGTAGGAGTCCTGGTAGGGCGAGTTGGCCGGCGCGCTGGTGGCGAACGGCGCGGAGCCGGCGAGGAAGCCGACGGGCTTCAGCTGGTTCTCGGCCATCGCCTGGGCGGCTTCGTCGAACGGCCGGTAGTACTGGCCGCGCTCGGGCTCCAGCACGGCCCAGTGCATGGCGATGCGCACCCATTCCAGGTCCAGCTCGCGCAGGCGGGTCATCTGCTTGCGGTAGGTGGCCTCCGGGAAGAAGTGGAACTGGGCGTTGACCCCCAGGTAGTCCTTCCACACCACGGTTCGGCTCGGTTTCAGGCTGGTCACCGCCTCGGCGTCGCGCACGCTGAACATGGCCACGCCGACGATCAGGCAGACGATGGGGATCATCAGCCAGAGAACGCGTCTATTCCACATGATGGTTTCCTCCGCTCAAGTCGGCGAACAGCGCCTTGAAACGCGTCGCGGTCAGCGGCCAGAGCCGCTCCCGTCCGATTTCGGCGGCCCGTTCGGCCCACTGCCGGCAACGCTCCGGTTGCTCCAACAGGTCTTGCAGGCGGGCGGCCAGTGCCTGGACGTCGCCCTGAGGAAAGGTGGTGCCATTGCCCGTCGAGACTTCCTCGGCGAAGGCCCGCGCGTCGGACGTGATCACGCCGCGCCCGCAGGCCGCCGCCCAGGACAGCGCGCCGCTGGTGCCTCGCTGGGCGCCCAGCAGCGCGAGCTTCTTCGACTCCCGATAAGGTAGCACCATCACGTGATGGGCCTGGATTTCACCCGCGATTTCCTGCGCGGGAATGTCCAGGCGCCACTCGATTTGCGACGCCAGTCCCTTTTCGACAATCCGCCGGCGCAACTGGTCGAGATAACTTTCGCCCGGTTCGAAGGCCGTTTCCGGGGCGCTGCCGCCGGCCAGGGTCAGACGCAGGCGCTTGCCGGCATCCGGCTGGCGGGCGATGACCAGGGCCAGGGCGTCGACCAGATCCTCGATGCCCTTGCCCCGGTAGATGAAGCCGAAGTAGAGCAGGCGCAGCGGCTCCAGGGGCGGCAGCGGCGCGGGCGCGATGGCCTGGTTGCCGTGGTGGATGACGTGGACCTTGCCCGGAGCGAGGCGCATGCGCCGGGCCAGGCAGTCGCGGCCGGTGGCGGTGAGGGTGATCAGAGCGTCCAGGCTGTGCGCCAGGCGCCGTTCCTCATGCAGGCACAGCGGGTCTGCCAGCACCGTGGCGGCCTGGGGCCAGGGCGAGGGCAGGGCGCTGGCCAGCGACAGCGGCCAGGGCAGCGAGGCGCGGCGCCAGACCAGGCGCTCGGGGTCGTGCACGGTCGCGGTCAGCGGCAGGCGCGGGAAGCGCGCGCGCAGGGCGCGCAGCGCATGGAACTCGGCCAGGCGGCCGCCGCCCAGTTCGGCATGGACCAGGTCCACGCCGCTCCAGTCGAAGGCCGCTACCCTGGCGACGGCGCGCTCCGGGTCGTTGCCGCAGCCCTGCAGGGGCGTGAGCACCTCGACGCCGACCGACTGCAGGGCGGCGCGCAGCAGCGCCGCGTAGTCGGCGATGCCGGTCTGCTCGGGCGGCAACGGCGCCAGCAGCGCGATCCGCATCAGACCGCGCCCCGGGCCTTGGCCATCACCCGCAGCACGCGATCGGGCACCTCGAAGCGGCGCCGGTTGATGATCACCCCGTCGACCTTGTCGAAGGCGGTGTTGAGCACGTCGATGGCATGGGCCACGGTGGGCACGTTGCTCTGCTGGGCCTCGACCACCAGGGCGACCAGGTCGGCGCCGCGCAGGCTGACGATGGCCTGCGGGTTGGACAGCAGGGCGGAGGCGTCCACCAGCACGATTTCACCGGGCTGGGCCGGGCCTTCGCCGACGCGCACCCAGTGGCCGCGCTCGGTCAGCAGGCGCTGCAGGTGGTCGATGATGAAGCTGACGCCCTCGCCACGGCGCGCCGCGGTCAGGCCGAGCACCAGGCCGCGCTCCGCGATGCGCTCGAACGGCAGCAGCCCGTAGAGCCGGTACAGCGCGGCGACGAAGCCGCTGTTGCGGTTCGGGTCGCCGGCCACTTCCGGCAGGGTGGTCCACAGCGGGATGCCGAACTTGCTGGCGAAGCGGCCGCCGTCGTGGATGCGCTGGTCCAGCAGGTAGCACAGGTACACCACCAGGAAGCCCACCAGCACGCTCAGCGGCACGGCCAGGAGGATCATCAGCAGGCTCTTGGGGAAGACCCGGCTGGGGTTGTAGGTGGCCTGCTCGATGATGGCGATGTTGCTGATGCGGCTGTTGTCCAGCTCGCGGTCGATGCGGGCCTTCTCCAGGCTCTCGTTGTACAGCGCGAAGTTCTTCTCGGCCGCGCTCAGCTCGCGCTGCATGCGGGCCAGCTCGGGCTCGATGGAGAGGGCCTTGGCGCGCTGTTCCTCGAGGGTCTTCAGCTCCTCGTCCTGGCGGATCAGCTGGGCCTTCAGGCGGGCGAGGTCGGACTGCTGGTCCATGAAGTTGCTGCGCAGGCGCTCCGCGATCGGGTTCGGCGCCTGGTTCTGCGACACCTGCACGGTGGCCTCGGCGGCCTTGGCGCGCTTCTCCAGGTTGGCGATGGTCTCGTCGATGCTCTTCACCGGCGGGGCGTTCTCGGTGAAGGTGCGCAGCAGGTCCTCGCGCTCGGCCAGCTTGGCGTTGAGGGTGCGCAGCAGGTCTTGGTGGATCGGGTTGAGGGCCATCTCGCGGACGGTGCGGACCTCGGACGGCAGGCTCTTGATCTGCCGGTCGAGGGTGGCCAGGCTGCCCTCGGTCGAGGAGATCAGGCGCCAGGTGTTGAAGCGGTCGCTGCGCAGCTGGTTGATGCGCTCGGAGAGGTTCTGCAGGTGCGCCTCGATGCCCACCGCGCCCAGATCGTTGAGGCGTTTGGCCAGCTCCTGCTTGTGCTGCAGGATGCTGGCGGTGCTGGCCTCGCTCTGGGCCAGGTAGAAGTCGTACAGGCTGCGCCGGCCGAGGGCGCGGGTGCGTTCCTCCATGTACAGGTCGACCCAGCTCTGCACCACCGACTGCGCCACCGCCGGGTCGCTCCAGCGGAAGCTGATCTCCATCACCGAGGAGCCCGGCGCGTGGGTGACGCTGAAGTTCTTCTTCAGCTTGGTGGCCAGGCGGTCGACGGGGGTCTGGTCCTCGGACAGGCCGAGCAGCTGGACGAAGTCGCGGGCCAGCTCGATCGTGCCGCCGACGACCTTGCCGACGTAGTACTTGACGGTGGCGAAGAAGCCTTCGGGGCGCGGCGCGTTGGCCAGTTCCTCCAGGTAGCGCTCGGCCACCTGGCGGCTGATCGGGCGGCCGGTGAGCATGCGCTCCTCGTCGAGGATCGGGTCGCGCTGGGTGGCCGGCATGACGATGGACGGGCGGTCCGCGACCTCGATGGGCAGGGTGTTGGTGTCGCGCCCCGGCTTCACCAGCAGGCGGGCGCTGGATTCGTAGGAAGTCGGCAACAGGAAGGCGCCGAGCATCACCACGGCGAAGGTGGCGATGACCGCCAGCCTGAACTCCCGGAAGAAGATGAAGAACAGGCGCAGCAGATCACGGAAAGTGCGGATTTCGATCATGAGCCGGTCCCTTAATTGTTGTTGCCGCGGAGGTCATAGTTGGCCCCGATGCCGATTGACTTGGTGAAGGGGATCAGCTGGTTGAGGTACAGGTCGACGCCGTCGATGCGGTCGCCCACGCCGGACTTGGGCACGAACACCACGTCGCCGCGCTGCAGGGCGGTGGACTGGCGGCCTTCGTCGCCGCCGTGGAGCAGTTGGCTGAAGTCGACGAAGTAGGTTTTGTAGCGCCCCTTGTCGTCCGAGCGCAGCAGCGCCACGTGGCGGCTGTCGGCGTTCGGCATCACGCCGCCGGCGGCCATGATGGCCCGCTCCAGGGTGTTGGCGACGCTGGTCGAGTAGGGCTGCGGGTTGCGCACCGAGCCACCGACGAAGACGGTGTTGCCCGGCGCCTGGTTGATGTTCACGGTGACCCCGGGCTCCCGGTAGTAGGGCGCCATGCGCTCGCGCAGCTCGGCGCTGAGCTGCTCGGGGGTCTTGCCCGCCGTTTCCACCCGGCCGATGAAGGGGTAGGCGAAGCTGCCGTCGTTCATCACCGTGTACAGCGTCAGCTCGTAGATCGAGTTGGCGGTGAAGGCGGAGATGGTGGGCGTCTCGCCGCTCTCGCGGACGATGCGCAGCACGTCACCGGGATAGATGCGCTCCTGTACGGGTGGCAGGTCGGCGAGAGTCAGCACGGCGGCCTGGCCGGCCTCGACGGTATCCGAGTCGGGCAGGCCGACCCGGGCCGGGGTGGTGCAGGCGGCCAGGCCCAACGTCAGAACAAGCAGCAGAAACGCTCTCATGATGGTGACTTTCCTTTGAAAACCCATATTCACTTCCAGTAACCCGGGAACATGCTGAGGCGGCGCTTCAGCCCGACGCCGAGCAGGTGCTCGCGCTGGCCGAGGTGGTAGCCCAGCAGTTTCATGGCGGTGCGCAGCAGCACTTCCGGTGCCCGCCACAGGGCGCCGGCGGCGCGCAGCGCCTGCAGCTCCGCCTTCACGTAGCGCAGGCCCTCGCCGCCGGCGGAGCCGAACGCCTGGCGAATCCACTCCTCGCGCCCGTAGAACACACCGATGTCGAAGTAGCGGCGAAACTCCTCCAGCACCCGGTAGTCGTGCGAGTGGTAGACCTCGGCGTCGGCGGCGTAGCGCACCGCGAAGCCGGCCAGCAGCATGCGCGCGGCGACGTAGGCGTCCTCGCTGCCGATCACGTCCTCGGGGAAGCCGTCCACGGCCTCCAGCGCGTCGCGCCGGTAGGCGGAGAAGGAGTCCGAGCTGAAGCAGGTCTTGATGCCCAGTTCGGCGGCGTCGCGCTGGCGCTTGGTGCGACTCCGCTCGGGGTAGTTGAAGCGCCGCGACTGGGCGCCGAGCAGGCCGGCGCCCGGGTGCGGGAGCTGGCGCCCGTAGGCGACGCCGATGTCGTGTTCGCTGCCCAGGCCGGCGACCAGGCGGGCGAGGCTGTGCCGGTTGGCCGGGATGGCGTCCTGGGTCAGGTAGATCAGCACGTCGGCGTCGACCATCTGGCTGGCCAGGCGCCGGGTGCCGCCGTGGTTGAAGCGCTCGGGCGCGATCGTCTCGACCCGGGCGCCGGCCGCGCGCAGGCGCGCCGCCGTGTCGTCGCGCGAGGCGCTGTCGACCACCAGGAACTCGTCGGGCTGCAGCGTCTGCGCGGCGAGAGCCGGCAGCAGGCGGTCGAGGTGGGCGCCCGCGTTGCGGGTCGGGATGATCAGGGCGGTGCGCATCAGGCTTTGTTCTCGGTACTCGCGATGCGGCCGTAGACGTCCTCGAAGCGTACGATGTCGTCTTCGCCCAGGTATTCGCCGCTCTGCACCTCGATCATCACCAGGTCGATGATGCCCGGGTTGCTCAGGCGGTGGCTGTGGCCCGCCGGGATGAAGGTGGACTGGTTGGTGTCGAGCAGGAAGTCGCGCTCGCCGTTGACCACCCGGGCCATGCCGCTGACCACGATCCAGTGCTCGCTGCGGTGGTGGTGCATCTGCAGCGACAGGGCGGCGCCGGGGCGCACCACGATGCGCTTGATCTTGAAGTTCGAACCTTCCTCGATGACGCTGTAGGTGCCCCAGGGCCGGTTCACCGTGCGGTGCAGGCGGTAGGCCTCGTGGCCGCGCCGCTTGAGTTCCTGGGCGACGTACTTGACGTCCTGGCTGCGCCGGGCGTCGGCGATCAGCAGCGCGTCGGGGGTATCGACCACGATCAGGTCGTGCACGCCCACCGCGCCGACCAGCCGGTCGGGGCTGTCGATGAAGCAGTTGCTGACCTCGTGCAGGATCGCCTCGCCGTTGACCTGGTTGCCCGCCTCGTCGCTCGGCGACAGGTCGCGCATGGCGCTCCACGAGCCGATGTCGCTCCAGCCCAGGTCGCACGGCACCACGGCGACCTTGTCCGAGCGCTCCATCAGGGCGTAGTCGATGGAAATGTCGGGGGTCAGGGCGAAGGCTTCCTGCGGCAGTTCGCACTGCACGCAGCCGTCGCCGCGCAGCGGCGTGGCGGCGTCCAGGCTGGCGCGGGCGGTTTCCAGCACGTCCGGGGCGCAGCGCTGCAGCTCGCCCAGCAGGCTGTCCACCTGCAGGCAGAACATGCCGGCGTTCCACAGGTGGCGGCCGCCGTCGACGTAGGCCTGGGCGGTGGCGGCGTCGGGCTTCTCGACGAAGCGCTGGGCACGGCGCCCGCCCTCGGCCAGCGCCTCGCCCGCCTCGATGTAGCCGTAGCCGGTCTCCGCCTGGGTCGGGCGGATGCCGAAGGTCGCCAGGTAGCCGGCCGCGGCCAGGGCGCGGGCCTGCTGCACGGCGGCGGCGAAGGCGGCTTCGTCGCCGATCAGGTGGTCGGCCGGCAGGATCAGCAGCTGGGCGTCGTCGCCGTACTCACGCTGCGCGTGCAGGGCGGCGACGGCGATGGCCGGCGCGGTGTTGCGGCCGCAGGGTTCGAGCAGGAAGTCCAGCGGCAGGTGGCGCGGGTTGACTTCCCGGTAGTCGTCCCGGGTGCCGAACACCAGTTCGCGGTTGGTCACCGTCAGCACCCGCTCCACGCCGGGCAGGCGGCTGGCGCGCAGGAAGGTCTTCTGCAGCAGGCTCTCGCCGTCGGGCAGGCGCATGAACGGCTTCGGCCGCGCCTCCCGCGACACCGGCCAGAGGCGCGTTCCGGAGCCGCCGGCGACGATGCAGGGAATCAGGGCGCTCATCAGTAGGCCTCCTTGGTGATGACGATGGCCGGCAGGGTGCGGAACAGGATGTAGAGGTCGAACCACACCGACCAGTGCTCGATGTATTCGAGGTCGAACTCGACCCGCTTCTCGATCTTCTCGAGGGTGTCCGTCTCGCCGCGATAGCCGTTGATCTGCGCCCAGCCGGTGATGCCCGGCTTGACCCGGTGACGGGCGCTGTAGGTCTCCACCGCGTCTTCGAAGAGGATGCCGGCGGCCTTGGTGGCCGTGGCGTGGGGGCGCGGGCCGACCATCGACATGCTGCCGAGCAGGACGTTGAACAGCTGCGGCAGCTCGTCCAGGCTGGTGCGCCGGATGAAGGCGCCGACCCGGGTCACGCGAGAGTCGCCGCGGGTGGTCTGGCGCTCGGCGTTGGCGTCGGCCATCTGGTGGTACATGGAGCGGAACTTGTAGACCTCGATCAGCCGGTTGTTGTAGCCGTAGCGCTTCTGGCGGAACAGCACGGGGCCGGGCGAGTCGAGCTTGATGGCGATGGCCAGCAGCGCCATCAGCGGGGAGATCAGGATCAGCGCCAGACTGGCCAGCAGCAGGTCCTCGATCCGCTTGATCAGCGGCGACCAGCCGCGCAGCGGCAGCTCGGAGGCGTTGAACATCGGCAGCCCGGACACTTCCGTGATGCGGTTGTGGGCGTGCCGCAGGGCCAGCATGTCCGGCGCCAGCAGCACGGTGACCGGCAGCTTGCGCAGGCGGGCGACGATGTGGCCGATACGGGTCTCGGCGCTCCACGGCAGGGCCACCAGCACCTGCTGGACGCGGTCCTCGCGGATCATCTGTTCGAGCAGCTTGGTGTCGCCGAGCACCGGCAGGTCGGCGAGGGTGTCCTCGATACGGGTGTTGCGGTCGTCGATGAAGCCGATCACGCCGAGGCGGATGTCGCCGTTGCGCTGCATGTACTCGGCGATGCGCACGCCGTTGTCGGTGCCGCCGAGGATCACCGCGTTCTGCAGGTGCCGGCCGTGGCGCATCAGCCGGTGCAGCACGCCCAGCAGGAGCAGGCGTTCCGCCCCGAGCAGGAGCAGTACGGCGACGAACCAGACGAGCAGCTGTTGCAGGGGGATCAGCGGGAAGAGGCCCAGCGCCTGGTGCATGAACGCCAGCAGGGAGAAGGCCGCCAGCCAGCTGAGGAACATCAGGCGGAAGCGCAGCATGTTGCTGAACAGCTCGTCGTCGTAGACGCCGGTGGCCTGGAAGATGAGCACGGTGATCAGACCGAAGAACATCAGCAGGGCAGCGTAGTGCTGGTTCAGCGCACTTTCGCCGTTCAGCGCCCAGAGCAGCAGCAGGCCGGGCAGCACGGCGGTGAACCCGTGCAGCAGCCGAGTGAAGGCAACGAAGTACTGAACGAAGCCCACCTTCGAGATGGGCTGCTTTTCAATCGACTGCGGGCGCAAAAAAACTCCCTCCCGGGAAGGCCTTGGTGTCCTTTGGGGGCCAGCGAAACTGGGTGCAATTGACAGGCTTGGTCAATTAATTGGCGGGCGTATTTTTGACTGTCTTATGGGTGCCGGCTTTCTGTCGATTTGATCACAGAGTATCCCGTATAGGCAAACTGCTAGTAATGGCCTTTTGATGTTGCTCACGGTACATCCCTGGCGTCAGGCCGGTCCATGTCTTGAAGCTGCGGTGGAAGGAGCGCGACTCCGTAAAACCAAGGTAGCTGGCGATGTCCTGGATCGCCAGATCGCTGCGCAGCAGGTAGTGCTCGGCCAGTTCCTGGCGCAGCTGGTCGAGGATTTCCTGGTAGCTGGTGCCGGACTGCTGCAAATGGCGCTGCAGGGTGCGCACGGTCATGTGGAATTTCTCGGCGACCTTCTCCTTGCGCGGCAGGCCGTCCTTGAGCAGCAGGCGCAGGGCGTTCTTGACCCGCTGCGGCAGCGGCTCGTTGTCGTCCAGGCCAGCCATCATGGTCAGCGCGTGTTCCTCCAGGGTGCGCAGCAGGTTGGCGTCGGCCTGGCGCAGCGGGATGCCCAGGTAGTCCAGCGGTACCAGCAGGGCGTTGCACGGCTGGCCGAACAGCACCGGGCAGCCGAACACCTCCTCGTAGTCGGCCTGGGGCGCGTCGACCGGACGGTCGTGCTCGAACCACACCTCGCGCGGCGAGCGGTCCATGTCGGCGATCCAGCGCGCGTAGAGCAGCCAGGAGGCGAGGACGTTCTCGATCATGTGGCGGCGGATCTGCGGGTGTTCGTGGCGGCAGTTCCAGATCAGCCGCACGTGGTCGCCGGCCATCTCCACGCTGCTGGTGCCCATGTCGCCGACCAGCTTCTCGTACGGCACGATGCGGCCCATGGCCTCGCCCAGGGTGGCGCAGTTCATGGTGATGTAGCCGAGCACGCTCCACGAGCCGGGCTGCACGTAGCGCGCCGAGCGCAGCCCGAACAGCGGGTCGCCGGAGACGCGCAGCAGGTATTCCAGCAGGCGTTCGTGGACTTCGCTGGGCAGGCGCCTGCCATTGTCCGCCAGGTCGTCGGGGCTGATGCCGGCGGCGTCGCGGGCGGCTTCCACGTCCAGGCCGAGCTGTTCGGCGTGGCGCAGATATTTGATCAGGGCGGGGACCGAGGTATAGCCGAGGGTGAGCATGGTTTTCTTGTTGTTCTGCTTGGCTTGATTGGCGACAGCCGCTGGCCCGATTCGACAGTGACCGGGCCGGGCGGCTGGCTAGTATAGGCAGCCATCGGACAACAGCGGAACAGGTGGGAGAGGGCGGATGCGACGTTGGAACGGATGGGGCGACGAAGCCACCGTGGTGGAGCTGCCGGCGCACGGCGCGGCCTTTCTCGAAGGGCTGGTCGGCGCGGGCCGCCGCCTGCCGGACGCGAGCCTGGAGCAGGTGCTGGCGCGGGTGCCGGAGTCGCGCCTGGGCAGCCGCCACCCGCTGGTCAGCCTGGATGCCGAGGTGCGCGTGCGCCATGCCCGCGGCCAGAGCCTGCCGGACTGGCTGGCCATGCGCTCCGGGGAGTTCGGCGCCTTCCCCGACGGCGTGGCCCTGCCGGAGACCGCCGCGCAGATCCGCGAGCTGCTCGCCTGGGCGCGGCAACAGGACGCCATCGTCATTCCCTACGGCGGCGGCACCTCGGTGGCCGGCCACATCAACCCGGCGGCCGGTGACAGGCCGGTGCTGACCCTGTCGCTGGAGCGCATGACCCAGCTGCTCGACCTCGACGAGCAGAGCCAGGTCGCCACCTTCGGCCCCGGCGCCACCGGCCCGCAGGTGGAGGCACAGCTGCGGGCGCGGGGCTACACCCTGGGCCATTTCCCGCAGTCCTGGGAGCTGTCCACCCTCGGCGGCTGGGTGGCCAGCCGCTCCAGCGGCCAGCAGTCGCTGCGCTACGGGCGCATCGAGCAACTGTTCGCCGGCGGCAAGGTGGAGACCTTCGCCGGCACCCTGGACATCCCGACTTTCCCGGCCTCGGCCGCCGGCCCGGACCTGCGCGAGCTGATCCTCGGCAGCGAAGGCCGTTTCGGGGTGATCTCCGAGGTGCGCGTACGGGTCACCCGGCTGGCCGAGCAGGAGAAGTTCTTCGCCGTGTTCCTGCCCAGCTGGCAGCAGGCCCTGGCCGGCATCCGTGCCCTGGCCCAGGCGCGGGTGCCGCTGTCCATGCTGCGTCTGTCCAACGCCGTCGAGACCGAGACCCAGCTGGCCCTGGCCGGTCACCCGGAACAGATCGCCCTGCTCGAACGCTACCTGGCCCTGCGCGGCGCGCGGGCCGGCAAGTGCATGCTGACCTTCGGCGTCACCGGCAACCGGGCGCAGAACGCCCTGTCGGTGAAGCAGGCCAAGCGCCTGCTCAAGGGCTTCGGCGGGGTGTTCACCGGCACCCTGCTGGGCAAGAAGTGGGCGGAGAACCGCTTCCGCTTCCCCTACCTGCGCCACGGCCTGTGGGAGGCCGGCTACGCGGTGGACACCCTGGAGACCGCCACCGACTGGAGCAACGTCGACAACCTGCTGAACCGGGTCGAGGACAGCCTGCGCCAGGGCCTGGCGGACGAGGGCGAGCGGGTGCATGTGTTCACCCACCTGTCCCACGTCTATGGCGAGGGTTCGAGCATCTACACCACCTACGTGTTCCGCCCGGGCGACAGCTACGAGGCGACCCAGGCGCGCTGGGCGAAACTCAAGCACGCCGCCAGCCGGACCATCGCCGACAACCGCGGCACCATCAGCCACCAGCACGGCGTCGGCCGCGACCACGCGCCGTACCTGGCGGTGGAGAAGGGCGAGCTGGGCATGGCGGCGCTGCAGGCCATGGCCCGGCATTTCGACCCGGAGCAGCGGCTGGCCCCCGGCGTCCTGTTGGAAGACTGAGATGAGCTGGAACGCCACCTGGCGTGAAGCCGCGCTGCCCGAACTGGCGGCGCGCGACTGGGACCTGATCGTGGTCGGCGGCGGCATCAGCGGCGCCGGCATCCTGCGCGAGGCGGCCCGGCGCGGCTGGCGCTGCCTGCTGCTGGAGCAGCGCGACTTCGCCTGGGGCACCTCCAGCCGCTCGTCGAAGATGGTCCACGGCGGCCTACGCTACATCGCCAAGGGCCAGCTGGGCCTGACCCGTGATTCGGTGCGCGAGCGCCAGCGCCTGCTCGGCGAGGCGCCCGGGCTGGTCGATCCGCTGGGCTTCCTGTTTCCCCATTATCGTGGCCGGTTCCCCAGTCCCCGAGTGTTCGGCGGCCTGCTCAAGGTATACGACGCCCTGGCCGGCCAGCGCCTGCACCGCTACTACCCGGTTGGCGAGCTGCGCTACCTGGCGCCCGGGATGCGCGAGCAAGCGCTGCTCGGCGCCACCCGCTTCAGCGACGCGGTGACCGACGACGCCCGCCTGGTCATGCGCGTGCTGGACGAGGCGCGGGCGGACGGCGGCGAGGCGCTCAACGGCCTGCGCGTGGTCGAGCTGAGCCGCGACGGTGGTCGGGTGGTCGGGCTGGTCGCCGAGGACGCCGACAGCGGCCGCCGCTTCGCCTTCCGTGCCCGCGTCGTGGCCCAGGCCACCGGCGCCTGGGCCGACGAACTACGGCAGAAGAGCGGCCTGGAGCACATCCGCCCGTTGCGCGGCAGCCACCTGCTGCTGCCGGCCTGGCGCCTGCCGGTGGCCCAGGCGATCAGCTTCATGCACGCCGAGGACAAGCGCCCGGTGTTCGTCTTCCCCTGGGAGGGCGCCACGGTGGTCGGCACCACCGACCTGGACCATGACGAACCGCTGAGCCGCGACGCGCGGATCACGGTGCAGGAGGTGGACTACCTGCTGGCGGCCTGCGCCCAGGTCTTCCCCGGCGCCGGCATCGGCCGGGCCGACGTGCTGTCCACCTGGGCGGGCGTGCGGCCGGTGGTCAGCGAGGGGCAGGGCGCCGGGCGCAAGCCTTCGGACGAGAAGCGCGAGCACGCGCTGTGGACGGAGCCCGGCTGCGTGACCCTGGCCGGCGGCAAGCTCACCACCTTCCGCCTGCTGGCCCTGGAAGTGCTGCGGGCCTGTGCGCCGATGCTTGGCCGGGAGGTGACGGATGCCGGCCAGCCGGTGTTCCGGGCGGCCGATCCGACGCTGCTGGCGAACCTGGGCACGGCCCAGCGGCGGCGCCTGGCCGGCCGCCACGGCGCCGCGCTGCCGCGCCTGGCCCGGCTGGTCGAAACCCTCGGCGACGGCTGCGTCGGCGCCAGCAATACCCTGTGGGCCGAACTGGCGCTGGCCTGCGACGATGAGCTGGTGCTGCACCTGGACGACCTGCTGCTGCGACGTACACGCATCGGCCTGCTACTGGCGGGTGGCGCGGCGACTGAGCTACCGCGAATCCGCGAGCTGTGTCAGCCGCGCCTGGGCTGGAGCGACGCACGCTGGGAACAAGAACAACAATGCTATCTGGCGCTCTGGCGCCAGTGCTACAGCCTGCCTGGTGAACATTCGTGACCGAACAACGCTACCTGCTGGCCATCGACAACGGCACCCAGAGCGTGCGCGCGCTGCTCTTCGATCTGGCCGGCAACCTGGTCGGCAAGGGCAAGGTGGAACTGGAGCCCTATTACTCCGAGCACCCCGGCTGGGCCGAGCAGGACCCGGAATACTACTGGGCCAGCCTCGGCGAGGCCTGTCGCCGGCTGTGGGCCAGCGTCGACGTCGACAAGCGCCTGATCGCCGGCGTCTCGGTCACCACCCAGCGCGGCACCCTGATCAACGTGGACCAGGCCGGCAAGCCGCTGCGCCCGGCCATCCTCTGGCTGGACCAGCGCCGGGCCGAGGTGCATGGGCGGATCAGAGGCCCCTGGGGCTGGCTGTTCCGCCTGCTGCGCGAAGAGGCGACGGTGGACTACTTCCGCACCCAGGCCGAGGCCAGCTGGATCGCCCAGCAGCAGCCGGAGGTCTGGGCGCGCACCCACAAGTTCCTGCTGCTGTCGGGCTTCCTCACCCACCGCCTGACCGGCCGCTTCGTCGACTCGGTGGGCAGTTGCGTGGCCTACCTGCCGTTCGACTACAAGCGCCTGCGCTGGGCCAGGCCAGGCGACTGGAAGTGGCAGGCCCTGCCGGTGCGCCCGGAGATGCTGCCGGAGCTGGTCAAGCCGGGCGAGCGCATCGGCGCCATCACCGCCGAGGCCAGCGCCCACACCGGCATCCCCGAGGGCCTGCCGGTGATCGCCGCGGCCTCGGACAAGGCCTGCGAGGTGATCGGCGCCGGCGGCGTGGAGCCGAGCACGGCGTGCCTGTCCTACGGCACCACGGCGACCATCAACACCACCCGCGCCAAGTACCTGGAAACCATCCCGCTGATCCCGCCCTATCCGGCGGCGATTCCCGACCACTTCAACACCGAGGTGATGATCTTCCGCGGCTTCTGGATGGTCAGCTGGTTCAAGGAGCAGTTCGGCCACGCCGAGCGCCAGCGCGGCCTGGAGCTGGGGGTGGAGGCCGAGACCCTGTTCGA
The DNA here is from genome assembly GCF_019655855.1 of Pseudomonas paralcaligenes. Lineage (GTDB taxonomy): Bacteria > Pseudomonadota > Gammaproteobacteria > Pseudomonadales > Pseudomonadaceae > Aquipseudomonas > Aquipseudomonas paralcaligenes. Next base: position 62,967 of record NZ_BPFX01000022.1, on the reverse strand, counting down.
CGAGCTGGTCGACAAGGTGCCGCCGGGCTCCATGGGCCTGATGCTGCAGCCGTTCTGGTCGCCGGGCATCCGCGAGCCGGGGCTGGAGGCCAAGGGCTCGATCATCGGCTTCGGCGACGTGCACACCCGCGCCCACCTGTACCGGGCCATCCTCGAGGGCCTGGCCTATGCCCTGCGCCAGGGCCGGGAGCGCATCGAGAAGCGCTCCGGCACCCCGATCGAGCGCCTGCGCATCTCCGGCGGCGGCTCGCAGAGCGACGCGGCCATGCAGCTGACCGCCGACATCTTCAACCTGCCGGCCGAGCGCCCGCACCTGTACGAGACCTCCGGCCTCGGCGCGGCCATCGACTGCGCGGTTGGCCTCGGCCTGCACCCGGACTTCCCGACCGCCATCGCCGCCATGACCCGGGTCGGCAAGGTGTTCCAGCCCAATCCCCAGGCTGTGGCGGTGTACGAGCGGCTGTACCGCGAGGTCTACCTGCGCATGTACAAGCAGTTGCGGCCGCTGTACGGCAGCATCCGCGAGATCACCGGGTATCCCGCCTAGCGCAGCGGTAGCCGGCACTTTCGCGCCTGCCCCGCGGTCTGCTGTACTCGGTCGGTCGATGGGCGAGGGTTTGGCATGAGCGAACGCAAGGCACTGCTGATCCTGCATGGCAAGCAGGCGCAGAACGAAGAGGTGCGCGCCGCCGTGATGGCGCTGCGTGAGAACGGCTGGGAGCTGGCCGTGCGCCTCACCTGGGAGGGCGGCGACGCCGCGCGGCTGGTGGACGAGGCGCTGGCCGCCGGCTATCCCACGCTGATCGCCGGGGGCGGCGACGGCACCCTGCGCGAGGTGGTCGAGGCCATGGCCCTGGCCAACGCCGAGGCGTCCCTGGCGCTGCTGCCGCTGGGCACGGCCAACGACTTCTCCCGCGCCGCCGGCATCCCGCTGCTGCCGGCCGAGGCGCTGTCCCTGCTGGAGTTCGAGCCCCACGCGATCGATCTGGGCGAGGTGGACGGCCAGCTGTTCCTCAACATGGCCACCGGCGGCTTCGGCTCCAAGGTCACCGCCAACACCTCGGAAGACCTGAAGAAGCTGCTCGGCGGCGCCGCCTACCTGCTCACCGGGCTGAGCCGCTTCACCGAGGTGCGCTCGGCGTTCGGCCGCTTCCACGGCCCGGACTTCGACTGGGAGGGCGACTTCCTCGCCCTCGGCATAGGCAACGGCCGCCAGGCCGGCGGCGGCCACGTGCTGTGCCCGCAAGCGAGCGTCGACGACGGCCTGCTGGACATCTGCATCGTGCCGGCCGCCCAGGACGTGGTCGGCACCCTGGGCACGCTGCTGTCCGGCGGCATCCTTGGCCTGGAGGCGGTGTCGGTGACGGCCCGCCTGCCGTGGCTGGAGGTGGAGGCGCCGGAAGGGCTGGACATCAACCTCGACGGCGAGCCGCTGACCGGCAACCGCCTGCGCTTCGCCGCGCGACCCGGAGCGCTGCGCCTGCACCTGCCGGATATCTCGCCGCTGCTGTCCACGTCCTAGTCGTCGGCGTGGATGATTCCCTCGCGCAGGGCGTAGAGCACCAGGCCGGGCACGTCGTGGATGTCCAGCCGCTTCATGATCTGTGCACGGTGCGCCTCGACCGTCTTCACGCTGAGGCCGAGGCCCTCGGCGATGGCCCGGGTGGGGGTGCCACGGGTGATCAGCCGGAGAATCTCGATCTGCCGCTGGGTCAGCCCGTGGTCGCTGGGCGGCGGCTCGTGGGCTAGCGCCTGCTCGATCACCGGCTGGGCGATGGCCGAGCTGAGGTAGCGCTCGCCACGGCCGATGGCGCGTAGCGCCAGGTGCAGCTCGGCCATGGCGGCGTCCTTCAGCAGATAGCCGTGGGCGCCCCGGCGCAGGGCGTCGAGGACCACGCCGGCCTCGCTGTGCATGGACAGCATCAGCACCTTGCTGGCAGGCGCCACCTGGGCCAGCGGCCGCAGGGCCTCGAGGCCGCTGACGTCCTTCATGGAAATGTCGAGCAGGATGATGTCGGGCTTGAGCTGGCGGGCCTGCTCGACCACTTCCTGGCCGTCCTCCGCCTCGCCGACGATCTCGAAGCCCGGCAGTTCGTCGACCATGGCGCGCACACCGACCCGGATCAGCGCGTGGTCGTCCGCTAGCAGGAGACGGCAGTTCATCGCCGCCCCCCGGTGCCTGCTCTATGGCAGGTTGCGCAAGGCGCAACAGGGGAAAGCATCGTCCGGTTCCCTCCCGTTCTGCCCCGTATCCGACAGGGCGTCGACCGGCGGTCGACGTCGGGGCCAGGTGGTATCACTCTAGCTAAGGATTCGTCCGAGCGGTCAAGGTTCGCCCGAAAGGACCTGCGGTCGTATGCGGCCGTACTGGACGATCAGCTGGGGCAGGCTCTGCAGCGCTTCGCTGCTCTGCGCCGCGCCCAGGCGCAGGGCTTCCTTGGGCATGCCGAAGACCACGCAGCTGGCCTCGTCCTGGGCCACGGTGCGGGCGCCGGCCTCGCGCATGGCCAGCAGGCCGCGGGCGCCGTCGTCGCCCATGCCGGTCATGATCACGCCCAGGGCATTGGGTCCGGCATGCCGGGCCACCGAGCGGAACAGCACGTCCACCGAGGGCTTGTGGCGGTTGACCGGCGGGCCGTCGAGCACCTCGACGAAATACTGCGCGCCGCTGCGCTTGAGCTGCATGTGCCGGCCGCCGGGGGCGACCAAGGCCAGGCCGCTGCGCACCCGGTCCATGTGCCTGGCCTCGCGCACCTCGATGCGGCACAGGCCGTCCAGGCGCTGGGCGAAGGCGGCGGTGAACTTCTCCGGCATGTGCTGGACGATGACGATGCCCGGGCAGTCCACCGGCAACTGGCGCAGCAGTACTTCGAGGGCCTGGGTGCCGCCGGTGGAGGTGCCCAGCGCCACCACCCGGTCGGTGGTGGCGAAGCCGACCGCGCCGTTCCGCTCGGTCCGGGGCGGCGCGGGGGCAGCCGGCGCCGGCGGGGTGCGCGGCATGGCATGCGGCTGGCTGCGGGCGGCGGTCTCGATCTGTCGGATCAGGTCGCCGGCGATCTGCTGCAGGCTGTCCTTCAGGCCCAGGCGGGCCTTGGTGAACACTCCCACCGCGCCGGCGGCCAGGGCTTCCAGGGTGATGTCGGCGCCGGCCTCGGTGAGGGTCGAGCAGATGATCGCCGGGGTGGGGCGCTCGGCCATGATCTTGCGCAGGAAGGTGATGCCGTCCATGCGCGGCATCTCCACGTCCAGTACCAGCACGTCGGGCCATTGCCGGTGCATCTTCTCCAGGGCGAACAGCGGGTCGGCGGCCTGGCCGATCACCTGGATGCCGGGGTGGTTGTCCAGGCAGGCGGTCAGCACCTGGCGGACCAGGGCCGAGTCGTCGATGATGAAGACCTTGATCATGGTGGCCTCAGGTTCGCTCGAACACGGAAGGGCGCAGCGTGCGCAGCGGCAGCGTGAAGCCGTGCAGGCTCTCGGCGTGGCCGATGAACAGCAGGCCGCCGGGGCGCAGCCGCTCCACCAGGCGCTCGACGATGGCGCGCTTGTCCGGGTTGCTGAAGTAGATCAGCACGTTGCGCAGGAAGATCACGTTGAACGGCCCGACCTCCGCCGGCAGTTCGCGCATCAGGTTGAGTTCGGCGAAGGCCACCCGGTGGCGCAACTGCTGGCCGATGCGAAAGCTGCCCTCGTGGTCATTGACCCCGCGCAGGCAATGGCGCTGCAGCCAGTCGGCGGGGAACTGTGCGGCCTGCTCCAGCGGGTAGATGCCCTGGCGCGCACGCTCCAGCACGCGCAGGCTGAGGTCGCTGGCGAACACCGACCAGTGCGGCGTGCGGGCGTGCTCGGCGAGGGTCATGGCGATGCTGTAGGCCTCCTCGCCGGAGGAACTGGCGGCGCTCCACAGGTGCAGCGGGCCGCGCTGGGTGGCGGCCCACTGGCCGAGGAACTCGAAGTGCCGGGGCTCGCGGAAGAAGTAGGTCTCGTTGGTGGTCAGCAGGTCGATCACCAGGCGCCGCTCGTCCTGGTTGGCCGGCTGGCGCAGGAAGTCGACGTACTGGCGGAAGTCGCCCTGCTCCAGCGCCCGCAGCCGCGACATCAGCCGGCCGGCCACCAGCATGCGCTTGCTGTCGGCCATGTGGATGCCAGACACCTCCGCCATCATCTGCTGCAGGTAGCGGAACTCGCCGTCGGACAGCTTGGGCAGGTGCCGGTGGGCCATCACACCGCCTGTTGCGCCAGGCTCAGCTGGCGGATGTCGTCCAGCGACAGCACCCGGCGCACGTCCAGGATGATGGTGAAGCCGCGCTCGTCGCGGGCCATGCCGGCGATGAAGTCGGTGCGGATGCCGGTGCCGAACGGCGGCGCCTGTTCCACGTCGCGCGGGTCGATGTCGAGCACCGCGTCCACCGCGTCGACCACCAGGCCGATGCGCTGGGCCTGGCCGTTGCCGTCCAGCTCCAGTTCGATGATGACGATGCAGGTGCGCTTGCCCGGCTCGGTCAGCTCGAAGCCGAAGCGCGCCGCCAGGTCGAGCACCGGCACCACGTTGCCGCGCAGGTTGATCACGCCGTGGATGAAGGTGGGCATCATCGGCACGGCGGTGACCTGGCCGTACTCGATGATCTCGCGCACCAGCTCGATCGGCAGGGCGTAGCGCGCCTGGCGCACGCGGAAGGACAGGTGCTGCACGCTGTCGTCCAGCGTTTCGCTGCCGTGGGGGGCGGTGATGGCGTTCATGCGACCCCCATCAGTTGAAGCTGACGAACTGGCCTTCGTCGGACAGCGGCTGCGGCCGCCGTTCCGGTCGGCGCAGCTCGCGCAGGTTGCTCGGCCGCGGTGGCTCGGGGCGGCGCTGGGCGCTGCCGGCGTGCTGGCCGTCGAGGCGGAAGTAGCCGATCAGCTCCAGCAGCTGGCCGGCCTGGGCGTTCATCTCCTCGGCGGTGGCCGCCAGTTCCTCGGAGGCCGAGGCGTTCTGCTGGGTGATCTGGTTCATCTGGCCCATGGCGATGTTGATCTGCGCCGCACCGCTGCTCTGCTCCTGGGAGGCGGCGGTGATTTCCTGGACCAGGTCCGAGGTCTTCTGGATGTTCGGCACGATCTCGTCGAGCAGATGCCCGGCCTGCTCGGCCAGGTGCACGCTGCTGCCGGCCACGCCGCCGATCTCCTGTGCGGCGACCTGGCTGCGCTCGGCCAGCTTGCGCACCTCGGCGGCGACCACCGCGAAGCCCTTGCCGTGGTCGCCGGCGCGGGCGGCCTCGATGGCGGCGTTGAGCGCCAGCAGGTTGGTCTGGTAGGCGATGTCGTCGATGATGCCGATCTTGTCGGCGATCTGCTTCATCGCCTGGACCATCTCGCGCACGGCGCGGCCGCCGTCCACAGCGTCGTTGGCCGCCTTGCCGGCGATGCCGTCGGTGACCCGCGCGCTGTCGGTGTTCTGGGCGATGGAGGCGGACATCTGCTCGACCGAGGCGGTGGTCTCCTCGACGCTGGCGGCCTGCTCGGTGGCCGCCTGGCTCAGCGACTGGGAAGTGGCGCTGACCTCCTCGGAGGCCGAGGACAGCGAGTCGGCGGCACTGCGCACGTCGGCCATGACGCTACGCAGGCGCTCGGTCATGTGTTTCATCGAGGCCAGCAGGCGGCCGGTCTCGTCGCGGCTGTCGGCCTCCACGGTCACGCTCAGGTCGCCCTCGGCCAGGCTGTCGGCCACGCCCACCGCGCGATTCAGCGGGCGGGTGATGGAGCGGGTGACGAAGATGCCGATGGCGAAGCCGATCAGCGCGGCGACCACCACCAGCACCAGCATCTGTGCGCGGGCGCCGGTGTAGATCTCGGTGATGCCATCGTTGGCTTCCTTGGCGCGGGTCTTCTTCTGCGCCACCAGCTCGGAGATGGTGGCGTCGGCTCCATTGCCATGGGCGCGCAGCTGGGGCATCAGCGCGCTGAGTTCGCTGGTCTGGGCCAGGTCGCTGTTCCTGCTGGTCTCGAGCATCTGCAGGGCGGTCTTCTCGTACTCGGCGAGCTGCGCGTCGAGTTCCGCCAGGCGGGCGATCGACTGCTCGCTGTCGAAGCTGGCGCGGGCCTTGTCGAGGTTCTGGTGCAGCGCCTTGATCGCCTCGTGCACCTGGGCGGCGGTGCTCTCGCGCTCCGCCAGCGAGGTGGCGAGCATGTTGCTGCGCAGGTGGCGGCCCAGGTAGATGAGGTCCATGTTGGCGTTCATCATGTTTTCCAGGGCCTGCATCTCGCGGTTGTACATCTGGTCCGACAGATCGTTGACCCGGGCCAGGTTGGCGATGCCCAGGGCGCCGACCAGGGCGGTGAGGAGCACCACCAGGGTGAACCCGGCGATCAGGCGCACGCCGATCTTCATGTTGCGGATGAATTGCATGGTGGACTCCTACGACCCGGTCAGGTCGGGTCGCGGTTGGGGGGAACGGAATTCGCTTTCGATGTGCTGCTGCAGCTGGCGCAGCAGGGCGGCGATGTCGAGGATCAGGGCGATCTGCCCGGAGCCGAGGATGGTCGAGCCGCTGATGCCCTGCAGGTGCTGGAACAGCAGGCCGAGCGGCTTGATCACGGTCTGCAGCTCGCCGTGCAGGCGGTCGACGATCAGCCCCGCCTGCTGGCGGCCCAGGCTCACCACCAGGATGTTGCGCCGGCCGCGCGGGCGCGACGGCAGCTCGAAGTGGGCGGCCAGGTCGATGCACGGCAGCGGCTTGCCGCGCAGGTTGAGGTAGCCGTAGCGGCCGTCGAGGCCGGCGTCCAGCTCCAGGCATTCGGTGACCAGCTCCAGCGGGATGACGAAGTGCTCGTCGCCGATGCCGACCAGGAAGCCGTCGATGATCGCCAGGGTCAGTGGCAGGCGGATGCGGAAGGTGCAGCCCAGGCCGGGGCGCGACTCGATCTCGATGCTGCCGCGCAGGGCGTCGATGGCGCTGCGCACCACGTCCATGCCGACGCCGCGGCCGGACAGGTCGGATACCGCGTCGGCGGTGGAGAAGCCGGCGGCGAAGATCAGCATGTGGGTGTCCGCCTCGGCCAGGCTGGCCTGCGGGTCGAGCAGGCCGCGCTCGATGGCCTTCTCGCGGATGCGGGCGGTGTTCAGGCCGCGGCCGTCGTCCTCCACCTCGATCACGATCATGCCGGAGTCGTGGTAGGCGTTCAGGCTCAGGCGGCCCTCGGCCGGCTTGCCGGCGGCCAGGCGCTGCTCGGCGGACTCGATGCCGTGGTCGATGGCGTTGCGCACCAGGTGGGTGAGCGGGTCGGCCAGCTTGTCGATCACCGAGCGGTCCAGCTCGGTGTCGGCGCCGTGGATGTCCAGGCGGATCTGCTTGCCGAGCTGCTGGCTGACGTCGCGCACCACCCGGTGGAAGCGGTTGAAGGTGTCGCCGATCTCGATCATGCGCAGCTTCAACGCGGCCTCGCGGATGGCCTCCACGTGCTGGTTGACCGTCTGGCTGCTTTCCACGCAGTCGGCGCTGCCCTGCAGCTGGGCCTGGAGCTGGGCACCGGCGGCGCTGATCACCAGTTCGCCGACCAGGTTGATCAGCTCGTCCAGCTTGTTGGCCGCGACGCGGATGTGGCTGCTCTCGCGCGGCGCCCGCTCGCGGGCCGACTGCTGCTTGGCCAGGGCAGCGTTGACCGCCTGCGGCGGTACCATGCCGGCCTCGACCAGCACCGAGCCGAGCGGCGACTTGAGGCCGTCGCTCCCGGCCTGCAGGGCGAGGCCCTGGTTCAGCTCGTGCTCGGTGAGCAGGCCGCTGGCGATGAGGATGCGGCCGATGCGTTCGTCGGTCTCGGGCAGGTCCTGGATCAGCCGCAGGTAATCGTCCAGCTCGCTATCCGGCGGCAGGATGCGCAGGGTGCAGAAGTCGTGGATGAACTCGAAGACGTCCTCGATCTCGGCCTTGCCGGCCGAGCTGCAGAGGGCGATCTCCAGCCCCAGGTAGCAGCTTTCCGGGTCCATCTCGGCGAGGTCGGGCATCTGCTCGGCGAGGGTTTCCAGGTGCAGGATCTGGCCCAGGCGACCCAGGTAGCGGACGAAGGAGGCCGGGTCGAAGCCGTTGCGCAGCAGGTCCGGGTGGAAGCGTAGGGAGATGTGCCAGGCGCCGGCCGCGTCGCAGCTGACGCAGCGCTCCAGGGCGCCACGGCGGGCGCAGTCGTCTCCGTCCTGGCTGGCGATCAGGCGCGGCGCGCCGTGCTCGGCCAGGGCGTCCAGCAGTTGGGCCTGGTGCGCCTCGTCCACCGGCAGCTCGCCGCTGTCCGGGTCGATCAGTTCGAGCATCGAGGCGATCTCGTCCAGGCAGCGCAGCATCAGCGAGACCAGCGCCGGAGTCAGCTGGCGCTCGCCGTCGCGCACCGCCATCAGCAGGTTTTCCAGGTGGTGGGTGAAGTTCACCAGCGGGGTCAGGGTGAACAGCCCGGCCGAGCCTTTGAGGGTATGCATGGCGCGGAACAGGCCGTTGACCGCCTGCGGGTCGTCCGGCGCCTGGTCGAGCGCCAGCAGGTATTCCTCGGCCTGCTTGGCGAGGTCGCGGCCCTCCTCGATGAAGCCGCGCAGCAGCTGGCTCCACTGGTCTTCATCGAGCATGGTCGTCTCCGTGCAGCAGCGCATCCAGGCGCAGCAGTTCGAGCAGTTCGCGCACCGCTTCGCCGGGTGCGACCAGCCGCAGCTCGCCGCCGGCGCCGTCGAGGTGGCGCCGGGCCGCCAGCAGCAGCTGGGCGCCGGCGCTGTCGAGTTCCTCCAGGGCGGCCAGGTCCAGCTCCCAGGCGGCCTCGCGCCCGGCGGCGAAGGCGGCGAGCAGGGCGTCGCGCGCCTCGGCCACCTCGTAGATGGTCAGGCTGCCGCCGAGGCTCAGGCGGGCGGGAGCGGGCTGGGCGAGCGCGAACATCTCAGCTGGCCAGCTTGTCGACCGCCGACAGCAGCTGCTGGGGCTGGAACGGCTTGACGATCCAGGCCTTGGCGCCGGCCGCCTGGCCTTCCGCCTTCTTGCCCTGTTCGCTCTCGGTGGTGAGCATGACGATGGGGGTGAAGCGGTACTCGTTGCGCGCCTTGATCTCCTTGACCAGGCCGATGCCGTCGAGGTTGGGCATGTTCACGTCGCTGATGATCAGGTTGATCTTCTGGCCGTTGAGCTTGCTCAGGGCGTCGCGGCCGTCCACCGCCTCGATGACCTGGTGGCCGGCGCCGGTGAGGGTCATCTTCACCAGCTGGCGCATGGAGAGGGAGTCGTCGACGATCAGGATGGTCTTGCTCATGGCGTGCTCTCAGAAAAAGGTGATGTCGTCTTGCCGGGGCGCCGCCGCCGGGGCGCGGCGCCCGTGGCGTTCCTCGGCGGTGGTGAACTGGCGGCGCAGGTCGGCCAGCCAGCGCTCCGGCTGCAGGTCGGGCTGCGCCTCGTGGGCGGTGCGTTGCAGGCGGTCGAGGTCGGCCTGCAGGTGGTCGAGCATCTGGTCGGCGCGGTCCTGGAACTGCAGGCTGACGACGATTTCCTGGATGTCGGCCTGGGTCACCCGCACGTCGTGCTGCAGCTGGCGGGTGGTCTCGGTGAGTTCGTCGAGGCTGCCGGTCAGCCCCTGCATCAGTTCGCCGGTGACCTGGTCGAGGTAGCGCAGGTTGCTTTCCTCGCTGCCGGACATCTCCTCGGCGGCGGTGACGGTGCCGCGGATGGCGCCGTTGATCTCGCCGACCTTCTCGACCATGCGCTGGCCGGTCTCGGCCGACAGGCTGGACAGCTTGCGCACTTCGTCGGCCACCACCGAGAAACCGCGGCCGTACTCGCCGGCGCGGGCCGCCTCGATGGCCGCGTTGAGCGCCAGCAGGTTGGTCTGGCTGGCGATGTCCTGCACGTGCTTGGACATGCCCTGCAGCTCGCTGGCGTACTGGTTGAGGCTGCCGATGGTGCCGAGCAGCTGGCGCTTGCGCTCGCCGGCGGCGTGGAAGGCGGCGGACACCTCGTCGAGCCGCTGGTTGGCGTGGCGCAGCCCTTCGGTGACGCCGCCGCCACCGATCACGCTCTCGGAGTGGCCGAGGGTCTGTTCCAGGCGCTGGGCCAGGCTGGAGAAACGCTCGAACAGCCGGCCGATGTTGTCCTGCAGCACATGGCGGATCTGGCCGAGGTTCTCGCCCCAGGCGGGCAGCACCGTCTGCAGCAGCGGTGCGTAGGCCGGCGGTGCAGGTTCGGCGGGCGAGGCCTCGGCGGTGGCAGTGGGTGTCGGGGCGGCAGGTCGCAGCGGCAGCGCAGCACCGGCGCCGAGCAGCAGTCCGGCGCCGGCCAGCCAGGGCTGGAACAGCAGGGTGCCGGCGGCGGCGAGCGCCAGGCCGAGCCAGAGAAGGCAGTAGGCGAGCACGGGGCGGGGCCTCGGAGGGTCGGATGGATGTTGCGAACGGTAGGCCCGCATGCCCGGCGGCGAAATCGGGGAGACCCCTAGGGCCCCTAGGGGCGCCACCGATGCCTGCCGGTGGCGTGGCTGGTCGGGCGCTGGCATGATGGCATTCGGCCGCCTTCAGTCCCGGGGCGGCTGGCCGATATCTGGCACAGGCTCTGCGCGGGGCTCGGCTAGACTGATGGGACACGAAAGGAGTAGGCGATGGCCGGCATTCTCGATACGGTTGATCAACGCACCCAGCTGGTGGGCGAGAACCGCCTGGAAATCCTCATGTTCCGGCTGGCGGGGCGACAGCTGTTCGCCATCAACGTGTTCAAGGTGCAGGAGGTCCTGCAGCTGCCCAAGCTGACGCTGATGCCGCACCGCCATCCCTATGTCTGCGGCGTGGTCAACCTGCGTGGCCAGACCCTGCCGGTGATCGACCTGTCCCAGGCCATCGGCATGCGCCCGCTGACCCCCAACGAGAACAGCACCATCATCGTCACCGAGTACAACCGCTCGGTGCAGGCCTTCCTGGTCGGCGGGGTGGACCGCATCCTCAACCTCAACTGGGAATCCATCCTGCCGCCGCCGGGCGGGGCGGGGCGCCAGCACTACCTGACCGCCATCACCAAGGTGGACGACCAGATCGTCGAGGTGATCGATGTGGAGAAGGTGCTGGCCGAGATCGCGCCGATGAGTACCAAGGTCTCCGACGAGAAGCTGGCCGAACCCCTGCTCGCCAAGGCGGTGGGCCGCGAGGTGCTGCTGGTGGATGACTCTGGTGTGGCCCTCACCCAGCTGCGTGGCACCCTCGGCCAGCTCGGCCTGCGCACCCATTCCGCCAGCGACGGCCTCAAGGGCCTGCAACTGCTGAAGAAGTGGGCCGACAGCGGCGAGGTAATGACCGACAAGCTGCTGATGGTGATCACCGACGCCGAGATGCCGGAGATGGACGGCTACCGCCTGACCACCGAGATCCGCAACGACCCGCGCCTGCGCGACCTCTACGTGGTGCTGCACACCTCGCTGTCCGGCAGTTTCAACGAGGCGATGGTGAAGAAGGTCGGTTGCGACAGCTTCCTCTCCAAGTTCCAGCCGGACAAGCTGGTCGACGTCATCGTCGACCGTCTGCGCCGCGATACCTGACCGCCGGGCTTGAGCGCCCGGCATGCTCCCCGTATAACCGCCGTCTAATTTCGCAGGGCCGCCGGCGTTTTCCATGCCGGGCGGCCCGGCCAGGCCCAATCGCCCAGGATGTCGGTTCATGCAGCTTTCCGCCCTCTATCGCTACCCCCTCAAGTCCGCCCGGGGCGAAAGCCTCGCCAGTTCGCCGCTGGAGGCGCTGGGCCTGCGGGGCGACCGTCGCTGGATGCTGGTGGAGCCGGAGAGCGGCCGTTTCCTGACCCAGCGCCTGCTGCCGCAGATGAGCCAACTCACCGCCCTGTACAACGCCGATGGCGGCCTGAGCCTCAGCGCGCCGGGGTTCGGCAGCCTGGAGGTGGCGCTGCCGCACCCCGACGAGGGGTTGCGCGGGGTGACCATCTGGCGCGACAGCCTGCGCGTGCCGGACGCTGGCGACGCCGCGGCCGAGTGGCTGAGCGCCTTCATCGGCCGGCCCTGCCGCCTGGTGCAGGCGCCCGAGTCGCGCACCCGCCAGGTCGACACCGCCTACGCCCAGCCGGGCGACCGGGTGGCCTTCCCCGACGGCTTTCCGCTGCTGCTGATCGGCCAGGCCTCTCTGGACGACCTGTCCGCCCGGGTCGGCCGTCCGCTGGAGATGCTGCGCTTCCGTCCCAACCTAGTGGTGGAGGGCAGCGCGCCCTATGCCGAGGACGAGTGGAAGCGCATCCGCATCGGCGATCTGGAGTTCGAGGTGGCCAAGGGTTGCAGCCGCTGCATCCTCACCACCATCGACCCCGGCACCGGCGTGCGCAACGCCGACCGCGAGCCGCTGGCCACCCTCAAGACCTACCGCGAGCGCAATGGCGAGGTCTATTTCGGCCAGAACCTGCTGCCGCGCGGCACCGGCGAGCTGCGCGTGGGGATGTCGGTGGAAGTGCTGGAGTGACCCCGTAGCCCGGATGCAATCCGGGGCGGGAGTTTCCTGCTATCCCGGAGCGCATCCGGGTTATGGGGCCAGGCTTCGTAGGGTGCGCCGTGCGCACCTCAATGGGCACGGCGTCCGCATCCGGTGCGCACGGCGCACCCTACCTGAAGGCGCCCGTCGTGCTCACTGATCGTCGAAGAAGCGCTCGTGCCAGTCCACCAGCGGCTGCGGCACGCCGAGCTTCTGGCCGTAGATCACCGAGTAGGACAGCACGTTCTGCACGTACTGGCGGGTCTCGTCGAACGGGATGTTCTCCACCCACACGTCGAAGGCCAGGTGGTCTGCGCCCCTCAGCCACTGGCGCACGCGGCCCGGGCCGGCGTTGTAGGCGGCGGAGGCGAGCACCCGGTTGCCGTTGAACTGGCCGTGCACCTGGCTCAGGTAGGCGGCGCCGAGCTGGATGTTCTTCTCCGGCACCAGCGCCTGCTGCGGATCGGCCAGGGGGATGCCGAACTTGCGCGCGGTCTCCTTGGCGGTGCCCGGCATCAGTTGCATCAGGCCCATGGCGCCGACCGGCGAGCGGGCGTCGGCCATGAACGCGCTTTCCTGGCGGGTGATGGCGAACACCCAACTGGAGTTCAGGCCGCGCAGTTTGGCCTGCTGGGTGAGGCTGGATTTGTGCGCCATGGGGAAGCGGATGTCCAGGTCGTCCCAGTACTGCGCCTGGCTGATGGTGCGGATCGCCGGGAAGTACCACTCCTTGTCGTAGGCCAGCCTGGCCTGGGCCACCAGTTCCTCGCGGCTGAACAGGCGGCTGACGTGGTACCACTCACGGCGGCCGTCGACGATCTGGCCGCGGTCGTGGAATTCCAGGGCGCGGCGGATGCCGGCGGTGCTGCGCACCTTCTGCATCAGTTGCGGGTCGATGGCCATCGGCCGGTTGTTCAGGCTATAGGGCGCCTGGATGCGGTCGGCGGCGAGGAAACCGTAGAAGTCACGCTCCTTGGCCAGTTGGCCGTACAGGGCCATCGCCTGCTGGTCCTGGGGCTTGGCCAGTTGCAGGCTGCGCGCATGCCAGTAGCGCCAGCGGCTGGTGGTGGCCAGGTCCGCCGGCAGGCGGCTGGTCAACTGGTAGGCGTCTTCCCACTGGCCATGACGCAGCAGCAGGCGGGCACGCCATTCGGACACGGTGTTGTCGCGCAGTTCCGGGTCGTACTGGGCCATGACCCGCAGGGCGCGGATGTCGAAGCGCTTGGCCAGGGTCAGGCCGATCTCGCGGGCGATGGCGACCTTCTCGTCGCTGGAGAACGGCAGCTTGCCCGCATAGACCTCGAGCAGGCTCAGGGCCTTTTCCGGGTCCTGGCGGGCCAGGCGGCGCAGGCCGAGGCCGGCGGCGTCGGCCATGTAGTGGTCGGCGGGGGCGAAGCGGGCGGTCTGGCTCATGATCTGCGGCTTCTGCGCCGCCTCGATCATCAGCTCGCCCTGCTTGCCTTGGCTCGGCAGGCCCTTCACCAGGTAACTGGCGAGGCCGTAGTTGCGCGCCTCGGCCGCCAGCTTGGCGCGCTTCCAGCGGCGCTCCTCGGTGAGCTGGCCGTCGGCGCGCCAGGTGCCGAACAGGGTGTCGCAGGCCTCGGGCTGGGACTTGCCGACCAGCCACAGCTTTTCCGCCGCGGCCCGCGCCTCGGCCTGCATGCCGTGCTTGTACAGGTACTGGCCGTAGAGGCAGTCCAGTTCGGTGAAGTTGAGCTTGGGGTCGTAATGGTTGGCGAAGGTCTGCCATTCGCCGCGCTCGGCCAGCCAGCGCAGCCAGCGCAGCTTCATCCAGCCGGCCTGGGGCAGGTCGCCGTGCTCGGTGAGGAAGGCCTCGATCTCGTCGTTGCTCGCCCACTTCAGGCGCGCGGTCAGCTCGTCATAGGCCAGGTAGGGCTCCAGCGGGTAGTCGCGCAGGGCACTGGCGTAGCGCTGGTAGGGGCCCTTGTCGCCCTTGGCCAGGGCGCGCTTGGCCTCGTCGTACATCTGCCGCTGCTGGGACAGGCTGGCGGCCTGCACGGCGGACAGGCCGAGAGTGCAGGAGAGGAAGGCGGAAAGCAGACAGAATAGAGGGCGGCGCATGACACATCCGGGCAGATAAAGGCGAAACGAAGCGGCGAGCTTCCTGAAATGCGCCTAGCTTAGCCTGTTGCTCCCTGCGCGAGAATGCCGCAGGACGCTCCAGCAAAGGCGCCAGCATTGGGCCAGCCTAACTGGGCTAGAATGCGCGCCTGTTTTTTTAGGTGGCCCGATATGACCCTGCTCAAGTTCTCCGACGTTTCCCTGGCCTATGGCGCCATGCCCCTGCTGGACCAGGTGTCCTGGCAGATCGCCCGGGGCGAGCGGGTGTGCATCATCGGCCGCAACGGTACCGGCAAGTCGAGCATGCTGCGCCTGGTCAAGGGCGACCAGATGCCCGACGACGGCGAGATCTGGCGCGCGCCGGCCCTGAAGATCGGCGAGCTGCCGCAGGAACTGCCACGGGCCGACGAACGGACCGTATTCGACGTGGTGGCCGAGGGCCTTGCCGGCGTCGGCGAGCTGCTCGCCCGCTATCACCACCTCAGCCAGAACATCCACGGCGAGGAAGATCTCAACCGGCTGATGCACGTGCAGCAGGAGCTGGAGGCGAAGGACGGCTGGCGCCTGCAGCAACTGGTCGACAGCACCCTGAGCCGCCTCCAGCTGCCGGCGGACAAGACCCTGGCCGAGCTGTCCGGCGGCTGGCGCCGCCGCGTGCTGCTGGCCCAGGCTCTGGTCTCCGAGCCGGACCTGCTGCTGCTGGACGAGCCGACCAACCACCTGGACATCGGCGCCATCGCCTGGCTGGAAGAGGCGCTGAAGGACTTCGGCGGCGCCGTGCTGTTCATCACCCACGACCGTTCCTTCCTGCAGAACCTGGCCACCCGCATCCTCGAACTGGATCGCGGCGGGCTGATCGACTGGAACGGCGACTACACCAGCTTCCTCGTGCACAAGGAGCAGCAACTGGCCGCCGAGGAAACCGCCAACGCCCTGTTCGACAAGCGCCTGGCCCAGGAGGAAGTGTGGATTCGCCAGGGCATCAAGGCCCGCCGTACCCGCAACGAGGGCCGCGTGCGGGCGCTCAAGGCCATGCGCCAGGAGCGCAGCGAGCGTCGCGAACGCCAGGGCAAGGCGAATATCCAGCTGGAGTCGGGGGAGAAATCCGGCAAGCAGGTGATAGTGGCGGAAAATGTCAGTTTTGCGCACGCAGGGGGAGCGCCGCTGGTGAGCGACTTCTCCCTGGTGCTGCAGCGCGGCGACCGCATCGGCCTGCTCGGGGCCAACGGAACCGGGAAGACCACCCTGCTGAAACTGCTGCTCGGCGACCTGCAGCCAAATACTGGCACGATAGTGGCAGGTACCCGGCTGGAAGTGGCGTACTTCGACCAGTTGCGCCATCAGCTGGAGCCGGAAAAGACGGTGATCGACAACGTCGCGGAGGGGCGCGACTTCATCAGCATCGACGGCCAGAACCGTCACGTGCTGAGTTATCTGGGGGATTTCCTGTTCAGTCCGCAGCGTGCGCGCACGCCGGTCAAGGCGTTGTCCGGGGGAGAGCGCGCGCGCCTTTTGCTGGCCAAACTGTTCAGCAAGCCCGCCAACCTGCTGGTGCTGGACGAGCCGACCAACGACCTGGATGTGGAAACCCTCGAACTGCTCGAAGAAGTCCTCCTGAATTTCCCCGGCACAGTGCTGATGGTCAGCCACGACCGGGCCTTCCTCGACAACGTCGTGACCAGCACCCTGGTCTTCGAAGGCGAGGGCAGGGTGCGCGAATACGTCGGCGGCTACCAGGACTGGCTGCGCCAGGGCGGTTCGCCTCGGTTGCTGGGTGTCGGCGAATCCAGGCCGGCCAAGGTCGAAACCGCCCGCGTTCCGGAACCGGAGCCGGCGGCAGTTGCCACAAGTGTTAGCGCGGCTCCGGCCGCGAAGAAGCTCAGCTACAAGCTGCAGCGAGAGCTGGAGGCCATCCCCGGGCAGATCGACGCCCTGGAGGTCCAGCTCGCGGAACTGCAAGGGCAGATCGCCGATCCGGCCTTCTACCAGCAGGCCCCGGCCATCACCGGGCCCGCGCTGGAACGCCTGCAGCGCCTACAAGAAGAACTGGACCAGCTACTGGAGCGTTGGGCCGAACTGGAAGACTGAAGCCTGCTGGAGACCTGCATGGCGATCGAGTACCGCATCACCCTGGACGACAACCATCAGTTCAGCTACAGGATCGAGCTGGACCGTCAGTATGATGCCCAGCATGCCGAGACGACCCCGAAGTGGACACGTCTGGAACACAATCAGTGCAGCAACTGCCCGCTGAGGAAAGAAGAGTTCAGCCGCTGCCCGGCGGCGGTCGATCTGCACCGGGTGATCGAGGATTTCCACGGCCTGCCGGCCGTCAAGCGGGCGCACGTCTGGGTGCGTACCCCGGAGCGCGAATACACCAAGCAGGTCGGGCTGGAAGAGGGGCTGCGCTCGCTGCTCGGGGTGATCATGGCCACCAGCGCCTGCCCGGTGCTGGGCAAGCTGCGGCCGATGGCGCACAACCACCTGCCGTTCGCCAGCAGCCAGGAATTCATCCTGCGCACCATCTCGCAGTACCTGACCCGGCAGTACTTCAACTTCCGCGAGGGGCGTCGTCCGGACTGGGAGCTGAAGGGCCTGGTCAAGCAGTTCCAGCAGCTGCAGCTGGTCAACCAGGCCTTCTGGCAGCGCATTCTCGACGTGTGCGAGGGCGATTCCAACCTGAAGGCGTTCCTCACCTTCTTCTCCATGTCGTCGAGCCTCACGGTGTCCATGGAGACGCAGCTGCTGAAGATTCGCCCGCTGGTGATGAGCGCCGGCGACGGCGGCGAGTAAGCGGGTGTGCCCGCGACCCCGAGCGGGCCGCGGGCAAGCGTTTCTATTCCTTGGGTTTCTTCAGGCGTACCGCCAGCACGTCGCATGGCGCGCTGTGCAGCACGTCGTTGGCGGTGGAGCCGAGCAGCAGGGCCAGACCGTGACGGCCGTGGCTGCCCACCACGATCAGGTCGCAGCTTTGTTCTTCGGCCAATCGGTGGATTTCCTGACGCGGCTGGCCGTAGGCCAGGTGGCGCTGGTCCGCGCCCAGTTGCGGGTAGCGGCCGGCGAAGGTCTCCAGGTGTTCGCGGGCCTGGTCGAACTGCTGTTGCTGCAGCATCGACAGGTCCATCGGTACGTCGCCGCCGAAGGCCATGGCCATCGGTTCGACGATGTGGACCAGCGAGACCTTGGCGCCGTTGCTGGCGGCGATGGCCAGGGCGCGCTCGGCCACCGGATGGCATTCATCGGTCAGGTCCACGGCGATCAGGATGTGCTGATAGGGCATCTGGGTTCTCCTCCACTGAGTGGGCATGCTTGCAGTATGGTGCTGCTCCCTTCATAACACAGGCTTTTGCTTCTCGTGACAGATATGACCTGGTGGATCGTGCTTTTGCTGGTGGGTGCGGCGCTCAGCCCGCTGGTCTGGCTGCGCCCCTCGCCGCGCCAGCGCGGGCAGATGGCGCTGCGCCTGGCCGCGCGGCGCCTGGGGTTGGGCATGCAGCTGAGCCAGCAGGAATGGCCGCATTGGCTGGCTGGCTCGCCGCCGGCCAGCTGCGCCCAGTACCATCGGGGGCGCCGCCCGGGCAGGTCCGACAGCTGGACCTACTGGCAGGTCGCTCCGGGCCAGTGGTGCAACCAGTGGCGCGAGCCCTGCGCCGATGCGCCGATGCTGGAGCGCCTGCTGGGCCTGCCCGCCGACGTCTACAAGGTCGAGGCCGGGCCGCAGATGGTGGCGCTCTACTGGGGCGAGCGGGGCGGGGAGGACGAACTGCGCAGAATCGCCGAGCTGCTGGCCGCCGTCGCCTGAAAGTTCGTGCGGGTGCCGAGAACGGGCTTTCCGCGCAAGTCGTGGCTTTGCGACGGTATTCGGTCATTCTGTGACGCCCGGCTCATTCGGGGCACCTGCGACGGGCAATTGACAATTGCCTGGTTTTCACTGAATGTACCTCCACCCAAATCAAACGGGCGTATGAATCGAGCGTTGGGCCGCATCAGGCCGCGCCGTTCCAGCCCGATTATCGCGTCGGCGGGTGTGTCGGATCGATTGGGACTATGCTCGACGGCCTATGCCTAGAGCGGCCCCGGCCGGTTGGCTCCGATGTGTACAGTTCAGCTTCCATACCGTGGAGATCAGTTGATGATTTACGAAGGTAAAGCCATCACGGTTAAGGCTCTTGAGGGCGGCATCGTCGAATTGAATTTCGACCTCAAGGGTGAGTCCGTTAACAAGTTCAACCGTCTCACCCTGACCGACCTGCGTCAGGCCGTGGATGCCATCAAGGCAGACGGTTCGATCAAGGGCGTCATCGTCACCAGCGGCAAAGACGTGTTCATCGTCGGCGCGGACATCACCGAGTTCGTCGACAACTTCAAGCTGCCCGACGAAGAACTGGTGGCCGGCAACCTCGAAGCCAACAAGATCTTCAGCGATTTCGAAGACCTGCCGGTTCCGACCGTGGTCGCCATCAACGGCATCGCCCTGGGCGGCGGTTTCGAGATGTGCCTGGCCGGTGACTACCGCGTCGCCTCCGACGCCGCCAAGATCGGTCTGCCGGAAGTCAAACTGGGCATCTACCCGGGCTTCGGCGGCACCGTGCGCCTGCCGCGCGTGATCGGTACCGACAACGCCATCGAGTGGATCGCCTCCGGCAAGGAGAACCGGGCCGCAGACGCGCTGAAAGTGGGCGCCGTCGATGCCGTGGTTACCGCGGACAAGCTCAAGGATGCTGCTCTGGACCTGGTCAAGCGCGCCATCTCCGGCGAGCTGGACTACAAGGCCAAGCGTCAGCCCAAGCTGGAAAAGATCAAGCTCAACGCCATCGAACAGATGATGGCCTTCGAGACCGCCAAGGGCTTCGTCGCCGGCCAGGCCGGTCCGAACTACCCGGCTCCGGTCGAAGCCATCAAGACCATCCAGAAAGCCGCCAACTTCGGTCGTGACAAGGCCCTGGAAGTCGAGGCCGCCGGCTTCGTCAAGCTGGCCAAGACCTCGGTCGCCGAAAGCCTGATCGGTCTGTTCCTGAATGACCAGGAACTGAAGAAGAAAGCCAAGAAGCACGACGAGATCGCCCGCGACGTGAAGCTGGCCGCCGTGCTCGGCGCCGGCATCATGGGTGGCGGCATCGCCTACCAGTCCGCGTCCAAGGGCACCCCGATCCTGATGAAGGATATCCGCGAAGAGGGTATCCAGATGGGTCTGGACGAGGCCTCCAAGCTGCTCGGCAAGCGCGTCGAGAAAGGCCGCATGACTCCGGCCAAGATGGCCGAGGCGCTCAACGCCATCCGTCCGACCATGTCCTATGGCGACTTCAAGGAAGTCGACATCGTGGTCGAGGCCGTGGTCGAGAACCCGAAGGTCAAGCACGCCGTGCTGGCCGAGGTGGAAGGCCAGGTGAAGGAAGACGCGATCATCGCCTCCAACACCTCGACCATCTCCATCAGCTTCCTGGCCCAGACCCTGAATCGTCCGGAAAACTTCGTCGGCATGCACTTCTTCAACCCGGTGCACATGATGCCGCTGGTGGAAGTGATCCGTGGCGAGAAGTCCAGCGAAGTGGCCGTGGCCACCACCGTGGCCTACGCCAAGAAGATGGGCAAGAACCCGATCGTGGTCAACGACTGCCCCGGCTTCCTGGTCAACCGCGTGCTGTTCCCGTACTTCGGCGGCTTCGCCAAGCTGCTGGAATTCGGCGTCGACTTCGTGCGCATCGACAAGATCATGGAGAAGTTCGGCTGGCCCATGGGCCCGGCCTACCTGTCCGACGTGGTCGGCATCGACACCGGCCACCACGGCCGTGACGTGATGGCCGAAGGCTTCCCGGACCGCATGGCCGTGGAAGGCAAGACCGCCGTCGACGTGATGTACGACGCCAACCGCCTGGGCCAGAAGAACGGCAAGGGTTTCTACTCCTACGAAATGGACAAGCGCGGCAAGCCGAAGAAAGTCCAGGACCCGGAGGCCTACGAGATCCTCAAGCCGATCGTCAAGGAGCAGCGCGAGCTGACCGACGAGGACATCATCAACTTCATGATGATCCCGCTGTGCCTGGAAACCGTTCGTTGCCTGGAAGACGGCATCGTCGAGACCGCAGCCGAGGCCGACATGGGCCTGATCTACGGCATCGGCTTCCCGCCCTTCCGTGGTGGTGCCCTGCGTTACATCGATTCCATCGGTGTAGCCGAGTTCGTCGCCCTGGCCGACAAGTACGCCGACCTGGGCGCCCTGTACCACCCGACCGCCAAGCTTCGTGAAATGGCCGCCAAGGGCCAGAAGTTCTTCGGTTAATCGCGCAGCGAACAGAGCGAGAGAGAAATATGAGCCTGAATCCGAGAGACGCGGTCATTGTCGACTTCGGCCGCACCCCGATGGGTCGTTCCAAGGGTGGCATGCACCGCAACACCCGTGCCGAGGACATGTCGGCCCATCTGATCAGCAAGGTCCTGGAGCGCAACACCAAGGTCGATCCGGCCGAAGTGGAAGACGTGATCTGGGGCTGTGTGAACCAGACCCTGGAGCAGGGCTGGAACATCGCGCGCATGGCGTCGCTGATGACCCAGATCCCGCACACCAGCGCCGGCCAGACCGTCAGCCGTCTGTGCGGTTCCTCCATGAGCGCCCTGCACACCGCCGTGCAGGCCATCCAGACCGGCAACGGCGACGTATTCGTTGTCGGCGGCGTGGAGCACATGGGCCACGTCGGCATGATGCACGGTGTCGACCCGAACCCGCACATGTCCCTGTACGCCGCCAAGGCGTCCGGCATGATGGGCCTGACCGCCGAAATGCTGGGCAAGATGCACGGCATCAGCCGTGAAGCCCAGGACCAGTTCGGTGAGCGTTCCCACCGCCTGGCCCACAAGGCCACCGTCGAAGGCAAGTTCAAGGATGAAATCATCCCGATGCAAGGCTACGACGAGAACGGCTTCCTGAAGGTGTTCGACTTCGACGAAACCATTCGTCCGGAGACCACTGTCGAGAGCCTGGCCGCGCTGAAGCCGGCGTTCAACCCGAAAGGCGGCACCGTGACCGCGGGTACTTCCTCGCAGATCACCGACGGCGCTTCCTGCATGATCGTCATGAGCGCCCAGCGTGCCCAGGACCTGGGCATCCAGCCGCTGGCCGTGGTTCGCGCCATGGCCGTGGCCGGTGTCGATCCGGCGATCATGGGCTACGGTCCCGTTCCGTCGACCAACAAGGCGCTCAAGCGTGCCGGTCTGACCATCGACGACATCGACTTCGTCGAGCTGAACGAAGCCTTCGCCGCCCAGGCCCTGCCGGTGCTGAAGGACCTGAAACTCCTCGACAAGATGGAGCAGAAGGTCAACCTGCACGGCGGCGCCATCGCCCTGGGTCACCCGTTCGGTTGCTCCGGTGCGCGTATCTCCGGCACCCTGCTGAACGTGATGAAGCAGAATGGCGGTACTCTGGGCGTGTCCACCATGTGCGTGGGCCTCGGCCAGGGCATCACCACCATCTTCGAACGCGTCTAAGCACGTTCGCAGATGCGAAGACCGGGGCCTCGTGCCCCGGTTTTTGCTTTTTCGGGGAGAATCTCATGCAACTGCAACCCGGTCTTTACCGTCACTACAAGGGGCCGCACTATCGAGTGTTCGGCACCGCTCGGCATTCCGAGACCGAGGAGTGGCTGGTGGTCTACCAGGCGCTCTACGGCGAGTTCGGGATGTGGGTGCGGCCGCTGGAAATGTTCCGCGGCACGGTGGAACTGGACGGCGAGACGGTCCCGCGTTTCGCCTTGGTGGAAGCCGAAGCGGGCCTGCTCGAACAGGTGGCGGCAGGGAATCGTCCTTGACCTCGGCTCGACGGCCACTATATATAGCGGTGCCTTTATAGGCTCCTGCCGCTTATTTCTTCTTTTTCGTATTCAGGAATTCTCCAGTCCATGGGCAAATCGCTGGTCATCGTGGAATCCCCGGCCAAGGCCAAGACCATCAACAAGTACCTGGGCAACCAGTTTGTGGTGAAGTCGAGCATCGGCCATATTCGTGACCTGCCCACCAGCGGTTCCGCCAGTGCCAGCAAGGAGCCGGTCAAGCGCGGCAAGGCTGCGGCCGCCGAGGCGCCTGCGCTGTCGCCCAAGGAGAAGGCCAAGCGTCAGCTGTTCACCCGCATGGGCGTCGATCCCGAGCACGGCTGGAAGGCCAAGTACGAGATCCTGCCCGGCAAGGAAAAGGTGATCGAGGAACTGCGCCGCCTGGCCAAGGATGCCGACACCATCTACCTCGCAACCGACTTGGATCGCGAAGGGGAAGCCATCGCCTGGCACCTGCGCGAGGCCATCGGCGGCGACGACAGCCGCTACAAGCGGGTGGTGTTCAACGAGATCACCAAGAAGGCCATCCAGGAGGCCTTCTCCCAGCCCGGCGAGCTGGACATCAACCGGGTCAACGCCCAGCAGGCGCGCCGCTTCCTCGATCGCGTGGTGGGCTATATGGTCTCGCCGCTGCTGTGGGCCAAGATCGCCCGAGGCCTGTCCGCCGGCCGCGTGCAGTCGGTGGCGGTGAAGCTGGTGGTGGAGCGCGAGAAGGAAATCCGCGCCTTCGTGCCGGAAGAGTACTGGGAAGTGCACGCCGACCTCGGCACCAACAAGGGCGACAAGGTGCGCTTCGAGGTGACCCGCGAGAACGGCGAGGCCTTCAAGCCGCTCAATGAGGCCCAGGCCATGGCGGCCCTGGACAAGCTCAAGGCCTCCGCCTACAGCGTGGTCAAGCGCGAGGACAAGCCGACCTCCAGCAAGCCCTCCGCCCCGTTCATCACCTCCACCCTGCAGCAGGCGGCGAGCAACCGCCTCGGTTTCGGCGTGAAGAAGACCATGATGATGGCCCAGCGTCTCTACGAGGCGGGCTACATCACCTATATGCGTACCGACTCGACCAACCTGTCCGCCGATGCCATCGACATGGTGCGCGGCTTCATCGATGACGAGTTCGGCAAGAAATACCTGCCGGCCAAGCCGAACTTCTATTCGAGCAAGGAGGGCGCCCAGGAGGCGCACGAGGCCATTCGCCCGTCCGACGTCAACCTGCGCCCGACCCAGCTGTCCGGCATGGAGCGCGACGCCGAGCGCCTGTACGAGCTGATCTGGCGCCAGTTCGTGGCTTGCCAGATGCCGCCGGCCGAGTACCTGTCCACCAGCGTCAGCGTGGGCGCCGGCACCTTCGAGCTGCGCGCCCGGGGCCGCATCCTCAAGTTCGACGGCTACACCCGCGTGCTGCCCCAGCAGGGCAAGCCGGGCGACGACGACGTGTTGCCGGAGATGAAAGAGGGTGATGCTCTCAAGCTGATCAAGCTCGACCCCAGCCAGCACTTCACCAAGCCGCCGGCACGCTATTCCGAGGCCAGCCTGGTCAAGGAGCTGGAGAAGCGCGGTATTGGCCGCCCGTCAACCTACGCGGCGATCATCTCCACCATCCAGGAGCGTGGCTACGTCACCACGCACAACCGCCGCTTCTACGCCGAGAAAATGGGTGACATCGTCACCGAGCGTCTCAACGAGAGCTTCGCCAACCTCATGGACTACGGCTTCACCGCCGGCATGGAGGAGCATCTCGACGACGTGGCCCAGGGCGAGCGCGACTGGAAGCATCTGCTCGACGAGTTCTACGGTGACTTCAAGAAGAAGCTGGAAGTGGCCGGAGAAGCCGACAAGGGCATGCGTGCCAACCAGCCAACCCTGACCGACATCCCGTGCCGCGAGTGCGGCCGACCGATGATGATCCGTACCGCGTCCACCGGCGTGTTCCTCGGTTGCTCCGGCTATGCGCTGCCGCCGAAGGAGCGCTGCAAGGCCACCATCAACCTGATCCCGGGCGACGAAATCGCCGCGGACGACGAGGGCGAGTCCGAGTCCCGCGTGCTGCGCAGCAAGCACCGCTGCCCGATCTGCAGCACGGCGATGGACGCCTACCTGCTGGACGAGACGCGCAAGCTGCACATCTGTGGCAACAACCCGGACTGCGCCGGCTACGAGATCGAGCAGGGCCAGTACCGCATCAAGGGCTACGAGGGACCGAGCCTGGAATGCGACAAGTGCGGCAGCGAGATGCAGCTCAAGACCGGCCGTTTCGGCAAGTTCTTCGGCTGCACCAATCCGGCTTGCAAGAATACCCGCAAGCTGCTCAAGAACGGCGAGGCGGCGCCGCCGAAGATGGACGCGGTGAAGATGCCCGAGCTGAAGTGCGAGAAGGTCGACGACACCTACGTCCTGCGTGATGGCGCCTCCGGACTGTTCCTCGCCGCCAGCGGCTTCCCGAGGAACCGCGAGACGCGTGCGCCGCTGGTCCTGGAACTGGTGCCGCACAAGCAGGAGATCGATCCGAAGTACCACTTCCTGCTCGACGCGCCGCAGAAGGACCCGGAAGGCCGTCCGGCGGTGATCCGTTTCAGTCGCAAGACCAAGGAGCAGTATGTGCAGAGCGAGGTGGACGGCAAGCCCACCGGCTGGCGCGCCTTCTTCGACGGCGGCAAGTGGAAGGTGGAAGACAAGCGCTGAGCGTTCGCGCCTCGCCCGCGGTCGGGTGGGGCGCCTCCCTGATCATCCGCACGGCGGCTAGCGAGGCAGTCCATGGCCCACGAACTCTATACCCGCACAAACCAGAAGATCTTCTTCGCCGGGCTGGCCCTGGAGAGCCTGCGCAAGGCCGAGGCCGGTGAGGCGGTAAACGCCCAGGCGCTGGTACAGGCCGAGCGCGAAGCCGCGCTGTTCCACTTGTACGGTGCGGTGCTCGGTCTCTGCCACGAGATCGCCGGCTACTACAAGACTGCCGAGGCCAATGCGCCACGGGTCGAGCTGCTGCTCAACCCTTCGGTGCTGCAGGCTTCGCCGAGTCCCGAGCTGTCCGAACTGCTGGAGATTGCTCAGCAGCCGGAAAGCTGGCTGGCCCGCCTGCTGGCCGCCCACGCCGAACTGTTCCAGCCACCCCAGGCGCCGAAGACCGCCAAGGTCGATCCGACCCTGCCGCTGATCACCGCGGTCAGCGTCGAGGAAGAGGCGCCGCCATTGAGTCGTGACGAGTTGGAAAGCTGGCGTCAGCAACTGAAGCAACTGGTGCTGCGTTACCGGGGCTCGCTGAGCGAGTGCTGAGCGGGGCCGTCCATCGCCTGCCGACAGGCGCTTTCTGTGATGCGTATCCATGATGCCCTACCGCTGGACTAGGGCGTTCGCGTGGGGACTGTTACACTGGCGGCCTATCAGGAGACCCCGACATGTCCACTTCCTTTCTCGAAATCGTCGAACTGCCCGACGGCCGCATCATTCTGCGCCGCGCCGAGGATGAGGAAGTGCTGGTGACCCTGGACTTCTCGGCGGACGCCAAGGCCTTCCTCCAGGGGCATCACGTCGAGGTGGCCAAGGCCATGCTCAACGTCGGCGTGCAGATGGCCGGCCGGCTGGCCGAAGGCGAGATCGAGCAGGAAGAGCAGCCGCGCGTGCTGCACTGAGCCCTCAAGCGGGCTCTTATCGAAGTATCACCCCGTCAATCCAGACGAATATTCAGACTCTGCGCACTGCCCAGGCGCGCGGCGCTGGTCAGGCTCGCCCGCTGGCCGGGCTGCAGGTCGATCCAGCTCACCACGGTATGGCTGCGGCCGAGGCGCAATGCCTCGCGGGTGAGATCGAGCACGTCCTG
Organism: Pseudomonas paralcaligenes; assembly: GCF_019655855.1. GTDB lineage: Bacteria > Pseudomonadota > Gammaproteobacteria > Pseudomonadales > Pseudomonadaceae > Aquipseudomonas > Aquipseudomonas paralcaligenes. The sequence goes on along the minus strand of NZ_BPFX01000022.1, from coordinate 36,797 downwards.
ACCGGCACGCGGCTGCAGTACCAGCAGGCGACCCAGGTCGAGGCCGGCGCCACGCAGCCAGGCGTTGGTGATGGAAGAGGGCGGGGCGACCAGGGTGAGCCAGCGTTCGTCCTGATTGCGGCTTAGCTCGCGCAGTACCGGCCCCAGCAGGTGGCGGCAATGACCGAGGGAGCCTGACAGGCGCAGTTCGCTGAAAGGCTCCGGCTCGTCGAGCCAGGGCGCCTCCACGGGCTCTTCGAGCAGCGGCAGGGTGCTGCCGATGAAGGCCTGGAACAGCGGGAGTTGCGAAGTATTCAGCGACTGCGGGAACTGCATGAAGCTCTCCTTGGTTCTCAGCGGCGGATCACGCCTACGCTCAGGCCTTCGATCACCAGATCCTGTTCTTCGAGATTGACTTCGATGGGGGCGAACTCGGGGTTCTCGGCGATCAGCAGGACCTTGTTGCCGGTGCGCTGGAAGCGCTTGACCGTGACCTCGTCGTCGATGCGCGCCACCACGATCTGGCCGTTTCGGGCCTCGCGGGTGGTGTGCACGGCCAGCAGGTCGCCGTCGAGGATGCCGATGTCCTTCATGCTCATGCCACGCACGCGCAACAGGTAGTCGGCCTTGGGATGGAAGAACTCCGGGTTGATCTTGCAGGAGTCTTCCACGTTCTGCTGGGCGAGGATGGGGGCACCGGCGGCGACCCGGCCGATCACCGGCAGGCCTTCCTCTTCCGCGGCGGCCGGCTCGAAGCCGGGGATGCGGATGCCGCGCGAGGCGCCGGGCGTCATCTCGATCGCGCCCTTGCGGGCCAGTGCCTTGAGGTGCTCCTCGGCGGCGTTGGGGGACTTGAAGCCCAGTTCCTGCGCGATTTCGGCCCGGGTCGGCGGATAGCCGTTGTCTTCCAGGCAGCGCTTGATGAAGGCGAGGATTTCGGATTGTCGCGGCGTCAGTTTGAGCATGCGGGCGGTCTGTCTGTTTATACAGTTGCTGTGATTATATACAGTGATTCGGCGCTGGCAATCTTTCTTTGCGTTGCGGTTGGAGGGTCATTCATGCCGCCTGGCGGAGTGCGCCGACATTTACCTTCATTCGGCTATGGTTAAATGCCTGACCGATCAGCCATGAAAGTCGCCGTCCCGCTTGACAGGCCCACAAGCTGAAACGTATGTTTCAAACAAGTGTTTGTCAGGTGTATATCTCATGGCTCAATCGGAAACTGTCGAGCGCATACTGGATGCCGCGGAACAGCTGTTCGCGGAGAAGGGCTTCGCCGAGACCTCGCTGCGTCTGATCACCAGCAAGGCCGGAGTCAACCTGGCTGCCGTGAACTATCACTTCGGCTCCAAGAAGGCGCTGATCCAGGCGGTGTTCTCCCGCTTCCTCGGGCCGTTCTGCATCAGCCTGGAACGTGAACTGGATCGCCGCCTGGCCAAGCCGGACGCCAAGGCCAGCCTCGAAGAGCTGCTGGAAATGCTCGTGGAGCAGGCCCTGGCGGTGAAGCCGCGCAGCGGCAACGACCTCTCCATCTTCATGCGCCTGCTCGGCCTGGCTTTCAGCCAGAGCCAGGGTCACCTGCGCAAGTATCTGGAGGAGGTGTACGGCAAGGTGTTCCGCCGCTACATGCTGCTGCTCAACGAGGCCGCGCCCAGGCTGCCGCCGCTGGAGATCTTCTGGCGCGTGCACTTCATGCTGGGCGCCGCGGCGTTCAGCATGTCCGGCATCAAGGCGCTGCGCGCCATCGCCGAGAACGATTTCGGCGTGGATACCTCCATCGAGCAGGTGATGCGCCTGATGGTCCCGTTCCTCGCCGCCGGCATGCGCGCCGAGAGCGGGGTCAGCGACGACGTGCTCGCCACCGCCCAGTTCAAGCCGCGGACCAAGTCGCAGGTCGCCGCCAAGGCGCTCTGACGCTGTGCCCGAGCGGAGCGATGGGCTAAGCTAGCGGCCCATGCGCCCGCTCGACTTCCTGCATATCTCCATCGCCGACCAGCGCCTGTACGGCTTCGCCGACGGGCGACTGGTCGTGCGTCTGCCCGTCTCCACCGCCCTCAACGGGCCCGGCGAACTCAGTGGTTCCAACTGCACGCCCCGTGGCCGGCATCAGGTGCGGGCGAAGATCGGCGACGGCCTGCCCCTGGGCGCGGTGCTGCGCGGGCGGCGCTGGACCGGCGAGGTCTGGTCCGCGACGTTGGACGAGCAGTTCCCCGGCCGCGACTGGATTCTCACCCGCATCCTCTGGCTCAGCGGCTGCGAGCGCGGTATCAACCGCCTGGGCCAGGTCGACACCTTCCGCCGCTACATTTACCTGCACGGCACTCCGGACACCCAGCCCATGGGCGTGCCGCTCTCCCACGGCTGCGTGCGCCTGCGCAACGCCGACCTGCTGGACCTTTACCCCCACGTACCGCCGCACTGCGCGGTGATGATCGACGAGGCGCCGTGCCCGCAGTGGGCGACGACCGATCTCGCTTGAGGATTCCCTTGTGACGACCCTGTTTGGTTCCCTGATGCTGGACATCCAAGGCACCTGGCTGACCGCCGAGGACCGCCGGATTCTGCGCCAGCCCGAGGTGGGCGGCCTGATCCTGTTCGCCCGCAACATCGAAGACCCGCGCCAGGTGCGCGAGCTGTGCGCCTCCATCCGCGCCGTGCGCTCGGACCTGCTGCTGGCGGTGGACCAGGAAGGCGGCCGCGTGCAGCGCCTGCGCAACGGCTTCGTGCGCCTGCCGGCTATGCGCGCCCTGGCCGACAACGATAATGCCGAGCAACTGGCCGAGCATTGCGGCTGGCTGATGGCGACCGAGGTGCTGGCCGTGGGTCTGGACCTGAGCTTCGCTCCGGTGCTGGACCTGGACCACCAGCGCAGCGCTGTGGTCGGCAGCCGCAGCTTCGAGGGCGATGCCGAACTTGCGACCCGCCTGGCTGGCGCCTTCATCCGCGGGATGGACGCCGCGGGCATGGCTGCCACCGGCAAGCATTTCCCCGGCCACGGCTGGGCCGAGGCCGACTCTCATGTGGCCATCCCGATGGACGAGCGCAGCCTGGAAGAAATCCGCGCCAAGGATCTGATCCCGTTCCAGCGCCTGGGCCGACAGCTGGCGGCGGTGATGCCGGCCCATGTCATCTACCCGCAGGTGGACACCGGCCCGGCCGGTTTCTCGCGGCGCTGGCTGCAGGACATCCTGCGCGGCGAGCTGGGCTTCGACGGGGTGATCTTCAGCGACGACCTGTCCATGGCCGGCGCCCATGTGGTGGGCGACGCCGCCAGCCGCATCGAGGCGGCGCTGAATGCCGGCTGCGACATGGGCCTTGTGTGCAACGACCGTGCTTCCGCCGAGCTGGCCCTGGGCGCTTTGCAGCGGCTCAAGGTACAGCCGCCGAAGGGGCTGGCGCGCATGCGTGGTCGTGGTTTCGCCCGCACCGACTATCGCGAGCAGCCGCGCTGGCTGCAGGCCATCGCGGCCCTGCGCGCGGCGCAGCTGATCGATTGATGGAGCAGGCCGCATGACCACCTACGCCATCATCGGCGGCACCGGCCTGACCCAGCTGGAAGGCCTGGTTCTCAGGCAGGCGCAGAACTTCGACACGCCCTACGGCGCGCCCTCCGCTCCGGTGCTGTGCGGTGAATATGCCGGCCACGAGGTGCTGTTCCTCGCCCGCCATGGCCACCCGCACCGTATTCCGCCGCATCAGGTGAACTACCGCGCCAACCTCTGGGCGCTCAGGCAGGCCGGCGCCGAGGCCATTCTCGCGGTGAACGCGGTGGGCGGCATCCACGCGGCCATGGGCAGCGGTCACCTGTGCGTGGCCCATCAGGTGATCGACTACACATGGGGCAGGGCGCACACCTTCTTCGAGGGCGATATCGAGCAGGTCACTCATATCGACTTCAGCCACCCCTACGATGAGGCACTGCGTGGCCGGTTGATCGCCGCGCTGCAGGCGCTCGGCTACCCGCACAGCAGCCACGGTGTGTATGGCGCCACCCAGGGGCCGCGCCTGGAGACGGCGGCGGAGATCGCCCGCATGGAGCGCGACGGCTGCGACATCGTCGGCATGACCGGCATGCCCGAGGCGGCGCTGGCGCGGGAACTGGAGCTGCCCTACGCCTGCCTGGCGCTGGTGGTCAACCCGGCGGCCGGCAAGTCCAGCGGCGTCATCACCATGGCCGGGATCGAGGCAGAACTGGCGCGGGGCATCGACAAGGTACGCGCGGTGCTGGGCAAGGTCCTCGGCGCCTGATTCCCCTCAGTGCGCGGCCTTCCTGGCCGCCATGTGCGACAGGTAGCCGATCAGCGCCTGCAACTGCGCGTCGCTCAGGACGTCTTCGCCGAACCCCGGCATCCGCCCTTGGGGCCACTGCCTCAGGCTCTGGGGATCGCGAATGTAGCGCCGCAGGAAGTCCCCGCTGAAATACTCGGTCGGGTTGTGCGGCAGGTTCAGGTCAGGCCCGAACTGAGAGTCCCCGGCGCCGTTCAGGCGATGGCAGGCCAGGCAGTTCTTCTGGAACTGGGCGAAACCTTCCCGCACCTCGGCGCTGGCATCGGTGGCCGGCAGCAGGGCGGGGAAGCGTTGCGCCACCGGCGCCAGCAGGCGCAGGCGGACGACCTGGAAGGGCCACTGCTCGGGGCCGATCTGTGCCGCTTCCGGCTGCTGCCACACCAGATAGAAGGGACCGGCGCTGGGCTTGTTTCGGGACAGCCCGGGCCAGGGCCGGGCCGGGTCTTCCACGGCCAGCCAGGCGCGGGCGCCTTGGCGCGACAGCAGCGGGGCGGCGGGTAGTTCGGCGGCAAAGCCGTCCAGGGCCACGGCCTGCAGGTGGTCGCCGGGTTGCACGCCCTGCAGCAGTTCGGCCAGGGGAACCGCGCGGTAGCGCATGGTGCGCTTGTAGGCCACATCGGCCTCGATCTTGATGTCCTGTGCTTCGGGATGGGCGAGCAGCTGTTCGCTGCTCCAGCTACGGCTGCCCTGGGGCAATTCCAGGGTGAGTTCGGCGGCGCCTGCGGTGCCGGTCAGCAACGCGGCGAGCAGGGCGGCGATGTGACGCATCGTCCTCAGTCCCCGGTGAGCGCGGGTTGCAGCGAGTCGTAGCCGCCGGCGTTGATCACATGGCGATAGCCGAGCGCTTGCAGCTGGTCCTGGGCGATGCCGGAACGGCGGCCGCTGCGGCAGTAGAGCACCACGGGGGTGTCCTTGTCCGGCACGAGCTGGGCGATGCGCGCGCCGATCTGCTCATGGGGGATCAGGGTGGCGCCGGGCAGCGCGCCGGTGGCGAATTCTTCCTGGGTGCGCACATCGATCAGCACGGCATCGGGCCGCTCCAGGGCCTGCAGGGCGGCGGCCCGGTCGATCTCGCCGGCCTGGGCGGCGAGCGGAAGGCAAAGGCTCAGGGCGAGCAGCAGATGGCGCATGGCGTGGCCTCGATAGTACGGGCCTCCACGCTAGCACAGCACGGCGGGAGAGGGTTGTTCCGCGACCCGGGCGCTACGGCACCGGGGCGCGGCGTGGAAGAGACGATCAACTGACCAGGCGGGTAACGTTGGGCAGGATCAGGATGACGGTAGTGGCCAGGACGATGAGGCTCGCCTGCCGGTACTTGGCGTGTTTGAACATGACGCGACTGCCTTTCTTCTTGTTGGCGTCGTGGCCGGTCAGCTTTCCGCAGCGCTTCGCGGAGCCGGCCCGCGCCGTGGCACGGATGGAAAAGCCGCCCCGGCAAATACCCCGGAAGCGACACCTTGCATGCTTAATCCTAGGGGGCGGGTCACCGGCTTCTTATATCGGTTGGTTTCTAGAGCCATCATGCTTGAAGACCCGAGGTTATCGGTCGGGATTGGTGGGCGGCGCGGTGCCCCGTGCCAGACAGGTCGAGACGGCCCACAGTCGCTACGACGGCGGAGCGACCATTCGTCTGAGCCCAATGGTCAACGGCCCTGAGCGCATCGGTCATTGAGTCTGACCGGCGTGGATTTATGGTAGGGCGACCCGGCAACCGCCGCTGCCATGAACCGAGGACGTCATGACCGAAGCATTCATTTTCGACGCCGTGCGCACCCCGCGCGGCAAGGGCAAGAAGGACGGCGCGCTGTACAGCGTCAAACCCGTCAGCCTGGTGGCCGGCCTGCTGCGGGCGCTGCAGGAACGCAACGGCCTGGACACCCGCCAGGTCGACGACATCGTGCTCGGCTGCGTGACCCCGGTGGGCGACCAGGGCGCCGACATTGCCAAGACTGCGGCCATGGTCGCCGACTGGGACGTGAGCGTCGCCGGCGTGCAGCTCAACCGCTTCTGCGCCTCCGGTCTCGAGGCGGTGAACATGGGCGCGATGAAGGTGCGCTCCGGTTTCGAGGATCTGGTGGTGGTTGGCGGCGTGGAATCCATGTCCCGCGTGCCCATGGGCTCCGACGGCGGCGCCTGGGTGATGGACCCGGAGACCAACATCCACTCCAACTTCGTGCCCCAGGGCATCGGCGCCGACCTGATCGCCACCCTGGAAGGCTTCTCTCGTGTAGACGTCGACAGCTTCGCCTTGCGCTCCCAGCAGAAGGCCGCGCGCGCCAGCGCCGACGGCTCGTTCGGGAAATCCCTGGTGCCGGTGACCGACCAGAACGGCATCGTCATCCTCGACCACGACGAATTCATCCGTGGCGACTCCACCCTGGAAGGCCTGGGCAAGCTCAAGCCGAGCTTCGAGATGATGGGCCAGATGGGCTTCGATGCCACCGCGCTGCGCGTATACAGCCACGTCGAGCGCATCGAGCATGTGCACACCCCTGGCAACAGCTCCGGTATCGTCGACGGCGCGGCGCTGATGCTGATCGGCTCCGAAGCCAAGGGCAAGGAGCTGGGCCTCAAGCCCCGCGCGCGCATCGTCGCCACGGCGGTGACCAGCACCGACCCGACCATCATGCTCACCGGCCCTGCGCCGGCCACCCGCAAGGCCCTGGCCAAGGCCGGCCTGTCGGTGGAGGACATCGACCTGTTCGAGGTCAACGAGGCCTTCGCCTCCGTCGTGATGAAGTTCATGAAGGACATGGGCGTCAGCGAGGACAAGGTCAACGTCAATGGCGGCTCCATCGCCATGGGCCACCCGCTGGGCGCCACCGGCTGCGCCATCCTCGGCACCCTGCTCGACGAGCTGGAGAAGCGCGGGCTGCGCTACGGCCTGGCCACCCTCTGCGTGGGCGGCGGCATGGGTATAGCCACCATCATCGAACGCATTTGACCGGTAGGGCGGGTGCAACCCGCGCGAACCAGCAGACGCGGGTTTCACCCGCCCTACGCAGCAAGGAATCAGAAAATGACTGACGCCATCCGTTACGAAAAGGGTTCGGACAACATCGTCGTCCTGACCATCGACATGCCCGGCCAGAGCGCCAACACCATGAATGGGGTGTACCGCGAGGCCATGGCCGCCACCATCGACCGCCTGGAGGCCGAGAAGGAGTCCATCGCCGGGGTGATCGTCGCCTCGGCGAAGAAGACCTTCTTCGCCGGCGGCGACCTCAACGAGCTGATCAAGGTCACCAGGGCCGAGGCGCAGCAATTCTACGAAGGCATCCTGGTGCTCAAGGGCCAGCTGCGCCGGCTGGAGACCCTGGGCAAGCCGGTGGTGGCCGCCATCAACGGCGCGGCGCTGGGTGGAGGCTGGGAAATCTGCCTGGCCTGCCATCACCGCATCGCCATCGACGAGAGCCACGTGCAACTGGGCTTGCCGGAAGTCACCCTGGGCCTGCTGCCGGGTGGCGGCGGGGTGGTGCGCATGGTGCGCCTGCTCGGCCTGGAGAAGGCGCTGCCGTACCTGGCCGAAGGCAAGAAGGTACGCCCGGACGCCGCGCTCAAGGCCGGCCTGATCCACCAACTGGCCGACAGCCGCGAGGACATGCTGGCCAAGGCCCGCGCCTGGATTCTCGCCAATCCGGCCTCAGTGCAGCCGTGGGACGTGAAGGGCTACAAGATTCCCGGCGGCACGCCCAGCTCGCCAAACGTGGCGCAGATGCTGGCCATCGCGCCGAGCGTGCTGCGCGACAAGACCAAGGGCTGCTTCCCGGCGCCGGAGAAGATCATGTGCGCCGCCGTCGAGGGTGCCCAGGTCGACTTCGACACCGCGCAACTGATCGAGGCGCGCTACTTCACCGAGCTGACCACCGGCCAGGTGGCGAAGAACATGATCGGCACCTTCTGGTTCCAGCTCAACGAGATCAACGCCGGCAAGTCGCGCCCGCAGGGCATTCCGCAGTACGTGACCAGGAAGGTCGGCGTGCTCGGCGCCGGCATGATGGGCGCGGGCATCGCCTACGTCTCGGCGGCGGCCGGCATCGACGTGGTGCTCAAGGACGTATCCATCGAGGCGGCGGAGAAGGGCAAGGCCTACTCGGCCAACCTGCTGGAGAAGAAGGTCGCCCGCGGCCAGATGACGGCCGAGAAGCGTGACGTCTTCCTCGCCCGCATCACGCCGTCCGCCAGCGAGGCGGACTTCGACGGCTGCGACCTGATCATCGAGGCAGTGTTTGAGGACCGCGCGCTGAAGGGCAAGGTCACCGCCGCCGCCGAGACCGCGGCGCTGCCCGACGCGGTGATCGCCTCCAACACCTCGACCCTGCCGATCACCGGCCTGGCCAGCGCGGTGCAGAAGCAGGACAGGTTCATCGGCCTGCACTTCTTCAGCCCGGTGGACAAGATGCCGCTGGTGGAGATCATCCGCGGCGAGAAGACCAGCGACGAGACCCTGGCGCGCGGCTTCGACTACGTGCTGCAGATCAAGAAGACCCCGATCGTGGTCGAGGACAGCCGTGGCTTCTTCACCTCGCGGGTGTTCGGCACCTTCACCAACGAGGGCATCGCCATGCTCGGCGAAGGCGTGAGCGCGGCGATGATCGAGAACGAGGCGCGCAAGGCCGGCATGCCGGTGGGGCCGCTGGCGATCAGCGACGAAGTGTCGATGAGCCTGATGGAGCACATCCGCAAGCAGACCGTGGCCGATCTCGCCGCCGAAGGCCGCAGCCTGCCCGAGCACCCGGCGTTCAGGGTGATCGAACTGATGCTCCATGAGTACAAGCGCCCGGGCAAGGCGGCCGGCGGCGGCTTCTACGACTACCCGCAGGGTGGCAAGAAGCACCTGTGGCCGGAACTCAAGGCGCACTTCGAGAAGGCGGATGCACAGATTTCCCAGGAAGACGTGCGCGACCGCATCCTGTTCATCCAGGCCATCGAGACCGTGCGCTGCCTGGAGGAGGGCGTGCTGAAGTCGGTGGCCGACGCCAACGTCGGTTCGATCTTCGGCATCGGCTTCGCCGCCTGGACCGGCGGAGCGCTGCAGTTCATCAACCAGTACGGCGTGCGCGACTTCGTCGCCCGCGCCCAGTACCTGGCCGAGCAGTACGGCGAGCGCTTCCTGCCGCCGGCCCTGCTGCTGGAGAAGGCGGCCACGGGCGAGCGCTTCTGATCGTACTCGGCAACGAGCGAACCGGCCCATGTGGCCGGTTTTGCTTTTCGGGGGCTTTCTGTCATCGTGCCCGCAAGCGTCGGTGGGAGTGCAGCAGCGCGTGAGCACGCGAAAGGCGATCAGAACGGTGTTGCTGGCAGGCCTGCTGGCGTCCGCCACCCTTGCCGCGGCCGACGAAGCGCTCAATGTCTATATCGGCCAGGGGCAGATGCCGTTCGCCGATGACGATCCCGCCGACCGTGGCGTTTACGGCGATCTGATGAGTGAGCTGTGTCGGCGTCTGCAGCGCGAATGCCGCTTCCATAGCGTTCCCTGGAAGCGGGTGCAGCTGGCGGTGGCCAACGATCCGCGTGGCATCGTGCTCAACCTAGGACGCACGGCGGAGCGTGAAGCGGGCTTCGTCTGGCTGCTGGGCGTGCTGCCCACTTCCTACCTGCTGGCGAGCAAGCAACAGCGCTTCGATACCCTTGCCGAGGCACTGGAAGCGGGTCCGCTGGTGGTGATGGGCGGCACGCCCAGGGCCCAGGAGGCGTTGTCCCTGCGGCAAGAAGGGCAGTCGGTGGTGGAAGTGACAGACCCCGAGCAGGCCGCGCGCATGCTGCACGGCGGCCGGGTGCTGGCCTGGTACGAGATAGACCTGCGCGTGCGCTACCTGTGGCGGCAGCTCGGCTACGACGAGCGCGCGCTGATCTCCGGCTTGCCGGTGAGCACGAACCGCAGCTTCATCGCCGGCAGCCCGGTGCTCAGGGACGCCCCGTCGCTGGCAGGGCAGATGCAGCAGGCATTCGCAGACATGCAGGCGGACGGCTCCTGGCGGCGCATCCTGGTCCGTCACCTCGGCGACGAGCTGGCGGGCCGACTCCTGGCGCCGTGATGGGCGACCCGTTCAGGCCGCCAGGCACAGACCCTTCTGCAGGCAGATCACGTCGTGAATAGCCATTTTCTCATGCTGCCGGGTGGGCATGCGCAGGGTCAGCAGGCTGCCATCTTCCAGGTGGATGGTGGCTTCGGACTCGAACTGCAGGCCGGTGTCGCCGAGGCTGACGTAAGTGACGCCGTAGCTGCTGGTGTTCGCGAAGGCTTCGGTGATGGACATGACGGTTCCTCCCTCGGGCTAATCGCCAGTGGCTTGTTGGCGGGGATGGGCCTGTTGCGGCTGTTGTGGGGTGACCGGCACGCTGCGGAAGGCGGAGGCGGCGATCAGGCTGGCGATGGCGGCGAAGCTGCTCATGAATCTCTCCTGTTGAGGTGATCGGGAACGCTTGCATCTTTGCCGAGCCGTTTCATCGACAGAAGTGAATGGTGGGCATGGTAGGTATCGAAGGTGGTGATGTTGCCGGTCCGGCGAGGCCCCGTGGCTGTTGCGTTCCAGGGGCGCTTCGATGCACGCTAGCCGCTTCCTCCTCCCTCCCTGCCGTCTCAGGTGATCCGCTCCATGTCACTGCGTATCTGCATTCTGGAAACCGATGTACTCCGCCCCGAACTGATCGACCAATACCAGGGCTACGGCCGCATGTTCGAGCGGTTGTTCGCCAAGCAGCCGCTGGCGGCGACCTTCGAAGTGTTCAACGTGGTGCAGGGCGACTACCCGGCCGACGGGGAGCGCTACGACGCCTATCTGGTGACCGGCAGCAAGGCGGATTCGTTCGGCAGCGATCCGTGGATAGGCGTCCTCAAGACCTACCTGCTGCAGCGCTACGAGAGTGGCGACAAGCTGCTCGGCATCTGCTTCGGCCATCAGTTGCTGGCGCTGTTGCTGGGCGGCCGTGCCGAGCGGGCCACCCAGGGTTGGGGCGTGGGCATCCACCATTACGAGCTGAAGCAGCAGGTGCCGTGGATGAGTCCCGCTCTTGAGCAGTTGACTCTACTCATCAGCCACCAGGACCAGGTCACCGCGCTGCCGGAAAAGGCGACGCTGCTGGCCTCCAGCGAGTTCTGCCCGGTGGCCGCCTATTGCATCGAGGACCAGGTGCTGTGCTTCCAGGGCCATCCGGAGTTCATCCACGACTACTCACGCGCGCTGCTGGACATCCGCCAGCACTGCATCGGCGAGCCGGCCTACCGCAAGGCGGTGGAGAGCCTGGCCCACGACCACCAGGGCACCGCCGTGGCCGAGTGGATGATGCGTTTCGTCGCCCAGGGAAAAGCGCCCCGGGCCGTCTGACCGCTACAGCCAGCCCATCCGCTTGAAGTTGGCGAACAGGGCGACGCAGCCGAGGCCGACGAAGCCGAGCACGCCGAAGTAGCCGTAGTGCCAGGTCAGCTCCGGCATGTACTGGAAGTTCATGCCGTAGATGCCCGCCACTGCCGTCGGGAACGCCAGGATCGCCGCCCAGGCGGCGAACTTGCGCTGGGTCAGGCTCTGCCGCGAGGACTCCAGCAGCAGGCCGATCTCGATGGCGTGGTCGGCCATCTCGCGCAGGCCGGTGAGGTCTTCCATCAGTCGGTTGACGTGAATCGCGATGTCGCGGAAGTACGGCCGCATGTGCTTGTCGATGAAGGGGAAGTCGAGCTGCTGCAGCTCCTGGCAGATCTCCGACAGCGGCGCCACCTGGCGGCGCAGGCGCAGCAGATTGCGCCGCAGGCCGTGAATGCGCTCCACGTCGGCCTGCTCCAGCGGACAGTTCAGCACCGTCTGCTCGATGTCCTCCAGCTCCGCGTGGGCGCTGTCGAGCAGGGGGCGGTAGTTCTCGATCACGAAGCTGAGCAGGGCGTAGAGCACGAAGTCCTCACCGTGCTCCAGCAGCAGTGGGCGTGCCTCGCAGCGCTGGCGTACGGTGGAGTAGGGCGCGGAGTCGCCGTAGCGGGCGCTGATCACATAGCCCTTGCCGGCGAACAGTTGGGTCTCGACGAACTCGATGCGGCCTTCGCGCTGGATCGGCGAGTAGAGCACCATGAACAGCGCGTCGCCGAAGGTCTCCAGCTTGGGTCGGGTGTGCTGGGCGAGGGCGTCCTCCATGGCCAGTTCGTGCAGATCGAATTGCTGCTGGAGTGCGGTGAGCTGGGCGCTGTCGGGGTCGCGTAGGCCGATCCAGACGAAATGGCCAGGTTTGGAGGCCCACTGGCGGCCTTCCTCGATGGCGATATCGGCGACTTTCTTGCCCTTGGTATAGGCGGCTGCGGCAACGACCTGACCCATGGATAGTCCTCTGCATGGCGATGAGGCAGCTTAACCCAGCCGCCTGGCCGCTGCAGAGGCGCGGTCAGGCGCGGGCCAGCTGCTGGTCCAGTTGCTCGATGCACTCGCGCATCAGTTGCTGGCAGCGCTCCATCAGGTTCGGCAGATCCTCCAGGGTCAAGCCCAGGGTGGGAATGGCCGGCAGTGAGCGGATCAGCACCTTGCCGCTGCTCCAGCTGTTGAGCTTCAGGCGGCCGGCGTAGGTGCTGACGCACACCGGAATGATCGGTACCCCGGCGGCGATGGCCATCTGGAAGGCGCCTTTCTTGAACGGCAACAGGCCATCGCCCTGGTTACGGGTGCCCTCGGGAAAGACCCAGATGGAGGTGTCGCGCTTCTGTAGCGTTTCGGTGGTTTCCATCATGGCCCGCTTGGCCTTGCGGCCGTTGCCCCGGTCGATCAGCACGTTGCCGGCTAGCCAGTAGAGCTGGCCGAAGAACGGGATCCACTTCAGGCTCTTCTTGCCGATGCTGACGGTGCGCGGCGGCACGACGCGGCCGAGGACGTAGAGGTCGTAGTTGGACTGGTGGTTGGCGATCACCACGCATGGGCGGTCCTGGCCGAACAGGCTTTTCACGTCGGTCTTGAGCTTGAGTCGCAGCATGCACAGGGCCGGCAGCGAATACAGACGGGCGCAGAGGCGGCTGTTGTCCGGGTTGAACGGCCGGCACAGGCCGAGCAGCAGGCCCAGTACGCCAGCCAGCACGAAGTGCAGCCCCATCAACAACATGCGAGCGAGGAAAAGCATCGAGACAGCCACCAGGAGGAAGAGGGTGGCGAAGTGTACGGACGTGCACTGTTTTCGACAATTGACGCCGATCAGAGGTTATTGCCGGGTATTTCGCGAGCTGATGCCCGGGAAGTCTGCGAAGGAGGGGAGATATCGGCGCCGGAGGCCATGTCACCGTGTTGCCAGGGCGCAACAGGAAGGCGGGGGTGTTGTGCTGGGGGCCCGAAACCCCATCGCTGGCCGGCGATGGGGCTGGGCGGTCGCTTGTTTCAGGCTTCTACCGGGGTGCTTTGCGGCGAGCTGACGGTGGCCGGGGATTCACCGGGCGCCAGAATCGAGCTGATATTCACGGCATGCAGCCCCTTCGGGCCCTGCAGAATATCGAACTTGACCGCCTGGCCGGCCTTGAGCGTCTTGTAGCCGTCCATCTGGATAGCCGAATAATGGGCGAACAGGTCCTCATCTCGGCCGTCGGCCACGATGAACCCGTAGCCCTTGGCGTTGTTGAACCACTTGACCTTACCGCTGAGCATGCTGACATCCCTCTGCAAAGGACTCCATCACTGGAGTATCATCCACTTCAGCTCCACGTCCGACTTCAGCCGTTTGGGCGCTAGCCGCGGAACCCCGATACCCGCATGGGTATTGACTGTTTGTAACACCGTTTTGCCTTTAGTCAAGGTGCCAGGTCGGCCGGCTGAGAAGCCGGTCATACTCCCCCTGGCTCCACTCTCCGACCGGTCGCGACACCTTTAGTTCAGCATGCATCCACGCAGCCAGATTCAACTAACATCCCATCAGGATCGACCCGACGAATACGAGGACGATTCGAACGGCCTGGCCGTGCAGGAGTCGAAACCGGCGCTGCAGGCCCCACCCATGTACAAGGTGCTGATGTTCAACGACGATTACACTCCGATGGATTTCGTTGTCGAAGTACTGGAAGTGTTCTTCGGTATGAACCGAGAGATGGCCACCAAGGTCATGCTTACTGTCCATACCGAAGGAAAGGCAGTATGCGGGTTGTTCACCCGCGATATCGCGGAGACCAAGGCGATGCAGGTCAACCAGTACGCCCGGGAAAGCCAGCATCCGCTACTCTGTGAGATAGAAAAGGACGGTTGACGCCGTCCCGCTTGGGGAAGAGGTGAAGCTATGTTGAATCGAGAGCTGGAAGTCACCCTCAATCTGGCCTTCAAGGAGGCACGTGCCAAGCGCCATGAATTCATGACGGTCGAGCACCTCCTTCTTGCCCTGCTGGACAACGAGGCGGCCGCCACCGTGCTGCGCGCCTGCGGCGCCAATCTGGACAAGCTCCGGCATGATCTGCAGGAGTTCATCGACTCCACCACGCCCCTGATCCCGCAGCACGACGAAGAGCGCGAGACCCAGCCGACCCTGGGCTTCCAGCGCGTGCTGCAGCGTGCGGTGTTCCATGTGCAGAGTTCGGGCAAGCGCGAAGTCACCGGCGCCAACGTGCTGGTGGCCATTTTCAGCGAGCAGGAGAGCCAGGCGGTGTTCCTGCTCAAGCAGCAGAGCGTCGCCCGCATCGACGTGGTCAACTACATCGCCCATGGCATCTCCAAGGTGCCGGGCCATGCCGATCATCACGAAAACGAGCAGGAGATGCAGGACGACGAAGGCGGCGAGTCCTCGGCCTCGAGCAATCCGCTCGACGCCTATGCCAGCAACCTCAACGAGTTGTCCCGTCTCGGTCGGATCGATCCGCTGGTCGGTCGCGAGCACGAGGTCGAGCGCGTGGCGCAGATCCTGGCGCGCCGTCGCAAGAACAATCCGTTGCTAGTGGGTGAGGCCGGTGTCGGCAAGACCGCCATCGCCGAAGGGCTGGCCAAGCGCATTGTCGACGGTCAGGTCCCCGATCTGCTTTCCGAGAGCGTGGTGTATTCCCTCGACCTCGGCGCTCTGCTGGCGGGCACCAAGTACCGCGGCGATTTCGAGAAGCGCTTCAAGGCATTGCTCAACGAGCTGCGCAAGCGTCCGCACGCCATCCTGTTCATCGACGAGATCCACACCATCATCGGTGCCGGCGCGGCCTCGGGTGGCGTGATGGATGCTTCCAACCTGCTCAAGCCGCTGTTGTCTTCGGGCGAGATCCGCTGCATCGGCTCCACCACCTTCCAAGAGTTCCGCGGCATCTTCGAGAAGGATCGTGCCCTGGCGAGGCGTTTCCAGAAGGTGGACGTCACCGAACCGTCCGTCGAGGACACGGTGGGTATCCTCAAGGGGCTCAAGACCCGTTTCGAGCAGCATCACCACATCGAATACAGCGACGAGGCCCTGCGCGCCGCGGCGGAACTGGCGGCGCGCTACATCAACGACCGCCATATGCCGGACAAGGCCATCGACGTGATCGACGAGGCGGGTGCCTATCAGCGCCTGCAGCCGGAAGACAAACGGGCCAAGCGCATCGACGTGGCTCAGGTCGAGGACATCGTCGCCAAGATCGCGCGGATTCCACCGAAGCACGTCAGCAGCTCGGACAAGGAGCTGCTGCGCAATCTGGAGCGCGACCTCAAGCTGACGGTGTTCGGTCAGGATGCGGCGATCGACTCGCTGTCCACCGCCATCAAGCTGTCCCGCGCCGGTCTCAAGGCGCCGGACAAACCGGTGGGCTCCTTCCTCTTCGCCGGGCCGACCGGCGTCGGCAAGACCGAGGCGGCGCGCCAGCTGGCCAAGGCCATGGGCATTGAGCTGGTACGCTTCGACATGTCCGAGTACATGGAGCGCCATACCGTCTCGCGTCTGATCGGTGCGCCGCCCGGCTACGTCGGCTTCGACCAGGGCGGCCTGCTGACCGAGGCTATCACCAAGCAGCCGCATTGCGTGCTGTTGCTCGACGAGATCGAGAAGGCCCACCCGGAAGTGTTCAACCTGCTGCTGCAGGTGATGGACCACGGCACCCTGACCGACAACAACGGGCGCAAGGCGGATTTCCGCAACGTGATCCTGATCATGACCACCAACGCGGGTGCGGAAACCGCCGCGCGGGCGTCGATCGGCTTCACCCAGCAGGACCACTCGTCCGACGCCATGGAAGTCATCAGGAAGAGCTTCACACCGGAGTTCCGCAATCGCCTGGATACCATCATCCAGTTCGGCCGCCTGACCCACGAAGTCATCAAGAGCATCGTCGACAAGTTCCTCACGGAGCTGCAGGCGCAGCTGGAGGACAAACGTGTGCAGCTGCTCGTCAGCGACGAGGCGCGCGGCTGGCTGGCGGAGCGTGGCTATGACGTGCAGATGGGCGCGCGGCCGATGGCACGGCTGATCCAGGACAAGATCAAGCGGCCGCTGGCCGAGGAGATCCTGTTCGGCGAGCTGGCCGAGCACGGTGGCGTGGTGCACATCGAGCTGGAGGGCGGCGAGCTGCGCTTCGAATTCGAGACCACTGCCGACGCCGAACCCGCCTGAGCGGCAAGCAGGCAAACGAAAACGCCCGGCAATGCCGGGCGTTCTGCATTCTGACCCTGTCTGGCGGACCTTCTATCGGGTTCCGCCTGGCGGAATCAGCGGGCGCGGTAGGTGATGCGGCCCTTGCTCAGGTCGTACGGCGTCAGTTCGACGCGGACCTTGTCGCCAGTCAGAATGCGGATGTAGTTCTTGCGCATCTTGCCGGAGATGTGCGCGGTAACGACGTGCCCGTTTTCCAACTCCACACGGAACATGGTGTTGGGCAGGGTGTCGACGACAGTACCTTCCAGTTCGAAGCTGTCTTCTTTCGACATGCAGTAAAGCCCTCGGTATCCAAAGAATGGCCCGGCGCGATGGGCGCCCAGGCAAAAGCGGCGTGCATTGTGCCCGAAAAGGGTAAGGGCCGCCAAGTGGCTGGAAAGTCGGGAAATGGGCGGAGGCGCCGTATTCAGGTCAGTACGACCCAGCGCTGATTGACGAAAAGCTCGATGGGGCGGTACTGGGTCTTGTAGCTCATCTTCCGGCAGTTCTTGATCCAGTAACCGAGATAGACCGCCTGCAGGCCCAAACGTGCGGTTTCTCCGATCTGCCAGAGAATGGCGTAGCGGCCCAGGCTGCGGCGCTCCTCGTCCGGGTCGTAGAAGGTGTATACGGCCGACAGGCCGTTTGGCAGCACGTCGGCTACCGCCACTGCGACCAGCCGTTCGGCCAGACGGAACTCGTAGAAACGGGCGAAGGGCAGGTCGCGGACTAGGAAGGTGCTGAACTGGTCGCGGCTCGGCGGGTACATGTCGCCGTCCGCGTGGCGCTGCTCGATGTAGCGCACGTAGAGCGCGTAATACTCCTCGTTGAACTCCGGACGAACGGCCTGCACCCGGATGTCGGCGTTGCGTTTGAGGATGCGCTTCTGCTGGCGGTTGGGGATGAACTGGTCAGCGGGTATGCGCGCCGGTACGCAGGCCGTGCAGCGCTGGCAGTGCGGGCGGTAGAGATGGTCGCCGCTGCGGCGGAAGCCCATTTCCGAGAGTTCGGCATAGACCTGCACGTCCATGGGCTGGCTGGGATCGAGGAACAGGGTGGTCGCCTGTTCTTCGGGCAGGTAGCTGCACGGGTGTGGCTGGGTGGCGTAGAACTTGAGGCGAGCCAGTTCGGTCATGGTCGATCCTCGGGAAGATCCCAGGGGACAGTGTATGTCAGGCCAATGGTGCCTACCACAGCCCCGGTTCAGCGCTGCCAGTGGCTCGCGCCGGGCTGGCCCAGGTAGCGTTCCAGATAGGTGGCGAAATCCCGGCGGGCAATGGGGCGTGCGCCGAAGCTGTGCAGGTGCCGGGTCGGCATCTGGCAGTCGATCAGCACGAAACCCCAGTCGCGCAACTGGCCGACCAGGGTGGCGAAGCCGACCTTGGAGGCGTTGTCGGCGCGGCTGAACATGGATTCGCCGAAGAACAGCCTGCCCATGGCCAGACCATAGAGGCCGCCGACCAGTTCCTCTCCCAGCCAGACCTCGACCGAGTGGGCGAGGCCCCGTTCATGCAGGTCCAAGTAGGCGTCGCGCATCGAAGCGGTGATCCAGGTCCCGTCCGCGTAGTCGCGCGGGCCGGCGCATCCGGCGATGACGGCGGCGAAATCCTGGTCGAACGTCACCCGGTAGTGCTGCTGGCGGATCAGCTTGGCCAGGCTGCGGGACAGGTGGAATTCCTCGGGGAACAGCACGGTGCGCGGGTCCGGCGACCACCAGAGCAGGGGTTGGCCCTCGGAGAACCAGGGGAAGCAGCCATGCCGATAGGCCGCGATCAGGCGTTCCGCGGACAGGTCGCCACCGGCCGCCAGCAGGCCGTCGGGCTCGCGCAGGGCCTTTTCCAGCGGCGGGAAGTCCAGCGAATCTCGCTGCAGCCAGGTCAGCATGGAGTGGGGGAGGGCGGGCGTTTGCCGCCCGCCCTGGGGCTCAGATGTCGAGGTACTTCTCGGCATCCAGCGCGGCCATGCAGCCGGCGCCGGCCGAGGTGATGGCCTGGCGGTAGACATGGTCGGCCACGTCGCCGGCGGCGAACACGCCCTCGATGCTGGTGGCGGTGGCATTGCCTTCGCCGCCGCCCTGGACGATCAGGTAGCCGTCGCGCATTTCCAGCTGGCCCTTGAACAGGTCGGTGTTGGGCTTGTGGCCGATGGCGATGAACACGCCGGCCAGCTGCAGCTCGCTGGTGCTACCGTCGAGGGTGCTCTTCAGGCGTACGCCGGTGACGCCAGTGTTGTCACCCAGCACTTCGTCCAGGGTGTTGTTCCAGTGCAGGCGGATGTTGCCGTTGGCGGCCTTCTCGAACAGCTTGTCCTGCAGGATCTTCTCCGAGCGCAGCTTGTCGCGGCGATGGATCAGGTGCACTTCCTTGGCGATGTTGGACAGGTACAGGGCTTCCTCGACGGCGGTGTTGCCGCCGCCGACCACGCACACCACCTGGTTGCGGTAGAAGAAACCGTCGCAGGTGGCGCAGGCGGAGACGCCCTTGCCGGCGAAGGCCTCCTCGGAGGGCAGGCCGATGTACTGGGCGCTGGCGCCGGTGGCGATGATCAGTGCGTCGCAGGTGTAGGTGCCGCTGTCGCCCTTGAGGGTGAAGGGCTTGCTCTGCAGCTCGGCGGTGTGGATGTGGTCGAAGACGATCTCGGTTTCGAAGCGCTCGGCATGCTCCTGCATGCGCTGCATCAGCGCCGGGCCGGTCAGGCCGTGGACGTCACCCGGCCAGTTGTCGACCTCGGTGGTGGTGGTCAGCTGGCCGCCGGGCTGGATGCCGGTGATGACGACGGGCTTGAGGTTGGCGCGGGCGGCATAGACGGCGGCGGTGTAGCCGGCCGGGCCGGAGCCCAGGATGATCAGGCGTGAGTGCTTGACTTCGCTCATAAAAAGACCCCATAAGCCTTTGTCACGAAAGAGAATGCATGCTCCAATTGAGCCGCACGTGAGGGATAGCCGGGTATGCTACACCGAAGCAGGATGAGCCGGCAAAACGGCCCGGCGGCCTGGCGCGATACCTGTAAATTTGTACAATGGTCGCTGCTTTGCGTGCCCATCGATCCGTCAGTCGCGCCTTGAGCGCAGGAATGACAGCGTTTTGAAGAATTCCAGTACAGCAGCCCAGGCGCCGGCCTGGCGTCAGCAATTGCAATACCGCCTCAAGGAAGGGGCGCTGATCGCGCTCGGCGCGCTCTGCCTGATTCTCTGGATGGCGTTACTGACCTACAACCAGAACGACCCGGGCTGGAGCCACACCAGCAGCACCCAGCAGGTGCAGAATGCCGCCGGCCGTGCTGGCGCCTGGTTCGCCGACATCCTGTTCATGGCTCTGGGCTATTTCGCCTACCTGTTCCCCCTGTTGCTGGCGGTGAAGACCTGGCAGGTGTTCCGCAACCGCCACCAGCCCTGGCAATGGAGCGGCTGGCTGTTCTCCTGGCGGTTGATCGGCCTGGTATTCCTGATCCTGTCCGGTGCCGTGCTGGCCTACATCCACTTCCATTCCGCAGCCGGCATGCCCGCCTCGGCCGGCGGTGCGCTGGGCGAGAGCCTCGGCCAGCTGGCCCTGGGCGCGCTCAACGTGCAGGGCAGCACGTTGCTGTTCCTGGCGCTGTTCCTGTTCGGCCTGACGGTGTTCGCCGATCTGTCCTGGTTCAAGGTGATGGACCTGACCGGCAAGATCACCCTCGACCTGATCGAGCTGGTGCACAGCCTGATCACCCGCTGGTGGGAGGCCCGCCTGCAGCGCAAGCAGCTGGTCGCCCAGTTGCGCGAGGTGGACGAGCGGGTCGCCGAGGTTGCCGCGCCGGTGGTGCCGGATCGCCGCGAGCAGGCCAAGGTCAAGGAACGCCTGATCGAGCGCGAGGAGACCCTGACCAAGCACATGGTCGAGCGCGAGACCCGCACCGCACCGGTCATCGCGCCGCCTCCGCCGCCCAAGGCCGCCGAGCCGAGCAAGCGCGTGCTCAAGGAAAAGCAGGTGCAGCTGTTCGAGGAGGGCAGTGCGCTGGCTGGAACCCTGCCGCCGATTTCCATCCTCGACGTGGCCGAGAAGAAGCAGAAGAGCTTCTCGCCCGAGTCCCTGGAGGCCATGTCGCGCCTGCTGGAGATCAAGCTCAAGGAGTTCGGCGTCGAGGTGGTGGTCGAGTCCGTGCACCCGGGCCCTGTGATTACCCGTTTCGAGATCCAGCCGGGCATCGGCGTCAAGGTCAGCCGCATCTCCAACCTGGCCAAGGACCTGGCCCGCTCGCTGGCGGTGATCAGCGTGCGCGTGGTCGAGGTGATCCCGGGCAAGACCACGGTCGGCATCGAGATTCCCAACGAGGACCGGCAGATCGTGCGTTTCTCCGAGGTACTGTCCTCGCCGGAATACGACGACGCCAAGTCGCCGGTGACCCTGGCGCTCGGCCACGACATCGGCGGCAAGCCGGTGATCACCGACCTGGCCAAGATGCCGCACCTGCTGGTGGCCGGTACCACCGGTTCCGGTAAGTCGGTGGGCGTCAACGCCATGATCCTGTCGATCCTGTTCAAGTCCACGCCGGAAGAGGCGCGGATGATCATGATCGACCCGAAGATGCTCGAACTGTCCATCTACGAGGGCATCCCGCACCTGCTGTGTCCGGTGGTGACCGACATGAAGGAGGCCGCCAACGCCCTGCGCTGGTCGGTGGCCGAGATGGAGCGCCGCTACAAGCTGATGGCCGCCATGGGCGTGCGCAACCTGGCCGGCTTCAACCGCAAGGTGAAGGATGCCGAGGAAGCCGGCACGCCGCTGTCCGACCCGCTGTACAAGCGTCAGTCGATGGAAGACGAGGCACCGCTGCTGAAGACCCTGCCGACCATCGTCGTGGTGGTCGACGAATTCGCCGACATGATGATGATCGTTGGCAAGAAGGTCGAAGAACTGATCGCGCGCATCGCGCAGAAGGCGCGGGCGGCCGGCATCCACCTGATCCTCGCCACCCAGCGCCCGTCGGTGGACGTGATCACCGGCCTGATCAAGGCCAACATCCCGACCCGCATGGCCTTCCAGGTGTCCAGCAAGATCGACTCGCGCACCATCCTCGACCAGGGCGGCGCCGAACAGCTGCTGGGCCACGGTGACATGCTCTACCTGCCGCCCGGCACCGGTCTGCCGATCCGCGTGCACGGCGCCTTCGTCTCCGACGACGAGGTGCACCGCGTGGTCGAGGCCTGGAAGCAGCGTGGCGCGCCGGACTACATCGAGGACATCCTGGCCGGCGTCGAAGAGGCCGGCAGCGGCTTCGAGGGCGGCGGCGGTGGCGAAGGCGGCGAGGGCAGCGAGGAAGACCCGTTGTACGACGAGGCCGTCAACTTCGTCCTGGAAAGCCGCCGGGCTTCGATTTCCGCCGTGCAGCGCAAGCTGAAGATCGGCTACAACCGCGCCGCGCGGATGATCGAGGCCATGGAAATGGCCGGCGTGGTCACGCCGATGAACACCAATGGCTCGCGCGAGGTCATAGCGCCGGGACCTTCCCGAGACTGACGAAGAGGATTTCCATGCGCCTGATCCGCATGCTGCTGCTGGCCGCGCTGGCCTGTAGCCCCGTTCTAGCCCATGCCGACGACGAGGCCGCGGTCAAGCGCCTGACCGGCCTGCTCGACCGCGCCCAGACCCTGACCGGACGCTTCTCCCAGCTGACCCTGGATGGCTCCGGCACCCAGCTGCAGGAGACCTCCGGCCAGCTGGCGCTGCAGCGCCCGGGCCTGTTCCGCTGGCACACCGACGCGCCGCAGGAGCAACTGCTGGTGTCCAACGGCCAGAAGGTCTGGCTGTACGACCCGGACCTGATGCAGGTGACCATCCAGACCCTCGACCAGCGCCTGACCCACACCCCGGCGCTGCTGCTGTCCGGCGATGTGTCGAAGATCCGCGAGAACTTCGACATCACCTTCAAGGAAGGTGGCGACGTGGTCGACTTCATCCTCAAGCCCAAGGCCAAGGACACGCTGTTCGACAACCTGCGCCTGTCCTTCCGCAAGGGCGTGATCAACGACATGCAGCTGATCGACAGCATCGGCCAGCGCACCAACATCCTGTTTCTCGGCATCAAGATGAACGAGAAGCTGGATGCCGCCCAGTTCGACTTCCAGGTGCCGGAAGGCGCCGACGTCATCCAGGAATAACGAGGCCGCCGCACACCGTGGATCTGTTCCGCTCCGCCCCCGTCGCCCAGCCCCTGGCGGCGCGCCTGCGCGCCACCAGCCTGGACGAGTACGCCGGGCAGGAACATGTGCTGGGCCCGGGCAAGCCGCTGCGCGAGGCGCTGGAGCAGGGCGCTCTGCACTCGATGATCTTCTGGGGCCCGCCCGGGGTGGGCAAGACCACCCTGGCGAGGCTGCTGGCGCAGGTCTCCGACGCGCACTTCGAGACGATCTCCGCCGTACTCTCCGGGGTGAAGGAAATCCGCCAGGCGGTGGAGATGGCCAAGCAGCAGGCCGCGCAATACGGTCGCCGCACCATCCTCTTCGTCGACGAGGTGCACCGCTTCAACAAGAGCCAGCAGGACGCCTTCCTGCCCTATGTGGAAGACGGCACGCTGATCTTCATCGGCGCCACCACCGAGAATCCTTCGTTCGAGCTGAACAACGCGCTCCTGTCGCGGGCCCGCGTCTATGTGCTCAAGAGCCTGGACGAGGCGGCCATGCGCAAGCTGGTGGCGCGTGCCCTGGGCGAGGAGAAGGGCCTGGGCAAGCACAACCTGAGCCTGCCCGAGGAGAGCTTCCAGATCCTCCTGGCCGCCGCCGACGGTGATGGTCGGCGCCTGCTCAACCTGCTGGAGAACGCCGCCGACCTGGTGGAGGATGGCGGCGAGATCGGCATCGAGCTGCTGCAGAACCTGCTGGGCGACAGTCGCCGTCGCTTCGACAAGGGCGGCGAAGCCTTCTACGACCAGATTTCCGCGCTGCACAAGTCGGTGCGCGGCTCCAACCCGGACGCCGCGCTGTACTGGTACGCGCGCATGCTCGACGGCGGTTGCGATCCGCTGTACCTGGCCCGGCGCGTGGTGCGCATGGCCAGCGAAGACATCGGCAACGCCGACCCGCGCGCCCTGACCCTGTGCCTCAACGCCTGGGACGTGCAGGAGCGCCTGGGCAGCCCCGAGGGTGAGCTGGCGGTGGCCCAGGCCATCGTCTACCTGGCCTGCGCGCCGAAGAGCAACGCGGTGTACATGGGCTTCAAGGCGGCCATGCGCGACGCCGCCGAGCATGGCTCGCTGGAGGTGCCGCTGCACCTGCGCAATGCGCCGACCAAGCTGATGAAGCAGCTCGGCTACGGCGACGAGTACCGCTACGCCCACGACGAGCCGGATGCCTACGCCGCCGGCGAGGACTATTTCCCCGAGGAACTGGAGCCGCGCCGCTACTACGAGCCGGTGCCGCGCGGCCTAGAGCTGAAGATTCGCGACAAGCTGAACCACCTGGCCGCGCTCGACACCGCCAGCCCCCGCAGGAGACGCCCCTGATGCTCAACGTGGTGATCGCCGTCGCTATCGGCGGCATGGCCGGAACCCTGCTGCGCTTCGCCACCGGCAACTGGGTGTCGGCGCACTGGCCGCAGCACTTCTACGGCGCTACTCTGGCGGTCAACCTGATCGGTTGCCTGCTGATCGGCTTCCTCTACGGCCTGTTCCTGCTGCGCCCGGAAGTGCCGTTGGAGCTGCGCGCGGGGCTGATCGTCGGTTTCCTCGGTGGATTGACCACCTTTTCCTCCTTTTCCATGGATACGCTGCGCCTGCTGGAAAGCGGCCAGCTGCCGCTGGCCATCGGCTATGCGGGGCTCAGCGTGGTGGGCGGCCTGCTCGCCACCTGGGCCGGCCTGACATTAACCAAGCTCTGAACGAGAACTTCCCATGCTCGACTCCAAACTGGTCCGTACCCAACTGCAGGACATCGCGGACCGCCTGGCAACCCGTGGCTTCCAACTGGACGTGGCGCGCTTCGAAGCGCTCGAGTCCCAGCGCAAGTCGGTGCAGACCCGCACCGAACAGCTGCAGGCCGAGCGCAACGCCCGCTCCAAGTCCATCGGCCAGGCCAAGGCGCGTGGCGAGGACATCGCTCCGCTGCTGGCGGAAGTCGACAAGATGGGCAGCGATCTGGAAGAGGGCAAGCGCGAACTGGACGGTATCCAGAGCGAGCTGGACGATCTGCTGCTGAACATCCCCAACCTGCCGCACGAGTCCGTGCCGGTCGGTGCCGACGAAGACGGCAACGTCGAAGTGGCGCGCTGGGGCACTCCGCGTAGCTTCGATTTCGAGATCAAGGACCACGTCGCCCTCGGCGAGCAGCACGGCTGGCTGGACTTCGAGACCGCCGCCAAGCTGTCCGGCGCGCGCTTCGCCCTGCTGCGCGGCCCCATCGCCCGCCTGCACCGTGCCCTGGCCCAGTTCATGATCAACCTGCACACCGGCGAGCACGGCTACGAGGAGGCCTACACCCCGTACCTGGTGCAGGCCCCGGCCCTGCAAGGCACCGGCCAGCTGCCGAAGTTCGAGGAAGACCTGTTCAAGATCGCTCGCGCAGGCGAGGCGGACTTCTACCTGATCCCGACCGCCGAGGTGTCGCTGACCAACATCGTCGCCGGCGAGATCCTCGATGCCAAGCAGCTGCCGCTGAAGTTCGTCGCCCATACCCCCTGCTTCCGCAGCGAGGCGGGCGCCTCCGGCCGCGACACCCGCGGCATGATCCGCCAGCACCAGTTCGACAAGGTCGAGATGGTGCAGATCGTCGAGCCGGGCAAATCCTTCGAGGCGCTGGAGAGCATGACTGCCAACGCCGAGCGCGTGCTGCAGCTGCTCGAGCTGCCGTACCGCAAGCTGGCCCTGTGCACCGGCGACATGGGCTTCTCCGCGGTGAAGACCTACGACCTGGAGGTCTGGGTGCCGAGCCAGGACAAGTACCGCGAGATTTCCTCCTGCTCCAACTGTGGCGACTTCCAGGCCCGCCGCATGCAGGCGCGCTACCGCAACCCGGAAACCGGCAAGCCCGAGCTGCTGCACACCCTCAATGGCTCCGGCCTGGCGGTGGGCCGCACCCTGGTGGCGGTGCTGGAGAACTACCAGCAGGCCGACGGCAGCATCCGCGTGCCGGACGTGCTGAAGCCCTATATGGGTGGTATCGAAGTCATCTGAAACAGTTGCAAGCTGCAAGCCACAAGCTGCAAGTAAAAGCAGCTCCGCTTGCGGCTTGAAGCTTGCCGCTTGGAGCTGCTTCTATGGATTTCCTTCCGCTGTTCCACAAACTTCAGGGCCGCCCGGTGCTGGTCGTCGGCGGTGGCGAGGTGGCGCTGCGCAAGGCGCGCCTGCTGAGCGACGCCGGCGGCCGGCTGCGCGTGGTGGCGCCGGAGATTCGCGGTGACCTGCGTGAGCTGGCCGGCGCGGAGGGCGTGTTCCTGCGCGGCTACGAGTCGGCAGACCTGCAGGGTGTGGCCCTGGTGATCGCCGCCACCGACGACGAGCCGCTCAACGCACGTATCTCCCACGAGGCCCAGGCGCTGGGCATCCCGGTCAACGTGGTGGACGCGCCGGCGCTGTGCAGCGTGATCTTCCCGGCCATCGTCGACCGCTCGCCACTGGTGGTGGCGGTGACCAGCGGTGGCGACGCGCCGGTGCTGGCGCGGCTGATCCGCGCCAAGATCGAGACCTGGATTCCCGCCACCTACGGCCAGCTGGCCGGGCTGGCCAAGCAGTTCCGCGAGCGGGTCAAGCAGCTGTTCCCCGACGTGCAGCAGCGTCGGGTGTTCTGGGAAGACGTGTTCCAGGGCCAGATCGCCGAGAGCGTGTTCGCCGGCAAGCTGGGCGAGGGCAAGCGTCTCCTCGAAGCGAAGATCGCCGGTGCCGCGCCGCGTGCCCTGGGCGAGGTCTATCTGGTCGGCGCCGGCCCGGGCGACCCCGACCTGCTGACCTTCCGTGCCCTGCGCCTGATGCAGCAGGCCGACGTGGTGCTCTACGACCGCCTGGTGGCGCCGGCCATCATCGAGCTGTGCCGGCGCGATGCCGAGCGCATCTACGTGGGCAAGCGCCGCTCCGAACATGCGGTGCCCCAGGACGAGATCAACCAGCTGCTGGTCGACCTGGCCAAGCAGGGCAAGCGGGTGCTGCGCCTGAAGGGCGGCGACCCGTTCATCTTCGGTCGCGGCGGCGAGGAGATCGAACAACTGGCCGCCGAAGGCATCCAGTTCCAGGTGGTGCCGGGCATCACCGCGGCCTCCGGCTGCGCGGCCTATGCCGGCATTCCGCTGACCCACCGCGACCATGCCCAGTCGGTGCGCTTCGTCACCGGTCACCTCAAGGACGGCAGCTCCGACCTGCCCTGGGCCGATCTGGTGGCGCCGGGACAGACCCTGGTGTTCTACATGGGCCTGGTCGGCCTGCCGACCATCTGCCAGGAGCTGATCGCCCACGGCCGTGCCGCCGACACGCCGGCTGCCCTGGTGCAGCAGGGCACCACGCAGAACCAGCGGGTGTTCACCGGAACCCTGGCCAACCTGCCGCAGCTGGTGGCCGAGCACGAAGTGCACGCGCCGACCCTGGTGATCGTCGGCGAGGTGGTGACCCTGCGCGACAAGCTGGCCTGGTTCGATCAGGCCAGGTAATGCGTCAGCGTGCCCTGCGGGCGATGCCGCGTCCCGTCAGGTGCTCGCGGCCGTGGGGTAGATCGAAGCGCTGCTCCGGCCCCAGCGGCACGATGCCGGTCGGGTTGATGGTCCGGTGGCTGCCGTAGTAGTGGTGCTTGATGTGCTGGAAGTCCACGGTGCTTGCCACTCCCGGCAACTGGTACAGCTCGCGCAGCCAGCCGGACAGGTTCGGATAATCCGCCAGGCGCCGCCGGTTGCACTTGAAGTGGCCGTGGTACACCGCGTCGAAGCGGATCGCCGTGGTGTACAGGCGGATGTCGGCCTCGGTCAGGTGTTCGCCGGCCAGGTAGCGGCGCTTCTCCAGCAGCGCATCCAAGCGATCCAGTTCGTCGAACAGCGTGGCGAAGGCTTCCTCGTAGGCTTCCTGGGTGGTGGCGAAACCGGCGCGATAGACGCCGTTGTTCACTGCCGGGTAGATGCGCGCGTTGAGGGCGTCGATCTCCTCGTGCAGCGGCGCGGGGTAGAGGTCCAGATCGTTGCCGGCGAGCCCGTCGAAGGCCGAGTTGAACATGCGGATGATCTCCGCCGACTCGTTGCTGACGATGCATTGCCGCTGCTTGTCCCACAGCGTCGGCACCGTGACCCGGCCGGTGTAGTGCGGGTCGTCGCGGGTGTAGCGCTGGTGTAGGTACTGCAGGCCGTCCAGGGCGTCGCCCGTGGAGCCGGTCGCGGTGTCGAAGGTCCAGCCGTGCTCAAGCATCAGCCAGCTGACCACGGAGACGTCGATCAGCCCGTCCAGGCCCTTGAGCTGGCGATAGATCAGGGTGCGATGGGCCCAGGGGCAGGCCAGTGAGACGTACAGGTGATAACGGCCGGCCTCGGCGCGGAAGCCGCCTTCGCCGCTCGGCCCGGGCGAGCCGTCGGCGGTGATCCAGTTGCGGCGCTGGGCGTCCTCGCGCTGGAAACGGCCGTCCTTGCCGGTGTCGTACCACTGGTCGTGCCAACGGCCTTCGATGAGCTGTCCCATGACGGGCTCCCTTCGTGAGTGAACAGGGGGCCAGTCTATGGATTCGCGCTCATCGGATAAGTGCAAAAACAGGGTCGGAACTATCGATGGAATCGATCAGCGGCGCGCGTCCCAGCACCTGCGGGCCTCGGCGAAGACCGCCTCGCGGTCGTGGCCCAGCGCGCGCAGTGCCAGTGCCAGGGTGCCCAGCACGGCCAGTTCGCCGTAGGCGTCGTGCTCCTCGCCGCGCCAGAAGGCCAGCAGCCGTTCCGGCTCCAGGCGCTCCGGCTTGACGTGGCGCTGGGCGGAGAGGGCGGGCCATTCCTCGTCCCAGTCGACGCCGCCCTCGGTGCCGTACAGGTGGCACGTACCGTCCGGGTTGACCTCGATCTCACCGCCTTCGCCCTTGATCACCACGGCCCGGTCGCCCAGCAATCGGCTGGCCTCGCGATGCACCGCCTGGTAGCCGGGGTGGAAGATGCTCTGCAGGCCGACCTGGGCGCCCAGCGGGTTGAGGATGCGTGCCAGGGAGTGGATGGGCGAGCGCAGGCCCAGGGTGTTGCGCAGGTCGATCATCCGTTGCAGTTGCGGTGCCCAGGCGCCCAGCGGGAGGAAGGCCAGGTTGTGGCGCTCCAGCGCCGCGCCGGCTTCGTCCCAGTTGCCGCACAAGGGAATGTCCAGCGTCTGCAGCAGCTGTTCGGTGTACAGGCGCCCGGCGGTGTGGGCGCCGCCGCCGTGGACCAGCACGCGTACGCCGCTGCTCACCAGCGCCTTGATCGCCAGCAGGTACCAGGGCAGGTGGCGTTTCTTGCCGGCATAGGTCGGCCAGTCGATGTCCACGGCGATCCTCGGCGCATTCAGGCGCTCGCGGATGGCCTCGGTGAAGCCGGCCAGCTCCTCGGCGCTTTCCTCCTTGTGCCGCAGCAGCATGAGGAAGGCGCCCAGTTGGGTGTCCTCGACCTTGCCGTCGAGCAGCATGCCCATGGCCTCGCGCGCTTCCTCGCGGGTCAGGCCGCGCGCACCGCGCTTGCCCTTGCCGAGGATGCGGACGAACTGGGCGAAGGGGTGTTCCGGTGGGGTGACGAGGTTCATGGCATTCACAGGCAGTTCGTGGGTTTCGGCAGGCCCGCCAGCTTGGCCGCCAGCTTGGCCGGCGTGCCTTTGAACAGGCGATTGAGGTACTGGCTGTTGCCTTTTTCTGGCCCGAGCCTGAGGGCCGCGTACTTGACCAGCGGCCGGGTGGCCGGCGACAGCTGGAATTCGGTGTAGAAGGCGCGCAGCAACTCGATGATCTCCCAGTGCTCGGCGGTCAGCTGCATGTCTTCACGTGCGGCCAGCGCCTCGGCCGTGGCGGGCGACCAGTCGGCCAGTTCGACCAGAAAGCCGTCCTTGTCCAGCGCGATCTCGCGGCCGTCGATTTGCAGGGTGTTCATAGCCAGCTGTTGACCTTGGCGTACCGGCCACACAGCTCGACGAAGGCGGGGTAGTCGATGGCCCGGGCCCGCGACGGAGCGACCAGCGCGCGGGCCTGCAGGTCTTCTTCCAGGGCATAGAGGGCGATGCCCGCGGGCATTAGCTCCAGCGCCTGCAATTGGGCTGTGTCGGGTTGCAGCGCATAGACGGCGTCGCCGGTCAGCAGCAGGCCGTCGTCGGGTCCGAGCAGGCGCAGGCAGCTGGTCAGGCGGCTGTCACTGAAGGGCGAATGGGAGAGCAGGTGCAGCGTGGCCATCAGATCGTCACCACTTGGTCGAAACGGTCGAGCAACTGGCCGAGTTCGCCATCGTCCAGACGCCTGGCCGGCAGGATCAGGGAGGCATCGGTCAGGCCACGCTCGGCCAGGCTGCGGCTGGCAACGAACAGCTCTTCCACGCCGAATATGGGCAGGGCCTGCAGGTTGGCGCCCAGGTCCTTCTGCTGCACGGTGCCGGGTTGCTGGCCGGCGACCAGCTGGAACACGCCGTCGTCGAGAAACAGCAGGCCCAGCGGCAGGTCGAAGGCGCCGCCGGCCAGGGCGATGTCCAGCGCCTCGCGGGCGGCGGGACCGGCCCAGGGCGCCTGGCGGCTGATGATCAGCATGGATTTGCCCATCACTGGCCTCCGAAGCAGACCAGGCGGTCCGCCATCTGCACCGCCTCGTGGAACTGGCCGAGGCCGGACAACTCCCACGGCGCTTGCAGATTAGCGGCGGGCCGGCCATAGCGCTGCGCTTCTTCGGCGTTCAGCACGCCACGACGCAGGGCGGCGGCGATGCAGACGACGGCGTCGAGCTGGCGCTGCTGCACGAATTCGCGCCATTCGCCTGGGAGATCGGCTTCGTCCTGCGGGCTGACCGCGTTGGCGGACGCGCTGTGCACACCGTCCTGATAGAAGAACAGGCGGGCGATCTCATGGCCGCCATCGAGCGCCGCCTGGGCGAAGCGCAGGGCACGACGCGAGGAGGGCGCGTGGCCGGGGGCGAACAGGGCGATGGCGAACTTCATGGCATGTCCGGGCTGCTGGGTGCCGTCATGATAAACGCCGAGGCATGAAAAAGCCCGCCGAAGCGGGCTCTCTCGATGGTGCGGTGGATCAGTCGTCGCTGCCCATGATGCCGAAGATCTGCAGCAGGCTGACGAACAGGTTGTAGATCGACACGTACAGGCTGATGGTGGCCATCACGTAGTTGCGCTCGCCGCCGTGGATGATCGCGCTGGTCTGGAACAGGATGCAGGCCGAGGCGAACAGCACGAAGCCAGCGCTGATGGCCAGCT
The DNA here is from genome assembly GCF_019655855.1 of Pseudomonas paralcaligenes. Lineage (GTDB taxonomy): Bacteria > Pseudomonadota > Gammaproteobacteria > Pseudomonadales > Pseudomonadaceae > Aquipseudomonas > Aquipseudomonas paralcaligenes. Next base: position 5,667 of record NZ_BPFX01000022.1, on the reverse strand, counting down.
GCAGGCCGCTGATCTGGAAGAAGAAGCCGGCGATCATGGCGCCCAGCAGCACAAAGAAGCCTGCGGTGATGAAGCCGCCGAGGAAGCTCATGTCCTTGCGGGTGGTCAGCACGTAGGCGGACAGGCCGAAGAACACCAGGGCAGTCATGCCCAGGGCGCTGGCGATCAGTTCGCCACCGTTGGCCATGCCCAGGTACATGTTGAGGATCGGGCCGAGGACGTAGCCCATGAAGCCGGTGAGGGCGAAGGTGCTGACCAGGCCCCAGCCGCTGTTGCGCAGTTTGGCGGTGAGGAAGAACAGACCGTAGAAGCCGACCAGGGTGATGATGAAGCCGGGATGCGGCAGGTTCAGTTGGGCGCTGAAGAAGGCACAGAGCGCGCTGAACACCAGGGTCATGGCCAGCAGGCCGTAGGTGTTGCGCAGGACCTTGCTGGTTTCCAGCTGGTCCGCCTGCGCGTGGGCGAGTGCGTAGTCTTGTTCGTGCATGGCGTCCCTCCTGAGGGCGTGAAAACGGTTCCGTGACAGAGTCTTGCCGATCATATCAGAGCCCGTGAGGCTGCCAATTGCGAGAGTTTGACAGTGTGTTGCGTTCGGGTAGTATGGCGGCCCGTGAAACGGAAGTGTGGCCGAGTGGTTTAAGGCAGCGGTCTTGAAAACCGCCGGGTGTAACAGCCCCCAGAGTTCGAATCTCTGCGCTTCCGCCATCCCTTTCAACGAAACCAGGCGCTTTTCTCTGGTTTCGTCCCGCATGAAACCCCACGACTAAGCGCGTGCCGGGTTGCTCAACGCCTTAATCGATCTGATTTCCACCTGCTCCGTCCGCCGTTGCCTGGCGGCGATATTCGCCAGGTGTCTGCGCCGTCATTTCCCGGAACCAGCGGCTGAAAGAGGCCGCCTCCTTGAAGTTGAGGCGTCGGCTGATGATGTCCAGGGTCAGCCCGTTGTCCTGCAGCAGGTTCTTCGCCAGTTCGATGCGGATGTCGTCCACCAGCTCCCGGTAGCTGCTGCCCGCCCGCTGCAGTTGCCGGTGTAGGTGGCGGCTGCTGATACCCAGTTCCTCTGCCAGGTAATCGCGGGAAATCTTGCCTTCCATCAGCAGGACGCGCAGGCGCGAGCGTATCTGGCTGATCAGCGATGGCGCGCTGTTGCGCTCGCTGAGCAGTAGGTGGGCGTGGCGCTCCAGGGTTTCCTGCAGGCCGGGGTTGGGGCTGCGTAGGCGCAGTGTCATGACGGTCGCAGGCACGACCAGCGCCGACTCGGCCTGATCGAAATGGACGGGGCAGGCGAAGATGGATTCGTACTCCTTCAGGAGGTTCGAGTCCTCCGGAGCGGAGTGGCGGAAGTGCACGCGCAGCAGCACGTCTTCCTTCTTCTCCCGGATCGAGCGGATATGGCGCAACCATTGCCCGATCAGGAATTCGGTGGCATGCCTCTTGAAGAGCGGGTCGCGGACGTTGCAGTCCCAGCAGCAGAGCACCACGCCGGGCTCCTGGCGCAAGGAGGTGGAGCCCATGTCACTCACCAGCCGTTCATAGCGGGCCTTGGCGGCGAAGACTTCCTGCAGGGTGGCGCAGGTCTGGTTGAGGTAGCCCAGCACGCCGAAGGCGGCGTCACGCTCCGACTGGGAGGCGTGCAGGCCCATGAGCGGGTCGGGGAAGAGCACCAGGGCCTGGCGCAGCATGGCTACCAGCACGTGAATCGGCACCCAGCCGTTGGGATCGGCGAGCAGGCTGTCCAGGTCCAGGCCGAGCACTTGGCCGATGGACTCCGCGTCGATGCCTCGCGGGCGGAGGGTTTCCAGCACGTCGAGCAGGATGCTGGCCAGGAAATAGCCTTCGGTTTCGGCCTCGTCGGCCGCGTCCTTCGCGGGGGGCGTCCTTTGCATGGTGTCCTTCCTCGACTCCAGCGGCCTGGTGACTGTCTTGTTATGAGTCCCTTTGTATAGCGGCGGTCCGGCGAGCGCAACGCCGGGGCTGGCGGACGGCTGCGGTCGCACCCCATGTCCCAGCTCGACAGGACAAATGTCCGCTTTCCTCATTTTCCCGGAATGCGGCTTCCGTGAAGCTGGGCGGGGCCTGCGGGCCTATGACAAGAAACTGCCAATGGGACGTCCCGTCCCGCTGACCGGTGACCCCAAGAACAAGCATAACGAGGTCTCTCATGAAGATGCTGACTGCTCCCCTGCTGCTGGCCGCCGCCGCGTTGGCCGCGGCTCCCGTATACGCCGCTTCCGATTACGCCAAGACCAAGTACCCCATCGTGTTCTCCCACGGCCTCTTCGGCTTCGGCGAGATAGGCCCGGTGAACTACTGGCATGGCATTCCCTCCGATCTCCAGGCCAATGGCGCCAGGGTCTTCGTCACCGCTCAGACCACCGCCGGCAGCAGCGAGCTGCGCGGCGAGCAGCTGCTGGCCCAGATCAAGGAAATCCAGGCCATCACCGGCGCGAGCAAGGTCAACCTGATCGGCCACAGCCACGGCGGCCAGAGCGTGCGCTACGTGGCCGGCGTGGCCCCGGAGCGCGTGGCTTCGGTGACGGCGGTCAGCACCGCCAACAAGGGCAGTCCCGTGGCCGATGTCGTCGAGGGCATCGCCGAGTTCGTCGGGCCGGGCGGCGCGAGCGTCATCGCCGGGGCGGTCAACGCCATCGCCTGGCTGATCGACATGGGGGACGGCACCGCCGGCCCGCAGGACTCCCTGGCGGCGATGAACTCCCTGACCACAACCGGCGCAGCGGCCTTCAACCGGACCTTCCCGGCTGGTGTCCCGACGACGGCCTGCGGTTCGGGAGACGCGGTGTCCAACGGTGTCCGCTACTACTCCTGGAGCGGCACCAGCCACCTGACCAGCGTCGTGGACCCCAGCGACTGGTCCATGGTCCTGCTCGGCGTGCTGGTCCCCGGCCCCAACGACGGCCTGGTACCACAGTGCTCCAGCCACCTGGGCACGGTGATCCGCGACAACTACAAGATGAACCACCTCGATGCGGTGAACCAGGTGCTGGGCCTGGTCAGCATCTTCGAGACCAATCCCAAGACTACCTATCGTCAGCATGCCAACCGCCTGAAGCTGGCCGGCCTTTGACAAGGGGCGACGCGACAGGCCGTACACCGAGGGCCGGGCGAGCGGCCCTCGGTTCCACTTCTGCGGTGGCAGGTACCGGAGCTCGTATGAGAAACATGACATTGATGGTCCTGGCCTATTGCCTGCTGGTGGCGGCGGTGGCCGGACTGCCCTGGTGGCTTTACGAACACAGCGATGCCACGGAGCCGCCTGAGCTGGCGTCGCCGCCGGCCTCCGAGGCGGCAGCGACGACGCTGACGGCGAGCAGGTCGGCGCCGGCTGTCGCCACCGGCCTGGAGGAGCTGCCGAAATCGCTGGCCGGCACCGAGGTGAGCTGCGCGGTGGAGACCACCGCCGATGGCCATCTCCTGATCAGCATCGGTCTTCGTCATTGCTTCGACTATTTCCTGTCGGCGGTGGGCGAGGAAAGCCTCCAGTCGCTGACAGCACGTATTCGCGCGCAGTTGCGCCATCGCCTGCGGGAGCCGGCGCTGGGAGAGGCGGAGCAGGTGCTGGAGGGGTATCTGGCCTATCTGCTGGGCGTGGCCGATATCGAGAAGCGCCTGGTAGCGCCGCAGCCTGGACGGATCGACCTGGAGAGCATCCGCCAGCAGCGGGAGCAGATCCTGGCCTTGCGCGCGCAGCATCTTTCGCCGGAGGTGATCGCGGTTTTCTTTGGTGACGACGATGCCTACGACGGATACGCGCTGGCGCGTCTGGAACTGATGCAGGACAAGGGGCTCTCGCCCCAGGAACGGGCCCGGCAACTGGCGGAGCTGGAACAGCAGCTGCCGGAAGCCATCAGGGCCTCGCTCGAAGTCACCAACCGCTATCTGGACCTGCGGACGCTGACGGACGACTGGCAGCAGCGCTCCGGTTCGGCGGAGGAGTTGCGCCAGATTCGTACGAGTCTTGTAGGCGAGGAGGCCACCGCACGGCTCGAAGCGCTGGATCAGGAGAATGCGGCCTGGGATGAGCGCATGAGCGCCTGGTACGAGCAGCGCGCGGCGCTACTGAGCAACGTCGGTCTCAGCCAGGAGGATCGCGAACGGCAGTTGGACGAGCTGCGCAAGCGCCGCTTCGGCAACGAGACCGAGCGGCGGCGCGTGGAGGCGCTGGAGCGTATCCATGACCGAACCTCGCGGCTCGCCATGTAGGGAACGGGTGCCTGCTGCGTTCGAGGCAGGGGCGCCTGGTAATGCGGCTCACATAAGGAATGATCGGGCGCGCTCAGTTGCTGGTGAACTCAGCCCAGTAGGAGCGGACTTGTCCGCGAACAGGCCTGACAACAAAGCTTCGCGGCCAAGGCCGCTCCCACAGAGGCAGCTCACGACGCTCAGTTGGGCATGAGCCGATTTGCCGCACACCATGAAAAGCGCCTGTACGGCCCGATAAGCACTTGTAGGAGCGGACTTGTCCGCGAACAGGCCTGACAATAAAGCTTCGCGGCCAAGGCCGCTCCTACAACGGTGCATGTGAGGGATGTAGCGCGTACAGGTTGCGGGTCAGATAGAGCCTTACCTCGGCTGGATATCGCCAGCCTGCCATCTGCTCTCGCTGTCGCTGATGGCCTGGGCGATGTCGCTGAGCTGATAGGAGGGCAGTTCCTTGGGCAGCGGGTCGAGGCCGACGCTGGCGAACAGCTGGCCGTAGCTGTTGCGCAGCTCGGCGTAGGCCAGGTCGCGGCGCAGGTCCGCCTGCAGGGTGTTGAGCTCGGCCTGGATCAGCTCCAGCTCACCGATGCTCTGGGCCTTGTGGCGGTTGCGCAGTTGCCCGGCGATCTGGCCGTCCAGCTCTGCCAGCTGCTGGCTGGTCTGGAACTGGCGCTGGGACTCGCGGAAGTTGGCGTTGGCCACGTACAGCTGGGCCAGCACCGCCATGGACATGGCCTGGCGGCGGGCGTCGGCGACCTGCTGGCCGGCCTTGGCCACGTCGATGGCGGCGGGCGCGGAGAGCACGTTGAACAGGTTCCAGGTGACCTTCACGCCATAGTCGGCCCAGCTCTGGTTGACCAGGAAGCTGTTGCTGTCGTAGTGGCCGCCGACGGAGAACTCCAGGCCGGGCAGCAGGCGCAGCATGGCCTTGCGGGTCTCGGCAGCGCTGATCCGGGTCTGGTAGTCCTGCTCGCGCAGCTCCGGGCGGTTGGCCAGGGCCAGCTGCTCCAGCTGGGCCAGCTCGACCTTCAGCTCCGGCACCGGGTAGTCGCCGCTTTCGGCCAGGCTGAACGAGGTGCCCGGGGCCAGGTTGATCAGCGTGGCCAGCTCGGTCTTGGCCAGCGACAGCGCACGGCGCTGCTGCTCCAGCTGGCGCGTGGCCTCGATCAGGGCGCGCTGGTAGCTCAGGGTCTGGACCTGATCACCGATGCGCTCGCGGGTCATCCGCTGGCTGTCGTCGCGGGCGCGGTCGACGCGGGCCATCAGCTCGTCGATCTGCTTGAGCAGGCGCTCGGCCGCCACCGCGCGCCAGTAGGCGGAACGCACGTCCTGGATGATGGTGTGGACGACCTTGCGCCGGCGCTCCTGGACGATCAGACGCTGGTCGGCCGCCTGCTTGGCGCTGACGTAGGCGACACCGAAGTCGAGCACGTTCCAGACCATGGTCAG
>NZ_BPFX01000021.1 GCF_019655855.1 Pseudomonas paralcaligenes | reverse complement strand
GTTCATGCTGCTGCTGGCGAGCTTCCAGACCCTGCTGCACCGTTACTCGGGGCAGAACGACATTCGCGTAGGTGTACCTATTGCCAACCGCAACCGGGTGGAGACGGAAGGGCTGATCGGTTTCTTCGTCAACACCCAGGTACTCAGGGCCGAGTTCGATCTGCAGATGACTTTCGACGAGCTGCTGCAGCAGGTCAAGCAGGCGGCGCTGGGTGCGCAGGCGCATCAGGATCTGCCGTTCGAGCAGTTGGTGGAGATTCTGCAGCCGGAACGCAGCCTGAGTCATAGCCCGTTGTTCCAGGTGATGTTTAACCACCAGAGTGGAGCGAGGGGAGAGGCGTGGCAACTACCAGGGCTGCGGATCGAAGGACTGGCCTGGGACAGCACGACCACGCAGTTCGACCTGATGCTGGATACCAGCGATTACGAAGGTGGGTTGAGTGTCTCGTTGAGCTATGCGACGGAGTTGTTCGACCGGGCGACGATCAAGCGGCTGTTGGAGCATTGGCGCATTCTTCTGGAGGGCGTCTGTAAAAAGCCGCAGCAGCGTGTATCCGAGCTGCCGCTGCTGGATGAGCAGGAACAGCAGCAACTGATCCAGGTGTGGAACCATACCCAGGCTAGCTACCCTAGCGAAGCCTGCATCCATCAACTGATCGAGCAGCAGGTAGAGAAGTCGCCAGACGCGAGGGCGCTGGTGTTTGACGGACAGGCACTTAGCTACAATGAACTGAATCGTCGTGCTAACCGTCTGGCGCACAAGTTACGGGAACTGGGCGTGGGGCCGGACGTGCTGGTGGGCATCGCGGTGGAGCACAGCCTGGAGATGGTGGTAGGGCTGCTGGGCATCCTCAAGGCAGGCGGTGCCTATGTACCGCTGGATCCGGAATATCCGCAGGATCGTCTGGCCTACATGATGGAAGACAGCGGTATCCGCTTACTGTTGACCCAGGCGCATCTCACATCATCACTTCCGGTTCCTGAAGGCGCTACCTGCCTGGAACTTGAGGCAGGTGAGGAGTGGCTGGCAGGTTACGGCGAAGTCAATCCAAGCAATTTGGCGCAGCCGGAGAACCTGGCCTATGTGATCTACACCTCCGGTTCCACTGGCAAGCCGAAAGGCACGTTGCTGCCGCATCACAACGTAATGCGCCTGTTCCAGGCGACGGAGTCCTGGTTCCATTTCGATGAACATGATGTGTGGGCGGTCTTCCACTCCTACGCCTTCGATTTCTCGGTCTGGGAGCTGTTCGGCGCGTTGCTGCACGGGGGGCGGGCGGTGATCGTGCCGAGGGAAATGGCACGCTCGCCGGAAGATTTCCATGCGCTCTTGGTTCAGGAGCAAGTCACGGTGCTGAATCAGACACCCTCGGCGTTCCGGCAGTTGATTCCGATTGCCACGGCGGGCGCCGATGACCTGGCGCTGCGCTATATCGTGTTCGGCGGTGAGGCTCTGGAAGTGAGCAGCCTTGTGCCTTGGTTCGATCGCTTCGGCGATCGCAAGCCGCGACTGATCAACATGTATGGCATCACCGAAACCACGGTGCATGTGACCTACAGGCCGCTGGGGCTAGCGGATCTGGAACAGGGCGCGGCTAGCCCGGTCGGCGAAGCGATCCCTGATCTGTCCTTGTACCTGCTGGATGGCCAACTCAACCTGGCGACTCCCGGTAGCCATGGCGAACTGCATGTGGGGCGTGCGGGATTGGCGAGGGGCTACCACAACCGTCCAGCGCTGACAGCGGAACGCTTTATCCCCGATCCGTTCGGCGAGCAGGGCGGTGGGCGGCTCTACCGAACCGGTGATCTGGCTCGTGACCGTGGCGAAAGGGGGATCGAGTACGTCGGTCGCATCGACCACCAGGTGAAGATCCGTGGCTTCCGTATCGAGCTGGGTGAGATCGAGGCGAAGCTGCTAGATGAGCCGACTATCCGCGAGGCGGTGGTGTTGGCCCAGGAAGGCCCGGCTGGCAAGCAACTGGTAGCCTATCTGGTAGCAGTTGTGGAGTTGACGGAGCAGCAGTGGCACGCGCTACGCAGCAGCCTGCGCGAGCGGTTGAGGGCGGTGCTGCCGGACTACATGGTGCCGGCACACCTGCTACTGCTGGACAAGCTGCCGTTGACGGTCAACGGCAAGCTGGAGCGCAAGTCATTGCCCAAGCCCGATGCCAGCCAGTTGCAGCAGGCCTACATGGCGCCGCAGACGGAGTTGGAGCATCAACTGGCTGCGATTTGGGCACAGGTGCTGGGTCTGGAGCAGGTCGGTCTGACCGACAACTTCTTCGGGCTGGGCGGCCACTCGCTGTTGGCCACTCAGGTGATCTCGCGGATTCGCCAGGTCATCGGTATCGAAGTGCAGCTCAGGGACTTGTTCGAGGCTCCGCGCCTGGGGGACTTCGCATCACGGCTGTCGGAGAAAACCCCGGTGGCTGACCCGATTCAGGAGCAACTGGCTAAATCGCTGGAGGCCCTTAAACGTCTTACTGAGGAGGAAATTGATGAGTTGATCTCATAGGGGATGTTTCAGTGCAGGCGTTACTCGACTCCGTAAAACTGTTATCTGGCAAGGAGCGTAAGGCTCTGGCGACCCTGCTAAAAGAGCAGGGGATCAATTTGTACGGAGTCGGGCCAATCTGCCCGAGGGATCCCGAGGACAGTCTGGCTCTGTCCTATGCCCAGCAGCGCCAGTGGTTCCTGTGGCAGATGGAGCCGGATAGCTCCGCCTACAACATACCCACCGCCCTTGTGCTCAAGGGCGACTTGGACATTAAGGCCCTTGGTGCCAGCTTCGAGGCTTTAAACGCCCGTCACGAAACCCTGCGCACCACCCTCCGGCAGGAGGGCGATCGCGTAGTACAGATCATTCATCCGCCCGCACCAATAGCCCTGGAGATCCAAGCCTTGGGCCTGCCTGCTGGCGGCGCACGGGATTCTGCCGTCAAGGCTTTGGTCGAAAGTGAGACCCGGCGACCGTTCGATCTGGAGCATGGCCCGTTAATGCGGGTGAAACTGTTGCAATTGGCAACCGATGAACATGTGTTGATCATGACTTTGCACCATGTTGTCTCCGATGGCTGGTCGATGCCGATTCTGGTAGATGAGTTGGTGCAGGTCTATCAGGGCCTGTGCAATGGCTCCCCGTGAGCTTGCCGGATTTGCCCATTCAGTACGCTGACTATGCGCTCTGGCAGCGCCAATGGATGGAAAACGGCGAACTGGAGCGGCAGCTGAGTTACTGGAAAAACCAGTTGGGCGACGACCAGCCGGTGCTGGAGTTGCCGACCGACCGGCCACGTCCAGCGGTGCGCAGCGATGCTGGTTCCAGCCTGGATATTCAGCTTGACTCCTCCCTGGCCCACAAGCTCAAGCAATTGGCTCAGCAGCAGGGCATGACCCTGTTCATGGTGCTGTTGGCCAGCTTCCAGGCCCTGCTGCAACGCTATTCGGGTCAGAGCGATATCCGTGTCGGCATCCCGATTGCCAACCGCAACCGGGTGGAGACTGAAGGCCTGATCGGCTTCTTCGTCAACACCCAGGTGCTCAAGGCCGAGTTCGACCCGCACAGCACCTTCACCACGCTGTTGGCGCAGGTCAAGCAGGCTGTACTGGGTGCCCAGGTCCATCAGGACTTGCCGTTCGAGCAACTGGTTGATGCCCTACAGCCCGAGCGTAGCCTCAGCCACAGCCCGTTGTTCCAGGTGATGTACAACCACCAGACCCAGGTCAAGGGGCAACGCCATGAGTTGCCAGGACTGACGGTGGAGAGCTTGGCATGGGACACCGATACTTCTCAGTTCGACCTGATGCTGGAAATCTTTGAACACGAGCAGGGCATTGATGCTTCGCTGAACTACTCCACGGCACTGTTCGACTCTCAGTCCATCGCAGGCATGGCCAAACACTGGCAGCGTTTGCTGGAAGCGATTGTGCAGCGGCCGCAACAGCGGCTCGCAGACTTGCCGCTGTTGAACCTGCAGGAGCAACAGCGGCTGGTGCAGGATTGGAACCCGGCCCATGTACAACATGGCCGCGAGCTGTGCATTCATCAGGCCGTAGAGCAGCGCGCCGCCGCCACACCACAGGCTATTGCCGTAGCCATTGGCGAGCAGACGCTGACCTACGATGCGTTGAACCAGCGCGCCAACCAGTTCGCCTACGTCCTATGCGCCCAGGGTGTCGGTCCAGATGTACGAGTGGGGCTTGCTGTGGAGCGCAGCCTAGACATGGTGGTTGGCATCCTGGCTATCCTCAAGGCCGGTGGCGCCTATGTGCCGCTGGATCCCGAATACCCCGAAGCTCGCCTGAGCTATATGATTGAGGACAGCGGCATCGAACTGCTGGTGACCCAGGCCCACCTGCAGGCGCAGTTGCCGATTCCGGCCGGCGTGCGCAGCGTGCTCCTCGATGCTGGTCAGGCCGTTATCGAACAGCAGAGCCGCGACAATCCGGTGCTGCTCACCACGCCTGACAACCTGGCCTATGTGATCTACACCTCCGGCTCCACCGGTAGGCCCAAGGGCACACTGCTGCCGCACCACAATGTGATGCGCCTGTTCCAGTCCACCCAGAACTGGTTCGACTTCAATGCGCAGGACGTGTGGAGCGTGTTTCACTCCTACGCCTTTGACTTCTCGGTGTGGGAGCTGTTTGGCGCCCTGTTGTACGGCGGTAAGGCAGTACTGGTACCCAAGGAAGTGGCGCGCTCGCCCGAGGACCTGCATGCCCTGTTGGTGCGCGAGCGGGTCACGGTGCTCAACCAGACGCCATCTGCATTCAAGCACCTGATCCCGGTTGCCTGCGATCTGGCAGGTAGCGTGCCGGGGCTTGCCTTGCGTTACGTGGTGTTCGGCGGCGAGGCGCTGGATGTCAACAGCCTGCAACCCTGGTTCGCCCGCTTCGGTGATGCCGGCCCGCAACTGGTCAACATGTATGGCATCACCGAGACTACCGTACATGTGACCTACCGGCCGTTGAACTCAGCCGACCTGCAGCAGGATGCGCTCAGTCCAATTGGCGAGGTAATTCCGGATCTGTCCTGGTATTTGCTCGACGGCCAGTTGAACCTCGCCGTTCCCGGCACCTACGGTGAGCTGCATGTCGGCCAGGCTGGCCTGGCCCGTGGTTACCACCAGCGTGCAGCTCTGACTGCCGAGCGTTTCATCCCCGATCCGTTCGACCGCAGCGAGCATGGCGGCGGTCGCTTGTACCGTACCGGCGATCTGGCGCGTGATCGTGGCGAAGGAGTGATCGAATATGTCGGTCGCATCGACCATCAGGTGAAGATCCGTGGCTTCCGCATCGAGCTGGGCGAAATAGAAGCCAGGTTGCAGCAGTGCTCCGAAGTTCGTGAGGCGGTAGTATTGGATATCGACGGCCCGAGCGGTAAGCAACTGGTGGCTTACCTGATTGCCGAGGCGGGTCAGCACGAAGATGAAAGTGCGCTGTGCCAGCGCTTGCGTGGGCAGCTCAAGATGGTGCTGCCGGACTACATGGTGCCGGCGCACTGGGTGTTGCTGGACAAACTGCCGCTGACTGCGAACGGTAAGCTGGACCGCAAGGCGCTGCCCAAACCGGATGCCAGCCAACTGCAAGTGACCTATGTGATGCCGCAAAGCGAACTGGAGCAACAGATCGCCGCGATCTGGGCCGAGGTGCTGGGCATCGAACAAGTTGGCCTGAGCGACAATTTCTTCGAACTGGGCGGCGATTCGATCATCTCGATCCAGGTAGTCAGCCGTGCTCGTCAGGCCGGTATCCGCTTCACGCCCAAGCAATTGTTCCAGCACCAGACGGTGCAGGGCCTGGCTTCGGTGGCCACGCAGGGCGATGAGAGTGGGCTTCAGATTGACCAAGTCCCGGCCAGCGGCGAGCTGCCACTATTGCCGATTCAGCAGCGTTTCTTCGAGCAGGCGCTATCCGAGCCATGGCACTTCAACCAGTCTGTGATACTGCGCGCCCGCGATCTGGTTGATCGTCCGGCTCTGCAGAGTGCACTGAGCATTTTGTGGGAGCAGCATGACGCACTGCGCCTGCGGTTCAGCGAAAGCCCCGAGGGGTGTCAGGCTCGCTACAGCGATGCTGAGGCGCCGCAGGACTTGCTATGGCAGGCCCAGGTGATTGATGCCGTCGAGCTGGAGGCGTTGGGCGAGCGAGCCCAGCGCAGTCTGAACCTGGCCAATGGCCCACTGATACGTGCGGTATTGGCCGATCTGGCGGATGGCAGCCAGCGTTTGATTCTGGCAATTCATCACCTGGCCGTGGACGGGGTTTCCTGGCGTATTCTGCTGGAAGACCTGCAACAGGCTTATGAGCAGGCCTGTCGTGGTGAAGCTGTGCATTTGCCGGCCCGTACCAGTTCGGTCAAGGCTTGGGCCGAGCGTTTGCAGCAGCAGGCTGGCGTTGGCGCGCTGCAAGAGCAACTGGAATTCTGGGCAGCCCAGCTTGAAGGTGTAGACACTCACTTGCCAGGGGCGGACGCACAGGCCAGGCTGCTTACCGGCGAGGCATCCAGTGTGCAGACGCACCTGGACGCGCATTATACCTCCCAACTGCTGCAAGAGGCGCCGGCTGCTTACCGTACCCAGGTCAACGACTTGCTGTTGACGGCATTGGCACGTGCGATAAACGCTTGGACTGGCCAGGCGGAGCTGGTTGTGCAACTCGAGGGGCATGGTCGCGAAACCCTCTACGATGATATTGACCTAACCCGCACGGTGGGCTGGTTCACCAGCATGTACCCGGTGCGCTTGCGCACTAACGATGACCTGGGCACGTCCATCCTGCAGGTCAAGGAAATGCTGCGTGCCGTGCCGGACAAAGGCCTGGGTTATGGTGTGCTCCGTTACCTGGGCAGCGTTGAGCAGCGTGAGCGTCTGCAGCGCCTGCCCGAGGCGCGGGTCACCTTCAACTACCTTGGACAGTTTGATAATTCGTTCCAGGGTCAGGCCAGCGCCTTCCTGCCGACGGGAGAGGCACATGGGGCAGATATCAGTGACCATGCGCCGCTGGATAACTGGTTATCGATCAACGGCCAAGTCTACGGTGGTGAGCTGAGTCTGAGCTGGACCTTCAGTGAGGCCATGTTCGAACCAGCGGTGATGCAACGTCTGGCCGATGCCTATGCGGCCGAGCTGCGCTTGCTGATCGAGCATTGTTGTGATCCGCACAATGGCAGCGTGTCGCCATCCGACTTCGATCTGGCCACCATCAGTCAGTCTCAATTGAGTAGTCTGCCGTTAGCGGCTCGGGATATCGAAGACCTTTATCCGCTGTCGCCAATGCAGCAGGGAATGTTGTTCCATACGCTGTATGAACAGACGGGTGGTGACTATATCAACCAACTGCGTGTGGATATCCACGGCCTGGATCCGGAGCGTTTCCGCGCGTCCTGGCAGCGGGTCATCGAGCGTCATCAGATATTACGCACCAGTTTCATCTGGGAGGGGTTACAACGACCTGTGCAACTGGTGAGCCGCCAGGTGCTGGTGCCCCTGCAGGTAGTCGAAGAGCAGAGCCGAGAGCAGCTTGAGGCGCTGGCTCATGCTGAACTGAAGGTTGGTTTCGATCTGTCCAATGGACCCCTATTACGTCTGCTGCTCGTGCACCGCGGTGAGCAGAGCTGGCACCTGATCTACACCCACCATCACATTCTCATGGATGGCTGGAGTTGCTCGCAACTGATGGGAGAGGTGATGTTGGCCTACGCAGGGGAGGCACTGCCTCGTCAATCGGGCCGCTACCGTGACTACATTGCCTGGCTGGCCCGCCAGGATCAGGCACGTGACCAGGACTTCTGGCAGCAGGAACTGGCCGGCTTGGGTGAGCCATCTTTGCTGACCGATGCATTGCCAGTCCGTGATCGTGGGCAGATTGGTTATAGCGAAAGCTATGTGCTTTTGTCGGTCGCTGAAACCGGCAGCCTGGAAGCCTTGGCCCGCAACATGAAAGTCACCGTCAATACATTGGTGCAAGGTGCCTGGGCATTGGTGTTGCAGCGCTACCTTGGGCGTGACGAAGTAGTGTTCGGGGCGACTGTGTCTGGGCGCCCGGCTGAACTCAAGGGTATCGAGCAGCAGGTCGGCTTGTTCATCAATACCTTGCCTGTTCGTTTCGCAGCGACCGGTGAGCTGGGTCTTGCACAGGTAATGCAGGCGCTGCAGGCGCGGAACCTGAACCTGCGAGAGTATGAGCATACCCCGCTGTTTGATATCCAACGCTGGACAGGCCAGGGCGGCTCGGCATTGTTCGACAGTCTGGTCGTTTTCGAAAACTACCCGATATCTGAAGCCCTGGAAGCTGGTGGTTCGGGTGAGTTGAGTTTTGGTCAGGTGCTCGATCGCGAGCAGAGCCATTACCCCCTGACCCTGGTCGTCGGCCTGGGTCAACAGTTGTCTATTGAGTTGCGCTACAACCTTGCCAGACTTGATCAGGGTATTGCCAAGCAACTGGCCATTCATCTGCAGCGCCTGCTGACGGCGTTTGGTTCAGTTGCAATTGATACCCCTGTGGGTGAGCTGGATATCCTGGGGGCGGAGCGTGATGAGCTGATTCATGCCCTCAATCCACAGGCTGTGCGCTACACCAGTGACGCATGCCTGCACCAGCGCATTGCTGCATGGGCGATACGTGCACCGCAGGCGGTAGCACTGAGTTTCGATGGTGCGCAACTGAGTTATGTTGAGCTCAACATCCGCGCCAACCGCCTGGCTCACCGTTTGATTGCTGCCGGTGTAGGTCCTGAGGTACGGGTGGGTCTGGTGGCCGAGCGTTCACTGGAGCTGGTGGTTGGCTTACTGGCGATCCTCAAGGCGGGTGGTGCCTATGTTCCGTTGGATCCGATGTATCCGTCCCAGCGTCTGGAATTCATGATGCAGGACAGCGGCATCGCATTGCTGCTGAGCCAGCCAGGGCTGAAGTTTCCGAACTTTGACGGGCCGATTCTGGCCCTTGATGAAGATCTGACGGGCTACAGCGATGCTGATCCGCAAGTGGTGATGACCCCGGCCAACCTGGCCTACATCATCTATACCTCGGGTTCGACCGGTAAGCCCAAAGGTACGCTGCTCAGCCATCACAACGTACAACGCCTGTTTGCAGGGACCGATCGCTGGTTCGGCTTTAATGCAGAAGACACTTGGACGCTGTTCCATTCCTACGCTTTCGATTTTTCGGTATGGGAAATATTTGGTGCATTGCTGCATGGCGGGCGTCTGGTAATCGTGCCATATCTAGTCAGCCGTTCGCCGGAGGACTTCCACGAGTTGCTGATCAATGAGCGAGTGACGGTCCTTAACCAGACGCCGTCTGCATTCCGCCAATTGATGCATGTAGCGTGTGCCGACAGCCGCGCGCACAACCTGAGGACCGTGGTGTTCGGTGGCGAGGCTCTTGAAGTGCAAAGCCTGCGGCCGTGGTTCGAGCGTTTTGGCGATGCGCCGACGCAGTTGATCAACATGTACGGCATTACTGAAACCACCGTGCACGTGACCTACCGGCCATTATCGTGGACCGATCTGGACAATGGTGTGGCGAGCCCAATCGGCTTGCCGATCCCGGACTTGTCCTGGTATGTGCTGGACGGTGAGTTGAATCCAGTGCCGGCGGGATGCGTGGGTGAGCTGTACGTGGGGCGTGATGGTCTGGCACGAGGTTACCTGAACCGTGGCGACCTGAGTGCTGCGCGCTTTTTACCTGACCCGCATGGCGCCGATGGAGGTCGCCTGTACCGCACTGGTGACCTGGCGCGGCTGTGTTCCGATGGTGCAGTGGAATACATCGGACGGATGGACCAGCAGGTGAAAATCCGTGGTTTCCGCATCGAGCTGGGTGAGATCGAGGCGCGCCTGAGCGCGCTGGCCGGGGTTCGGGAAGCGGTTGTTTTGGTCGATGAAGACCGGCTGGTGGCCTATGTGGTGCCGACCGATGAGCAAGATGGCTTGCGTGAGCAACTGGCGGCGCAACTGAAAGCTGACCTGCCGGACTACATGGTGCCGAGCCTGTGGCAATTCCTGACGGCAATGCCATTGACTGGCAATGGCAAACTGGATCGCAAGGCGCTGCCCAAACCAGAAGCGCAAGGCCAAGAGCACTATGCTGCGCCTGAGGGTGAGCTTGAACAGCGCTTGGCAGTGATCTGGCAAGAAGTACTGGGTATCGAACAGATAGGGCGTCACGACCACTTCTTCGAATTGGGCGGCCACTCACTGTTGGCGACCCAGATGGTTGCCCGTTGCCGTGACAGCATGCCATGTCCGGTGCAGTTGCGCGATCTGTTCAACCATCCGGTCCTGGCTGATCTGGCCGCTGCTCTGCAGGGTGCAGAGGTTCAGCCTGGCCCGGCCTATCCCCGGCTGGTGCGCAATGAGTTCCCGCACGGTGTGGCATCGTTGTCGCTGGCTCAGCGTCGGTTGTGGGTGGTTGAGCAGTTGTCTGGGGGCGGGGCGGCCTACGGTATGCCGCTTGCCTTGCGTCTGCATGGCGAGTTGTCGGTAGAGCGGTTGCTGCAGAGCCTGGCCGGCGTGGTTGCTCGGCATGACGTGCTGCGCACGGCTTACCTGCAGGATGATGAAGGTGATCCGATTGCGGTGATTCAGCCGCATATTTCTCTGGATGTACCGGTGCTGGACATCAGCGACTGGCCGCGTGCGCGTCAGGAGGAGCGGGTAGCGGAAGATACCCTGGACAACGCTCGTCAGCCGATCGATATGGAGCAGGCTCCGCTATGGCGTGCCCGTATCCTCAAGCTAGCAGGCGATGAGCACGTGCTGCTGTTCTCCATGCACCACATCATCTCTGATGGCTGGTCGATGGGGGTACTGGTCAATGAGTTGGTGACCCGCTACGGGCAGCTCACTCAAGGGCTCGCCCTGGAAGCACCAGCCCTGCCTATCCAGTACGCCGACTATGCCGTATGGCAGTTACGTCTGGAGGAAAGCGGAGTGCTTGGCCAGCAAGCGGTTTACTGGCGTGACACCCTGGCCGGTTACAGCGGGCAATTGGACCTGCCTTTTGACACCCCACGCAACCCTAAAGGCGACCAGCAGGGCGGTGTGGTCAGCTTCACGTTGTCCGAGGCGCTGAGCGAACGCTTGCGTGGCCTGGCCCAGGCTGCCGGGGTGACGCCGTACATTGCCTTGCTGACGGCCTTTGGCATGTTCTTGCAGCGCTTGAGCGGCTGCGATGATGTGGTTATCGGCGCGGATATTGCCGGTCGTCATCAGCCTGAGCTGGAGGGCCTGATTGGATTCTTCGTCAACGTGTTGCCGCTGCGTTCGAATTTCTCCGCCGAGGTGACTTTCGCCGAGCGTCTGGTGCGCATGCGCCAGGTGATGCTGGATGCCCTGGAGCATCAGGATCTGCCATTCGATCATATCGTCGAGAGCGCGGGTGCCAAGCGCATACCGGGTATGAACCCGCTGGTCCAGGTGCTGTTTGTGATGGACAACCTGCCCGCCCGTGCCAGCAGCCTGCATGGTGTGCAGGTAGAGGAGGTACCGAACAGCCAGGTGCATAGCAAATTCGATATGGCCCTGTTCATGGGGGAACAGGACAAGTGCCTGAGCGGCGCCTGGCAATACGCCTCCTCGTTGTACCGACGAGAAACCATAGAAGCTTTCGTGAGCGCCTGGACCGATACCTTGGAGCACATCGCTGCCAATCAGTCATTTACAGTGGGAGACATCGATATGGCCGTAGCCCCCAGCATGGCGCCGCAGATCAACGCGAATAGCAAGGAAAAGGCTGACAAACTGGGCAAGTTCCTCAAGAAGGGCGGGGCTACGATACGACCGCTGAACGCAGCCGTGCGCGAGTACCCGCTACTGCCAGACCAGGCGTTTCCGTTGGTGATGGAACCGAACGACCCGGGACTTGACTTGGTGGGCTGGGTGGCGGCCAATCGCCCGTTGATTGAGGCGCGCCTTGGCGAGAACGCCGGCATTCTGTTCCGCGGTTTCGAGGTCAACGGCATTGAAGGCTTCGAAGCCTTCGCTGAGGCGGTTCAGCCTGGTCTCTACGGCCAGTACGGTGACTTACCGAAGAAGGAAGGCGGCAAGAATACCTACCGCTCCACGCCGTACCCGGAGCAGAAGATGATCCTGTTCCACAACGAGAGTTCGCATCAGGACCGCTGGCCGCGCAAGCAGATGTTCTACTGCGAACTACCATCGCCGATCGGCGGTGCCACGCCAGTGGTTGATTGCCGAGTGATGTATCAGCGCCTGCCACAAGCATTGCGTCAGACCCTGGAAGAAAAGGGGCTGCTGTACATACGCACCTTCACCGGATTCGACGTGCCGTGGCAGCACTTCTTCAAGACCGAAGAGCGCGCCAGTGTTGAAGCCCGTTGCCGCGAGAGTGGTATCGAGTGGCAATGGCTGGAAGAGGACGGGCTGCAGATCCGCACGTGGTGTCCGGCGATCATCACTCACCCGATCACCGGCCAGCGTTCGTTCTTCAACCAGGTGCAGTTGCACCATCCGTTCTGGCTCGATGCCGATGTGCGCGACGACTTGGTGGGTATGTTCGGTAATGATCGGCTGCCACGAAACGTTTACTACGGCGATGGTAGTTCGATTGCCGAAGCCGACCTGCAGGCCATCGGCGAACTCTATGAGGCTTGTGCAGTGCGCTTCGACTGGAGAAAGGGCGACATCATTCTGCTGGACAACATGCTTGTGGCCCACGCCCGTGATCCCTTTGAGGGGCCACGCAAGATCGTGGTGGCCATGGGGGACATGGTGGATCGGGTAGCTCTGGTCGAAACGCGTCCGCAGATGACGCGGCCAGCGGGGAGCAAGGAGAGTATCGACGTATGAGCACTTCCCATGAGCAACTGAGAGGCAGCGGTCTGGCCCTTAGCCCACGGCAGGCCGCAGCGCTGGCGGCGGCAGGCTCGACCTGGCGCACGGCTGCCACCACCGGGTTGCTGGAGATTGACGGTTCCCTTGATGTGCCACGCCTGGCCCGTGCGCTGGCCCGCCTGGAGAAGAGCCAGTCGGCGCTGCGCCTGCGCCTGGCCGAGGTGTCGGGGTATCGTGGCCTGCGCCAGTTCTTCGTCGATGCAACGCAAGTGCAACCGGTGCTGGCAACTGCCACAGATACAGACGAAGGGCTTGCGGCCTGGCTTGAGCAAGCGTTCGATCCGCGCGAGGCCTTGTACCGTATTGCAGTCTGGACCCAAGCGACGGGTTCCCGGCTGGCATTGAGCGTGGCCACCTGTGCCAGCGATGAAGTCGGGCTGGCGTTGCTCCTGCAGCAGCTTCATGTGCTGTACACGACCGATGCACCCACCGGGGAGGACGAGTTTTCGTTCGATCAGTACCTGGAATGGCGTGCCGAGGTGGTCCAAGACGAAGATGCCGTCCAGGCTGGCCAATGGTGGCACGCGCAACTACAGGCCGCTTCGCAGGTGTCGGGCCTGACTTTCGCAGAGGGCCAGGGCGAGGCTGAGCAACAACGGCTGCTGGGGCTCGATGCTGCACCGTTACTGGCCCTGGCTCAGCATTTGGGGCAGGCTCCGGAGCGTGTGCTGCAGGCCGCCTGGTACTGGTTGCTCGCACGCCTGGAAGGGCAGCAGGCACTAAACCTCGACTGGCAGCATGATGGTCGGACCGACTATGAATATTTTAGCGGTTGCGCTGGCGTGTTTGTCCAGCGTCTGCCACTAACCCTGAAACTGATCGAGGATGAGCGCTTCAGTCAATGGGTTGCACGGTTGGCCATGCAGCTGGATGAGCAGATCACCTGGCAGGAATACTGCCCGGCAGATCGCTCGCCAGGGTGGCTGGCGTTCAGCGTTGCGCCTGCTACTCCTGTGCTAGGTCGCGGCTGGCAGGCAAGCCTGCTGGCAGAGAGTGGGCGCAGCGAAGGTGTGAGCTTGAACCTGAGCCTTGATGTGCATAGTGCCCGCCTGGACCTGAACCTGAATTATCCTGCGGGTGTACGGGCCGAGGTAGATATGGCGGTACTGCTTGAGCAGTTCCAGACACTGCTGGCGCATGTGGTGGCAGAGCCCGACAATGTTCTGGCCCAGGTGCACCTGAACAGTGAGGCGCGTGCTCAGTGGCTGCTGGCTGAAGGGCGTGGTGCCGAGTTGAGTTCTGCGCCTCTGTTGCTGCCTCAAGCAATGCAGCAGCATGCCGCTGAACGACCACAGGCCCTGGCGCTGACCGACGGTCCGCGCCGCACGAGCTATACTAGCCTGCTTGAGCAAGCACAGCGAGTGGCTGGCAGCCTGCAGGTGGCTGGAGTCGCGCCGGGTGATCGAGTGGCGCTGGCATTGCCGCGCAGTGATCGCTGGGTAGTGGCGATGCTCGGTACCTGGCTGGCTGGCGCCGCTTACGTTGCCCTTGATCCGCAGTGGCCACGCCAGCGCCAGTGGCAGGTGGTTGAGCAAGCCCAAGTGGCCTGTATCCTGGGTGATGCCTCGGCGCTCGAAAGCTTGCCGGCCTCCGCACCACCGGCTTTGGCGCTGGACTGGGCACTGGCCCATACGGACGCTTGGCAGGTGCAGACCAACCATGCCAGCGATACCGCCTATGTGCTGTACACATCTGGCTCCACTGGCCAGCCCAAGGGCGTCTCAATCAGTCATGGTAACTTGGCCAACTATGTCGCGGCGGCCAGCGAAGCGCTGGAACTGGCGAGTTGCACACAGTTCGCTTTTGGCTCCACCGTGGCGGCCGACCTGGGCCACACGTCCCTGTTTGGCGCGCTACTGCAAGGCGCCACATTGCATGTTGCCGACGATGCGACCATGCAGGATGGCGATGCCTTTGCCGGTTTCATCAAGGCAAACGCCATTGACTGCCTGAAGATTGTGCCGTCTCACCTGGCTGCTTTGCTCGAAACCGCCTCGGCCCACTTGCCCGCAACGCTGGTGCTTGGTGGCGAAGCCCCCAGCACGGAACTATTGCAATGCATTGCCCAAGTGTCGCCTGCCACGCGGGTTTTCAACCACTACGGCCCCACCGAATCGACCGTAGGGGTGATGATTCATGCTCTGGACGCCAGCGAATGTCATGCACCACTGACTCGGGTGTTGGCCGGTAATTGGGTATATGTGCTCGATGAACAACACCGCCTGGCACCTGTGGGCGTTACTGGTGGGCTATATATAGGTGGTGCGCAGTTATGCACGGGCTACCTCAACCAGCCGGAGCTGTCTGCAAAGGCCTTTATCGAAGACCCATTTAATGCCGGTGAGCGTCTGTACTGCACCGGCGACCTGGCATGCTACCGGGCCAGCGGCGGGGTGCAACTGCTCGGGCGTAGTGATCAGCAGATCAAGGTGCGTGGTATTCGTGTCGAGCCGGGGGAGATCGAGCAACGCCTGCGTGCAAGTGAGGGCGTACGTGATGCCTTGGTCATGCAGCATGAGGGTGAGCTGGTGGCCTTCGTCACCCATGTCGACAGTGCTCCGTCTGGGATTGTCGCGGCAGTGCTGGCGAACGTTAGAGATAGCCTGCCGGCGGCCATGGTGCCGGTACGCTTGGTAGCGCTGGCGCAATGGCCGCGCCTGGGCAATGGCAAGATCGACCGCGTGGCTTTGACGGTCTTGTTGCATCAGGTTGATCAAAAGCCGTCCCTCGAACCTTCCAGCGCTCTGGAACGCTGGCTGCTAGGCAGCATGCGGCAGTTGCTTGGCAGTACCGGATTGAGTATGGAGCAGGACTTCTTCTCCGCTGGTGGGCACTCTCTCTTGGTTATCAAACTGGTTGCTGGAGTTCGCAAGCTGCTGCAATGTCAGGTGCCACCCGCAATCGTCTTCGACCATCCAACCCCGGTGGCGTTGGCTGAAGCACTGTTGGCACATGAAACAGCACCAGGAACCTTCGAGCGCCTGGCCGAGGCGCGCCTGCGGCTTGATGCCATGGGGCCGGAGGAGAGAGCTGCACTGATGGCCAGGGCCCGGGCACTCAAACAGAGCGATCCCGCATGAGGTGTTGCAACAGGATAAGGCGGACGACTGTTCGCCTTATCCCGTACTTGCTCAGCTCTGCGGCGGGGGAGGTTTTAGATATTATGTCCGTATGGCTTCTGGTATGTGCTTGCCCGCTGTCTCGGCACCAGGCTGTCTGCAGCAAATACAGCTCTGTTCTGGGAGTGGCTTCAGCCGCGAAGCCTGCCCTTACTCTCTTCTAGACAAAAGATCTGCTCGCTCACTTGCCTGTCTGTACCACAGCATTCGCCAGCTATTTGAGTAGCCTACCGGTCTTCCCCAGCAGCGCCTTCCTATCGATTAACCGATGAAAACGCCTTTGCCCCAGCGCAATTCACGACGGGCCCAGAAAATTGTCTGGTTTTTTTCAGTTCTTGCGTCTTACTCAGACAATTAAGGCAAAACCTAATCATTACTATTTCATATGGGGGCAACATGGGGTTCACGATTCGTCCATTGCATGCATTTTCGCGTTTCGCTCAGGTAGAACGCTCGGCTGCAGCAGCTTGGTTATTGGTAGGGATGTTGGGCTGTGCTGGCATGGCAACGGCTGCCCCGGTGACGCTGGATATTCCGGCTCAGGACTTGGCTGGCGCGTTGCGTGCGTTCAGTGACCAGTCTGGTATCCAAGTGCTGTATGAGCCGAGCTTGCTTGAGGGTAAGCGGGCGGGTGCGGTTAGTGGACAAATGGATTCTAGCGCTGCGGTCAGTCGATTGCTGCAGGGTAGTGGTCTGAGGTATCGCATGGAGGACGGCGCATTGTTGCTATTGCCGCCTTCTGATGGAAGTACAGTCGAGCTGGGGGCGACCGATATCAACAGTACCGGTCTTGGCGCGACCACTGAGAATACGGGCTCCTACACTACGGGTTCAGTGTCGATTGGCAAGCTGCCGGCTTCGATCAAGGATACGCCACAATCGGTTAGTGTTATTACGCGACAACGTATTGAAGATCAGCGCCTGAATACCATAAACGATGTTCTGACCCAGACCACCGGTATCAGTGCGTATGAAGGGGGCACGAACGACTCACGTTATCTTTCTCGAGGTTTTGAGATCACCAACTTCCGGGTCGATGGCGGCGCACCGGTGAGTGCCGCTACATTTGCTTCGAAAGACATGGATATGGCCATCTACGATCACGTTGAGATCTTGCGTGGTGCCGACGGCCTATATTCAGGCAACGGTGAACCAGGCGGCAGCGTTAATCTGGTACGTAAGCGACCGACTGCTGTAAGTCAGTTTTCGATAACTCAATCGATAGGTAGCTGGGATAACTACCGTACTGAACTGGATATCAGTGGCCCGCTGGGCTTTGACGGCCGGCTACGTGGACGTAGTGTCATCGTCTATCAGGATCGTAACGGCTATATGGACAAGTTCGATTCTGACCGCAAGCTCTTCCACGGTGTACTTGAAGCGGATATCACCGATAGTACGCTGTTCACCATTGGCTACACTCGTGATCGCTTCAATGCTGCCGATCAGACCTACGGCCTGCCACGCTATAGTGATGGCAGTGATCTCGGCCTGTCGCGTAGCGTTTTCCTGGCTGGTAACCATGATGAAATGATCCGGGATCGCGATAGTGTTTATGCCCGCATCGAGCAGCGCCTGAGTGAAGACTGGACTGCCACAGTCGACGCCATCTATGCCAACCAAAAGCAGTACCGCGACTACTACAACTTCTACGGCGCCATCGATCCACTGACCCATGCCGGCTCCACGGCAGACTGGTCCTATCAGGACGGAACCTATCGAGATCGCTCGATCGACCTATCGCTCAAGGGTGGCTTCGATCTGCTGGGCGGCCGTCACGATGCAGTGCTGGGCTACACTTGGCAAAACTCCCGTTGGCCCGGCGACGCCTATTCTTGGGCATCGGGCGGCCAGGTATCGGCGGGTGACATCTTCGCCTTCGATCCGGACGATTATCCCTCTCACCAAGGCGATACCTATCGGCGCTCCAGCCTGCTGACCCACAGCAAGCAGAATGGCGTCTACGGCTCGTTGCGTCTGCAATTGGCCGACCCGCTGCACCTGATCCTCGGCGGCCGTTACAACGACTACTACAACAAGTGGGGCTTTACCGGCTACGACCCCACCGGTGCAGAAACCTTTAGTTCCCGCACTGTGTACAGTGACGACAATGTGTTTACCCCTTTCGCCGCACTTACCTACCGTCTGAGCGATGAGTGGACCGCGTATACCAGCGTTGCTGATATCTACCTATCCCAGGCCAGCAGCCTCAAGGGTCCACCTCCGGGCAGTTCGCCACTGGATCCGATCAGAGGGCGTGCCTACGAGATTGGCATCAAGGGCGAGTTGTTCGACGGACGCCTGAATACCACCACCGCGCTGTACTACATCAAGCGTGAGGGCGAGGCCATGCTCGATACGCGCTATCCGCTGACCGAATCCGGGCAAGGTGCGAGCTGCTGCTGGTTGGACGATGGCGAGGTGACCAGCAAGGGTGTCGAGTTCGAGATCAGCGGGCAGATCATAGAGCGCCTGGAAGGTACCTTTGGTTATACCTACAACCACAACACCAGTAGCAACTCGACCACCAACGCCACCGCCCTGACTCTGACGCCCAAGCATTTGGGTAAAGCCTTTATAACCTATCGCATGCCGGGTGCACTGGAAAACCTGCGTATAGGTGCTGGAATTAGCGCGCAGAGCGCCAGCTATGTATTGGAAGGCGATCTCGACTCCTCCCAGCAAGGTTATGCGCTGTATAATGCCTTTGCCGATTACCGCCTTAACGAACACTGGAGCTTGGCGCTCAATGGAAATAACCTAGCTGACAAGAAGTACTACTCGACTCTTGGTAATTCAAATTACGGCAATTTCTATGGCGATCCACGCAATTTTATGCTGACCTTGCGCGGTAGTTATTAATTAGAGGTCAGGCCCGGGCTGCGGTGGCGCAGCTCGGGGCTTTTATATTGCGATCAGCTATCCGAAAGCAATGTCTGGGCTCCATCTGATCTTTCCCAGCAGTTATGGACGATTTAAACTCATCCGGGTCTTGAAGTCCTCCGGACTGATGTCCCCCAGTGTGAGTGATAGGCATCAGCTCCTGGTAAATCGCCGAGCAGTATTGGCTCAGCGGTAGCTACACACGATCATCTCTCTGGGCTGCTTGCGTCTTCACAGTGCCATGCTCAAGGTATCTATCGTAGACTAGAGCCGTTGCTCGCCCATGGCCCAGCTGCTCACCATCCGTAAGTACACACTTTCAGATACAGGCAGCCTTCCTCTGTATGCAGGTAGGTGAGCTCATTTCTGATTCAGCGCTTAGCTGTGAAATCTTGCTTGGGCAGGTTATCTGCCACCGGCAACGAGTGTTGGAGCTTGATGGACTTGAACTTCGGCAACCTTGGCGCGCAGTTCTTGTCGTTGTATCGAGGCGGCAATCGTGCAGGGCGGTCCTGATTGTGAGATAGCTGTGGAACTCGCGCCCCTTGCGAGCGCTGAAGGCCTTCGCGACCTGCTTACCAAGCTTGGCCTTTCGCTGGTTTTGCATCGACGTCTTCCATGAATTTCCATGTATAGAAGCCGCTGCGGGCGACGCCCAGCCACGGCACATGGTGTTCACAGGAACAGCAAGACGTGCGCTTTCACGTTGAGGCTCGCTTCACAACACCCACGGCTCCTGAGTTTCCTCCCCTTCCGCGTTCCGATGCCTGCAGGAAGTCTATCTGTATTCCAAATCCGTCGATTTTCGAAAAACCATCAACGTCCTTGAGGAGTGTCCTCAAAAATCTCTACCATGCTGTTGATAAACTCAGGGGCATAAGCCATCGCGTTATGCAAGGTAGGCGTTTCTAGATTCACGGAAATTTTCCCTTGTGGCGTAAAAAACGCTAAGTCTTCAATCAGCTTTGCAATGGTTTCCGGTGATTTTTCTCCAGCAGGCCACCAGCATACAGGCTCTATCCGAAGCGGTTGAGGCTTGTGTGCTACTGATAGGATATTGAGTTTTTCGTAAATATTGTTGCTCAGGTTTTTTTGGTTTTCCGTTTGGATGTTTTCGACGATGCTGTGGGCTTGTTGCAGGTTTACATCTAGATTTTCAACACACCACTCGATAAATGCGTTACGTTCTGATGTTTCGTCCAGAAGCTGGTCAGCCCGTGAAGTAAAGTACTGGTCTACTGCTTGCGCATGTTTCGGGAAAAGAACGCGCGTGTAATCGACCAAAATCTCCAAGAGATGGGGGGGCGTATCCAGCTCTTTGGATTTTTTCTCTATGTTTTCAGCGTTCCATTTGCAACCTTCGGGTGTGGTTGCATCCAGCAGGCCCAAGAAGGAAACCCGGTTGCCTTGACCTTCAAGGCGTGCGGCAACTTCAAGGGCAATAGAACCACCCAGCGACCAGCCTAGCAACTGGATGTCACGACCGTTGGCATCGGCGGAGATTGCTGCCGTGTAGGTCGAGATGATCTCTTCCCATGTGTTCAGTTTCAGCGTATCCCCAACCATCTCGGGGAACGTCACGCCCATGACCGGGCACAAGTCTGCGAGAGAAAGGGCTAATGGGTAATAGCAATAAGACGATCCTCCCACCGGGTGGATGCAATAGAGTGGTGGCACGCAAGCGCGAGAGGTGTTGAGCGGGGTAATAAAGGGCTGCTTGAAACCACCGAGCTGAGCACGTTCCGTTATGCCTGCAATGGTTTGACCCAGCATCAGGTCGTGCAGCGATAGGCTGATACCGAAATCCTTTCTCAGTGTGCTGACAACTAGCATGGCACTGATCGAGCTTCCGCCGAGTTCGAAAAAATTATCCTCGATATTGATAGCTGAGACCTGCAAAGCGGTTTGCCATGCCCGCGCAATCTTCGCTTCGAAATCATTTCTTGGGGGCGTTCCAGCGCTTACAGAGTAAACCTGATCCAGTTGAATGAGCTTGTTTCGATCAAGTTTTCCGTTGGACGTCAACGGCAACGCCTCTAGAACTATGATCCGTGAAGGGGTCATGTAGTCTGGTAGGCTTTGACGGAGATAGGATTTCAACGTGGCTGGCAAAGAGCCTGCGTCATTCATCAGATGATGGGCAGAATTGGGGACAATGTAGGCCACAAGGGTAGAGCCAGCAGGATTTTCCAGCGCCAGGACCGTGCATTCGGATATTGCCGGATGTTTGACCAACCGAGACTCTATCTCCGCCAACTCTATGCGGAACCCTCGAATCTTGATCTGGTGATCTTTACGGCCCTGATAGATCAGATTTCCATCCTGGGTAAAGCGGGCCATATCTCCAGTTCTGTAGAGTCGTTCACCGCGCGTGCTGAACGGATCGGGAACAAATCGTTCGGCGGTCAGTGCGGGACGATTGAGGTAGCCTCGAGAGACTCCTTTGCCGGCCAGGTAAAGCTCACCCAACAGCGCCTGGGGTATGGCAACCAGTTGTTCGTTTAAAATATAAGCCTGTGTGCCGGGTAGCGGGCGGCCAATAGTGGGGCTACCACCGCGTGTTCGCCTTGCATAAGTTGAATAAGTGGTGTCTTCGGAAGGTCCATACAGGTCATAAACGTTGCTGAGATGATCCAGTTCGTAGAGTTCATCCACCAGCGATTGCTTTAGGGGTTCACCCGCCAGGTTGATTGTCTTCACGCTCTGTGGAATTACCTGTTGGCGGCACAAGGCTGTGATTGCAGAGGGAACAGTATTGATCAGCTTGACTTGATTGCGTGCCGGCAGGTCAGAAATCTCAAGTGCGTTTTTTGCGAGAATTATCTTTCCTCCATTTGCCAAGGTTACGAGTATCTCCCAGGCTGACAGGTCAAAGCAGATAGAGGTAGAAGCCAATACGCCGTCTATTTCATCAGCTGAGTAAACTTTGCTGGACCAAGCGGCCAGTGCGGTTATGTTTGCGTGAGTAATGGCCACACCTTTCGGCAGCCCTGTCGATCCTGAAGTATAGATGATATAGGCAAGATTGTTTTTATGCGTATTTGGGTACACAGCGTGCCTGACAAAATCTTCTTCTGCCAAGTGAACCAATAGGCCTTCGGCAGTATGGTTGTCGAAGAGAGAAAGGGTGGATTGCTCATCACTCAGTAAAAAACGAGCATCGCTGTCTTTAAGGATGTAGTCCAATCGGTTTGCAGGATAGTCAAGATCCAGTGGTACATAGGTACCGCCTGCGCGCAAAACCGCCAGTATTGCGATGACCATGGTTGCGGATCGCTGCATGGCAATCGCTACACGCGTTTCTTTTTGGACACCATGCTTCACCAGTGTGCTGGCCAGCGCGGCAACGCGGCGGTCGATATCTGCAAAGCTGAATGTCGTTTCTTTATCAATAATCGCGACGCTAAGGGGCTTGGCCGACACCTGTGCGGCGATCATGTCATAAATATGAGCGGGATAATCATCGCTTAATTGTGCTGTATTCCATTCCTGCGTGACTTGAAGATATTCTGCTTCGCTGGCTATTTGCAGTCGTTCTATAGGGAAATTGGGTGCCCTCAATGCGACCTGGAGCAGGTTTGACCAGTGATCGATCATTCTTTCAACGGTGGTAGGGTCGAAAAGATCGCAGGCATAGGTAAAACTTGCGTAAACGCTATCTTCTGTTTCGCAGAGTGTAAGATGAAGATCAAAATGCGTCGTATCACTTCCGGTATTTGCGCCTGTTAGGATCAAGGGAAGTTCGGGGTTTTCCTCTTTGGCGTTGGAGACCTGATAGTTGAGGAATACCTGAAACAGCGGATGGTAACTGGTACTTCGAGTAGGGTTTAACGCTTCGACGAGGTAGTCGAAAGGTAAGTCTTGATGCTGGTGCGCTTCTATCACATGGCGCCGGGCATTGTTGACCATCTGCGAAAAATCTGTCATGTCGTCAATGGTTGAGCACATGACTTGTGTGTTGACAAACAACCCCACCATTCGCTCGGTTTCACTTCGATTACGGCCGGCGATAGGGACGCCAATACGAATATGATGCTGGCCGCTATAGTGGTGAAATAACGCTTGGAACGACGCGAGGTACACTATGAACGGCGTGGCTTTATGGGCTTTGGCCAGGGTGATGACCTGATCATGCAGAGCTTTTGTGAGGTGGTGGGTAATCGTACGTCCAGCGTCACTGCGTTCAGGGGTTCTGAGGCGATCGAACGGCAAATCCAATGTTGTATCAGGATCTAAAATCTTCTCTTTCCAGTATGCAACCTGCTCATCTTTTCTAGCGGAATCGAACCATTGACGTTGCCAGGAACAATAGTCGACATAATCAAGCTTCAGTGCCTGCCTAGATATAGGCTGCTGCTGGATAATGGCGTTGTAGTCTTCTGTCAGCTCTTGTGCGATCAGTTTTATTGACCAGCCATCGCAGATGATGTGGTGGAAAACCATGATTAGCAAACTTTCATCATTCGCTGTGATGACGCCGGCCCGAAATAGTGGGTCGTTGGTCAAATCGAATGGGGTGTTTGCCAGTGTGCTGATAAATTCATCAGTTGCTTTTGTGGAGGTATCTGTCGTGCCCGAAGCTATCTGTAATTTGAATGCAGATGTTGGGTCGATGGTTTGTACCAACCGCGAGCCATCATGGATAAAACGGGTTCTTAAGGACTCGTGGCGTTGGACTAGGGCGTTGAAGCTTTTTTCAAGCGCGAGAATATCCAGTTTTCCGGTGAGCTTGACTGCCTGCCGGATATGATAGACAACGCTCGTCGGGTTCATTTGCCAGATGAACCATTGGCGCTGCTGAGCGAAAGACACCGGTAGCGGCTGGTGGCGATCAACTACCGACAAGGCCGGCATATCGTCTGTTTGATCGGTGCTCAATGAGCCAATGAAGTCACTCAGCTGTGGGTGCTCAAATAGCGCGCTAAGCGAGGCTTCGATGTTCAGTTCCTGGCGAATTCGGGATATGACTTGCGTCGCTAGGAGCGAATGACCGCCTAGTTCGAAAAAGTGGTCGCCTAGACCAATTTTGTCTTTTTTCAGCACATTCTGCCAAATGACCGCGACGGATTTTTCCATTTCTGTGGCTGGCGGCACGTAGAGGTTCTGCGCCGTTAGGGCTTCTGCTGCAGACAACGCGCGTCGGTCGAGTTTACCGTTTTGTGTTATCGGCAGTTCGGGCAGGAAGCTGATCTGGGGTGGGACCATGTAATCAGGTAGGTTGGTTCTAAGGGCGGCTCTCAGGATATCGCGCAGGTTTGCCTGGGCACTGGCATCTTCTTCGTAGTATGCGGGTACGACATAAGCCGCCAGTTGAAGACCTGTTGGGCTCTCTACGGCCAGTACGACGGCCTTTCGCACCGTGTCCTGTTCCAGCAACCGGGCTTCGATCTCGCCCAGCTCGATGCGTAGGCCACGGATCTTCACCTGATGGTCAAGACGACCGCAGTAGTCGATGACTCCGTTCGGGCGATACCTGGCCAGGTCCCCGGTACGGTACAGACGAGCCCCTGGGCTGATGGCGAAGGGATCAGGAATGAAACGTTCGGCTGTCAATGCTGGGCGGCGGTGATAGCCGCGGGCCAGACCTTCGCCGCCCAACAGCAACTCACCCTGGACCCCCATGGGTACTGCGCCCAATCCTTGGTCAAGGATGTGAGCGTAGAGGTTGGCGATAGGTTCCCCGATCGGCACGCTGTCCAGGCCTTCGTCACGGCAGGTCCAGTGGGTCACGTCGATGGCGGCTTCGGTGGGGCCGTAGAGGTTGTACAGCTCCGCGCCGGGGAGTTTGGCGAACACCTGCTGTTGGGCGTCGACCTGCAGGGCTTCGCCGGAGCAGACGATGCGGCGTAGTGAGGTGCAACGCTCGACCCCGGGCTCGTGCATGAACACCTGAAGCATGGATGGCACAAAGTGCAGAGTGCTGACCTGATGGCGCTCGATGGTGGCGATGAGCTTGTGTGGTTCACGATGCTCACCGGGGCTGGCGATGACCAGGCAGGCCCCCTCGATCAGCGGCCAGAAGAACTCCCAGACCGAGACGTCGAAGCTGAAAGGAGTCTTTTGCATGACTCGGTCACCGCTGTCCAGGCGGTAGGCCTGCTGCATCCAGGCCAGGCGGTTGAACAGGGCGCGGTGGTGGTTGCCGGCGCCTTTGGGCTTGCCGGTAGAGCCGGAGGTATAGATGACATAGGCCAGGTGCTCGCCTTCGATCTTGATGTCAGGGGCGTAGTTGGGATAGGAGGCAAAATCCTGATCGAGCAGCAGGGTGGTGCCGTCAAAGATCGGCAATTGAGCTTGTAGGTGTGGCTGGGTAAGCAGTAGGGCGATGCGGCTGTCTTCGACCATGTAGGCCAGGCGATCGGTGGGGTACTCCGGGTCCAGAGGAACATAGGCACCGCCGGCCTTGAGGATGGCCAGCAGGGCGATGACCATTTCCAGGGAGCGCTCAGCAGCGATGCCGACCAGGGTTTCGGGGCCAACACCCTGTGCACGCAGGGCGTGGGCCAAACGGTTGGCGCGCTGGTCGAGCTGGGCATAGGTTAGGTGCTTGTCAGAAAAAATCAGGGCAGTGGCGTCGGGGCGCATGCGTGCCTGGGTCTCGAAAAGGCGCTGTATGCGGAACTCTCCAGGGTAGTCTTGGTGGGTTTGGTTGAGGCCATGCAGGATGGCGTGCGTTTCTGCAGGGGCAAGCATGGGTAGCTCACCCAGCGATGCCTGCGGCGTACTGACCAAGGCGAGCAGCAGTTGCTGCCAATGTTGTGCTAGGCGTGCCACGCTGGCGGGTTCAAACAGGTCGGTGCTGTATTCAAGGCTGAAGGAGGTGCTTTCAGACCCATGGTCGACATCCAGTGACAGGTCGAATTTAGACTGGCGTGTACCGCTGTCGAGCATCTCCACCTGCAGTTCGCCCAGCGTGAAGGGAGCGTTGTCGTTGCTGCTGACCCGCCAGTTGAACATGGTCTGGAACAGCGGGTTGGCCAGGCTGCTGCGTTGCAGATCGAGGTCGTCCAGCAACAGTTCGAAGGGATAGTCGACATGCTCCAGCGCCTGCAGGCTTTCCTGCTTGAGCCGCTGCAACAGGTCCAGGCCGCTCTGGCAGGGATCTAGGCGAGCGCGGAAAACCAAGCTGCTGACGAACAGGCCAACCAGCTCATGAGTCTCGCTGTGGCTGCGGGTAGCGCTGGGTATGCCGACGGTGAAATCGCTTTGGCCGCTGTAGCGACCCAGCAGCAGTTGCCAGGCGGCTAGCAGGACCACCATGGGTTGCAGTTTGTGCTCACGGCACAGTGCATCGAGCTGCTGGCGCAAGCCTGCGTCGAGGGTAGCGGCATGGTAGCCGGCCATATGGGTCTGGCCCGGGCGGCGCGGATGATCGTATGGCAAGCTCAGTGGGGTTAGCTCACCGGCCAGGTAATTGCGCCAATAAGCGCCGCTGGTGGTAAAGGCCGGGGTGTTTGGATAGGTCTGCCGCTGCCAGTGGGCGTAGTCGCTGTACTGTCGAGGCAATTGCGGCAGGCCTTGCCCGGCGGGCAAGGCGTAGGCCTGGGTCAGGTCGGCTACCAGCAGTGGATTGGACCAAGCGTCGGAGACAATGTGATGCATGGTCAGCAGCAGCAAGTGTTGATGCTCGCCGGTTTCCAGCAAATTGGCACGAATCAGCGGTGCCACGCTGAGATCGAAGGGCTGCGCGGACTCTTCGACGATGCGTCGTTCGGTTTCGCTAGCTAATGCTGAGCTGTCCAGATGGCGCAGGCTGACGCGCGTCAGGGTAAGGGCAAGACTATTTTCCACCACCTGCATGGGTTCGCCGGCTTGGGTGATGAAACGGGTGCGCAGAATGGTATGACGCTCGATTACCCGGTTCAGCGCACGTTCAAGCCGTTTGACATCCAGCACACCTTCCAGGTGCAAGACACGTGGCAGATTATAGGCTGAGCTGGCCGGGTCGAGCTGCTGCAGAAACCACAGTCGCTGCTGGGCGAATGACAGCGGCAATGGTCCGTCGACTGCAACCGCGGGCATCCCGTTGGTTAGCACTTGAGGGGCCGTCGGCAGGTCGCCGAGCAGCAACGCCAGCATATCGTCTTCAAGCAGAGAGTCGGGGATGTCCATGGTCCAGTTTCCAGGCGAGCTTGGTGAAAAGTCCTGGTAATTGAACGAAGCGTTGGCAGGCTGATTTAGGCGAGGTGAGGCAGGCACATGCCTTGGGCATGGTGTGATCGGTGTGCAGCCCGAGCGTTGGTAGAAGGTGGCTGATGCTCGGATCATCCACCATGCCGGTTCAAAGGGTATTGCAACGAGCGGTGCGGAAGGCTCCTTGAGGCGTCTGGGTCAAATCCCTTTCACGTCATCAGGCGCTGATCAGCGTAGTTGTTTGAGCTTCATGGTGGCTGGCCGGGATTTTTAGCGAGCGGTATAAGGCCTTGCCGATTTCCTGGCTGCGAATGGGCAGTACTGAAAGCAGTGTGTCACTCAGACCGTGGGACGATTCGCAGAAGCCTTGCAGGAATACCGGAGCCAGCAGGGTAGGGCTTGCCAGGGCTCGGTAATCTCGGTCGACTTCGAAGCCTTTCAGGTGATTTTCCAGAGGTGCCAGCAGCGAACGATGAGTGCGGCGTTCATAGCCGGTGGCCAGGATAATGGCGTCGTAGCGGTGAGTGCGTTGCTGATTGCTAGCCAGGTCACGCAAGGTCAACTCGATGCCCTGATCGTCGGAGTGCACGCCTTCGACCTGTTGCCTGCAGAGCACGGCGTGACGGAACTGGCGGGCGACCTTCTGGCGGTAGAGCACGCCGTAGATGCGCTCGATCAGCTCCGGATCGACTACAGAATAGTTGGTGTTGTGGTACTCCTTGATCAGTTTTTCGCGGTCAGTGGCGGTCTGCTGGAAGACCAGGTCGGTGTATTGAGGTCCGAAGATTTCGTTGACGAAGGGTGTGTCGTCGGCTGGCTTGAGGGCGGTGCTGCGCAGAATCATGTCGACCTTGACTGACGGAAAGCTGTCGTTGAGGTCGATGAAGGCTTCGGCGGCGCTCTGCCCGGAGCCGATGATGGCGATGCGCATGGGCTTGCCCGCGCTGCAGGGCAGCTTCTTGAGAGCGCTCAGGTACTGCGAGTGGTGGAAGATGCGTGCGTCGTCCCTGAGCGAAGCAAACAGCTCGGGGATCTTCGGTGAGCCGCCGGTGCTGATGACCACTGAGCGTGTGCGCCGTATCTGTTCCTGACCTTGGGCGGTGCGGGAGACGAGTCTCAAGTGATTGGCAATGCCATTGTCGAATTCCGGCTCGACTCGTACGACTTCTTCGCCATAGGCGGCCTTGTCGGCGAATTGTTCGGCGACCCAGCCGAGGTAGTCGTTGAACTCAAGGCGGCAGGGGTAGAAGGTACCCAGGTTGATGAAGTCGACCAGGCGATCCTGTTGCTTCAGGTAGTTGACGAAGCTGTAGTGACTGGTGGGGTTGCGCAGTGAAACCAGGTCCTTGAGGAAGGATATCTGCAGCTCGCTCTGCGAGGATAGCGTGTCACCATGCCAGCGGTAGTGGAGTTGCTTGTCGATGAACAGCGTGTCCAAGTCCCTGCCGCTGTGCTGCGCAAGTTCCTCGAGAGCAATGGCTAGGGCTAGGTTGGAGGGGCCGAAGCCCACGCCGATGACGTCATGAATCTTGCTGGTGCTCATGCGATGGTTCCTTCATGCGATGGCTGGACGGCGTCCAGAGGCGTGTACAGACGGTCGAAAAAGAAGCGCTCGCGGGACAGCATTACCAGTAGCGCGTGTTTGTGGGGGAAGTCGAAATGCTTCACCTTGGCGAAGCCGCTACGGTTGAAGTTGGCAATCTGCCGGTGGTTGTCGTGCCGGGGCTCGCAGACGATGCGCTGGGTACGGGGATCGTCGAGAAACAAGTAATGGCAGATCGAAGAAAACCAGGCGGTATAGAAGCGCTTTCCGCGGAAGGCTTCCTCGCCCACCAGTAGATGCAGGCCCCTGTCGTAGTCACCTGCATCGTAG
This sequence comes from Pseudomonas paralcaligenes, assembly GCF_019655855.1. Lineage (GTDB taxonomy): Bacteria > Pseudomonadota > Gammaproteobacteria > Pseudomonadales > Pseudomonadaceae > Aquipseudomonas > Aquipseudomonas paralcaligenes. The sequence goes on along the minus strand of NZ_BPFX01000021.1, from coordinate 43,714 downwards.
AACGGTGCAATGCGATCTTCTTTGGCCCAGTAGGCTTCGAAGTAACCGAAGGCCTGGCCGTCGAAGCGGCCGATCAGGGGTAGTGTGTGGGGATCGTCCAACTGCTTTTGAAGGTAGGCGCGGTGCTGTTCCAGGTTGCCTTCTTCCTCCCAGAACTGGGCGACGCGTGGATTGTTCATCCAGCGGTTGAAGGCTTGCAGGTCGCGATCTGGATCGGCCTGTTCCAGGGTGATTGTCTGCCCCAGCCAGGGAATGAAACGGCTGTAGAGTGTCCCATGTGCTGGCGTCGCCCGTAGTGGATGTCGGCTGGACCCTGCCTTCACATATTGCTGTGGAAATGCCGTGACGGAGCCTTTGTGCAGCCATGGGAGGGGTTGTTGCCACAGTGAATGAGCCGAGCAGACGACTGTGTCCTGCACAATCTGATGGAAGAGGCCTGAGGCTAGCAGGGCGCTGACAACTGCATGGGGAGTTGCTGCCGCGAGCCGCAGCTCGTCGAGACTTGGAGTATGGATGAATGCCGCCTCGCACGCGGCCAGAAGGCAGTGCGTCTGCTGATCATCGTCGCGCGCCAGGTAATTGATAGTGCCCTGTAACACATGCGCAGATACCGGCTGCAGGAAGAGTTCCAACTGGGGCAGATCATTCAGCGAGACTGTAATCCGCTCGTCTGCGCAGCGCGCTCGCAACTGGCGATCAGGGTAAAGGCTGCTGAGTACTGGGATGTCTCTATTGCTGTTCATCTGGGCTTCCACACCATGAAGGCTTTAGCTGTCAGACGAGGATGGAGCGATGGGATTTAGCGAGCGCTCGGCCTTCCGATACGAGACGCCTGCGAGCGCGTTGGATGGAGCGCGCGCGGCCGATCAGTCAAGTACACAAGGCCATCCAGACAGCCGGGAGGCCAGATAGTGAATCGTTCGAGCGCCCGGAGTCAGAGTTCGCGCGCGACACGAAAGCCCAGCCAGTCGCCGCGGGTGTTCTTGTATGCGTTATTGCGATTGCCCGAACGGGAAAAAATAGGCGGTTCCCCCCAGTCATTGCCGCGGATCTGCACCGTTTCGCAGTGGTCGTCGTCAATCCAGGCGCTGCCGTCTGTGGGCGCGCCGTTGTAGTGGTCATGCCAGCAGTCGGCGACCCATTCGTAAACGTTGCCGTGCATGTCGTATACGCCGAAGGCATTGGGCGAGTAGCTACCGACTGGAGAGCTGTAGGTGAAGCCGTCCCTGGGGCCATAGGTATTGGCGTGTTTGCTGATCTGATAGTCCCCTTCTTCGTCGAAGGGGAACGGGAAGGGCCCGGTGGAGCCGGCGCGGGCGGCGTATTCACGCTCGGCTTCGCTGAGCATCCGATAGGTCTGGCCGGTTTTTTCCGACAGCCATTTGGCGTAGGCCTGGACCTCATGGTAATCGACGCAGACGGCGGGCTGCCTCGGTCCTTGCTCGTAACTCGGCTTACCTGCTTCGCACCAGCGCCCGGGGCGCTCATCGCCACTCTTGATTACCACACCCGACTGTTTGATATAAGCATCAAGCTCGGCAGCGGTCACCTGGTAGCGGCTGATGGCGAAGGGCTTGGCAAAGGTCACGGTACGTTGCGGTCCCTCATCGGGCTGGCGTCCCAGCTCGTCCTGCGGAGCGCCCATGACGAAGCTGCCGGCAGGCAGCAGGACCATTTCAGGGCAGTCCTGGCAATCCTTGAAAATTGTTCCGAGGGGGGAGGATTTGTCCGATGCCTGGGCGGAGGAGGCTGCCGCTAGGCAGAGCAACAGGAAGTTGCCAAGGCGATATGTGCAACGCATCTTGCTTGGTCCTTGATTCAGGATTGGATTTGCGGAATGTTCTTCTTCGCAGCTAGCGCGCTTGCGGTCCGGCCAGTTGTTGCACCGATTCCCAGACTCGCAGGAAGTTGCCGCCCCACAACTTGGCGATATCCTCGTCCGAGTAGCCGCGCTGGATGAGTTCGGCGGTGACGTTGCGCGTATCTGCGACGTTCTCCCAGCCGACCAGGCCGCCGCCATCGTTGAAGTCCGAGCTGATGCCCACGTGGTCGATGCCGATTTTCTGCACTGCATAGTCGATGCTGTCGCCGAGTTCCTTCAGCGAGGCGCGAGGATCGGCCTCCAGGATCGGATAAAGGCGGCTGGCGTACTCGCCGAAGCGTTGTTCCGGCCAGATGGAGAAGACCGGGTCGGCTGGCATGCTGGCCTGGGACAGGTTCCGCACCTCGGGTAGGTCAAACTCGGCGCGCATGCGGTTTACCTTGTCCAGGGTCTCCTTGGAAAAGGCTTTGAGCTGAGAGGTGAAGCCGACGATGTGCACCACGCCGCCGGTATCGCGGATCAGGCGCATCTCCTTGTCGGTGAGATTGCGCTGTAGGTCCACCAGGCCGCGTACACCTGAGTGGGAGGCGATGATGGGCGCGCGACTCAGTTCGGTTGTTTGTTCCAGCGCGGCCGTGGACATCTGGGACACGTCGATGACCACACCCAGATCATTGAGGCGACGCACTGCCTGACGACCCAGCTCCGAGAGGCCGCCATGTTCGTCGGGCGAGTCGCCAAAGAAGGGCATCGGTCGCGACGAGTCGGACCAGGCGTTGTTGGCGACGTAATTGAAGCCGAAGATGCGCATGCCCCGGGCGGCCCAGTCATCCAGCCGGGAAACGTCGTCACCCAGCGGATAGGCGTTGAGCATGCTGATGACGATGGCAAACTTGCCTTCATGGGCCAGCCGACGGAAGTCGGCTGGCGTGTAGGCGATACCAGCACGCTCGGGGAGGTCGCGGGCGATGCCGGTGATGATGCGGTAGCGGGTTTCCTGTTCGTGGCGCGCGGCTTCGACGAAGCCCGCGGTGGGGCGGTGCGGGCTGTTGTCGCCGGTCCAGAATTCAGGCCAGGCAAAGATGGTCAGTGCGGCACCGCTCAACCGGCCACGCTCGGCCTTGACTAAGTCAAACTGACCGGAGCCGTCGCGATCAGCTTCCATACCTTCAGCGCCGAAGTGAGCTGGAATGTCCAGATGAGCGTCGAATGAGAGGATGCGCTCCTGCAGCGCATTGGCTCGTGCGATGACGTCCTTCGGATAAAGCGCGCTCTTGCCGGGCAGAAACCACCAGGTCAGCGAGGCGGCTCCGATCAGCAGTAATAGTGACAGGACCAGCAGTGGCCATTTCCAGATGGTGCGACTCGGGCTCATGGGACTTCCTTGCGGATGATGCTTCGCCGACAGGAGCACCGGCGATTCTTAGGAGAACGAGCCTGCGATCGTGGAATTTATAGGGCTTTCGATCTCTGGGGCTTTTGCTCCAGGTTGCGGTGATAGACTGCGGACCTGGCCTTGGCTGGTTGTAGAGGTCCGCCGGTCTGACGGTCGCGACGTGCGTAATGCAAGCGATCTTTTTGGCTCGTGCGGCCCCGGGTCAGATAGGGTGGACTAGCGTGTGGCGAGCGGCATGCCCGCTCAATGAATGTCCTGCAATTCTAGGATTGCCGCTTCGGGCAAGGTTTTCGAAAATTCTTTGAGTTGGCGGTGCAATAGCTCGATAGTATTTTCATCAGCGCTTCCACTTGCATAGAAGGAAACCTCATCGCCAGCGATTATGGTGTTTCCATCTGCAAGCTTCAGTGTTGCCAATTTGGTCCATGACGAAGGGATACCATCGAACCAATCCGAGTAATACATGATTAGATTGGCACTGTGCTTGTGTGTGATTTCGTCAAGCCATTTGGCATCTTTCTTTTCTGTTTTTAGCGCATCATTGGAAGCCAGTCCGTAAATATCCAAGACGTATCTGTCCTGAGGAAGCTTATAGCTGACCCAGCCCAGATCGTTGACGGCGAAGTTTCCCTGGTAATATTCCTGAACGAATCGATGCATCTGGAATTGCTGTGAGTAAATATCTTCGGATGCAAAGGGGATCCCTGTGGTATCCCTCAGGTAGGGGTAGGAGCACAGCATCAGTACGGCAGTGGCAGAAAGTACCGATGCCAGGTTGTTTCTTGCGAAGCCGGAGACTGTTATGCAAAACATGAGGGCGCCAAACAGGAACATATAAACTTCGTACCTGTTGAGCCAGCCGAAGCGTCCAATAGCGAGATGGGCCAGCATGGCGCCTAGAGTCAGTAAGGTAATCAGACGAAGCTCGGTGCGTTTTTCTTTGATAAGGCAGAGCAGCAGTCCGAACATTAGTAAGATATAAGCTTGTTGGGCATGGCTCCAAAATAGCGCTTTGATCGTTGAAAATCTGATCACATCCGAAAGCTGGGCCAGCTCGCTTGTGGAGAATTCGTGGATATCAGATTTTGCCAATACCGAATTGGGTAGCGGCGAGAGTCCTAGATGATTCAGGTAGATGCCATAGGTTACCGGAATCACCAGACTTCCAGAGAGGAAGAGCAATCCGTGCCAGGGTCTCTTCTGGAAACAGAAAAGCGCTGCTATGACCGCGACGATGGCAAGCAGCTCATAGCGAACCGAGGGGCCTATCGCTATGCAGGCCAGGCACCACAAAGGGATTGGCCGGCCCTTGGAGAATAGCAGCAAGGCATAGGCCCCAACGACGGCTATTAATATTTGCAGGTTGTGTTCCATCCCGGAAAAGGCAACACCAGGAATATTGCCAATGAACAGCAATAGAAATATCAAGAACATTTTCTTGAGCGGCACGAACCTATCATCGGGCCGCCATTGGAGGCTGTCTGCGATCCGGGCAATCAGCAGTGCGGCAAGTGTGCCGCAGACAAAGTTTATGGCCAGCGGCAAATACTGATGCCAGGCATGACCCGTGCCGACTACGAGAATGAAGGGCCACAGAATACTCGACGACGGCGAGGTATTTTCCCCGAGATTTATGCCGTAGTGCCCATTCGCGATTCGTTCGGCCAATGCCAGATGGATGTAGGGGTCGTCGAGTGTGTAGGAAAAGCCTGCCGGATTCTGCTGAATGATGGCTGCCAGTATCACTAGGAAAAGAAGGCTGAAAAGCCCTATGCTGAAAAGCGGCGTGTATGAGCGCATGCGGCATCCTGTATTTATAGGCTATAGAGCCAATTGAGATTCCTGTAGCTCAGGTGCGAGGTGAGCGGGCCGAGCGCAAGTCCCAGGCCTGTCGTGAAAATGACAAGCCACTTATGCTGGTAAATGACCTTGGCTATTACTGCGGAAAGCGTGGGGTCGCGCATCAGTATCGTTATAGCAATGGCAATGTTTCCAAGAGTGATGCTCCACCAGCGGGTGAAATCCGTCGCAATCAGATACAAGGTCAGGGGCGAGATCGAGGATGCAAGCAAAAGTGATTCGTAGGAAAACAGCCTTATATGGCCTTGAAGCGACTTCAGTATCTTCGCGCCAATGAGAAATGTTGGGATCAGTCCGAGTAGCATGTTTACGTGGAATTTCAGATAGAGCGTGCTCAGCATTACGCTCGCCGTTTCCGACGAATTTCCCTGTAGCGTATTGAACAGGATTCCAACTGCATCCATATTGATTGGCTGAGTCGTCGAAAGAAGGTGTTCGTAATATTCCTGCAGGGAGATTCTGGCGCTCGGATTGCTCGTTCCGATGAATATCACTTCGGCCACGAGAAGGGCGACGGCGATAAGGATCAGGAAGCTGTCGAAGCTAGCTACTTTCGGCCTGTTGATGTAGATCCATATGCCGGTGAGGAGGGGGACGAACATCACGAAACCAGCTTCATGAACGGGGATGATCAGGCCGCCCGCAAGCAAAACGGCGAGCACTCCCATCTTGGCCGAGCACTTCAGGATAACCACGATGCCGAGGATGGCAATGAGATAGTTGATGTTGTCCAGGAATCCGGCGGCTTGCGCGAAGTGCGGAATGATCATTGGATGGCAGATGAAGAATAATGTCAGGAGAAAAGCCGCTGTGCTCTGCTTGCAATAGGCAAGTGCCGGTCGTGACAAGATCCAAAACAGGGCGATGCAGACACCGAGCGCAAAGAGGAAGGCCGCGGCCATGTAGAACTCGGGGTTTGGCACATACCCGAGCGCTTTCAGCAGGCCACCGACCAAGCCTCTTCTGACGAAGCCGAAGTCATAGTTCAGAACCCACTGCGTATATACCCATTCATCGAAATAATGCTCATAGGATGTGAAAAACACAACCACGAAGCTCAGGGTCAGTATCCGAAGTTTTGTCCTGTGGCTTTCCGAATATTCCTGATCCAGCCAATGACTGCCAGGCGAGACGTTTCCTGCCGACATTCGATATCTCCAGTGTCTGGCGAAGGGGGATTATTGAGTTGGTGCTGGCGAGATTTCAGTCGTGCCAATGCCGCGCGGGTCGCTGGCGCCCTCGACTTTTCCGGTCAGTTTGTGCCAGTGGATGGATTGCTGGTTGCCATAGCTCGCTACCTGTTCCAGCCGATGTCCAAGTGCCTCCAGTTCGCCGCGCTCGGCCTGGTTGAAGGCATCCGGCTCGTGAGTTATTACGTCCGGCAGGTACTGATGGTGATAGCGCGGCAGGCTTACCCAGCGTGAAGCCGGTTCGTCCTGCAGGTATGCAAGCAGCGCAATTAGGACCATGCTGGGAATCTGGCTGCCGCCAGGCGTACCGAAAGTGGCGAAGTTCTTGTCGGATTCGATGAACGTCGGCGTCATGCTGGAGATTGGTCGCTTGCCTCCCGCCAGGGCGTTGGGGGTGGTGCCCTGGAGCCCGTAGGCATTGCTGCCGCCTACATCGATGGCGAAATCGTCCATTTCGTTGTTCAGCAATATGCCGGTGCCCGGAACGGTGAAGGCTGCGCCGAACATGCTGTTGAGCGAGAGGGTGGCGGAGACGGCATTGCCTTGTGAGTCGAGAACCGTGAAGTGCGTGGTGTGATTACCTTCACGCCATGGCTCCGCGGGCGGTAGGCTGCTGCTGGGCGTGGTACGGTCGGGGGCGATGCTGCTTGCCTGCTGCTTCAGATAATCCGGGGAGGTCAGCCGCTTCAGAGGCATTTCGACAAAGTCCGGGTCCCCCAGTGCTCCCCTGTCACGATAGGCTCGACGCAGTACCTCGACCACATAGTGGGTGCGCTGAGCGGTTTTGGCGTCTCGCCAGGGCAGTGATTGCAACATGCCCAGGCTCTGAATCAGGGCCAGCCCACCGGCCGATGGCGGCGGGGCACTGATCAGCTCACCACCGTCTGGCAGCTCCCAGCGCAGGGGTTGCCGTTCGATGACTTGGTACTCGGCCAGGTCTTTCAGGCTCCAGACGCCGCCTCCTTTGCGCACGCCATTCACCAGCTTTTCTGCCAGTTCGCCACCGTAGAAACCTGCGTGGCCTTGATCGGCCAGATGCTGCAGCGTGGCAGCCAGCTGCGGATATTTCATCCGTTGGTTTTCAGCTGGCAATTCTCCATCGACGAGAAACTGCCGTGCGCTCTCCGGATCGCTGCGCAAGGCGTCCAGCCTGATTTGGGCCCACTTGCGGTAATGCGGATCCGTCTCGATACCCTCGCGAGCCAGCCGAATGGCCGGCTCTAGGCTGGTCTTCAGCGGCAGGCGTCCATATTGCTCGGAAAGTTTCGCCATCGCGGCGGGCTGCCCAGGAATAGCGGTGGCCAGCGGACCATCCACGGAGAGGTGGGCCAGGATCTTGCCATCTTGCCGATAAAGGTCCGCTTTGGCATCCAGTGGGGCGCGTTCACGGGCATCCAGGAAATGGTATCGCGGCTTTTCTCCCGCTTCGCGCAGAAGAAAGAAACCGCCCCCTCCCAGTCCGGAGCCATAAGGCTCTACGACTGCCAGCACGGCGGCTACGGCAACAGCGGCATCGAAGGCGTTACCGCCGGTCTCAAGAATCTTCCGTCCTGCCTCGGTGGCAAGAGGATGGGCGCTAGCCACCGCCCCCTGCGCTGGAGTCTGGGCCTGGGTGGCCGAACTCATCAGCCATAGCGACAGGATGAGGGTCAGCCGTCTCATGCCTTGCTGTCGATTCGGAAAACAATGGTTTTTCATTCGCGGCCCGTGTCAAGAAAGGCATTTGCAGGCGTACGCCTGTCTTTGCCTGGGAAGGTCCGGGGAGGAACGAGCAGAGTGAGGCGAAATTTATAGCGAGCCCGGCTGAGAGCCTCTAGGAGCTGCCACAACTGCTTATGCATGAAGCGCCATGAGTGTGCAGTGGCCGGTGCACTGCTGTGGCAAATGCCGGATACCGATACGGTAAATCCTTTGTTACGGCATTCGTTTTCGTTGGAATGGCTGGATAGCGAGTAGATGGATGAAGGTTACCCGTAGAGGCTTCGTGGCCGGTATGGCGACTGTCGGTGCGGTCGTTTTGCCAGCGGGGCTGTATGCGCACCATAAATGGAAGGAAGCCGGGGAGGCCGAGCTGGCCTCGGATGAGCCGGAAACGCCGGTCCCCATCCTGCCGGATGCCCTGTTGGCCAATCGCCTGATCGGCGCATGGGCCGTGCGTTTCATAGACGGGCACGACAGGTTTCCCGAATTGCCGCAAGGCGATCTGCAGTTGCTGCTAGATGTCGGGCCAGGTGGCCGGGCCATCCATGGCTACTTGGGCAGACTGCCTTTTTCCGGTGATGGGTTGCATGCCATCGGCCGGTTGGCTGGCGACAGGGCTCCGCACGTGCGCTTGGGGCTGAGCGATGGCAATGGGCATTCCCTTGAGCTCGATGCGATCTTCGATGAGGTCTGGGGCGAATGGAGTTCTGGGGGGGGGCAGGCGACCTTGAGTGGCAGCTTGCGCAGAGTTGGCATTCAAAGGGGGTATTCCACTCCCGAGGTACGGTTCGTTGCCGTGCGCCTCCCGTTCGTAACCGCGAGGCAATTGCGACCCTATACCCCCGAGCTGGAGGGCTGGTTGATCTCGTCGGGGCATCGACTGTTCCACCAGCTTTGGCATGCCAGCCGCGATCGCTGGCACCACTTGGATGAGGGCCGGCGCCAGTCGCTGCGTGGCCTCGGCTGGCAGGCCGGGCCGCTGGGGCAGGAACGTGACGCCAGGGGCAAGCGGCGCCATGAGAATGGTTCTGGTGAGGATTTCCTGTTCATGCACCGGCAGATGCTCAATCGCGCCCGCTCGATGCAGTCGTTGCCATCCTGGCCACAACTGCCCGCACCCAGGCCATTCATCGGGCATGGTGTACAGGCTTTTGCCGATTACCTGGCCAATGTCGATGGCACGTCCGTGCCGCCAGCCTGGGAGATTGCAGGGGATGATGCTTTCAACCAGTGGCTGCTCTATATCAAGAGCAGCGAGGGCTATTACAACGATTTCCAAGCCTGGGAGGCGCAGTACCGCGATCCGGAATACCTCTCCAGCCTGTGCCTGGGGGAGCTTGGTTCGCGCATCGAGCTGGGCATCCACGACTGGCTGCACATGCGCTGGTCCAGCCTGCCACGCGATCCCAGCAGCGGCCTGCCGACGCCCTATGGCCGTGGCTCCAGTGATTTTGCGGGGCGCTGGTACGGCGCCGGCAACCACTTCTTGGGCGATCCGTTCTCGTCCCATGTCGATCCGCTGTTCTGGGCGTTCCACGGCTGGATCGACGACCGGATCGAGGACTGGTTCAGTGCCCACGAGGGCCGGCACCCTGGGCAGGTCGTGCGCCGGAGCGTGAATGGCGAGTCTTGGTTCGCGCCAGGGCGCTGGGTGCGTATCACCGAGCCCTGGCTGGGACCAGCCCGTGCGGGCTGCGGCGCGTGGGGTAGGAGCAACTGGGGAGAGGATGGTGAGTTCGACGTGGAGACCATGATGCTGGCTCTGCGCATTGTGTTCGCCGACGAGGATGAGGCTACCCGCCTGGAGGGGCGTGTGCCGCGCCGCCCCTGGTATGGGCGTTACCTCGCTGCGGGGGCGACGCCGGACTGAGGCATCCCCCTGCTTGCCGACTCACGCAGACTGAGGAGTGTTTTCGTTCACGACCTGCCCGGCATGCATATGCACCAACTGGTCGGCGATGTCGAAGTATCGATCATCGTGGGAGATAACAATCAGCGTCTTGCCCTGGCGCTTCAGTTCGGGCAGTAGTTCGGTGTAGAACACCCGGCGGAAGGCTGGATCCTGGTCGGCGGCCCACTCGTCGAACACTAGCACTGGGCGGTCGTCCAGCCAGGCATTGACCAGGGCCAAACGCTTGCGCTGACCGGTGGACAGGTCGGTTGTGGTGAAGGCGCCGTCGCGGATGCCGACCTTGTGAGCGATGTCCAGTCGCTCCAGATACTTGAGGGCCTCCTGCGGCAGCTCGGAGCGCCCCTGAAGCAGTTCGTCGAACAGGTAGTAATCGGTGAATACGGTGGTGAACAATTGCCGGTAGTCATCGCGGCGTTCGCTGTCGATCTCCCGGCCGTTGAGGCGTATGTCGCCCTGCTGGGGTGCATAGAGGCCCAGCAGAAGCTTGATCAGGGTGGTCTTGCCACAGCCGTTCTCGCCGACGATGAAGACGATCTCGCCGCGGCGGATGCTCAGGTCGATTGGGCCGAGGTGGAAGGGCTGGCTGCCAGAGGTCTGGGGGTAGTCGTAGCGCACCTGGCGTAGATCTATGCGCTCCAGCGGCTCCTGCGTTGCCGCTGGTGGCGTGGTCAGCAGATGGGGTTCCGAGGTGGAGAAGCGTTGGGACAGTTCACCGATACGGCGCAGGGCGACTTCGGCGCGGCTGAAAATGGGGATATTGCTGACCAGTTGCTCCAGCGGTCCTTTCATGTACAGCATGACCAGTACGAAACCGCCCAATACGGTACGCTCGGTGGTGGGCCAGAGCACTTGGAAGGCAATGGCCATGCCGATCACCACGAAGAACAGCATCGAGCCGAAGGTTTCGGCGCTGATGAAGATGTTGGCAGCGCGGATATTGGCGCGGCAGATCCCTTCCGTAGTGTCGTGAAGCTGCCGGTGAAGCATGTCCAGGCGTCGTTCGCGCTGGATGCGCAACTCTTTTGCGCCCGCGGAAATGGCCTGATAGTGCTTCTGCAGTTCGTCTTCGCCATCTCGGGCCGCCTGAAGGCTCCGCATGCCATGTCGATGGGCCAGGTACTGAGCGCCAGTGCCGATGATCACTGTGACTACTGTGAGCAGCAGTATCTGCCAGGACAGCAAAGCCAGGTAGGTCAGGCAGCTAAGCGTGATCGCGAAGGCGATCAGCATCGGCGCTACGCTCAGGGCGAAGCCGCTGAGAGTACCGATGTCGTTGAGTAGGACCGGGATCAGTCGATGGGCGCGGTAGCGCTCCAGCTGCTCGATGGGGGCTACCAGGATTCTGGTAGCCAGATCCTGACGGAGGTTGGCCACCACCCGCTGGCCCACATAGTTGGTCAGCAGCTTGGACAGGGTGGAGCAGGCCACGGTAGCGACGCAGAGCAGGGCGAACAGCGACGCCAGGCCCAGGTCGGGGCCGGCTTCTGTGTTCATGGCGCTGTTGATGGTGGCCAGCAGGGCGGTGATGCTCAGCCCTCCGGCGATGCCGAGAAGTGCCGAGAGCAGCACCTGCGGCCAGAAGGGTTTGAGGATGCTCAGGGTTTCGTGGGTGAGGCTGTCTGCAGTGGGCGTCATGGAGGCCTTCTCGGATGCCGACGGGGAATGCCGAGGGCTCGGCTGGAGTCGTTGAGACGAGAAGGCGAGAGGGATATTTAGTCAGCGGCTGTGGATGACGGTCTCGCCGTCGGCGTTCTGACTCAGGTAGACCGGCAGCACCTTGGGCAGGGTCTGTACCAGCTGGGCGACGTTGCGGGTGTCGTAGATGCCGCCGATGCGCACCCGTGCGGTCTTCTGATCGGCCAGGCGAACCGGTCTATCCAGATAGCGGTTGATCACCGGCAGGGCCTCGGCGAGCGTCAGGTCGTCGAGCACCAGCTTGCCGGTGCGCCAGGAGAGCGCATTAGTGCTCGCGCTCGACACGCGCGGTAGCTCGTCGCCGTCGTCGAAGCGGGCCTGCAGGCCCGGAGACAGATAGGCCACCTGGCTGGGTTCGCTCAGGTTGCTCTGTACCTTGACCGAGCCTTCGGTCAGCGTGACCACCACCTGGTCCCCGTAGGTCCAGACGTTGAAGCGGGTGCCGGTGACGGTGATGCTGCCGTTGCCGGCGTACACCACGAAGGGGTGTACGGCATCGTGCCGGACCTCGAAATAGGCCTCGCCCTCACGAAGCGCCACACTGCGGCCGTTTCGGAAATGACCGTACCAGAGTGTGGTGCCCAGGTTGAGTTCCGCGCGCGAACCGTCGGGCAGGGTGGCGATACGCATGTTCTCGCCGGCGTTATAGCGCTGGATGTTGTTCGGCAGCAGCCCCTGGTGCCAACCCAGCCACCCTCCCAGTCCCAGGACCAGCGCAGCCGCGGTCGCTACGAAGCGCTTGCTTCGGCGTCTGCGCGGGCTCGCCGGGGGAGCCTGCTCGAGGCTGGTGCGGGATTGAGGCTGCGTGGCTTGGCTGGGCAGATGCTCACTGACCAGCCAGATCTCCATCATGCCCTGGTACTCGCGGGCATGGGCCGGATCGCTGCTCAGCCAGCGGTCGAATGCCGCCCGTTCCGCATCCGTGCAGTCATCCGCGTGCAGGCGCATGCACCAGCGGGCCGCTTCCTCGGTGAGGCTGTCGTCTACCGCATGGGATGAAGTGTGGAGAGTCATCGGGCTACCGGTTCGGCTGGGAAGCAATCAAGCAATACAATAGGATTTCTATTAAATATGAGAATTATTATGATTTGGCACTGTGCCAGTATAGAATGCGACCGATAGTGGCTCAAGGCAGCTGGTCGGGCAAGCATGGCGGCTTTTTGTCACGCATTCCTGGGGCGCAAGGGCGCTGCGTTTCTGCCTGGGGAGGAGCATGGAGAAGTATTACCGGCAACTGGTTCATTACCTGACCGTACGACTGCGTGATCAGCATTTGGCAGCGGATGTCGCCCACGATGCCTACGTGCGCGTGCTCGAAGGCGGGCGCGGCAGCGCGGCCGAATATCCGCAGGCCTACCTCTATCGTACGGCGCTGAACATCGTCGTGGACGTTCATCGCCGCAGCGTCGTGCGGCAGAGTGAATCGCTCGACGATATCGAACCACAGGCGCAGGCCGCAAACCAATTCCTCTCCCCGCAGGACTCGCTGTACCTGCGCCAGCGCGCCGAGCTGGTCGAGCGCGCATTGGGCGAGTTGCCCTCCAACTGTCGCGAAGCCTTCCTGCTGCGCAAGCTGGACGGGATGGCCCACCATGAGATCGCCTCGCGGATGGGCATCTCCAAGGACATGGTCGAGAAGCACATCGTCAATGCGATGAAGCATTGCCGCATCCGGGTCAAGGAAATGGAGTATTCCAAGGCCGACCCCGATGACGCCGCCCGCCGGGTTTCCCGCTTGCGCTACCGCTAAATTTCCTCGTCTTCGCTGCGTCTCTTCCTGATCGCGCGCCGAGCCCCGGCGCGTATTTCATGACGGGAGATGGGCGTGCGCAGGATTCTTATCGCACTGGCGGCAGGGGGCTTCATGGCCACGGCAATGGCCGATGCGCCAATGACCTACAAAGCCGAAATCCGCTGGACCTCCTTCGGCATTCCGCACATTCGTGCGGCCGACGAACACGGCTTGGGCTATGGCATCGGCTATGCCTACGCGCGGGACAACCTGTGCCTGCTGGCCGACGAGGTGCTGACCGTGAGGGGCGAGCGAGCCCGCTTCCTCGGTTCGGAAGGGCGCTCCTCCGCCGGGATGGAGAATGTCCAGTCGGATTTCTTCTTCCGCTGGTTGAATACCGACGAGGCCATCGCCGCATTCCGCGACAGCCAGACGCCTGCGATCCGCCAACTGTTGTCCGGTTACGTGCAGGGGTTCAATCGCTACCTGGCCGATGACCGCCAGCCTGCCACATGCCGTGGCGCCGCCTGGTTGCGTCCGCTGGAAGAGGACGACATGGTGCGGCTGGTGCGGCGCCTGCTGGTCGAAGGCGGCATCGGCCAGTTCGCCGATGCCATGCTGGCCGCCACGCCGCCCCGGGAGGCGGCTGCCGTGTCCAGGCCTCGTGCCATGACCGACCTGGCAGCGCGCCTGTCGGACTTCCGTCTGGAGCGCGGCAGCAATGCCATTGCTGTGGGCGGGCAGCGCACCGAGAACGGCAAGGGACGCCTGCTGGCCAATCCACACTTCCCCTGGAGCGGCGGGCTGCGTTTCTACCAGATGCACCTGACCGTGCCGGGCAAGCTGGACGTCATGGGCGCCGCGTTGCCCGGCCTGCCGGTGGTGAATATCGGCTTCAACCAGCACTTGGCCTGGACCCACACCGTGGATACCTCCAGCCACTTCACCTTGCACAGGCTGGCGCTGGACCCGGACGATCCTACGCGCTACCTGCTCGACGGGAAGAGTCTGCCGCTGCGCCGGACCTCTCTGAGCATCGATGTGCTCGGAGCGGACGGGCGCCTGTCGAAACAGACCCGGGACATCTATGAGTCCACCTTCGGCCCGGTGCTGAACTGGCCCGGCCTGCTCGACTGGAGCCGGCAGCACGCCTACGCCCTGCAGGACGTCAACCTGGGCAACACCCGCGTCCTGCAGCAGTGGATGGAGATGAACCAGGCCGGCGATCTGCAGACCTTCCGCGCGGCGATCCAGGGCACCCAGGGGATTCCGTGGGTCAACACCCTGGCGGTGGATGATCGTGGCAGCGCGTTGTACATGAACGGCTCGCTGGTGCCGAAGCTTTCCCCTGAGCAACTGGGGACGTGCGTCGATCAGGCCCTGCTGGCCCACGGACTGCCTGGCCTGGACGGCAGCCGCAGCGATTGCAACTGGCAGACGGGCCCGGGGGCGGCGCAGCCCGGGGTCGTGGCGGGCCGCGACCTGCCGCTGCTACAGCGTGACGACTTCGTGCAGAACTCTAACGACAGCGCCTGGCTGAGCAACCCCGCCGCACCGCTGACGGGCTTTTCTCCTCTGGTCAGTCGCGAAGGCCGGCCGCTCAGCGCGCGTACCCGCTATGCCCTGAAGTCCCTCGAAAGCCGTGGGAAAAAGCCGTTGAGCGAGGCGTTTCTCGAACAGCTGGTGACCGACAATCGGGTCTACCTGGCCGATCTGGTTCTCGACGATCTACTGGCATTCTGCGCGTCCCGCACAGCGGAGCGCGGGCCGGTGGAGAGCTGCGAGGCGCTGGCCGGTTGGGACAGGCGTGCAACGCTGGAGAGCGGGCTGGGCATGCTGTACTTCCAGCTCTTCATGAAGGCGCTCGCCGAGCCCGATGCGGTCTGGCGTCATCCCTTCGATCCGCAGGACCCGCTGCACACGCCGCGCGGTCTGGCCTGGCAGGACCCGCAAGTGGCTGCGCAGCTCGAACAGGCGCTGAGCGAGGCGGCGCGTCAGATCGCTGAAACGCATCTGCCGGCCGGCACCAGTTGGGGCCAGATCCAGCTGGCCAAGCGGGGCACCGTACGAATCCCGATTCCCGGCGGTGACGGACACCTGGGCATCTACAACGCGATCCAGAGCCAGCCCGGAGAGGGCGGGCATCTGGAGGTGGTGGGCGGCAGCAGCTACATCCAGTTGGTTAGTTTCGACGAGCAGGGGCCGGTGGCGAGGGGGCTGCTGGCCTTCTCGCAGTCCAGTGATCCGAAATCGCCGCATTTCGCGGACCAGACCGAGCTCTTTTCGCGCCAGGCATGGCAACCGATCCCGTTCACGCGCGAGCAGATAGATGCCGATCCCAACCTCCTGATCCTCAGGCTCAGCCCGCTGGAGGTGATGGTGAAAAACTAGGTGGGCGCAGGGGAAAGAAGAGCAGCGGCTTTCCCTATTCGGAGCAGGAAAAAAGTCGAAGCTGGACTTGCTTGGCTCTGCAAACAAGGCCATAATGCGTCCGCTGCTCACGTAGTGAGTGCGGAAATCTTTGTTAAATCAAAGAGTTAGAAGCTAAGAATAGCCTCGTTCCCCACTCCGATTTATTGACGCAGGCGCTGCCAAGAGCAGCGTTTTCGTTTGAGGCCGGGTGGCAGAGTGGTCATGCAGCGGATTGCAAATCCGTGTACGCCGGTTCGATTCCGACCTCGGCCTCCACTATGGAAAGCCCCGCAGATTCAGGTCTGCGGGGCTTTTTCTTTGCCAGCAGGAAAACGCCCTGTTTCCGCAACCGCTTTGACTGTTTCCGCAATGGCCGGCTACTTCGTCGGGTTCACCACCTCGCCGACGCGCCGGTATACCGTCTTCGTGATCTGCTCTTTCGAGTGGCACAGCAGTCTGCTTGCAGCGGTCAGGTCTTCGATTTCCGACGCGGCATAGAGCGTGGAAGCACGAGGCAGCCCCTTGGGCTCATGCCAAGGGCTAGTGGTCAGCAGGCGATCTGATGGGTTAGCGTTCCGCTTCCGAAGCAGTGTGATGCAGGAAGCAGATGACCTACTACGTCTTCAATATCGGCTCCAAGACCGCGGACCAGAACTGGTGGTCGGAGCTGCAGCGATTGAGAATTCTCACGTGCGGGTTTGAGAGCCAGCCCGGGGACGATGGTGAGAAAATTCTCACCAGGTTCAAGATCGGCGATCGGATCCTTGCCTACGCCGAGGACACAGGATTCGTCGCGGTGGCTGAGATAGATCCCACCAGACCCTATGAGCTTGTAGACCAAGCCCAACTCACTCTGGCATTCGCTAACGGTCATAGGCATTGGCTCGGTGTTCGCTGGGTTCACCTGATACCAAATCTGGCCGATGCGGTAGCCCATCGCGAAGTGCGATCAGCACCAGTTCGTCGCACTTGCGCAGCCACTAACGATGCTACGGGTCAGGAGGTCCAGTCGCTAGTCGCTGAGCAGGCAGCTGCCGCCGTGTCGTTTTCAGCGGTCACGAAATTCTGGGGGGCTGAGGATCAGTACCTTGAATGGGCGGGCGCTCACCCTTCTGGCTATGTCGCCAACATAGACAAGCGACATTCTGTTCCTCAGTACCCGCTCGCGCACACCTCCTCATGCAATCTTATCGTCCAAGGCAAGAACTTCACCACTGGCTCTTACTACAAGGTCTGCTCTGAATCCCTTGATGCCCTAAAGGGGTGGAGCGATCGGCAGTTCGGAAAACCGCTCCAGTTCTGCACCCGCTGCGACCCGCGCCCGGCGAGTGGATTCTGGTGGGTAAACCACAAGCAGACATTCAAGGCGGAGACTGAAGGTGGCTACAT
Source organism: Pseudomonas paralcaligenes (assembly GCF_019655855.1). Classification (GTDB taxonomy): domain Bacteria; phylum Pseudomonadota; class Gammaproteobacteria; order Pseudomonadales; family Pseudomonadaceae; genus Aquipseudomonas; species Aquipseudomonas paralcaligenes. The sequence continues at coordinate 26,605 of NZ_BPFX01000021.1, read as the reverse complement.
TTGGTCCCCTAAGGAAAACCAGAACGGTGCTCGCAATCAAACATATGTGAACCTGACCCTGGTTCAGCCTGGAGACCTGGTTATCTCCTATGCATCAGGCAAGATCAAAGCTATCGGAGTAGCCAGAGGGCACTATATCGAGAAGCCGAAGCCGGATGGATTCGGACAGGCCGATGCGAACTGGTCAGACTCTGGTTGGCTGGTGCCGATCGAATGGACTGCATTGGCGGTACCTATCTCTCCGAAGGAATACATCCATCAGATCCGGCCATTACTGCCCTCTAAAAACTCCCCACTGCAGGACAATGGCCACGGCAACCAATCCTGCTATCTAGCTGCCGTGAATCAGGAGCTGGCCGCCTTGATACTCGAGCTTGCGAGGCATGCCGATGCTCCCGCAGTTGAAGCGATCGAGGACCTTGAGGCAGATGCCGAGGCTGATGCGGTTGAGCTGGAAATAGTCTCCTCCCCAACCATCCCTGATACCGAAAAAATTCAGCTGGTGAAATCTCGCCATGGCCAGGGACTATTCCGCCAGCGCGTGTTGCAGAAGTCACCTACCTGCTTGCTCACTGGCGTGTCCGACCAGAACTTCCTAATTGCCAGCCACATAAAGCCGTGGAAGGACTGCGATCACCGCGAGCGGTTAGACGGTAATAACGGGTTGATGCTCGCGCCGCACATCGACAAGCTTTTCGATCGAGGCTGGATCTCGTTTTTAGACAACGGTCAGCTGTTGCTTGCGAATGGCGTAAGCGATGTACTGAAACGGTGGAATGTTGACCCAAATTCAAACGTTGGCCCTTTCACACAGGAGCAGCGCGGTTACTTGATGCACCATAGAAAAGATGTCTACCGAGACAAGCGATAGGGAGGCGAAAGATGCTCATGTTTGCTCCAGGCAGCCACGGTTATTGGGAGGTCGTGTGATAGAAATTTTCGAGGTGGTTTTTCATTTAGAGGGCGAAGAATTTCTGTAACCAGGGGCACAGTATAACTGTATGTGTACTTCGATCTTTACCTGGCGGGGGAGTGCTTTGCGAGTTCGAGAAAACGATTGCCGGAGTAGATAAACCCACAGGTCCGTTCGAGACCTCGGAACAAGCGCGAGATGCAATTGTTGATTACTGGCTTAGGTGCAATGCCTACGCCACTCGTTGAGTTTGATCGGCACAGTTGCTTGCTCCGTGGGCCTGGGGGATAGTCGATTGGCGACTCATCGCCAATTGATCAAGTACATTGAAGTGGGAGTAAAGATATGGGTGTTTTCAGCGATACTCAGAAGCGACTTTGGCCAATCTATGGTGCGATGCAATCTTGGGGTGGTGACACTGGGGTCAGGTGTAACGTAACAGCCAAGGGAAGGGTGACGCTTTATAGAAAGAATATCGCTGCTGGTAACTTGGCTGAGCTGGCATTCGAGGTTAAGAGCATGGCTGCAAGAGCAGGTGACACCGAGGATGGGGCGCGTGCAGCAGTCAACGAACTATTCCTTGCAACCGGTCAGCCTGTAAAGATCGATCCAAGGCATAAGTGGCCTAGGGTCGGCCTTTCTAAATCTGAACATATCGACATCCTAATAGCTGGATTGGAGCGCTATTTTGATCTCCCAAGTGTAGCCTGATTTCCCTCGTTGTTGCAGTTCGGTAATTACCACCAGTATCTGGCGGGCGATGTCATGCGGCGGGGTCCTTGGAGTCGTTGAAGATGTCGAGCTGAGCTAGTCCGTCGCGAGCCGTGTTGTTCAGCCAGAGGCATTCGATGCGCTCACGGGCTCCGTCGGCGTGTGCCTGGCGTTCGACGCGGTGCCAGTCGCTGAAAATTTCGTCGTAGAGCGGGCAGGAGCAGCCGGAGACGATGACCTTGCCCTGGAGCGAGCGGAGGAACAGCGACAGGCCCCGGTGTCGTTGTGGCGCACCTTCGTGCTGCGGGTCGAGTGCACGTAGGGCTGGTCGACGTAGTGCAGCGTGCTCGGCCTGTCGTGGTGGGCCATAACCGCCAGGGCGTCGCGGTTCTCGATGGCGACGCCCTGCAGGCGGTCGGTGATCGCAGGCAGCGCGTCCGGGTAGTTGCGCCAGTCCTGCGCGGGGGAGGTGCCGGAGCGGGATGACTACGTCCGAAAGCCAGTGCGCTCGCCGTTGGCGGCGGCGCTACTGAAGCCCTGGAGGGAGCGCACCACCATCCTGCACGCCCGCTCGAGCGGATCCGCCGTCTCGTGGTAGCTGATGGCGAACTAAATGGTGTCAGTCGCAGCGCCTGCAGCAGCACGGAACCTCCGCCCCCAAAAGGCTCGATGTAGGTGTGGTGGTCGGCCATGTGCTTAATGATCCAGGGCGCAAGTTTCCACTTGCCACCGTGGTAGCGGATGATCGGGCGTGTGACTGTCATGGGCTTCTCAGAACAGGGCCAGCTGCTCGCTCAGGGCGGCCGATGGCGTGGGGATGTAGATCGGGGTGGGTTCCGGCGCCGGCGGCGCTTCGGCCGGGCGCTCTGGGCATGGCCGCGGCGCAGAACGACGCCAGCAGGCGCTGCTCTGTCTCGGTGGCTGTGCGGAGCAGGCTGAAGTAGCTGTTGGCTAAGATTTAGCTTTGCTGGGCTGTGTCAGGGCGCGATCGATCGACCAACCAAGCCGACCGATCCGCTGGCGTAGCAGGTGTGAGCTGGCAGGTGCTCAATGATTCACGGTGCCAGGCGAAACTTGGAGTCGTGATACTGGATCACTGGCGCGGATATGGTCATGAATGCTCCAGGTGCTGGCGCGCCTCCATGGCTGGATGCGGCGTGGTGGAAATTGGCTATGAGGTAGTGTTCAATCGCATGGAGCGAAAGAGAGGGATATATGGACGAGCTTGTAAAGGAAGTGATTCCGCTTCTGCAGTACCTGATACCTGGATTTTTAACCGCTTGGATTTTCTACTCTTTCACTGCATTTCGACGACCTGACACATTCGGCCAGATAGTTCAGGCGTTGATCTTTACTTTCATCATCCAGTTGCTTGTGGCTCCGATCGAGATTGGGGCCAAGTGGTTCGGTGAACATGTCTGGTCATGTGGAGAGTGGACTGCTACGACCAAAGCCATGTGGTCTGGGGTCATGGCGCTGATTTTGGGTGGTGTTTCTTGCTACTTCGCTTGCAATGACAAGCTGCATAAGTGGCTTCGAGACAAGCGAATAACGAAAAAAACATCCTATCCGACCGAGTGGTATAGCGCTTTCACCGAGTACCCTCGGTTTGTAGTTCTTCATCTGGTTGATGATCGCAGAATCTATGGCTGGCCGCTTCATTGGCCCACAGAGCCTATGCAAGGGCAGTTTGTTATTCAGGATCCGAGCTGGCTCGATGAGAAAGGAGGTGAAATTCCCCTTCCGTCGGACATTTTTACAATCGACGCTTCTCGAGTACAGTGGGTCGAATTCAGCCAAAAAACGTGGTAGGTGACTTATGTCTAGTGAAGCTCCGCGCCCAATCCCTCCTCGCGTGGTACGTCCAAGTGGGGAGATTCAGACTAATAACGCAAATCCTACGCGTCCTACAAATGTTCGCCCTCCAGCACCGGCGGCACCTCCACCTCCCCGTAAACCATAGTTAAAGCGCTGACCTAGTGGAGTTACTTCAATGAGCATCGTTCACTTCATCACGAATGATTCTGGCAAGGAAACACCGTCCTTCGAAGATACGAATGGCGCTCCCCCGATGACCCGAGCTGATCGCCCTCAGCCAGCTCCAGCGCCGACAAAGCCTAGCAAGGAGCAGGCAAGAGGTACTTAAGCTGCCTTTTGCTGCCACCAAAATCCCGCAGCATGTCGGCCTAGTTCAGGCAGGTGGCCGCGAAATGGCGAGGGTCCAGCTTGCCGTCGCGCACAGTCTCGTAGTTGGTTAGTCTGCAGGAGCTGTTCGTAGGCGGACATGCTTTCTCCGGCATGCAGAGAGCCCGGCCGGTAGCGGTGCTGCAGACAGGCGATTGATAGGGATCCGCCTGGATGGCGGTATGAGCAAATGAACTGGGTTCCGCCATACCGGGCGCGCAGGTATGCTGCGGTCCCCAAAAATCAGGAAGCTTTTGCTTCGGGCTCATAATTGGCAAGATCACTTTTCCCATTTGTTGCAGCTAAGCTGGCGGCGCCGTTTTTCCTACGTCATCTCCTGGCAGGGCAGCTGAGGACGGCCTGCTGTTCTGCGTGGCTGCGGAAGTGGGGTGATTGGATCATGCTGCTCGCTCCCGAAGCCTCGCCTCGTACTGGTCAACGAGGGTCTTGAAGCACCACAGGTCTTCCTCCAGTGCCTCGATGTAGTCGTCATCGCGCTGGAACTCTCTCCACCAGAGCTGGCGGCCGACAGGCTCAAGGGCGGGGCAGTACATGCCGATGTGCCAGAACTTGCGCCCGGTGATCCACATACAGCCCTGCACCTGGTCCATGATGCCGCTGGCGTCGTTGTCGATGTGGAAGGCGCGGAGCTTCTCCGGAGCCAGGAAGCACTTGTAATCGCTGCCTCCGTCCCGTCCGATCAGACCATCGGCGCTGGCGCCGAATAACCCGTCATCGGTAGTGACGAAACCGGCGCGCTGCACCACCAGGCCGGTCTGTATCTCGTGCTCCATCCTGGCATCAGGTTCAAGCTCATGGCCGCGCTTCATCTGCCAGGTTTCAAACCCGCCATCCAGTGGGGTGCCGCTGATGCGCTCGGCCGCGAGTGTGAATGCGTAGGTGTGGGCGGCTTCCGACGGCTGGCCAACTTCCTCGCCGGTCAGCGCCCTCCTGATCGCCTCAGCCTTCGCCACCGCTCGCTATTGCGGCCTACCGACTGAGGTACGCACGGTGAGCCGGGAGGCTGTGGCGCTGGCCGTCGCGCCCCACCGCATCAGCATTCAGTGCGCAGGGGCTCTGTGATGTATTGTACCCTGTTCCCCGAAGGCTGGTGGGCGCACTGCTGCCAGATCCACGACATCGACTATTCTCAACAGATCGGCCAGGCCTTGGCGGACGAGCGCCTGCAGGTGTGTAGCGGGTCTGGGCTGCTGACAACCCAGGACTTGCCGCAGCTGCTGCCGTTGCTTCGGTGGTGATTGGTCGGGTGATGTGGGTTGGCGTCCGGGTGTTTGGCCGCCGGTATTATCCGGAGGGCGAGGGAAGTCTGACCTCTCGTCCACGGCGAACGGCTGCGCGAGCAATTGTTGCTCGAAGTTGTAAACCCTCGGGTTACTGATTTCAGTCGCCGGCCGAGTACCAACAGTACCTGCTGGAGCGGTGCCCGGCTTGCCGCCGGTGCCGATCGTTGACGATGGCATCGGCGACCCGGCCGAGCTGATCCTCGCTGATATTGCAATGGCCGGGAAGTACCTCGAATGCCAGCGGCATCACCACCGGAGGCTAGTTGAGGCTGTAAGGCGAGCTGTTAGCTCTGGGCGATAGACGCAAGGCAGAAGAACAGCGGCTGCCCCGCCGCGTCACAGGCCGGCTTCATGTCATAAATGCCCTGCGCGAAGCTGCCTATAGCCAGACCGAAGGCAAACGAGAAGGGGATGAAGAAGCTCAGGCGGTCCTTCGGTTTTTCGCCCCTCCCGGTCCATGCGCCAAACGCCTGCGTGAGGTAATACAGGCCATACAGCGTGACCATCGCTAGGCCGCCTACGAGGCTCAGTACGCCAATCGAAAACAGTTGCAACGTACCCATTTCATTTTCCTTTGTTGAGGGGGGGGTAGAAGACTGTTCCATAGAAGCGGGGCTCAAAGCCAAAACACTGTCACCAAATTCACCTGAGGCTTTTGAAGGGGGATTGCCCAGAATGGGCGAGAAGGGGGCAAAATCGTTTCCGCATCGCCGAGGTGGTCCCGCGTGGTACTAGGGCTGCAGAGCATGTGCGTCGGCGAGCTTGCTGAAATAATTTTTACCTAACATACTGATGGGTAAGGGTTTTTACAGCAGATTGCAAATCTGTGTACGCCGGTTCGATTCCGACCTCGGCCTCCACTATGGAAAGCCCTGCAGATTCAGGTCTGCGGGGCTGTTTTCATTGATTCGCGTGCTTTTACAATCGCAAGCCCAGCCTTCGACTCCTCAGTATGAGCATCTGCCGCGTCCACTCCCTCCCTTACCGGACCGATCCTGCCGCGTACTTTTCCAGGGTGCGCCGCGAGCCGGGCGCCGTGCTGCTGGATGCCGGCCGGCCTCAGGCGGAGCGGGGGCGTTTCGATCTGCTCAGCGCCTGGCCGCTGGCGACCTATGTGCCGCAGGCCGATGAAGCGGCGTGGCAGTTCTTTCAGCGCTTGCGCGAAGGCCTGGCCCGCCTGGGGCGTGCCGAGGCGCCGGATGGTTTCGAACTGCCTTTCACAGGTGGGCTGATCGGTTATCTGGCCTATGACTTCGGTCGACGCTTTGAGCGGCTACCGAAGAATGCCGTTGATGATCTGGACCTGCCCGATGCGCGCTTCGGTCTCTATGGCTGGGCGCTGGTCAGCGATCATCTGCGCCAGACCAGTCAGTTGGTGTTTCACCCGAACTTGGCGCAGGAAGAGTGCGAGCGCCTGGTGGCGCTGTTCGAGTCGGATGCAGGGCCGGTGCCCGAGCCCTTCTCGTTGCGCCAGCCATTCCGTGCCGATCTCGATGAGGGCGAGTACCGCGATGCCATCGAGCGTATCCAGGCCTATATAGAGGCGGGGGATTGCTATCAGGTGAACTTCGCCCAGCGCTTCCAGGCGCCTTGCAAAGGTGATGCATGGAGCGCCTACCGCGCGCTTCGCGCTGCCTGTCCGACGCCGTTCGCCGGCTTCCAGGCGCTGGAGGGCGGCGATGCCATTCTCAGCCTGTCGCCGGAGCGGTTCCTGCAGGTCAGTGAGGGGAGGGTGGAGACGCGACCGATCAAGGGCACCCGGCCTCGGGGTGCCACGCCCGCGGAGGATGCGGCCAATGCGGCCGAGTTGCTGGCCAGCGCCAAGGATCGCGCCGAGAACCTGATGATCGTCGACCTCTTGCGCAACGACCTAGGGCGCAGTTGTGGCACGGGATCGGTGCGGGTGCCCGAGCTGTTCGCGCTCGAGAGCTATCCCAACGTGCACCATCTGGTCAGTGCCGTGACCGGCGAGCTGAGCGCGGACAAGGATGCCCTGGACCTGGTCGCTGGCAGCTTCCCGGGCGGCTCCATCACTGGCGCACCGAAGATCCGCGCGATGCAAATCATCGACGAGCTGGAGCCGACCCGTCGCGCGCTCTACTGCGGTTCATTGCTCTATCTGGATGTGCGCGGCGAGCTGGATAGTTCCATCGCCATCCGCAGCCTGCTGGTCAAGGATGGCGTCGTCAGCTGCTGGGGCGGTGGCGGCATCGTGACCGATTCGGACTGGCGTTCGGAATACCAGGAGTCCATCACCAAGGTGAGGGTCCTGCTGCAGACCCTGGAAGCGCTTTGATTTCGAACCGACCGCCCAACCGGCGCCATTGTGGCGACCGGCGTGAGCGGTGGTGAGGCGAGTCAGGCGCGGCGGCGGAACAGCGGCAGCGGCTGATCGGTGGAGGCCTGGTAGACCTCGGAGAAGTCCTCGAAGGCCTTGAGCGCGTCGTAGGGGTCCTTGTCCGCGCGCAGGGCGAAGGCGTCGAAGCCGACCCGCTTGTAGGAGAACAGCTGGTCGCGCAGCACGTCGCCGATGGCCCGCACTTCGCCCTTGTAGCCGTAGCGGTTGCGCAGCAGGTAGGCGGTGGAGCAGTGGCGGCCGTCGGTGAAGGCGGGGAAGTTGAGGGCGATCACCTGGAAGTGGTCCAGCTGGTCGACGATTTCCTCGATTTCCTCGCCGGCGTCCAGCCACACGCCCAGGCCGCCGTCGCGGGCCTTGAGGGCGTGGGCGTGTTCGCGCCAGAGGGCCAGCGGCACGATTAGGTCGTCGCAGTTGCTGACGCTGTCGAGGGTGGCGTCCTGGGGCAGCAGGTGCCAGGTTTCGTCCAGCACCTGGCCGTTCTTAATGATTCGCTGCATAGACGCGCTCCTTGAACGGGTCGATCCCGATACGGCGGAAGGTATCGAGGAAGGTTTCTTCTTCGGTGCGTTGCTCGACGTAGACCTTGATCAGCTTGTCGATCACGTCGGCCATCTGCTCCTGGGCAAAGGACGGGCCAAGGATCTGCGCCAGGCTGGATTCGCGACCGGCGCTGCCGCCGAGGGAGACCTGGTAGAACTCCTGGCCCTTCTTGTCCACGCCGAGGATGCCGATGTGGCCGACGTGGTGGTGGCCGCAGGCGTTCATGCAGCCGGAGATGTTCAGGTCGAGGTCGCCGATGTCGAACAGGTAGTCCAGGTCGTCGAAGCGGCGCTGGATGGCTTCAGCCACCGGGATCGACTTGGCGTTGGCCAGGGAGCAGAAGTCGCCGCCCGGGCAGCAGATGATGTCGGTCAGCAGGCCCACGTTCGGCGTGGCGAAGCCCAGTTCGCGCAACTCGCCCCACAGGGTGAACAGCTGCTGCTGCTCGACGTCGGCGAGGATAATGTTCTGGTTGTGGCTGTTGCGCACCTCGCCGAAGCTGTAGCGGTCGGCCAGGTCGGCGATGGCTTCCAGCTGCTTGTCGGTGACGTCCCCGGGGGCGACGCCGGTGGGTTTCAGCGACAGGGTCACGGCGACGTACCCCGGCTTCTTGTGGGCGAAGGCATTGCGCTGGCGCCAGCGGGCGAAGCCCGGATGCTGGGCGTCGAGGGCGGCCAGCTCGGCATCCTGCTCGGCCAGTTCACGATAGGCCGGGTCGACGAAGTGGGCGGCGACGCGGGCGACTTCGGCCTCGGTGAGGGTGGTCGGGCCATCCTTGAGGTGGGCGAACTCGGCCTCGACCTTCTCGGCGAAGACTTCCGGGGTCAGCGCCTTGACCAGGATCTTGATGCGCGCCTTGTACTTGTTGTCGCGACGGCCATAGCGGTTGTACACGCGCAGGATGGCGTCGAGGTAGCCGAGCAGGTGCTGCCACGGCAGGAATTCGTTGATGAAGCTGCCGACGATCGGGGTCCGGCCCAGGCCGCCGCCGACGGCGACGCGGAAGCCCAGCTCGCCGGCCTCGTTCTGCACTGCTTCCAGGCCGATGTCATGCACTTCGACCGCGGCGCGGTCGCTCACGGCGCCGTTGACGGCGATCTTGAACTTGCGCGGCAGGTGGGTGAACTCGGGGTGGAAGGTGGACCACTGGCGGATGATCTCGCACCAGGGGCGCGGGTCGACGATCTCGTCCTTGGCCACGCCGGCGAACTGGTCGGTGGTGGTGTTGCGGATGCAGTTGCCGCTGGTCTGGATCGCGTGCATCTGCACGGTGGCCAGCTCCGCCAGGATCTCCGGCACGTCTTCCAGCTCCGGCCAGTTGAACTGCACGTTCTGGCGGGTGCTGATGTGGGCGTAGCCCTTGTCATAGTCGCGAGCGATCTGCGCCAGCTTGCGCACCTGGGTGGAGTTCAGCAGGCCGTACGGCACGGCGATGCGCAGCATCGGCGCGTAGCGCTGGATATAGAGGCCGTTCTGCAGGCGCAGCGGGCGGAACTCCTCGCCGGAAAGCTCACCGGCCAGGTAGCGGTGGGTCTGGTCGCGGAACTGCTTGACGCGGTCCTCGACGATCCGCTGATCGTAGTCGTCGTATACGTACATAGGTGTCCTGTGGAGGTCAGGCTACTGCTTCATCAGGCAGCGATGGTTTTTTCTCGCGCGCACGGTAAACGCGCTCTTTATTCAGGCTGGGGAAGATACCAGTTCGTAAATATGGGAAAAAGTGAAGTTTCCATATAAGTACATAGCTAAATTAGATAAGCGAATCGGCTTGAGGCGACGGCGAGCCTGGTCTTAACTGTGGTGACACCCAATAACCACAAGAAAGGTGTAGCCATGACCAAGCATTCAGTCTCTGATGACAAGGACAGCGTCGTCGACGCCTGGGCGATACTGGCGCTGATCGTGCTGGTGGTGAGTACCGCCGTGTTCTGGGTCAGCCACCAGTAAACCCTTTCGACAAGCCGGAGCCTGCGTCGAGAGCCCGGCGTTGCTTCCGGCTGCCTGTCCGCGCGGATCGACGAGACCCCTGATCGACAGTGGCGCTGTATACTCCGCCGCCTACTGCCGAATCCGGGTTCACGAATTGTCGTTCCGTATTTTCCTGTGCCTCTGTTTCAGCGCCTTCTGCGCCCCGGTGCAGGCCACCTCCGTGGTCTTCTTCAACCCCGGCTATTCCAGCGAAAGCTTCTGGGTCGACTACAGCCGCTACATGCAGGATGCGGCTGGCGACCTGGGCATGGAGCTGGAGGTGCTCTACGGCGAGCGCGACAACGAGACGGTCCTGCGCAACGCCCGTGCCCTGCTCGAACGCCAGCGCAAGCCCGATTACCTGCTGTTTTCCAACGAGCAGTATCTCGGCCCGGAGATCCTCCGCCTGCTGGCCGACAGCGGCATCCGCCTGTTCACCCTGCACAGCACGCTCACCGTGGAGCAGCAGCGGCTGGCCGGCGGTAGCCGGGAGAAGTACGCCAACTGGATCGGCAGTCTGGTCGCCAACGACGAGGAGGCCGGCTACCTGATGGCGCGTGACCTGCTCAAGGGCGCGCGCGAGGGAAGCGAGCTGGTGGCTTTTTCCGGGGTGAAGAACACGCCTTCCGCCACCCTGCGGGAAGAAGGATTGCACCGCGCCCTTGCGGAGTGGCCTCAGGTGCGCCTGCGCCAGCTGCTCTACGGCGAGTGGAGCCGGCAGCGCGCCTACGAGCAGGCCGGGGCCCTTTTGCCCCGCTATCCCAATGTGGCCCTGGTCTGGTCGGCCAACGATGAGATGGCTTTCGGCGCCATGCAGGCGGCGGAAGAGCAGGGCAGACGCCTCGCCTACACGGCGCTGAACAATTCCGAACGTGCGCTGCGGGCACGCATGGACGGCAGGATCGGCACGCTCGCCACCGGCCATTTCATTCTCGGTGGCTGCGCGCTGGTGATGCTGCACGATCACGCCGCCGGGCTGGACTTCGCCGAGCGCGGTGGCAAGGACCAGATGGCCCGCCTGCTGCGCCTGGTCGATGCGGGACAGGCGAAGAAACTCCTGAAGCGGATCGGCAGTGCCGACCTGGGCCTGGACTTCCGTCGTTTCAGCGCCACCCGCAATCGGGCCATGAAGGCCTATTCCTGCTCGATCGACAGCCTGCTGCGCTGAGCCTCAGACCCCGGCCAGGTGCAGCACCAGCCTGACCAGCGCGAACAGCAGCAGCACGAACACCGAAGTGAACAGCACACCGAGCAGGATGAAGTGGATCGGCTTGCCGCGTTCGAAGTCGCGCGCCCGGTTCTTGCCGCTCTGTACGCCGATGGCGGCGGCCAGCACGCTCTGCAGCATCTCGCGGAAGGTCAGCGGCTTGTTGTTGTCGTCGTTCTGTTGGTCCATCGGACACCTCCTGGGCTCAGCTTAGCTCAGGCGGTGGGATTTACAGCTCCGCGTCCAGTGCCTCTACCCGTTTGCGCTCCAGCGCGTCGAAACGGCTCGCCTGCAGCTCGGCGACGGCCGCCTGCAGGTCGGTGTCGCTGAGCCCCGCGGCGCGCAGGCGGTTGCGCTCGGCGGCGTAGTCGACCAGGCGCTGCTGCCAGGCGGCCTGCTGGCGGTCCAGTTCGGCCAGGGCGTCTGCGGCCTCGCTGCCCAGTTCCTGTTCGCGCAACTGGCGGATTTCCTCGGCGCTGGCGCCTCGTGCCTGCATGGCCTGGGTCGCGGCATAGAGGTCGCCATGGCGGGTGCTGGCCGCCCGGGTCTCGCGAACCTCATTGGGCAACTGCTGTTCCAGTTCGGCGATGGCCTGGTGGCGCTGCTCCTCGCTGAGGTCCTTCTGCTGGCCCAGCGCCAGGCGCTGCACCGCGTATTCGTCCTCGGCGTTTTCGCGGGCGAAGAACACGGCGTATTCCTCGGCGCTGAAATACTGCTGGCGCGTGGCGTTGAGCGCGTCCAGGCGCTGGCGCAGGGCCTCGGCATCCAGAGCGATGCCGGCCTCGGGCAGGTTCTGCAGGGCGATGCGGTAGTCCACGTAGCGGCTCAGCAGGTCGCGCGCCTGGTTCAGGGCGTTGCCTTTCAGCTGGGCGGCCAGGTCCCGGTGGATGCGGGTCAGTACCTTGTCCAGGCCTTCTTCCTCGCGGCCGGCCAGGTAGAAGTCGAACAGGTGCAGCAGGTCGGACTGCAGCACCAGATTGCCCTGCGCATCCATGCCGAGGATCACGCCATGGCTGGCGCCTTGCAGGGAGGGTGGCAGCGGGCCCGGGTCGGCCAGAGCGGCGGCCTGAGTCTTGCGCAGCTGGTGGTTGAGGGCGCTGGCCTGGCGACTGCGCTCGTCGTTCGCGGGCGCGGCGGCCGGCGACGTGGATTCGGCTTGGATGGGGGTAGTGGGCTGCGGGCGATACAGCAGCAAGGTGCTGCCGACCACCGTCGCGCCGACGGCCAGGGCGGCCAGGATGATTCTGCTGGACATCGAGCACTCCTCGCGGCGGGCATGGCGCAGTGCCTGGCCATGCCCGCGCGGCTTACAGACCGAGGTTCTTCAGGCGGTTGGCCTGGTTCTGGTAGAGGGTCTTCGGATTGGTTTCGAACAGCGACACCAGACCCAGCACCTGGTTGTTGATGTCCAGATGGTTCATCGTGTAGTTGTCCTTGAGCACCTTGCCGAAGTGGCTGGAGCAGCGGCCGGTGACGCCGTCGTTGGCCTCGCTGAAGGCCAGCGAGGTGACGGCGAACAGCGGGTCGGAGAGGTCGAACACGTTGGTCAGGGGCGCGGTGCCACTCAGCGAGTACAGGCGGATGCTGTTGCCGTTGAGGGTGACCGTCTCCGGGCCTTCACCGCAGGCGCTGGTCGGCACGCCAACCGGGTAGCGCTGGTTGTTGGCGGTGGCGCCGGGCTTGTTGAACTCGGCGAGCATGGCGCGCACGTCCGACGGGCTCTTGCGGTTGTTGGACAGCAGGTTGACCAGGTTGCCCACGGCGTTGGTGAACACGTCGAAGGCGACGCCCTTCAGGCTGCCGGGCGGTGCGACGCCGGTGACCAGGTCGGCCAGCGGCGAGCCCTTGTGCGGCGAGTTCAGGGTGGTCACCGAGGCCACCAGGTCGGGGCGGGTGTTCATCACATAGCGTGCGGTGATGCCGCCCTGGCTATGGCCGATCAGATTGAACTTCTTGACGCTGCCGCCCGAGCTGGCGCGGATCTGCTCGAGCTGGGCGATCAGCGATTCGCCGCGCTTGGCCGAGCTGTCGAAGGCGTTGATCTTCGGCACGTGGACCTTGGCGCCCTGGCTCTGCAGGGCGCTGGGGATCTGGTGCCAATAGTCGACGCTGGCGATGGTGTCGAAGGCGAAGATGCCTGGGACGAGGACGATGGGGTTCTTGGTCTGCGACTGGGTGTTGGCCTGCGCAGGGAGGGTGGCGCACAGGCCGAGAGTGGCCAGCGCCGGGATCAGCAGCTTCTTCATGGGGGTACCTGTGTGTTCGTTTTTGTTTTTGTGGCTCCGCACACAGCAGCGGAGGTGGCGGCCATGAAAACACTCGCGCACAGGGTCGGCTTGTAAGAACTGATGAAATCGCCCGGGCGGCACGCGAATTATTGCGACGCCGTTGGCAGATGGACTTTCATCGCCGGCGCGCCTGTGGTAACCCTGCCGCCCACAAAAACAAGAACAGGGCGAGAGACGTCCATGCCTCCGAGCGATGCCCCGGTCCTGCTCTACCTGTGGGACAAGCGCACCTTCTACCTCAGTGCCTTCGACGAGCCGCTGCGCTTGTCGCAGGCCGCCGCCATGCTGCTGGTCGCCCTCGACGGCGAGCTGGCGATCCATTGCCGCGACGACGAGCTGGCCTGCCGCAGCGCCCTGCTGCCCGCGGGCCTGGACCTGGTCGTGGACAGCCGTGGCTCGCGGGTGGCGATCATCTACCTGGATGTGTTCGGCGAGGACCACGCCCTGCTGCTGCCACGCATGGAGAACCGCCACGGGCCGGTGCACTTCGCCCTGGGCGACGAGGCGGCCTGCATCGCCGACTTCGACGACCTGCACCGGCGCATCGCGTCGCCGCCGGAGGCCTACGACTGGCTGGAGCGGCTGATCAATCCACAGCAGCGGCCGCCGCCCGGCTTCGCCTGCGACCCGCGCATCGTCCGGGCTGTGCAGCTGATCAAGGCCGACGTGGCGTGTAACCAGTCCATCGAGTTCCTGGCCGAGCAGGTGGGGCTGTCGGTGCCGCGCCTGACCCAGCTGTTCCGGCAGAAGATCGGCATTCCCATCCGCCGCTACCGCCAGTGGCACCGGCTGTTCGTCACCAGCGTCGGCGTGGCCCGCGGCATGAACCTGACCGATGCGGCGATGGCCGCCGGCTTCACCGACTCGGCGCATTTCAGCCACACCTTCCGCACCATCATCGGCATGAGCCCCTCAGCGGCGCTGGCCCAGCCGCGTGGCATCCGCCTGTTCGCCGGCTGAGGAATCGGGCAAGCTGCGCGGGTCCCCAGCCCGCCGAACCGCCATGCACGACAGCGACTTTCCCGACGACGCCGCGCAGACCGAGCGCACCCGCGAGACCATCCTGCGCTACCACCTGAGCTGGAAGCACCGCGACCTGGAGGCGGTGCTGGCGCTGTACCACCCGGACATCGAGTACAACGACTTCTTCCAGCAGCGCACCATGCGCCTGGGCGACCTGCGCGAGTACGTCGGCAACAACCTGCCGCGGCGCCCCGGCGAGCTGCTGGAGCATGTCGACCGCATCCGTATCGACGGCCACACCGCCTTCATCCAGTACCGCACCCGTGTGCTGGGCGGCGAGGGGCTGGTGTCGTTCCGTACCGGCGAGGCGATCACCGTGCGCGACGGGCTGATCTGGCGGATCAACGAGTACGCCACCCTGGTGCGCGAGGCCCGCGGCGGCGGCGAAGGCGCCCTGGCGCGTCCGGCGACCAGCCGCCTGGGCCTGTCCGCACGCCAGCTCGGCCTGCTGGCCCAGGACCTGCAGGACTACTTCCAGCGCCACAAGCCGTTCCTCGACCCCGAACTGGACCTGCAGCAGGTCGCCGCCGCCACCGGCTACAGCCGCAACCAGATTTCCCACCTGCTCAACCAGGTGCTGGGCCAGAGCTTCTACCGCTACGTCAACCAGGCCCGCCTGCAGCACCTGCTCGACGGCCTGGAGGTGGGCAGCGACCCGGGCCGGGTGGACGACCTGGCCTTCGCTGCCGGCTTCAACTCGCTGTCGGCCTTCTACAAATGCTTCCGCGAGCACCTGGGCATGACGCCCCGGGCCTACCTCCGGCAAATTTCCTCGCGGGCACGCACGCAAGACAAGTCCTGAGCCGGCTGACTAGTCTCTGTCGATCAACCGACGATGGAGACCCCGATGAGCCCGTGGCGCGATATCAGCCTGTGGATGGACCAGCTCGACGAGCCCCTGGCGGCGCGGCCGAGCCTGCAGGCCGACCTGCGTGCCGACGTGGTGATCGTCGGCGCCGGCTACACCGGCCTGTGGACGGCCTACTACCTCAAGCGCCAGGCGCCGCAGCTGCGCATCGTCGTGCTCGAGGCGGAGATCGCCGGCTTCGGCGCCTCCGGGCGCAACGGCGGCTGGCTGATGGGCAACATCCTCGGCGAGGATCGCCTGCTGGCCGGCCTGCCCGCCGAGGCACGGCGGGCGGCCTTCGACCTGTTGCACGGCATTCCCGACGAAGTGGCGGATGTCACCGCGCGCGAAGGCATCGCCTGCGATCTGCGCAAGGGCGGCGTGCTCTATTGCGCCGCGCGTTACCCCGAACAGCTGAGCGGCCTGCAGGAGCACCTGCGGCATCTGCACGACCTGGGGCTGGGCGAGGACGACTACCGCTGGCTGGCGCCGGCGGAGCTGGCCGAGCAACTGCGTGTCGCCAGGCCCTACGGGGCGCTGTACAGCCCGCACTGCGCCACGCTCCAGCCGGCCAGGCTGGCCCGCGGGCTGGCCCGCTGCGTGGAGGCCATGGGTGTCGAGCTGTACGAGCAGAGCCGGGTGACCGACTGGCAGCGCGGCCTGGTGCGCACCGCCAGCGGCAGCGTGCAGGCCGACTGGGTGGTGCCGGCGGTGGAGGGCTACGCCGCCAGCCTGCCGCCGCTGGGCCGGCACCAGTTGCCGGTGCAGAGCCTGATCGTCGCCACCGAGCCGCTGCCGGCCTCCGTCTGGGCCGAGATCGGCCTGGAGCGCGGCCAGGCCTTCAGCGAAGCCAGCCGCCAGGTCACCTACGGCCAGCGCAGCGCCGACGACCGCCTGGTGTTCGGTGCCCGCGGCGGCTACCGCTTCGGCGGCCGCCTGCGCAGCGATTTCAACCTGACCGAGGACGAGCGCGAGCTGCGCCGCTACCTGCTGGGCGAGCTGTTCCCGCAGTTGCGCGACGTGCGCCTGACCCACGCCTGGGGTGGCAACCTGGGCATGGCCCGGCGCTTCCAGCCGCACATGCTGCGCGATCCGCGCAACGGCATCGCCCTGTCCGGCGGCTACGGCGGGGAGGGCGTGGGCGCCAGCAACCTGGGCGGCCGCACCCTGGCCGCGCTGATCCTCGGCCAGGACAACGAGCTGACCCGCCAGCCCTGGGTCCACGCCGATTCCGGCCTGGAGCGCCTGCCCGGCTGGGAGCCGGAGCCATGCCGCTGGCTGGGCTACAACGCCATCATCCGCAGCTTCGTCCACGAGGACCGGGTGCTGGCCGATCCCCACAGCGCCCCCTGGCGCCGCCGCCTGGCCCAGGGCGTGGCGGGCTTCATGGAGGGCTTCATGAAATGACCACGGAGAAACCGATGAACATCGACCACTTCAAGAACACCGCCGAAATGGCCCTGGAAGACGTCAACCCGGTGGCCGTGCCGCTGGGCGAGCCCCATGCCGTGACCCGCAGCCATGGCGTCGAGCGCGCCGACGGCGTCGAGGCCGGTGTGTGGGAGTGCAGCCCCGGCCGCTGGCGCCGGCAGATCGTGCAACAGGAGTTCTGCCACTTCATCGCCGGCCGCTGCACCTTCACCCCGGACGGCGGCGAGCCGATCGAGATCCGCGCCGGCGACGCATTGATGATGCCGGCCAACACCACCGGCGTGTGGGACATCCAGGAAACCGTCAGGAAGACCTTCGTGCTGATCTACTGATCGGCGCAGCCCCGAGTCACTGCCTAACAAGAACAATCGACGAGGTAACCCCATGCTGAAGAAACTCCTCCCGCTGATGCTCGTGGCGTCGGCCAGCCAGGCCGCCGAGAGCGTGCGCATCTACAACTGGACCGACTACATCGCCCCGGACACCCTGAAGAACTTCCAGAAGGCGAGCGGCGTGGCCGCCCACTACGACGTCTACGACAGCAACGAGACCCTCGACGCCAAGCTGATGGCGGGACGCTCCGGCTACGACGTGGTGTTCCCGTCCAACCACTTCATGGCGCGGCAGATCCAGGGCGGCGCGCTGAAGAAGCTCGACCGCAGCAAGCTGCCCGGCTGGAGCAACCTCAACCCGGTGCTGCTCAAGGCGCTGGAGACCAACGACCCGGGCAACCAGCACGGCTTCCCGTACCTGTGGGGCACCACCGGCATCGGCTACAACGTGGACAAGGTCAGGGCGGTGCTCGGCGATGGCGTGGCGGTGGACTCCTGGGATCTGATCCTCAAGCCCGAACAGCTGGCCAAGCTGGCCCAGTGCGGCGTGGCGATCCTCGACAACGGCCCGGAGATGCTGCCCATCGCCCTGCACCAGCTGGGTCTGCCGCACCACAGCCAGAACCCCGACGACTACAAGAAGGCCGAAGCGCTGCTGATGGAGATGCGCAAGAACGTGCGCTACTTCCATTCCTCCAAGTACGTCGGCGACCTGGCCAACGGCGACATCTGCGTGGCCGTGGGCTTCTCCGGCGACATCATGCAGGCCGCCAGCCGCGCCGCCGAGGCGGGCAACGGGGTGAAGATCGAGTACGTGATTCCCAAGGAAGGCGCGCCCATGTGGTTCGACATGGCGTCCATGCCGGTCGACGCGCCCAACGAGGAGGCCGGCTACGCCTTCCTCAACTACCTGCTGCAGCCGGAAGTGGCCGCGTCCATCAGCAACCACGTGCACTACGCCAACGGCAACCAGAAGGCCGACGCCCTGGTCGACCCGGCGCTGCGGGCCGACAACAAGGTCTATCCGCCGGAAGAGGTGATGACCAAGCTGTACGCGCTGGAGGCCATGCCGCTGAAGATCGACCGGGTGCGCACGCGCATCTGGACCAAGGTCAAGAGCGGCACCTGACAGTGTTCCCACCCGGTGATCGTCACCGGGTGGGTGGCATCACTGGCTGTAGGTCTTGAGGAAGTTGCCGATGCGCCCGATGGCCTGTTCCAGGTCGTCGACGCGGGGCAGGGTGACCACCCGGAAGTGGTCCGGCCACGGCCAGTTGAAGGCGGTGCCCTGGACGATCAGCAGCTTCTCGGACAGCAGCAGGTCGAGGACGAACTTCTCGTCGTTGTGGATCGGGCAGACCTTAGGGTCGATCTTCGGGAAGGCGTACAGCGCGCCCATCGGCTTGACGCAGCTGACCCCGGGAATGTCGTTGAGCAGTTCCCAGGCGCGGTTGCGTTGCTCGAACAGCCGGCCCTGGGGCAGCACCAGGTCGTTGATGCTCTGGTAGCCGCCCAGCGCCGTCTGGATCGCATGCTGGCTGGGCACGTTGGCGCACAGGCGCATGTTGGCGAGGATGTCGAGGCCCTCGATGTAGCTCTGCGCGCGGTGCTTCGGGCCGGAGATGATCAGCCAGCCGGAGCGGAAGCCGGCCACCCGGTAGGACTTGGACAGGCCGTTGAAGGTCAGGCACAGCACATCTGGCGCCAGCGACGCGGTGGAGATGTGCTGGGCCTCGTCGTAGAGGATCTTGTCGTAGATCTCGTCGGAGAACAGCACCAGGTTGTGCTGGCGCGCCAGTTCGACGATGCCTTCCAGCACTTCCTTGGAGTACACCGCGCCGGTCGGGTTGTTCGGGTTGATCAGGACGATGGCCTTGGTGTTGCTGGTGATCTTGGCCTTCATGTCGGCCAGGTCGGGGAACCAGCCGGCCTGCTCGTCGCACAGGTAGTGCACCGGCTTGCCGCCGGAGAGGGCCACGGCGGCGGTCCACAGCGGGTAGTCCGGCGCCGGGATCAGCACTTCGTCGCCGTTGTTGAGCAGTGCCTGCATGGCCATCACGATCAGCTCGGACACGCCGTTGCCGAGGTAGATGTCCTCGATGCCGACGCCCTCGATCTGTTTCTGCTGGCAGTACTGCATGACCGCCTTGCGAGCGCTGAACAGGCCCTTGGAGTCGCTGTAGCCCTGGGCGGTGGGCAGGTTGCGGAT
This sequence comes from Pseudomonas paralcaligenes, assembly GCF_019655855.1. Lineage (GTDB taxonomy): Bacteria > Pseudomonadota > Gammaproteobacteria > Pseudomonadales > Pseudomonadaceae > Aquipseudomonas > Aquipseudomonas paralcaligenes. Next base: position 7,289 of record NZ_BPFX01000021.1, on the reverse strand, counting down.
CACGTCCTGGAGGATTTCCTCGGGGGCCTCGAAACCGAACGGCGCCGGGTTGCCGATGTTCAGCTTGAGGATGCGGTGGCCTTCCTCTTCCAGGCGTTTGGCGTGCTTGAGCACCGGCCCGCGGATGTCGTAGCAGACGTTGGCGAGCTTGTTCGATTTGCTGACCTGCATGATGCTGTATCCCGAAATGAAGAAGATGTCGCTGGCGACGCGGGAAGGATCGATCCGTGCCCGCCGTAACGCGGCGGACGGACTGGCGTCCAAGGAGGGACGCATGATACGTGCGGCCCGATGCCCGGAAAAGGTACAGGCCGGGCTTTTTTCTGCCCCTGAGGTGTACTCCATGGAAAAGATCGAGAAACCCCTGGAAGCCTGGCGCGACGAGCTTTCCGACGCCCAGTTCCACGTCTGCCGGCTGGGTGGCACCGAGCGTGCCTTCACTGGCGAATACCACGACAGCAAGGTGCCCGGCATCTACCACTGCGCCTGTTGCGGCGAGGCGCTGTTCGACTCCGACGCCAAGTACGATTCCGGCAGCGGCTGGCCCAGCTACTTCCAGCCGGTCGGCGACAAGGTGATCGCCGAGAAGGAGGATTTCAGCCACGGCATGCACCGCATCGAGGTCAGGTGCGCCAAGTGCGATGCCCACCTGGGCCACGTCTTCCCCGACGGCCCCCGGCCGACCGGCCTGCGCTACTGCATCAACTCGGTGGCGCTCAGGCTGGAGCCGAGGGAGGGCTAGTTTCCTGGCACGTCCCGCCTCTGACGGGGTTCGGGAAATTGAATTGTGTTCAATTCAATTGCTCGCTATATTCCACGCTTTTCCACCTCAGCGGAGCCACAGGCCATGAGCGACAAGCTTTTCGATATCCCGGTCACCACCATCAAGGGCGAGCAGAAGACCCTCAAGGACTTCGGCGGCAAGGCCGTGCTGGTGGTCAACACCGCCAGCAAGTGCGGCTTCACCCCGCAGTACAAGGGCCTGGAGAGCGTCTGGCAGCAATACCGGGACAAGGGGCTGGTGGTGCTGGGCTTCCCCTGCAACCAGTTCGGCAAGCAGGAGCCGGGCGACGAGGGTGCCATCTCCGAGTTCTGCGAGCTGAACTTCGGCGTCAGCTTCCCCCTGTTCAAGAAGATCGACGTCAACGGCAGCGACGCCCATCCGCTGTACGTCCAGTTGAAGAAACGCGCCCCGGGCCTGCTCGGCAGCCAGGGCATCAAGTGGAATTTCACCAAGTTCCTGATCAGCGGCGACGGTACCCAGGTCAAGCGCTTCGCCCCGACCACCAAGCCGGAAGAGCTGACCGCCGAGATCGAAGCCCTGCTGAAATGAACGCCCCGCAAGAGATCGAAGCGCAGCTGCTGCTGGACAACCAGCTGTGCTTCAAGCTGTACGCCGCGTCCCGGGCGGTGATCCGCGCCTACAAGCCGATGCTCGACGAGCTGGGCCTGACCTACCCGCAGTACCTGGCGATGCTGGTGCTGTGGGAATGGCAGGCGCGGCCGCCGGAGCAGGCCACGGTCAAGGCCCTGGGCGAGCGCCTGATGCTCGACTCCGGCACCCTGACGCCGCTGCTCAAGCGCCTGGAGCAACTGGGCCTGGTCCAGCGCCGGCGCTCCCGCGTCGACGAGCGGGAACTGTGCCTGGCGCTGACCGACTCGGGGCTGGTGCTGAAGGACAAAGTGCTGCCGCTGAAGAACCGCCTGCTGTGCGAGAGCGGGGTCGACATGGCCGAGCTGGACGGCCTGCGCCAGGGCTTGGGGCAGCTGCTGACCCTGGTCACTGCTCGGTCGTGAGCGGCAGCCAGGTGTCCAGCAGGGCGGCCAGGTCCTCGCGGCGGAAGGGCTTGGCGAGGTAGTCGTTCATGCCGGCGGCCTGGCAGTGTTCCCGCTCGTCCGGCAGGGCGTTGGCCGTCAGGGCGATGATCGGCAGTCCCGCCCACTGGCCGTGCTGGCGGATGCGCCGGGTCGCTTCGTAGCCGTCCATCACCGGCATGTTGCAGTCCATCAGCACCAGGTCCACGGGGTGCTGCTCCAGGTAGGCGATGGCTTCGCCGCCGTGGCCGGTCACCGCCACCTCGCAGCCCAGCTTGGTCAGCATGCCCTTGGCGACCATCTGGTTGACATGATTGTCTTCCACCAGCAGCACCCGGGCCTGGCGCGGACGGCTCGGCTGCCCGTCCGGCTGCGCATCGCTGGCCGCCTGGTGCGGCAGCAGCAGGCGTTGCAGGGCGTGGTGCAGCTCCAGGCGGGACAACGGGCGTGGCAGTTGCTCGAACGGCGCCAGGCTGGCGCTCTGCTCGCCGGGGATGAAGGTGCCGTAGGCCGACACCAGCAGCAGCGGGCTGGCGAAGCGCTGGCGCAGCGCGGGCAGGCGCTCGGGCCTGTCGCAGATCAGCAGGTCGACGGGCTGCTCGCCGAGCATGGCGTCGTCGTCCAGGCGCTGGTAGCCCAGGCCCCAGATCGGTAGCCAGCTGTCGAGCAGCTCCGCCAGGCCGCTGCCGGGCTTGCACAGGGCGACCACACGCCCCGGCAGGGCCGGCCAGCGGATGATCGGGGCGTGGGCCGGCAGGGGCAGGGTGGTGCTGAACTGGCTGCCGAAGCCTTCCCGCGAATCCAGGGCGAGCTGGCCGTTCATGGCCTCGCACAGGCGCCGGGTCAGCGCCAGGCCCAGGCCGGTGCCGCCGAACTGGCGGGTGATGCCGGCCTCGGCCTGGATGAAGGGCTGGAAGATGCGTTTCTGTGCCTCCTCGGGAATGCCGATGCCGGTGTCGCTGACCAGGATGCGTACGCCGCCGGGCGTGGGCGAGACGCGCAGGTCGACGCGGCCGAAGCGGGTGAACTTGAGGGCGTTGGACAGCAGGTTGCTGACGATCTGCCGCACCCGGGTGGGGTCGCCGAGCACCAGGGCTGGCAGCCGTGGGTCGATCAAGCAGGTCAGTTCCACCTGCGGCGCGGTGTTCTGCGACAGCAGGCTGGCGGTTTCCTCCACCAGCGCGCCGAGGTCGAAGGGGATGCTCTCCAGCTCCAGCTGGCCGGCCTCGAACTTGGACAGGTCGAGGATATCGTTGAGCAGGTCCACCAGGACCTTGCCGGAGTCGTGGGCGATGGACAGCTGCTGGCGCTGCTCGCTGCTCAGCGGTCCGTCCAGCGACAGCGCCAGCATGCCGAGCAGGCCGTTGAGCGGGGTGCGGATCTCGTGGCTCATGTTGGCCAGGAAGGCGGCACGGGCCTGGGCCATTTCCAGGGCTGTGCTGCGCGCCCGCTCCAGTTCCTGGTTGGAATGCGTGAGGCGGGCGTTGGTCGCCTTCAGCTCGGCGGTGCGGGACGAGACGATGTTCTCCAGTTCGGACAGGTGCTGGGTGAGGCGGTCCTCGGCCTCGCGGCGCTGGCTGATCTCCTGATGGGTGTTGGCCAGCTGCCGGTTGGTCACCGCCACCAGCGTGCCCACCTCATCCAGCTCGTGGCCGGGCGGGCAGGGCACAGGAGAGAAGTCGCGGCGCGGGTCGCGGTCGCTCAGGGCACGGATCACGCCCACCAGCGGCTTGGTCAGCATGGCGTAGAACAGCACCAGCAGGATCATCGACAGCAGCAGGCTGCGGGCGAAGCCGGTCATCATCGTGAGCAGGGCGCGGCGCAGGAAGTGGCTGCCGAAGGCGTAGGTGTCCACCTCCAGGCGCAACACGCCGAGGGACTCGTCGGGCGCGTGGCTGACGAATAGCGGGTCCTCGAACAGGCGCCGCTCGCCGAACAGGAAGTCGCTGAACAGCCGGTAGCGGCTCTCGACCGGCGGACGATCCACCGAGGCCAGCACCAGGCCGCTGTTGTCGATGATCTCCGCGCGCATCACCGCGGGCGAGCGCAGCAGGCCCAGCACCAGTTCCTGGGCCAGCTCGGCGTCGATGTTGTAGGAGATGCGCGCGGCCGGGTTGTGGCTGATTTCCAGAAGAGACTGGATTTCCCGGTCGATGGAGGCGTCTTCGCTGGCATAATCCAGTCCCACCTGGATCAGGCTCAGCAGGGTACCCAGGATGAAGGCCACCAGCACCGTCAGTTTGGCCTGCTTGTAAGACAGGCGATGGGTCAGAGAAATATCCATCGGTGCGGCGGTTGAGTCCTTGATTACTGGCTTTCCATGGGGCCTGCTGAGGTTCGGCGGCGTACGCCGAAACGCCAACAGACCCTAGCATAGCCCATGGCGCCGGATCATCGGCAGGGGCGGATATTCAGGGCAACGGGCTGGAGCCGTCGTCCCCGCGAAGGCGGGGAGCCAGGAATGCGATGCCTTGGCCTGCGCGTGGATTCCCGCCTGCGCGGGAATGACGGGATTGCCTATCGTATAGGGCTTTCACCCGAATGCCCTGGCGGATATTGAGGAGTAAGTCGTGGATTCTCGCTTGAACAGTTTTCTGCAACGTGCCGATGCCGTGCTGGAGCGTCTGGAGCCCCTGTTGCCCGCCGTGCGCGTGGCGCTCGATTGGGACAGCGTCATCGCCGCCCGCTGGCAGCGCGAGGGGCGCAGCGGATTCCTGCAGCCGCTGCGGGTGAGCCTGGACCTGAATCTGTCCGATCTGGTCGGCGTGGATACCCAGCGCGAGCAGTTGGCGCGCAACACCCGCCAGTTCGTGCAGGGCCTGCCGGCCAACCATGCACTGCTGTGGGGCGCGCGGGGCACCGGCAAATCCTCGCTGGTGCGCGCGCTGCTGGCGGAGAACGCCGGCGTCGGCCTGCGCCTGATCGAGATCGAGCGCGACCACCTGGCCGATCTGCCGCGCGTGGTGGAGGCCCTGGTTGGCCTGCCGCAGCGCTTCGTGCTGTTCTGCGACGATCTGTCGTTCGAGTCCGGCGAGGGCGATTACCGGGTGCTGAAGAGCGTGCTGGACGGTTCCCTGGAGCGGGCGCCGGACAACGTGTTGCTGTACGCCACTTCCAACCGCCGCCACCTGGTGCCGGAGAAGCAGAGCGACAACGACAACTGGCAGCACGTCGAGGGTGAACTGCACCCGAGCGAGGCGGTGGAGGACAAGATCGCCCTGTCCGACCGCTTCGGCCTGTGGATTTCCTTCTACCCCTTCACCCAGGAACACTTCCTCGCGGTGGTGCGCCACTGGGTCGGCGTGCTGGCGGGTCAGGTCGGGTTGCGCTGGGAGTGGAACCACGATTTGGAAATCCTCGCCATCCGCTGGGCGCTGGGGCGCGGCAATCGCAACGGCCGCTGCGCCTACCAGTTCGCCCGCAGCTGGGTCGGCCAGCAACTTCTGGGGGCGGGCCAGTGATCGATCTGCAGCAGGTGGGGCTGGGCCGCGAGGGCTACGCGCTGCTGGCGGCGCAGCTGGAAGCGCTGCTGGCCGACGAGCGCGATTTCATCGCCAATGCGGCACAGTTCGCCGCCTTCCTGTTCAGCGAAGTCGACGGGCTCAATTGGGCGGGTTTCTACCTGAACAGGAACGAGGAACTGGTGCTCGGCCCGTTCCAGGGCAAGATGGCCTGCGTACGCATCCCCTTCGGCCGCGGCGTGTGCGGCGCCGCGGCGAGCACCCGGCAGACCCAACGGGTCGAGGATGTGCACGCCTTCCCTGGCCATATCGCCTGCGACAGCGCTTCTAACAGCGAGCTGGTGGTGCCGCTGGTGAAGGAGGACCGGTTGATCGGCGTGCTCGATCTGGACAGCCCGCATCTCGGGCGATTCAGCGCCGAAGACCAGGCCGGCATCGAGCGGCTGGCAGAAATCTTCCTGCACCTCAGCGACTGCTGACGTACGTAGAGGTAGGGGGCGCTGCGCGCACCAAGAAATGGCTGAGAGTCACTTCCAACGCTGTACAGCGACGGCCCGAAGGGGTGGCAGGATAAAAAAGGCTATGTACCCGTTACGTGTTGGAGGCGTAATTCTGCTCTTGTGGGAGCGGCTGGGCGGCATTCCGATTGGCCGCGAAAATTCGCGGATAAATCCGCTCCCACAAGGTGTGCAACAACTAACGTGGACAGAGCCATAAAAAAGGCGCCTGAGAGGCGCCTTTTTCGTGTGCTTGCGATCAGCCCAGGTGTTTCTGGTCCAGCTCGATGGCCTTCTCCAGGGTCTCGAGCAGCGCCTTGCGCACCTTGAGTTTGGTGTTCTTGTGCGCAGTCATGTTGATCTTCTTCAACTGCTGGGCGGCGGCCAGGGCGGTAGCCTGCAGCTGTTCGGCCGGTACCACCTTGTCGAGGAAGCCGGCGTCCACGGCGCCCTGCGGATCGAAAATCTCGCCGTTGATCACCGAACGGTGGAAGGCGGCCTTGCGCAGACGGTCACGGGCCAGCTCGATGCCGGCGTGGTGCATGGTCATGCCGATCTGCACTTCGTTCAGGCCGATGTTGAACGGGCCTTCCACGCCGATGCGGTAGTCGCTGGAGAGCAGGATGAAGGCGCCCTTGGCGATCGCGTGGCCTGGGCAGGCGACGATGATCGGGTAGGGGTGGCTCAGCATGCGATGCGCCAGGGTGGAGCCGGCGGTCACCAGCGCCACGGCGTTCTGCGGGCCGGAAGTCATCACCTTGAGGTCGTAGCCGCCCGAAAGAATGCCCGGCTGGCCGGTGATGATCACCACGGCGCGGTCCTGCACGGCCTGATCCAGCGCGGCATTGAAGGCGGCGATCACATCCGGGGAGATGGCGTTCACCTTGCCGTTGTTGAGAGTCAGGGTGGCGATGCCGTCTTCGAGTTGATAGCTGATCAGGTCGCTCATGGCGGAAGTCCTAGTCCAGGTTGCGGAAAGTGGCGCTGACGTTACCCAGCACCGGGCCAAGGGTAAAGCGCTTTGGCTGACCGTGGGGTCATCCACCCGTCCGTCGGCCGTCGCCTATCGGCGCCATCGGCATTGTCGATTGGCTGCTATACCGAGCGTTGACTTAGGTTGGTCGCGAACCTGAGGAGCGCCCATGCCCCGTATCGTCCCCTTTCTATTGTCGTTGCTGCTGGTCGGCCTGACGGTCCTGGCCGCCACACCCTACAGTCACAGCCAGTCCGGCGTGCTGCAGCTGTTCCTGTTCAGCCTGTTCGTCTCCCTCGGCTTCCTGCTGTTCGGCGGCTGTCGCTTCGACGCGAACCAGACGAAACCCCACCGCTCCGCATAAGCGTATGAATCGACTGAAAAAATATTTTGCATTCGGAAAACCGTTCGGCTACATTAGCGCGCCTCGACGGACCAGACTGGTTCGGCGAGACCCGGTGAAGTGTCCGAGCGGTTGAAGGAGCACGCCTGGAAAGTGTGTATACGGGAAACCGTATCGAGGGTTCGAATCCCTCCTTCACC
>NZ_BPFX01000020.1 GCF_019655855.1 Pseudomonas paralcaligenes | reverse complement strand
CCCAGGTAGCCGCCCCGGGCCTCGCCCTCGCCCCGCGCGCCCAGCGTGATGGGCAGCTCGAGCTGCTCGTCACCGCGCTGCAGGCGCAGGGTCACCCGCTCTTCGGGCCGGGTGCGCAGCCAGTCCACCACCTGTTGCCATTCATCCAGCTTCTGCTCGTTCAGCGCCAGAAGGCGATCGCCCAGGCGCACGCCCGCCTTCCCGGCAGGCCCTTCCGGATCGAGTTCGTTGACCACGGGCTCGACCGCCGGCCGCCAGGGTGTGATGCCCAGGGACGCGAGCGGATCGGGCTCGTCGACGCCGCGCAGCCAGTCACGCAGCACCAGCTGGCGTTCGGCGACCAGGGACGAGCCCTGGTCACGCACCTGCAGCTGGACCACGCCGCTCTCGCCGAGCCGGCGGACCAGGCGCAGATTGACCGCCGACCAGCCGGGCGTGTTCTCGCCGTCCACCGACACGATCTCCTGGCCGGCGCGCAGCCCTGCCGTCGCCGCCATGCTGTCCGGCTGGACCTGGCCGATCACCGGCCGCACCTGCTGGGTGCCCAGCAGGGCGATGACCCAGAAGAACAGGATGGCGAGCAGGAAGTTGGCGATGGGGCCGGCCGCGACGATGGCGATGCGCTGTCGCACCGACTTGCGGTTGAAGGCCTGGTCGAGCTGCTCGAACGGCACGTCGCCCTCGCGCTCGTCGAGCATCTTCACGTAGCCGCCCAGCGGGATGGCGGCAACCATGAACTCGGTGCCGTGGCGGTCGTGCCAGCGCACCAGCGGTGTGCCGAAGCCCACCGAGAAGCGCAGCACCTTGACCCCACAGCGCCGCGCCACCCAGAAGTGGCCGAATTCGTGAAAGGTCACCAGCACCCCGAGTGCGATCAGGGTGCCGAAGAACATGTACAACGCGCTCATTCCACTTTCCTCCGGGCCGCTCAGCGCCCGTGGCGATTCAACCAGTCGACCGCCAGGGCCCGGGCCCTGGCATCCGCCGCCAGCACGGCATCCAGGTCCTCGACCTGCGCCGGGGCGTCGCGATTCAGAACGTCCTCGATGATACCCGCGATCTCGGGGAAACGGATGCGCCGTTCGAGAAACGCCGCCACCGCCACCTCGTTCGCCGCATTCAGCCGGGCCGGTGCGCAGCCGCCGGCCTCGGCTGCCTGCCGGGCCAGGCGCAGGCAGGGGAAGCGTTGCTCGTCGGGATGCTGGAAGTCCAGGCGCGCCACCGCGAACAGGTCCAGCGGCGCCACCCCGGAGTCGATGCGCTCCGGCCACGCCAGCGCATTGGCGATCGGCGTGCGCATGTCCGGGTTGCCCAACTGGGCCAGCACCGAACCGTCCACGTAGTCGACCAGGGAATGGATCACGCTCTGCGGATGGATCACCACTTCCACCTGGTCGGGCCGCGCATTGAACAGCCAGCAGGCCTCGATCAGCTCCAGCCCCTTGTTCATCATGCTCGCCGAATCCACCGAGATCTTGCGCCCCATGGACCAGTTCGGATGGGCGCAGGCCTGCTCGGGCGATACCTGTTCCAGCGCCGCCAGCGGCGTCTCGCGGAAGGGACCGCCGGAGGCGGTCAGCAGGATGCGGCGCACCCCCACGGCGCCCAGGCCACGGGCATGGTCGCCGGGCAGGCACTGGAAGATGGCATTGTGTTCGCTGTCGATGGGCAGCAGCGTGGCGCCGTGCTCGCACACCGCCTGCATGAAGAGGTCGCCGGACATCACCAGCGCTTCTTTATTCGCCAGCAGCACCTTCTTGCCCGCCCGTACCGCCGCCAGGGTCGGCTTGAGGCCGGCGGCGCCGACGATGGCAGCCATCACCGCATCCGCCTCCGGATGAGCGGCCACCTCGCACAGCCCGCCCTCCCCCGCCAGCACCCGGGTCGCCAGGCCGGCGGCCTGCAGGGCATCCTGCAGCGCACGCGCGCTGCCTTCATCGGCGGTCACGGCGAAGCTGGGCCGGTGCCTGAGACACAGCTGTTCAAGTTCATCCAGGCGGGAGAAGCCGGTCAGGGCAAAGGCCTGGTAGCGCTGCGGATGGCGGGCGATCACGTCCAGGGTGCTCAGGCCGATCGAACCGGTCGCCCCCAGCACCACGATGCGTTGCGGTTGGCTCACTGTACGCCCCAGCCCGCGAGCCACAGCAGCACGGCGAACACCGGTACGGCGGCGGTGAGGCTGTCGATCCGATCCAGCACGCCGCCATGGCCCGGCAGCAGGTTACTGCTGTCCTTGATGCCCGACTGGCGCTTGAACATGCTCTCGGTCAGGTCGCCGATCACCGAGACCGCCACCACCAGGGCGGCGCCGGCCAGGGCGAGCAGCAGGTTGCCGATCTGCCAGCCCTGTTGCAGACCGACCGCCAGCGTGATCAGCAGGCTGGTGGCCAGGCCACCGTAGAAACCTTCCCAGCTCTTGCCCGGGCTCACCCGCGGCGCCAGCTTGCGCTTGCCGAAGGCCTTGCCGGAGAAATAGGCGCCGATGTCGGCCGCCCACACCAGCACCATCACCGCGATGATCAGGGCATTGGCCTGTGGCCACTGCTTGAGCAGCACCAGCCCCTGCCAGGCCGGCAGCAGGATCAGCAGGCCGATCAGCAGCTTGCCGGGTAGCCCGCCCCAGTAGCGGCTGCTGTCGGGATAGCTCAGCACCAGCAGGGTCGCGGCCAACCACCAGAGCACCGCAGCACCGAGCAGCCAGGGCGCCAGCGCCGACACCTGCCAGGCGCCGAACAACAGGGCCGCGACCACGACTGCGTAGATCACCCGTTGCGGCTGTGCCTCCAGCCCCGCCAGGCGCGCCCACTCCCAGGCGCCCAGGCTGACCACGGCGCCGATGAACAGGGCGAACCATGCTCCTTCAAGCAGGAAGAACCCGCCCAGGGCGATGGGCAGCAGGATGAGAGCGGTGATGATGCGCTGCTTCAGCATTGACGGACCTCGGCTTCCACCTGTTCGCTGGTCTTGCCGAAGCGACGCTGGCGGCTGGCGAAATCGGCCAGCGCCTTGCGCATGGCCTCGTGCTTGAAGTCCGGCCAGAACAGGTCGGAGAAGTACAGCTCGGAATAGGCGAGCTGCCAGAGCAGGAAGTTGCTGATGCGGTGCTCGCCGCCGGTGCGGATGCACAGGTCCGGAAGCGGCAGGTCGCCAGTGGCCAGGCAGCCCTGCAGCAGACCGGGGGTGATGTCCTCCGCCTGTAGATGGCCGGCCTGGACCTCGCGCGCCAGCCGCTGGGCGGCCTGGGCGATGTCCCACTGGCCACCGTAGTTGGCGGCGATCTGCAGGACGAAGCGGTTCTCGCCGGCGGTCTGCAACTCGGCCTCGCGCATGGCGGCCTGCAGCTCTGGATGGAAGCGCGAGCGGTCGCCGATGATGCGCAGGCTGATGGCGTTTTCCTTGAGCTTGCGCGCCTCGCGGCGCAGGGCGCTAAGGAACAGCTCCATCAGCGCGCCGACCTCCTCGGCCGGCCGCTGCCAGTTCTCGCTGGAGAAGGCGAACAGGGTCAGCACCTCGACGCCGGCCTCGGCGCACACCTCGATGACCGCTCGCACGGCGTCGACGCCGGCCTTGTGCCCGGCCACGCCGGGCAGCAGGCGCTTCTTCGCCCAGCGGTTGTTGCCATCCATGATGATGGCCACGTGACGAGGTATTACCGCCGGGGCTTCCTGCTTGGCCTTGCTCACATCACACCGCCATCAAGTCGGCTTCTTTGACTTCCAGGGCCTTGTCGACTTCGGCGACGAATTTGTCGGTGAGCTTCTGCACCTCGTCGGCGGCGCGGCGCTCTTCGTCTTCGCTGATTTCCTTGTCCTTGGACAGCTTCTTCAGCTCGGCCAGGGCATCGCGACGCACGTTGCGCACGGCCACCTTGGCATCCTCGGCAACGCCGCGCGCCTGCTTGGTGTAGCCCCTGCGCGTCTCTTCAGTCAGGGCAGGCATCGGTACCCGGATAGTGGTACCGGCGCTGCTCGGGTTCAGCCCGAGATCAGAGGTCATGATGGCCTTTTCGATCGCGGCGCTCAGGGTCTTGTCATGGGCGACGATCTTCAGCGTGCGAGCATCTTCCACAGTGATCGCGGCGACCTGGTTCAGCGGCATGTCGCTGCCGTAAGCCGGGACCTTGACGCTATCCAGAATGCTCGGATGCGCACGACCGGTACGAATGGAAGCCAGGTTACGACCCAGGGACTCCAGGGACTTGCTCATGCGCTCCTGGGCGTCTTTCTTGATCTCGTTGATCATTGTGCATCCTCCTCGATCAGGGTTCCTTCGCCGCCGCCCACGACGATGTTCAGCAGGGCGCCCGGCTTGTTCATATTGAAGACCCGCAGCGGCATCTTGTGGTCGCGCACCAGGCAGATGGCCGTCAGGTCCATCACGCCCAGCTTGCGGTCGAGCACCTCGTCATAGGTCAGGCGCTCGAATTTCTCCGCGTTGGGGTCCTTGAAGGGGTCGGCAGTGTACACGCCATCGACCTTGGTGGCTTTCAGCACCAGGTCGGCGTCGATCTCGATGGCGCGCAGGCAGGCCGCCGAGTCGGTGGTGAAGAAGGGGTTGCCGGTGCCGGCGGCGAAGATCACCACCTCGCCGGTGGACAGGTGGCGCACGGCCTTGCGGCGATCATAGTGGTCGGTCACGCCGACCATGGAGATGGCCGACATCACCAGCGCCGGGATGTTCGAGCGCTCCAGGGCGTCGCGCATGGCCAGGGCGTTCATCACGGTGGCCAGCATGCCCATGTGGTCGCCGGTGACCCGATCCATGCCGGCGGCGGACAGCGCCGCGCCGCGGAACAGGTTGCCGCCGCCGATCACCAGGCCGACCTGCACACCGATGCCGACCAGCTGGCCGACCTCGAGCGCCATGCGATCGAGCACCTTGGGATCGATGCCGAACTCTTCCGAGCCCATCAGGGCCTCGCCGCTTAGTTTGAGCAGAATGCGTTTATAGCGAGGTTGACGACCACTCACCTGCTGAGCCATTGCGTATCTCTCCTGCGGCGTTGTTTGGCTGCTTATTCTACCCGGCAGTCAGACCGCTGCCCGGAGAATTGGTGCGGGATGGCCCCGCACTTTGCAAAAGAGGCTGCACGCGCGAGCGGGCAGCCTCTTCGATGCGACAGTGTAGAACCGTCTTACTGCTTGGCAGCGGCTACCTGGGCAGCTACTTCGGCAGCGAAGTCCGACTCGGCCTTCTCGATGCCCTCGCCCACTTCATAGCGGGTGAAGGAAACGATCTCGGCACCGGCCTTCTTGACCAGATCGCCGACCTTGACTTCCGGGTCCATGACGAAGGCTTGCTCGACCAGGCTGGCTTCGGCCAGGAACTTGGCGATACGGCCCTTGACCATGTTCTCGACGATGTTCTCCGGCTTGCCGGCGATCTTGTCGGCGTTCAGCTGCAGGAAGATTTCCTTTTCCTTGGCAACCAGTTCCTCGGAAACATCGGACGGGCTCAGTACGGCCGGGTTGGAAGCGGCGACGTGCATGGCGACATGCTTGGCCAGCTCCTCGGTGCCGCCCTTCAGGACGACCAGCACGCCGATGCGGTGGCCGTGTAGGTAGGAGCCCACGACCTCGCCTTCGACGGCGGTCAGGCGACGGATGTTGACGTTCTCGCCGCACTTGGCAACCAGGGCCTCACGGGCGGATTCGCGGGAAGCGATCAGCGGGGCGGCGTCGGTCAGCTTCTGCTCGAAGGCTTCGTCCAGGCTCTCCTTGACGAAGGCCTTGAAGTCGTCCTGCAGGGCCAGGAAGTCGGTCTGCGAGTTGACTTCGATCAGCAGGCCGCGACCACCTTCCACACGAGCGGCGATGGCGCCTTCGGCGGCGATGTTGCCGGCCTTCTTGGCGGCCTTGATGGCACCGGAGGCGCGCATGTCGTCGATGGCCTTCTCGATGTCGCCCTCGGCGGCAACCAGGGCCTTCTTGCACTCCATCATGCCTTGGCCGGTACGCTCGCGCAGTTCTTTAACCAGGGCTGCAGTGATTTCTGCCATGTTCACAATCCTCTTGAAGTGGTGTTCAACCATTCAACCCGGCCACGCCGGGCACAAAATTCGCGACAAAATTCGCAAGAGGCAAAAAGGGGGCCTAGCCCCCTTCTCGCGCAACGGGATGCTCGCTCCCGTTATCAGCCTTCGCTGGCCTCGGAGGCGGCTTCTTCGACGAACTCGTCGGTGCCGCCAGCGGAGTTGCCACGACCACGGATCACGGCGTCGGCCATGGCACCCATGTACAGCTGGATGGCGCGGATGGCGTCGTCGTTACCCGGGATGATGTAGTCAACGCCTTCCGGGCTGCTGTTGGTATCGACGATGCCGATGACCGGGATGCCCAGCTTGTTGGCTTCGGTGATGGCGATGCGCTCGTGGTCGACGTCGATCACGAACAGCGCGTCCGGCAGACCGCCCATGTCCTTGATGCCGCCCAGGCTGCGATCCAGTTTTTCCAGATCACGGGAGCGCATCAGGGCTTCTTTCTTGGTCAGCTTGGCGAAGGTGCCGTCCTGGGACTGGGTTTCCAGCTCGCGCAGGCGCTTGATCGAAGCACGGATGGTCTTGAAGTTGGTCAGCATGCCGCCGAGCCAGCGGTGATCGACGTACGGAGAGCCGCAGCGTGCAGCTTCTTCGGCGACGATCTTGCCAGCGGAACGCTTGGTGCCGACGAACAGAATCTTGTTTTTACCGGAAGCCAGCTTCTCGACGAACGACAGAGCGTCGTTGAACATCGGAAGGGTCTTTTCCAGGTTGATGATGTGGATCTTGTTGCGCGCGCCGAAAATGAACTTGCCCATTTTCGGGTTCCAGTAACGGGTCTGGTGGCCGAAGTGCACACCGGCCTTCAGCATATCGCGCATATTGACTTGGGACATGATAGTTCCTTGATAAGTCGGGTTAGGCCTCCACGCATCCCAATCTCCAACCCTTGCGGGCACCCAGGAAATCGTGTCGATACGTGTGCGGGTTAGGCTCTGCGGGCCTACTGCCCGTAAAGCGGCGCGTTTTATACCACAGTCTGCGATCACAGGCTAGCCGAACCCCACTTTGCCGCGCCGGGCGGCTTTCTTTGTTAGAATCGCCCCCTTCCCTGATTTGCCTAGCGCCATCGGCGCCGAGAGATATCGCATGACCGTGACCATCAAGACGCCCGAAGAGATCGAAAAGATGCGCGTGGCCGGCCGCCTGGCCGCCGAAGTGCTGGAGATGATCGGCGAACACGTCAGGCCGGGCGTCACCACCGAGGAAATCGACCGCATCTGCCACGACCATATCGTCAACGTGCAGAAGGCCATCCCCGCCCCGCTCAACTACGGCGCCGCGCCGGGCCGCCCGGGCTTCCCCAAGTCGATCTGCACCTCGATCAACCACGTGGTCTGCCACGGCATCCCCAACGACAAGCCGCTGAAGGACGGCGACGTGCTGAACATCGACGTCACCGTGATCAAGGACGGGTACCACGGCGACACCAGCAAGATGTTCATGGTCGGCAAGGTGCCGGAGTGGGCCCAGCGCCTGGCCCAGGTCACCCAGGAATGCATGTACAAGGGCATCCAGCTGGTCCGCCCGGGCGCGCGCCTGGGCGACATCGGCGAGGTGATCCAGAAGCACGCCGAGAAGAACGGCTTCTCGGTGGTCCGCGAATACTGCGGCCACGGCATCGGCGCGATCTTCCACGAGGAGCCCCAGGTGCTGCACTACGGTCGCGCCGGCACCGGCGTGGAACTCAAGGAAGGCATGACCTTCACCATCGAGCCGATGATCAACCAGGGCCGCCCGGAAACCCGCCTGCTGGGCGACGGCTGGACCGCCATCACCAAGGACCGCAAGCTCTCCGCCCAGTGGGAGCACACCGTGCTGGTCACCGCGGACGGCTACGAGATTCTTACCCTGCGCCGCGACGACACCCTGCCGCGCACCTCCGCCTGAGCCCACATATATAGAAGGTAGGCGCGCATGCCCCAGATGGACCCGGAGTTGTTCGACCACGGCCAGTTCCAGGCGGAACTGGCGCTCAAGTCCAGTCCCATCTCGGCCTTCAAGAAGGCCATCAAGCAGGCGCGCGAGGTGCTCGACGAGCGCTTTCGCGAGGGGCGCGACATCCGCCGCCTGGTCGAGGACCGCGCCTGGTTCGTCGACCAGATCCTCCGGGAGGCGTGGAAGCGCTTCGACTGGAGCGAGGACGCCGACATCGCCCTGCTGGCGGTCGGCGGCTACGGTCGTGGCGAACTGCACCCCAATTCCGACATCGACCTGCTGATCCTGCTGGACAGCGCCGACCACGAGACCTTCCGCGAGCCCATCGAGGGCTTCCTGACCCTGCTCTGGGACATCGGCCTGGAAGTCGGCCAGAGCGTGCGCAGCGTCGACGAATGCGCCGAGGAGGCGCGCGCCGACCTGACGGTGGTCACCAACCTCATGGAAAGCCGCACCATCGCCGGCCCCGAGCGGTTGCGCATGCGCATGCAGGAGGTCACCAGCCCGCAGCGGATGTGGCCGAGCAGCGAATTCTTCATCGCCAAGCGCCGCGAAGCCAAAGCGCGCCACGCCAAGTACAACGACACCGAGTACAACCTGGAGCCCAACGTGAAGGGCTCCCCCGGCGGCCTGCGCGACATCCAGACCATCCTCTGGGTCGCCCGCCGCCAGTTCGGCAGCCTCAACCTGCATTCCCTGGTGCAGCAGGGCTTCCTGGTCGACAGCGAGTACAGCATGCTGGCCTCGGCCCAGGAATTCCTGTGGAAGGTGCGCTACGCCCTGCACATGCTGGCCGGCCGCGCCGAGGACCGCCTGCTGTTCGATCACCAGCGCAGGATCGCCGGCCTGCTCGGCTTCGAGGACGGCGACGGCAAGCTGGCCGTCGAGCGCTTCATGCAGAAGTACTACCGGGTGGTGATGGGCGTCGCCGAACTGTCCGACCTGATCAACCAGCATTTCGAGGACGTGCTGCTGCGCGGCGGCGGAAGCGGCGTGGCGCAACCGCTGAACAGCCGCTTCCAGGTCCGCGACGGTTACATCGAGGTGGCCCACGCCAACGTCTTCAAGCGCACCCCGTTCGCCATCCTCGAGGTGTTCGTGCTGCTGGCCCAGCACCCCGAACTGAAGGGCGTGCGCGCGGACACCATCCGCCTGCTGCGCGACAGCCGCTACCTGATCGACGACGAGTTCCGCCGCGACATCCGCAACACCAGCCTGTTCATCGAGCTGTTCAAGTCGCCCCAGGGCATCCACCGCAACCTGCGGCGGATGAACCGCTACGGCATCCTCGGCCGCTACCTGCCGGAGTTCGGCCACATCGTCGGGCAGATGCAGCACGACCTGTTCCACATCTATACGGTCGACGCCCACACCCTCAATCTGATCAAGCACCTGCGCAAGCTGAAGTGGCCGGAGATGGCGGAGAAGTACCCGCTGGCCAGCAAGGTCATCGACAAGCTGCCCAAACCCGAGCTGATCTACATCGCCGGCCTCTACCACGACATCGGCAAGGGCCGCGGCGGCGACCACTCCGAACTCGGCGCGGTGGATGCGGAAGCCTTCTGTGCCCGCCACCAGCTGCCGCTGTGGGACAGCCGGCTGATCGTCTGGCTGGTGCAGAACCACCTGGTGATGTCCACCACCGCCCAGCGCAAGGACCTGTCCGACCCGCAGGTGATCTTCGACTTCGCCCAACTGGTCGGCGACCAGACCCGCCTGGACTACCTCTACGTGCTCACCGTGGCCGATATCAACGCCACCAACCCCAGCCTGTGGAACTCCTGGCGCGCCAGCCTGCTGCGCCAGCTCTACACCGAGACCAAGCGCGCCCTGCGCCGCGGCCTGGAGAATCCGCTGGACCGCGAGGAACAGATCCGCGCCACCCAGGTCTCCGCCATCGACATCCTGGTGCGCAACGGCATCGACCAGGACGACGCCGAGCAGCTGTGGAGCCAGCTCGGCGACGACTACTTCCTGCGCCACACCGCCAGCGACGTGGCCTGGCACACCGAGGCCATCCTCCAGCACCCGGCCGGCAAGGACCCGCTGGTGCTGATCAAGGAGACCGCCCAGCGCGAGTTCGAGGGCGCCACCCAGATATTCATCTACGCCCCGGATCAGCACGACTTCTTCGCCGTGACCGTGGCGGCCATGGACCAGCTCAACCTGAACATCCACGACGCCCGGGTGATCACCTCCACCAGCCAGTTCACCCTGGACACCTACATCGTCCTCGACGCCGACGGCGGCCGCATCGGCGACAACCCCGCGCGCATCCGGGAAATCCGCGACGGCCTGGTGGAGGCGCTGAAGAACCCGGACGACTACCCGTCCATCATCCAGCGCCGGGTGCCGCGCCAGCTCAAGCACTTCGCCTTCGCCCCGCAGGTGACCATCCACAACGACGCCCAGCGCCCGGTCACCGTGCTGGAGATCACCGCGCCGGACCGCCCCGGCCTGCTGGCGCGGATCGGCAAGATCTTCCTCGACTTCGACCTGTCACTGCAGAACGCCAAGATCGCCACCCTCGGCGAGCGGGTGGAGGACGTGTTCTTCGTCACCGACGCCAACAACCAGCCGCTCTCCGACCCCGAACTGTGCGCCCACCTGCAGGACACCATCATCCGGCAGCTGTCCCAGGCCAACGGCGAAACCCTCGACCTCGGCTCGATCAGCATCTGACCCTGGCCGCACCGCGCAAGAAAGAGACCTCATGAACCACGCCCTGACCCAGCTGCAGCCCTACCCCTTCGAGAAACTGCGCGCCCTGCTCGCCGGCATCACCCCGCCGGCGGACAAGCGGCCGATCGCCCTGTCCATCGGCGAACCCAAGCACAAGTCGCCGGACTTCGTGGCCAAGGCCCTGGCGGACAATCTCGATCAGCTGGCCGTCTATCCCACCACCCTGGGCATCCCGCCCCTGCGCGAAGCCATCGCCGCCTGGTGCGAACGCCGCTTCGGCGTGCCAAACGGCTGGCTGGACGCCGCCCGCCACGTACTGCCGGTCAACGGCACCCGCGAAGCGCTGTTCGCCTTCACCCAGACCGTGGTGCAGCGCGATGCGGGCGGCCTGGTGGTCAGCCCCAACCCGTTCTACCAGATCTACGAAGGCGCGGCCCTGCTCGCCGGCGCCGAGCCACACTACCTGCCGTGCCGGGAAGACAACGGCTTCAACCCGGACTTCGACGCTGTGCCGGTCGACGTCTGGCGGCGCTGCCAGATCCTCTTCCTCTGCTCGCCGGGCAACCCCACCGGCGCGCTGGTGCCGATGGAGCAGCTGAAGAAGCTGATCGACCTGGCCGACGAGCACGACTTCGTGATCGCCGCCGATGAGTGCTACAGCGAGCTGTATTTCGACGAGGACAACCCGCCGCCCGGCCTGCTGACCGCCTGCGCCGAACTGGGCCGCCGCGACTTCAAGCGCTGCGTGGTGTTCCACAGCCTGTCCAAGCGCTCCAACCTGCCGGGCCTGCGCTCGGGCTTCGTCGCCGGCGACGCCGACATCCTCAAGGCCTTCCTGCTGTACCGCACCTACCACGGCTGCGCCATGCCGGTGCAGACCCAGCTGGCCAGCATCGCCGCCTGGCAGGACGAGGCCCACGTGCGCGCCAACCGCGACCAGTACCGGGCGAAATACGCTGCCGTGCTGGAAATCCTCCAACCGGTGCTGGACGTGCAGCGCCCGGACGGCAGCTTCTACCTGTGGGCACGCACCCCGGGCGACGACACCGTCTTCACCCGCGACCTGTTCGCCCGCGAGCACGTCACCGTGGTGCCGGGTTCCTACCTGTCGCGCGAAGTGAATGGCGAGAACCCGGGCGCGGGCCGCGTGCGCATGGCGCTGGTTGCGCCGCTGGCCGAATGCATCGAGGCCGCGCAACGCATTCGCGACTTCATCCGGGGCTGATCAGCGGGCAAAAGAAACCCGGCACGGGGGCCGGGTAGGGAGAGCATCACGGTGTCACCTTGACCGGGTGGACGTGAAAAGAATGTGAAAAGCCCGCCCGCGTCTTCCAGCGCTGCCCAACGGGCATCCTAAAACCAAATAATATCCAGGAGGATCAATGTCTTACGTTCTTTACGGGATCAAGGCCTGCGACACCATGAAGAAGGCCCGCACCTGGCTCGACGAGCATGGCGTCGCCTACGACTTCCACGACTACAAGGTCTCCGCCATCGACCGCGCCAATCTGCAGAAATGGTGCGCCGAGCATGGCTGGGAAACCGTGCTGAACCGCGCCGGCACCACCTTCCGCAAGCTGGACGACGCGCAGAAGGCCGATCTGGACCAGAGCAAGGCCATCGAGCTGATGCTGGCCCAGCCCTCGATGATCAAGCGCCCGGTGCTGGATTTGGGCGACAGGACGCTGGTCGGCTTCAAGCCGGACCTCTACGCCGCCGCCCTCGAGTAGCCACCCAGCTCCGGGAGACGATTCATTGATCTCGATCTATAGGGCTCCCGGCGCGACTCGATAGTGTTCCCTCCCGTCCACCCAGCGAGAGGGAGCCCCCATGTCCGCCTCCATCCAGTACGACCCGACGCGCCACGGCGACATGCCCGAAGTCTGGCGGCAGATCGGCATGCCCGCCGCCACCGTGCTGCGCATCGGCTATGAAGACACCGTCGGCAGCGTGGTCGAGCGGGTGATCGATACCCGCATGTTCGCCAACCTGGCCTTCGGCCCGACCATCCTGGCCCACTGCCGGCTGCGCGACGCCGTGCGCGAGTTCCGCATCGACCGCATCCACAGCTGCTTCGACGAGAGCACCGGCCAACCGGTCGAGGATGTCTACGAGCATCTGCACAACCTGTACATGGGCACGCCGGACTACACCCTCGACTGCCTGATGAACGAGCAGCACGACGTCCTGCGCGTACTGCTGTACCTGCTGGAGGCCGGCGACAACTCCTCCGAGCAGGTGACCGCCGCCCTCGCCGAGACCTGCCGCCACCTGAGCGGCGACGAGCGCATCAGCGAGGCCGCGCTCGACGAGCGCCTGACGCCGATCCGCGGCGCCGGCGCCCAGGCCTACCGCGCCTGGGTCGGCCGCCTCGGCAAGCGCCTGACCGGCGACGCTCGGCACCTGCTGCTGCGCCTGGCCAACCGCCTGGTCAAGCGTGAGGGCAGCCTCAACGAGGCGCAGCGCGACGCCCTGGACTACCTGTCCGCGCGCTTCACCCAGGTGGCCTGAACGCCCGCGGAGACATGCGGCAGCGATTGGGGCTCGGGAATACGCCCGGACAGTTGTAAACTGCGCGCCACACAATCCGGTTCGCAGTCCGGGCCGGCGCATGGCCGCCCCTGCCCTCCATTCGTCTTGTCACAAGGAATCCCCACATGTCGCAATCCCTGTTCAGCCTGGCCTTCGGTGTCGGCACCCAGAACCGCCAGGGCGCCTGGCTGGAAGTCTTCTACGCGCAACCGCTGCTGAACCCGGCCGCCGAGCTGGTCGCACTGGTCGCCGGGAAGCTGGGCTACGCAGGCGGCAACCAGGCCATCGCCATCAGCACCACCCAGGCCGCCGAGCTGGCCGCCGCGATCAAGGGCGTGGACGCCGCCCAGGCCGCCCTGCTCACCCGCCTGGCCGAGAGCCACAAGCCGCTGGTCGCCACCCTGCTGGCCGAGGACACGACCCTGGCCTCCACTCCCGAGGCCTACCTCAAGCTGCACCTGCTGTCCCACCGCCTGGCCCGGCCCCACGGCCTGAACCTGGCCGGCATCTTCCCGCTGCTGCCCAACGTGGCCTGGACCAGCCAGGGCGCCGTCGACCTGGCCGAGCTGGGCGAGCGCCAGCTGGAAGCGCGCCTGAAGGGCGAGCTGCTGGAAGTGTTCTCGGTGGACAAGTTCCCGAAGATGACCGACTACGTGGTGCCGGCCGGCGTGCGCATCGCCGATAGCGCCCGCGTGCGCCTGGGCGCCTACATCGGCGAGGGCACCACGGTGATGCACGAGGGCTTCGTCAACTTCAACGGCGGCACCGAGGGCCCGGGCATGATCGAAGGCCGCGTCTCCGCCGGCGTGTTCGTAGGCAAGGGCTCGGACCTGGGCGGCGGCTGCTCGACCATGGGCACCCTGTCCGGCGGCGGCAACATCGTCATCAGCGTCGGCGAAGGCTGCCTGATCGGCGCCAACGCCGGCATCGGCATCCCGCTGGGCGACCGCAACACCGTGGAGTCCGGCCTGTACGTCACTGCCGGCACCAAGGTGGCCCTGCTCGACGACCAGAACAACCTGGTGCGGGTGGTCAAGGCCCGCGAGCTTGCCGGCCAGCCGGACCTGCTGTTCCGCCGCAACTCGCAGACCGGCGCGGTGGAGTGCAAGACCAACCGCACCGCCATCGAGCTGAACGAGTCCCTGCACGCGCACAACTGATCCATGGCGGGGCGGCTCCGGGCCGCCCCGTGCCATGCACGGCCATGCAGACACTCGACGTCTCCGCCTTCGTCAGCTTCACCCTGGCGATCCTCCTGCTGTTCGCCGGCAAGGCGCTCACCCACGCCTTCGAGCCGCTGCGCCGCTACAGCATCCCGGAGTCGGTGATCGGCGGCTTCATCTGCGCCGCCGCCACCGCCCTGCTCTACTACGGTTTCGACCTGCAGCCGCGCTTCGAACTGGAAGTGCGCGACCTGCTGCTCCTGTACTTCTTCGCCGCCATCGGGCTGCGCGCCGACCTCTCGACTCTGCTCAAGGGCGGACGGGCGCTCACCGTCCTGCTGGCCCTGGCGACCACCTATATCCTCGCGCAGAACCTGCTCGGCATGGGCCTGGCCGATGCCTTCGGGCTGGACGCCAAGGCGGGGCTGATGCTCGGCTCCATCTCGCTGACCGGCGGCGTGGGCACCACCCTGGCCTGGTCGCCCTACTTCGTCGACAGCCTCGGCATCGACAACGCCCTGGAACTGGGCATCGCGGCCAACACCATGGGGCTGATCGCGGCCTGTCTGATCGGCGGCCCCATCGCCCGCTACCTGCTGACCCGCCACCGCCTGCAGCCGCCTGAGACGACCCGGCTGGACGTCGGCCTGAGCTTCGCCGAGGAACGCCCCAAGCTCGACTACTACGGCGTGCTCTGGGCCTGGATGTGGCTCAACCTGACATTGCTGATCGGCGAAGGCCTGCACGGCCTGCTCGCCCGCACCGGCCTGACCCTGCCGGAGTTCGTCAGTTGCCTGATGGCCGGCATCGCGCTGCGCAACGGCCTGCCACCGCTGCGCCGCTGGCTGTTCCGCAGCCGCCTGCTCAGCCCGCGCACGGCCCGGGCCAGCAGCTGGCTCAACGCCAAGGACGGCCTGGCGCTGATTTCCGACATCTGCCTGGGGCTGTTCCTGACCATGGCGCTGATGGGCCTGCGCCTGTGGGAGCTGGAAGGGCTGCTCGGCCTGATCCTACTGGTGATCGGCCTGCAGGTGCTGATGTGCGTGGCCTTCACCCTGCTGGTAGTATTCCGCCTGATGGGCCGCGACTACGAGGCCGCCGTGATCTGCTCCGGCTTCGGCGGCATCGCCCTGGGCTCGACCGCGACGGCCATCGTCAACATGACTGCCGTCACCCAGCAATACGGCGCGGCGCACCGGGCCTTCATCCTGGTGCCGCTGGTGTGCGGTTTCTTCATCGATCTGGTCAACGCCCTGATCATCAACCTGCTGGTAACCCTGTGAGTTCGCTCGTTTCGCCCTGGCGCCAGGACTTCCCGGCCCTGGCGGCCTTCGACGCCGAAGGCCAGACCTACCTGGACAGCGCCGCCACCGCGCAGAAGCCCCGGGCCATGCTCGACAGCCTGCTCGGCCACCTGGCCGGCGGCGCGGCCAACGTGCACCGCGCCCAGCACCTGCCCGGCGAGCGCGCCACCCGCGCCTTCGAGGCCACCCGGGACCAGGCCGCGGCCTGGCTGAACGCGGCCAGTCGCGACGAGATCGTCTTCACCCGTGGCGCCACCGAATCCCTCAACCTGCTCGCCTACGGCCTGGAGCACCTGTTCCAGCCCGGCGACCGGATCGTCGTCAGCGCCCTGGAACACCACGCCAACCTGCTGCCCTGGCAACAGCTGGCGCTGCGCCGCGGTCTTGAACTGGCGGTGCTGCCGCTGGACGCCGCAGGCACCATCGACCTGGGACGGGCCGCCGGGCTGATCGGCCCCCGCACCCGCCTGCTGGCGATATCGCAACTGTCCAACGTGCTCGGCCGCTGGCAGCCGGTGCGGGAGCTGGCCGCCCTGGCCCGCGCCCAAGGCGCGCTAAGCGTGGTCGACGGCGCCCAGGGCGCGGTTCACGGCCGGCACGACATCCAGGCGCTGGGCTGCGACTTCTATGTCTGCTCCAGCCACAAGCTGTACGGCCCGGACGGCGTCGGCCTGCTGCACGGCCGGCGCGAGGCCCTAGAGCGGCTACGCCACTGGCAGTTCGGCGGCGAGATGGTATTGCAGGCCGACTACGAGGAATCCCGCTTCCGCGCCGCGCCGCTGGGCTTCGAGGCCGGCACGCCGCCGATCTCCGGCGTCATCGCCCTGGGCGCGACGCTGGCCTACCTGGCCGGCCTGGACGCCACCGCCGTCGCCCGCCACGAGGCCGCGCTGCACGCCGAACTGCTTGCCGGCCTGGCCGTCCGCGACGGCGTGCGCCTGCTCGGCGAACCGCAGCTGGCCCTGGCCAGCCTCACCGTGGACGGCGTACACAGCGCCGACCTGGCCCACCTGCTGACCGACCAGGGCATCGCCGTGCGCACCGGCCACCACTGCGCCATGCCGCTGCTCAAGCGCCTGGGCCTGAGCGGCGCGATCCGCGTGTCCCTCGGCCTATACAACGATGGCGCCGACTTGGAGCGCTTCTTCGCCGCCCTCGACCAGGCCCTGGAGCTGCTGCGATGAAGCGCAATTCCCGTGGGAGCGGCTTCAGCCGCGAACCCTCGGCATCATCTGCTTTCGCGGCTGAAGCCGCTCCTACAAGGGCGTGCCCATGACCCTGCCGGCCGCCGCCCGGGAGGCGCTGGAGGCCTTCGCCGCCTGCCCCGGCTGGGAACAGCGCGCGCGCCTGCTGATGCAGTGGGGCGAGCGCCTGGCGCCGCTGAGCGAGGACGAGCGCAACGAAGCCAACCGGGTCAGCGGCTGCGAGAGCCAGGTCTGGCTGGTGGGCGAGCGCGACGGCGGCGCCTGGCGCTTCCGCGCCGCCAGCGACGCACGCCTGATCCGCGGCCTGCTGGCCGTGCTGCTGGCGCGGGTCGAAGGCCTGGACGACGCCGAGCTGCAGCGCCTCGACCTGGCCGACTGGTTCGCCCGGCTCGGCCTCTCCCGCCAGCTGTCGCCCTCGCGCAGCAACGGCCTGAACGCCGTGCTGCTGCGCATGCGCGATCTGGCCGCTGGCTAACGCCGCATCGACTCGAACAGGGCGAATTCCCAGCGCCGCATCGCCAGCACCAGGGTGTAGCCCTCGCGCTCGTGCTCGGCCAGCTTCTGGTCGGCCAGGTGCTGCTGGGCGAACTCCTGCGCCACCCGCTGCAGGCGCTCCACGAAGGACGGCGCCAGCGCCCGGCTGATCCGCCCGTGCACCAGCAGCAGGCCCTCGTCGTCGCCGGCGAAGTGGCCGGCGTAGTAGTCCTGCAGCGCCTGCCTGCGGAAGTAGCGCATCACCGGGCCGTCCGGCTGCCAGCGGAAGGTCTTGGCCAGCTTCAGCCGGTAGCGGTTGAGCGGCTTGAGTTCGATCACGCCGAGTCGGTCCAGGCGTATCAGCGAGCGCACCGCCTCGGCGTCGCTCAGGCGGTAGGTGGAGACGATCTGTTCGAAGGTCCACTGGCTGAGCACGCAGATCGCCACCAGCAGCAGTTGCTCGTCCGCCACCACGGCCTGCTCCTGTTCCAGGCTCAGCCGGCCCAGCAGCGGCTGCGCCTCCACCACCTGGCGGGCCAGGTCGGCGAAGTCCAGCTGCAGCACGCGGCAAATGGCATCTACCCGCGACAGCGGCATGTCCGCCCTGGCGAGCATGCGCTTGACGTTGGATTCGGACATGCCCAGCTCCCGGGCCAGGTCCGCGTAGGTGAGCTGACGAGCCTTCAGCTCTCGCTTGATGATGTCTACCAGATCGGTGGTCGCGCCCATGGGTATCGCCTGAATGAACCAGGCAGACACTTATACGCCACCCAGCACACTGCAGAGAGACTTTTCTTCACCCCAGCAACAGACTGCGCCATCACAACCGACCTGATGGAGCAGACCGATGATCACCACCCCGCCACGCCCCGTGCCTCTCCCGCTCGCCCTGTTCGGCCTCGGCCTGGCGCTCATCGCTCTCTTCGGCCCCGCCGTGCAGCAGCCGGAGCACTACCACGCCTTCGCCGACCAGCGCGCCCTGCCCGGCATTCCCTGCGCCATGGACGTGCTCAGCAATCTGCCCTTCCTGCTGCTCGGCCTGCTCGGTCTGGCCCGCCTGCGGCACATCGCCGACGCCCGCTGGCGCGGCCTCGGCCTGCTGCTGAGTCTGGGGCTGCTGACCACCTTCCTCGGCTCCGCCGCCTATCACCTGGCGCCCACCGACGGCGGGCTGCTCTACGACCGCCTCGGCATGCTGGTGCTGTTCGCCGGCGTGCTCGGCCTGGCGAGCGCGGACCGCATGGGCCTGGCCGCCGGCGGCATGACCTCGCTCGGCGTGCTGGCGGGCGGCGCGGCCGGCCTGTGGGTGTGGTGGAGCCGAGGCGACCTGCTGCCCTGGGTCGTGCTGCAGGGTGGCGGTATGCTGCTCCTGGCGCTGCTCGCCATCGCCCGCCCGGTGCGTGGCGGCCATGGCTTCAGGCTGGGGCTGTGCGTCGCCTGGTATGGCCTGGCCAAGCTGTTCGAGCTGGGCGACGGCTACCTGTTCCAGCTCAGCGGCGAGCTGCTCTCGGGGCACAGCGTCAAGCACCTGCTGGCCGGGCTCGCCGTGCTGCCGGTGCTGCTGCCGCTGATCGGCTGCCAGCCGGCCCGCAAGGCCGGGCGACTGCCCGGACTTCTGCTCAGGCGCTAGGCCGGCGCTCAGCAGGCCGGCGAGCGCCGGCCACCAGCTTGTCGACGAGGCGCGCGGCGGCGGCCATGCCGAAGCTGGCGGTGACCATCATCACCGCGCCGAAGCCGCCGGCGCAGTCCAGCCTGACCCCTTCGCCGACGAAGCCCTTGGCCTGGCACACGGTGCCGTCCGGCTTCGGGTAGCGCAGCTGTTCGGTGGAGAACACGCAGGGCACGCTGTAGCTGCGCCCCGGCGTGCGGGAGAAGTTGTAATCACGGCGCAGGGTGGAACGCACCTTGGCCGCCAGCGGATCGTTGAAGGTCTTGTTGAGGTCGGCGACCTGGATCTGCGTGGGGTCGACCTGCCCGCCGGCCCCCCCGGTGGTGACGATCTGGATCTTGCGCCGCTTGCACCAGGCGATCAGCGCGGCCTTGGCCGCCACGCTGTCGATGCAGTCGATCACCCCGTCGAGCTGCTCGGTGATGTACTCGGCCATGGTCTCGCGGGTGACGAAGTCGGCCACCGCGTGCACCACGCACGCAGGATTGATCGCGCGGATGCGCGCCGCCATCTCGTCGACCTTGGCCTTGCCCACGGCGCCTTCGATGGCGTGCACCTGGCGGTTGGTGTTGGTGATGCACACGTCGTCCAGATCGAACAGCGAAATCTCGCCCACCCCGGAGCGGGCCAGTGCCTCGGCCGCCCAGGAGCCGACGCCGCCGATACCCACCACCGCCACGTGCGCCGCCGCCAGGCGCTCCAGCCCCTCGCGCCCGTACAACCGGGCTATGCCGCCGAAGCGCTGTTCATCCGTCATCTCGCATCCCCTGGAAATCCGGCCGGCATTATAAGCCGCGCGCGGCGCATCCGGGCGGAACCCATCGGGCCAGCGGCGGCCCAATGAGCGACCATCGGCTGCGCTATACAGTCCGGATGGCGCGGAGTAGCATGCGCGCCATCCGGCGTTCGCCGGCCTTCTCCAGTTCCTTTTCGCGGAACCCCCAAACAGCCATGCCAACGCGCAAACTCGGAATCAACCTGGTGGTCATCGTGGCGATCGCCGCCCTGTTCACCGGCCTCTGGGCACTCTACAACCGCCCGGTCAGCGCCCCGGAATGGCCGGAGCAAATCTCCGGCTTCTCCTACTCGCCCTTCCGCGCCGGGCAGAACCCGCAGCAGAACATCTACCCCGACGACGCCCAGATGCGCGCCGACCTGGAGCTGCTGAGCCAGCACACCGACAGCATCCGCACCTACTCGGTGGACGGCACGCTGGAGCACATCCCGCTCCTCGCCGAGGAGTTCGGCCTGCGGGTGACGCTGGGCGTGTGGATCGGCACCGACCTGGAGCGCAACGAGCGCGAGATCGCCAAGGCGATCGAGATCGCCAACAACTCGCGCAGCGTGGTGCGGGTGGCGGTCGGCAACGAGGCGCTGTTCCGCAGCGAGATCAAGGTCAAGGACCTGATCGCCTACATCGACCGGGTGCGCGCCGCGGTCAAGGTGCCCGTCACCACCTCCGAGCAGTGGCACATCTGGCAGGAATACCCGGAGCTGGCCGACCACGTCGACCTGATCGCCGCCCACGTCCTGCCCTACTGGGAGTTCGTGCCGATGGAGGACTCCACCGACTTCGTCCTCGAACGCGCCAAGGACATGCGCCGGCTGTTCCCGAAGAAGCCGCTGCTGCTCTCCGAGGTGGGCTGGCCGAGCAACGGCCGCACCCGCGGCGGCGCCGAGGCCGACCAGGCGGACCAGGCCATCTACCTGCGCACCCTGGTCAACGCGCTGAACGCCAAGGGCTACAACTATTTCGTCATCGAGGCCTTCGACCAGCCGTGGAAGGCCAGCGACGAGGGCTCGGTGGGCGCTTACTGGGGCGTCTACAACCTGGACCGCCAGCCCAAGTTCGCCTTCGAGGGCCCGGTGATCGCCATTCCCCAGTGGCGCCTGCTGGCCGTGGCTTCGGTGGTGATGGGCCTGCTGGCCCTGGCGCTGATGCTGATCGACGGCAGTTCGCTGCGCCAGCGCGGCCGCACCTTCCTCACCTTCGTCGCCTTCGTCGGCGGCTCCGCCCTGGTGTGGATCGCCTACGACTACAGCCAGCAGTACAGCACCTGGTTCAGCCTGACCGTGGGCTGCCTGCTCGGCATCGGCGCGCTGGGCGTGTTCATCGTCCTGCTCACCGAAGCCCACGAGCTGGCCGAGACCGCCTGGGTGCGCAAGCGCCGCCGGCCATTCCTGCCGGTGATCGCCGACACCGCCTACCGGCCCAAGGTGTCGATCCACGTGCCCTGCTACAACGAGCCGCCGGAGATGGTGAAGCAGACCCTGGACGCCCTGGCGGCCATGGACTACCCGGACTTCGAAGTCATCATCATCGACAACAACACCAAGGACCCGAAGGTGTGGGAGCCAGTAGAAGCGTACTGCCAGCAGCTCGGCCCGCGCTTCCGCTTCTTCCACGTGGCACCCATCGAGGGCTTCAAGGGCGGCGCGCTGAACTACATCCTGCCGCATACAGCGCCGGACGCCGAAGTGATCGCGGTGATCGACTCCGACTACTGCGTCGACCGCAACTGGCTCAAGCACATGGTGCCGCACTTCGCCGACCCGAAGATCGCCGTGGTGCAGTCGCCCCAGGACTACCGCGACGGCGACGAGAACACCTTCAAGAAGCTCTGCTACGCCGAGTACAAGGGCTTCTTCCACATCGGCATGGTCACTCGCAACGACCGCAACGCGATCATCCAGCACGGCACCATGACCATGATCCGGCGCAGCGTGATGGACGAGCTGAAGTGGGCCGACTGGACCATCTGCGAGGATGCCGAGCTGGGCCTGCGCGTGTTCGAGAAGGGCTACTCGGCGGCCTACGCCCATGAGAGCTTCGGCCGCGGCCTGATGCCGGACACCTTCATCGACTACAAGAAGCAGCGCTTCCGCTGGGCCTACGGCGCCATCCAGATCATGAAGGGCCACGCTCGCAGCCTGTTCCGCGGCCAGGGCTCGGAACTGACCCGCGGCCAGCGCTACCACTTCATCGCCGGCTGGCTGCCGTGGATCGCCGACGGCCTGAACATCTTCTTCACCGTCGGCGCGCTGCTCTGGTCGGCGGCCATGATCATCGTGCCCAACCGGGTCGACCCGCCGCTGATGATCTTCGCCATCCCACCGCTGGCGCTGTTCTTCTTCAAGTTCGGCAAGATCATGTTCCTCTACCGCAAGGCCGTCGGCGTGGACCTGGCGCGCTCGTTCCAGGCGGCCATCGCCGGCCTGGCGCTGTCGCACACCATCGCCAAGGCGGTGCTGTACGGGGCGTTCACCAAGACCATCCCGTTCTTCCGCACGCCGAAGATGGCCAACAACCACGGCATCCTCGTGGCCCTGGCCGAGGCCCGCGAGGAAGTGTTCATCATGCTCCTGCTGTGGGGCGCGGCCATCGGCATCGCCTTCGCCCAGGACATCGGCAACGCCGACGTGAAGTTCTGGGTCGCCACCCTGCTGGTGCAGTCCCTGCCGTACCTGGCGGCGCTGCTGATGGCCCTGCTCTCCTCCCTGCCCCTGCCTGCCGGAGAAGAAGCCGCGCAAACCGCATAGCCCACCTCGACAGTGGTGGGTCGACGCCATGGTGGGAGCGGCCTTGGCCGCGATAGATGCCGGCCAAGGCGTGGCCCCCACAAGAGCTTGCTCGTCGCTCTGGCGTGCACCCGCTCACCGAAACGGCGGCCTTGGGGCCGCCGTTTTGCTTTAAGATGGCGAGCTTTCCGATATCCGCCGCTCCGGAGCCGCAATGACCGCCCTCTCCCCCACCCTCGAACTGGCCTTCGACCTGATCCGCCGTCCCTCCGTCACCCCGATCGACGAGGGTTGCCAGGAACTGATGATGCGGCGCCTGGCCGCGGTGGGCTTCGCGGTCGAACCGATGCGCATCGAGGATGTGGAGAACTTCTGGGCGCGGCGCGGCGGCGAGGGCCCGGTGCTGTGCTTCGCCGGCCACACCGACGTGGTGCCGACCGGCCCGCTGGACGCCTGGCAGTACCAGCCGTTCGAGGTCTGCGTCGATCAGCAGGGCATGCTCTGCGGCCGCGGCGCGGCGGACATGAAGGGCAGCCTGGCGTCGATGATCGTCGCCGTGGAGCGCTTCGTCGCCGACCACCCGGACCACAAGGGCGCCATCGCCTTCCTCATCACCAGCGACGAGGAAGGCCCCGCCCAGTACGGCACCAAGGCAGTGGTCGAGCGCCTGCGCGAGCGCGGCGAGCGGCTGGACTGGTGCATCGTCGGCGAACCCTCCAGCACCACCCTGCTCGGCGACGTGGTGAAGAACGGCCGGCGCGGCTCCCTCGGCGGCAACCTCACCGTGTACGGCAAGCAGGGCCATGTGGCCTACCCGCACCTGGCGAAGAACCCCATCCACCTGGCCGCCGGCGCCCTGGCCGAACTGGCCGCCGAGCACTGGGACGACGGCAACGCCTACTTCCCGCCGACCAGCTTCCAGGTCTCCAACCTCAACTCCGGCACCGGCGCCACCAACGTCATTCCCGGCGAGCTGAAGGCGGTGTTCAACTTCCGCTTCTCCACCGAATCGACCGTGGAAGGCCTGCAGCAGCGGGTCACCGACATCCTCGACAAGCACGGCCTGGACTACCACATCGACTGGTCGCTGTCGGGCCTGCCCTTCCTCACCCAGCCGGGCGAGCTGCTCGATGCCGTGGCCGCCAGCATCCGGGCCGTCACCGGCCGCGAGACCACGCCGTCCACCTCCGGCGGCACCTCGGACGGGCGCTTCATCGCCACCCTGGGCACGCAGGTGGTCGAGTTGGGTCCGGTCAACGCCACCATCCACCAGATCAACGAGCGGGTGCTGGCCAGCGACCTGGACCTGCTCACCGAGGTCTACTACCAAACCCTGGTCAAACTCCTCGCATGAAAATCCATGAACATGCCTGCTACGCAACCCGATAGCTGCGTTGGGCGGTACTCGCTCCTCGCCTATCTATTCGATATGTCTCGTCGCTGCGTTCCGTCCGCCTTGCTCTCGGGTCGCTCGCGACGGCCTGTTCATGGATTTTTCGCATGTTGACCTGCCCGATCTGCCAGGCGCCGCTGAGCACGGTCGACAACGGCCTGGCCTGCCCGGCCAACCATCGCTTCGACCGCGCCCGCCAGGGCTACTACAACCTGCTGCCGGTGCAACACAAGAACAGCCGTGATCCCGGCGACAACCAGGCCATGGTCGAGGCGCGCCGGCGCTTCCTCGACGGTGGCCACTACGCCCCACTGGCCCGGCGCCTGGCCGAACTGGCCGCCGAGCGCGGCCCGCGCAGCTGGCTGGATATCGGTTGCGGCGAGGGCTACTACACCGCGCAGCTCGCCGAGCTGCTGCCAGACGCCGACGGCTACGCTCTGGACATCTCCCGCGAGGCGGTCAAGCGCGCCTGCAAGCGCGCGCCACAACTGAGCTGGCTGGTGGCGAGCATGGCCCGTGTGCCGCTGGCCGATGCCAGCTGCGACCTGCTGGCCAGCGTGTTCAGCCCGCTGGACTGGCAGGAGGCCCTACGCCTGCTCAAGCCCGGCGGCGGCCTGCTGCGCATGGGCCCGACCCGCGTGCACCTGATGGAACTGCGCCAGAAGCTGTACGACGAGGTCCGCGACTACGACGACCAGAAGCACCTGGAACTGATCCCCGAGGGCATGCGCCTGGCCCACAGCGAGACCATCAGCTTCCCGCTGCTGCTGGCCGACGCCCAGGCCCGCGCCGACCTGCTGGCCATGACCCCGCACGGCTGGCGCGCCAGTGCCGAACGCCGCGCCGCGGTGGTCGCCGAACCCTTCGAAGTCACCGTCGCCATCCGCTACGATTGGATCGAGAGAATCTAGAGAACCCCGCCATGCGCCAACCCGATATCGAGATCTACCTCAAGGACGCCAGCCAGGACGCCATCACCGCCTGGCTGAGCGAGGCGCTCGGCTCCTGCAGCGAGTGGCAACAGCGCGGCCAGACCTTCCAGTGCCGGGCCGGCGAGATTCCGGTGGTGTTCCTGCCCAGGGCCGTGGGCAAGTGGCACAGCCTGATGCTGGAGAGCGACGCCACGCCCTGGCAGAACGACATCGCCTGCGCCCACGCCGCCTTCGCCGCACTCGGCGTAGAAGTTCGCTGCTCTACCGGCGGCTGGAGCGAGGAGCAGGGCGAAGAGGACGCGGACCGCTGGATCAAGGTCAACGCGGAAGGCGAGCAGGAATTCATCTGGCGAACCGATTGAGCTGGCGCCAATCGCGGGTTTCACCCGCCCTACACGCGGGACTCCCCTCTCCCTCCGGGGGAGGGGCCGGGGGTGAGGGTCACCCGGCTACTCCGAGCCGCCGGCCATCCCCCAAAGAGAAAGCGTAAAAAGCAGAAGGCCCGTCGATGACGGGCCTTCTTTTTTGTGCCGCGCGGGTCGTCAGACCTTGGACACGTCTTCCGCTTGCAGGCCCTTCTGGCCCTGGATCACGGAGAACTCGACCTGCTGGCCTTCGACCAGAGAACGGTGGCCTTCGCCACGGATGGCGCGGTAATGGACGAATACGTCCGGACCGCTTTCGCGTTGAATGAAGCCATACCCCTTGGAATCATTGAACCACTTGACGGTTCCGATCTCACGATCAGCCATTACCACTTCCCTCGATTCTCGATTTTATTGTTGCCCTTGCGGGCTCGACGGCTCGGCGCAAACGTTGTTCTTCGTCATTTCCGACCCCGACCGATACGAGCGTGGAGCGGTATTCCGAATGGCGTCCTGATGCGACCGCCTGGCGAGTATAAAACAAGCGTTCGGCTTGCCAAGGGATTTTTTCGGCCGGCTGCAAGGCCCGTGGCTCATGGGCTGCAGGGATTTTCTGTCACTCCTTGGCCAGCAGGTCGGTCAGCTTTTTGGCCAGGCTCAGATACTGGTAGGACTCGATGCGATAGGCCCAGTCGCTGCGCCCGGGCAGCTCGGCGGCAGGCAGGTCACTGTCCTTCTCCAGCAGCAGCCAGTGCTGCTCGCCCTTGGCGAACACCCGCCCTTCCAGGCGCTTGTCATCGAAGGTGACGAGCCTGAACTGCAGCGCGGGCTTGCCTTCGAAGGTCAGCTGGGCCAGCGGCGCGGCATCGGCGAAACGCAGGTCGGCGAAGAAGGTGGCCACGCCGTTGGCGGCGCCGTCGAACGCCAGCCGCTTGCCCTTGGGCAGCTCGCGCACGCGCAGGTCGACGTCCTCGGCCTTGTCGCGGAACAGGGTCAGGCGCTCGCCGCCGGCATGGCGCAGCTCCAGTTCGCGCACGGAAGTGAAGGGCACGGCGGCGACGCGCCGGTCCAGCCACTCCAACTCGGTGGTCGGCAGCTCGATGCGCTGGCTGACCAGCCAGCTCTGAGCCTCGCCGGCACCGCGCACCAGGGTGCCGTCGCGCTGGCCGGCCTTGCCGATCAGCAGCGCGCGCGGTGGCTGGTCGCCCTGCTCCAGCTTGAGGCGCACGGCCTGCTGCTGCGCGTCTCCGTCCTCGGCCAGGCCGAGACGGCCGTAGAGTTCGGGGTTGGCGGTGCGCGGCTCGACCTTGCGTGACTCGGCCAGGGCCTTGAGCAGCGTGCTCACCACCGCCTGGTCGGCCGAGTAATCGGCCTTGGCCGGCAGTATCCAGCCCTGCTCGCGACGCTCGATCCGCACCAGAGGCTGGTCGGCGCGCTGGACTTCGATGGCGGACACCTGCTGCGGCTGCAGGCCCGGCAGCCAGGCCTCGGCCTGGACCGGCACCGGCGGCCTGCTCACCTGACGGGTGAAGTACCAGCCGGCCACCAGGGCCAACACCAGCACGGTCAGGATGGACAGGGTTCTGCGATTCATGGCGTTGCTCTCCTCGCTCTAGGGATGGGAGTTGAATGGAGCGAGCGGCGAGAGGCTCGAGGAACAAGGGCGTCGGCCATGCCGGCGTGACGCCCTCGCTTCACCGGGAGAGGTTCACTCGCGCAGCAGCCTGATGACCTCGGCGCGGCTCTCTTCCGGCTGCGCACTCTGCAACCGCTCCGCTACTTGCAATGGCGTCTGCCCCTCGCTGTCCGGCTTGGCCTTGTCGGCGCCGTGCTGGAGAAGAAACGCGACATTGTCCGGCTGATTCAGGATGACCGCGCTGTGCAAGGCCGACTGGGTTCGATCACCTGGCCCCGGGCGGACATCGGCATTCACGTCTAGGCCCTTGTCGATGAACCGCTCGGCCAGTTCAAACTTGCCGGGAGCACCGGACTCCAGCACGAATGCCAGGCCACCACCGGCCTGCAGGTCATCGATGTCGTCTTGGTTCATACGGAAGTGCAGCAGGTACTGGCGGCACAGGGGCGCCGGAATGGCGAAGCCTGTACCCGGCTCGCTGCACAGCACGAGCTGCTCGACACGGAAGTTGCTCATCGCGTAGAACGCCATGCCCGCGCCGATCGCGAGCAACAGGACGAGCGCGCCGAATATCCGCTTCATCATGCCACCCCGCCCTGGCCGGCAGGCCGCCAGGCAACGGCGAGCTGGTTGCGATAGCGCGCCGCGCTCGCCTGCGCGGTGTGCAGGTAGGTGCGGAATCGCCGGCTCATCTCCACGCGCACCGACTCGTATATCTTCGCGTCCATCAGGTCGCTGGCCCTGGCGTGCTTGAACCAGTGCTTGGCCGCCTTCTTGCCGAAGCCCTTGATCAGCTTGCCCGCGTTCGCGCCCGAACGGCCCAGGCTGGAAAAGAGCGCCTCGACGTAGCCCATCGCGTAGGTGGCATCGATGCCCGCCACCAGCAGTGCCTGGGCGAAGGAGCGGAGCTGATCGTTGACGGCCATGGCGTCGATATGCGCGCCATCGTGGGGAAAGAAGAACTTCAACGCGATACGGGTTTCGCTCTCGTCGAGGACGAGCTCATTGCCGCTGAACGAGCGCAGGTAGATATCGGCTGCCATGGAAACCTTCCTTGGGTAGGGGCTGGGATAGGAGCAGCCGAGAATAATCGAGCGGAAAACGTCAGGCGTGGGAGCGGATCACATCTCCGCCCGCCGCGACCCCGAGGAAGGGGCAAAACGCCCCTTCCCCGGTAACACTCACGCGGCCTTGCGCCGGCGCCACAGCCACAGGGCCAGCACGCCGAGGGTCAGCAGCAGCGGCACGGCGAGGATGTTGAGCAGCTTGAGGGTGCGGCCCAGTTCCTCGATCTGGGCGTTGAGCTGGAAGCGCACCTCGCGCAGCTCCTTGCGGATACGCAGCTTCTCGGCGATGAACTGCTGCACCGCGGCCTGCTGCTCGGGGGTCAGTTCCAGCGCCTTTTCCGGGTCCTGCTGCTGCAGCGAGGCGAGCTGCTGGTCGGTTTCGGCCAGGCGTTTCTGCAGGTCCTCTTCCTTGACCCGGAACTGTGCCTCGGCGTCGCGCTGCAACGCTTCGACCACCTCGAACGGACGGCTGAAGCGGCCACGGGAACGCACGCTGATCAGCGCGTCGCTGCCGGACAGGTTGTCCAGGGCGTTGATCGCGAAGCCGGCGTTGTCGGCGAACGGCTGCGGCACGCGCTGGCCGAAGAAGTCCTGCACCTGCACCCACATGCGGTCGGTAAGCAGGTCGGTGTCGGCCACGGCGATCACGTTGATGTTCTCCGCGGACTTCAAGCCGTCCTTCTGCCCCTCGATGCCGTTCGGGTAGGCGGACTCGGCCGGGCCGCTGATGCGGGCGGCGACGGCGTAGCGCTCGCCGGTCGGCTCCAGGTCGCGCATCAGCTCCTCGGGGTTGGCCAGCATGGCGAAGCGATCCACCTCCAGCGGCATGGCGTATTCAGAGCTTCGCAACAGCGGCACGAAACGGGTCCTGGCGCCCTCGACCGGTTCGAGGATGCCGGCGGTGGCGATGTTGATACTCTCCAGGCCAGCGGTGGCCACGTCGTCCTGACTCATGGCCCGCTGCGGCAGCGCCAACCAGGCCGCATGGCGCGCCGGGCGCTGGCCCTGCCCCATGCTCACCGAGATCGCATAGGAGCCGTCGCCCAGCACCTTGCCCGGCACCATGCGCAGGCCCCAGGCCTTGAACAGCGGTTCCAGGTCGGACGCCTTGTCCTGCTCGTCGCCCGGCATCATCGGCTGGGCGTTGTCCGCCTCAGCGAGCGGGTCGACGAACACCAGCAGCTTGCCGCCACGCAGGACGAACTGGTCGATGGCGTACAGGGTCGGCTCCGGCAGGTGCTTCGGATGCACCAGCAGCAGCACCGAGACCTCGTCCGGGATCTTGTCGATGCCGGCCTTGAGGCTGTCGATCCGGAACAGCTGGCGGACTTCCTCCATCACCATCCAGGGTGGTGTCGGCTGGCGCGCCGCCATGTCGAAGCCGCCGTTGAGCTGCAGCCCGGAGAGCAGGCCGATCACCGGCCGCTCCGGCTTGGCCAGGCCCTGCACCAGCTGGCTCAGCTGGTATTCGAGGAACTCCTCCTGATCCAGCGGGAAGAACGGGATGACCTGCTTGTCGTCCACCGCGTTGGTGCCGGCCAGGCCGAAGTAGATCTGCTCGCCGCTCTGGTTGGCCGGCACTGCCTGCAGGCCGAAGCCGGCGGCCTTGTCCTCGTCCTCGGAGAACGGCTCGGGGTCGACGATATGCAGCTTGATCTTGCCGTTCG
Source organism: Pseudomonas paralcaligenes (assembly GCF_019655855.1). Lineage (GTDB taxonomy): Bacteria > Pseudomonadota > Gammaproteobacteria > Pseudomonadales > Pseudomonadaceae > Aquipseudomonas > Aquipseudomonas paralcaligenes. Next base: position 83,920 of record NZ_BPFX01000020.1, on the reverse strand, counting down.
CCTCGCGCTCGTAGGCCTTGAGCATTTCCTCCACGCGCACCGCGTAGTTGCGCCATTCAGGCGGCAGGCCTCGGGAGGTCTTGTCGGAGTAGAAGAAGTACAGGTTGATCGGCTCGCCCAGCTCGCCAAGGATGCGCTCGGTGCCCTCGGAGATGGTGTAGAGCTTCTGCTCGGTCAGGTCCAGGCGCACATTGCCCAGACCCAGGGCCGAGAGCATGTTGAAGGCCAGGAAGGCCACGGCGATCAGCAGCAGGCCGGCGCCGGAATACATCAGTTTCTTCATGGTCAGTCAGCCTTCTTCAGATCGACCACGATGGCGGTGGCAGCCAGCCAGGCGCCCATCAGGGTGATGAAATAGAGCAGGTCGCGCAGGTCGATCACACCCTTGCTGATCGCTTCGAAGCGAATCAGGAAGGACAGCGAGGCGGCCGCGTCGACGGCCCACTGCGGCGCCCACGCCAGTGCATCGAGCACCATCGGAACACCGCTGACGATGAACAGGAAGCAGGCGCTGACGGCGAGGATGAAGGCGATCACCTGGTTCTTCGCCAGAGCCGACATGCACGAACCGATGGCCAGGTAGGAGCCGGCCAGCAGCCAGCTGCCGAAGTAGCCGGTGAAGATTGCGCCGTTGTCCGGCTGGCCCAGGTAGTTGACCGTGATGATCATCGGGAAGGTCAGCAGCAGGGCGATGCCGGCGAACACCCAGGCGGCGAGGAACTTGCCCAGCACCGCCTCGGCGCGGGTGATCGGCAGGGTCATCAGCAGCTCGATGGAGCCGGACTTGCGCTCCTCGGCCCACAGGCGCATGGCGATGGCCGGCACCAGGAACAGGTACAGCCAGGGATGGAAGTTGAAGAACGGCGCCAGGTCCGCCTGGCCGCTCTCGTAGAAGCCGCCGAGGTAGAAGGTGAAGGCCCCGGACAGCACCAGAAACACCACGATGAATACGTAGGCGAGCGGCGTGGCGAAATAGCTGGCCAGCTCGCGCTTGAAGACTACGGGCAACTGCTTCATGCCGCCTCCCCCCGGGTCAGGCTGCGGAACACCTCGTCGAGCCGGCCGCGCTCCACGTCCAGCTCCTTCACGTGCCAGCCGCGCTGGCGGATCAGTTCGTTGACCTGCGGGAAGATCACCTCGCCCGGCCGTGCCAGCAGGGTCAGGCTGCCCTCGGCGTTGTCCTCCACGCCGGCCACGCCCGGCAGCGCGGCCAGGGCGGCGCGGTCCAGCTCGCCCTCGGCGACCAGGGTCACCGCCTGGTGGTAGCGCGAACGGCTCTCCAGCTCCAGTGGCGTACCGTCGGCCACCACCTTGCCGGCAGCAATCACCACGGCGCGGGTGCACACGGCGGAGACCTCTTCGAGGATGTGGGTGGAGATGATCACGATCTTGTCCCTGGCCAGGCTCTGGATCAGCTGGCGCACCTGGTGCTTCTGGTTGGGGTCGAGGCCGTCGGTGGGCTCGTCGAGGATCAGCACCTTCGGGTCGTGGAGGATGGCCTGGGCCAGGCCGACACGGCGCTTGAAGCCCTTGGACAGCGTCTCGATGCTCTGCTCGAGCACCTTCTGCAGCTCCACCTGCTCGACCGCACGCTGCACCCGCTGCTTCTTCTCGGCGCCGCGGAAGCCACGCACCTCGGCGATGAACTCGAGAAAACCACGCACCGTCATGTCGCCATAGCAGGGCGCGCCTTCCGGCAGGTAGCCGATCTGCCGCTGGGCCTTGAGCGTGTCGGTCTGGATGTCGAAGCCGAGGATGCTGGCCGTGCCGGAGGTCGGCGCCAGGAACCCGGTGAGCATCTTCATGGTGGTGGATTTACCAGCCCCGTTGGGACCGAGAAAGCCCAGCACCTCTCCCTGCCGGACCTGGAAACTGAGGCCGTCGACGGCCGTGTGATGGGCAAAACGCTTGGTCAGGTTTCTTATTTCGATCATGGCCTCTCACCGTCGCGAAAGCGCCTGCGCCCAGCGAAATCGCCGAAGGGGCGCAGACCGCAATACCGCCGGGCAACAGCACGTTCCCGGACGAGGGCAAGACAGTAGCACAGCGAAAAAGTTCAGTGGCCAGCTGAAATATGGAGTAAATGGAATATCACACTCAGCGATCGAGCGGGCTCAGAACCACCAGACCACCCCGATTAAGCACATGGGTATAGATCATGGTCGTCTTCACGCCCGAGTGCCCCAGCAACTCCTGCACGGTACGAACGTCCTGGCCGGCCTTCAACAGATGTGTCGCAAAGGAATGGCGCAACGAATGAGGCGTTGCATGCTTGATAAGACCCGCACGCCGCGCCGCCTCGCGCACAGCTCGCTGGATGGTCTTCTCGTGCAGGTGGTGGCGAAATATCCTCGTGGCTACGGGGATCACGCGAACGATTTACCGATGGGAGGATAAACTGCCCCCAACTCCGTTGCCGTATTCGGATACTTGCGTGCCAGTGCGCATGGGTACATTGTCGCCTCACTCTAGGCGCCCCCAAGCTACGCTCGCGGGCCCCCTTAACCTGCCCGTTAGGCATATACATGAAAAAGCATGTAATCTCCTACCTTATTGGATTTGCTTCAGCCGCATTAATCGCACTAACTACTAGCCAGATCAACAAAGCGCCACCTCGGTCATACAATTTCGAGGACAAAAGAGACAGGGAGAAAATGGTCTCTATTCTTGAAAGCAAAGGAATGCTCTATTCGTACAATATCGATCACTTGAAACGACACTGGATAATCCCGTGGATAGATGATGTAGAGCTTCTTGAATCTGTTGAGCAAGAACTGGAGGACTGGAGGGCATCAAGAAATGCAGGGTAAAAATCAGCAACTACAACTACAACATGAAGCCAAGCTAGACAATAGCAAAAGCGCCTAACAATTGGCTCGAGTCGCTCGCCTTGCTCACCTAGAACGCCCAATAGCTACGCCTTGGGCTACCCATTAGCTTAATCGTTAGACAAAAAAATGCCCCGCGTCCAGCTCATAGAAATCGACCTCCAAGCTATTGCTAGTGTAGAAGACCTGCACTCGGCGCTGATGAAATCGCTGAGCTTTCCAGCCTGGTATGGCGCTAACTGGGATGCTTTTTGGGACTCCATTACAGGCTTGGTTGAAATGCCACATAGAGTTAAGCTCTTGAGCTGGCAACAGTTCTCTCAACGGTTACCTCGTGAGGCAGCACTACTAAAAGAATGCCTTAGCGAAATGCAGAGTGAATATCCGCAACTGGCAAGCGAAGTGATTTATGCCTAACAGTGCGCTCAAAGAGCTCACTTTGTTCACTGGAACGGCGTTACGCCGCTCCTTGGCCTATTAGAAGACTAGAAATTATGTGGCTGCATCCAATAGCGCTTACCACCACTACCACATTGGCTCTTTTCGGCAGCCTGCATATTGCATCAGACATAATTCAATTAATTCCGTCGATCTTTTCAAAGGCAGAACAAATAAATAGCTTGATAGCACCATCAGTAATTGCTTTATCAAAGATTCTCCCAGGACTCCTACTGGGCTGGCTCACCAAGCGTCAACCTCTAATTTATGCTGCAATTGCAGGTGCTATCGGCGCACTACCTTACATGCTCTCACTTAATGTTAGCTATGAAATTTTCTCAAAGGCCGGGCGCATGTTAGAGGCAGGAATTATTGTTTCCATTTCAGCTTTATCGATGTACAAAATGAGAAAGAAGCCAGCACCTCTGATTAGCAACTCAAATCGCCCGACTCGCTCACTCGGAACCGGTTAAAGCCCGTCCCCTACCCAAACCTTAGGCAAAGGAATCAAACATGCCAAGCACTGTAAACACTCTAAAAGCACTGATAATCTCGGCCACAGTAGCCGCATTTCAAATCCTCTACTTTGCCTCATCATCATTTCAAGAAATTTTTGCGCAAGAGGGCCGAGACGTTTCAAAACTAGAAGCAATCATTGAAACATCAAAAACCATGGACATATGGCCGCGAATATTTGAGGGCTGGCTGCAAAGCTTTATCGTAGCCATCCTTGCTTGCATATTGCTTCTCCTAACCTTAAGCCACAAAAAGCAGAGTTAATAACGAATCTATACGGTCACTGCCTAACAAACGGCTCAAATCGTTCGCCTCACTAATTCGGAATCGGCTAAAGCCGACTCCTTCACCAAACGTTAGGTGCCCATGGAAAATTCCGAGTTCGCATATGACATAAACGGAAAGCGGGTTATTGTAGGCTCGCGAGTAAAAATTCTAGATCTGGCGAGAGCTGATTTTAACCACCTTACAGATGCACAGTTCCAGGAAATAAAAGCATTTATCGGACTCACTCTAGAAGTCTATGAGGTGGACAGCTACGGACAAGCTTGGGTAGAGCTAGAGAAAGAGATTTCACCAGGGCACCATTCCAGCAGCGGTGTCGCATTAGCAGCCCATGAAATGGAGCATCAGTAATGCTTCCCAATAATACTCTCATTCCACTCACAGGAACGGCGCTCCGTCGCCCTTAGCTTAATCGTTGGAGCCATGAATAAAAATTTTGAACCTGGCAATGCACTGGATGGCGGAGCAGAAACAGAGCTTCACGCTATTGCTTGGGCAGGGAGTCTGCGCAAAGCCCGCCAGCTAGTTAGAAAAGGAGCAGACGTTAACCATATCGACGCTGCAGGTGAAACACCGCTACATGGTGCGGCTCCCTGGGGGCGGTCAAGTATGATTCGTTTTCTATTATCAGCTGGGGTTCGTCACGATATAAAAGCAAAGAATACCAACGATATGATGCCGCTCCATTGGGCTGCACGGGCAAATCTCAAACCTGTACAAATACTGCTCAAAGCTGGCGCAGAAAAAGAAGTAAGGGATGCTCAGGGCAATACTGCATACGATCTAGCCAAAAAACATAAAAGACCTGAAATTGCTGCGTATCTGGCTTGCAACTAGTGGTTCAAGTCGCTCGCATCGCTCACTGCGGGACCAGCTAAAGCCGCCCTTAACCAAACATTATGAATATGAATGAATACACTACCACAATGACAATGTTTGCACCTGAACTGTTAGTCCTTGCTACTGGATTTTCTTTGTTTGGCGTTGCATCTTTAATACTTTCAATAAGGCAACGTTCGGCTTTTGCCTTTTTATCATTCGTATTTCTCATGCTCTGCACCATTACAAAGCTCACAAAATTTTCAATAATGGCATTTATCCCAATGCAATGCCCTAATGGCCAGTGCAACCCAACCGAGCTCAACCAAAAAATTCTAAATTTCTCGTTATCAATAGAGCCCTATTTATTTCTAACAGCAGCTATTTGCACAACCATTTACATTGTCCAAAATAAAGACATAACCCGCATGTAAATAGATAAAAATTGTGTTCAAACCGTTCGCTACGCTCACTTGGCAGCATTGTAGCTCGAGGTACAGATCGACAGTGATGGCGTACCTGCGGATGCCGCCTAACAACTCCAAGGTACTTCCCACCCAACTGTTTTATGCAGACAGCAGCCGCTGATCATGCACGTATGTTGCCCTCACATCCGGGCGTGACCGGCTCTGGACTGCCGGCATCACGACAAATTATTAAGGGCGGAACAGACCACCCAATCGGCCTTGTTCGGCACACATGCCGGGGCCATGCGACTAACCGCTCTGGCTGGTCTCGATCTTTCATCGGTACGGCCGCGACATCCTTCGCACCCGGCCAGCAGGCTCTCAGCCAACCGGGTAAGCGCTCCGGGTGCGCTACGGGCCTTGCGCCAAGGCTATCCAGCTAGGGATGATCCAGGACTCCATGGGCATGCACGACCTCGAATCCATGTCCTGATCCATTCCAGAAGACTTTCCATCATTTTTGCAGGAACCCTTCCATGTACTGCTTCCCCTTTCGCCCGCTGCTTCCGCTGATCCTCATCATTGCCACCACCACCGCACACGCCGCCGAGGACTGCGGCTTTCTTCCGACGTCCGAGGTTGATGAGGCCTTCGCCGAGTTCGCGCCCTGGCACACGATGGTCGGTGGTGCGGTCGGCCACTGCACCTTTATGTCCGACAAGCGCTCGCCACCAAATTCGATCAGCTTCATGCAACAGTTCAAATCGTCCAGGGCCGATGCCAATGATGTGTATGAAGGTATGCGGCAGGGACTGGCCGGCGAATATGCTATGAAGGACGTCAAAACCTTGGGTGATCGTGCGTTCCGCTACGAACCGAAGGGCGGTGGCGCGCAAGGCTCGCGCACCACCTCGATCACCGCGCAGAAGGACCGCATGGTCACCACCGTCATGCTGAGCCTGCAACGTGCGGTGACAGAAGCCGACGTGTAGGCCGCCTCGAGACTCGGCCAGTTCGCGCTGCGCGGTGCAAACGACGCGGACATGCAGCGCAAGGCAGCCACCTGCCCCTGGTTCGACGAAAGCAGCCTGAAGAAGCTGTTCGGCGGCACGCCATACGAGGTGCAAGTACATGGTGAGAACAGTTGCATGGCGCTAGACAAGCAATCCCGTGTATTACTGCTTTCTGCGATGGAGGCGCGCGGCAGCCTCTCACCCGATGTACTGCGCGCCGGAGATTGCCAGACCCGCGACGTACCGGAACTGGACAAGGAAGCGAAACTGTCGTTTACCTGCAAGAGTGGCAATCCGCGCGCCGAAACCAGCTTCGTCGAGAACGGCCTTGTCATCCAACTCACCTGGGCCGCCGGCGTCGAGCCTGGCGAAGCGGAAAAGACTGCACTGATCGAATTGGCAAAGTCTGCACGCGAGTTGCAGGCCGCGAGGTGAGATATCGCAGTGATCGGCCGCCTATTGTTTGCAGCCAATGCAAATCACATCAACTACTTCAATCAAGCGTTATATCGTGAAAGAAGTTAGCGATCAGTCCATCTAGCAACCCAACAATCGGCCCCGGGGACGCTCCGCGTCACTACGCCCCCCTGAACCAAAGCATTAGCCCAAATCATGCACTACTGGAACCGAGATAACTTTGAAGGCTTGAGATCCATTGGGGAGAAATACGCCTCGATAAAAGGCTATGAGCTTTTCGGCAAGTACTGCCTTCAGAAAGAGCAAGGACTTAAAAAGCTCGCTGCTTCCTCAATCAAGGAGTTTGTTGCAGACGCGAAGAAGCGACCATTGAAAGAGCAGAGAGCCATAGCGAAGGAGTTGTCTGCGCTAGGCTTTTCGCACGGAGAGGTACATCAGCTCTTTGCTCACCCACTGATGAAATTCTTGAAAGAAGTACTGGATAGATGGGCAGCAGATGAATCCAATAACCCAATCCCGTACAAATGGCTGGGCTATGTGACTGGAGACATAACTGCCTATGAGCACGCACTTGCGCTCGACCCCAAAGACGAGGTTTGTATCAGCCGGATAGCTCATGCCCAACTATGTGGCATCGACTATCAAACCCATCATTTGTCTGAGTCTATATTCCTGGGAGATATTAGTGATGCCAAGTCGTCCCTAGAGAAGGCCAAACATCTTATCGCAACATTGAGCTCGCGAGATTTGAAGCTTGAGATGCAAAATGAACTGGAATATTACAATAATCTTCTGGCCTGCTGGGAGGAATACTCCAGCCTAGAAATAGATGATTCGTTTCCACACTGGTGCGCATCGAAGGGAAAGAGATTCAATTTTTGGTCCGCCGTGTACTATGGCAAGCAACGATTTAGCAAATAGTCCAAATCGCTTGCCTCGCTCACTGGGACGGGCTAAAGCCTCCAGCAAGGATGCTTGAAGTGCCTACAGAGCATTGCCTAATTTGCGGGTTCGGCCCGCCCCAATATGGCTACGAGAGTACGGCAGAGTTCAGCCACTGCTTTGATATTTGCCCATACTGCGACTGTGAGCATGGCCATGGCTCTATTATCAAAGCTGGGCTTCATCCGGTTTCAAATTATTCAAGCCTGGTTTCAGGCCTGAAAACTGGAGCATTGAGTCCCAACTGGGCCACCAGATCAAGCCTTGGTCTCCTCGTAGCGAAGAAACATAGTGCGCTCGATTTGACGCTCACTGGACAGCCAAAGGCTGCGCTCTTGCCTGCACGTTAAGGATTTCCATGCTATTCACAAACCTAGCCAACGAACTTAAATCTGCAGGCATCCGCATGGGGCAAATTCGCATCAATGCGATACCCCAAGACTGCTGCTTCTGCATTCTCAATTACGGCAATGAAGTTGAATGCTTCTACTTCGAGCACGGCTGTAAATTTGACCTAGCTTCTTTCACCTCACACTCCGAGGCCATCATGCATTTCAAAAAATGGGTGCTCTCAAATGAAACTCTATACAAGAGCTGGGGCGGCATCGTTGGAGAACTCTAACAATGCACTAAACATCGCTCACTACGTTCGCTAGACAGAAAAAAGCTATGCTTTTTACAGCCCATTAGCTTAATCATTAGGCATTAGACAATCATGCTTTCTCTCTACCGTTCCCATCCCTCATATTCTATAGCCCTCGTTTTCAGTTTCGCCGTTTGTATCTGCGCCCCTGTTTTGGCACAAAAAGGGGATCCTATGGCTACCGATATCGACCAACTCCGAATCGCTGCTGAGCAGGGGCACGCCGAGGCCCAATACCACCTTGGCATCCTTTATAAGGATGGTCATGGTGTCGCCCAAGATAAAACGCAGGCTTACGCGTGGTACTGCAAGGCTGCCAATTTGGGGCATGTCGACGCTCAAAGACGGCTGGCTCACGCATATGAATCATATGGGGACGCGGAAGGCATCTCCAGATATCTGGCCGTAGCCTTCATCTGGTATCGCAAGGCTGCAGAACAAGGGGATGCCTCTTCGCAATACTATCTCGGTGTCATGTACGAAAACGGCAAAGTCGTTGCACGAGACCACGAACAGGCCGCCCTGTGGTACCGCAAAGCTGCTGAACAAGGAGACGCAACAGCACAGAACATGCTTGGACTCATGTACCAAGACGGCCGGGGTGTTGAGAAAAGCCATGAGCAGGCCGCCATCTGGATCGGAAAAGCGGCTGAGCAGGAAAACTATCAAGCGCTCTTTGACCTTGGCCTGATGTATGAAATGGGTTTGGGCGTTCCCAAAGATCCCGAGAAGACTTTGACCTTAATGCGCAGGGCAGCCGCAGGACATGAAGGGGCCGTCAACTGGCTGACAGAAAACGGCTTTGAGCGGCAATAGTGGCATGCGCGCTCAGTTGCCGCCAGGTGCAACTCTTTCGCGGCGAATCACTATCACACTGCCAATCCACTCATTTTCACTCCGGGCCGCTAGTGACGCAAGGAATATATAAAATCTCTACTGAGGACACCCAATCATCTACGGATCATCAGCTATTTTTAGCTCCTCCAAACGCTAGAGAGACTCATAAAAATGCCAAGACCTGATATTACAATAAATATTAATTACAACAACCCAACAATAGACTAAAGCCGTTCACCCACTCAAGCGGACCGACTACACTCCGCCCTTTACCAAACACTAGGCATTAAATGGAACTTGAACTCCCATCGAAGCTTCGCAAGGCACTAGAGCGAGAAGCATCCGACGCCAATCGCACTCTGCACGCTCACATCGTGAGAAAGCTAGAGGCCTCTACTCCATCGATCGAGTACATCAAACCTGCGATAGTCTCAAATGGCCTTCCTAAGCTTGTTGAATTTCTCAACCGGATCCCCGCAGTAAAAGTCATATCATCACACTCAACTCCTGATGCATTTTGGTGGGTAAAGCTCGAGATAGACATTTCAAACTCCCTTGCATGGCAGGTGATTCAGGAACTAGGCTTCATTCTGAACTACATATCCATGCAGGAAAATCTACCCACGGTGTTCATGCCGGTATCGCCGCCTCCATATCTGAACGGAGGACCAGAGGAGTTTCTGGCTTGGGTCATTGAGTCAAAGTTCAATTACATTGATCCCGAGTGGATCAAGAGTGAGCTAGAGGGCAGGCTCCCAAACCCAGTGGAAGCAGTAGCTCAGTGGGGCAGTGATGGTCGCGGTGATGCCTAACCCTTCATCAAGATGGCATCTCCCGGCAAGCTGGTCGCCATCTCTCATGTCAAACGTCAGGGATCTCAAAAATGAGCAGCATCAGGACATTCGAGGGTAGAAGATATGAAATCATCTTCGGAAGCGACGTGCAAAGAGATGGCATATACCTTGAACTCTCCGATAGAACAGATGAAATCGTTGAGGTGCTAGCAGAGGTTTTCTTCTACGATGAACATGGCAAAGCCATCTTCAACGTTTACAAAAATGGCATACCGCTCCAACTGATCCACTGGCTGGTGGAGTTAGCTGCAAAAGAAGGATGGCCCATTAATTGGCTCGAGCCCCCTCAATGACATGTTCAACTGTCGATAATTTTTCGTCGGGGCTGGCTAAAGCCTGTCCTTGAACATAATCCTTATGTGGTACCTCATGAATAACAATACTGAAACCTTTACATTCACGGGAAGAATCAGAAGCATTCAGCACGCTGCAAATGGCATCGCAGAAATGCTCAAAAGCCAGCACAATGCGTGGATTCACCTTCTTGCGGCCATGGCTATCAGCTTCATCGCATTTCTCCTTCAGATAAACACACTAGAGTGGTGCCTTTTGATTCTATCCATCATGGCCGTCTGGGTGTCCGAGGCTTTGAATACAGCTTTCGAATTTCTGTGTGACGTAGCCTCCCCCGAGTTTCATCCTTTGGTCAAAAAATCCAAAGATGTCGCTGCAGGAGCTGTACTGCTTAGTGCCGCAGGAGCTGCAATCATTGGGTCAATCATTTTCACTCCATATATCAAGGCATTCATATAGAAGAACTTTCAAGACCACCTGATAAAAATTAGAATTCTGTATGACCTTTTACTTAAAGCTGGCCATCTTTGTAGCGGTACTGTCGAGCACCATTTGGCTCATACGTCGCTTTCCGAACAATTTAGTTTCACGTGCAGCACTTGACTGGCATGGCCCCTATCCAACCCAGGGTGAGCACCTGAGCAAATTCATGCTTCGCCGAGCGATCTACACACTCAAGTGGTTCAGCCGAGCTCTCTTGGCCTTCTGCGTACTATGGCTTGTAGTATTGCGGTATCCAAACCTCGCGGACATACCGCTGTTCATGGCTTTCTGGTTCGCGCTGTCGTTACTCGGCGGCACCTTGCTGCTGGCCACTACCCTGTATGCTGCGTCAGCCGCCAAGCAGCATCTGCTTGGCCCGAACCCAGAATTCATGGTTTCGGTGAACCATCAGCAATCTAACAACTAGGAGCCTGACAACATCATGAGATCCTTTATCACTTCATTCTTTTTGTTTTTTATGGCAATGGGTCATGCAGAAGAGAAATTCGACCTGAACACTTACACCGCTTCCTCGATGGAAGGTTTAAGAATACAAACGGAAGCCCATCAAGAAATATGGGGTATAGGTAGCTCTGCGCGCTGGAATGTAGATCAAGATACCGGTCTCATCTGGTGGATACTTCCTGACGGGAAAACGGCTTCAGCCCCAGTTCAGATCATCGGCACCTACAACCCAGCAGATAGCAGTTTTATGTGGGGCTGGGATCACCCATCCGTTAGCCCTCCCCTTCAGGAGCATGCAAAACTCATAAAGGCCTTTGGAGAAAAGCAAGGAATTCCAAAGCTCACGACTAGAGTTATAAAGGTTACGGAGAACGAAGCCTGGGAGTTTGTTGCCATCGCCAATCGTCTTGCAGAAGCAAATGGAGGTTATCGCGCCGATGCTGGCGGCCCTATCGTCTTCATGACCTTTGGGAAAATATCTCTCAAGAAATCGTCCCCCTAGCATCTAACTCGATGCCTTCGAAGGGACCTGAAAACGAACGTCAGAGGCAACGCATGAAACCAAGCTGGCTAGCACTCCCGCTAATCGCCATCCCAGCAGGCATGGTGGGTCTATATCTTTATGCGCACGCCCTACCTAGCCTTGCCTTTCCATTGAGCTCGATAGATGCCCTTGTCTTCACTGACGGCGGGTCTCTAACCATTGAGCTAGAGGATGCAGAGGGTGATCGATTTTACTTCGGAATCAAGGGCGACCTAGCCACATCACGGGAAATGTCCCCCTCCTTTTATGCGCGTACCCTCTTGGGAGTTCCTCTAGCAGTTACACCAGATATCGGCGGCGCCGAAGAGTACAAGCTTGCCAGTTTCGCCAGAAATCTAGCAGAGGTACATCTCCCCCCGACCTCGTTAAGCAAGGTGAAAAATAACGATCTGGACGGGCTTTCAGAGGCCGAGCTTAAATACGCCGTTGTATATTCCATATACCGCATCCTCGGCGAGCGCAGCCCGATCCAACTGTCTCACTCACCCGCTCTGGTACGAAAAGTCGTCGAGCGAAGGCTAGGCTAGGCAAAAAACGGTGAGGAAGCGGACTGGGCTCGCATGCGAGTTTACGAATGGTAAATGAGCATTCCGAACCGATTTTTAACGACGCATCGCCGAGCGCAGGCACTTTTCGTACATAACCTAGACACCCCACCGCCTAATCAAGCCTGGCCAGGATCAAGCACCATGAAAATCCGAAGCGAGCTCCCCTCGGACGCCTCTGCCATTGCAACAGTGACTACCGCAGCATTCAGAAATGCGGCTCACACCGACCATACGGAACAGTTCATTGTTCGGGAACTGCGCAACTCTGGGGCGCTGTCCGTGTCGTTTGTTGCGGAAGACGATGGTGCGGTCATTGGACATGTCGCGGTATCGCCCGTAACCATTTCAAGCGGTACTGCCGGGTGGTATGGACTCGGCCCCATTTCCGTCCAGCCGGAACGGCAAGGGGCAGGCGTCGGCGCCCAACTCATGCGGGCTGCACTCGACCAGTTGCAGTCCAGTGGCGCATCCGGATGCGTAGTGCTGGGAGAGCCTGCCTACTATTCCCGCTTCGGTTTCGTCGTGGCCCCAGGGCTGGTACTGCCCGGCGTACCACCAGAATACTTCCAGGCCATTTCGTTCAAGGGTCCGCACCCCACGGGCACTGTTTCTTACCACGAAGCGTTTGAAGCCAAGGCGTAGCCATTCGCTTCGCCATGCGACTGCGCACAGGCGTGAAATCCGCAGACGGTTACGCCTGGAATGCGGCTCCAGGCGGGCAGCCTGGACATCGTGGTCACGCATGATCACCCCATGACACCACCAGCGGGAACGAGAGATTTTGCCCGCCACGCGGCCTTGCGGCACACTAGCCGCCCCGAGCGACCGCTCGTTTCACAGTCGTAACCTATGACCCGCTCCCCCTTCCGCCGCCTTGCCTTCGGTGCCCTGCGTCGCCTGCTGTATCTCTGGGTACGCTCGGAAACCATCAACCAGTCGTCCTTCAACCTGCGCCTGGATCGCGGCAAGCCGGTGTTCTATGTGCTGCAGCAGCCCTCGGCGGCGGACCTGGCGGTGGTGGACAGGGAGTGCACCAAGGCCGGCCTGCCGCGCCCAGTGCTGCCGGTGGCGCTCGGCGGCCAGCTCGAGCCAGCCGGTTTCTTCTACCTGACCCGCTCGCCGAGCTGGTTCGGCGGCCACGACAAGCGCGGCGCTCCGCCCACCCTGCAGCGCATCCTCGCCAGCCTCGATGGCAATGCCCTGGACGACGCCCAGATAGTCCCGGTCAGCGTGTTCTGGGGCCAGTCGCCGGACCGCGAGACCAGCCCGTGGAAGCTGCTGTTCGCCGACACCTGGGCGGTCACCGGGCGGCTGCGCAAGCTGGTCAGCATCCTCATCCTCGGGCGCAAGACCCGTGTGCAGTTCTCCGCGCCCATCCACCTGCGCGAACTGCTCGACCAGGGCAAGGGACGCGAACGCACCCTGCGCATGGTGCAGCGCATCCTGCGAGTACATTTCCGCAACCAGAAGGCTGCCGTGATCGGCCCAGACGTGTCGCACCGACGCAATCTGGTCAAGGGGCTTATCCACGGCCCGCAGGTGCGTCAGGCCATCCGTGAGGAGATGGAGCGCGAGAAGATCAGCCAGGAGAAGGCCGAAGCACAGGCCCTGCGCTACGGCAACGAGATCGCCTCGGACTACACCTACACCGCCATCCGCTTCCTAGAAACGGTGCTGAGCTGGTTCTGGAACAAGCTGTACGAGGGCATCCAGGTCAACCATCTGGAGGCGGTGCGCGACATCGCCCATGGCCACGAGATCATCTACGTGCCCTGCCACCGCAGCCATATCGACTACCTGCTGCTGTCCTACCTGCTGTTCCGCAACGGCCTGACCCCGCCGCACATCGCCGCCGGCATCAACCTCAACATGCCGGTGGTCGGCGGCCTGCTGCGCCGCGGCGGCGCCTTCTTCATGCGCCGCACCTTCAAGGGCAACCCGCTGTACACCGCGGTGTTCAACGAATACCTGCACACCCTGTTCAGCAAGGGCTTCCCGGTCGAGTATTTCGTCGAGGGCGGCCGTTCGCGCACCGGGCGTACCCTGCAGCCGAAGACCGGCATGCTGGCCATCACCCTGCGCAGCTTCCTGCGCTCGTCGCGCCTGCCGATCGCCTTCGTGCCGGTCTACATCGGCTACGAGCGCGTGCTCGAAGGCCGCACCTACCTGGGCGAACTGCGCGGCGCGGCGAAGAAGAAGGAGTCGATCTTCGACATCTTCAAGGTCATCGGCGCCATCCGCAAACAGCGCTTCGGCAGCGTCCGGGTCAACTTCGGCGAGCCGATCAAGCTGGCCGAGTTCCTCGACGCCGAGCAGCCCGGCTGGCGCACCCAGGACTACGGCGACCAGTACCGCCCCGAGTGGCTGAACCGCACCACCAACCGCCTCGGCGCGCAGGTGGCGCAGCACCTCAACGAGGCGGCGGCGATCAACCCGGTCAACCTGGTCGGCCTGGCCCTGCTCTCCACCAGCAAGCTGGCGCTGGACGAGAAGGCCCTGGCCCGGGTGCTCGATCTGTACCTGGCGCTGCTGCGCAAGGTGCCCTACTCGCCACACGCCACCCTGCCGGACGGCGATGGCCAGGACCTGATCCGCTACGTGCAGAGCATGGACCTGCTGGCCGAGCAGAAGGACGCACTGGGCAAGATCCTCTATCTGGACGAGCAGAACGCCGTCCTGATGACCTACTACCGCAACAACGTGCTGCACGTGTTCGCCCTGCCCGCGCTGCTGGCGAGCTTCTTCCTCAGCAGCTCGCGGATGAGCCGCGAGCAGATCCTGCGCTACTCCACCGCGCTCTACCCCTATCTGCAGTCGGAGCTGTTCATCCGCTGGTCGGTGGACGAGCTGGAAGGCGTCGTGGACCAGTGGCTGGAGGCCTTCGTCGAGCAGGACCTGCTGCGCCGCGAGGACGACATGTTCGTGCGCCCGGCGCCCAGCTCGCGCCAGTTCGTCCTGCTCACCCTGCTGGCCCGCGCCATCGTGCAGACCCTGCAGCGCTTCTACATGGCCACCGCCCTGCTGATCAACGCCGGCCAGTACGCGCTGAGCGCCGAGGAGCTGGAAAACCTGTGCGTGGTGATGGCCCAGCGCCTGTCGATCCTCCACGGCCTCAACGCCCCGGAGTTCTTCGACAAGAGCCTGTTCCGCCACTTCATCCAGACCCTGCTGGACCAGGGCGTGCTGCGCCAGAACGGCGAAGGCAAGCTCAGCCACCACCCGCAGTTGGCAGAGCTGGTGGAGGGCGTGGCCAAGCGCGTGCTGCCCGCGGAAATCCGCCTGTCCATCCGCCAGGTGGCGCTGGAACGCGAGGAAGACCCGGTCGAGCCCGCCTGATAGGCGCGGCGCTCCGACCGGCGTCGCCGGTCAGAGCATGTTCGGCTCGATCTCCAGGGCCACACCGAAGCGCTGCAGGATGTCCTGCTGGATACGCCGGGCCAGTTCCAGCAGCTGGGCGCCGCTGGCCGCGCCGTAGTTGACCAGCACCAGCGCCTGCAGGCGGTGCACGCCCGCATCACCCTCGCGGAAGCCCTTCCAGCCCGCGCGCTCGATCAGCCAGCCGGCGGCCAGCTTGACCCGCCCTTCCCCGGCCGGATAGCTGACCAGGTCGGCATGCAGGGCATGGATACGCTCGGCCTGCTCGGCCGGCACCACCGGGTTCTTGAAGAAGCTGCCGGCATTGCCCAGCTCGGCGGGGTCCGGCAGCTTCTCGCGGCGGATGGCGCAGATGGCGCGGCTCACGTCCATCGCCGTCGGCGCCTCGACGCCGTCCTGCTCCAGGCGCTGGCGCACCGGGCCGTAGTCCAGGCGCAGCGCGGCCTTGCGGCTCAGGGCGAAGCGCACGCGCAGGATCAGCCAGCGCCCGGGCTGCTGCTTGAACAGGCTGTCGCGGTAGGCGAAGGCGCACTCCTCCAGGCCGAACTCGCGCAGCTCGCCGCTGCGGCGATCCAGCGCGGTGAGCCCGGCGAACACGTCCTTGATCTCGACCCCGTAGGCACCGATGTTCTGCATGGGCGCGGCGCCGACCGTACCGGGGATCAGGCTGAGGTTCTCCAGGCCAGCCAGGCCCTGCTCCAGGGTCCAGAGCACGAAGGGGTGCCAGGGCTCGCCGGCCTCGGCCTCCACCACCACCCGCTCGCCGTCGTCCGCGACAATTCGCAGACCGCGACTGGCCATGCGCAGCACCAACGCCTCGACGTCGCCGGTCAGCAGCAGGTTGCTGCCGCCGCCAACCACCAGCAGCGGCAGGTCGCGGTGCCCGGCCTCGGCCAGCGCCTGGCGCACCTCGTCGTCGTTGCGCGCCTCGGCGAACAGCCGCGCCTTCACGTCGACACCAAAGGTGTTGAACGGTTTGAGGGAAACCGCTTCGCTCAGTTGCAGGCTCACAGGCGTCCCCTGATCTCGGCGAGCAGAGCGTCGCTGGCCTGCTCGATCAGGTCCAGCACCTGCTCGAAACCGTCCGCCCCGCCGTAGTAGGGATCGGGCACCTCGTCCAGGGCCAGGGCGTAGCGGCGCAGGTACAGGTCCAGCTCGGCGCCGCCGCTGGCCGGGCGCAGCGCCTGCAGGCGGGCCAGGTTGTCGTGGTCCATCGCCAGGATCAGGTCGAAACGCTGGAAGTCGTCGCGCAGCACCTGGCGCGCGCGCAGGCTCGACAGGTCGTAGCCGCGGGTCAGCGCCGCCTGGCTGGAACGGCCGTCCGGCGCCTTGCCCACGTGCCAGTCGCCGGTGCCGGCGGAGTCCACCGTCACCCGCTCGTGCAGGCCGGCCTGCAGCAGGCGGTGGCGGAACACGCCCTCGGCCGTGGGCGAGCGGCAGATGTTGCCCATGCAGACGAACAGGACGCGCATCAGGCCCCCAGCAGGCGGCGCACCCGCTCCAGGTCTTCCGCGGTGTCGACGCCGGCCGCCGGCGCTTCCAGGGCATCGGCGACGTGGATGCGCACACCGTGCCAGAGCGCGCGCAGTTGCTCCAGGCATTCGGTGTCCTCCAGCCAACACGGGCCCCAGGCGACGAAGTCGTGGAGGAAGCCGGCGCGGTAGGCGTAGATGCCGATGTGGCGGCGATAGGGCACGCCTTCCGGCAGCACGTCACGGCGCTGGGCGAAGGCGTCGCGCGCCCAGGCCAGCGGCGCGCGGCTGAAGGTCAGGGCCAGGCCGGTCTTGTCCGAAACCACCTTGACCACGTTGGGATTGAACAGCGCCTGCACATCATCGATGGGCTCGGCCAGGGTGGCGATCCCCGCCTGCGGGTTGGCGGCCAGGTTGGCGGCCACCTGATCGATGATGCTCGGCGGAATCAGCGGCTCGTCGCCCTGCACGTTGACCACGATGGCGTCGTCCGCCAGGCCGAGCTGGGTGGCGACTTCGGCCAGGCGGTCGGTGCCGGAGTTGTGGTCCACCCGGGTCAGCAGCACTTCGGCGCCGAAGCCCTGGCAGGCCTCGACGATGCGCGCGTCGTCGGTCGCCACCACCACGCGGGCGGCCCCGCTCTTCTTCGCCTGCTCCCAGACGTGCCGGACCATGGGCTTGCCGGCGATGTCCTGCAGCGGCTTGCCGGGCAGTCGGCTGGAGGCGTAGCGGGCGGGGATCACAACGGTGAAGGCGGTCATCTACTTGTCCAGGCGCTCGTCGGTGGTCAGGGTGCGGGCCTCGCTCTCCAGCATCACCGGGATGCCGTCGCGGATCGGGTAGGCCAGGCCGGCGCCCTTGCTGATCAGCTCGGTCTTGTCTTCGGAAAGCTGCAGCGGGCCCTTGCACACCGGGCAGGCCAAGATGTCGAGCAGTTTGGTATCCATCGGGGAATCCTCGGAGAGGTGGGAAAACGCGAAACTCAGGGCCGGGCAGCAGGCAGGCGGTCCAGGCGCTGGTCGAACCAGGCGACGAAGGCCGGCGACGGCGCCGCGTCCACCGCCAGGTACCACCAGTCGGCGGCGGCGAAGGCCCGGCATTTCACCGCATCCTTCTCGGTCATCAACAGCGGCAGCGCCGGGGTGAAGCGCAGGGCCTCGGGGCTGTAGCTGGCGTGGTCGGCGAAGGGATGCGCGATCGGCCGCCAGTTTAGCGCCTCGAGGGTAGCGAAGAAACGCCGCGGGTTGCCGATGCCGGCCACCGCGTGGACCTGCTGGCCGGGCGGGAAATGGTCAAGGCCGACCCGCTCACCGCTGCGCAGGTTGACCAGCGCGGTCGGGCGCAGTTGCAGGGCGTAGCCCTCCTCGCCGTCCACAGTGGCGCCATTGCGCAGCACCGCGTCGACCTCGGCCAGCCGCTCCGCCGGCTCGCGCAGGGGGCCGGCGGGCAGGCAGCGGCCGTTGCCGAGGCCGCGCGCGGCGTCCACCAGCACCAGTTCGATGTCGCGGGCCAGGCGGTAATGCTGCAGGCCGTCGTCGCAGAGGATCAGGTCCAGTTCCTCCTGCTCCAGCAGGGCCTGCGCGGCACGGGCGCGTTGCGGGTCGATCACCAGCGGCACACCGCTGCGCTGGACGATCAGCAGCGGCTCGTCGCCGGCATGGCTGGGCGGGTCGTCGGCGCGCACCCGCCAGGGCAATTTCGGCGGCGTGGCGCCATAGCCGCGGCTGACCACGCCGACGCGCAGACCGCGTGCCCGGCAGTGCTCGATCAGCCAGAGGATCATGGGGGTCTTGCCGGTGCCGCCGACGGTGACGTTGCCGACCACCAGCACCGGCACCGGCGCGCGATAGATGTCGCCCTCGCCGGCAAGGAAGGCGCGGCGCTTGCCGAGCACCACCCGCCGGTACAGCCACTCCAGCGGGCGCAGCAGGGTCAGGGCGGGGTGGCCGTGGTACCAGGCGGCGACGAGCCGGTCGGCGAGGCTCAAGGCTTGGCCTCGGCCTCGGCCTCAACCGTGGTGATACGCAGGTGGGAGAAGCCCAGCTTGCCGGCGGCGTCCATGGCGGTGATCACCGCCTGGTGCGGGGTCTTGCCGTCTGCGCTGATCGCTACCGGCAAGCTGTTGTCGCCACCGGACTCCTTGCCCAGCGCGGCCATCAGGCCTTCCAGATCGCTCTTGAGCAGCGGCTGGCCGTTCAGCGAATAGCTGCCCTCGGCGCTGATCAGCACTTCCAGCTTCTTCAGCGTGGTTTCCTCGGGAGGCGTGCCGGTGGCGGCCTCGGGCAGGTCGACCTTGAGTTGGGTCTCGCGGGTGAAGGTGGTGGTGACCACGAAGAACAGCAGGAGGATGAACACCACGTCGATCAGCGACGCCAGGTTGATCTCGACGTTCTCCCGGGATTTACGCCGGAACTTCACGCCTTCTTGCCCTCTTTGCGGGCCTCTTTGGGTGCCGGGGCCACACCGTTGCCGCCCAGGTCGACATCGCGGTCGCCCTGCACCACCTCCACCAGCTTGATCGCCTCCTGCTCCATACCGACCACCAGCTCGTCGACGCGGCGCACCAGGAAGCGATGGAAGAACAGAGCCGGAATGGCGACGAACAGACCCGCCGCGGTGGTGATCAGGGCCTTGGCGATACCGCCGGCCAGGACGGCCGCGTTGGCCATATTGGCGCCCATGAAGGCGCTGAAGATGTCGATCATGCCCAGCACGGTGCCCAGCAGGCCGAGCAGCGGCGCGACGCCGGCGATGGTGCCGAGGGTGTTGAGATAGCGCTCCAGGTCATGGATGACGCGGGCGGCGGCCTCCTCGATGCACTCCTTCATGATCTCGCGACCATGCTTGGAGTTGGCCAGGCCGGCGGCGAGAATCTGCCCCAGCGGGGAATTGGCCCGCAGCTCCTTGAGCTTGTCGTTGGTCAGCTTCTTTTCCTTGATCCACAGCCACACCTGACCCAGCAGGTGGGGGGGCGTGATACGGCTGGCACGGAGGGTCCAGAGGCGCTCGGCGATGATGCCGGCCGCGACGATAGAACTCAGAATGATCGGCAGCATCATCCAGCCGCCAGATTTGACCAACTCCCACACGGTTGCGCATCCCCACTTGGAAAAGTGGCGCCACTCTAGCATAGGGACGCGCAGGCACAGACCATCCGGGTTCTCATTTTTCCCGCCAGAAACGCGGCCGCTCGCGCCAGCCGGAAACGCCCTCGCCTCCGCCCAACAGCAGGCGCACAGCGCCCTTCTCCGCGCTGTCGTGCAGCTCGATGCCGCGCTGCCGGTAGCGGGCCAGGACGGTCGGATGCGGATGGCCGAAGGGGTTGTGCCAGCCCCGCGACAGCAGCGCTGCCCGTGGCGCCACTGCGTCGAGGAACGCCGCCGACGACGAACTCCGGCTGCCGTGGTGCGGCACCTGCAGCCACTCGGCGCGCAGATCGATCCCCGACGCCAGCAGCACGCGCTCGGTGGCCGCATCCACGTCGCCGGTCAGCAGCAATCGCTCGCTCGCCGTCTCCACCTTGAGCAGGCAGGAGGCCGGATTACCCTCCTTCGCCCCGGCCCAGCGCCAGGTGGTGAAGCGCACGCCGTCCCAGTCCCAGCTTTCGCCATCGATGCACGGACGCGCCCGCAGCTCCACCGGCAGGGCGTCGGCCTCCCCGCTCGACACGCGGGCCACGGCCATGCCCTGCATCACCGCCAGGGCGCCGCCGGCGTGGTCGCTGTCGGCGTGGCTGAGCAGCATCAGGTCGAGCCAGGACACACCCAGCTGGCGCAGGGTGGGCAGCACCACCCGCTCGCCCAGGTCGAAGTCGCCGAAGCGCGGGCCGGCGTCGTACAGCAAGGTGTGTTCGCGGGTGCGCACCAGCACGGCGAGCCCCTGGCCGACATCCAGCTGCCATACCTCCGCCTGCCCCGTGGCGATCCGCTCCCGGGGCGGCAGAAAGAACGCCAGCAGCAGGATCAGCCCCGGCACCCGCATCGGCACTCCGGCCGGCAGCAGGCA
This sequence comes from Pseudomonas paralcaligenes, assembly GCF_019655855.1. Taxonomy (GTDB): domain Bacteria; phylum Pseudomonadota; class Gammaproteobacteria; order Pseudomonadales; family Pseudomonadaceae; genus Aquipseudomonas; species Aquipseudomonas paralcaligenes. The sequence goes on along the minus strand of NZ_BPFX01000020.1, from coordinate 62,735 downwards.
GAGCAGCGCGCCGAGGCTGCCCACCAGCCAGCACCAGAGCGGGAGCGACGTGGGCAGCCAGGCGGGCAAGGCGGAGGCGATCCAGGCGAGCAGCCGGAACAGCACCTCCAGCAGGCCGCCGGCCAACCACAGCAGCGCCTCGCCCAGACAGGGCACGGGCAGCAGCAGGGTGCCGAGCAGCGCCAGCGGCACCACCAGCAGGCTGACCCAGGGCACCGCCACCAGATTGGCCAGCGGCCCACTCAGGCTCAGCGGCAGGCCGAGGGCGAAGAACAGCGGCAGCAGCCCCAGCGCCAGGGTCCATTGCGCGCGCCACCAGACCCGCCACCAGGGCCAGTGGCCGAGCCGCCCGCCGAATACCCAGGCGAGCACCGCGACGGCGCCGAAGGACAGCCAGAAACCGGCCTGCAGCACGGCCAGCGGCTCGACCAGCAGCACCAGCACGAATGCCAATCCCAGCGGCCACCATGCCCCCAGGTGACGGAAGCGCAGGCGCCAGAGCAGCACCAGCGCGACCATCACGCAGGCGCGCCGCACCGGCACCTCGAAGCCCGCCAGCAGGCCGTAGCCCAGCGCTCCGGCGAAGGCCAGTCCGCAGGCCCAGGGCAGCCAGGGCACAGCGCGCGGCCACAGCCCCATCCGCGCCAGGCCGGCGACCAGCCCATAGATGAAGACCGCCAGCAGCGCCACGTGCTGGCCGGAGATCACCATCAGATGCACGGTGCCGGTGTCCTGCAGCACCCGCCAGTCGCTGCGGCTCAGACCCGAATCGTCGCCGAGCACCAGCGCAGCCAGCCCGCCGGCGCGGCCATGGGCCTCGACCTGCAGCAGCCGGCGGCGCAACTCGTCGCGCCACGCGACGGGGCCAGCCGCCTCGCCCAGCCGCTCGCCCTGCTTGACGGTGCCGGTGGCGCCGATGCGCTGTGCCAGCAACCAGGCCTCGTAGTCGAAGCCCTGCGGGTTGACCAGGCCACGCGGGCGCTTGAGCCTGACCGCCAGGCGCCAGCGCTCGCCGGCCAGCACCGGCGGCCCGTCGTACCAGGACAGGCGCAGGCGCTGCGGCAACGGGTGCTTTCTGGCGATGGCGTCTTCGAGCTGAAAGCGCACCACGCCCTCGGCCGCTTCCGGCAACCCGGTCACCCGCCCCTCCAGCCACAACGTGCGGCCGTCCAGCGCTGCCGGCAGGCGGTCGTCCAGCGCGAACTGGGCGCTGAAGCAGGCCCAGACGAAACCGAACAGCAGGAAGGAAAGCGGGTAGCTGCGCCAGGGCAGCAGCATCAGCGCCACCGGCAGCAAAAGCAGGAGCAGCCAGAGCGGCGGAAGCTCCGACAGGAAGCGCAGGCAGACCAAGCCCGCAGCCAGCGCCACCATCCCTGTGCGCATGAGGTGCATCCCGGCGAGAGGCCGTGGGCCCCGGAGCGGGCAAGTCTAGCAAGACTTGTGGGAGCGGCCTTGGCCGCGAGCTCTTGGCTTGGATCCTGGCGCCATCAGATAAAAACTCGCGGCCAAGGCCGCTCCTACGGGCGACAGGAGCCCCGGGGCTCGCTACTCGTAGCGCAGGGCCTCGGCCGGCTGAGTGCGCGACGCCCGCCAGGACGGATAGAGGGTGGCGAGGAAGCTCATCAGCAGCGCCGCGCTGCAGATCAGCAACACGTCCAGGCCACGCAGGTCGGACGGCAGGCTGCTGATGAAGTACACGTCCGAGCTGAACACATGGGCGCCGCTGATCCGCTCCAGCCAGGCCACCCAGGTGCTGACGTTGAGCGCGACGATCACGCCCAGCACGCCACCGATCAGGGTGCCGATGCAGCCGATCACCGTGCCCTGGACCATGAACATGGCCATGATCTGCCCGGGTGTGGCGCCCAGGGTGCGCAGGATGGCGATGTCGGCGCGCTTGTCGGCCACCACCATGATCAGCGTGGCGATGATGTTGAACGCGGCCACCGCGATGATCAGCAGCAGGAGCAGGCCGATCATGGTCTTCTCCATCTGCATGGCGCTGAACAGGCTACCCTGGGTGCGCGTCCAGTCGACCGCCTTGTAGCCGGCACCCAGCTCGGCGGCGATGGCAGCCGATACCTGAGGCGCCTGGTACAGGTCCTTGAGGGCGATCCGCACGCTCTGCACCTGACCCTCGGCCATGCGCTGCACGCTGGACGCATCGGCGATGTTGATCAGCGCCAGGCTGCCGTCCAGCTCCGCGCCGACCTTGAACACGCCGACCACGGACAGGCGCAGCATGCGCGGGGTGATGCCGCCGGCGGCGTTGCTCAGTTCCGGCACGATCAGGGTCAGCTTGTCGCCAACGTTGAGACGGAAGCGCCGCGCGCTGATCTCGCCGATGACCACGCCGAACTCGCCCGGCTTGAGGTCTTCCAGGCGGCCCTGAACCATGTGCTTGCCGATGATCGAGACCTTCTGTTCCTCGACCGGGTCGATGCCGTTGATCTGCACCGGCTGCATGGTGCCCTTGTAGGAGAACATGCCCTCCAGCTCGGCGAAGGGTGCCGCGCCAGTCACCTGGCGGTGCTTCATCGCCGCGGCGGCCACCGCCTGCCAGTCGTCCAGCGGCTGCGCGGCGGACAGGGTGGCATGGGGCACCATGCCGAGGATGCGCGAGCTCATTTCCTTCTGGAAGCCGTTCATCACCGACAGCACCACGATCATCGCCAGCACGCCGAGGCCCAAGCCGATCATCGAGGTCAGCGAGATGAACGAGATGTAGTGGTTGCGCCGCTTGGCCCGGGTGTAGCGGGCGCCGACGAAGATGCTCAGCGGGCGGAACATCAGGCGGCCACCAGCTTGCCGTCTTCCAGGCGCAGCACGCGGTCCATCTGGCCGGCCAGCTGCGGGTCGTGGGTCACCACCAGGAAGGCGGTGCGCGAGTCGCGGCTGAGTTCGTGCATCAGCTCCTGAATGCCCTGGGCGGTGTGCTGGTCGAGGTTGCCGGTGGGCTCGTCGAGCAACACCAGCGCCGGGCTGTTGACCAGGGCGCGGGCGATGGCCACGCGCTGGCGCTCACCGCCGGACAGCTCGGACGGCTTGTGCGACAGGCGATGGCCGAGGCCGACCCGCTCCAGCAGCGTGGTGGCGCGCTGGCGCGCCTCGGGGATCGGCGTCTTGCCGATCAGCAGCGGCATGCACACGTTCTCCAGCGCGGTGAACTCGGGCAGCAGGTGGTGGAACTGGTAGACGAAGCCCAGCGCGCGGTTGCGCAGCAGGCCGCGGGCCTTCTCGTTCAACGCCGAGAGTTCCTCGCCGGCCAGCCAGACGCTGCCCTTGCTGGGCGTGTCCAGGCCGCCGAGCATGTTCAGCAGGGTGCTCTTGCCCGAGCCGGAGGAGCCGACGATGGCCACCCGCTCGCCGGGCAGCAGCTCCAGCTCCACGCCGCTCAGGACCTCGACCGTCTGCGGGCCTTCCTCGTAGCTCTTGCCCAGGTTGCGGCAACTCAGGACCGACTTGTCACTCATAACGCAAAGCCTCCGCGGGCTGGGTGCGCGCCGCGCGCCAGGCCGGGTAAAGGGTGGCGAGGAAACTCAGGACCAGCGCCGCGCCGCAGACCAGCGCGACGTCCTGGACCTGCACCTGCGACGGCAGGTAATCGATGAAGTACACCTCGGAATTGAGGAACTGGATGCCCAGCAGGCGCTCCAGCCCCTTGATCGCGTCGCTGACGTTGAGCGCCGCGAGCACACCGAGCACACCGCCGGCCAGGGTGCCGACCACGCCGATCACCGAACCCTGGACCATGAAGGTCAGCATGATCTGCCGCGGCGTGGCGCCGAGGGTGCGGAGGATGGCGATATCGGCCTTCTTGTCGGTCACCACCATCACCAGGGTGGAGATGATGTTGAAGGCGGCGACCGCGACGATCAGCAGCAGGAGCAGGCCGATCATGGTCTTCTCCATGCGGATGGCCTGGTACAGGTTGCCGTGGGTGCGGGTCCAGTCGCGGGCGTAGAAGTCCTGCTCGCGCAGCAGGCCGGCCAGTTCCCAGGCCACCTGCGGCGCCTGGAACAGGTCGTGCAGCTTGAGGCGGATGCCCTGCACCTCGCCCGCCTTGAGGCGCAGCAGGCGGCCGGCGTCCTCGACGTGGGTCATCACCACGTGGCCGTCGATCTCACCGGCGCCGACATGGAAGATGCCGACCACGATGAAGCGCTTCATGCGAGGGAACATTCCCGCCGGGGTCACCGCCACCTCGGGCGCGACGAAGGTGACCTTGTCACCGAGCTTGAGGCCGAGCTTGTTCGCCGCCAGGTCGCCGATGAGGATGCCGAAGCCGCCGGCCTCGAGCGAATCGAGCGTGCCCTGGTCCTTGAGGAAGTAGTCGCCAATGATCGACACCTTGCCCTCTTCGGCCGGGTCGATGGCGTTGACCAGCACTTTCTGTACCTGGCCGTTATGGGTCAGCAGCCCCTGCATCTGGGTGAAGGGGGCGATCGCCGCCACCTGCGGATGGCGCAACAGCCCTTCGCCGATGGTGCGCCAGTCCTGGATAGGGGTGGTGCTGTCCAGGGTGGCGTGGGGCACCATGCCCAGAACGCGGTCACGCATTTCGCGGTCGAAACCGTTCATGACCGACAGCACGACTATCATCACCAGTACGCCCAGGGCCAGACCGATGATGGAGGTAAGGGAAATGAAGGAGACGAACAGGCTGCGGCGTCGGGCCCGCGTGTAACGCAAGCCGATGAAGAACGGCAGGGGTCTGAACATGAGTGAGGGGTTCGCTGGCGGAAAGGGAGAAACGTCCTTGTGGCGGGGCCTGGCGCGCGGCTTTACACTCAGACCACCACTGCTGCCATGGGTTCGCCATGTCGAATCAAGACGCCGATGATCGCCGCGAATACTATCGTATCGAGGATACGATAGCACTGGATTTCAGCCTCCTCTCCGGCGCCGAAGCGCAGGCCAGTGAACCGCTGCACGATAACTCGCCGTTGTTCAATCTGCTCAGCGACATGCACCTGCTGGACTTCGAGTCGCAGCACCTGTTGCGCCATATCGGCGAGCGCGACCGCACCCTGGCCAACTACCTCAAGGTGATGAACAAGCGCATCGACCTGCTCGGTCAGGCCGTGGCGCAGAGCCTGCTGCGCGACATCGGCGCGCCGCGCCGGGTGTCCATGTCCGAGGGCGGCATCAGCTTCAACCACGGCCAGGCCGTGCTGCCGGGCAGCCACCTGGCGATCAAGATGGTGCTGATGCCCCAGGCCTTGGGCCTGCTGCTGCGCGCCAAGGTCGTGCACTGCCAGCCGCGCGACAACGGCCAGTTCGAGATCGGCACCGAGTTCGAGGCGCTCACCGATGCCCAGCGCCAGCTGGTGGCCCGCCACATCCTGCAGAAACAGGCCCTGGAGCGGCGCATGGCCAAGGAGCAGCAACGATGAGAACCCTTCCCCTGCTGCTGGCCCTCTGGTTGCCGCTGCCGGCGCTGGCCGAGACCATCGAAATTCCGGTCGGCCAGCAGGGCGATGCCGTCGCCGGCCTGCCCCAGCTCGGCGAGTCCAAGCGCTCGGTGCTGGAGCGCTTCGGCCTGGCGGACGAGGAACACCCGCCGGTGGGCCAGCCGCCCATCACCCGCTGGGACTACCGCACCTTCAGCGTCTACTTCGAGTACGACCATGTGGTGAACAGCGTGCTTCACCACCAGCCCCGCCATCCCACCAAGGAACAACCGTGACCCTCATCTACGGCCACCGCGGCGCCAAGGGCGAAGCACCGGAAAACACGCTCGCCAGTTTCCAGCGCTGTCTCGAACACGGTGTGAACCGCTGCGAGCTGGACCTGCACCTGTCGCGCGACGGCGAGCTGATGGTGATCCACGACCCGACCCTCAAGCGCACCACCGGCCGCCGCGGCAAGGTGGTGGAGCACGACGCCGCGGAACTGGTGGAGCTCGACGCCCGCCTGGGCGGCCCGGGCTGGAAGACGCCCTGCCCCATTCCGAAGCTGGAAACCTTGTTCGAGCAGTGCCCGTTCGAGCACTGGCAACTGGAAGTGAAGAGCGCCTCGCGGGTGCGCGCGGCGCGTACCGTGCTGGCCATCCAGGCGCTGGCCGAGCGCTTCGGCATCACGGACAAGGTCACCGTCACCAGTAGCTCGCGCGAGGTGCTGCGCGCCCTGCGCCGGTTGACCCCGGAGCTGTCGCGCGGCCTGGTGGCCGAGTACAACTGGCTCGACCCGCTCAAAGTGGCCGCCCACCACGAATGCTCCATGCTCGCCCTGAACTGGACCCTGTGCACCCCGGAGCGCCTGCTCAAGGCGCAGAAGGCCGGCCTGCACGTGTCGGTGTGGACGGTCAACGACCCGGCGCTGATGCGCCGCCTGGCCGACTTCGGCGTGGACAGCATCATCACCGACTTCCCGGGCCTGGCCGTCGATACGCTCAAGCGCTGACCTTGGATTCCCTCTCCCTCCGGGAGAGGGCTAGGGTGAGGGACATGCAGGCAACTCCGAGCGACTTGGCACTCCCTCACCCCCGGCCCCTCTCCCAAAGGGAGAGGGGAGAAAGCGAAAAACCGGCCCAAGGGCCGGTTTTTTCTTGCAGCGTCGCGCCTGTTCAGAAGCTCTCCCGGTTCGGCCAGCGCCACTCGCGGGAATCGCTGAGGGGATCGCCCCCGACCGGTTCAGGCCACCGGTCGGAGCCGGTCAAAAAAGCCGGTTGAGACCGTCGAACGCCGCCACCCGGTACGCCTCGGCCATGGTCGGGTAGTTGAAGGTGGTGTTGACGAAGTACTTGATGCTGTTCGCCTCGCCCTTCTGGTTCATGATCGCCTGACCGATGTGGACGATCTCCGAGGCCTGGTAGCCGAAGCAGTGCACGCCGAGGATTTCCAGGGTGTCGCGGTGGAACAGGATCTTCAGCATGCCCACCGGCTCGTGAGAAATCTGCGCCCGGGCCATGCCCTTGAAGAACGCCTTGCCGACCTCGTAGGGAATCCTGGCCTGGGTCAGTTCCTTCTCGGTCTTGCCGATGGAGCTGATCTCCGGGATGGTGTAGATGCCGGTCGGCACGTCGTCGACGAAGCGCCAGCTGTCGTTCTCCACCGCGCTGCCGGCGGCCGAGCGGCCCTGGTCGTAGGCGGCGCTGGCCAGGCTCGGCCAACCGATCACGTCGCCGGCGGCGAAGATGTTGCTCACCGGCGTGCGGTACTCCTGGTCCACCTCGATCTGGCCGCGGCTGTTGACCTTGATGCCGATGTTCTCCAGGCCCAGCTTGTCGGTGTTGCCGGTACGGCCGTTGCACCACAGCAGGCAGTCGGCCTTGATCTTCTTGCCGGACTTGAGGTGCAGGATCACCCCGTTCTCCAGCCCCTCGATACGCTCGTACTCCTCGTTGTGGCGGATCAGCACGTTGTTGTTGCGCAGGTGGTAGCTGAGGGCGTCGGAAATCTCGTCGTCGAGGAAGCTGAGCAACTGGTCGCGGTTGTCGATCAGGTCCACTAGCACGCCCAGGCCACTGAAGATCGAGGCGTACTCGGAACCGATCACCCCGGCGCCGTAGATGATGATGCGGCGCGGCGTGTGGGTCAGGCTGAGGATGGTGTCGCTGTCGTAGATGCGCGAATGATTGAAGTCCACGTCCACCGGGCGGTAGGGGCGCGAGCCGGTGGCGATGACGATCTGCTTGGCCACCAGCGTCTCCACCACGCCGCTGCTGCAGACCACTTCGACGGTCTGTTCGTCGGAGAAGCTGGCGGTGCCGAAGAACACGTCGATGCGGTTGCGTGCGTAGTAGCCGGTACGCGAGGCGACCTGCTTGGCGATCACCCGCTCGGCGCTCTTCAGCACGTCGGGGAAGGAGAACCAGCGCGGCTCGCCGATCTGGCGGAACAGCGGGTTGGTGTTGTACTGCATGATCTGCCGTACCGAGTGGCGCAGCGCCTTGGACGGGATGGTGCCGAGGTGGGTGCAGTTGCCGCCCACCAGCGGGCGGTTGTCGACCACCGCCACCTTGCGCCCGGCCTTGGCCGCGTTCATCGCCGCGCCCTCGCCCGCCGGGCCGGAACCCAGCACCACCACGTCGTAGTTGTAGACCGCCATGCTCACTCCTCTCAGAACGGCTCAGGGCGCCCACGGCGCCCTGCAGGTGCCTCACGGCACATTCGTCGTCGCCCAGCTTAGCCCGGCGAATTCGCGCAGCACATTAGCGCTTGGTCGCGTCGTAGGCGAGCTTTGCGTCCACTACATCGCCATTCTCGTCGCGATTGGCCTCCTCGCACTTCTGTCGGTTGCCGCCGCAGATCGAGCACTCCTTCTCGATACCCAGGGCGGCGATGCCGCCGCAGGAGCCGGCGATAGGCTTGCGGCCGAAGATCACGCCCACGGCCATGCCCAGCACCACCAGCAGCATCAGGCCGAACACCAGCAACCAGGTCATGGCTTGTCTCCTTCGCCGAAGCGGCGTGTGAACTCGGGCGTGGCACGACTGGCGAAGCCCTCGTCGGTGCGGGTGACGAAGAGCGCGGGAATGCCCGCCCGCTCGGCGAAGGCGTAGCCGCGCTCCGGTCCCAGCACCATCAATAGCGTAGACAACCCGTCGGCGCGCAGGGCCTGCGCATCGAGCACGGTGACCGAGGCCAGTCGGTGGTCGATGGGCGCGCCGCTGCGCGGGTCGAGGGTGTGGGAGTAGCGCCGGCCGTCCCGCTCGAAGTAGTTGCGGTAGTCGCCCGAGGTGGAAACGCCGAGGCCGTCCAGCGTCAGTATCTTCTGCGCCACCCGCTGGTCGGCCCGGGGTGCCTCGATGGCGATGCGCCAGGGCGTGCCGTCCGGCTTGCGGCCCATGCCCTTGAGTTCGCCGGTGATGTCGAGCAGGTAGCTGCTCACGCCCAGTTCGGCCAGCCGCGCACCGACCAGGTCCACGGTGTAGCCGGCAGCGATGCTGTTCAGGTCGAGCTGCACCGCGGCCGCCTTGCACAGGCGCTCGCCGTCAATACGCAGGAGCTGGTGGCCGACATTGGCCCGTGCCTCGGCGATCTCCTCGGCGGTGGGCACCCGCTCGCCGCGCGACTGCGGGCCGAAGCCCCACAGGTCGAGCAGCGGCTCCACGGTGAGGTCGAAGGCGCCGTCGCTCTGCGTCGACAGTTCCTCGCCCAGCCGCACCAGGCGCAGCACGGGCTCCGGCATGACGCGGCAGTTGCCGGCCGGCAGGCGGTTGAAGCGGGACAGCTCGGAGTCGGCGCGCCAGGTGGACATCTGCTCGTCCACCTCGGCCAGCAGGGCCTCGACCTCCGCCTTGAGCGTGGCCGGCTCCGGCGTGCTCGCACTGGCCACGTACTTGACCGAGTAGTGGCTACCCATGGTCGGGCCGCCGAACTCCTCCACCCTGTCGCCGCAACCGGCGAGCAGGGCACCGGCCAGCAGCGCCACGAGCAGCCCGGTCCGGCGGATGCCGGCCAACGGGGTGCTAGCCACCGAAGTCGTCCAGCAGGATGTTCTCGCGCTCCACGCCCAGGTCCAGCAGCATCTGGATCACCGCCGCGTTCATCATCGGCGGGCCACACATGTAGAACTCGCAGTCCTCGGGCGCCGGATGGTCCTTGAGGTAATGCTCGTAAAGCACATGGTGGATGAAGCCGGTATAGCCCTGCCAGTCATCCTCGGGCTGCGGGTCAGACAGCGCCAGATGCCACTCGAAGTTGGGGTTCTCCGCGGCCAGGCGGTCGAACTCCTCCACGTAGAAGGCCTCGCGCAGGGAGCGTGCACCGTACCAGAAGCTGATCTTGCGCTGGCTCTTGAGGCGCTTGAGCTGGTCGAAGATGTGCGAGCGCATCGGCGCCATGCCGGCGCCGCCGCCGATGAAGACCATCTCGGCATCGGTGTCGCGGGCGAAGAACTCGCCGAACGGCCCGTACACCGTGACCTTGTCGCCCGGCTTGAGGCCGAACACCCAGGACGACATCTTGCCCGGCGGGATGTGTTCCCTGCCCGGCGGCGGCGAGGCGATGCGGATGTTGAACTTGACGATGCCCTTCTCGTCCGGGTAGTTGGCCATCGAGTAGGCGCGGATCACCGTCTCGTCGACCTTGGACACGTACTGCCACTGGTTGAAGCGGTCCCAGTCGCCACGGTACTCGGGCTGGATATCGAAGTCCTTGTAGTGCACCACGTGGGGCGGGCACTCCAGCTGCACGTAGCCGCCAGCGCGGAAATCCACATGCTCGCCCTCCGGCAGGCGCAGGGTCAGCTCCTTGATGAAGGTGGCGACGTTGGGGTTGGACTCCACCGTGCATTCCCACTTCTTCACGCCGAACACTTCGGCCGGCACCTCGATGCACATGTCCTGCTTGACCGGCGTCTGGCAGGACAAGCGCCAGCCGGCCCGGGCCTCGCGCCGGGTGAAGTGGGACTCCTCGGTGGGCAGCATCTCGCCGCCCCCGCTTTCCACGATGCACTTGCACTGGGCGCAGGTGCCGCCGCCGCCGCAGGCCGAGGACAGGAACAGGTCGTTGGCCGCCAGGGTCTGCAGCAGCTTGCCGCCGGCCGGCACGGTGAGCGTGCGCTCGCCGTTGATCAGGATGTTGACGTCGCCACCGGACACCAGCCGCGCCCGCGCCACGAGGATGATCGCCACCAGCGCCAGGACGATGCCGGCGAACATGCCGATCGCCAGGAGAATCTCGAAAGCCATCAGTAGCTCCTCACAGCTGGATGCCGCCGAACGACATGAAGCCGAGCGACATCAGACCGATGGTGATGAAGGTGATCCCGAGGCCCTGCAGCCCTTCCGGCACGTCGCTGTACTTGAGCTTCTCGCGGATCGCCGCCAGCAGCACGATGGCCAGCGCCCAGGACGACCCGGAACCCAGGCCGTAGACCACGCTCTCGGTGAAGTCGTACTCGCGCTCGACCATGAACAGGGTGCCGCCGAAGATGGCGCAGTGCACGGTGATCAGCGGCAGGAAGATGCCCAGGGCGTGGTGCAGCTTGGGCAGGTACTTGTCCAGCACCATCTCCATGATCTGCACCACGGCCGCGATCAGGCCGATGTAGCAGATCAGGCCCAGGTAGCTCAGGTCCACCTCCGGCAGGCCGGCCCAGGCCAGGGCGCCGTCCTTCAGCAGGTAGGTGTACATCAGGTTGTTCAGCGGCACGGTGATGACCTGCACCACCACCACGGTGATGCCGAGCATCAGCGCGGTCTCCACCTTCTTCGAGATGGCGATGAAGGTGCACATGCCGAGGAAGAAGGCCAGCGCCATGTTCTCGACGAACATGGCCTTCACGAACAGGCCCAGGTAGTGCTCCATCAGTAGGCCTCCTTATCGGAGACCTGCGGCGCCAGGCGGTAGGACGGCGCCTCCTTCTGCTCCGGCTTGTAGCTGCGCAGCGCCCAGATGATCAGGCCGATCAGGAAGAACGCCGAGGGCGGCAGCAGCAGCAGCCCGTTGGGCTGGTACCAGCCGCCGTCGCTGACGAGCGGGAGGATCTGGTAGCCCAGCAGCGAGCCGGAGCCGAACAGCTCGCGGATCACGCCCAGGGCGACCAGCATGGCGCTGTAGCCCAGGCCGTTGCCGATGCCGTCGAAGAACGACAGCATCGGCGGGTGGGACATGGCGAAGGCCTCGGCTCGGCCCATCACGATGCAGTTGGTGATGATCAGGCCGACGAACACCGACAGCTGCTTGGCCAGGCTGAAGGCGAAGGCCTTCAGCACCTGGTCCACCACGATCACCAGCGAGGCGATGATCACCACCTGCACGATCATGCGGATGGAGGTGGGAATCTGGCGGCGGATCATCGAGATGAACAGGTTGGAGAAGCCGGTCACCAGGGTCAGGGCGATCGACATCACCAGCGCGGTCTTGAGGGTGGAGGTCACCGCCAGGGCCGAGCAGATGCCGAGGATCTGCAGGCCGATGGGGTTGTTGTGCAGGATGGGATCGAGCAGCACGCTCTTGATGCTGGGTTGAGACATGTCAGGCCTCCCCTTTCTTCAGGTTGGCCAGGAAGGGGCCGAAGCCGCTCTCGCCGAGCCAGAAATGCAGCAGATTGTTCACGCCCTTGCTGGTCAGGGTCGCGCCGGCCAGGCCGTCGACCTGGTGCGCCGCGCGGGCCGATTGCGGGTCGACGACGCCCTTGATGACTTCCACCGCCAGCTGGCCGTCGTCGTCGAACAGGGTCTTGCCCGACCACAGCCCGGTCCATTTCGGGTTATCCACTTCACCGCCCAGGCCGGGCGTCTCGCCGTGCTGGTAGAAGCCGAAGCCGACCACGGTATTCAGGTCGCTCTTCACCGCGATGAAGCCGTAGAGGGTCGACCACAGGCCGTAGCCCCGCACCGGCAGGATCAGGGTGTCGAGGCTACCGTCGTGTTCGACCAGATAGACGGTGGACAGGTGCTCGCGGCGCCCGATCGCGGCGATATCCCGTTCCGCCGGCAGCGCGTCGGACTGCGCCGGGTCGCGGGCGGCAGCCAGGTGATCGAAGCCCACCGCCTCGCCATCCGCGCTGAAGCGACCGGTGCGCAGGTCCACCAGACGCACATGGATGCTGCGGGCATATAACTCCTGCACTTCGTCCGCGCTCATGTCGGCATGCCCCAGGCCGGCGATGGCGAGGATGCTGCGCTGCTCGTCCAGCTCGCGGTTCTTGTCCTGCAGCGGCTTGAGCGTGACCGCGGCGCCGGCGACGAACACCGAGCAGACCAGGCACACCAGCAGGGCGACGATCAGGGTACGCAGGGTCGATTCATGCTTGACCACGGGCGAGCCTCCGCTTGATGTTCGCCTGCACGACGAAGTGATCGATCAGAGGGGCGCAGAGGTTGGCGAACAGGATCGCCAGCATCATGCCCTCAGGGAACGCCGGGTTAACCACCCGGATCAACACCACCATCACGCCGATCAGCGCGCCGAACACCCACTTGCCGGTGTCGGTCATGGAGGCCGACACCGGATCGGTGGCCATGAAGATCATGCCGAAGGCGAACCCGCCGACCACCAGGTGCCAGTGCCAGGGCATGGCGAACAGCGGGTTGCTGTCCGAGCCGATCCAGTTGAACAGGCTGCTGGTGGCGATCATGCCGAGCATCAGGCCCACCACGATGCGCCAGGAGGCGATCTTGGTCAGCAGCAGGACCGCGCCGCCGAGCAGGATCGCCAGGGTGCTGGTCTCGCCCATGGAACCCTGCTCCAGGCCAATGAAGGCATCCCACCAGCTCAGGCCGCTCTGGGTCAGTTGCTCGACGCCGCTGGCCGAGGCGATCGACAGCGCCGTGGCGCCGGAGAAGCCGTCCACGGCGGTCCACACCTCGTCGCCGGAAATCTGCGCCGGGTAGGCGAAGAACAGGAAGGCACGGCCGACCAGCGCCGGGTTGAGGAAGTTCTTGCCGGTGCCGCCGAACACCTCCTTGCCGATCACCACGCCGAAGCTGATGCCCAGCGCCACCTGCCACAGCGGGATGCTCGGCGGCAGGATCAGGGCGAACAGGATCGAGGTGACGAAGAAGCCCTCGTTGATCTCGTGGCGGCGGATGCTGGCGAACAGCACCTCCCAGAAGCCGCCGACGATGAAGCTGGTGAGGTAGACCGGCAGGAAGTAGGCCGCGCCCTGGACCAGGCAGTCCCACAGGCTGTTGGGGTCGAACCCGGCGAGCAGGCCGATCAGGCCGAAGCGCCAGCCGTCCTGGGCGGCCAGCAGCTCGGGGCTCTGCGCGTACAGCAGGTTGGCCTGGTAGCCGACGTTCCACATGCCGAAGAACATGGCCGGGAAGGTGCACAGCCACACGGTGATCATCATGCGCTTGAGGTCGATGCCGTCGCGCACGTGGGCCGTGCCGCGGGTGACGCTGCCGGGGCGGTAGAAGAAGGTGTCCACCGCCTCGTAGAGGGCGTACCACTTCTCGTAGCGCCCGCCGTGTTCGAAGTGGTGCTCGATCTTGTCGAGGAATCTGCGCAGAGACATGGATCAGCCCTCCTTCTCGATGCGAGCCAGGTTGTCCCGCAGGATCGGGCCGTACTCGTACTTGCCTGCGCACACGTAGGAGCACAGGGCCAGGTCTTCTTCGTCCAGCTCGAGGCAGCCGAGCTTCTGCGCCATCTCGGTGTCGCCGACGATCAGGTAGCGCAGCAGCTGGGTCGGCAGGATGTCGAGCGGCATCACCGCCTCGTAGTTGCCCACCGGCACCATCGCCCGGGGGCTGCCGTTGGTGCTGGTGTCCATCGCCAGCTTGCGACCACCCAGCAGCCGGGAGACGAAGATGTTCAGCACCGAATGCTTGTTCACCCCGGGGCGCAGATAGTGCAGCAGTTGCCGCTCGGTGCCCTCGTGCAGGCACGAGACCTGGACGTGGTAGCGGCCGAGGAAGGCGAAGGCGCCGTGGGAGGTACGGCCGCCCAGCACCGAGCCGGAGATGATCCGGGTATGCCCGGGTCGCAGCTCGCCGGCGCACAACTCTTCCAGGCTGACGCCCAGGCGCGTGCGCAGCAGGCGCGGCCGTGTCACCACCGGCCCGGCCAGGGCCACCACGCGCTCCGGGTTCAGGTAGCCGGTGGTGAACAGCGCGCCGATGGCCAGCACGTCCTGGTAGCCGATCTGCCACACGCTCCTGGTCGCGCCGACCGGGTCGAGGAAGTGGATGTGGGTGCCCGGCAGGCCCGCCGGATGCGGCCCGGCGAATTCGACCGGGGTGGCCTGCGCCTCGCCCGGCAGGGAAACACTCGGCGCCTTGCACAGGAACACTCTGGCCAGGCGCGCCAGCACGGCCAGGCCGTTGGCGAAGTCGTCGGCGCGCTCGCCGATGATCACGCTGGGATCGGCCGCCAGCGGGTGCGTATCGATGGCCGTGACAAAGATCGAGCTGGGCACGGCGTCGACCGCCGGAACCTTGCTGAACGGACGGGTGCGCAGGGCGCTCCAGAGGCCGGACTGCTGCAGGTTCTCGCGTACCAGCGCGGCGTCCAGGGAAGACAGCCGGGAAGCTTCGTAGCGGGCGAACTCGACGGCCTCGTCGCCTTCCAGGTCGATCACCACCGACTGCAGCATGCGCTGCTCGCCACGATGGATGGCGGCGACCACGCCGGCTCCCGGCGAGGTGAAGTGCACGCCCGGGTTCCGCTTGTCCGAGAACAGGACCTGGCCGAGGCGGACCCGGTCGCCCACCTGCACGGCCATGGTCGGCCTCATGCCGTGATAGTCACACCCCAGCAGCGCCACGCTGCGCGCGGCCCTGGCGGGCTCCACGCGCTGCTCGGGAGCGCCGCTGATGGGCAGGTCCAGCCCACGCTTGATCTTGATCATCCGAAAAATCCAAAGCCCGCTTGTCCGGCCTTCCCATGTCGCAAAAAAACGCCAGGCGGCTGCCGGAAGCAGTCGCCGAAGGGCACGACTCGGGAAAAATTCTCGGAATTATAAGGACATAAGCCAGGTGAAGCACACCGGCCAGCTCTTATTTCGACCAGTAAGTCGTAACACCAAGCAACAGGCCATGAAAAAACCGTGCCGACACTCCCCGCGACACCCTGCCGCACAGGCCCCGAAACGAATAGGCCATACCCAACCTGTGGGAGCGGCCTTGGCCGCGAAATCCGCGGATGAGCCGGATTGCCATCCGAAATACCCGCGAGAACAGGATTGCGTCACCAAACGCCATTGAGCCATAGCCACCAACGAAAAACGGGAGCCGAAGCTCCCGTTTTGCGTATTGCCCTGGTGCTTAGCGCGGGAAGGCGGGCGGGTTGACCCCGGCCATGTCTTCCATCACGCGGACCACCTGGCAGCTGTAGCCGAACTCGTTGTCGTACCACACGTACAGCACGACGCGGTTGTCGTTGCTGATGGTGGCTTCGGCATCGACCACACCGGCGTGGCGCGAGCCGACGAAGTCGGTGGACACCACTTCCTGGGAGTTGACGAAGTCGATCTGCTTCTGCAGGTCCGAGTGCATGGCCATCTGGCGCAGGTACTCGTTGATCTCTTCGCGGGTAGTGGCCTTCTCCAGGTTCAGGTTGAGGATGGCCATGGAGACGTTCGGCGTCGGCACGCGGATGGCGTTGCCGGTCAGCTTGCCCTTCAGCACCGGCAGGGCCTTGGCGGCGGCGGTGGCGGCACCGGTCTCGGTGATCACCATGTTCAGCGCGGCGCTGCGGCCACGACGGCTGCCCTTGTGGAAGTTGTCGATCAGGTTCTGGTCGTTGGTGTACGAGTGAACGGTCTCGACGTGGCCGTTGACGATGCCGTACTGGTCATTCACGGCCTTCAGCACCGGCACGATGGCGTTGGTGGTGCAGGAGGCGGCGGAGATGATCTTGTCGTCGGCGGTGATGTCGCCATGGTTGATGCCATGCACGATGTTCTTCAGCGCGCCCTTGCCCGGCGCAGTCAGCACCACGCGGTCGACACCCGGGCAGGCCAGGTGCTGACCCAGGCCCTCGGCGTCACGCCAGACGCCAGTATTGTCGACCAGCAGGGCGTTCTTGATGCCGTACTGGGTGTAGTCGACTTCCTTCGGGTCCTTGGCGTAGATCACCTGGATCAGGTTGCCGTTGGCGGTCAGGGTGTTGTTTTCTTCATCGATGGTGATGGTGCCGTTGAACGGACCATGCACGGAGTCGCGGCGCAGCAGGCTGGCACGCTTGACCAGGTCGTTGCTGGCGCCCTTGCGCACGACGATGGCGCGCAGGCGCAGGCCGTCGCCGCCACCAGTCTTCTCGATCAGGATGCGGGCCAGCAGGCGACCGATGCGACCGAAGCCGTACAGAACCACGTCGGTGCCTTCACGGGCGGCGCCGTTCTGCTTGCCGGCCACGTCGGCCAGCTCGTCCTTGGTGAACTGCTCGATGCTGCGGCCGTTGGCCTCGGTCTTGAACTTGGCGACCATCTTGCCCAGGTCCACGGAGGCGGCACCCAGTTTCAGGTCGCTCATGGTCTTGAGGATGGGGAAGGTATCGTGCACGGAGAGCTCGCTCTCGCCGTCCAGGCGGTGGCGGGCGAAGCGGTGGGCCTTGAGGATATCGATCACCGAACGGTTGATCAGGCCACGGCCGTAGATCGAGGTCACGACATTGTTGTTGCGGTAGAGCTGGCCGATCAGCGGAATCATCGCTTCCGCGAGGGCTTCACGGTCAATCCACTCACCGAGACACTGGTCGGGCTTCTGAGTCACGAGCTATACCTTCCGCATGTAGGGGCTGAAAAAAGGGGCTACATTATGCCGACCGCCGCCAGGCGGGGCAATGTACGCCTGTCGCGACGCATGCAGCCTCCCCCACGGCTCGCGACCTCAAGTAGGCGGCAGGTTCGCCGATATGGTCAATACTCTGACGAATTCGGCACCAACCTGGAGTACCGGGGCCTTCGCTTGCGCTCTGCATGGATGTTCGCGCGATACTCCATGGGGAGATGCTTATGCTGGCTCAATTGACGGTACGTGCAAGGCTGTTGTTGCTGGCGGTGGTGCCACTGCTGGTGCTGGTGGCGGTCATCGGCATGGCGCTGGCCAATGCCAGCAAGCTCAACGACAGCTTCGACGAGCTGTTCAAGGACCGCATGCGGCCCATCAGCCAGCTCAAGGTGGTGGCCGACGCCTACGCGATCTCGATGGTCGATGCACTGCACAAGTACCGCGCCGGTACCATCGATGAAACGGCGCTGCGCAGGATCTTCGGCGAGGCCCGCAGCGAAGGCGACAAGGCCTGGAGCGAATACATCGCCACCCGCCTGACCGCCGAGGAAAGCAGCCGGGTCGAGCGCACCAAGCCATACCTGCAGCGGGTGCAGCAACTGGCCGACCAGTACATGGGACAGGTCGCCAATGGTCAGCTGCTGGCCACCGACGCCACCACGTTCAACCGCACGCTGTACGACACCTTCGACCCGCTGGACGGCGAGCTGAATGGCCTGATCGCCCTGCAACTGAACGAAGGCGAACGCCTCGGCGCCGCCACCGCCGCCCAGTACCTGTCGATGCGCAACACCTTCATCGTCATCGGCGGGGTGGCGCTGCTGCTGGTGCTGGGGGCGGCGCTGGCGATCAGCCTGTCGATCATCCGGCCGCTGTCCAGCCTGCGCAGCGTGATCAGCGAGGTGCAGGAGTCCTCCAACCTGACCCTGCGCGCCAATGCCGACGGCCGCGACGAGGTGTCCTACACCGCCCGCGCCTTCAACCTGCTGCTGGAACACCAGCAGTCGCTGATTCGCCATCTGACGGATACGGCCGTGCAGCTCGCCGCCGCCTCCGAGGAGATGAGCGCGATCAGCACCCAGGTCAGCCAGGCAGCCACCACGCAGGGCGACCAGACCAACATGGTCGCCACAGCGGTGCACGAGATGAGCGTGGCGGTGCAGGAAGTGGCGCAGAATGCACAGTCCACGGCGGGCAATGCCGACAAGGCGAACAAGGAGGCACGCCAGGGCAGCGAGCTGGTGCAATCCAATCTGCGGGCGATCCAGGGCCTGTCGGAGTCGGTGGAGAAGGCCGGCGAAGTGATCGACACCCTGCATGCCCAGAGCGACGAGATCAGCAAGGTGCTCGGCGTGATTCAAAGCATCGCCGAGCAGACCAACCTGCTGGCGCTCAACGCCGCCATCGAGGCGGCACGGGCGGGCGAGGCCGGGCGCGGTTTCGCCGTGGTCGCCGACGAGGTGCGCAGCCTGGCGAGCAATACGCAGAAGGCCACCGAGTCGATTCGCGGCATGATCGACGCCCTGCAAAGCGGCGCGCGTAGCGCGGTGAGCGCCATGCAACTGTCGCGCGAGCAGGCGCAGAACAGTGTCAGCCATGCCCGCGAGGCCGGCGAGGTGCTCAACCACATCGCCCACGCCATCGAAGGCATCGCCGACGGCAACGTGCAGATTTCCGCCGCCACCGAGGAGCAGACGGCGGTAGCCAACGAGATCAGCCAGAACATCAGCAGCCTCAATGACAGCATCGGCGAGGTGGTCAGCAGCGCGGAACAAAGCTCGCTGGCAAGCCGCGACCTGGCGCAACTGGCGAACGGCCTGCAGCAGCAGATTCAGCGCTTCCGCGCTTAAGAAGCCTGTCTCAACCCGCCAGGCAACGCGTTTTTTCTCCCAGCGCCCTACTCTCCCCCGTCACCCCGGCGCAGGCCGGGGTCCAGGAGACAGGCAGGCAGCGCCGTGCTGGCAACTGGATACCGGCCTTCGCCGGTATGACGGGCTTCTTGGATGATGCGCTGAAGAAAAACCGAGCTGCCGGCAAGCACTACAAAAGCCTTGGATAGCCCTCAAGCCCCCTGCAAGCCCGGCTGACATGCTCTCGGCCTTGCGGCATGCAGCCTGCCGCTGCTTTAAGCGCTACAATCGCCCCTTTCTTTTCGCCAGGGACCGTGACACCCGTGCCCGTACTGCACTTGCCGAAACTGCCGGGAGCCGCCGGCAAACAGCACTGGGGCAATCTGCCCGGGGCCGCGCTGAGCCTGGCCGTCGCCGAGGCCGCCAGCGAGGCCCGCCGCTTCACACTGCTGCTGACCGCCGACAGCCAGAGCGCCGAGCGCCTGCAGGAAGAGCTGGCATTCTTCGCCCCGGACCTGCCGGTGCTGCACTTCCCGGACTGGGAAACCCTGCCCTACGATGTGTTCTCGCCGCACCAGGACATCATTTCCCAGCGCATCGCCACCCTCTACCGCCTGCCGGAGATCAAGCACGGCGTGCTGGTGGTACCGATCGCCACCGCCCTGCACCGCCTGGCGCCGACCCGCTTCCTGCTCGGCTCCGGCCTGGTGCTGGACGTCGGTCAGAAGCTCGACGTGGAAGAAATGCGCGGCCGCCTGGAAGCGGCCGGCTACCGCTGCGTGGACACCGTCTACGAACACGGCGAGTTCGCCGTGCGCGGCGCGCTGATCGACCTGTTCCCGATGGGCAGCGACACGCCCTTCCGCATCGACCTGTTCGACGACGAGATCGAGACCCTGCGCACTTTCGACCCGGAGACCCAGCGCTCGGTAGACAAGGTGGAATCCATCCGCCTGCTGCCGGCCCGCGAGTTCCCCTTGGAGAAGAAGGCCGTGACCGACTTCCGCGGGCGCTTCCGCGAGCGCTTCGATGTCGATTTCCGCCGCTGCCCGATCTACCAGGACCTGGCCTCCGGCATCACCCCGGCCGGCATCGAGTACTACCTGCCGCTGTTCTTCGAGGAAACCGGCACCCTGTTCGACTACCTGCCGGGCGACACCCAGGTGTTCTCCCTGCCCGGCATCGAGCAGGCGGCCGAGCAGTTCTGGCTCGACGCGCGCAACCGCTACGAGGATCGCCGCGTCGACCCGGAGCGCCCGCTGCTGCCGCCGGCCGACATCTT
The DNA here is from genome assembly GCF_019655855.1 of Pseudomonas paralcaligenes. Taxonomy (GTDB): domain Bacteria; phylum Pseudomonadota; class Gammaproteobacteria; order Pseudomonadales; family Pseudomonadaceae; genus Aquipseudomonas; species Aquipseudomonas paralcaligenes. Next base: position 42,472 of record NZ_BPFX01000020.1, on the reverse strand, counting down.
CCTGCCGGTGGAAGACTGCTTCGCCCGTCTGAAGCGCTGGCCGCGCGTGGTGGTCAGCCAGGAAGACGTGGAAGTGGGCGTCGGCCGTGAGCGCTTCGACGCCCGCGCCCTGCCCGACCTGGCGATCCAGGCCAAGGCGACCGAGCCACTGGCCGCCCTGCGCCGCTTCATCGAGGAGTATCCGGGCCGCGTGCTGTTCAGCGCCGAGTCCGCCGGCCGCCGCGAGGTGCTGCTGGAGCTGCTCGCGCGACTCAAGCTCAGGCCGGTGGAAGTGGCCGGCTGGAAGGAGTTCACCGAGAGCCGGGAACGCCTGGCCATCACCATCGCCCCGCTGGACGAAGGGCTGCTGCTCGACGACCTCGCCCTGGTCGCCGAGAGCCCTCTGTTCGGCCAGCGCGTGATGCAGCGCCGCCGCCGCGAGAAATCGCGCGATGGCGGCGACAACGTGATCAAGAACCTCACCGAGCTGCGCGAAGGTGCGCCGGTGGTGCACATCGACCACGGCGTCGGCCGCTACCTGGGCCTGGTGACCATGGAGTTCGACGGCCAGGCCGCCGAATTCCTCGCCCTGATGTATGCCGAGGACGCCAAGCTCTACGTGCCGGTGGCCAGCCTGCACCTGATCGCCCGCTACACCGGCAGCGACGACGCCCTCGCCCCGCTGCACCGCCTCGGCTCGGAGACCTGGCAGAAGGCCAAGCGCAAGGCCGCCGAGCAGGTGCGCGACGTCGCCGCCGAACTGCTCGACATCTACGCCCGCCGCGCCGCACGCGAGGGCTACGCGTTCAAGGACCCAGCCGTCGACTACGCCACCTTCAGCGCTGGCTTCCCCTTCGAGGAGACTCCGGACCAGCAGAACGCCATCGACGCGGTGCGCGAGGACATGCTGGCGGCCAAGCCGATGGACCGCCTGGTGTGCGGCGACGTCGGCTTCGGCAAGACCGAGGTGGCCATGCGCGCCGCCTTCATCGCCGTCCATAGCGGCAGGCAGGTGGCGGTGCTGGTGCCCACCACCCTGCTCGCCCAGCAGCACTACAACAGCTTCCGCGACCGCTTCGCCGACTGGCCGGTGACGGTCGAGGTGATGAGCCGCTTCAAGTCGGCCAAGGAAGTCAGCGAGGCGGTGGTCAAGCTGGCCGAGGGCAAGATCGACATCGTCATCGGCACCCACAAGCTGCTGCAGGACGATGTGCGCTTCAAGGACCTGGGCCTGTGCATCATCGACGAGGAACACCGCTTCGGCGTGCGCCAGAAGGAACAGCTCAAGGCCCTGCGCAGCGAAGTCGACATCCTCACCCTCACCGCCACGCCGATTCCGCGCACGCTGAACATGGCGGTGTCGGGCATGCGCGACCTGTCGATCATCGCCACGCCGCCGGCACGCCGACTGTCGGTGCGCACCTTCGTCATGGAGCAGAACAACCCGACGATCAAGGAAGCCCTGCTGCGCGAACTGCTGCGCGGCGGCCAGGTGTACTACCTGCACAACGACGTGAAGACCATCGAGAAGTGCGCCGCCGACCTGGCCGCACTGGTGCCCGAGGCACGCATCGGCATCGGCCACGGGCAGATGCACGAGCGCGACCTGGAACGGGTGATGAGCGACTTCTACCACAAGCGCTTCAACGTGCTGATCGCCTCGACCATCATCGAGACCGGCATCGACGTGCCCAGCGCCAACACCATCCTCATCGAGCGCGCCGACAAGTTCGGCCTGGCCCAGCTGCACCAGCTGCGCGGCCGGGTCGGGCGCAGCCACCACCAGGCCTACGCCTACCTGCTGACCCCGCCACGCAAGCAGATGACCGAGGACGCGCAGAAGCGCCTGGAGGCCATCGCCAACGCCCAGGACCTGGGCGCCGGCTTCGTCCTCGCCACCCACGACCTGGAAATCCGCGGCGCCGGCGAACTGCTCGGCGACGGCCAGAGCGGGCAGATCCAGGCGGTCGGCTTCACCCTTTACATGGAAATGCTCGAACGCGCGGTGAAGGCCATCCGCAAGGGCGAGCAACCGAACCTGGAGCAGCCGCTGGGCGGCGGCCCGGAGGTCAACCTGCGGGTGCCGGCGCTGATCCCCGATGACTACCTGCCGGACGTGCACAGCCGCCTGATCCTCTACAAGCGCATCGCCTCGGCCGCCGACGAGGACGGCCTGAAGGAGCTGCAGGTGGAGATGATCGACCGCTTCGGCCTGCTACCCGAGGCGACCAAGAACCTGATGCGCCTGACCCTGCTCAAGCTGCAGGCGGAGAAGCTCGGCATCAAGAAGATCGACGCCGGTCCCCAGGGCGGGCGCATCGAGTTCGCCGGCGACACCTGCGTCGATCCGCTGGTACTGATCAAGCTGATCCAGAGCGCGCCGGCCCGCTACAAGTTCGAAGGCGCCACCCAGTTCAAGCTGCAGGTGCCGATGGAACGCCCGGAAGAACGCTTCAACACCCTGGAGGCGCTGCTGGAGCGCCTCGCCCCGCAATCCGCCTGAAAGGACTGACCCGATGCGTGCGCTCCGCCCTCTTTTCCTGCTGCTCTGCCTGATGGCCCCGACCGCCTTCGCCGACGGCCTGTACCAGATCGAGCTGATCGTCTTCCGCCAGTCGGGCGAGACACTGTCCTCCAGCCAGCCGGCGCCGGACGACTGGGCCGTGGGCGCCATGCCTATCGCCGGCAACGAGCGCGGCACTGCACTGAACGAGGAAGCGGCGCGGCTCAGCCCGGGCAACGGCTATCAGGTGCTGCTGCACAAGGCCTGGGCACAGCACCTCGGGGCAGTGCCGGAGAAGTCCTGGCTCGGCACCGGCAACGAGCAGTTCGGCCACTTCCCGGTGGAAGGCGTCGTCACCCTGAGCGAACAGCAGCGTCTGGTCGACCTTGAGGCGGACTTCTGGATCAACCGTTTCGACAACGACGGCCTGCTCACCGGCAGCGAGCGCGTGCGCCAGAAGAGCCGCCTGAAGCTGGGCGAACTGACCTACCTGGACAACGGCAGCCTGGGCGTGCTGGTCAAGGTCACCCCGAACTGACCACGCCACGCGCGGCTGGCACCCGCTAGCTGCCGTGGACGGTAACCCGGTTACGGCCGCCGTGCTTGGAGTGGTACAGCGCGCGGTCGGCCCACTCGATCAGTTGCTGGTGATCCTGGCTGGCCTGCCCCAGGTCGGCCACGCCCAGGCTGATGGTGAAGCGGATTTCCTGGCCGTCGGCGTCCACCACCAGCGCCTCCACCAGTTGCCGCAGTCGCTCGGCGAACAGCCTGGCGCCGACCTTGTCGACGTCGGGCAGCAGCACCACGAACTCCTCGCCGCCGTAGCGCCCGGCGATATCCGTCTCGCGAATCGCCTCGCGCACCACCTCGGCGACGAACTGGATGACCTTGTCGCCGGCCGGGTGGCCGTAGGTGTCGTTGATCCGCTTGAAGTGGTCGATGTCGAAGATCACCAGCGCCGCCATGCTGCCGTAGCGACGATGGCGCGAGTACTCCCGGCGCAGTTCCTCTTCCCAGTGGCCGCGGTTGTTCAGGCCGGTCAACCGGTCGGTGCGCGCCAGGTGCTTGAGCTGCTGGTTGGCCGACTGCAGCTGGTGCTTGTTCACCGCCACATCGGTGACGTCGTAGATGATCAGGCAGACATGCTCGATGCGGCTGTTGGTGGCCTGCAGCGGCAGGATGGTGGTGTTCTGGTACATGAAGTCTTCCTGCCCGGTGATCGGCTGGTAGTTCTTGAACCGCACCAGATAGGGCCGCTGCTCCCAGATGGTGAACGCCGGCGTGCCCAGGGTGGCGACACTGTCCACCTTGTGGCGGAACCACTCCTGCTCCACTTCTGGGAACAGGTCGAAGAAGGACTTCTGCAGCACCTCCTCCGGCGGGCGGCCGGAGCGGTTCTCCATGAAGCCGTTCCACACCTCGATGCGGAACTGGCGGTCCAGCACCACCACGCCGACATCGATGCTCTGCACGATGGTCAGCAGCCAGTGGAATTCGTTGAGATCGACGGTCTCGGCCATGGATCAACCCATCATGTAGGCGAGTTTCTTGGTCAGCAGCGGCACCGAGTCCTCGGTGAACAGCAGCATCAGATCGAAGTGGATATCGTGGCCCTCGATGCTGTAGCTGAACTCCACCGCCAGCGTCTTGCGCCAGCGCTGCTGGTTGAGGCGGATCAGTTCGTCGATCGGCGCGTGCTGGCCGAGAATCTGCGGGTGGCCCTGGGAGAAGCGGATGTTGATCTGCTCGGCGATACCACTGAGGCAGGCACCGATCAGCACGCTGCCCATGTCCAGCAGCATCTCCATGGACGACGCCTCGACGGCTTCGCGGTGCAGCAGGCGGGCCATGTGCTCCACTTCCGAGTCGTGGAAGATCAGCAGTGCCTCGCCGGCGATGCCCCCGCCGATATAGCCCTGGCAGACGGCGGTCAGGCGCTCGTCGCTCTGTGCATCGGCCAGGGCCATGTGCAGCTCGCCGACCTCGAGGATGTTGACGTTGGGCAGCGGCAACTGCACGAACACCCCCAGCACCCGCGCCAACAGCGCGGCGGCACGCCCCATGGCGACGTTGATCACTTCGCGGAAGGCATCGCGGAAATTGACCTCGGGCTCGCTCGCCGCCGGCACGGGCACCGATGCCGGCTCAGCCGTCGCAACCTCGTCGAACAACCCCAGGCGCTGCAGGGTCTCGCGCACCAGCGCGGGGTCGGCCGGCTTCTTCAGGAAGGCCAGCGCGCCCAGCTCGGTCACCCGCCGTATCGCCTCTTCCTGCACATCGCCCGACACCACGATGACCCGGCACTCCAGTCCCTCGTCCCGCAAGGCGGTGAGCACGCCGTAGCCATCCAGCACCGGCATGGTCAGGTCGAGCAGGAGCAGATCGATGCCTCCCTGGCGAATCCGCTCCATGGCCTCCTGGCCATGAGCGGCCTGACAGACATCCACCGGCCACTCGGGCGGCAGCGCTCGCAGCAGCTGCTTGCGCGCCATGGCGGAGTCGTCGCAGACCAGCAGTGAAAGGGTTGTCATCGGCACTAGCCTCGAAGCACGCGGGCCCGAACGACGGGCAGGCAGGCAAACTCCATAAGGAAGCACTTTTCATCGGCAAAAGCCATATCAATATGCCACCATCCAGCTCGGGAATCGCCATTTGCGACAACGAGCACGCTTGCGACCTCGATCATGTCGGAAAAGCTCCCCGGCATCCTGCATCTGGCGCGTTACAGGGTGGAGAAAGACTCCCTCGAATATTCTGGACGAAACGGTATCTCTTCTCCGGAGCGTGCCGCCAGACTCGTCACTGATGTCCCAGTTGCGACAGCACTCCGCCCAGATCGAACGGCGCAGTCCCCAAGGTGCGCTCCAGATGCGCCCTCGCTGCCTCCGGCATAGCCCTGTAGTGAACTGCCAGTTCCTGGCGATTCGCGTCGGGATAGATGGTTTTAGTGAGGACATCGTGGGCCAGAGGATCGGGACCCAGGCCATATTCGGTGCGCACGGCAGCCAGGGCACCGAATGCGTAGGCAAGCTCCAGACGCTCCGCCCTGTCGCAAGCATCGCGGTTGCGGAAGCTCAGGTGACCGATGGCGTCGACCCACATATCCCGGGAAAGCTGGAAAGCCTCCAACGCACCCGCATCCAGGCGGGGCAGATTACGACGTCGCTCTGAGCGACACGTTTCGATCTTCTCGGCGAAGGCTGCCATTCGCATCGCTACATCGCGCTGCATGACCGCCACGACCTGATCCCGGATCGGCTGCTCACCCGCTAAAGCAGTTCCACCAATTGAAAACGCAACTCCGGCCAACGTCAGGGCAAGCAATCTTTCAATAACAGCCATTGTATAAGCCCTGCCAAAACAACGTTTGCTTGTAGTCATTCTTCTTCTGAAAGTGCAACAGCATCCTGTCCGTTTCGTCTTCTATCGCGCGAGAAACGATTTTCGGAACGCTTTGCAGCGTTATCTTGTAAAGATCCCAATCGGTCTGGAAAATATTATATGCAGCCGTAGGCAAGTTGCTTCTGGCGAATATATTGGCGAATACACCGACTGAAAGAGCCCCCGACAGGTACTTCTCCACATTGCGGTCATTCCGTATGCGCTCCAGCGCAGCCAAGCTATCCGCATCCAGACGCAGTCCATTTATAGGTGTACAACCAGGCATGAGCTTCCTCCTTGACGTTGCCCTTTCTGCTGGCGGCAATCTTACGAACGAGGTGAGTCATGTCCCGGCAATCAATCACAAAAGTTATTCCTGAGAGCAAAAAAGGCGCCCAGAGGCGCCTTTTCATAAATAGCCGAGCAATCAGTAGTACGCATTCTCGCGATTGCTGTGGTCGGTCACGTCGCGCACGCCCTTGAGTTCGGGGATGCGCTCCATCAGTGTCTTCTCGATGCCTTCCTTCAGCGTGTAATCGGCCTGGCCGCAGCCCTGGCAGCCGCCGCCGAAACGCAGCACGGCGATGCCTTCCTCGACCACGTCGACCAGGCTCACCTGGCCGCCGTGGCTGGCCAGGCCCGGGTTGATCTCGGTCTGCAGGTAGTAGTTGATCCGCTCGGTGACCGGGCTGTCTTCGTTGACCATCGGCACCTTGGCATTCGGCGCCTTGATGGTCAGCTGGCCGCCCATGCGGTCGGTGGCGTAGTCGACCACGGCGTCTTCCAGGAAGGGCTCGCTGACGGCGTCGATCCAGGCGGTGAATTCCTTCAGCGCCAGGGCGGTGTCTTCCGGTTTCTGCTCGCCCGGCTTGCAGTAGGCGATGCAGGTTTCCGCGTAGGGCGTGCCGGGCTGGGTGATGAAGACGCGGATGCCGATGCCGGTGGTGCTCTGCTTCGTCAGCAGCTCGGCCAGGTAATCGTGGGCGGCGTCGGTAATGGTGATGGCGCTCATGGCAACTCCTCGCAAAACGTCGGGCCAGTGTACGCCATCGGCCCTCGGGGATAAAGTCCTAGTATTTTAGTAGGAATAATTCCCAGCATCAGGAAAACCTCCCCCGGCCGATGGTTTCGCCATCCGTCCGGCACACCACAGTCGCTCGGCAAGGCTGGTAAAGTAGCGCGCTTTTTTGCCCACCCACCGACGAATCGGAGTTCCGGATGTATCGTTTCGCACGCGGCCTGACGCTGGCCGCCACCCTGCTGGCCGGCAGTCAGGCACTGGCCGCCGACCTGCTGCAATGGCAGGACAACAGCCTGACCTACCTCAACGGCATCGACTTCAAGATCGACCCGCCCCGGCAGCAGACCGTGACCTTCGAGCACGCCAGCGGCTGGAGCTTCGGCGACCTGTTCATCTTCGTGGACGGCATCAAGTACAACACCGAGGCCACCAACGGCGCCGGCGACGGCCATACCTTCTATGGCGAGATCAGCCCGCGCCTGTCGTTCGGCAAGATCAGCGGCGCCGACCTGTCCTTCGGCCCGATCAAGGACGTGCTGCTGGCCGCCACCTACGAGTTCGGCGAGGACGATGTCGACGCCTACCTGCTCGGCCCGGCCGTCGACCTAGACATCCCCGGCTTCGACTTCTTCCAGCTCAATACCTACTACCGCGAGCCCGATGGCAAGCGCGACGGCAGCGGCGTGTGGCAGATCACCCCGGCCTGGAGCTACACCATCCCGGTCGGCAACTCCGACCTGGTGATCGACGGCTTCATGGACTGGGTCGTGGACAACGACGACAGCTACCACGCCAACCTGCACTTCAACCCGCAGGTCAAGTACGACCTGGCCAAGGCCATGGGCTGGGGCAAGCGCTTCTATGTCGGCGTCGAGTACGACTACTGGAGCGACAAGTACGGCATCGACGACGACAGCTACCTGGGCGACGAGATCCTCGGCGGCACCGACCAGAGCGCGATCAGCCTGCTGCTCAAAGGCCACTTCTGATGACGCTCCGGGGCGGCGCCGCCGCCCCGCGATCTTCCCTCGCCTTGCCCTGGATCAGTTCCCGGCACCCGCCCAGCGGCTAACCTGAAGCAAATAACGGGGAGGACGCGCACATGGACCAATACCACATCATGCTGGCGCTGCTGATCGTCGGCTTCCTGCTGCTGGGGTTCGGCTTCAATTACCGCGAACACGAATGGGGTGTGCGCCTGATGAGCGCCGGCATCGTGGTGACCCTCGCCCCGATCGCCTTCCGCCTGTACCTGGCGCTGCAGGTACCGGGCTGAATCGCCTTCCGGCGCGTCGGGATTGTCGGAAGTCATGCGCTGAAAGATAATGTTTCTCACTTAAAGTGAGAGCATCCGCATGACCTCCTCCCCCTGCGCCGCGCCCGCGCTCCGCCAGCAGGTGCTGCACCGCCTGTTCGGCGACCACCATGGCTGGCTGCTCGGCCGCCTGCAGGCACGCCTGGGCTGCCGCCACGACGCGGCGGACATGGCGGCGGAAACCTTCGTCCAGATCGTCGCCCTGCCCGACCCGCAGGCCATCCGCGAACCACGCGCGCTGCTCACCACCATCGCCAAGCGGCTGATCTACGCCAGCTGGCGCCGACGCGACCTGGAGCGCGCCTACCTCGAGGCCCTGGCCCTGCAACCGGAGGCGCTGGAGCCGTCGCCGGAGGAGCGCGCACTGGCGATGGAGACCCTGCTGGCCGTCGACGCCCTGCTCGACGGCCTGTCGCCCAGGGCCCGCGCCGCCTTCTTCTACAGCCAGCTGGACGGCATGAAGTACGCCGACATCGCCGCCCTGCTCGGCGTCTCCACCATCCGCGTGCGCCAGTACGTGGCCAAGGGCCTGAAGCTCTGCTGCCAGGAGCTGCTGACGTCATGAGCCGGGCCATCGAACAGGCCATCGAATGGACCGCCTGCCTGCGCTCCGGCCAGGTCGAGCCGCACGAACGGCGCGCCTTCGACGCCTGGCTGGCGGCCGACCCGAGCCACGCCCAGGCCTGGGCCGCCGTGCAGAACCACCTCGGCATCGCCCTCGGCCCGCTGGCCGACCGCAACCCGGCGGTCCGCCGCGCCCTGCAGGTTTCCAGCGGCCGCCGTGCCATCCTGCGTGGCGCCCTGGCCCTGGCCGGCGTGGGCCTTGGCGCTCATCTGCTCGGCCGCCCCGGCATGCCGCTGGAACTGGGCGCCGACCTGCGCAGCGGTACCGGCGAGCGCCTGAACAGCGTCCTGGCCGATGGCAGCCAGCTGCAACTGGACGCCTGCAGCGCCGTCGACCTGGCTGTCGACGCCACAGCGCGCAACCTCACCCTGCGCAGCGGCAAGCTGATCGTCGGCGTCCACCCGGATGCCCGTCCGTTCCGCGTGCATACCCCGTGCGGCTGCGTCAGCGCCACGAGCGGCCGCTTCATGGTCGCCCTGCACGACGACCGGGTGCATGCCTGGGCACTCGACACCAGCGCACGAATCGAGACCCGCAACGGCGCGCACCTGACCCTCCAGGGCGGCCAGGGCGCGCGCTTCGACGCCACGCGGATCGAGCCGCTGCCCGCCAACCGCAGCGGCGAGAGCAGTTGGGCCGACGGCTGGCTGAGCGTCGACGACTGGAGCCTGGCCGAGGTGATCGACGCGCTGCGCTCCTATCGCCACGGCGTGCTGCGGGTGACGCCCGAAGCCGCCGGCCTGCGGGTCTCCGGCCTGTTCCCGCTGGACGACAGCGACCGCGCCCTGGCGGCGCTGGAGCAGGCCATGCCGTTGCGCATCGACCACTACCTGGGCTGGTGGACCCGCATCGAGCTGCGTGGCTGAACCCGCTGAAAAAATTTCGCGTCCCCTGTATCGCTTTTGCGCACTCGTCGCACATAGGTCCTGACAACCGCTCGACGAAGCGGACCGACACGACCCATGGAGCCCACATGTCCCATCGCCCCGCGTTCCTCCTTGCCCCGCTGTGCCTGGCACTGCTGTTCGGCCTGCCGGCCGCCGCCCAGGCCGCCTCGCCCGCCGACCTCAGCCAGGCCGTCCAGGACTTCGACCTGCCGGCAGCGCCGCTGGCGCGGACCCTCGACAGCATCGCCCGCCAGAGCGGCCGCCCGATCGTCTACTCCCCGGCGCTGACCAGCGGCCTAGAGGCCCCGGCGATCCGCGGCCGGATGAGCGCCGAGCAGGCCCTGCGCGAAGCCCTGCGGGGCAGCGGCCTGGCCCTGCGGGTGACCGGCGACGGCACCCTGACCCTGGAGGCGCTCTCCGACGAGGCCATGACCCTGGGCGAGGTGCACATCAGCGGCACCACACGGGAATCCGCCTCCGGCCCGGTCGACGGCTACGTGGCCACCCGCAGCGCCAGCGGCAGCAAGACCGACAGCGCGCTGATCGAGATCCCGCAGACCATCAACGTGGTGACCCGCGACCAGGTCCAGGCTCAGGGCGCGCAGAACATCGTCGAAGCGGTGCGCTACACCCCCGGCGTGGTCGCCTCGTTCGGCGACAGCGACAGCCGCAACGACGTCCTGCAGAGCCGCGGTTACTACCTGCGCTACAACCTCAACGGCTCGCGCCTGCCCTACGGTGCCTACAGCGCGGCGATGCTGCGCATCGAGCCCTACGGCCTGGAGCGGATCGAGACGATCAAGGGCCCGGCCTCGGTGCTCTATGGCCAGAGCACGCCGGGCGGGCTCGCCAACTTGGTGAGCAAGCAGCCGACCTTCGAACCGCTGCGCGAGGTGCAGCTGCAGACCGGCAGCAACGACCGGGCCCAAGGCGGCCTGGACCTGAGCGGCCCGCTGGACGAGGGGGGCACCCTCGCCTACCGCCTCACCGGCCTGATCCGGGACACCGGCGGCGACGTCGACCACGGCTACGACAAGCGCACCTTCGTCGCCCCCGCCCTGACCTGGCAGCCGAACGAGGACACCCGGCTGACCTTCCTCAGCCATTACCAGGAGGACGACACCCTCTCCGACTACGTACCGTTGCCGGCCGGCGCCAGCCTGCATTCCGGACCGAACGGCCGGCTGCCGCGCGACCGCTACCTGGGCGAGCCGCGCTTCGACGGCTACGAGCGCACCCAGTCCTCCCTCGGCTACCTGTTCGAACACCGCATCGACGACGTCTGGTCCCTGCGCCAGACCCTGCAGTCCAACCACGTCGAGGTCGACACCTTCGCCAGCCCGGGCTATCTGCTGAGCGCGGATGGCCACCAGCTGAGCCGGGTCGCCACCCATGGCGAAGGCGAGGCGCGCAGTCTGACGGTCGACACCACCGTCCAGGCCGACTTCGCCATCGGCCGCGTCGGCCACACGGTGCTGATCGGCCTCGACTACCTGGACCTGACCGACGCCTACCGCTTCGCCTCGGCGCCCTACTCGACGCCGCTGGATGTCTACGCGCCACGCTACGGCCAGGCGGTGCCCACCCTGATACCGCGCATCGACTACGACCAGCACCGCGAACAGACCGGCCTCTACCTGCAGGACCAGATCCGTCTGGAGCGCTGGGTGCTCACCCTCGGCGCCCGCCAGGACTGGGTCTCCACCCGCACCGAGACCGGCCTGGCCGCACGCACCAAGGCCAGCCAGCGCGAGGACAAGCCGACCGGCCGCATCGGCCTCGCCTACCTGTTCGACAATGGCCTGGCGCCCTACGCCAGCTATTCCACCTCGTTCGAGCCGCTCGACGGCACCGACTTCGCCGGCCAGCCGTTCAAGCCGATGACCGGCGAGCAGTACGAGGTGGGCCTGAAGTACCAGCCGCCGGGCGGCGAGAGCTTCGTCACCCTCTCGGCCTTCCAGCTGACCCAGGAGAACGTCACCACCCCCGACCCGGACCCGACCCACGTCGGCTTCAGTGTGCAGACCGGCGAGAGCCGCGTGCGCGGCCTGGAGCTGGAGGCCAAGGCCAGCCTGCAGCGGCGCCTGGACCTGCTGGCCTCCTACGCCTACATGGATTCCGAGGTGACCCGCGCCAACGCCTCGGCGGGCGGCAGCAGCCTAGAAGGCAACGAGATACCCCAGGTACCGGCGCACCAGGCGTCCCTGTGGCTCGACTACCGTCTGGACGAGGGTCCGCTGCGGGGCGCCGGGGCCGGCTTCGGCGTGCGCTACATGAGCAAGGTCTACGGCGATGCCGCCAACACCCTGGAGATGCCTGGCCGCACCCTGTTCGACGCCACCCTGCACTACGACCTCGGCCAGGCCGCCAGCGAACTGGACGGCGCCGAGCTGCGCCTGAGCGCCAACAACCTGCTGGACAAGCGCTACGTGGGCTTCTGCCAGAACGCCCTGCAGTGCTACTACGGACAGGGCCGTACCCTGCTGGCCACGCTCAGCTACCGCTGGTGAGGCGTCGCGCCGGCGCCCGGTGGCGCCGGCTGCTGGAGGCGCTGGTGAGTGGGCGCTATTTCCAGCGCTCGGCGGCCGCCTGGTCGCTGACGCGCCCTTCCACCCAGCGCTCGCCCTCCGGCGTGTCTTCCTTCTTCCAGAACGGCGCGCGGGTCTTCAGGTAATCCATGATGAAGGCGCAGGCGTCGAACGCCGCCTGGCGATGGGCGCTGGCGGTGCCGACGAAGACGATGGGCTCGCCCGGCTCCAGCCGGCCGACCCGGTGCAGCACCTCCACCCGTAGCAGCGGCCAACGCCGCTCGGCCTCGGCGACGATGCCGTCCAAGGCCTTCTCGGTCATGCCCGGGTAGTGTTCGAGGAACATACCGCGCACGTCCTGGCCGTCGTTGTAGTCGCGCACGTGGCCGACGAAGGTGACTACCGCGCCGATTCCCAGATTGGCGGCGTGCAATGCATTGAGTTCGACGCCCGGATCGAAGGGCTCGACCTGTACCCGGACGCCCACCCTAGCCTCCCGTGACCGTGGGGAAGAAGGCCACCTCGTCGCCGTCGGCCAGTTCGGTATCCAGGCTGCACAGCTCCTGATTGCGCGCGCACATCAGGTTCTGCTCGGCCAGCACCTGCCACACGCCGCCGCGGCTGAGCAGGTGCTCGCGCAGCTGTGCCAGGCTGTCCAGGGCGGCACGCTGCAACTGCTCGCCGTCGATGCCCAGCACCTCACGGTAGCGGGCGAAGTACTGCACGCGGATCATGCCAAGGTTCCCACCTCGTGGTAGTCCCGCGGATAGTCGCCGCTCTTGCCGCCGGACTTCTCCAGCAGGCGCACGGCCTCGATGACGATGCCGCGGTCCACCGCCTTGCACATGTCGTAGAGAGTCAGCGCGGCGATGCTGGCGGCGGTCAGCGCCTCCATCTCCACCCCGGTCTGCCCGGCCAGTTTGCAGCGCGCCTGGATGCGCACGCAGTCGAGGCCCTCAGCCTCCAGCTCGACCTTGATGCTGGTCAGCAGCAGCGGGTGGCACAGGGGGATCAGCTCATGGGTCCGCTTCGCCGCCTGGATGCCGGCGATGCGCGCGACGGCGAACACGTCGCCCTTGGGATGGCTGCCGTCGGCGATCATCGCCAGGGTGGCAGGCAGCATCCGCACGCGGGCCTCGGCCAGCGCCTCGCGGGCGGTCACCGCCTTGTCGGTGACGTCCACCATGTTGGCGCGGCCTTGGGAATCGAGATGGGTCAGCATGGAGGAGTCCTGCGTCATGGCGAAGGACTCCAGTGTCCGGCCGCGAGCCGCAAGCTGCAAGTCGTCCCTTGCCGCTCGCGGCTCACCTGCGGCTACATGTTGGCTTCGGCGTACTCGGCCAGCACCGAGCGCGGCACACCCTGCAGCGTCACGTGCACGCCATGGGGGAAGTTCTTGAAGCGCTCGGTGAGGTAGGTCAGGCCAGAGCTGGTGGCCGACAGGTAAGGCGTGTCGATCTGCGCCAGGTTGCCCAGGCAGATCACCTTCGAGCCACTACCGGCACGGGTGATGATGGTCTTCATCTGGTGCGGGGTGAGGTTCTGGCACTCGTCGATCAGGATCAGGCTCTGCTGGAAGCTGCGCCCACGGATGTAGTTGAGCGATTTGAACTGCAGCGGCACCTTCTGCAGGATGTAGTCGACGCTGCCATGGGTGCTCTCGTCGTCCATGTGCAGTGCTTCCAGGTTGTCGGTGATGGCGCCCAGCCAGGGCTCCATCTTCTCCGCCTCGGTGCCGGGCAGGAAGCCGATGTCCTCGTCCAGCCCCTGCACGCTGCGGGTGGCGATGATGCGCCGGTAGCGCTTGCTGACCATGGTCTGCTCGATGGCCGCGGCCAGCGCCAGGATGGTCTTGCCGGAACCGGCCGCGCCGGACAGGTTGACCAGGTGGATGTCCGGGTCGAGCAGCGCGTACAGCGCCAGCGCCTGGTACAGGTCACGCGGGCGCAGCCCCCAGGCCTCCTGGTGCAGCAGCGGCTCCTGGTGCAGGTCGAGGATGGTCAGGCTGCGGCCGTCGATGCCCTTGACCCAGCCGACGAAGCCCTGCTCGTCGACGATGAACTCGTTGATATGCACCGCCGGCAGGTTGTCGGTGAGCTGCACCTCGTGCCAGGTGCGGCCATGCCCCTGGCGCGTCTCGACCTTGCTCACGCGGTCCCAGAAGGAGCCGGAGAGGTTGTGGTAGCCGCGCGACAGCAGGTTGACGTCGTCCACCAACTGATCGGTGTGGTAGTCCTCGGCGGAGATGCCGCAGGCGCGCGCCTTCAGGCGCATGTTGATGTCCTTGGTCACCAGCACCACGGGCGAGCCGCTGCGCCGGCTCTGCAGCTCCACCAGCTGATTGATGATCTTGTTGTCGTTGAGGTGCTCGGGCAGCCAGGTGATCGGCTCCGCGCGCTTGCTCATGAGGATCGACAGGGTGCCCTTGGGCTCGTTCTTGCCTCGGCGGATCGGCACGCCCTGCTCCACCTCCTCGGGACTGGCCTCGCCCAGGGTCTGGTCGATCAGGCGAATGGCCTGTCGGCATTCGGCGGCGACCGTGTGCTTGCCGGTCTTGAGCTTGTCCAGCTCCTCCAGCACGGTCATGGGGATGGCGACGTGGTGTTCCTGGAAATTCAGCAGCGCGTTGGGATCGTGGATCAGGACGTTGGTGTCGAGGACGTAGAGGGTGGGCTGGGTGGAGCGGGTGCGTCCGTGATCATCCATACTCGGTCACCTTATCGAGGGGCCTGGACGGCGAAGCCTCTACAGCGCTGCGCCGCGGAGGACCGCCCACCTCCCGAACGGAACGGGATGACTCAGCAAAGGTGATGGCCGAGGCCCGCCACCTGTGCTGCAGGGTTCGGCGGTCTGCTTTTTTAATACCCCAATCCGGATTACAGAAAAAAGAACTTTTTCTTCATCGAAACGCTTTTTTAACTGCTCGACGAATAGCGCTTGGCGCAGGACGGACCCGCCGTTACAGTCGGAAGTCCTGCCTCAGCCGTCACCGCTTCGCTTCCTCCCTGTAACGCACCGCCAGCCCTGGCCCGCCGCCGTTCTCCGCTCCGCCCACCCCACGTACCTCACACATCTTGCAAAAACGCCCTTGCCGGCCGGCGCCAGCGAGCCAGTAAAGTGTCGCGGATAACCATAACGACACATCCCGCCTGCACCGTGCGCCGCAAACCGATGATGAGGAAATCGACATGACCCCACGCTATACCCCAGCCCAGATCACCCTGCACTGGCTCAGCGCCGTACTGGTGCTGCTGATCATCGCGCTGCCCTATGGCAGCCCCCTGTTCGAGCCGCTGCTCGGTGGCGGCGCCGGCGTGTTCACCCTGCACAAGTCCCTCGGCCTGCTGGTGCTGGTACTCACCGTGCTGCGCCTGGTGGTGCGCGCCCGCTCCGGCGCGCCGGAGCTGCTGGCCAGCGAGCCGCCGCTGCAGCGCTTTGCCGCCAAGGCCGGCCACGCCATGCTCTACCTCCTGCTGCTGCTCATGCCGCTGACCGGCCTGCTGTTCGGCAAGCGCCCGGTGAACCTGTTCTGGCTGGTGGAGATCGGCCCGCTGCCGCTGTCCGACGCGGTACGCGGCGCGGCCAAGACCTTCCACGTCACCGCCCAGTATCTGCTGTTCCTGCTGATCCTCGGCCACGCCGGCATGGCGCTGTGGCACCACCATGTGCGTCGCGACGGCGTGCTGCGCGCCATGCTGCCGGCCCGCGACTGAGAACCTGTTCACGATCCGTCCGAACCTGGCCTGCCGCTCGGTTTTTCCCAAAGCGTGGGGCTACAAAACCCGTCATACCGGCGTAGGCCGGTATCCAGTTGCCCGCACAGAGTCACCTGTCGGTTTTCTGGACCCCGGCCTACGCCGGGGTGACGGATTGGCAAATAAGGTTTCAGTAAAAAACGTGCTGCTCAAAAGATCGTAAACAGGTTCCAAGAGCCGATAGGCAAATCCCTCGGCACCGATAGCTGGAGCCGGGGGAGCCATCCGCCTAGAATCGCGCCACGCTTTCCGGAGACGATTCGATGCTGCTGGTGATTTCCCCCGCCAAGACCCTGGACTACGACACCCCGCCCGCTACCGCGCGCTTCACCCAGCCGCAGTTCCTCGACCACGCCCAGGAGCTGATCGGCCAGCTGCGCGAGATGAGCCCCGGGCAAATCGGCGAACTGATGCACCTGTCCGACAAGCTGGCCGCGCTCAACGTGGCGCGCTACGGCAGCTGGCACCCGGACTTCACCCCGGACAACGCCAAGCAGGCGCTGCTGGCCTTCAAGGGCGACGTCTACACCGGCCTGAACGCCGAGGACTTCAGCGAGGCCGACTTCGACTTCGCCCAGGCCCACCTGCGCATGCTCTCCGGCCTGTACGGCGTGCTGCGCCCGCTGGACCTGATGCAGCCGTACCGCCTGGAGATGGGCACCAAGCTGGCCAACGCCCGCGGCAACAACCTCTACGACTTCTGGGGCGAGCGCATCAGCGGCTGGCTCGACGAGGCGCTGGCCGAACAGGGCGACGACGTGCTGCTCAACCTGGCCTCCAACGAGTACTTCGGCGCGGTCAAGCGCAAGGCGCTGAAGGCGCGGGTCATCGACACCGAGTTCAAGGACCTGAAGAACGACCAGTACAAGATCATCAGCTTCTACGCCAAGAAGGCCCGTGGCCTGATGGCCCGCTACGTGATCAAGGAGCGCATCCGCGATCCCGAGCGGCTCAAGGATTTCGACTACCAAGGCTACCGCTACAGCGCCGAGCAGTCCGGGCCGGACAGCCTGGTGTTCCTGCGCGATCATCCGTAGGACTGACCGCCGCGCAACTTGGCCTGCCGGGACAATCGCCAAGGCGCCCGGCGCGTGTAGGATGCGGGCAGCCCATCGAGCGGCGCACAAGGAGAACCCATGAGTCGTCCAGTCGTTCTGATCACCGGTTGTTCCAGCGGCATCGGCCGCGCCCTGGCGGATGCCTTCAAGGCCGCCGGCCACGAGGTCTGGGCCTGCGCCCGCAAACCCCAGGACCTGGCCGCACTGGAAGCCGCCGGCTTCGTGGCGGTGGAACTGGACGTCAACGACGCCGAGGCCGTGCAGCGCGCCGCCGACCGCCTGCAGGCGGAAGCGGGCCGCCTCGACATCCTGGTCAACAACGCCGGCTACGGCGCCATGGGGCCGCTGCTCGACGGCGGCGCCAAGGGCATGCGCCAGCAGTTCGAGACCAACGTGTTCAGCCTGGTGGAACTGACCCGCGCCTGCTTCCCGCTGCTGCGCGCCAGCCGCGGCCTGGTGGTCAACATCGGCAGCATATCCAGCGTGCTGATCACGCCGTTCGCCGGCGCCTACTGCGCGTCCAAGGCCGCCGTACACGCGCTTTCCGGCGCCCTGCGCCTGGAACTGGCGCCGTTCGGCATCCAGGTGATGGAAGTCCAGCCCGGGGCCATCCAGTCCAGCTTCGGCGCCAACGCCAGCCACAGCGCCGAACAGCTGGTCAACGAGCAGTCGCCCTGGTGGCCGGTGCGCGAAGGCATCCTTGCCCGCGCCAATGCCTCCCAGGACAAGCCGACACCGGCCAGCGAGTTCGCCGCCATCCTGCTGGACGCGGTGCGCAAGCCGCAGCGCCCCGCCCTGCTGCGCATCGGCAACGGTAGCCGCAGCCTGCCGCTGATGGTGCGCCTGCTGCCGCGCCGGCTGCTCGACCGCGTGCTGAGCAAGCGCTTCGGCCTCGATGTCCAGCTCTGAGCAACGCCGCTTCCCGCTCTACCAGTACGTGCTGGGCGCCGTGGCGGCGGCGTTCCTGCTCAACGTGCTGCTGCGCGCAGGCCTGAAGATCGGCGGCCTACCCGCGACCGTGCTGGCCGCCGTGCTGGTGGCCTTCGCCCTGCGTTGGTGCTTCGTCCGCCTGGAGAGGCACCGGCCGGACATCCGCGAGCGCTGGGCCCTGGTCGCGCTGTACGCGGCCGTGCTCGGCCTGATCTACTTGGTCATCTTCGGCCTGATGTGGCTGAAGGACGAGCCGGGCAACATGGGCCAGCTGCTGTTCTTCTTCCACTACCTCTGCTATCCGGCGGCCCTGGCGCTGATCCTGCACCTGGGGCGGCGGGCCGGCTGAGCCCATGCGCCTGCTCGACCCATGCCACGCGCCCGATGCCACGCTGCCCTGCGAGCTGCGCGACCATCCCGAATGGCGCCGGGGCCGCGAGCGCTACTGGCTCTGGTCGATCCCGGTGGAGTGCCCGCGGGTCCTGACCCGGCTCGGCGCCGCGCGGGCGCTGCTCGGCGACTGGCTGCATCCGCCGGGCCTGCGCCAGGCCCATATCACCCTGTTCGTGTGCGGATTTCCCTGCGCCAAGCCAGGGCATGACGACGACATCGCGACGACGCGGCTCGACGACCAGCGTGGCGCCCTCGAAGCGCTGCGGATGGCACCCTTCGAGCTGAGCATCGGCGGCCTGGACAGCTTCGCCAGCGCGGCCTTCCTGACCGTCAGGGAAGACGCCGCGCTGGATCGCCTGCGCCAGGCGCTGGGACGGTTCACTGCCGAAGTGCGCCAGGCGCCCTACGTGCCGCACCTGACCGTCGGCCTGTACCGCGTGGCCGCCAACACGGCCGAATGGCGCCGCGCGGCGGCCCTAGGCGGCTGCCCGCCACTCGCCCTGTCGGTGCGCGAACTGCAGCTGGTCAGCTACGCCGCCGCAGAACCGCAGGGCCCGCTGCGCATCGAGGCGCGGGTCGCGCTAGCATAGGCAGGCCCCCGTCAGGACGACTCCCCATGCTGCACACCCTCGCCGTCGGCAACTACCGCTCCATCAACAACCTGGTGATGCCGCTCGGCCGGCTCAATCTGATCACCGGCGCCAACGGCAGCGGCAAGTCCAATCTGTACAAGGCCCTGCGCCTGCTGGCCGAGACGGCGCGGGGCGGCGTGGTCAACGCCCTGGCCCGGGAAGGAGGGCTGGACTCGACCCTGTGGGCCGGCCCGGAGAAAATCAGCCGGCGCATGCGCAGCGGCGAGATTCCCATCCAGGGCGGCCCCCGGCGCGAATCGGTGCGCCTGCGCCTGGGCTTCGCCGGCGAGGACTTCGGCTACGCAGTCAGCTTCGGCCTGCCCGAATCCAGGTCCGGCGAAGACCGACTCACCCCCAGCGCCTTTTCGCTGGACCCCGAGATCAAGCACGAATGCATCTGGGCCGGCCCCTGCTACCGCCCCGCCGCCCTGCTGGTGGACCGCGAGGGCGCCATGGTGCGCCAGCGCGAGGGCCGCGCCTGGCAGGTGCTGGCCCAGCACCTGCCGAACTACGACAGCCTGTTCGACCAGATCGGCAACGACCCGGGCTGCCCCGAGGTCTTCCAGCTGCGCGAACACATCCGCCGCTGGCGCTTCTACGACCACTTCCGCACCGACGCCGGGGCGCCGGCGCGCCAGCCGCAACTGGGCACCCGCACGCTGGTGCTGCACCACGACGGCCGGGACCTGGCGGCGGCCCTGCAGACCATCCGCGAGATCGGCGACCGGGAAGCCCTGGACCACGCGGTGCAGGACGCCTTCCCGGGATCGGACCTGCGCGTCGACTTCCAGACCGGCGGCCACTTCACTCTGGCCTTCCATCAGGAAGGACTGCTGCGCCCGCTGTCCGCCGCCGAGCTGTCCGACGGCACCCTGCGCTACCTGTTGCTGATCGCCGCCCTGCTCACCCCCAGGCCGCCGTCGCTGATGGTGCTCAACGAGCCCGAGACCAGCCTGCACCCTGACCTGCTGCCGGCGCTGGGCCGGCTGATCATCGAGGCCTCACGGCACACCCAGGTATGGGTGGTGTCCCACGCCAGCCGGCTGATCGCCGCGCTGGAACAGCACCCCGAGTGCAATGCCATCGTCCTCGACAAGGACCTGGGCCAGACCGTCATCCAGGGCCAGGGCATGCTCGACGAACCACCGTGGCACTGGCCGGACTGATCCATTGCGCGCACCGATTTCCTCGGGACCGCCAGGTGCGCGCGGCGCACCCTACGTGCTCGGTTGTACAGCCTGCGCCACCGGCCTCGGCTGGCGGAACACCAGCACGTTGCCGACCATCACCAGGCCGAGCCCGAGCAGCGCGGGCAGGGTCCACTGGTAGCCTTCGACGAACACCGAGATGTTCAGCGCCACCACCGGGAACAACACAGTGCAGTAGGCCGCGCGCTCCGGGCCCATGCGCCCGACCAGGGTCAGATAGGCAGTGAAGCCGATCACCGAGCCGGGGATCGCCAGGTACAGCAGCGAGCCGATGTAGCGGGTATTCACCTCGAAGGCGAAGGGCACGCCGCTCGCCAGGCAGTAGCCGAGCAGCAGCAGCGCGCCATACAGCATGCCCCAGGCGTTGGTGGTCAGCGGCCGGAACCCGGCCTGCTGCTGCAGGCTGGACAGCATGTTGCCCGCGGAGAAGCACAGGGTGCCGAGCAGGGCCAGGCCCAGCCCGATCAGGGTCTCGCGGCTTGCCTCGTGGCCGGCGAGTTCCGGCCAGAACAGCAGGCCCAGGCCGAGCAGCCCCAGCGCGCCGCCGACCAGCACGTTGGCGGCGATGCGCCGGCCCATGAAGACGCGGGCGTTGAGCGCGTTCCACAGGGTGGCGGTGGAGAAGATCACCGCCACCAGGCCGCTGGGTATCCACTGGCTGGCGGTGTAGAAGCACATGAAGTTTAGGCAGAACAGGCACAGGCCCTGGGCCAGGCACAGCAGCTGGCCGCGCCGGTCCAGCCGCTGCAGGCGGCGGCTGAGCAGGAGCATGGCGAACAGCACCAGGGCCGCCAGGGCGAACCGGTAGGCGATGGACAGCGGGATGGCCACCTCGCCCAGTTGCAGCTTGAGGGCGATCCAGGTGGTGCCCCAGATCAGGACGGTGAGCAGGTACAGCGACAGGTTCATGGCAGGCTCCTTGACCCGCACAGTCTCGCGCCCGACCGCAGGCTCGCGCTTGCACGAAATTGCGCTTATCCGTCGCCCACCGCTGGCGCCGGCGCCCCGGCGGAGTAGGATGACAGGCATCCCCACCGCCCGATGTCCACACCATGGCCGTCCTCGAACAGAACCTGGTCTTCCAGTCGCTCAGCAGTTCGCCCAACGCGCGCCTGCTGCGTGGCACGGAGCTGGGTGACGATCTGGCGGTGGCGCAGTGGACCAACCACCACGACGCCCGCGACTACCAGGGGCCGAGCCACCACACCCTGTCCTGCTACCTGGCCGGGGGTACCGGCACCTTCCGCCGCGAGCGCCCCGGCGACAAGGGCTCGCCGGACAAGCTGTGCGTGCTGCCGGCCGGCCACGAGTCGTCCTGGGTGATCAACGGCGACATCCAGCTCGCCCACCTCTACGTCAGCCCGCAGCGCTTCGCCGCCAGCGCCGTCGCCCTGCTGGACCGCGAGCCGCGCGAGCTGCAGCTGAACGAGATCACCTTCCTCGACGACCCGCGCCTGGCCGGCCGGTTTCACCAGCTGGTGGGCCTGGACTGGAACGAGCCGGGCGAGCGCCTGCTGGCCGGCACGCTGGCCCACGAGATGATCAGCCACGTGCTGCTGACCCAGGTCGGGCGGCGCCAGGGCCTGCGCCTGAAGGGTGGTCTGGCGCCGCATCTGCGCCGGCGCCTGGCGGACTACATCGAACAGCACCTGGGCGAGTCGCTGGGCCTGGAGGAACTGGCCCGGATGGCGTCCCTCTCGGAATACCACTTCGCCCGCATGTTCCGTCACAGCTTCGGCCTGCCGCCCCACCGCTACGTGCTGCAGCGCCGCCTGCTGCGGGCGCGGGAGCTGCTGCGCCACGGTGACCTGCCCCTGGGCGAGATCGCCCTGGCCTGCGGCTTCGCCAGCGCCAGCCACTTCAGCAACCGCTTCCGCCAGGCCTTCGGCGCCGCGCCCGGCCTGCTGCGCAGCCAGCGCTGACGACCGCTCACCCGCGAAACGCCCTCTCCCCGCCCGATGGCCATTCCTCGGCCACGCGATTGCCGCGCCCGCTCGCCGCCGATATGATAAGAATAATTATTATTTAATATGCTCTCGTATTCGGGCAGTCGGGGGAAACGCGGGTGTCGACCGGGGAAGCCGCCTCGCAGCAGTCGCTGCACAGTCTCTACAGCGATCATCACGGCTGGCTCAATGGCTGGCTGCGCCGTCGCCTGCATTGCCCGCAAAACGCCGCCGACCTGGCCCAGGACACCTTCCTGCGCGTACTCGCCGGGCGCGAGCTGCCCAGCCTGCGCGAGCCACGGGCGTTCCTCACCACCGTCGCCAAGCGCGTGCTGGCCAACCACTTCCGCCGCCAGGACATCGAGCGCGCCTACCTCGAAAGCCTCGCCGCCCTGCCCGAGGAAACCGCTCCCTCCGCCGAGGCGCAGGCAATCATCCTGGAGACCCTGCTCGAACTGGATCGCCTGCTCGACGGCCTGCCGCCCCTGGCGCGCCGGACCTTCCTGCTGGTCCAGCTCGACGGCCTGACCTACCCCGAGGTGGCCGAGCAGCTCGGCATCTCCCTCTCCAGCGTCAAGCGCTACATGGCCAGGGCCGCACTGCAGTGCTACTTCGCGCCGGAGGCCTGAGCGGATGAAGCAGTCTCCCATCGATCCGGCCGTCGCCGAGCAGGCCGTGCAATGGCTGGTGGAGCTGCAGGCCGGCGCCAGCGAGCGGCGCCGCCAGGCGTGGCGCGACTGGCGCGCGGCCGCCGGCGAGCACGAACGGGCCTGGCAGCGCATCGAACAGCTCAACGACCGGCTGAGCGCACTGCCGCCATGGCTCGGCCGCCAGGCACTGGAGGCGCAGCCCTCGCCGCAGCGGCGCACTGCCCTGAAGGCCCTGCTGGTGCTGAGCGCGCTCGGCGCCACCGGCTGGGGCCTGCAGCGCCAGCCCTGGCAACCCTACCTGGCCGACCGCAGGACCGCCGTGGGCGAGCGCCTGGACCTGGCGCTGGACGACGGCTCGCAACTGCTCATCAACACCGACAGCGCGGTGAACATCCGCTTCGATGCCCGGCAACGGCTGATCGAACTGCGGCGCGGCGAGATCCTCGTGCACAATCGCGCCGACCTGCCGCCCCTGCGCATCGCCACGCCCCAGGGGCTGGTGCTCGCCGAACGCGGCAGCCTGGGCGTGCGCCTGTACGGCCCCAGCTGTGCGCTCAGCCTGTACGAAGGCCATGCGCTGGTGCGCCCACTGGACGGCACCAGCCAGCGCCTCAGTGGCGGCCAGCGCCTGCGCTTCGACAGCCACACCAGCACCGCGCCGGACGGCCTCGACCCCAACGCCAGCGCCTGGACCCGCGGCATGCTGGTCGCCAGCGGCATGCGCCTGGCCGACTTCCTCGCCGAGCTGAACCGTTACCGCCACGGCCGCCTGGGCTGCGACCCGGCCATCGCCGACCTGCGCCTGTCGGGCAGCTACCCGCTGGACGACAGCGAGCGAATCCTCGACCTGCTGCCCGCCGCCCTGCCGGTGCGCGTGCACCGCTTCACCCGCTACTGGGTCAGCGTGCAGCCGCGCGCCTGAGCCGCACGAAACTTTTTTCCGCCGACCTGAACCTTTTTCCGCCGCTCGCGTGACAAGGGCTAGAACCTCCTCCACTTCACCTTGCACGAGAAGTCCATGCGTCCACTCCGTCTCGCCCCGTTCGCCCGCGCGCCGCTCGGCCGCGCCCTGCAGCCCCTGATCCTCGGCCTGGGCCTCGCCGCCGGCCTGGCGCCGGCCCTGCCCGCCGTCGCCGCCAGCCAGCAGGAAAGCCGCCAGTCGTTCCAGATTCCCGCCGGCGACCTGGAAAGTGCGCTCAACCAGTTCGGCGAACAGGCCGGCGTGCTGCTTTCGTTCAGCACCGACCTGACCTCCGGCCGCACCACCCGAGGCCTGAACGGCGAATACGGCGTCGCCGACGGCCTCGCCGCGCTGCTGGAAGGCAGCGGCCTGCGCGCTGTCTCCGGCGGCAGCGGCTACACCCTGCAACTGGCCGGCGTGGGCCTGGAGATCGACCGCCAAGTGGTGATCGGCTCGCGCGCGCCGACCAGTATCAGCGAGCTGCCCGGCACCGTGTGGGTCATCGGCAGTGCCCAGCTGCAGGAGCAGACCAAGGCCGGCGTGCCGCTCAAGGAAGCCCTGGGCCAGCTGATCCCCGGCCTCGACATCGGCCCGCAGGGGCGCACCAACTACGGCCAGAACCTGCGCGGGCGCAGCGCCCTGGTGATGATCGACGGCGTGTCGCTGAACAGCTCCCGCGGCATCAGCCGCCAGTTCGACTCCATCGACCCGTTCAACATCGAGCGCATCGAAGTGCTCTCCGGCGCCAGCGCGGTATACGGCGGCGGCGCCACCGGCGGCATCATCAACATCGTCACCAGGAAGGGCGAATCCGGCCCGGCCCATTTCTCCAGCGAGGTGGGCGTGCGCAGCGGCCTGCGCCAGAGCGACGACGTGGACTGGCGCGTGGCGCAGTCGGTCGGCGGCGGCAGCGAGACCGTCAACGGCCGCCTGGCCGTGGCCTACCAGCGCAACGGCGCGGCCTACGACGGCAACGGCGACCAGGTGCTGCTGGACATCACCCAGACCGACCTACAGTACAACCGCTCCGTCGACATCATGGGCAGCCTGGACATCCTGCTGCCCAACCAGCACAGCCTGAGCCTGGGCATGCAGTGGTACGACTCCGGCTACGACGGCGACAAGGGCCTGTTCCTCGGCGACAACTTCCAGGCCCTGACCGGCGCCAGCGACTTCGACATCCGCGACGGCGCCAGCTACGACCTCGAACCGCGCACCGAGCGCCAGCAGTACAACGCCACCTACCACATCCCCGAGGTGCTCGGTCACGACGTCTACCTGCAGGGCTACTACCGCAGCGAGAAGATGGCCTTCCAGCCCTTCCCCTCCGTGCGCTTCACCGGCACCGGCGCGGTCAACCCGCTGCAGTCCTACTACTCCGCTTCGCAGCAGGACACCGACTACTACGGCCTCAAGGCCGTGCTGGTGAAGGAGTGGGAACGTGTCAGCCTGAACTACGGCGTCGACCTGGAGTGGGAGAACTTCGACTCCAGCCAGAGCATGTTCGACCTGGGCCAGGCCGCCTCCAGCGGCGGCCTGGTCGCCGACCGCTACGCCCGCGTCGGCCGCTACCCGGGCATCGACACCGACAGCCAGTCCGCCTTTGCCCAGCTCAGCTGGAAGATCACCGACGACCTGACCCTGTCCGGCGGCTGGCGCCGCCAGGAGATCACCACCGACGTCGGCGACTTCGTCGCCGCGACCCAGCAGATCTCCATCAGCAAGGGCATCGGCAGCAGCGCCGACGCGATTCCCGGCGGCGAGAAGGAATACGACGTCGACCTCTACAACCTCGGCCTGGTCTACAAGCTGAACAAGGCGCAGCAGGTATGGGCCAACTACTCCGAGGGCTTCGAGCTGCCCGACCCGGCCAAGTACTATGGCCAGGGCAGCTACACCCTGGTCGGCAGCCACTGGCGCCTGAACCAGGGCGTCAACGTCGAGGACTCGGCGCTGGACGGGATCAAGACCAAGCAGGTCGAGTTCGGCTGGCGCCACTACGCGGACGGCCTGGACGCCCAGCTGGCCGCCTTCTACGCCTGGTCGGACAAGAGCATCACCTACAACCGCACCAGCCTGCTGGTCGAGCAACTGGATGACAAGAAGCGCAACTACGGCCTGGAAGGCCAGTTCAGCTACTGGCTGGGCGAGCAGTGGCAGGTCGGCGCCAGCGCCCTGGCCATCCGTTCGCAGCAGAAGAGCGACGAGCGCTGGGTGAAGCAGGATGTCACCGCCGGCAGCCCCTCCAAGGCCACCGCCTTCGTCGGCTGGCAGGACGGCGTCACCAGCCTGCGCCTGCAGGCCGTGCGCACCTTCAACCTGAGCGACGAGAACGACCAGAAGATCGATGGCTACGCCACCTTCGACGTGCTGGGCAGCCACGCCCTGCCGGTGGGCACCCTGAACTTCGGCATCCAGAACCTGCTGGACAAGGACTACACCTCAGTCTGGGGCCAGCGCGCCCAGGTGTTCTACGGCGCCCTCGCGCCGGTGGAGATGTTCGACTACAAGGGCCGTGGCCGCACCTACAGCCTGAGCTATACCCTCGACTTCTGATCGGGGGGAGGCACGAAAAAGCCGGCGCATGCGCTGGCTTTTTCATGGCCATGTGTCCTGCTCTTGTGGGAGCGGCCTTGGCCGCGAAATTCGCGGATAAATCCGCTCCCACAAGGTGTGCAACAACTAACGGGGACATAGCCTTTTTTATGGGCGACTTCCTGAAGCGCCATCGCGTAGGGTGCGCCATGCGCACCGGGGTCCTGTGCGGGCCTTCCGGTGCGCGTGGCGCACCCTACGTGAACATCAATTCCATTCGCGAGCAAAGCTCGCTCCTACAGGGGTGAGGCACAGACAGGGCGTAGCTCGTCGATCAGAACATCAGGCCCACACCGCCGGCCAGCGGCAGGCCGAGCGCCAGCGGCAGCAGCCAGCGCTCGCGCCAGGCCAGCAGGGCCGCCACCAGCAGGCCGGCGAGCATCACCAGGCACAGCCAGAGCACGGCGCCGATGTCGCCGCCACGCGCGCTCCAGCACAGTGCCAGGGCGAGCCCCAGACCGAGCGCGGCGAACGCGCGCAGGCCGCGCTGGCGGGCCGGGCCGGGGGCGCCGCCCAGCAGCGCCTTGTGGTGACGGGACATGGCCAGGCACAGGGCGGCCATGGCCAGGTAACTCAGGGCGAAGGCGAGCAGCAACATCAGGCGGCCTCCTCGACCAGGGCACGGCGAGCGCGAGGCGCCGGGGCCGCCTGCGGCCGGGAAAAGCGCCAGGCGTACAGGGCGCTGAGCAGCCCCGCCACGATCAGGAACAGGTCGACGCCGGCCAGGCCCCAGTCGCCACGGGCGAGGGTCGACAGCAGGTGGCCGTGCTCGGTGGTCAGGCCGTTGAGCAGCGGCAGCCCCAGGGCCAGCACGGCGCCCAGCGCCAGCTGCAGGCTGAGCAGGCGACGCGGCTGGCGGTGCTGCAGCAGCGCCCAGACGGCCAGCAGCAGCCAGGCACCGACGAACACCCAGGCCTCGGCCGAGGCGCGCTCGGCCAGCTCCGCGGGAATCAGGCGGTTGCCCCACAGCAGTGCCAGGCTGGCCAGCGGCAGGCCGCCGAACACCGCGCCGTTGAGCGCGCGCACCACGCCGATACCGGCGCCACCGCGAGCCTCGCGCTTGGTCACCCAGACCCGCACCCCGCCGATCAGCATGGCGCAGCCCGCCAGCCCCAGCAGCAGGTACAGGCCGCGCACCAGGCTACCGCCGAACTGCACCATGTGCAGGCCGGCCAGCCAGGTGTAGGTCGCGTAGCCGGCGGGCGGCCGCTGTTCGTGCAGCAGCTCGCCGCTGGCGGCGTCGTAGGTCAGCCCGGACAGCGGGCGGCCGATCCGCGACTCGCGGCTCAGCTCGCTGACCTCCACCACGGCCGAGGCGTCTCCCGGGTGGTGCACGCTGATCCAGCCCGCCTCGCCGTCGCCCCAGTGCTGGCGCGAGCGCTCGACCAGGGTGTCGAGGGACATCGGCGGCGGCGCCGGCTGGTGCGCCTCCTCCCGGTGGTAGGCGCCGGTCACCTCGGTGAAGAAGTGCTCGATGTCGCCCTTGTAGGCCACCAGCAGGCCGGCCGGCATGAAGTTGGAGACGAAGATCAGCACCCCGGTGTAGGCCAGCACCAGATGGAACGGAAAGCCCACCACGCCGAACAGGTTATGGGCGTCCAGCCAGGCGCGCTGGCCGTTGGCCTTCGGGCGCAGGGTGAAGAAGTCCTTGAAGATGCGGCGGTGGATGATCACCCCCGAGATCAGCGCGACCAGCATGAACATCCCGGCCAGGCCGACGATGTACACCCCGGGCATGCCCGCGTGCAGGGTGTAGTGCAGGCGGAAGAAGAAGTCGCCGCCGACGGTTTCCGGCAGCGGCTCGCCACCGCCGGGGGCAAAGGTCAGGTTGCCGCGCTGGTCCGAGCCATCGACTTCCCAACCCAGGCGCCAGTAAGGCTCGCGCTCGCTCGGGCCGTGCATCCAGAAGGCATGCAGCTCGTCCTTGACGTTGCGTTGCAGCCAGCCACGCATCTGGTCGGGGCTCATGGTCGCCGCCGCTTCCTGGTGCAGGGCGGGACGCATCCAGCGATCCAGCTCCTTGTCGAAGCAGGCGATGGTGCCGGTCAGGATGATCACGTAGAGCAGCCAACTGGGCAGCAGCCCGCCCCAGGTGTGCAGGCCGGCCATGGATTGACGCAGACTCATGGGCGCACCCTCAGTTCGCCGGGCAGGAACGCCGCCAGGCACAGCACGATGGCCAGCCCGGCCAGCCACAGCCAGGCGCGGGTCGCGCTGCGCACGGCGAACGCGTAGATCGCGGCGGCCGTCCACACGGCGAAGCTGAGCATGCCGGCGAAGGCCACGCGGTCCGGCCGCGCCAGCGGCAGGTAGACGGAGAAGAAGGCGGCGAAGCCATAGGCCAGCGCGTAGCCGCCGATCAGGGCGGCGAGGATGCGCGAGGCGATGCTCCAGCGCGAAAGGGAGGGTGATCTGCTCACGTTGGACTCGACTGCTGAGCGCCTGTCGGCCCCGGAATGCGGCCGCTCAGAACAGGATGCGTATAGTAATGAGAAATGCTTGCACGGCAAATCGCGCCCGTCGCCAGACCAGGGGCCGGGGCCGCGCGGCCCCGGCCCGCCGCGTCACCAGCCGTAGCTGGCGCTCGCGGTCACGGTGCGTCCGTAGCCGTAGGAACAGCCCACCTCGGAGCACGAGGCGTCGTATTCCTTGTCCAGCAGGTTGCTGGCGTTGAGCGCCAGGCGCACGCCGCTCAGGCTGTAGTGCACGCTGGCGTCGAGCAGGGTGTAGGCCTGCGACTCGACGCTGGCGATGGGTTCGAGCGCCGGGTTCAGGGCGCGCGCGGCGTTGACCCCGGTGTAGCGGCTGGCGCCGGTGTAGCGCACGCCCAGGCCGCCGCCCAGTCCCTTCAGCACGCCGCTGGGCTGGGTGTAGTCGAGCCAGGCGCCGGCCGATTCCTTCGGCGTGTACGGCAGGCGGATGTCCTTCTCCCAGGCGTTGGGGGTGGAAGTGATGAAGGCGTCGGTGTAGCTGTAGAACATCCGCAGGTCGAGGCCCTCGGCCAGGCTGGCCAGCGCCTCCAGCTCGACGCCGCGGGCGTTCACCTCGCCCACCTGGCGCCGCACGGCGGGAGCGGACTGGTTGCGGTTGTCGCTGAGCACGTAGTCCTCCTTGGTCAGGTCGAACAGCGCCAGGCTGACGAAGCTGCGCGCGCCTTCCGGCTGGAACTTCACGCCGATCTCGTACTGCCGGCCCTGCTCCGGGTCGAACGGCTTGCCGGTCAGGCCGTCGGTCCCGCTGACCGGGTTGAACGACTCGCTGTAGCTGGCGTAGGGCGCCAGGCCGTTGTCGAACACGTAGACCACGCCCAGGCGGCCGGTGAAGGCTTCGTCGCTGGCCCTGGAGTCGGCCTTGATGCGGTCGTCGATATCGCTCTTCGACCAGTCGTAGCGGCCGCCCAGCAGCACGCGCCAGTGGTCGTCCAGGGCGATCTGGTCCTGCAGGTACACGCCGGTCTGCCGCGTCACCACCTGGCGGTCGCCGGTGCGGGTCAGCGCCGGGACCGGCTTGCCATAGACCGGCTCGAGGATGTCCAGCGTCGGCGCGCCACCGTTGAAGGTCAGCTCGTCGGAGTCGGTGCGGCGCCAGTCCAGGCCCATCAGCAGCGTGTGCTCGATGGCGCCGGTGGCGAATACCGCCTGGGCCTGGTTGTCCATGGCCCAGCCGCTCATGTCCTCGTCCCAGGCCGAGCTGCTGCGGAACAGGGTGCGCCCGTCGAACGGGTTGATGGCGAAGGTGCCGATGTTGCTGTAGGCCAGGTCCGAGGCGTCGTAGCGCAGGTTCTGGCGCAGGGTCCAGACCTCGTTCAGGCGGTGGGTCAGTTCGTAGCCCAGCGAGTAGTAGGTCCGCTCGAAGCGGTTGAAGCCCGGCTCGCCCTCGAAGAAGTCCCGGTCGGTGTCGTGCGGCAGGTTCAGGCTGTCCCGCAGGTAGGGCGACAGGTGGAAGCTGAAGCCGAACCGGCCCTTGTCCTTCTGGTACAGGCCGAGCAGGGTCAGGTCGGTGGCGTCGCCGATGTTCCAGGTCAGGCTGGGCGCGATCATCTGCCGCTGCATGCCGGTCTTGTCGACCTGCGCGTTGCTGTCGTTGCCAAGCAGCGCCACCCGGTAGCGCAGGTCGTTCTGCGCATCGAGCGCCCCGGAGAAATCGCCCGCCAGCTCGCCCAGCTGGTCGGAGCCGGCCCGCAGGCGCACTTCGTTGTGCGCGGTCTCGCCCGGGCGCTTGCTCACCAGATTGACCAGCCCGCCGGGCTCCGCCTGGCCGAAGATCACCGAGGCGGGGCCGCGCAGCACCTCGACCCGCTCCAGGGCCCAGGCGTCCGGGCGCGGCAGGCCGTAGAGGCTGCTCGACTGCTTCATGCCGTCGCGGAAGATCTGGTTCTTCGAGTCGAAGCCGCGGATGCTGACCCAGTCATAGCGGGTGTCGTAGCCATAGGGCACCGCGACGCTCGGCGTGTAGCGCAGCGCCTCTTCCACGGTGGTCACGGCGCGCGCGTCCATTTCCGCCCGGCTCACCACCGAGATCGACTGTGGCGTCTCCAGGATCGACGTATCGGTCTTGGTCGCGCTGCCGGAACGGGTGGCGACATAGCCGCGGACCGGCCCCCTGGCGTACTCGCCGTAGCGCCCGTTGATGGTCTGGCTCTGCAGTTCCAGGCTGCCGTCCCGGGCCTGGGGCGCCGGTTCCAGGCGATAGCCGCCCGTGCCGCTATCGACCGCCCGCAGGCCCGTCCCGGACAGCAGCACGCCGAACCCCTGGTCGACCTCGTAGTGACCACTCAACCCCTGGCTCTGCCGGCCGGCGGTCAGCGCCGGGTCGAAGCTGAGCAGCACGCCGGCCTGGCGGGCGAAGGTGTTGAGCGCCTCGTCGAGCGCGCCGGCGGCGATGCTGTAGCTGTGCCCGTCGGCCAGCGCCGGCAGGCTCAACGGCACCGCCAGCAGCGGCAGGCCCAGGCCGAACAGGGCGGCCCGCACGGCGGCGGTCAGGGAACGGGGGGTACGGCAGGACATGGCGGCTCCTCGGATGGCAATGAACGACTGCAAAGGAGGCCGAGCGATGGAGAAAAACCTACAAGGAAATTCGAGAATTATTTTCAGGCCGCCATCAGGCTGACCCAGTAGCGGGTGCGATAGACCACCCGCACCGGCAACGTCTGCCCGATGGCCGTCAGCGCCCGGTCCGTGTCGTCCAGCGGGAACACCCCGGAAATGCGCAGCCCGGCCACCGCCGGATCGCAGCGCAGCACGCCAGGGCGCTGGCGCTCCAGTTCGGCGACCACAGCGTCCAGGCGCATTTCCCGCGCCACCAGCACGCCGTCGACCCAGCGGCTGCGATCCTCGTCCGCCCGCTCGCCGGCCTGCACCGCCGAGGGGTCGAAGCGCGCCTGGGTGCCCGCCTGCAGCACCCGGGCAGCGCCCTGCCGCGGGGTCACCTCCACCGCGCCGGCGTACACCGCCACCTGGCAGCTGGCGCCCTGGTCATGGACCTGGAAGCGCGTGCCCAGCGCCCGCAGGGTGCCTTGACGGGTGTCCACCAGGAACGGCCGCTGGCGCTCGTCCGCCGCGGTCTCCAGCAGAATCTCGCCCTGGTACAGGCGGATCAGCCGGTGCGCGGGGCCATAGTCGATATCCACCGCGCTGCCGGCGTTGAGGTGCAGGCGGCCGCCGTCGGGCAGCAGCAGCGAGCGGCGCTCCCCGGTGCCGGTACGCAGGTTGGCGAGCAGCGGCTGCACCACCTCGCCGCGCACTGCCAGCGCGCCGGCGCCGCCCACCGCGATCAACAGGCCCAGCGCCTTGAGCGCGCGCCGGCGTAGCGGATCGTGGCCGGGCTCGTCCAGCGCCGCATGGCCCAGGGCCGTCGGCAGCCTGGCGAAGCGCTCGCCCAGGCCATCCAGGCGCTGCCAGGCCAGCTCATGGTCGGCGTGCCGGCTGCGCCAGTCGAGGCAGGCGCTGATCTCCTCGTCGGCGCAGGTGCCGGAGGCCAGGCGCACGCGCCAGGCGATGGCCTGCTCGACCACCGCGGCGTCCAGCCGGCTCATGGGTAGAGCGCCTGGTAGCAGTGGGCGAAGGCCTTGCCCATGTACTGCTGGATCGAGCTGACCGACAGGCCCAGGCGCTCGGCGATCTGCGGGTAGGTCAGGCCGTCGAGCTGCGACAGCAGGAAGGTCTCGCGGACCCGCGGCTTGAGTCCGTCCAGCAGGCGGTCGACCTCCACCAGGGTCTCCAGCACCAGGGCCCGCACCTCGGCCGAGGGCACCTCGGGCTCCGGCAGACCGGCCAGGGAGTCCAGGTAGATGCGCTCCAGCCGGGCGCGCCGGTAGTGATCGACCACCAGGCCACGGGCGATGGTGGCGAGGAACGCCCGGGGCTCGCGCGGCTCGACCAGCTCACGCTGCCCGAGCAGGCGGACGAAGGTGTCCTGGGCCAGGTCGGCGGCGTTCTGCGGGCAATCCAGGCGCAGCCGCAGCCAACCGAGCAGCCAGCTGTGGTGGCCGTGGTAGAGCGTCGCGACCAGATGGGGAGAGGGGGAATCGCTCGACACGGATAGCGACCTGATGAGAACGACGGAAAATCTCAAATGCGAATATATTGCAGATGGAAAAACCTGTCACTCCAAAAGCGGTCGGTCGCTTGCGTCGCCTCACCCTTCTTCCGGGTCCCGGACGGCGCGGGCGGGCACCTGCACCGACGGGAAGCGCGACGAGGCGAAGCGCACCACTAGGATCGCCATCGCCAGCAGCAGGATCGCGCCGGAAACGTACACCACGCCCAGGCCCGGCCCGTTGTGGTGCGACACGTCGGAGATCAGCAGGCGGGTCAGCGCGGTGATCGCCACGTAGATCAGGAAGCGCACCGGCATGTGATTGGTCTTGACCAATGAGTCCTAACACTCTGCCTCTTGGAAACCCAGCTCCCAACCTAGCCACATATGTCAAGAGAAGCTCTCGCCTAACGTGGAAACTGGGAGTGTTCATCATTGCACACCGGTCTCAACGCCGAGCCCTACAAGACTGTGGCGACCTCCCGTCTTTCAGAGAAACCGGACTTACCAGCCAACAGACCACAACCCTTTTCGTGTTAGTCGGCACAATTCGTTGTGGATTGAGGTAACCCATTCCAGCAGAGCTCAGCCAAATGCTTTCGAAGCCGTTGTACACCTACAGCAGTGGCGTCTGAAGAAGTGACTATGACATCATTAAGACATCACGCTCATGGACGGGAGTTCAATTGATGTTTACCACAATCGATATAAAAAATTTCAAAGCTTTCTCTGACTGGCAATCTTTAACGCTCGCCCCTATAACACTTGTTTATGGCCCAAACTCTTCAGGGAAGAGCTCCATAATTCACTCCATCATGCTCTTAAAACAATCATTAACCAGACCAAGCACACAAGGCGGACTAGTTTCAAACGGTGAATATGTAGACCTTGGCGACTACTCATCAATGGTAAACGAGCATGACATATCAAAAGAAATAGGCTTTCGCATTTCATACACATCTTCCAAAAAGAACAACCCTCAAGAAGCCAGATCAAGCTCTTTCGGCAGCAGCCACTTACGAAGCTATGAACTAGAGTATGCCTACTCTGGAACGGGGAACAACAGTACATACGAAGGATTCTCGTATCTAAAAAGAATAGAAATAACAATAACCAACGAAAAGAAAGCCCCGATATTTCATGCCGCACTAAAGTCCAACTTGCGAGAAAAAAATAAAGACTCGCTGCTTAAGAGGCTGTCCAACGCCCAAAAATTCTCCCTGCTTACAGAGGATACTGTTGCGGACTACATAGAGCGAAGAGTGAGAACCTGGGGAAAAATAGAAACTGAGGAAATAAAAAAGGCTCTTCAAAAAACAGAGTTTCAAACAGACCTAAACTTTTCAACTCCTTGCATGGCAGTCGCCGACATAAAGCCCAGCCTAGGGCTCTCCATGCCTAGCGGAATAATCTCAATCACACCATGGGAGAGACAGCAAGCGATTTAAAAGAGAAATTCTCAGCAGTAACGTATCTCGGGCCTTTGCGTAGCCATCCCAGTCGTTTCTATGCTCCCAAAGGAGATCAAAATGATTCCGTCGGGAAATTAGGTGAAAACGTTGCTCGCTTTATATACGAGCAATCACCTGAAATAACAGAAAAAATTAACTCTTGGTTTGAGAAATTTGAAATACCTTATGAACTTTCCGCAAGAAGTATTGGTGACAACGTAACCGGAACCGTTATCTGCCTTCAACTAAGAGACACTCGCTCCAATATTGTCGTCGGCCCCTCAGACGTCGGCTTCGGAATTGGCCAAATGCTACCGATAATCGTCGAGGGAATTGTCCGCAAAAATAGTATAATCTGCGTTGAGCAACCCGAAATCCACCTACACCCTCGTTTGCAAGCACACTTAGCAGACTTCATAATTGAAACATCTAAAACCAACCAATGGATCATAGAAACTCATAGCGAGTCGTTGCTACTTCGCCTTCAAAGCAGAGTCTATCAAGGCTTAAAAAAAGACCAAATCAGCATAAATTATGTAGAACCCACAAGTGACGGCGGGGTGATAATTAGCATCCCATTAGATGACGAAGGAGATTTTTGTAGAGAGTTCCCTGATGGATTCTTTGAGGAACGCATAAGAGAAAAAAGGACTCGGAGATAAAAAATGATTACCGAATTCGCCTTTGATACTCATTTTTTTGACTCCAAAACCCTAAACACTGCAGGCCAAAGTGCAGCCCACGACACCATACTTCAGCTTTGGCGGGATCATGGAGTTTTAATTTCAAACGCCGACAAGTTCGACAGCCTTTTGGATTTAATTAAAAAATTCCCAGTAAAATACCATCAACGCTGGAAAGAAGCTCTTGAGTACTACCGAACCTCAATAGTTGATAATGAATGGAATGACTTTTGTGACTATGAGGATTTTTCAAAACTAACAACACTATGCCAAATATTTAAAACAGCTTTGGCGGATGACGAAATAAGCAAAATTCTTTCCAACAGCGAAGACTCAGTCAGGCATTGCACCACTACCGGATTTGAGTTATTAGGAGCCGGAGCTGCTAGCGAGTCAGTAAATTTTAAAGCTAGTCGCACCGCGGGACGGTCGGACATCCCCTTTGGCAGCAACGCTCAAGCCATCTGGTCAGAAAAAATAGCCCCTCTGGCTAAATACTCTAAAAACATAACTATAATTGATCGCTACTCATACACTCGTATTCGCGAAAGCCTTGGACGTGGCCAGACAGCCTCAGGGGCCTTAGGTTTCTTAAGGATGCTTGCTAATAGCGATAAAAAGTTTAGCGTCACAATAATTTCTGGGGGTGACGAAAAAAACAGCACCGCCTACCATGAAATAACAAACTACTTTAATGTAAATATTGCAAATTGCCCCCCATTAGCAAAAGTATTGAATAGCCTGACACTGATATCTAATCATGATAGCTTTTTCAGAGACTATGCACATGAACGCTTCATTCGCTTCGACTCACACGTTTGCGAAATAGGGCTCGGGATGCAGATTTTTGAAAACCACCCCTCTCCCATGACCAGCTTTTCTCTAAAGCACATTTCCGAAACACGCTTTAGCGAAAGAGAAAAGCTTAGTTCAAAGCAAGTTCTATGGCGTGAGCTCATAATTTAGAAAATTATATTCGCAGCATGTTCGCGAGCAATGCTTTCAGCACTGCTCGCCCCTCCTGAGTACCAAGGCGACTCAAAACCACGAGCCATTATCTTCGAACTTATCTTTATCCCGCACCAATTTATTTTTCTCCAGCACTATCACCAACCACATCCCCCGTCGCATCCATCGCCTTACTGGAAGGAAATTTATTTGAGGCAATCCTGACAGCCAAAACAGATAGCGACAGCAAAAATATTCCGCCACACAGATACAGCAGACCAACATCCGGGGCTTTATGATGCGATACATCACCAATCAGATATCGCGTAAGAGCCGTTATCGCTATGTAGAGCAAAAAACGGATAGGAAGGTGATTTGTTTTAAAGTAGATGCCTACCATTGCTCCCAGTTCTAGATAAATGAAGAGCAAGAGAATGTCATCAATGTTTGCTTGGCCTTTTTCAACCATCCCCATAAAGGCCATCACAGAGGCCCATGCCGTGGCCGCTCCAATGGCAAAAAGGCCCAAATAATGGAAGCCTTCCACCATCAGGTTACCAATCGAATTGGCCCCGTCATGCATACGTTTGCGGCTGCTATCTACCAACTTCATGCTCACTTACTCCATCAATCCAGACACAGTGATAGCTAGGCTTGCCACCCTGCAGGCCGCGAAAAAACTTGTGTTAGATACGGTTGGTTGGTCTTGAAGTAGATGCCGACCATGGCCCCCAGCTCCAGGTAGATGAACAGCAGGAGGATGTCGTCGACAGTGACATGCCCCTTGTCCAGCATGCCGAGGAAGGTCACCACCGACGCCCAGGCGGTGATGCCGCCGATGCCGAACAGCGCCATGTAGTGGAAGGCCTCCACCAGCAGGTTGCCGAACGACTGGGCCAGGGCATGCATACCGCCCCGCAGGGCATCGACTCGCTTGAAATCCACCATCTCACTCCTTCGACAGAACAGGTCCATGCTGGACCACTCGCATGACAACGGCTATGCAGGATGAAGGCCAGCCGGCATGGCGGCAATCCTTCCTTGGAAGCGGTGCCGCTTGCGTCGACATGGGCCGATGGAATACTGTATATCCATACATATCAATCACATGATACGGGAATGAGGTGATGAATGGCCGTCGAAGTGGTGTACCGCAGCAGTCGCGATCCGGAGCGCCTGTTCATGGATAAGGCCGAAGCCGATCGTTACGACAAGATGCTGGAACTGGCCGAGGCCCTGTCCGAAGCCCTGCACAAGGCGGTGCCCTCGCTCAGCGAGGAACAGGTGGAGGAGCTGGGCATCTTCATGGCGAAGAACCGCGACACCTTCGCCAAGGCCTTCAAGAACCAGCCGGACGCCCTCGCCGAGCTGGACGCCGCCACCGACGACGACGCCTGACGCGCCGTTCGTTCAAGCCGCCCGCCGGGCGGCGACCGATGCTGGGCGCTCCTTCCCCTGCCGGAGAGCGCCATGCATCCCCTGCTTCGCATCCTCTATGCCCCGCTGTTCTGTTTCGGCCTGATCGGCCTGGCCACCTGGCTGGTCGGCTATCGCCAGCTGTCGCCGCTGTGGCTGCTGCCCCTGCTGCTCGCCGCCATCCTCGTTTCCCAACTCGCCGAACGCCTGCTGCCCTATCAGCGCAGCTGGAACGAACCCCACGGCGACGGCCCGGGCGACCTGCTGCACGCGCTGGTGAACGAGTCGCTGAACCTGGTCAGCCTCGCCGCCGTTCCACTGCTCGCCGGATGGCTGCCGTCGCCAGTGCTATGGCCGACGCACTGGCCGCTGTGGCTGCAACTGGCCCTGGCCATCGCCTGCGCCGACCTCGGCATCACCCTGATGCACTGGCTCAGCCACCGCAATGCCCTGCTCTGGCGCCTGCACGCGGTGCACCACAGCGCGCCGCGCCTGTACGGCTTCAACGGCCTGATGAAGCATCCGCTGCACCAGTTGCTGGAGGCCGGCGCCGGCGTGCTGCCGCTGATCCTGCTCGGCCTGCCGCTCG
This sequence comes from Pseudomonas paralcaligenes, assembly GCF_019655855.1. GTDB lineage: Bacteria > Pseudomonadota > Gammaproteobacteria > Pseudomonadales > Pseudomonadaceae > Aquipseudomonas > Aquipseudomonas paralcaligenes. Next base: position 4,481 of record NZ_BPFX01000020.1, on the reverse strand, counting down.
ACGTCGCCGCCCTGCTGGCCTTCGCCATCGCCGTGCAGCTGTTGCTGCAGCACAGCAACGTCGACATGCGTATCGGCCCGCTGCGCCACCTGTTCGCCTGGGCGCCGCTGCACCGCTTCCACCACATCCGCTACGGCCGCGCCGGCGACGTCAACTTCGCGCTGTTCTTCAGCGTCTGGGATCGCCTGCTGGGCACCGCCTTCCACCGCGCGGACTACCGGCTGAGCGACGCCGACCTGGGCATCGGCGACCGCCCGGACTACCCGCGCGGCTACCTGGCGCAGCTGGTCGAACCCTTCCGCCGCCCCGTATCCAGCACCCCGGTCCCGGAGACGCCGGAGGCGCTGCGCTCAATCCAGCAGCCGTAGCCGCAGGTGGCGCAGGCTGCGGTCGGCGCGGATGCCGAACAGCTCGCGCACGGTGCGCGACAGGTGGGCCGAGTCGGCGAAGCCGGCGGCGTGGGCCGCCTCGGTGAGCGTGGCACCGTTCAGCGCCAGGACCAGCGCCAGGCGCAGGCGGCGCCAGCGCACCAGGCGCCGCACGGACAGGCCGACCTGATCGGCGAACAGCCGCTCCAGCTGGCTGAGCGACAGGCACACGCGCTGCGCCAGGTCACGGGCGCTGACCCGCTCGACCAGCTGCTCGTCCACCGCATCCAGTGCCTGGCGCACGCGCGCATCCAGCGGCGCGCGCGGCAGTTGGCGAACGCGCCCGGCCAGGGCCGCCATCTCGGCGGGCGCGGTCTCGGCCAGCACCTGCAACTGCTCGACGGAAAAGGCCAGCGGCTCGGCGTACAGGGCCAGCAGCGGCTGGCCGGCCAGTTCGAAGGCATGGGCGCGTTGCGAAGGCACCAGCAGCGCGTGCCCGCTGCACGCCCGCCCCTCGACGGACAGCTGCAGCGGCTCGCCGGTCGCCAGCAGCAACTGGTGCGCATAGTGAGCGTGAGGTCGGGCGCTGCCGCTGACCCCGGCCAGCAGGCAATGATCGCGGCCGAGCCAGAGCGCGCCCTGCCAGTGTTCTTCGTGCATGCGGGTCCTCGTCGGGGTTGCACGGGACACCCTACGGAATCCCCCGCGCCCGCGCCAGGGATGGAAGATTGACCGGTCGGCCAGGACGGGAGTAGTGTCGCCCCATCCCTAGATGGATGTTCTCCATGAAACCAGTCGCGCACACTCCTTCCGGCCTCGTCGTTCTCCACGGCGAGCATCCGTGCGCGCCACCACCTGTCACCCCACGGGCCGGCACTCCTCCGCCGCCACCCCGCGCCTGATCGTCCGCCCGCGCGGCCGGTCGCCAGACTTCCACGGTTCCGTCCTCTCTGCGCCCGCGCCGGCGACGGAGCCTGTTGTCCTTTCCGACAGGTGATTCTTCATGCGTTTCGACAAGACCTTCTGGGGCGCCTGCGCCTCCACCACGCTGTTCGTCCTGCTCTGGAGCAGCGGTGCAATCTTCGCCCGCCTGGGCCTGGACCACGCCTCGGCCTTCGCCTTCCTGACCCTGCGCTTCGTCCTCGCCCTCGGCGTCCTGCTGCTGGTCGGCGCGCTCGCCCGCGCCTGGCTGCCGGCGCGCGGCCAGCGCCTGCGCACGGCCGGCACCGGCCTGCTGATGATCGGCGGCTATTCCATCTGCTACCTGCTGGCGCTGGACCAAGGCATCACCCCCGGCGTTCTGGCCACCGTGCTCGGCGTGCAGCCGATCCTCACCCTGATGCTGCTGGAACGGCGCTTCGCCGCCCTGCGCCTGGCCGGCCTGGCGCTGGCCCTGCTCGGCCTGGTGCTGGTGGTGTGGCAGAGCATCGGCCTGGCGCGCTTCTCCGTCGCCGGCACCGGCTACGCTCTGGGCGCGCTGCTGTGCATGACCCTCGGCGCCATCGCCCAGAAGGGCCTGAGCCAGTCGCCGCTGCAAACGCTGCCGCTGCAGTACGGGGTCAGCCTGCTGGCCTGCGCCCTGCTGCTGCCCTTCCAGCGCTTCGAGGTGGACTGGTCGCTCGACTTCCTGGTCCCGCTGCTGTGGCTGGGCATCGTCATCTCGGTGGTGGCCCAGCTGCTGCTGTACCGGCTGATCCGCGCCGGCAACCTGGTCAACGTCACCAGCCTGTTCTACCTGGTGCCGGGGGTGACGGCGGCGATGGACTACCTGTTCCTCGGCAACGCCATGAGCGGCCTGAACCTGGCCGGCATGGGCGCCATCCTGCTCGGCCTGGTGCTGGTGTTCCGGCGCTAGCCGCACGGGGCCCGGATGGCCTCCGGGCTACGGCTCCGGTGCCTCCAGCGCCTGCACCAGGGCCTTGAGGAAGCGCGCCGCCTCGCCGCCGGTGGCGGCGCGGTGGTCGAAGGTCAGCGACAGCGGCAGCACCGGATGCACCGCCGGTTTGCCCTCCCAGGCCACCACCTCGTCGCGGATACCGCCGGCGCCGATGATCGCCACCTGCGGCGGCACCACCACCGGGTTGGCATAGCGGCCGAACAGAGTGCCGAAGTTGGACAGGGTGAGGGTCGCGCCCATCATCTCCTGCGGCGGGATGGAGCGTGCCTTCACGTCCGCGCGCAGGCGCGCCATGCCTTCCTTGAGGTCGTCCGCGCCGCGCTCGCCGACGTTGCGCAGCACCGGCACGAACAGGCCGTCCGGCGTGTCCACGGCGATACCCAGGTCGAGCCTGTCGTGGCGGCGGATGGACGGGCCGCGGCCGTCGAACCAGCTGTTCAGCACCGGCTCCACCGTGCAGGCGTGGGCGATGGCCTTGGCCAGACGGATCAGCGGGTCGCGGGCCTCCGTCCAGCGGTGCAGATCGGCGTCACCGTAAATGGTCACCGGCACCACCTCGGCGTGCGACCTGGCCATGTTGATCGCCATGCTCCGGCGCACCCCGCGCAGGCGCTCGCCGCCGAAGCGGTCGCGCTCGCCCTGGGCCGCCGTCTCCACGTCGGCGGCGGTGATCAGGCCATCGGCGCCGGAACCGGCGAGCCCGGCCAGGTCCACGCCCAGCCTGCGCGCCAGCTGGCGCACCGCCGGCGTGGCGCGCGGCGCCAGGTGCTCGCGGGTGGACGGTGCCGCGCCGACGAAGAAGCTGTCCTCCTGCGCTCCACCGTGGCCGCCCTCCAGGCGACCGACCACCGTGCCGGCGTCGTCCTCGCCCTCGTAGGCCAGCAGCGGCTCGCCGACGTGGAGGATGTCGCCCTCGCCGCCGAAGGTCTTGCTCACCACGCCGTCGTAGGGCGCGGGAATGTCGACGATGGCCTTGGCCGTCTCTACCGAGACCAGCAGCTGGTCGGTCTTCACCGTGTCGCCGGCCTTGACGTGCCACTCGACGATCTCGGCTTCCTGCAACCCCTCGCCCAGGTCGGGCAGCTTGAAGTATTTCATCGTGCCTCCTCAATTCTCCCCTCTCCCCCTGGGAGAGGGGCCGGGGGTGAGGGTTTTCCAGGCTACCCGGAGCCACCTATTGCACCCTCACCCCAAACCTCTCCCGGAGGGAGAGGGAGTCGCTGTGTGCCCCTCGCGGTCACCTGCGCGGGACATCCTACGCGTAGTTCAGCGTGGCCTCGCAGGCGGCGAGGATGTCCTCGACGCCGGGCATGTACAGCTGCTCCAGGCGGTACAGCGGCGGCGGGATGTCCGGCGCGGTCACCCGCTGGATCGGCGCCTGCAGGTCGAGCAGCGCGCGCTCGTAGAGACTGGCGGCGATCTCCGCGCCGACGCCGCAGGACTTCGGCGCCTCGTGGACGATCACGCAGCGCCCGGTCTTGCGCACCGAGGCCTCCAGGGTGTCGAGGTCCAGCGGCTTGACGCAGGCCACGTCGATCACCTCGGCGGACACCCCCTGCTCCGCCAGGCGCTCGGCCGCCTGCAGCGTCTCATGCACGCTGGCGCCCCAGCTGATGAGGGTGATGTCGCTGCCCTCGCGCAGGGTGAAGCAGCAGTCCAGGGGCAGGCGCCTGCCGTCGTCGGTCAATGGCTGCGGGTTCATCCGGTACAGCCGGGTGGGTTCGAGGAACACCACCGGGTCGGGATCGTCGATGGCCGCCAGCAGCAGGCCATAGGCCCGCGCCGGCGACGAGGGGATCACCACGCGCAGGCCGGGAACGTGGGCGAACAGCGCCTCGGTGCTCTCGCTGTGGTGCTCGGGCGCGCGGATGCCGGCGCCCATCGGGCTGCGCAGCACCATCGGGCAGCCCAGGCGTCCGCGGGTGCGGGTGCGCATCCGCGCGGCGTGGGCCAGCAGGTGCTCCATGGCGGCGAAGACGAAGCCGAGGAACTGGATCTCCATCACCGGCTTCAGCCCCTGGGAAGCCATGCCCACCGACAGGCCGGCGATCATGGTCTCGGCCAGCGGCGTGTCGATCACCCGCTTGAAGCCGAAAGCCTCGCGCAGGCCGAGGGTGGCGCGGAACACGCCGCCATTGACGCCCACGTCCTCGCCGAGCACCACCACGTCGCCGTCCTCGCGCATCGCCCGGTGCAGGGCCATGAATGAGACGAAG
>NZ_BPFX01000019.1 GCF_019655855.1 Pseudomonas paralcaligenes | reverse complement strand
GGGTCGTGTACCTGCATGCTTCTGTCGAGCAGCAGCTGGAGCGCACCTCCCGCGATCGCAACCGGCCGCTTCTGCGCAATGCCGAGCCTGGCAAGGTGTTGCGCAGCCTGATGGATATACGCGACCCGCTCTACCGGGAGATCGCCGACGTGATCATCGAGACGGATGAGCGGCCGCCGCGTCTGGTGGTGCAGGAAATCATCGATCGTCTCAACGCCCTGCCTCCCCGTTAAAGCGGGGGCCCATCTGCGTTATCCTATGCCCTTTCTATCCGGGGGCTTCATGCAGACTCTTACTGTCGATCTTGGCGAGCGCAGCTATCCCATCTACATCGGGGAGGGGCTGCTCGCTCGTTCTGATCTGTTCAAGCCGCACCTCGCGGGTCGCCAGGTAGCGATAGTCACCAACGAGACCGTTGCTCCCCTTTATCTTGAGGCGCTGAAGCAATCGCTGGAGGGCCAGGATATCGCGACGGTCGTCCTGCCGGATGGTGAAAGCTTCAAGACCTGGGAAACGCTGCAGCTGATCTTCGATGGGTTGCTCCAGGCGCGTCATGATCGCAAAACCACCATCATCGCCCTGGGTGGCGGTGTTGTCGGCGACATGGCCGGGTTCGCGGCGGCGTGCTACCAGCGTGGTGTCGACTTCATCCAGGTGCCTACTACCCTGTTGTCCCAGGTGGACTCCTCGGTCGGTGGCAAGACCGGGATCAATCATCCGCTTGGCAAGAACATGATCGGGGCCTTCTATCAGCCCAATGCGGTCATCATTGATACGAGTGTGCTTCGCACCTTGCCGCCCCGTGAGCTGTCGGCGGGGCTGGCCGAAGTGATCAAGTACGGCCTGATCTGCGATCTTGAGTTTCTTTCCTGGCTGGAAGAGCGTGTCGAAGCCCTGCTCCAGCTGGAGTCTTCCGCCCTGATCGAAGCCATCGAGCGCTCCTGCGCGGCCAAGGCGCGTGTGGTCGGTGCCGATGAGCGCGAGTCCGGCCTGCGCGCGATCCTCAACCTGGGCCATACCTTCGGCCACGCCATCGAGACCCACATGGGCTATGGCGAGTGGCTGCACGGCGAGGCGGTGGGGGCTGGCACCGTCATGGCGCTGGAGATGTCCTCGCGCCTGGGCTGGATTTCGGATGCGGACCGGGATCGCGGCATTCGCCTGCTGTTGCGCGCGGGCCTGCCGGTGGTGCCGCCTGCCGAGATGGGGCCCGAGGATTTTCTCGAGCATATGGCGGTCGACAAGAAGGTACTGGATGGCCGGCTGCGTCTGGTATTGCTGGGGCGGCTCGGCGAAGCCGTGATCACCGATGATTTCCCGCGGGAAGTTCTGGATGCCACATTGCGTGCCGACTACGGCGCGCTGCGGACTCGGCTGGTACACCAGCCGCTTGGAGAGTAAGAGAGCTACATGACCAGTTTGCATGCCGACGAGGCGTTTCTCGCGCACTACCAGTTCACTCATGACCCCTTCGCTGCGCGGGTGCCTGGCTTCCGCTTCTACCCGGCGCAGCGCAAGCCGGTTCTGGGGCAGCTCCACCATCTGGCTCGCTACAGCCAGCTGCTGCTGGTCGTGACCGGCCCCCATGGCAGCGGCAAGACCCTGTTGCGCCAGGCGCTGGTGGCCAGTACCAACAAGCAGACCGTGCAGTCCGTGGTCATTTCCGCCCGTGGCGCCGGCGATGTTGCCGGTATCCTGCGCCAGGTGGCCCAGGGGCTGGGAATGCAGCAGGCGGATGTGCGTAGCGTCCTGGCCCAGGTCGCCCAGCTGGCGCTGACGGGGCAGGAGGTCTACCTGCTGGTCGACGATGCCGAACAGCTCGCCGACGCCGCGCTGGAAACCCTGTTCACGCTGGCTGCCGGCAATGCGGATGGCAGGCCACATATCTTTCTGTTCGCCGAGAGCGAGATCCTGCCCCGGCTCGAGCTGATGGCCGATGGCGAGGAGCGTTTCCACGCGATAGAGCTGTTGCCCTACGACGAGGATGAGACTCGCGAATACCTGGCCCAGCGGCTGGATGGCGCGGGCCAGGGCATCGATCTGTTGAGCGACGACCAGGTCGCCGATATCCACCTGAGCTCCGGTGGCTGGCCGGGAGCGATCAATCAGGCCGCCCGCGAGGTGCTGGTCGAGGCCATGCTGGCGAGCCGCTCGGCTGCGGGAGCGGGCGGTTCCGGTTTCGGATTGCCGAAGAAGCATCTGCTGGCTGTCGCCGTAGTGGCTGTCGCGCTTGGTGCGGCCTGGCTGATGCAGGGGAAGAAGGACAGCGCGCCACCCACTGTCGCCGAGTCTCCGGTCGAGCTGGTGCCTCAGGGCTCGGCTCCTGCGACTGTGGATGCTGAAAAGCAGGCTGCTCCGGCGCAGTCGTCGGGCGCATCCGTGGAGTTCAGCGGTACCAGTCAGCCGCTTCCGCTGCCGCTGGTAGGGGAGGCGCAGCCGGTGATTCGTGAACCGCTGGCCCAGGCTTCCGGCATGGATGATGGCGAGGACGGTAGTGCCGCGGAGAGCCAGTCGGCGACTCCACCTATGCCGGCCCCCTCTCCGGTGATAACGCCGGCGCCGGTCACTGCGCCGGTAGTGCCGACCGTGGCGAGTGCGCCTGCTCCCGAGCCGGCCAAACCTGCTCCGGCCAAGCCTGTGCCAGCTCCGGCGGTGACGCCTCCGGCCACCAAGCCGGTGCCTGCCGCCGCGCCAGTGACAAAGCCGGCGGCTACTGCGCCCAGGCCTGAGACGACCGTAGCGAGCGCTGCTCCGGCGCCAGGCGCCGAGTGGTATGCCAGCCGTCCGTCAGGAAACTATGCCTTGCAGATTCTCGGCACCCGCTCGGAAAGCAGCGCCAAGGCATTCGTTGGCAAGAACGGCGGGGAATACCGCTATTTCAAGAAGCTGCACCAAGGACAGCCGCTTTACGTGGTGACCTACGGGCAGTTCTCCAGTCGCGCCGCCGCCCAGGCCGCGATCCAGTCGCTGCCCGCTGCGGTGCAGGCGGGCAAGCCTTGGCCGCGCAGTTTCGCCAGTATTCAGCAGGAAGCTCAGGCACGTTGAAATGGAAAGCGGGCGCGTTTGCGCCCGCTTTTTAGATGAGTGCGACATTTTTTCGCATCGTTACGCCTGCGAATTGCTCAATTCGTGATCATTATTGGTGCGCCAATGTTCAATATTGGTGCGCTCTGGCGGGTATCGTTAACTTCCCTCCTATGTCCCTTCCTGGCTGCGTGCCCGGGTATTCCCCGGTATCTGCCCGCGACGCCGGCTGACGCCGTGTTCCTTCCTGGGGCGCTGGCGGCCTCAATGAATCGAGACTGAATGAAGTTGAGTGCATCAATCTGGTGCGCGTGTGATTTGTTGTCTGCCCTGTTTTGGTGATTTTTATTTTTCCTATCACGCAGGCATCTTTCTTTATTTCGTTTTTGCGACATTCGATGTTCATTGGGCGTCATTTTTGGCTTTGTCCATCCATTTCATCGTGTGTAGAATGGCCCCCCTTTTGCTTAGGCAAAGCGGGCGTATGCGCCAAGCAGATGCTCCGAATTAGAAAGACATTGCCTTCCGGGAAGGCATCCTGGTGAGAGTTCTATGAAAGCCGGCCTATTCAATCCTGATGAGTTCAAGGACAACTGCGGCTTCGGCCTGATCGCCCACATGGAAGGTGAGGCGAGTCATCACTTGCTGAAGACCGCCATCGAAGCCCTGACCTGCATGACCCACCGTGGCGGTATCAACGCCGACGGCAAGACCGGTGACGGTTGCGGTCTGCTGATCCAGAAGCCCGACCTGTTCCTGCGCGCGGTCGCCAGGGAGCAGTTCGGCAGCGAGCTGCCCCAGCAGTACGCCGTGGGCATGGTGTTTTTCAACCAGGACCCGGCCAAGGCCGAGGCCGCCCGCGCCAACATGAACCGCGAGATCGAGGCCGCCGGCCTGCAGCTGATCGGCTGGCGCAAGGTGCCGGTGGACACCAGCGTGCTCGGCCGCCTGGCCCTGGAGCGCCTGCCGCAGATCGAGCAGGTGTTCATCGGCGGCGAAGGCCTGGATGACCAGCCGTTCGCCATCAAGCTGTTCAGCGCCCGTCGCCGCTCCTCGGTAGCCAACGCCGCCGACACCGAGCACTACATCTGCAGCTTCTCGCCGAAGACCATCATCTATAAAGGCCTGATGATGCCGGCGGACCTGCAGCAGTTCTATCCGGACCTCGGTGACGAGCGCCTGCAGACCGCGATCTGCGTATTCCACCAGCGCTTCTCCACCAACACCCTGCCGAAATGGCCGCTGGCGCAGCCGTTCCGCTTCCTCGCCCACAACGGCGAGATCAACACCATCACCGGCAACCGCAACTGGGCCGTGGCCCGTCGCCTGAAGTTCGCCAACGAGCTGATTCCGGACCTGGAAGAGCTGGGCCCGCTGGTCAACCGCGTCGGCTCCGACTCTTCGAGCATGGACAACATGCTCGAGCTGATGGTCACCGGCGGCATCGACCTGTTCCGCGGCGTGCGCATGATCATCCCGCCGGCCTGGCAGAACATGGAGACCATGGACGCCGACCTGCGCGCCTTCTACGAGTACAACTCCATGCACATGGAGCCGTGGGACGGCCCCGCCGGCGTGGTGATGACCGATGGTCGTCACGCCGTCTGCCTGCTCGACCGCAACGGCCTGCGCCCGGCGCGCTGGGTCACCACCAAGAACGGCTACATCACCCTGGCGTCGGAAATCGGCGTGTGGGACTACAAGCCGGAAGACGTGATTGCCAAGGGCCGGGTCGGCCCGGGTCAGATTCTCGCGGTGGACACCGAGACCGGCCAGGTGCTGGACACTGACGCCATCGACAACCGTCTGAAATCGCGCCATCCCTACAAGCAGTGGCTGCGTCAGAACGCCGTGCGCATCCAGGCCAAGCTGGACGACGACCAAGGTGTGGCCAGCTACGACGCCGACCAGCTCAAGCAGTACATGAAGATGTTCCAGGTCACCTTCGAGGAGCGTGACCAGGTGCTGCGTCCGCTCGGCGAGCAGGGCCAGGAAGCCGTGGGTTCGATGGGCGACGACACGCCGATGGCCGTGCTGTCGCAGCGCATCCGCTCGCCTTTCGACTACTTCCGTCAGCAGTTCGCCCAGGTGACCAACCCGCCGATCGACCCGCTGCGCGAGTCGATCGTGATGTCCCTGGAAATCTGCCTGGGCGCCGAGCGCAACATCTTCGAGGAATCCCCGGCCCACGCCAGCCGCGTCATGCTGAGCAGCCCGGTGATCTCCCCGGCCAAGTGGCGCGCGCTGATGAGCCTGACCACCCCGGGCTTCGAGCGTCACGTCATCGACCTCAACTACGACCCGGCCATCGGCCTGGAAGCCGCGGTGCGCAACATCGCCGATCAGGCCGAAGAAGCCGTGCGCGGCGGCAAGGTGCTGCTGGTCCTCACCGACCGTCACATCGCCCCGGGCAAGCTGCCGGCACACGCCGCGCTGGCCACCGGCGCCGTGCACCACCGCCTGACCGAGAAGGGCCTGCGCTGCGACTGCAACATCCTGGTCGAGACCGCCACCGCCCGTGACCCGCACCACTTCGCCGTGCTGGTGGGCTTCGGCGCCTCCGCCGTGTACCCGTTCCTGGCGTACGAGGTGCTGGCCGACCTGATCCGTACCGGTGAAGTGCTGGGCGACCTCTACGAGGTGTTCAAGTACTACCGCAAGGGCATCTCCAAGGGCCTGCTGAAGATCCTGTCGAAGATGGGCATCTCCACCGTCGCCTCCTACCGTGGCGCCCAGCTGTTCGAGGCCGTCGGCCTGTCCGACGAAGTCACCGAGCTGTGCTTCCGTGGCGTCGCCAGCCGCATCCAGGGTGCGCGTTTCGTCGACATCGAGGCCGAGCAGAAGCTGCTGGCCGCCGAGGCCTGGAACAACCGCAAGGCCATCCAGCAGGGCGGTCTGCTCAAGTTCGTCTACGGCGGCGAGTACCACGCCTACAACCCGGATGTGGTCAACACCCTGCAGGCCGCTGTGCAGCAGGGCAGCTACGAGAAGTACCAGGAGTACGCCGCGCTGGTGGACAACCGCCCGGTATCGATGATCCGCGACCTGCTGCAGCTCAAGCTGGCCGACCAGCCGCTGCCGCTGGATGAGGTCGAGTCGCTGGGTGAGGTGCTCAAGCGCTTCGACTCCGCCGGTATCTCTCTTGGCGCCCTGTCGCCGGAGGCCCACGAGGCCATCGCCGAGGCGATGAACCGCCTGGGCGCGCGCTCCAACTCCGGCGAGGGCGGCGAAGACCCGGCCCGCTACGGCACCGTGCGCAGCTCGAAGATCAAGCAGGTCGCCACCGGCCGCTTCGGTGTCACCCCGGAATACCTGGTCAACGCCGAAGTGCTGCAGATCAAGGTCGCCCAGGGCGCCAAGCCCGGCGAGGGCGGCCAGCTGCCCGGCGGCAAGGTCAACGGCCTGATCGCGCGTCTGCGCTATGCCGTGCCCGGCGTGACCCTGATCTCGCCGCCGCCGCACCACGACATCTACTCGATCGAAGACCTGTCGCAGCTGATCTTCGACCTCAAGCAGGTCAACCCGGCCGCGCTGGTCTCGGTCAAGCTGGTGGCGGAAGCCGGTGTCGGCACCATCGCCGCCGGCGTGGCCAAGGCCTACGCCGACCTGATCACCATCTCCGGCTACGACGGCGGCACCGGCGCCTCGCCGCTGACCTCGATCAAGTACGCGGGCAGCCCGTGGGAACTCGGCCTGGCCGAGACCCACCAGACCCTGCGCGGCAACGACCTGCGCGGCAAGGTGCGGGTACAGACCGACGGCGGCCTGAAGACTGGCCTCGACGTGATCAAGGCCGCCATCCTCGGCGCCGAGAGCTTCGGCTTCGGCACCGGCCCGATGGTCGCCCTGGGCTGCAAGTACCTGCGCATCTGCCACCTGAACAACTGCGCCACCGGCGTGGCCACCCAGAACGACAAGCTGCGCAAGGACCACTTCATCGGCACCGTCGAAATGGTGATGAACTACTTCACCTTCGTCGCCGAAGACACCCGTCAGTGGCTGGCCAAGCTGGGTGTGCGCAGCCTGGGCGAGCTGATCGGGCGTACTGATCTGCTCGACGTGCTGCCGGGCGATACCGACAAGCAGGGCAACCTGGATCTGACCCCGTTGCTCGGCAGCGACCGTATCCCGGCCGACAAGCCGCAGTTCTGCGAAGTCGAGAAGAACCCGCCGTTCGACCAGGGCCTGCTGGCCGAGAAGATGGTCGAGCTGGCCCAGGCCGCCATCGCCGGCAAGACCGGCGGCGAGTACGAACTGGATATCTGCAACTGCGACCGCTCCATCGGTGCCCGTGTCTCCGGCGAAATCGCCAAGCAGCACGGCAACCAGGGCATGAAGGACGCGCCGATCACCTTCCGCTTCAAGGGCACCGCGGGGCAGAGCTTCGGCGTGTGGAACGCCGGCGGCCTGTACCTGCGCCTGGAGGGCGATGCCAACGACTACGTCGGCAAGGGCATGACCGGTGGCAAGCTGGTGATCACGCCGCCGGCCGGCAGCCCGTTCAAGACCCAGGAGTCGGCCATCGTCGGCAACACCTGCCTGTACGGTGCCACCGGTGGCCGTCTGTTCGCCGCCGGCACCGCGGGCGAGCGTTTCGCCGTGCGCAACTCCGGCGCCCACGCCATCGTGGAAGGCACCGGTGACCACTGCTGCGAATACATGACCGGCGGTTTCGTCTGCGTGCTGGGCAAGACCGGGGTGAACTTCGGTTCGGGCATGACCGGCGGCTTCGCCTACGTGCTCGACCTGGACAACAGCTTCGTCGACCGCGTCAACCACGAACTGGTGGAGATCCAGCGCATCAGCAACGAGGCCATGGAGGCCTACCGCAGCCATCTGCGCGAAGTGCTGGTCGAGTACGTGGCGGAAACCTCCAGTCCCTGGGGCACTCACCTGCTCGAGAACCTGGAGGACTACCTGCGCAAGTTCTGGCTGGTCAAACCAAAAGCGGCAAGCCTGGGTTCGCTGCTCAGCAGCACCCGTGCCAATCCGCAGTAATTGCGCCTGAGTAGTTTGATGAGGTTTTTGAAATGACTGAACGTCTGAACAACGACTTCCAGTTCATCGAGGTCGGGCGCAAGGATCCGAAGAAGAAGCTCCTGCGCCAGCGCAAGAAGGAGTTCGTGGAAATCTACGAACCCTTCAAGCCGGCCCAGGCCGCCGACCAGGCACACCGTTGCCTGGGCTGCGGCAACCCGTACTGCGAGTGGAAGTGCCCGGTGCACAACTTCATTCCCAACTGGTTGAAGCTGGTTTCCGAAGGCAACATCCTGGCCGCCGCCGAGCTGAGCCACCAGACCAACACCCTGCCGGAAGTCTGCGGCCGCGTGTGCCCGCAGGACCGTCTGTGCGAGGGTGCCTGCACCCTCAACGACGGCTTCGGTGCGGTGACCATCGGTTCGGTGGAGAAGTACATCACCGACACCGCCTTCGCCATGGGCTGGCGTCCGGACATGTCCAAGGTCAAGCCGACCGGCAAGCGCGTCGCCGTGATCGGCGCCGGCCCGGCCGGCCTGGGCTGCGCCGACGTGCTGGTGCGCAACGGCGTGACCCCGGTGGTGTTCGACAAGAACCCGGAAATCGGCGGCCTGCTGACCTTCGGCATTCCCGAGTTCAAGCTCGAGAAGAGCGTGCTCAGCCGTCGTCGCGAAGTCTTCACCGGCATGGGCATCGAGTTCCGCCTGAACACCGAGATCGGCAAGGACGTGACCATGCAGCAGCTGCTGGATGAGTACGACGCCGTGTTCATGGGCATGGGCACCTACACCTACATGAAGGGCGGCTTCCCGGGCGAGGACCTGCCGGGCGTCACCGACGCGCTGGACTTCCTGATCGCCAACGTCAACCGCAATCTCGGCTTCGAGAAGGCGTCGGAAGACTTCATCGACATGAAGGGCAAGCGCGTGGTCGTGCTCGGCGGCGGCGACACCGCGATGGACTGCAACCGCACCTCCATCCGCCAGGGCGCCAAGGCCGTGACCTGCGCCTACCGCCGCGACGAAGAGAACATGCCGGGCTCGCGCAAGGAAGTGAAGAACGCCAAGGAAGAGGGTGTGAAGTTCCTCTTCAACCGCCAGCCCATCGCCATCGTCGGCGAGGACAGGGTGGAAGGCGTCAAGGTGGTCGAGACCCGTCTCGGCGAGCCGGACGCCCGTGGCCGTCGCAGCCCCGAGCCGATCCCGGGCTCCGAGGAAATCATCCCGGCGGAAGCCGTGCTGATCGCCTTCGGTTTCCGTCCGAGCCCGGCCGCCTGGTTCGCCGACTTCAAGATCGACACCGACAGCCAGGGCCGTGTGGTGGCGCCGGAGCAGAACCAGTTCAAGCACCAGACCAGCAACCCGAAGATCTTCGCCGGTGGCGACATGGTCCGCGGTTCCGACCTGGTGGTGACGGCGATCTTCGAGGGCCGCAACGCCGCCGAAGGCATCCTGGACTACCTCGGGGTCTGATCCGGAGGACTCCGGCGGTGCGCATGGCGCACCCTGCGGTCGCGGCAAATCGTCGCGATGGACAAAAGGCACGGCACTCGCCGTGCCTTTTGTTTTTGGGTCTGCGAAAATGCCCGCACTTTTTCTGCGCCAAGGCGCGCGGCCTGCCTGTGATCCAGCAGCCCGCCCGGAGGAGGGGGCCGCCGCCGTGTGCCGCCTACATACTCCCGCCGCAACGCTCCCTGCCGATTTCCAGGAACCCTGCCGATGTCCGCCCTGAAGAACGACCGTTTCCTGCGCGCCCTGCTCAAGCAACCCGTCGACGTCACCCCCGTGTGGATGATGCGCCAGGCCGGCCGTTACCTGCCGGAATACCGCGCCACCCGCGCCCAGGCCGGTGACTTCGTCAGCCTGATGAAGAACCCCGAGCTGGCCTGCGAGGTCACCATCCAGCCGCTGGATCGCTACCCGCAGATCGACGCCGCGATCCTCTTCTCCGACATCCTCACCATCCCCGACGCCATGGGCCAGGGCCTGTACTTCGAGACCGGCGAGGGGCCGCGCTTCAAGAAAGTCATCAGTTCGATGGCCGATATCGAGGCGCTGCCGATTCCCGATGCCGAGCAGGACCTGGGCTACGTGATGGATGCCGTGCGCACCATCCGCCGCGAGCTGAACGGCCGCGTGCCGCTGATCGGCTTCTCCGGCAGCCCCTGGACCCTGGCCACCTACATGGTCGAGGGCGGCTCCAGCCGCGACTTCCGCAAGTCCAAGGCGATGCTCTATGACAACCCGCAGGCCATGCACGCGCTGCTCGACAAGCTGGCCCGCTCGATTACCGTCTACCTCAACGGCCAGATCGAGGCCGGCGCCCAGGCCGTGCAGATTTTCGACTCCTGGGGTGGCGCGCTGTCGTCGGCGGCCTACCAGGAATTTTCCCTGCGCTACATGAAGCAGATCGTCGACGGCCTGATCCGCGAACACGACGGTCGCCGCGTGCCGGTGATCCTGTTCACCAAGGGCGGCGGCCTGTGGCTGGAATCCATGGCGGAGACCGGCGCCGAGGCCCTGGGTCTGGACTGGACCTGCGACATCGGCAGCGCGCGTCAGCGTGTTGGTGGCAAGGTCGCTCTGCAGGGCAACATGGACCCGGCCGTGCTGCACGCCAGGCCGGAGGCTATCCGCGCCGAGGTGGCGCGCATCCTCGCCGCTTATGGTCCGGGCACCGGCCAGGTGTTCAACCTCGGCCACGGCATCACCCCGGAAGTGCCACCGGAGCACGCCAAGGCCTTCTTCGAGGCCGTGCATGAGTTGTCGGCGCAGTACCACCAGTAACGCCAAGGGCCGCAGACGCGGCCCTTGTACTATTCGGGCTCAGGTTCAGTCGCGAGCGTAGCCCGTTCGTGCGGAGGTTTCGGCCAGCAGCCGGTCGATCACCGGCGTCATCTTGGTCTCGGTGCTCTGCCACTTGCGAACCGCCAGCAGCCCGCGGCCGCGGAAGCGGTAGTAGGCGCTGGCCAGCACACGCCCCTGGGGATCGCGGATGCGCAGTTCGGCCATCGACAGGTAGGTGACCACCGACCAAGAGCGCCGCGCCGTGTAGTCGAGTATCTGCGGGCAGCCGCTGGCGGGTACCTGCTTGTACAGGCGGGTTTCTATGCCGTGACGGGTGAAGCCGCGCTGCAGGGTGCCGAGGAAATCGTCCACCTGCACCTCGGGGTTCTCCTCGATGCAGACGACGGTGGCGGGCGTCTTCAGGGGATCGACGCGGATGGTGGTACAGGCGCTGCTCAGGGCAATCAGCGGCAACAGCAGGCACAGGCGCGGTAGCGACATGCGGAGTCCTCGAAGGGCCGCATGGAACAGCGGATGCGCCCGGATGGGGTAGGCCGGCCCGAGCCGGCTGGGTAGCAACGATCTCGCGAGCTAGCGTCAGGCTAGGCGCAACGACTAGCGAGAGTAACAGCTGGCTGACCCGAAGGGTGAGCACCAGCGAATAAGTCGGGCCAGGGCGCACGGTTTACGAGGTGTAAACGAGCAGCCTGAGCCCGGCTTCAACGACGCCTGGCCGACACGCAGCAGATCGTTACTTGACGTTGGCCAGGTCTGCCTTCAGGGCGACACCGGCCACCACCGCGCCGGCGTGGCACTCGTACTTCTGGGCGTCGGAATAGACCACGTTCTTGTAGTTGCTGACGATGTTGACCACGGCGTTGGCGCCGGCCTGCTTGGCGGCGTTCTGCATGCGGATCAGGGCCGACTGCAGGGCCCAGGAGCAGGCGGCCTCGTCGCTCTTGTTGAAGGCGTTGGTTTTCTGGTGGGTGGTCACGCCGGACTTGACCACGCTGGCCTTGACCGGATTGCCGGCCAGGTAGAACTTCACGCTGCCGTCCAGGCGCCCGGCGTTGAGGGCTTCCTGCACCACTTGGTCGAATGGCAGGAAGTGAGTAGTGTCGCGGGCCTGGCTGACGCTCGGCAGGACGCTTAGGCACAGTGCAGCGATGATCCAGTACTTGTTTTTCATGGCTCTCTCCTTGGTGGCTTACTGCAGGGACGTGGTGTTCATGCTCTGTGCTATGCGCACTTCCTGCTGGATGGTCCGGTCGAGCTTTTTCACCAGCGCGTTGTAGCGCTTGTGAATCTTGCCGTTCTCATAATCCAGGTCGTGGCTGTCGCGGTAGCGGATGTCGTAGCGATTGGACGCGTAGTCGAGGGTAATGGAGGCGCTATGGCCGCGGAAGTCGATGCGTGCCAGGATGCGATTGGCTTCCTCTCTTTCGATGGTCCAGTTGCAACGGATCAGGGCGCGGACCAGCGCCGGACGCAAAGACTGCTCGGCCAGTTGATTGCTGGTGTGCGGCGGCACCTGCTGGTGGACCGTCAGGATCGGCTGTTGGCGGCTGCAGGCGGCGATGCCGACCAGTGCGAGGGTGAGCACGAGGTATTTGAAATGACTATGCATGGGGAACTTCCTGTCGGTGGTGGTCAGAGCCAGCGCTTGAAGATCAGCGAGGTATTGACCCCGCCGAAGGCGAAATTGTTGTTCATCACGTACGAGTGGCTCATCTGGCGGAATTCGCTGCGCAGGTAGTCCAGCTCGCCACATTCCGGGTCGATGTTGGCCAGGTTCAGGGTGTGCACGTAGTTGTCGCTGTTCATCATCTCGATACTGAACCAGGACTCCAGCGCGCCGCAGGCGCCCAGGGTGTGGCCGAGGAAGCTCTTCTGCGAGCTGATCGGCATATGCGGGCCGAACAGGCTGCTGGTAGCCAGGCTCTCGGCCACGTCGCCCTGGGCGGTGGCGGTACCATGGCCATTGACGTAGCCGATGGTGGAAGGTTCCAGGCCCGCGTCTTCCAGGGCCAGTTCCATGGCGCCGCGCATGGTCGCCTGTTCCGGCTTGGTGGCGTGGATGCCGTCGGAATTGCAGCCGAAGCCGACGATCTCGGCGTGGATGGTGGCGCCGCGCGCCAGGGCGTGTTCCAGCTCTTCCAGCACCAGGATGCCGGCGCCTTCGCCGATCACCAGGCCGTCGCGGCCGGCGTCGTAGGGGCGCGGCGACAGGTGCGGGGTGTCGTTCTTCAGGCTGGTGGCGTACAGCGCGTCGAACACCATGGCTTCGGTCGGGCACAGCTCCTCGGCGCCGCCGGCCAGCATCATCTTCAGGCGGCCGTACTTGATCGCCTCGTAGGCGTAGCCGATGCCCTGGCTGCCGCTGGTGCAGGCGCTGGACGTCGGGATCAGACGACCCTTGAGGCCGAAGAAGATGCTGATATTGGCCGCCGTGGTGTGCGGCATCATGCGGATGTAGGAGTTGGCGTTGAGGCCGTCGGCTACGGAGTTCAGCAGCATGTTGCCGAACGCCTTGATCTCGTCGGTGCTGCCGGTGGACGAGCCGCAGGCCACACCCATACGGCCGTCCTGGATGCGCTCGTCGCCGAGCAGGCCGGCGTGCTCCAGGGCGCGCTCGGCGGCGTACACCGCCAACTTGGAGACGCGGCCCATGCTGCGGGTCTGCTTGCGCGTCCAGTGTTTGGGCTGGACGAAGTCGTCCACCGGGCCGCCCAGGCGGGTGTTCAATTCGGTGAAGCGATCCCACTCGTCCATGCGGCGGATGCCGCTGCGGCCTTCCTTGAAGGCGGCCGAGATGGTCGGCCAGTCGCTACCGAGGGAGGTGATGCCGGCCATGCCGGTGACGACGACACGTTTCATCAGCACAGACCACCGTTCACCGCGAGGACCTGGCGGGTAATGTATGCCGCTTCCTCGGACATCAGGAAATTCACCGCGCCGGCCACTTCCTCGGGGGTGCCCATGCGGGCGGCCGGGATCATCTTGAGGATTTCCTCCACCGGCACCTGCTCGTCGAGGATCTCGGTGTCGATCAGCCCCGGCGCCACGCAGTTGACCGTGATCCTGCGCTTGCCCAGCTCGATGGCCAGGGCCTTGGCGGCGCCGATCACGCCGGCCTTGGAGGCGCTGTAGTTGACCTGGCCACGGTTGCCGATCAGCCCGGAGACCGAGGTGATGCAGACGATGCGGCCCGGCGCGCGGCGGCGGATCATCGGCATGGTCAGCGGGTGCAGCACGTTGTAGAAGCCGTCCAGGTTGGTGCGCAGCACCTGGTCCCAGTCGTCGTCGGACAGCGCCGGGAAGGCGCCATCGCGGGTCAGGCCTGCGTTGCACACCACGCCGTAGTAGGCGCCGTGCTGCTCCACATCGGCTTCCAGCGCCTTGCGGCAGGCGGCGCGGTCGGAGACGTCGAACTGCAGGATGCGCGCCTGGCGGCCGAGTTCGGCGATCTGCACCTGCACGGCCTCGGCCTCGTCGCGGCGCGAGCGGCAGTGCAGGACGATATCGTGGCCGCTGCGCGCCAGGCGCAGGGCGATGGCACGGCCGATGCCGCGGCTGGAACCGGTGACCAGGATGGTTTCAGTCATTGCGATTGTTCTCGTGGCGATGGCCGTTGTAGCGATGGCTCTTGCAGATAGCTCGCCACCTGCGGCGGGCGGAACACGTTGAGGCGCGCCTCGGCCAGGATGCCGGGCCCGGACAGGCGGCATTCGAACACGCCCATGCCGTTGTCGTCCTGCAGCGAGCGCAGGGCATGGATGCGCAGCTCGGCGCCGGCCGGGAAGCGCTCGACGTTGCAGTCGTACTTGCGCGTGCCGAGGAGGAAGCCCAGCTCCACCGGCAGGCCGGCCTGGCGCGCCTGGCAGCCGGCGTAGGCGGCCACGCTCTGGGCCATCAGCTCGATGCCGACCCAGGCCGGCAGGCTGCCGTCGGCCAGGTTGAACAGGCCGCCTGGACGCACGGTGAGGCGGGTCTCGATCTCCTCGGTGCCGAAGCCGACCACCTCGTCGATCAGGATCATGTCGCCCGCGTGGGGCACCAGTTCGGCGATGGGCCAGTGGCTCATGGCGCGTCACCCAGAATCAGCGCCACGTTGTTGCCGCCGAAGGCGAAGGAGTTGCTCATCAGCCGCCGGCCCTCGGCGCGCGTGAGGCGGTCGCCGGCGCCGACCAGCTCCAGCGGCGCCAGGGCCGGGTCGGCCTGGCCGTCCCACAGGTGCGGCGGCAGCAGGCCGTCGCGGTTGTGCTCGCTTAAGACGAGCCAGCAGAAGGCCGCTTCCAGCGCGCCGGCGGCGCCCAGGGTGTGGCCGGTCAGCGGCTTGGTCGAGGAGCAGGCCACACCGGCGGGGAACAAGGCGCGCACGGCCTGGCTCTCCATGGCGTCGTTGTGCGCCGTGGCGGTGCCGTGCAGGTTGAGGTAATCGATGTCAGTGGCGTCGAGGCCGGCGCTGGACAGCGCCTTTTCCATCGCCACGCGGGCGCCCAGGCCCTCGGGGTGCGGTGCGGAAATGTGGTGCGCGTCGGAGCTGGCGCCGCCGCCGAAGAAGGCGATGGGGCTGGCCTCTTTCGTCATCAGGAACAGCGCCGCGCCCTCGCCGATATTGATGCCGTGGCGGTTCACCGAGAAGGGATTGCAGGGCTCGGCGGACACCGCCTCCAGGGCCGAGAAGCCGTTCAGGGTCAGCCGGCACAGGCTGTCCACACCGCCGCAGATCACCGCATCGCACAGTCCCTGTCGGAGCAGGCGGTGGGCGCTGAGCAGGGCGCGGGCGCTGGAGGTGCAGGCGGTGGATTGGCAGTACACCGGGCCGGCCAGGCCCAGCCAGTCGGCGAGGAAGTTGGCCGGCGCGGCCATCTCCTGCTGGGCGTAGTCGTACTCGGGCGGCAGCTCGCCCTCGCGGACGAAGCGGGCGATGCTCTGGCTGGCCTCGTGGATGCCCGAGGTGCTGGTGCCCAGCACCAGGCCGACGCGGGTGGCGCCGAAGCGGGCGATGGCGGCGCGCAGCTCGGGCTCGATCTGCCGTGCGGCGGCCAGCAGCAGCTGGTTGTTGCGACTGTGGGAAGGCTCGAAGCCGGCGGGCATGTCCGGCAGGGCGGCGCGCACGGCACCGACGGTGATCCTCCGGCCGGTCACCCAGCCGTCCTCGGCGCGCATGCCGGAGGCGTCGCCGGCGAACAGCGCGTCGGTCACCGTCTGCTTGCCTTCGCCCAGGGCGCAGAGCAGGCCGAGGGCATTGAGATAGCTGGGCATCAGTTGCCTTCTTCTTGATTCAGCGCGCGCACCTGGTAGGCCAGGTCGCGGGTCGCGAGGGTGAAATCCAGTGCGGAACGGTAGCGGATTCGCCAGTCCGGGTTAAGCCGGCGCTGACCATCGGCGTCGCGCTCCCAGTCGCCCGCCGGATAGGCGCCCAGGGCGTCCTCGGCGGTCAGGGCGAACAGCAGGGCGGCGAACAGTTCGCGGGCCTCTGGGTTGGGCGGCAGCAGGCCGTCGTTGCGCCATTGGCCGTTTTCCAGCAGCTGGCGCGCCAGGGGCACGCCGAGCGGGTCGAACAGCGACCAGCGCAGCGCCTGGCCCTCGGCCTGCACCATCAGCAGCCAGGCCTGTTCGGTGCTGGCCTGGGTACGCTCGATCTGCAGGCCGAGCGGCAGCTCCGCGACCAGCGCCGGGTTGTTCTCCGGCACGGGCGTCCGCGCGGCGCAGGCGCCGAGCGCCAGCGTCAGGGCGAGTAGCAGGATGCGCAGCGTCACGGCTTGCGCGCCACCACGTTGACCAGGGTCTCGTTGCGCTGGCCGAACGGCTTGGGCTTCATGATGCCCCAACGCTCCAGCAGGCCGAAGTCCCTGGAGCGGCTCCACCACAGGTAGGGGTATGAGACGTTGTTCTCGGTGAACTGGAAGCCCTGCTCGCGCAGCATGCCCAGGTATTCCTCGGCACTCTTCTGCACGTGCATCGGGTGGCGGAATAGCCAGCGGATCACCCAGGTGTCGATGTAGTACTTGGTCGACTCGGCGAACAGCAGCAGGCCGCCCGGCTTGAGTACGCGCCAGAACTCGGCCAGGGCCTGCTCCTGCTCGACCAGATGGTGGAAGGTCTGGTGGCAGAACAGGATGTCGACGCTGGCGTCGGGTAGCTGGATGCTGGCGCAGTCGCTGGCGATCAGTTCCACGTCCAGGCCCAGTCGCTCGGCCTCGGCGCGGGAGCAGTCGAGGCTGTGCGGATCGGCGTCCAGGCCGATCATCCGCGCCGGGGCGAAGGCTTGTTGCAGCAGGCGGAACGAGCGG
Organism: Pseudomonas paralcaligenes; assembly: GCF_019655855.1. Taxonomy (GTDB): domain Bacteria; phylum Pseudomonadota; class Gammaproteobacteria; order Pseudomonadales; family Pseudomonadaceae; genus Aquipseudomonas; species Aquipseudomonas paralcaligenes. The sequence goes on along the minus strand of NZ_BPFX01000019.1, from coordinate 218,073 downwards.
CCCTGGCCGCAGCCGGCGTCGAGCAGCACCGGCGCCTCGGGCAGCGGCGCGTCGATCAGGCGCTTGAGGTCGTTGATCGCCACCCGCAGCACGTGGTGCTGCCAGACATGGCTCTGCAGGAACCAGAAACCGAAGCGGGTTTCCTCGACATAGGTGGGGGCGGCGCGTTCCATCGACAGGGCTTCCTCAGCTGGCAGCGCAGATTTCGGCCAGCACGCCCAGGCGGCGCTTGGGCTCGGCGACATAGGGGTTCTTCTCGTCCCAGGCGTAGCCGGCGAGGATCGAGCAGATCATGCGGCGGATGTCCGATGAGGACTTCTCGTAGAAGATCACGTCCTGGAAGGTGCCATCGTACCAACCCTGGACGTACACGCGGAATGTGTCCACGCCGCGCTTGAGCGGAAGGGCAAACTCGCTCTCCCAGTCCACCGCCTCGCCGTTCAGCTGGCGATGCAGCAGGCCGGCGGCCATGCTTGCCGAGCGCATGGCGATGGTCACGCCGGAGCTGAACACCGGGTCGAGAAACTCGGCGGCGTTGCCCAGCAGGGCGAAGCCCGGGCCGTGCAGGCTCTTGACGTTGGCCGAGTAGCCGCCGATGGCGCGGGCCGGGGTGTCCCACACGGCGTTCTCCAGGACCTTGGCCAGGCTCGGGGTTTCCGCGACGAACTGCTTGAGACAGGCGTCCAGATCCTTCGGGTAGCCCTCGTAGTGCTCGGCGGCGGAAACCACGCCCAGCGAGCAGCGGCCGTTGCTGAACGGGATGGTCCAGAACCACACGTCGCGCAGCCGGGGATGGGTGGTGATGAGGATCTTCTCGCGGTCGAAGTCGGAGGCCGGATCGATGCGGTCCTCGATATGGGTGAACACCGCCTGGCGGATCGGGAAGGACGACGGCGTGTCGAGGTCGAGCAGGCGCGGTAGCACGCGGCCGTAGCCGCTACCGTCGAGGACGAAGGCGCACTCGACCTGGTATTCGTGGCCATCGGCCAGGCGACGCACCGACAGGCGCGGGCAGTCACCGGCGAAATCGGCAGCGAAGATTTCTTCTTCGTAGCGGATTTCCACGCCCTGGCGCGCGGCCTCGTCGGCCAGCAGCTTGTCGAAGTCGGCGCGGATCACCTGGTAGGTCGAGTCCTTGCCGGCGGTGAACTTGTCGCGGAAGTCGAATTCGGTGTAGCGCTCGCCCCACGCGAAGGCAGCACCGTGCTTGGTCTGGAAGCCGGCGGCCTGTACCGCGTCGAGCATGCCCGCTTCCTCGACGAAGTCCAGGCAGTGTGACAGCAGGCTCTCGCCGATGGAGAAGCGGGGGAAGCGCTGGCGCTCCAGCACCAGCACGTCGTGGCCCTGGCGCTTGAGGATGGCGGCGGCGATGGCGCCGGACGGGCCCGCGCCGATGACGACGACCTGGCGTTGTTCGACTTCAGGAGATTTCATAACGACCCCTCGCTTCTTGATGGTAGGCATGCCGCCCCAGCAGGGCCGGCAGCAGGGTAGAGAACAGGCTCATCAGCAACAGGCCGAAGTACACCAGCGAATCGATCAACTGGAGTTGCAGGAGCAGGTTGAGGAACACGATTTCGGTCAGGCCGCGGATGTTCAGCAGCAGGCTCTCGCGCCACTTGACTCGCGCCGCGGCGTCCGGGTCGGCCCAGTGCAGGCCGAGCCAGCTGCCGAGCACCTTGCTGGCCACCGGCAGCAGCAGAAGGGTACCGATGACGAGCCAGGAGTAATGTTGACCTATGCCATGAAAATCCACTCGCAGCACGCCGCAGGTCAGGATCAATGGCACCGCCAGGCCGTTCATCAACAGCTTCCATGGCCGCGCCGGCAACGGCAGGACGAACGGCTGCCTGAGCCAGGCCAGGCACAGCATGTAGGCGATACCGAACACCAGAGCGTTGAGCTTGAGCTGCTGGAACAGCAGCATCAGGGCGAAGAACGGCAGGCTGTAGAACAGCGGGTGGCGCAGCTTGAGCAGGCGCAGCAGCAGTGGCAGGGCAGCGGCCAGCAGCGGCCAGAGCAGCGCGGCCGGGTGGCTGGTGCCCTGGGCCAGGCCGAACAGGCTCCAGCACATGAAGTCCATCAGGATCGCCGCGTGCAGCAGGCGCTTGGTGTCCGCCGGCGGGTAGCCGATGCTCTGCAGGAACAGGTAGAGCACCGGGATCGCGGTGATCGAGAACAGCAGGCCGATGCCCACCGAACTCAGCCAGCTGCGCTCGCCGGGCAGCAGCCAGAGGGCGCAGGCCAGGCCGGCCAGCATCGGTACCAGGAAGCTGGGCAGGGCGATCTTCAGGCAGGCCGGGCTGAGGTCGAGGTCGATCACGTCGCTGAGGATGTAGCCCAGCAGCAGGGCGAAGCCCAGGCCGTAGGCCAGGTTCAGCCAGGTCGGCGCCAGCAGGTCCTGGGCGCCCAGCTGCCAGTGCGGCTCGACCCACCACAGCAGCAGGGCTGGAATCGCGATCGCGGCCACTAACAGCTGGCCGACGATGGGGATCAGCCGGCGGCCGCCGACGATGGCCACCAGGGCGTAGATGGCCAGCGCCAGCAGCCAGAATCCGATCGCGGTCACGCGAACACCTCCTTGTGGGGCCGCGCGGCGGCCCAGGGCGAAAGCAGGAAGCAGAACATCAGGCCGAGGCTGATCGCCAGGCCGAAATTGGCGATGGCCGGGGTCTGGCTGATCAGCAGCAGGCCGAACGACAGCCAGGCGGTGAGCGCCGAGAGCAGGGTGCCGAGCAGGCTGACCGCCGGGCCGCCGATGTTCTCGCGCATCAGGATGGCGTAGTCGACGCCGATGGCGGTGATCAGCAGCAGGCCGAACAGGCTGAACAGGGTCAGCGGTTGGCCCAGCCAGCCGAGGCAGGCCAGCGCCGCCAGGGCCGAGAGCAGCGGCAGGCAGATCACCCGCAGGGCGCCGCCGAGGCCGAACGGCAGGCACAGCAGCAGGAGAATGGCGGCGCTGGACAGCAGCTTGAGTTCGGCGGCGCTGAGCTGGGTGGCGGCGAACAGGCCGTTCAGCTCGCCGAGGCGGTCGACCAGCTGCACGTCGTCCAGCCCCTCGGCGGCTTGGCGCAGCAGCGCGGTGTCGTTGAGGCCCTGCAGACTGACGATGCCGGCTACTCCGTTCTCATTACGGCCCAGCCAGAGCGGCCGCCAGGCTTCGCCCAGCGGGCCGGCCAGGGCCTGCTCCAGAGCGGGTTGCGGGACCCGTAGCAGCTCGTCCAGTTCAGCGCGCAGGGCAGCTTCCGGCAGGCCGAGGTCGAGCAGTGGTTGCCAGTGTTGCGGCAGATCGTTCAGTGCGGCGCGCAGCGGTGCCAGCTCGCTGTCCGATGCGCTGAGCTGGCTGAGCGCGCGATAGCCACGCAGGTGGCCGTCTGCGACGGCGGCGTCCAGGCGCCGGCCCAGCTCGGCCTGGCGTTGCAGCAGTTGCGTTTCGTCGGCGCCGCGCACCAGGAAGAACTGGCTGGTGGGCTGCTGGCCGGTGAGTTCGGCGATGCGCCGGGCCTCGTCCATCAATTTCGGTTCCTGGCCCAGCCACTGGCGCAGGTCGTTCTGCGGCTTCAGCTGCCACAGGCCTCCGGCGCAGAAGGCTAGCAGGGCGAGCAGCAGCGGCCAGCTACCGGTACGTGCAAGCAGATGTTCGCGGCGCTGCACCAGGCGCTCGGCGGCGCGGCGCAGGCTGGGCGGCGGCGCCAGGCGCAGGTTGTTCAGCCAGGCCGGCAGCAGGCACACCGAGCAGAGGAAGGCGCCGATCAGGCCGGCGGCGGAGAACAGGGCGATCTGGGTCAGCGCCGGGAAGGGCGTGAAGGCCAGCGCCAGGTAGCCGGCGAGGTTGGTGCCCAGGCTCAGGGACAGGCCCGGCAGGGTTTCGCGCAGGGCCGCCCAGCTCGACCACTGGCCGTCGCTCCAGCTCTTGCTCAGGTAGTGCTGCGGATAGTCGGCGGCGACGCCGACCAGGCTGGCGCCGAGCACCAGGGTCAGCGCGTTGATCTGGCCGAACACCAGCACGCAGGCGGTGCAGCCGGCCAGCAGCGCCACGCCCATGGGCATCAGGCTGACCAGTACGCGCGGGCGACGGAAGGCGAGCAGGAGCAGCAACAGGGTGCCGAGGGTGGCGCCGCCGCCGATCAGGGCGATCTCGTGGGTGGCCTTGGCCTGGCCGGCCGCCGCGTGCAGCACGCCGCCCGCCGCCAGCAGCTGGCCGCCAGCAGCCTCGACCTGCCGGCGCAGCCCGGCCACGTCGGCGGCGATCTGCGGCGGCGCCTGCATGTCGAAGGCGTCGCCGCGGGTGCGCAGGCGCAGCAGTGCCCAGGTCATGCCCGGCTCCTGCAGCAGCAGGGCGCCGCTGCCCAGGTCGGCCTGGATACGGCTGCCGGGGTTGAGCGTCTGCTGGGCACGCAGGCCGAGGCCGAGCCAGTCCTGCTCGGTGGGCAGCAGGCCGAAGCCGGAGAAGGTGTCGAACAGCTGCTGCGCCCGCTGCTCGACGAAGGCGTCCGGTTGCTCGATCAGCAACTGGCGGTCGCTTGGCGCGAGCAGGGCCAGGCGGCTGGCGCGCAGTTGCTGGCGGATGCTGTCGAGGTCGGCCTGCAGGCTCCACTGCACCTTGTCGAAACCGCCGCCGGCCTGCCAGTCCTCACCGGCACGGCGCACCAGCTCGATGGCACGCTCGCGCTGCGGGTGGCCGACCAGGATCAGCAGCTCCCGCGACAGCGGTTCCTGCATGCGCTGCTCGGCCTGCTGCACCAGCGCATCGCCAGCGCCCTGGGGCAGCAGCGCGAGCATGCTGGCCTGCACCGGCGGGCCGTCGCGCCACTGCCAGGCGGCCAGCGCCAGCAGGGCCAGCAGCAGGGCGCCGAACAGGCGCGGCAGGGCTTTTTGCAGGCTAGTGGACAAGGTCGGCGCGCTCCTGCGCGGTCAATGCGTCGCCGGCCTGGCTCTGCGGCAGCTTGAGGACGGTGCGGTCGCCCTGGGTCTCGATCAGCTCGATGCGCTCGACCAGCGCGCCGCCGTCAATGCGGATGGCGCTGAAGATCTGCTTGAGCAGCAGGGAGTGGGGGGTGAGCTGGAGCCGCCAGGCGTTCTGTTCGCCGCTGAGTTCGAGGTCGAAGTCGCGCTCCAGGCCAGAGCGGTCGCCCTTGAGCACGGCGAGGAACAGGCGGCTCTGCTGGGCGGCGACGTCCTGGCCGGGTTGTTGCTGCCAGCCATCGGGCGTGCGGCGGGCGATACCGGTGTCGTCGATGCGGTAGTCCTGCTTGAGGGGCTTCTGCAGCAGCCAGAGCAGGCCGTGGTCGCGGGACAGGGTGAACTGGCCCTGGCTGGTCAGCGGGGTGGGCAGGGCGCGCAGGTGCTTCTCCTGGATGAAGGGGCCGCGCACTACCGTGGGCTTGGCCAGCTGGGCGCTGAGGTCGGCCAAGTCGAAAGCCTGAGCCTGGGATGTGACCATTAGTGCCAGAGCCATGAGTATCAGGCTGATTGCTGAGGTGGCCTTGGGGCTAGGGTTTCGCCCCCCCGGGCGAGTCACTTTCTCTTTGCTCGCGGATCGCCGCCCGGTGCAAAGAGAAAGTAACCAAAGAGAAAGCACGCCCGGCATACGGGTCTCGCTACGCTCGACTTCCCTCGCTCCATCATTGCTCCAGGGGCCCGCGCCGAAGGGCCATCCCTGGCCCATCGGCGCTCTCGCGGCATCCATGCCTCTCAACCCCTTACGCAACGATTCTGCTCGGCCTCCTGACGGGACTGGTCCCGGCACAATCTCCAGCTTCAAGTCGGTAGGCAGGTGGTGGCCTTCGATTTGGCGAGCTGTATAGGGCGGGTGAAACCCGCGAGCGGTTCGTAGGAGCGAGCTTTGCTCGCGAAGGTGCCCCTCACCCCAACCCTCTCCCAGAGGGAGAGGGGGCTGGTCGAGCGTACGGGCAGACGCCAGTTGGCTTGCGGTGTTGCTGCCAGGTTTCAGGCGCGCTGAAGTCCCCGTCAGAAGGCCGAGTGGAGGTGTTGCGCAGGGGGACGAGCCGCATGGATGCGGCGAGAGGCTTAAAGGGCCATGGATGGCCCTTGTAAGCCGGCCCCCGGAGTGGCGCCGGAGGGAGGGAACCCCGCCGCAGGCGGGGCCGGATGTCGGGGTGCCCTTCTTTTTGGTTACTTTTTCTTGGGCAAACAAGAAAAAGTGACGCGCCCGGGGGGGCGCAACCAGAGGCCACGAAGCTCGTAGACAATCGGCCAGGCCCCGAAAGCTCACGACAGTACCCTCTCCACCGCCTCAACAAATACCTTCGGCGAGGCTAGCAGCATCTCCCGCGTGGCGATCTCCACCGCCACCTGCACGCTGCTGCCGCGGGTCATGCGCTCACCGGTAGTGATGTCGGTGATCAGGTAGTTGATCTTCAGCCGGTTCTCCCACTCCACCAGATCGGCGCGCACCCTGATGCGCTGGCCGAACTGCGCTCCACGGATATAACGCACCTGCAGATCGATGATCGGCCAGGCATAGCCCGCATCGCGCATCTGCCGGTAGTTGTGCCCCAGCTTGTCGAGCAGGGCGCAGCGCGCCTCCTCGAAATACTTCACGTAGTGGCCGTGCCAGACCACCTCCATCATGTCCACGTCGAAGAACGGCACGAGGATCTCGATCTCCGCCTGCAGCACGCCTTCCTTACGCATGATGAAGACTCCCGTAGGGCGGGTGAAACCCGCGAACGGCCAACGCGGGTTGCACCCGCCCTACACAAGAGACGTTATGCATACAGCCCCCAATGGCGGCTGCGGATGCGCTCCAGGCACAGGCGCAGCTCGCCTTCCAGGGCGCGGTCCTCGATCACCGGCGGGAAGTCCTCGGCCAGCTGTGCGCGCATGGCGGCCAGCGGCGCGGGGATGTCCTGCTTGCCGGCGCGCTCGCGCAGCCAAACGCCCTGGTTGGCGGCCAGCAGGGTGGCGGCGGCGACCTGCTCGGTCAGCTCCAGGCTGCGCAGGGCGTCGCGCGCGGCGATGGTGCCCATGCTCACCTTGTCCTGGTTGTGGCACTCGGTGGAGCGCGAGAACACGCTGGCCGGCAGGGTGTTCTTCAGCGCTTCGGCGGTCCAGGCGCTGGTGCCGATCTGCACGGCCTTGAAGCCGTGGTTGATCATCGCGGTCTCCGCCGGGGCGCCGGACAGGTTGCTCGGCAGGCCGTGGTTGTAGCGGGTGTCGACCAGCAGGGCGAGCTGGCGGTCGAGCAGGTCGGCGACGTTGCCGACCAGGTTCTTCAGGCTGTCCATGGCGAAGGCGATGTGCCCGCCGTAGAAGTGGCCGCCGTGCAGGGTGCGCTCGGTCTCGGCGTCGAACAGCGGGTTGTCGTTTGCGCTGTTCAGTTCGATCTCGATGAACTGGCGCAGCAAGCCCAGGCTGTCGGCCAGCACGCCGAGCACGTGCGGCGCGCAGCGCAGCGAGTAGCGGTCCTGCAGGCGGTGCAGCGGCGGCAGCGGCTCGGCCACGGCCAGGTCCTGGCGCAGCCAGGTGGCGACCTGGGTCTGGCCCGGGTGCGGCTTGGCGGCGAACAGGCGTTCGTCGAAGTGTTCCGGGTTGCCCTCCAGCGCCACCACGTTGAGCGCGGTGATGCGGGTGGCCAGTTGCAGCAGGTAGTCGGCGCGGGAATAGGCCAGACAGGCCAGGGCAGTCATCACCGCGGTGCCGTTCATCAGTGCCAGCGCTTCTTTCGGGCGCAGGGTCAGCGGTGTCCAGCCGAGTTCTTTGTGCACGTCCGCCGAGCTGCGCCGTTCGCCCTTGTACAGCACCTCGCGCTCACCGCTGAGGGTGGCGGCGACATAGGACAGCGGGGTCAGGTCGCCGCTGGCGCCGACCGAGCCTTCTTCCGGGATCAGCGGCAGCACGTCGTGTTCGAGGAAGGCCTGCAGGCGTTCCAACAGCTCCACGCGCACGCCCGACACGCCGTGGCACAGCGACTGCAGGCGCGCGGCCAGCACGGCGCGGGTGCTGGCCTCGTCGAGCAGCTTGCCCAGGCCGCAGCCGTGGAAGGTGAACAGGTGCCGGGGCAGGGCCTCGACCTGGTGCAGCGGCACGGCCACCACACAGGAGTCGCCGTAGCCGGTGGTGACGCCGTAGATCACGCCTTCCTTGTCCAGCAGGGTGTCGAGGAAGCGCGCGCCCTTGGCGATCTTATCACGCCAGGCGGCATCGCCCTGCAGCTGGGCGCGGGCGTTGCGGCTGGCCAGGGCGACCACCTGCTCGATGGTCAGCGGCGCTTCGCCGAAGGTCACGTGGTCAATCATGTGCTTTCCAGAACGGGTAGAAGTTGAACCATTGCCGCGGAGCGTTCAGGCAGCGTTCGCCAAGACGCTCGGCATAGCGTTGTACCCAGCCGCGGATCACCTCGTCGCGCTCCCGGCGCGTCCATTGCACGCATTCGGCGAAGGGCTCGAGGGTCAGCTGATAGTGGCCGTCGATCTTCAGGCAGCTCATCAGATTGGCGGGGCACTGCAGGAGCCCGGCCAATAGCCAGGGGCCCTGGGGGAAGGCAGCCGGATGGCCGAGGAAGTCCACCGTGACGTTGCGCCCGCCGTGCAGCGATACCCGGTCGCCGGCGATGGCCAGCCACTCGCCACGCTCCAGGCGTTCGGACAGCTGCAGCATGATCGCTGCGTCCAGCTCGCTGACCTGGATCAGCCGCAGGTGGCTGGCGCCAGCCTCACCCAGCAGGCGGTTGAACTGCTCGGCGTGCTTGGTGTGCACCAGCACGTTCATCTGCACTTTCTCGCCCAGCTCGGCCAGGGCGCGGCAGACCTCGAGGTTGCCCAGGTGGGCGCCGACCAGCATCTGCCCGCGCGCTTCGAGGTGCATGCGTTCACGAACGCAGTGGGGGTCGACCAGGGTGATCTTGTTCAGGCCGAGGCGGCCGTTCCACACGTCGAGCTTGTCCAGCAGGGCTTCGGCGAACGCCATGAACTGGGCGAACACCGAGCCGAAGCGTGGAGACAGCTCGGCGCGGCCGCTCCAGGCGGCCAGGTTGCACTGATACTGATGGATGCTGCGTCGGGCCTGGCGGCCGCACACGAAGAAGTACAGGACGATGGCGTACAGCAGCGGGGTCAGGGCGCGGCGGCCGAGCAGGCGCACGGCGCCGGCGGTAAACTTCATCAGCAGGAAGCTGCCGCGCTCGCGCTGGCCGGCCCAGTGTTCGGTTCTCCGGGCGTTCATCCGCGCCACCTGCGCCAGAGGATCAGCGGCGCGCGCGGGATCATGCCGAAGAACAGCTTGGCGTGCATCTTGGAGATCAGCACGTTGTCGTGCAGCAGGCGGAAGTGCGACAGGCCGTCGAGCGGGTAGTGCACCTTGGTCGGCAGCCATTGCATCGGCTGGTTGCGCCAGGCCAGGCGCACCAGGATTTCCGGGTCGAAGTCCATGCGCCGGCCGAGGGCAGCGGAGTCGATCAGCGCCACCGTGGCTGGCAGCGGGTAGACGCGAAAGCCGCACATGGCGTCGCGGATCGACAGCGACAGGCTGTTGATCCACACCCAGACGTGGGTCAGGTAGCGGGCGTAGAGGCGGCTTTTGGGCACGCTGGCGTCGTACTGCGGATAGCCGCAGACCAAGGCCTGCGGGTGTGTGCGGGAGGTGGCGAGGAAGGTGGCGATATCGGCCAGGTCGTGCTGGCCGTCTGCGTCCACTTGCAGGGCGTGGGAAAAGCCCAGGCGCTGCGCCTCGCGCAGGCCGGCCATGACCGCACCGCCCTTGCCCTGGTTGAGCGGCAGGCGCACCAGATGGGTGTTCGCCTGTCTGGCCAGCGCGTCCATCACCGCCGCACATTCCGCGCTGGAGGCATCGTCCACCAGCACGCAGGGCAGGCCGGCCGCATGCAGCGCGGTGACCACCACGGGCAGGGCGTGCTCGTGGTTGTACACCGGGATGACGGCGCAGGGGTTATGTATGGACAGAGTCGTCATTTCCTTACTCCGTCATTCCCGCGCAGGCGGGAATCCAGATCAGGCCTGCACCGATCTGCCTGCTCACTGGATCCCCGCCTTCGCGGGGATGACGGCAGGATGAAGCAGTGCGGGGATGTATGCCTGCCTTATGCACTGGCGGCCCCCAGCAGGATGCGCCCGGAAGAACAGGCCGCCTCGCCGTTGCGGAAGGAGAAGTACAGCTTGCCGCGCTCGGCGTCGAAACGCAGGGTCAGCTGCAGGCGGTCGCCGGGGCGTACCAGTTGCTGGAACTTCAGCACTTCCATACCGCAGAAGCGTGGCGGCAGCTCGACGATAAGCTGGCGGGCAACTGTTGGGCCCAATCGACCTGTACCACGCCGGGCAGTACCGGGGTCCGCGGGAAGTGGCCGGTGAAGTGCGCCAGGTCCGGCAAAACGTCCAGTTCCAAGTGCCACTCGTCGCCCACTCGCTCGGTCTTGTGCGGTTCGATCAGAGTGGGCCGTGGTGCAGCGACCAGCTCGTCGATCCTGGCTTGGGCCAGCTTGCCCTGGCTGTTGTAGGGCAGCTCCAACAGCAGGCGCCAGCGCCGTGGCAGGGCGATGGTCTCGCAGTGGCCAACCAGATGCTGGCGCAGGGCGGCGACAAGCACCTTTCGACCTTGGTTGCGCAGAGCTTGCAGGCCCGTCGGGCTCAGCGCCAGCAGGGCGCCAAGGAAGGCGCGGCCTTCCTGGATCACGCCGAGGCGGGCGTCGGCCACCCACTCATGGGTGATCAGTACCCGCTCCAGCATGGGCAGGGAAATGCGCTTCTCTTCCAGCTTGACGATGCGATCCAGCCGTCCGCGCAACGCGAAGCGGCCATCGGCCTGCAGCTCGGCGGCGTCCGCGCTCTGCTCGATGTATCCGTTCGGCAGGTAGGGCGAGGCGATGCGCAGGGCGCCTTCGTCGTTCAGGCTCAGCTCAACGCCGGGGAAGGGCTGCCACAACTCGCCGCCCTGGCGCCAGGCGATGCCGCCGGTCTCGGAGCTGCCGTAGATCTCGGTGGGGCGCTGGCCCAGCTGCTCGCCCAGCTCAGCGGAAACGTCTGCCGGCAGCGCGCCGCCGGAGGAAAACACCCGGCGTACCGAACCCAAAGCCTGCCAGTCGAGGTTGTCGCCCATGCGCTTGAGCAGAGCAGGGCTGGCGACCCAGGCGAAGGCCGGCTGGCCCAGGCTCTCGCGCTGCAGATCCTCGGGGAAGGGCAGTGCGCGGCGCCAGAGCGGGCGGCCGGCGCACAGCGGCCAGAGCACGCGGAACAGCAGGCCGTAGATGTGCTGAGCGGCGACGCTGCCGAGGATGGTCGCGCCGACCAGGCCGGCGCCCCACAGCCGCTCCAGGGCCTCGACCTCGTTGGCCAGCTGGCGCAGGGACTTGTCGATCAGCTTGGGCTCGCCACTGGAGCCGGAGGTGCACAGGATCAGGCGGCAGGCGTCGAGTTCGAGGCCAGCGGGCGACAGGGCTCCGCCCTCAAGGCCTTCGATGGTATCAAGCCAGAGGTCGGCCTGTTCCGCCAGACGCTGGCGGCTCTGCGCCTCGGCATCGGCTGGCAGCAGCACCGTGACGCCGGCACGCCAGGCGCCGAGCAGGGCGATGGCCAGCTCACCGGCATCCTCCAGATACAGTGCCACGCGGCGCACACCGCGCGCCTGTAGCGCGCCGGCCAGGCACAAGGCGCGTTGGTGCAACTGGGCATGGTCGAGCGCCGGCTCCAGCGCTACGGCGCGGCCGGTTTTGGGTTGCAGCAGCAGCTCGGCGAGCGGCAGCCAGGTCATCCGTTTCTCCTTACTTGCTGGCGCACCAGCCATTCTCCAGCGAACAGCAAACCCATCAGGGCATAGGCGATCAACCCGGTGTAGAGCGTCCACCAGGCCAGTGGTGCCCACAAAGTCAGGGCCACCACCACCAGAGCGTTGACCAGGAAGAAGCCCGCCCAGATCCCGGTCACCCTGCGCGTGTAGCGCACCGCGTGCGCCGGCAGCTCGGGTTCGCGCAGGCGCGCCAGGCGCTCGACCAGCGGCGGGCCGTAGATCAGGCTGAGACCGAACAGTGCCAGCAACATCAGGTTCAGCAGCACCGGGTACCAGCGCAGCAGCGCCGGTTCGCCGGCCACACCGAGCAGGGCGCAGAAGGCCAGCGCGGCGCCGGCCATCCAGCGGCTACCCGGCCTGCTCTGCTGGCTCAGTGCCCGGGCGAGCCACAGGCCGCCGAGCAGGGCGGCGAACAGGCGCGGCGACAGATGCTCCATCCCGTAGTACACGGCGAACGGATAGAGCAGGCCGGCCAGCACCAGCAGCAGGCCGAGCAGGCGTCCCATGGGTCAGCTGGCGGCCGCTTCGGCGCCGATCAGCTGGTACACGGCCTCGACCACGTCGCCGACGGTGCGCACGGCCTTGAATTCCTCGGCGGCGATCTTCTTGCCGGTCTGGCGCTTAATGTGGTCGATCAGGTCGACGGCGTCGATGCTGTCGATCTCCAGGTCTTCGTACAGGTTGGCCTCAAGGGTGACGCGCTCGGCGTCCAGCTCGAACAGCTCCACCAGGGCGTCACGCAGGGTGGCGAAAATCTCATCACGGCTTTGCATCGCGAACGTCCTCAGGCTGCCTGTTTCGAGGCGACGAAAGCCGCCAGGCTGGCCACGTTGGCGAAGTGTTGGCGGGTGTCCTTGGCCTCGGCGTCGATCTTGATGCCGAAGCGCTTCTGGAGGGCCAGGCCCAGTTCCAGGGCGTCCACCGAATCCAGGCCCAGGCCTTCACCGAACAGGGTCAGGTCGGCGGCGATGTCCTCGGCGGCCATGTCTTCCAGGCCGAGGGCGTCGATGATCAGGTTCTTGATCTCAAGCTGCAGATCGCTCATCTGTTGCGAGCTCCTTCATGAAGTGTTGATGCAGGTGGTCATTGAGCTTGCGCGAGGCAATCGGCAGCGGGGCCTGCTCGGTGAATTGCCGCGGATCGATATCCTCTCCGACCCGCAGGCGAAAATGGACACGACGCGACGGAATGCTGTACCAGGGTTCGGCCTTGGTCAGTGTGGACGGCGTCACACTGATCGCTACCGGGGTGACGACGCGCGCGCCGCGCACCGCGATGGCCGCGGCGCCGCGGTGGAATTCGGGCGGCTGCCCCGGGGTGGTGCGCGTGCCCTCGGGGAACACGATCAGGGTCTGGCCCTGCTGCAGCGCGCCGGCGGCTTCGTCGAGCATGTCCATGCTGCCGCTGTTGCTGATGTACTCCGCAGAGCGGATCGGGCCGCGCATGCAGGGATTGTCCCACAGACTCTGCTTGACCACGCAGTTGGCGTCGCGGATGAAGGCGATCAGCAGCACCACGTCGATCAGCGAGGGGTGATTGGCGATCACCATCTGCCCCGGGCGGCCCAGGCGCTCGGCACCCTTGACCTCGTAGGTCAGCACACCGCTGCGGAACATGAACTGAACGAACCAGTAGAAGACGCGGCTGACCACGGCCCGGGCGCGGGTACGGTGGGCCAGGGCGTCGCCCGGCAGCAGCGCCAGCAGCGGAAATACCACCAGGCGCAACAGCACACCGCCGACTCCGAACAGGGTGAAGCTCAGTGCGGTGGCGATCAGACGCCACCAGTAGGGCGCGCTGTACGGGCTCAGGCCCTGATGCGTGACCAGTTCCATTGCCGGCGCTTCCAGTGGTGTTGCAGGGAGTCCGAGCCGTTCGTCAGCGCGCGGACCAGTTCGAGGGCGTGGGGCCAGGCGGATCGCGGGCCGTTGCCCTCGGTCAGGTCCAGTCGCCACTCTTCGCCCGCCTGCAGCAGCAGGGCCACGGCATAGGGGAAGGGCACGTCGTCAATGTAGGGGACATACAGCTCGGGTGGATTTTCCTCGGCGACGATCAGCAGCACGCCCGGGGCGCCTTCGCCGAGCAGCGTCGTGGCCTCCAGCAGGGCCTGCTCAAGGCCGTCGCCGCCGGCGGCCAGGGCGGTCATTTCACTGGTGTCGCCACGCATGATCGACCACAGGCCGATGATGGCGTTGTGCACCGACAGGCTGAACTGGGTCGGCGATAGTGGGGCATCGCGGGCGAGGTCTTCGAGGATCGCAAAGGTGCGTGGAGTCTCCCCGTGACATGACGCGAACACCAGTGGCATGGGGCCGTTGGCCTCGGCCAGCGGCCAGGCGACGTGGAAGGCCATCCGCGCCAGGCGGCTCAGGCGCCGGCGCTGCAGGGCCGGAAGGAAGCCGACATCGGGCTGTTCGCCGCCGTCCTGCGGGGCGAAGGGGGCCTGTTGCCAGGCGTGCCAGTCGGCTGCGCTGTCCAGGCCGGGAGCCCAGGCGCGCCATTGTTCGATCCTGAAATTCGTCACGCTGAGAGCTCTATCTCGGCCCTGCCGAGGGCATCCTTGTGTATTGCGATCTGCCCGCGGGAAAGGTGGCCGGGAAAATGGCGAGGTGGGCCGCATTATCCAGACGGTGCGCGGGCCGTGCAAATCTTGACAGGGCCGTCCTGACCGGAGGTCGGCCGCCGCCCGTGCTTATTCCTCGCCCTTGCGGCGGGGTTTGCATAGAATCCCCAACCATCTGCGATCAGGGAGGTGTGACATGCGGCGCGTGGTGTTCAATCAGAAGGGCGGCGTGGGCAAGTCCAGCATTGCCTGCAACCTGGCGGCGGTCAGCGCGGCCGAGGGCTACCGGACCCTGCTCATCGACCTGGATGCCCAGGCCAACTCCACCCACTACCTCACCGGCCTGACCGGCGACGACATCCCCATGGGGATCGCCGACTTCTTCAAGCAGACCCTCTCGGCCACTTCCTTCAAGAAGGGCAAGGTGGACATCTACGAGACGCCCTTCGACAACCTGCACGTGATCACCGCCACCGCCGAACTGGCCGAGCTGCAGCCGAAGCTGGAGCAGAAGCACAAGATCAACAAGCTGCGCAAACTGCTCGAAGACCTGGCCGAGGACTATGACCGGATCTACCTGGACACCCCGCCGGCGCTCAATTTCTACACGGTTTCCGCGCTGATCGCCGCCGATCGCGTGCTGATTCCCTTCGATTGCGACAGTTTCTCGCGCAACGCGCTGTACGGCCTGCTGCAGGAAATCGAGGAGCTGAAGGACGATCACAACGAGGATCTGGAAGTGGAAGGCATCGTGGTCAACCAGTTCCAGCCGCGCGCGACCCTGCCGCAGCAGCTGCTCGACGAACTGATCGCGGAAGGGCTGCCGGTGCTGCCGGTGAACCTGATGAGTTCGGTGAAGATGCGTGAGTCGCACCAGGCCTGCACCCCGTTGATCCATCTGGACCGCAGCCACAAGCTGACCCAGCAGTTCGTCGAGCTGCACAACCTGCTGGAAAGCTGATTTCCTGTGATGCCCCCGGCTGTGTATCACTGATGGTGCGGAGAGGGCTGCCGTAGGGTGCGCCGTGCGCACCAGCAAGCCCGTACAAGGGACCGGTGCGCACAGCGCACCCTACATGAGCAAAAGGCGCCTTCGGGCGCCTTTTTCGTGGGGTGGGTGCAACCCGCGTGGTGTGGCGCGGGTTTCACCCGTCCTACCGCACCACGAATATGTCGCAGGGCGCCTTGTGCAGGTAATGCTGCGCCAGGCTGCCGAGCAGGGCCTGGGACAGGGCGCTGCGCCCGTGGCTGCCCAGTACCAGCAACTGCGGCTGATGGGTGGTGATGTGTTCCTGCAGGGTGCGCAGGATGCCGCCAGTGCGCACTTCGTGGCTGAGCCTGGGCGCCTCGGGCGGCAGGCGCAGCGATTCGTCGTGGATCAGCTGGTCGATCAGCGCGCGCTGGGTCAGCAGCTCGGCTTCCTGGGCATTGCCCTTCTGCGGCTCGAACACGTGCAGGGCATGCACGTTCGCCTCGCCGGGCAGCAGCAGGCAGGCCTGGTGCAGGGCGGTGCAGGCGCACAGGGAGAAGTCGATGGCCGCCACGGCGCTGCGGTAGGGCTCGGCCTCGTCGCGGGCCGCAAGCAGCAGCGGCACCGGGCAGCGCCGGGCGATGCGGTCCAGGGTGGTGCCGGAGAAAAACTCGTGGCGCTGGTGATGGGCGCCCAGCACCAGCAGGTCGGCGCCGGTCTGCTGCACCTGCTCCAGCACGCCGTCGGCGGGCTTGCCCTGGCACAGGCGCAGCTGGCTGCCGGGTGGTGCGTATTCGGTGAGATTGCGGTCCAGGGTCTGCTCGATGCGCTCGCGCTCGGCCTGATCGAGCTTGGGGTCGAACACGTGCAGCAGCGTGAGTCTGGCGTTGTGCTGGCGGGCCAACTGGCTGGCCCGCCGCAGTGCGAGGTCGGCAGTACTGCGCAAATCATGGGCAATCAGAATGTGGCCTGTCATTTCGTCCCCTCTATGGCGCGATTGTAGCGCCGCGCTGTGAACCTCTGAGGGTTCTTACTGTGGTCTCCTTTGATAGACCCGCTTTTGATTCAGGGCAAGTTCCGTGTGTCAGTGTTTGCGCAATTGATACAGAGCGCTCGTTTCTGCCACCACTTCGCCAGCCGTATCGAGCAGTTGCAATTCGAGGCGGTAGTCGGCCTTGCCGGCGCGCTCGGCCTCGGACTGGATGCGTTCGATCTCCGCCGCATCGAGGCGCGCCTCGACCGAGATGTCGCTGGTCGCCGGGCGGCGGAAGCGCAGGTTCATTTCCTTGATCAGCGGATAGAAGCGCTGCACGTCGAAGCTGGTCAGGAACAGCGCGCCGCCGGGAATCTCGGCCAGGGTGAACAGGGCGCCGGCGTAGAGCGTGCCGATGTGGTTCTGGTTGCCGGCCAGCGGCATGCGCAGGCGGACGAAGCCCGGCTGCAGCTCCTCGGCCTTGAGGCCGCTGCGTCTGACGAAATCGATCTTCTCTTCGGTGAATGCGCGGGCCATCTCAGCGGGTAGCGGCATGGCGGGGCTCCTCGTGTGGATGTCCCGAGACTAGCCGCTGCCTGCCGTGGAGCAATGACCGCGGCGCTCGCCGCGGCTGACCGATCCGCTCAGGCGACGCCCTGGCCGCGCAGCCAGCCGAGCAGCTGCGGCAGGGGCAGGGCGCCGGACTGGCGGCCGACCTCCACGCCTCCGCGGAACAGGATCAGGCTGGGGATGGAGCGGATGCCGAGCTGACCGGCCAGTTGCGGGTTAGCCTCGCTGTCCAGCTTGCCCAGGCGGCAGCGTCCGCGCAGCTGGGCGGCGGCCTGGGCGAAGGTTGGCGCGAATGATTTGCACGGCCCGCACCAGTCGGCCCAGACATCCACCAGCAGCGGCAGGTCGCCCTTGAGCTGGGCGGCGAAGCTGGCCTGGGTCAGTTCGAACGGGGTGCCGGACAGCACCTCGCTCTTGCAGCGGCCGCAGCGCGGCGTGTCGCCCAGGCGCTCGGCCGGAATGCGGTTGAGGCCGGCGCAACTCGGGCAGGGAATCAGCAGGGGGTCGCTCATGATCGGCTCCAGTGAGGAATCCTGTCCTATCTGGAGCCGATCCCGGCGCTTTGCAAGGGCCGATCAGCCGCGCGCGGCCTCCAGCGCCTGCTCCAGGTCGGCGCGGATGTCGTCGAAGTGCTCGATGCCGATCGACAGGCGCACCATGTCGCGCGGCACGCCGGCCTTCTCCAGTTCCTCGTCGTTGAGCTGGCGATGGGTGGTGGAGGCCGGGTGGCAGGCCAGCGACTTGGCGTCGCCGATGTTGACCAGGCGCACCACCAGCTTGAGCGCGTCGATGAAGCGCGCGCCGGCTTCCTGCCCGCCCTGGATGCCGAAGGACAGGATCGCCGCCGGCTTGCCATCCATGTAGCGTTGCGCCAGCGGGTATTCCGGATGGTCCTCCAGGCCGGCGTATTTCACCCAGGCCACCTGCGGGTGCTGGCGCAGGTACTGGGCGACCTTGAGGGCGTTCTCGGTGTGCCGCTCCATGCGCAGGGCCAGGGTTTCCAGCCCCTGCAGGATGAGGAAGGCGTTGAACGGCGACAGCGCCGCGCCGGTGTTGCGCAGCGGCACCACGCGGCAGCGGCCGATGAAGGCGGCGGGTCCGAAGGCTTCGGTGTAGGTCACGCCGTGGTAGGACGGGTCCGGCGTGTTGAGCAGCGGGAAGCGCGCCTTGTTCTCGGCCCAGGGGAATTTGCCCGAGTCGACCACGATGCCGCCGATGCTGGTGCCGTGGCCGCCGATGTACTTGGTCAGCGAGTGCACGACGATGTCGGCGCCGTGCTCGAAGGGGCGGCAGAGGATTGGCGTGGCCACCGTGTTGTCGACGATCAGCGGCACGCCGTGGCGGTGCGCGGCGTCGGCCAGGGCCTGCAGGTCGACGATGTTGCCGGCCGGGTTGCCGATGGACTCGCAGAATACCGCCTTGGTCCTGTCGTCGATCAGCGCTTCCAGCGCGGCGATGTCGTCGTGGGCGGCGAAGCGGGTCTGGATGCCGAAGCGCGGCAGGGTGTGGGCCAGCAGGTTGTAGGTGCCGCCGTACAGCTTGGCCACCGAGACGATGTTGTCGCCGGCCTCGGCGACGGTCTGGATGGCGTAGGTGATCGCCGCCATGCCCGAGGCCACGGCCAGCGCGCCGACGCCGCCCTCGAGCGCGGCGATGCGTTGCTCCAGCACGTCGTTGGTGGGGTTCATGATGCGCGTGTAGATGTTGCCGGCGACCTTCAGGTCGAACAGGTCGGCACCGTGCTGGGTGTCGTCGAAGGCGTAGGAGCTGGTCTGGTAGATCGGCACCGCCACCGCCTTGGTGGTCGGGTCCGGGCTGTAGCCGGCGTGGATGGCGAGTGTTTCCGGTTTCATGCAAGGCGTTCCTTCAGGATGGGAAGGCACGCAGCATGTGGAAAACGCTGAGGCCCGGTCAATGCGCTGAGTCAATGAAGCGGGCCCGGGGGCTAGAACGTTTTGGTCGATACTTAGATCAACGCAGCGCCATATAGATGTTGAAGGCGCTGATCAGGGTGATCAGGCAGCCGACGATGGTCATCAGGGTGCGTGCCGGCAGCTTCTTGCACAGGTAGGCGGCCAGCGGCGCGGCGAACAGCCCGCCGAAGACCAGGCCGGCGACCATCAGCCAGGTGTTCAGTTCGCCGGCCAGCAGGATGAACGAGGCTGCGCTGGACAGGGTGAGGAAGAACTCGGCGAAGTTCACCGAGCCGATGGTGGTGCGCGGGTCGCTGCCGGAGCCGAGCAGGCTGCTGGTGACCACCGGGCCCCAGCCGCCACCGCCCGCCGCGTCGACGAAGCCGCCGAACAGGGCGAGCTTGGCCACGTGCTTCGGCGCCTTGCGCTGGGTGGCCACGTGGCGATAGGCCTTGTACAGGATGTACAGGCCCATCAGCAGCAGGTAGGCGGAAATGAAGGGCTTCATCACATCGCCGTCGAACTGGGTGATCAGCACGGCGCCGAGTACGGCGCCGATGATCCCCGGCAGCAGCAGGCGCAGGAACAGCGACTTGTTGACGTTGCCCAGCTTGGCGTGGGAAATGCCGGACAGGCCGGTGGTGAAGACCTCGGCGATGTGCACGCTGGCGCTGGCGGCGGCCGGCGAGGCGCCGGCGCTGAGCAGGAAGGTGGTGGCGGTGATGCCGTAGGCCATGCCCAGGGCGCCGTCGACCACCTGGGCGAGGAAACCGACCGCCACCGCGCTCCAGAAGGTCGGGCTGCTCAGTGCGCTCTCGATGATCTCCAGGCCGCTGTGCCCGCCGTTGTCGCCGAAGAACAGGCGCCAGGCGAGGAAGCCGAGCAGGCTCACCAGGATCAGCACGGCCGCCCACATGGCGGCGCGCAGCACCGGATGGTCGTCGGGGTGGCTGACGTAGTCTTCGACGGGAGGCAGGCCGAGCGCTTCATGCTCGGCATTGAGCGGGCTCTGGCTGAGGTCGAGATCGCGAATTTTCATGCAGCGGCTGCCTGACAGTTGGTGGTAGAACAGGCTGGAATAAGCAGGCAGCGAAGATAATGGGCTGTATTTAGATAGTCTAAGAATGTTTCTGTAGGTTTATATTCTTTTAAGTTCTGAGTCGCCGCGACTCTTCCCAGGATGCCCCATGACTTCCAGTGATCGCCCCGGCAATGCCACCCTGGTGCTTCTGGCCTCCCTCTATTGCGCCCAGGGCCTGCCTTCGGGGCTGGTAGCCCATTCCCTGCCGGTGCTTTTGCGCCAGAACGGGGTCGACCTTGCCCTCATCGGCCTGTTGAAGCTGCTGGCCCTGCCCTGGCTGCTCAAGGCGCTCTGGGCGCCTTGGGTCGACCGCGTCGGCTCGCGCAGGCTGGGCCATCGCCGGGGCTGGATCCTGCCGATGCAGGCCGTGGTCATCTCCTGCCTGCTCGGGCTGGCGCTGATCGAGCCGCAGGCGCTGTTTGGCACGGCGTTCTGGCTGCTGGTGGGCACGCTGCTGGTCATCAACCTGGCCGCCGCCACCCAGGACATCGCCACCGACGGCTTGGCCGTGAGCCTGTTGCCGGAGCGCTGGCGCGGCCTGGGCAACAGTCTGCAGGTGGGCGGCTACAAGGTGGGCATGCTCGCCAGCGGCAGCGGCCTGCTGCTGGTGGTCGGCCCGCTGGGCTGGAACCTGTCCATCGGCCTGTTGGCCGCGGCGCTGATCCTGCTGACCCTGCCGATCTGGCTGTTCCCCGAGCGACGGTTGCTGCCGCAGCACGTCGAGCAGGCCGAACCGGCGGGCCCCGGCCTGCTGTGGCGCCACTACAAGGGCCTGCTGGCGCAGCCGGGCATGCTGGCCTGGCTGGCGGTGGTGCTGACCTTCAAGCTCGGCGACGCCCTCGGCTCGCCGATGATCAAGCCGATGCTGGTGGATCAGGGCTGGTCTACCGCCGACCTCGGCCAGCTGACCCTGATCAGCAGCGCCGCGGGCATCGGCGGCGCGCTGCTCGGTGGCCTGCTCTACGCTCGCCTCGGCGCGCTGCGCTCGCTACTGACCTTCGGCGCGTTGCAGGCCCTGGGCATCGCGGCCATGGCGCTGGTGGTGGAAAGGGGCGGAGAGACCGCGCTGGTCTACTCGGTGTCGCTGTTCGAGCAGGTCGCCGACGGCATGTCCACCGTGGCCCTGTTCGCCGTGATGATGCGCATGTGCCGCCCCGAGCACGAAGGGGCCGACTTCACCCTGCAGGCCAGCGCCCAGCTGCTGCTCGCGGGCCTGGTGGGCGGCTGCAGCGGCCTGCTGGCCAAGGCCGTCGGCTTCGAGGCGCTGTTCGTCGGCGCCGGCGCGCTGGGCGCGGCCGTGCTCGGGGTCGTGGTGTGGTGTTTCGCACGCCAGGCGCGGGAACGGCTCGCCTAGCCGATCATCGGCCTGCCTTCGGGTAGCCGCTCCGCTTTCTAGAGGCCTCGCACAGGACGCCCTTGTTGCCAGCGGCGGCGTGCCGCAAAATCTGCAGTGATTTCGGCCGCTCGGGCGGATTTCCTGGTAGTCGACCGGTGTTTGCGCCGTAGCGGTTGGCCTGGAAAAGGATGGGAAAGGCTGTATCGTGAGCGACTTGCCCTTTTTGCGTTGTCCAAGCGTGCGCAGAGGGGTGATATGACTATCCGGGGTTGTCTTTGTGAGTCGAACTGATGTTTTGCAGGAGGTCCGTTCCGCCAAGGCCGAGGCATGCGTTTCGATCCTGATGGCAACCTATAACGGTGCGGATTTCATCCGGGAACAGCTGGACTCCATCCTGCGGCAATCCCATCGAAACTGGGTACTGCACGTGTCCGACGACGGCTCGACCGATGCCACGCTGGATATCGTTCGCGAGTACGCGGGGCGCCTGCCGGATGGGCAGGTCCTGCTGTACGAGGGGCCGCGCGATGGGTTTGCCCAGAATTTCCTGTCCCTGCTCCGCCGCCCCGAGGTCAAGGCGGATTTCTACGCCTTCTGCGACCAGGACGACATCTGGCTCGAGGACCGGCTGACCCGCGCATTGAGCCAGATGGCCCCGGTCCTGGTGGCGGACGTGGGGGTGCTGTACTGCTCCCGGACCTGCCTGGTGGACGAGGTCGGCAACGCGATCGGTTTCTCGCCCCTGTTCCTGAACCGGCCGGACTTCCGCAACGCGCTGGTCCAGAGCGTGGCGGGCGCCAATACGATGGTGTTCAGCAACGCCGTGCGCGATCTGCTGGCCCGGGTGCCCCAGGGGGCCGACGTCATCTCCCATGACTGGCTGGCCTATATCCTGACCAGCGGCAGCGGAGGCGCGGTCATCTATGACCAGGAGCCTTCCATCTACTACCGCCAGCATGGGGACAACCTGATGGGCGCCAACGCCACCCTGCGCGGACGGCTGGAGCGGCTGTTCAAGATGCTGCGTGGCGAGTTCCGCGCGTGGAACTCCAGCAACCTGCGCATCCTGGCGGACTTCGTGGACGACCTCACCGCCCAGAATCGCCGGGTCCTGAAGCTGTTCTCCCGCGCCCGTGACGCCGGCTTCTTCAGCCGCGTGATCTTTCTGAGGCGTTCCGGCGTGCGCCGCCAGACCCGCCTGGACAATGTGGCGCTGCTGATCGCCACGATCCTGGGAAGGATCTGACGCCGCTCGGCTGGGCACGCATGGCGCCCCCCGCGCGAATCACTGCCTTTACGACGAACAACTGATTTCCAGCCGCTTGCCCCATTCCGGTGGGCGCTCGGTGTAGCGTTGCATGCCGGGTTGTTCCTCGAACGGGCGTGACAGTACCGCGTGGAGTTCGCGGACCGGGCCATAGTCGCCGCGCTCGGCTGCTTCTATGGCCTGCTGGGCCAGGTAGTTGCGCAGCAGGTAGAGCGGGTTGACGGCGTGCATGCGCGCGCGGCGGGCGTTCTGGTCGTCGCCTTCCCGGGCAGCGCGTTCGCGATAGGCCTGGCTCCACTGGTCGAAGCCGTTCAGGTCGATGAAGTCGTCGCGCACCACGGCCAGCGCCTCCGCTGGCGCCTGCTCGCCCAGGCGACGGAAGAACAGGTTGTAGTCCACCGCGCCGTTCTGCATCAGTTGCAGCAGGCGCTCGATCAGTTCGGCGTCGCCGTCCTCGGCCCGGGTGAAGCCCAGGCGGCGGCGCATCAGGTCCAGGTAGTGGGCCTGGAGCAGCGGCAGGAACAGGGCCAGGGTCTCGCGCAGCAGCTCCACTTCGACGAAGGGCGTCAGCGCCTGGGCCAGGGCGCTGAGGTTCCAGTGGGCGATGGGCACCTGGTTGCTGAAGCTGTAGCGGCCGGCGTCGTCGGAGTGGTTGCAGATGTGGTTGGCGTCGAAGTCGTCGAGGAAGGCGTAGGGGCCGAAGTCGAAGGTGATGCCGAGGATGGACATGTTGTCGCTGTTCATCACCCCGTGGCAGAAGCCGTAGGCCTGCCACCTGGCGATCAGTTCGGCGTTGCGCTCCACCACTTCGCGGAACATCGCCGCCCAGGGATTCTTGTCCGCCAGGCAGGCGGGGAAGTGGCAGGCCAGCACATGCTCGCCCAGTTCCTTCAGCCGTTCGTGCTGGTTGGTGTAGTAGAAGTATTCGAAGTGGCCGAAGCGCACGTGGCTGGGCGAGAGGCGCAGCAGCATGGCGCCGGTTTCCTGCTTCTCGCGCCACACCGGCGTGCTCGATCCGGTCACGCACAGGGCGCGGCTGGTGGGGATGCCGAGCGCGTGCAGGTATTCGCTGGCGAGGAATTCGCGGATCGAGCTGCGCAGCACGGCGCGGCCGTCGCCCATGCGCGAGTAGGGCGTCTGGCCGGCACCCTTGAGGTGCAGGTCCCAGTGTTCGCCGGCCTGGTTGATCACCTCACCCAGCAGCAGGCCACGGCCATCGCCGAGGCGCGGGTTGTAGACGCCGAACTGGTGGCCGGAATAGACCATGGCGCGCGGCTCCGCGTCGGACCACAGCTTGTGCCCGGTGAACAGCTCGGCGAACAGGGTGGTTTCGGCCACTGCCGGGTCCAGGTCGAGCAGGGCGAAGGCCGCCGGGCTCGCCACCACCAGGCGGGGGTTGTCCAGCGGCTCGGGCAGCACCGGGGTGGAGAAGGCGTCGCCGAGGCGGGCGAAGCGGTTGTCGAACTGCAGCGCGTCGAGAGTCTTCATGGGCTCAGCTTGTCACGGGCACGCGGCCCTGGGGAGGTCGCGGGGATGGGCGGTCCCCGCGCGGTACATCAGCGAGGCGGCTGTTCCAGCACGTGCTCCTCGCCGGTTTCTTCCGGGGCGGTGGCGCTCTGGCGGCTGAGGATGATGTCCATCTTCGGCACCGAGGCGATGTTGATGTCGTTCTCCTGGAACAGCTGGTCGATGCGCCGGTTCAGCTCGTCGGTGGCCAGACCACGGTCGCCGAGCTCGCGCACGTACACCTTCAGCTCGTGCTCCAGGGCGCTGGCGCCGTAGGTCTTGAGCTGCACGTTGGGGGCCGGATCGCGCAGCACCCGGCTGTTTTCCT
This sequence comes from Pseudomonas paralcaligenes, assembly GCF_019655855.1. Taxonomy (GTDB): domain Bacteria; phylum Pseudomonadota; class Gammaproteobacteria; order Pseudomonadales; family Pseudomonadaceae; genus Aquipseudomonas; species Aquipseudomonas paralcaligenes. Next base: position 193,806 of record NZ_BPFX01000019.1, on the reverse strand, counting down.
GGGCGGCTTGCAGCAGCAGCTTGCGCACCAGTTCCAGGTCCGCGCCGCGGTTGACGTTGTAGACCAGCACGATGCGGGTGACGGTGTCGGTCAGGGTCCAGTTGATCAGCTGGCTGGTGAGGATGGTCTGGTTCGGCACGATCACTTCCTTGCGGTCGCTGTCGGTGATGTGCGTGGCGCGGATGCGGATGCGGTTGACCGTGCCGGTGACGGTGCCGATGGTCACCAGGTCGCCGATGCGGATCGGCCGCTCGAACAGCAGGATCAGGCCGGAGATGAAGTTGGCGAAGATCGCCTGCATGCCGAAGCCGATGCCCACCGAGAGCGCCGCCACCAGCCACTGCAGCTTGTCCCAGCTGACGCCGAGGGTGGACAGCGCGGCGACGAAGCCGAGGCCGCCGATGGCGTAGGAGAGCAGGGTGGTGGTGGCGTAGGCGCTGCCCTGGGCCAGCCTCAGCTTGGACAGCACCAGCACTTCGAGCAGGCCGGGCAGGTTGCCCGCCAGGGCGATGGTGATGACGGCGATGATCAGCGCGCCGAGCACGTCGAGCAGGCTGATGGGGATCTGCGTGGCGTTGGCGCCGGTGCCGGCGGAGTACTGGTAGAGGGTGATCTGGTCGAGGTAGGCGAACACGCTGATCAGGTCCGCCCAGACCAGGTACATGCAGGCGATGAAGCCGCCGAGCAGGGCCAGGCGGATCAGTCGCAGCGACTGCTGGTTGATCTGCTCGATGTCCATCACCGGCTCCTCGACCACCACTTCGTCGCCTTCGGCGTTCTCCTTGGTCTGCGCCTGGCGCTTGGCGAGCACCCGCGCATAGGCCAGCCGGCGCGCGGCGACGGCCATGCCGCGGACGAAGGTGGCCTCGATCAGCAGCACCAGGATCAGCAGGTAGAGGGTATTGATCAGGCGGTCGGTGAGCTTGAGCGAGGTGTAGTAGTAGCCGAAGCCGACGGCGACGATGAAGGCCAGCGGCAGCAGGGTGACGCCGATGCCGACCAGCAGGCGGAAAGGCGGCGTCTGTTCGCGCATCGGCTCCGCCAGCAGCAGGTTGCTGAGGATCAGCGTCATCAGCGCATAGCCGGTGATCACCACGAGGATGCCCACGGCGTCGTCGGCCAGGGCCTGTGGCTGGTGCTCGGCGACGGTCACCACCGCCACCAGGGCCATCACCACCAGGCCCAGGCGGCGGATCTGCTTGTTCAGCAGCGCCACCTGCGGTCGCGGCCAGCGGAAGTGCAGCTCGGCGACGCCGCCCGGGGAGAGGATGCGGTAGAGGGTGTAGAACACCAGCCAGGCCTGGGCCATCTCCAGCAGGGCGCTGCCGAGGGTGGCGTTCTGGCCACGGGCGTCGAGCAGCAGGGAGACGCCGCAGAGGGCGAGTAAAAGGGTGACCGGCAGGGCCAGCAGCACGTTGATCAGGATCGCCAGCGGCGTGTGCATCTGGCTGTCGCGCTTGTAGTGGCCGATGTCCTCGTGCAGCGCTTGGAGCTTGTCGTACAGCCAGCGGCGCCGCCAGAGCAGCGCGCCGATCACCAGCAGCAGGGGAATGAACAGCCAGGGGCGGTCGACCAGGCCGGCGCGCAGTTCGCTCACTCCGGCGCTCCAGGGCATGGTGGTCAGCTGGCGCTCCAGCTGGCGCGGCAGCTGCTCCAGCCAGGACAGGTCAAGGGGCCTGTTGCTGGGAATCCAGAACATCTGTTCATCGAGCGTGGCGCGCAGGGTGCCGATCATTTCCTGCAGCTGCTTCTGGTTGAGCTGCAGGGTGATGGATTCGTTGAGCAGCGCGTTCAGCTCGCGGTTCATGTGCTGCAGCAGGTCGTTGCGGGTGGTGACCAGGTCCAGCAGCGTCTTGCGCAGCTCGGGTGTCACCTGCTCCTTGGGCTGGCCGGCGAGCAGGTCGTCGACGTAGCCCTGCAGGTTGCCCAGCTTGTCGCGCTCCTGGTTCAGCTCGAACTGGTAGAGGCGGATGTCGGCGATCTCGTCGGCCAGGTCGCGGTCCACCTGGGGCTTGGGCAGTGCCTGTTTCTGCTCGTAGAGGATCTTGGACAGCAGCAGGCTGCCCTTGAGCACGGCGATCTGCTCGTCCAGGGCCTGGTCGACCTGGCTGACGTTGTCGAGCTGCTGCTTGGTCTCCAGGTTCATCCGGGTCAGTTGGTTGAGCCGGTCGGTGGCGCGCAGCAGGTAGTCGGAAATCTTCAGGTTGATCGCGCTTTCCTTCGCCACCAGGCTATCCGGGGTGGCCTTTTCGGCCTCGCGGGAGAGCTCGGCGACCGTTTCCTGCGAGCTTTTCCGGCGCTTCTCGCTTATCAGCGCCTGCAGGTCGAGGTTTTCCTGGTCGAGGCGGCGGATGCGTTCCTGCAGCAGCTCGTGGCGGGCGCTGCCGAGGTCCTGCAACAGGCTGTTGCCGGCCAGCTCCTGGCGGCGCAGTTCGGTCTGCGCTTCGAGGGCCGCCAGCTCCGCGTTGAGCTGGCCGCGGCGCTCGGCGGACAGCGGCTTGCCGGCCTCCTTGCCGGCCTTGAGCAGGCCGTTGATCTGCAGGGTGCGGGTCTGGTTGCTGCTGATCTCGGCCTGGGCCCGCTCCGGGCGGGTCTGCGCGGTGATCAGTAGGCTGTTGGCCTCGGCCAGCGATTGTTGCCAGTTACCGAGCTTGGCGCTGCGCTCGTTGAGCTGCTGTTCCAGCTGCTCGACGTTGGCCCAGCCATAGCGGGTGGCCACGTTCAGCGGCGGCAGGTTCTTCAACCGGCCGAGTTCGCGCTGGGCCTCGCCGGTCAGGCGCGGGGCGTCGCGCAGCTGGATCTTCAGCGCCTCGAGCTTCTGCTGGCTCTCGTCACGGGCCGCGAGCAGGACCAGGGTCTGTTCGAGCTGGTTCTTGATCTCGCTCTGCTCGGCCTCCGGCAGCTTGCGGTCGGCCAGGGCGCCGAGGCTTTCCTGCACCGCCTTGGAGGTGGGCGGTTCGGCGGCGGCGAGCGGATTGGCGGTCAGGCAGAGGCCGATGAGCAGAGTGGTGAACAAGGGGCGCAGGAAAGACATGGTCGCGGATGCGGTCCGTGGGCGAGTTGCGGCTAATGATATGCCAGGCGCCTCAGCGGCGCCCGGCCGGTTCTCAGAGGAAGAGTCCGGGCTTGGCCTGGCCTTCCGGGAATCGGACGCCGACCTTGCGCACCTTGTTCCCTTCCATCAGGGCGACGGTCCAGGTCAGGCCGTTCCACTCGACCTGGTCGCCGAGGATCGGCTGGCCGCCGATCTCGTGGGCGATGAAGCGACCCAGGGGCGTCTGGCCGTCGGTATCGCCCAGCGGCAGGCCGTAGAGCGTGGCGATGGCCGCCAGCTCTGCGTCGCCCTCCAGCACGAAGTCGCCGAAGAAGCGCATGTCCTGGCCGCGCTGGGGCGCCTGGCTGAACAGCTTGCCGAGGGCCGGCAGGTCGTGTTCGTGGCCGATCACGCAGAGGATGTCGCCGGCGTCCAGGGTGGTGCTGCCGGACGGGTGCAGCAGTTCGGTGCCGCGGAACAGGGCGGCGACGCGGGTGCCGCCGGGCATCTTCAGGTCGCGCAGCGGAGCGCCGATGCACCACTTCTCCGGGCCGAGGCGGTAGACGAACAGCTCCCATTCGCTGGTCGGGTGCACCTCCAGGCCGCTGCGCGAGATCGGCGCCGGCTCCGGCGGCACTGTCACCCGCAGCAGCCGGGCGGCCAGCGGCAGGCTGGCGCCCTGCAGCAGCAGCGATACCAGGACGATGAAGAAGGCCAGGTTGAAGTACAGCTGCGAGTGTTCCAGGCCGGCCATCATCGGGAACACGGCGAGAATGATCGGCACCGCGCCGCGCAGGCCGACCCAGGCGATGAAGGCCTTCTCCCGGTCGTGGAAGGCGCGGAACGGCAGCAGGCCGACCACCACCGACAGCGGGCGGGCGAACAGGATCATCCACAGCGCCAGGGCCAGGGCGGGAATGGCGATGGGCAGCAGGTCGTGCGGGGTCACCAGCAGGCCGAGCACCAGGAACATGCCGATCTGCGCCAGCCAGGCCATGCCGTCGAGCATGTGCAGGATGCTGTGGCGCGAGCGGATCGGCCGGTTGCCCAGCACCAGGCCGCACAGGTAGGCGGCGAGGATGCCGCTGCCGTGCAGGAAGTTGGTCAGGGCGAACACCAGCAGGCCACCGCTGACCACCAGCAGCGGGTAGAGGCCGTTGGGCAGGTTGACCCGGTTGATCAGTTGCAGCAGCACCCAGCCGCCGCCGAGGCCGAGCAGGGCGCCGATGCCGAACTCGCTGAACAGGTGGCCGACGAAGGCGATGCTGATTTCGCTCTGGCCCTTGGCGAGCATGTCGATCAGGGTCACGGTGAGGAACACCGCCATCGGGTCGTTGCTGCCGGATTCGATCTCCAGGGTGGCGGTCACCCGCTCGTTGAGACCCTTGCCGCCGAGCAGGGAGAACACCGCCGCGGCGTCGGTGGAGCCGACGATGGCGCCGATCAGCAGGCCCTGCATCGGGTTCAGGTCGAACAGCCAGGCGGCGGCCATGCCGGTCAATCCGGTGGTGATCAGCACCCCGACCGTGGCCAGCGACAACGCCGGCCACAAGGCCACGCGGAAGCTCGACACCCGGGTGCGCAGACCGCCGTCGAGCAGGATGATCGCCAGAGCCAGGTTGCCCACCAAGTAGGCCAGCGGGTAGTTGCTGAAACCGATGCCGCCGGGACCGTCGATGCCGGCGACCATGCCGACGGCGAGGATGATCACCAGGGTCGGGATGCCCAGGCGCGAGGAAATCGAACTCACCAGGATGCTCGCGCCCACCAGCAACGCGCCGATCAGGAACAGGCTATTGATGGAGGTGGCGTCCACGGGCGGAGCTCCAGGCGTTTGCGGCGGCGATGAGTGGTGAGGCAGAGAGCGGCCGCGCAGGGACGCGCGGTGCATGCCGGATTCTAACCTGAGGCGGGCGCGGGGTCGCAAGCGAGACATATGAGGTGAATTGGTTGGGGCGGCAGGCCATGGCGGCGCAACGTCTCGACCAGCCTTGAACGTACGACTCCAGGCGACGTGCATGCGTGAGTGATCGTCCAGCATGACAGCGTGCGAATTGGGGGCGGCCGAGTGATGAAGTCCATCTGTCAGAGTGCTATCGGCAGCAATTCGAAGAGCCCTGTTAACCATGTCTCCCGGCTGAGCGTATGGGCGCCATGTAATCCCGGGTGCGTAGGGTGCGAGTCTGAGGGGCGTGGCTGCTTTGTGCCGGCAACTGTGGTAAAAAGACGCGCGGCCACCTCGGTGGCCGTAACGTTCTCAGGGCGGGGTGAGATTCCCCACCGGCGGTAATGGCCTTCGGCCTAGCCCGCGAGCGCTCGCCACGGCACCTGCCGCGCGAGGTCAAGCAGACCCGGTGCGATTCCGGGGCCGACGGTATAGTCCGGATAAAGAGAGAGCGGGATTCCCTTCCGGGGCGCCATCGGCTGCGCCCGCGAAAATCCCTATCGATCGGCATTGCCCTGTTTTTGACCAAAACAGGAGATCATCCATGCTGCTTTGCAAGGCTCACCGGGGGGACGCATGTTCACCGGCATAATCGAATCCATCGGCACCATCCGTGCGCTGACGCCCAAGGGCGGCGACGTGCGCGTCTACGTCGAGACCGGTAAGCTGGACCTCGGCGACGTCAAGCTGGGCGACAGCATCGCGGTCAACGGCGTGTGCCTGACCGCGGTCGAGTTGCCCGGCGACGGCTTCTGGGCCGACGTCAGCCGCGAGACCCTGACCCGTACCGCTTTCGTCGAGCTGAAGGCCGGCAGCCGGGTCAACCTGGAGAAGGCCCTGACGCCGACCAGCCGCCTGGGCGGTCATCTGGTCAGCGGCCATGTCGACGGGGTCGGCGAGGTCGTCAAGCGCGAGGAAAACGCCCGTGCCATCCAGTTCACCGTGCGCGCGCCGCGCGAGCTGGCGAAATACATCGCCCTCAAGGGCTCGATCACCGTCGACGGCACCAGCCTGACGGTCAACGCGGTCAACGGCGCCGAGTTCGAGCTGACCATCGTGCCGCACACCGTGGTCGAGACCATCATGGCCGACTATCGCCCCGGGCGCCGGGTCAACCTCGAAGTGGACTTGCTGGCGCGCTACCTGGAGCGCCTGCTGCTCGGCGACAAGGCCGCCGAGCCCAGCTCGTCCGGCATCAGCGAAGCCTTCCTGGCCGAACACGGCTACCTGAACAAGTGAGACGCGCCGCCATGGCCCTGAATACCGCAGAAGAACTGATCGAAGACATCCGCGCCGGCAAGATGGTCATCCTCATGGATGACGAGGACCGCGAGAACGAGGGTGACGTCATCATCGCCTCCGAATGCGTGACCGCCGAGCACATCAACTTCATGGCCCGCTTCGCCCGCGGCCTGATCTGCATGCCGATGACCCGCGAGCGCTGCGAGACGCTCAACCTGCCGCTGATGGCGCCACGCAACGGCTCCGGCTTCGGCACCAAGTTCACCGTCTCCATCGAGGCCGCCGAGGGCGTCACCACCGGCATCTCCGCCGCCGACCGCGCGCGCACCGTGCAGGCCGCCGTCGCCAAGAGTGCGGTGGCCGACGATATCGTCAGCCCCGGCCACATCTTCCCGCTGATGGCCCAGCCCGGCGGCGTGCTGGCCCGCGCCGGCCACACCGAGGCGGCCTGCGACCTGGCGCGCATGGCCGGCTTCGAGCCTTCCGGGGTGATCTGCGAGGTGATGAACGACGACGGCACCATGGCCCGCCGCCCGGAGCTGGAGAAGTTCGCCGAGGAGCACGGCCTGAAGATCGGCACCATCGCCGACCTGATCCACTACCGGCTGATCCACGAGCGCACCGTCGAGCGCGTCAGCGAGCAGCCGCTGGATACCGAACTGGGCCAGTTCACCCTGGTCACCTACCGCGACGGCGTGGAGAACACCGCGCACATGGCCCTGACCCTGGGCAAGGTGTGCGCCGAGGAACCGACCCTGGTGCGGGTGCACAACATGGAGCCGCTGCGCGACCTGTTCCTGGTCAAGCAGCCGGGCCGCTGGAGCCTGCGCGCGGCCATGTCCGAGGTGGCGAAGGCCGGCAGCGGCGTGGTGCTGCTGCTCGGCAACCCGCTCACCGGCCCCGAGCTGCTGGCCCACCTGGGCAAGCAGCCGACGCCGAGCCCGGCGACCTACAGCACCGTCGGCGCCGGCTCGCAGATCCTGCGCGATCTGGGCGTGCGCAAGATGCGCCTGATGAGCTCGCCGATGAAGTTCAACGCCATATCCGGCTTCGATCTGGAAGTTGTAGAATACCTGCCCGCTGAATGAGGCCCGCCGCGGCCTTCGTTCATATCCTATGTTTACGGGGCGCCCCCGCGGCGCCCCGGCTCTTTATCCGAACCGAGACTCGCCCATGACCCTGAAGACCATCGAAGGTACCTTCATCGCGCCGCAAGGCAAATACGCCCTGGTGGTTGGCCGCTTCAACAGCTTCGTCGTCGAGAGCCTGGTCAGCGGCGCCGTCGACGCTCTGGTCCGCCACGGCGTGAAGGAAAGCGACATCACCGTCATCCGCGCCCCGGGCGCTTTCGAGATTCCGCTGGTCACCCAGAAGGTCGCCCAGCGCGGCGAGTTCGCCGCCATCATCGCCCTCGGCGCGGTGATCCGTGGCGGTACCCCCCACTTCGAATACGTCGCCGGCGAGTGCACCAAGGGCCTGGCCCAGGTGTCCATGGAATACGGTGTGCCGGTCGCCTTCGGCGTGCTGACCGTCGATTCCATCGAGCAGGCCATCGAGCGCTCCGGCACCAAGGCCGGCAACAAGGGCGCCGAGGCCGCACTGTCCGCCCTGGAAATGGTCAGCCTGCTGGCGGCCCTGGAGGCCAAGTGAGCCTGAATCACGACGACAGCCAGGACGCTCCGCAGCCCAAGGCCAAGGGCAAGATCGCGCAGCGTCGCGTGGCCCGCAGCCTGGCCATGCAGGCGCTGTACCAGTGGCACATGGCCGGCCAGTCGCTGAACGAGATCGAGGCGCAGTTCCGCGTCGACAATGACTTCAGCGGCGTCGACGGCGCCTACTTCCACGAGATCCTTACCGGCGTGGCCCGGCAGAAGCCGGAGCTGGACGCGTCTTTCGCGCCGTTCCTGAGCATTCCGCTGGACGAGCTGGACCCGGTCGAACTGGCCATCCTGCGCCTGTCCGCCTGGGAGCTGAAGGATCGCGTCGACGTGCCCTACAAGGTAGTGATCAACGAGGGCATCGAGCTGGCCAAGGTGTTCGGCGCCACCGACGGGCACAAGTTCGTCAACGGCGTGCTGGACAAGCTGGCGCCGGAGCTGCGCGCGGCCGAAGTCAAGGCCAACAAGCGCTGACGGATGGGCTGCCTGGCGTTCCCTCATCCCCAACCCCTTTCCCAGAGGGAGAGGGGCGCGTTTCGTGGGTGAGTTCGAGCTGATCCGCCGCTACTTCGCCGCCGCGCCCTGCGCGCAGGCGGCCGAGGGCGTAGCGCTGGGCATCGGCGACGACTGCGCTCTGTTGCAGCCGACGCCCGGCATGCAGCTGGCCGTGTCCACCGACACCCTGGTGGCTGGCGTGCATTTCCCCGACCCCTGCGATGCCTTCCTGCTCGGCCAGCGCGCGCTGGCGGTCAACGTCAGCGACCTTGCTGCCATGGGCGCCGAGCCGCTGGCCCTCACCCTCGCCCTGACCCTGCCCGATGCCCGCGCCGACTGGCTGGACGGCCTCGCCCGCGGCCTCTCGCAGATGGCCGGGCACTGCGCCATCGCTCTGGTCGGCGGCGACACCACCCGCGGTCCGCTGAGCCTGACCCTCACCGTGTTCGGCCAGGTGCCGGCCGGTCAGGCCCTGACCCGGGCCGGCGCGCGGCCGGGCGACCTGCTCTGCGTCGGCGGCAGCCTGGGCGATGGCGCCGGCGCGCTGCCGCTGGTGCTGGGCCGGCAGGCGGCCGTGGGCGCCGACGCCGACTATCTGCTGCAACGCTACTGGGCGCCCGAGCCGCAGCTGGCCCTGGGGCAGTGGCTGCGCGGTCGGGCGACGGCGGCGCTGGATATCTCCGACGGCCTGCTGGCCGACTGCGGCCATATCGCCGCCGCGTCGGGACTGGCCCTGGAAATCGAACTGGAGCGCCTGCCGCTGTCGCCGGCGCTGCGGGCGCTGGCCGGCACGGCGGCGACGGACTGCGCGCTGGGCGGTGGCGACGACTACCGGCTGGCGTTTACCCTGCCGCCTGAACTCCTGCCGGCGCTGCAGGCCCAATGGCCGGAGGCCGCGGTGATCGGCCGGGCACGGCCGGGACAGGGCGTGAGCCTGGTGGACGGCCAGGGCCGCCACCACGAGCCGTCAAGGACGGGCTATCAACATTTCGGGAGTCGTGGTGACTGAACTGGTGAAAGTGGCGCCGCAGGTCTGGCGCAACCCCTGGCATTTCCTCGCCTTCGGCTTCGGATCCGGCCTCATGCCCAAGGCACCGGGCACCTGGGGTTCGCTGGTGGCCATCCCCTTCATTCCCCTGTGGCAGATGCTGCCGGACTGGGGCTACTGGCTGATGCTCGGCGTGACCATGCTGTTCGGCTTCTGGCTGTGCGGCCGGGTGGCCGAGGACATGGGTGTGCACGACCACGAAGGCATCGTCTGGGACGAGATGGTCGGCATGTGGATCACCCTCTGGCTGGTGCCGGAAGGCTGGCAGTGGTTGCTGCTAGGCTTTCTGGTGTTCCGGCTGTTCGACATCATCAAGCCTTGGCCCATCCGCTGGATCGACCGCCATGTGCACGGTGGCATCGGCATCATGCTGGACGATGTGCTGGCCGGGGTGTTCGCCTGGGTCGCCATGCAACTGCTGGTGTGGGGGCTGGCCTGAGCCGAGGGATGCGGATGCGCGCGTGGATGCTGGGGTTGCTGCTCGGCCTGGTCGGACTCTCCGCCCAGGCGAGCCAGGCGCTGCCCGACAAGGTCCAGCTGGTCAGCGAATACTGGGCCGACTACACCAACCGCGATGGCAGCGGCATGGCCTGGGAAATCATGCGCAAGGTGTTCGAGCCAGCCGGGGTGCGGGTGGACTACCGCAACGTGCCCTACACCCGCTCGGTCGGCCTGGTGCAGCGCGGCGAGGCCGATGCCTGGCTGGGTTCCTACCTGGGCGAGGTCGAAGACAAGGTCGTCTACCCGCGCTGGCCGTATGACGCCGACCTCATCGCGGCGCTCGGGCTCGTGGAGCAGCCGGTGCCCGACCTGCACGACATGAAGAAGTACCGGCTGGCCTGGATGCGTGGCTACGGCTTCCAGAAATACCTGCCGGGGCCGCTGAATTTCCAGGAGATCGAGCGGCGTTCCGGCATCCTGGGCATGCTCGAACGGGGTCACGCCGACTTCTACATCGACGCCATCACCGAGGCCACGGACGTGCAGGAAAGCGGGCCGCAGCCGGAACGCTTTCGCATCACGGCGCTGACCCGCTTGCCGCTGTACGTCGGCTTTGCCGATACTGCGCGCGGGCGTGCCCTGGCCGAGCTGTATGACCGGCGCATGACCGAACTGGTGCGCGATGGCAGCCTGCGGCCGATCTTCCGGCGCTGGTCCCAGGAGTACCCCTTCGACGAGGACATGGAGAGACCCGATGCGTCGCCTTGAGCTGTTCGCCGCCGGCCTGTTGCTGGCCCTGACCCCGCAGCTGCACGCCGAGCCCCAGGTGCAGGTGGTCGGCCTGTTCCCCGGTGCCGCGGTGCTGCTGGTCGATGGCCACCGCAAGCTGGTACGCGCCGGGCAGACCGGGCCGGGCGGGGTCAAGGTGGTGAGCGCCGACAACAAGGGCGCGGTGCTGGAAATCGAGGGTGTGCAGCGCAGTTACGCGCTGTCGCGCGAGTACAACCAGGCCGGCCCGACCGAATCGCAGAAGACCCAGTTCAGCATCAGCCGCGGCGCCGGCAACCATTACTGGGCGGCCGGTTCCATCGACGGCCACCCGGTGCAGTTCCTGGTCGACACCGGCGCTACCACGGTGGCGATGAACGAGGGCCAGGCACGCCGTCTGGGCCTCGACTACCGGGTGGATGGCCGGCCCATGGTGGCCAGCACCGCCGGCGGCAATATCAAGGCCTGGCGGGTCAAGCTGAACAGCGTCAAGATCGGCGGCCTCGAGGTGCTCGGTGTGGAGGGCGCGGTGCTGGAGGGTGACTCGCCCACCGAAGTGCTGCTGGGCATGAGCTTCCTCAGCCGGGTGCGCTGGCGCGAGGAAAACGGCGTGCTGCAACTGGAATCCAAGCTCTAGCGCCAACTGCGGGGCGCACCCCGCGCTCCCATGCCACTCGCAGATGGCGCATCTGCCCGTCAGATCGGCCCTTTCGATCCTTATCGACGACAATTCAGGCTGCGCCGGCTGCCGCACTGGCTGGTACAATGCGGCCCTTTCCGCCGAACCTCACAGGAGCACCCGGTGTCCGTCGTCTTCGTCGCCGCCTCCCAGCTGCCCACGCCTTTCGCGGTCTTCACCATGCATGGTTTCCTCGACGAGGAGAGCGGCAAGGAGCATGTGGCCCTGACCCTGGGCGACATCGCCGACGGGCGGCCGGTGCTGGGCCGCCTGCACTCCGAGTGCCTGACCGGCGACGCCCTGTTCAGCCAGCGCTGCGACTGCGGCGCCCAGCTCGAGGCCGCCCTGCGCGCCATCGCCGCCGAGGGCCGTGGCGTGCTGCTGTACCTGCGCCAGGAAGGCCGTGGCATCGGCCTGTTGAACAAGATCCGCGCCTACGAGCTGCAGGACGGCGGCGCCGACACCGTCGAGGCCAACGAGCGCCTGGGCTTCGCCGCCGACCAGCGCGACTACACGATCTGCCAGCCGATGCTCGATCATTTGGGCATCCGCGCCATCAACCTGATGACCAACAATCCGCGCAAGGTCAAGGCGCTGGAGGATATCGGCGTGCGCGTGGCCGAGCGCCGGGCGCTGGAGGCGGGGCACAACCCGCACAACCGCAAGTACCTGGCGACCAAGGTCGGCAAGCTCGGCCACATGCTCGGGCTGCTGCACCAGGCGGAGGAAGAATGACCCGCGCCGAGGTGCGTCGCCGGCTCGCCCTGGAATGGTGGCGCTGGCTCGGTTTCGCCCTCGGTCCGCTGTTCCTTCTCAACCTGCTGTTCGGCGGTAGCCAGGCGCTCGGCAGCGTGCTGGAGATGCCGCTGTTCATCGCCGGCATGGCGTCGATGTTCGTCAGCCTGCCGCTGTTTTCCGGCTACAAGCGCGCCCTGATCGCCACCCAGGCGGCGCTGGACGGCGAGCACGAGCGCGAGGCCTGGCTGGAGCTGGCCCGGCAGCGACGCAAGGGGTTCCTCGGTGCCGGCCTGCCGGCCTGGATCGCCGCCCTGGCGCTGTTCAGCGGGCTCAACGCCGTTGCCCTGATCCTCCTGGCCATGAGCAGCGTGGTGCTGTTCTGCCTGTATCGCATCCCGCGCCAGCTTGGCTAGACCACTGCTGCTCGCCTGCCTGCTCCTGGCCTGCCAGCCGCTGGTGGCGGCCGAGCGGGTGGTCAGCCTGGCGCCGTCGATGTCGGAAATCGTCGTCGAACTGGGCGCCCAGGATCGCCTGGTGGGCCTGCTGGAAGGCGGCGAGCGGCCGGCGGAACTGGCTGAAGTGGCTTCGGTGGGGCGCTTCGGTACCCTGGAGCTGGAAACCCTGCTCAGCCTCAAGCCCGACCTGCTGCTGCTGACGCCCGGCAGCCTGCCCGACGCCCAGCGCCGCCAGCTCGACGACATGGGCATTCCCCTCTACTTCGGCGATCCCCGCGATCTGCAGCAGCTCGCCGAGCTGTTCGCCGAACTCGGCGAACGGATGGGGCGCGCCGAGCGTGGCCGTGAGCTGCGCGACGGCTTCCGCCAGGGCATGGCCGGGCTGCGCGCCCGCTACCACCGCGAGCCTGCGCTGCCGGTGTTCTACCAGATCTGGCACCAGCCGCTGTACACCGTGGGCGCCGGGCAGATCATCGGCGACGCCCTGAGCGTGTGCGGGGCGCGCAACGTGTTCGACGATCTGCGGATGCCGGCGCCGCAGATCGGCGTCGAGGCGGTGCTGGCCCGTTCGCCGCGGGTGATCCTGGGCGGCAGCGGCGCCGAACTGGAGCACTGGCGCGCCTGGCCGCAGCTGGCGGCGGTGCGCCTGGACCAGCTCTGGCCGGTACCGGACAAGGGTATCGAACGCCCCAGCTTCCAGATGCTGGAAGCCACCGGGAAGCTGTGCGAGCTGCTGGCGCGGGCCAGGTAGCAAGAATCACGCGGGTTTCACCCGCCCTACGTTAGGTCGGGTGAAACCCGCGCATTGCACATGAACAAAAGGCCCCATCCTGGGGGGCGCCTGTCATTCAAGGCGTTTCCCATGGTTGGCGAGCGCCATTGACCCTGTGGGAGCGGACTTGTCCGCGAATTTCGCGGCCGAGGCCGCTCCCACAAGAGCAGAATTAACGGGTTCATAGCCATCGGAATGCCGCCTAGCCACTTCCACGAAGGCCGAGTCTGTTCGCCACAGCCGACTCGGGCATAGCCAAGGAAAAACGCCGTGATCCAGTAGGGGAATCACGGCGTTTCTCTTGACCGACAGGCATTGCCCATCGTGGGGCCTTTCGCATTCCTCTCTGGCGAGGATTTACAGCTTCGGACTCCAGGTCACGCCCAGCATCAGGCTGCGCGGGGGTTCCTGGTAGCCGTAGTAGCGGTAGTCGCCGGCGAGCTGGTACAGGGCGTTGCTGTAGCCCTTGTCCAGCACGTTGGCCAGCTTGAGGTCGAGGGCCAGTTCGTCGCTGGCCTTCCAGCTGCCGCGCAGGTCGAGCACGCCGTAGCCGGGAATCTCGCGCTGGTTGGCCACGTCGTCGTAGCGCTGGCTGAACAGCTGCCAGCTGGCGCCCACGGCGAAGGCACCGATGTCGCGGTCCAGGTCCAGGCTCAGGCTGCGCTTGGCGCGGCGCGCCAGGGTGTGGCCGCTGTCGCGGTCGCGTGGGTCGATGATGCTCAGCGCCAGGTTGCCGCGCCAGCCGAACAGGTCCTGTTGCAGGCTCGCCTCGAAGCCGTTGATGCGCGCCTCGTCGACGTTGTAGTTGCGGCCGATGTAGGTCATCGGGTCCCAGACGTAGGTGATCAGGTCGCGGATGTCGGTGCGGTACAGCGAGGCTTCCAGGCGGGTGCCTTCCGCCAGCTGGCTGCGCCACTGCAGCTCGACGCTTTTCGAGCGCTCGGGGTCGAGGTCCGGGTTGGCGCCCCAGCTGTCCGGGCCGTAGAGGTCGTTGAAGGTGGGCACGCGGAAGCCTTCGGCATAGGACAGCACCAGCTCGTTGGCGCTGTTCAGCGGCAGGGTCAGCGCGGCGTTCCAGGTGTTCTCGCTGCCGAACTGCTCGTTCTTGTCGTGGCGTAGGCCGATCTCGGTGGAGAAGTGCTCGCCACGGTAGCCGTGCTGCACGAACAGCGCCTGGTTCCAGCGGCTCTCCTCGCTGTACGCGGTGGCGCTGTGCAGCTTGTCCTTCAGGTAGTCGAGGCCGGCGCGCAGCTGGTGGCCGTTGCCCAGTTCCACGGTGTTCAGCCAGGTGGTGGAGTCGCGGTAGGTGTTGAACACGTCGCTGCCCGGGTAGAGCTTGTCGAGGTCTTCCTGGCGGTCTTCGCTGTGGCCCAGCTCCAGGCGGCTGTTCCAGTTGTCGCCGAGCTTCGCGTCCGCGTAGGCCGCCATGCTGCTCAGGCTGAATTCGCTCCACGGCTGGGCCGGGAAGGTCTCGTAGGTGGTGGTGTCGAAGCGGCCGTAGGGGTTGTCGTACTCGCTCTTGCCGCGCTGGTCCACGGCGCTGAGGCCGATTTCCAGGACGTCGCTGACGGCATGCGACAGGTTCAGGCCGAAGCTGCGGTTGCGGTAGGCGTCGTGGTCACGGTCGCTGTCGAAGGACAGGCCGGTGCGGTCGATGCCGTCGGTTTCCACCAGGCTGCCGGTGAGGTTGTAGCGGGTGCGCCCGTCGCCGCCGGACACGCCCAGGCTGCGTTCCCAGGTGCCGTCGCTACCGCCGGCCAGGCGCAGCTGGGGGTGGATGCCCTGGCTCTCGCCGCGGCGGGTGAAGATCTGCACCACGCCGCCGAGGGCGTCCGCGCCGTACAGGGCCGAGCGCGAACCGCGCAGCACCTCGACCCGCTCGATCTGCTCGATGCTCAAGTGCTGCAGCGCCGCGCCGCCGGCGGAGACCGAGCCGACACGCACGCCGTCGATCAGCAGCAGGCTCTGGGCGTTGCTGGTGCCGCGGATGAACAGGCTGGTGTTGGCGCCGCGACCGCCGTTGCGCACCACCTGCACGCCGGGCACGCGCGACAGCAGTTCGCCCACGCTGGCGGGGCGCAGGCGCTCGATGTCTTCGCGGGTGAACACGCTGACCGCCGCGCTGCTCTCGCCGCGAGGCTGGGCCTCGCGGTTGGCGGTGACCACGGTGTCGGACAGTTTCAGCGCCTGGTCCAGGGGCAGGTCGTCGGCGAGTGTCAGGCCGGGGGCGAGTGCCACGGCCAGGGCGAGACGGGAAATCTTCATCATCGGTTCCTCAAAAGGTCAGGCTTTCGAGGAGGGCAGGAGCAGGCGTGGCGGGCGGCCGCACCTGATGGTGCCGCCCTCCGCAACACCAGTGGTCACCATGCAGGCCGGTATCCGGGCTCTCGACTCCCATCCGCCCGCCTTCCCGTGCCTGGGCACAGTGGCTTCGAGCGGACGCCGATCAGCGATCGGGGTCGATTACCGTTGCGGGGGCAGCGCCGGGATGGTTCGCAGGGAACGCACCGGCTTCCCGTTTAATGCCGTGGCGACGAGGCCGAGGGGCTCCGTCCGGCACACCTGGATGGGTGCGCGCGACCTTAAGCGCTTGGTCCTGTCAATTCAAGGGCTATCGTGGCGGGGCGTTCCGCAGCGCCCGGGCGAAGTTCGCCCGGATGTCCTCGAAGCAGGCTTCCGCCAGCGGCGAGCGCGCCGCGCCGCGGGCCATGATCAGGCTCAGCGGGGCGAGGGTGTGGGCGTCCTCGATGGGCACCAGGTGCAGGTGCTCGTCGTGGGCCTGGAGCGAGGCGTCCAGCGGCACCACCCCGCAGCACAGGCCTGCGCCGACCGCCTGCAGCAGGTGGAAGATCGAGTCGGTCTCCAGCCGCAGCTGCGGCTTGAGGGCGCGCTGGCGGAAGGCGTGGTCGATCGACTGGCGAAAGTGCATGCCGGCCGAGAGCAGCCCCAGGGGCAGTTCGGCGACCGCCTGCCAGCCCAGGCCGGCGGGGTCGAAGCGGAAATGCCGGGTGTCGTGGAGCAGACCCATGGCGGTGGGCTCCAGGCTGTGCACCGTGAAGTGCTCGTGGGTGGCGAGGCGCTCGATGTAGGCCAGGCCGAGGTCCAGCTGGTTGCGGGTGAGCTGTTCGAGGATCTGCTCGCTGCTCAGGGCGAACAGCTGGAAGCGCATCTGCGGATGGCTGGCGAACAGCAGTTCGACCAGGCGGATGGGGTCCAGCCCGGCCAGCGGCACCACGCCGAGGCGCAGGGTGCCGACCAGTTGCCCGCGGCAGGCCGCCGCCTCGGCGTAGAGGCCGGCTTCCGCGTCCAGCAGGTTGTGGGCCCAGGCCAGAATGCGCTCGCCGGCCGGGGTGAAACCGAGGAAGCGCTGGTTGCGCCGAATCAGCTCCAGGCCCAGCTCGTCCTCCAGGTCGCGCAGGCGCATGGACAGGGTCGGCTGGGTGACGTGGCAGTCGGTCGCGGCCAGGCCGAAGTGACGGGTCCGCTCGAGGGCGACGAGAAACTTGAGCTGCTTGATGTCCATGGCGCATCCGCTCCGTACGGGCCGGGGCCGCGGATGACGCCGGCCGGTCTCAGCTTTGCAGCTGTTCCAGGCGGCGACGCACCGCGGCCTCGATGCCCTGGGCGTCCAGGCCGCACTCGGCCAGCATCTCGGCCGGCTTGGCGTGTTCCACGTAGCCGTCGGGCAGGCCGAGGTGCAGCAACGGTCCGACGATGCGCTCGGCGGCGAGGAATTCGCCGACGGCCGAGCCGGCGCCGCCCATCACGGCGTTTTCCTCGATGGTCACCAGCAGCTCATGGCTGCCGGCCAGTTCACGCACCAAGGCTTCGTCCAGCGGCTTGACGAAGCGCATGTCGACCACCGTGGCGTCGAGCACCTCGCCGACGCGCAGGGCCTCGGCCAGCTGCACGCCGAACGCCAGCAGGGCGACCCGCTGGCCGCGACGGCGTACCACCGCCTTGCCGATCGCCACCGGCTCCAGGGCCGGGTCGATGGGCGCGTTGGGGCCGCTGCCGCGCGGGTAGCGCACGGCGGCCGGGCCGGCGAAGTGGTAGCCGGTGCTCAGCAGCAGGCGCAGTTCGTTCTCGTCGCTGGGTGTGGCGATCAGCATGCCGGGGATGCAGCGCAGGTAGGAGATGTCGAAGCTGCCAGCGTGGGTCGGGCCGTCCTCGCCGACCAGGCCGGCGCGGTCGATGGCGAACAGCACGTCGAGGTTCTGCACCGCCACGTCGTGGATCAGCTGGTCGTAGGCGCGCTGGAGGAAGGTGGAGTAGATCGCCACCACCGGCTTGGCGCCGTCGCAGGCCAGGCCGGCGGCCAGGGTCACCGCGTGCTGCTCGGCGATGGCCACGTCGAAGTAGCGCTCGGGGAAGCGTTCGGCGAAGGCCACCAGGTCGGAGCCTTCCTTCATCGCCGGGGTGATGCCGACCAGGCGCTCGTCCTGCTCGGCCATGTCGCACAGCCACTGGCCGAACACGCTGGAGTACTTCGGCCCGGATGGCTTCTTCGGCTGGGCCGGGGCGTTGATCGGCTCCAGCTTGGTGATGGCGTGGTAGCCGATCGGGTCGGCCTCGGCCGGGGCGAAGCCCTTGCCTTTCTTGGTCACCACGTGGAGGAACTGCGGGCCCTCCAGGTCGCGCATGTTGCGCAGGGTGGCGAGCAGGGTCGGCAGGTCGTGGCCGTCGATCGGGCCGATGTAGTTCCAGCCCAGTTCCTCGAACAGAGTGCCGGGCACCAGCATGCCCTTGGCGTGTTCCTCGGTCTTGCGCGCGATCTCCCAGGCGCCGGGCAGGCGCGAGAGGATCTTCTTGCTGCCTTCGCGCATGCTCGAATAGGTGCGGCTAGAGAGGATCTTGGCCAGGTAGTTGGACAGGCCGCCGACGTTCTTGGAGATCGACATGTCGTTGTCGTTGAGCACCACGAGCATGTCGGCCTTGACGTCGGAGGCGTGGTTGAGCGCCTCGAAGGCCATGCCGGCGGTCAGCGCGCCGTCGCCGATCACCGCTACCGCCTTGCGCCTGCTGCCCTGCATGCGGGCGGCGATGGCCATGCCCAGGGCCGCGCTGATGCTGGTGCTGGAGTGGCCGACGCCGAAGGTGTCGTACTCGCTCTCGCTGCGCCGCGGGAATGCGGCCAGGCCGTCCTTCTGGCGCAGGGTGCCCATGCGCTCGCGGCGGCCGGTGAGGATCTTGTGCGGATAGGCCTGGTGGCCCACGTCCCACACCAGGCGGTCGTCCGGGGTGTCGAAGACGTAGTGCAGGGCGATGGTCAGTTCGATCACGCCGAGGCCGGCGCCGAAGTGCCCGCCGGTCTGGCCGACGCTGTACAGCAGGTACTGGCGCAGCTCGTCGGCGAGGCTTTCCAGCTCGCTCTCGGCCAGGCGGCGCAGGCCGTCCGGGGTGTCCGCACGGTCGAGCAGGGGCGTGGCAGGGCGCTCGCGGGGGATCTCGTGGAAAGTGGTCGGCATCAGGCGGATCGTTATAGGCGTACAAAAGATGCGGCAGTTTACCTGAAGCGCTGGAAACAGCCCAAACGACCTGTAACGGGATCGAACGGCGGGACGGCCCCGCCCCGGATCACGGTGCTCTACGCGGCATAGTGGCGGCCGAGGAAGTCCAGCAGCAGGGCGTTGACCCGCGCGCCGTCCTCGCTCTGCAGCCAGTGGCCGCAGCCGGCCAGCAGGTGCTGCTCCAGCCGCGGCACCTTGTCGGCCATGCGCTTGAGGGTGGGCGCCTCGAAACGGCCGACCGGGTCGCGCTCGCCGAGCAGGAACAGGGTCGGCTGCTCCACCTGCAGCCCGGCCAGGGGCTCGGTGCGCTGCCAGTTGCGCTCGAAGTTGCGGTACCAGTTCAGCGCGCCGTGGAAGCCGCGACCGGCGAAGGTGCGCTCGTACACCGTGAACAGCTCGGGCGGGCACCAGGCCGGCAGCGGCAGGTCGCCCATTCTGTCGAACAGCCGGGCGTCGGCCGGCTTGTCCTGCAGCAGCGCGCCTTCCAGGCCGCCGAGCAGCAGGCGCAGGCTGCGGCCGATGTCGGCGTCCAGCTCGGCCTCGGCCAGCCCCGGCTGCTGGAAGTAGAGGATGTAGTGGAAGCGCCCGGCGTAGGCCTCGCGCATCATCTCGATGGCCGGCCGCCTGGGCCGGCCGCCGAAGGGCACGGACAGCGCGCCCAGCGCCTGCACCCGCTCGGGCTCCAGCAGCGCCAGGTGCCAGGCCACCGGCGCGCCCCAGTCGTGGCCGACCACGGCGACGCGATCCTGGCCGAGGGCGTCCATGGCGCCCTGGATGTCGCCGCACAGGGTGATCAGGTCGTAGGACGCGGGATCGTCCGGCGCGCTGCTCTGCCCGTAGCCGCGCATCTCCGGGGCCAGCACCCGGTAGCCGGCGGCGGCCAGCGCCTCGATCTGCGGGTGCCAGGCGTACCAGCACTCGGGGAAGCCGTGCAGCAGCCACACCGGGCGGCCGTTCTCGGGACCCGCGCTGTAGAGGCTGAGGTCGATGCCGTTGACCGCCAGCAGCCGATGTTCGATCTGCATGAAATGCTCTCCTTACCAGGTGTCGACGAAGGGCCGCTTCTTGCCCTCGCGGGCAGGCGGTCTGGGCGCGGCGTTGAGTCCGCGCAGCAGCCAGGCGCGGCTCTCGGCCGGGTCGATCACGGCGTCGATCTCCAGGTAGCTGGCCATGTTCAGCGCCTTGCCCTGTTCGTAGGCCTTGCCGACCAGCTTGTCGAACAGCGCCTGGCGCGCGGCGTCGTCCGGCTGGGCCGCCAGCTCCTTGGCGAAGCCCAGGCGCACCGCGCCCTCCAGGCCCATGGCGCCGAACTCGCCGCTGGGCCAGGCGGCGGTGAACAGCGGCGAGTGGAAGCTGCCGGCGGCCATCGCCTGGGCGCCCAGGCCGTAGCCCTTGCGCAGCACCAGGGTGAAGAATGGCACGCTGAGGCTGGCGGCAGTGACGAACATGCGCGACACGTGGCGCACCGTGCCCTGCTTCTCCGCCTCCGGGCCGACCATGAAGCCGGGCGTGTCGCACAGCGAGACGATGGGCAGGTCATGGGCCTCGCACAGCTGCATGAAGCGCGCGGCCTTGTCGCCCGCCACCGCGTCGATGGCGCCGCCCAGGTGCGCCGGGTTGTTGGCGATCAGGCCGAACGGCTGGCCCTCGATGCGGATCAGCGCGGTGACCAGGCCGGGGGCGAACTGGCGGCGCAGTTCCAGCACGCTGCCCTCGTCGGCCAGGGTGGCGATCACCTGGCGGATGTCGTAGACGCGCAGGCGGTTCTCCGGGATCAGGTGGCGCAGCTCGCGCTGGTCGGCGCAGCGCCAGTCCGCCAGCCAGCCCTGGAAGTAGGACAGGTACTGTTTCGCCACCCGCACCGCCTCGGCCTCGTCCTCCACCAGCACGTCGATCACCCCGTTGGGGCCCTGTACGGCGGTGGGGCCGACTTCCTCGGGCTTGTAGCTGCCCAGGCCGCCGCCCTCGATCATCGCCGGGCCGGCCATGCCGATGCTGGCGTTGCGGGTGGCGATGATCACGTCGCAGCAGCCGAGCAGGGCGGCGTTGCCGGCGAAGCAGCGGCCGGAGACCACGCCGACCAGCGGCACCAGGCCGGACAGCCGGGCCAGGCCGACGAAGGTGTGGCAGTCCAGCCCGGCCACGCCGACGAAATCGGTATCGCCCGGCCGGCCGCCGCCGCCTTCGGCGAACAGCACCAGCGGCAGGCGCCACTGCTCGGCCAGGCCGAGCATGCGGTCGGTCTTCTTGTGGTTCATCACGCCCTGGGTGCCGGCGAACACCGTGTAGTCGTAGGCGATGGCCATGCAGCGCGCGGCCTGCTCGCCGAACTGCGCGGCGCCGACCGTGCCGATGCCGGCGACCAGGCCGTCGGCCGGGCTCAGCTCCAGCAGCTCCTCGGCGCTGCGCCGGCGGCGCTGGGCGGCCAGGGCCATGGCGCCGTATTCGATGAAGCTGCCCTCGTCGAGCAGGTCGGCGAGGTTCTCGCGGGTGGTGCGCTGGCCGGTCCTGCGCCGCTTGGCCACCGCCTCGGGGCGGCGCGCGTCGGTCAGGCGTTCATGGCGCTCCAGCACCTCGGCCAGGTCGGCGCGGATGTGTTCGAGGTCGACCGCCTGCTCGTTCTGTGCTGCGCCGCCGTCCACCTCGGCCGGTTCGAGGAACAGCAGGGCCTGGCCCTCGGCCAGGGCGTCGCCGGGGGCCGCGGCCAGGGCGCGGACGATGCCGCCGCGCTCGGCGCGCACCTCGAACTCCATCTTCATCGCCTCGAGCACGGCCAGGGTCTGGCCGGCGGCCACGGCGTCGCCCTCGGCGACTTCCAGGCAGACCAGCACGCCGGTGCTCGGCGTGTTCAGGGCGACGGTGCCGGGTGGAGCGTCGACGCTCTCGCGGCGGGCATCCGCCGCCGCGCCGCCGCCGCTGAAGTAGCGGTGCGGGTGGGCCTCGCCACGGGCGGCCAGCAGCTCGGCCAGGTGGCGTTCGACGAAGCGGGTGTCGACCCGGTTGGCGGCGACTTCATCACGCTGCAGCAGGTTCTGCAGCAGGTGCAGGTTGCTCGCCACGCCTTCCAGGCGGAATTCGCACAGGGCGCGGTAGGTGCGGCGCAGGGCGCTCGGGTAGTCCGGCGCGGTGGTGATCAGCTTGGCCAGCAGCGAGTCGTAGGCCGGGCTGACCGGGTAGCCGGCGTAGCCGTAGCCGTCCACCCGCAGGCCGGGGCCGGAGGGCGGCTGGTAGGCGCTCAGCACTCCGGCGGCGGGGCGGGCGCTGCCGTCGGCCTGCAGGGTCTCCAGGTTCAGGCGCAACTGCACGGCGCAGCCCTGCGGCGGCGGTGGGCTGTCCAGGCCGAGGTCGGCCAGGCGGTTGCCGGCGGCCAGGCGCAGCTGGGTGTGCAGCAGGTCGACGCCGGTGACCTGCTCGGTGACGGTGTGCTCCACCTGCACCCGCGGGTTGGCTTCCATGAAGTAGAAGCGGCCCGGACGGTCCAGGTCGAGGAGGAATTCGAAGGTGCCGATGCCGCGATAGCCTACTTCGCCGGCCAGGCGCAGGGCGCAGGCGATGATCGCCTCGCGGGTGGCGCCGTCCAGGTCCGGGCTGGGGGCGATCTCCACCAGCTTCTGGTTGCGCCGCTGCAGGCTGCAGTCGCGCTCCCACAGGTGGCTGACGGCGCTGCCGTCGCCGAGCACCTGCACCTCGATGTGGCGCGCGTTCTGCACCAGTTGCTCGACATACAGCTCGCCGTTGCCGAAGGCGGTCTGCGCTTCGGACTGGCAGCGCGCGTAGGCCTCGACCAGCTCGTCGGCGCTGGCGACCGCGCGCATGCCGCGTCCGCCGCCGCCGGCCAGGGCCTTGAGCATCACCGCGCCGTGCTCGGCCTGGAAGGCCAGGGCCTGGTCCAGGTCGACGGCGCGGTTGAGGCCCGGCACCAGCGGCACCGCGCAGCGCTCGGCCAGCGCGCGGGCGGCCGCCTTGTCGCCGAACAGCTCCAGCACTTCGGGCGCCGGGCCGACGAAGACCAGGCCGGCGGCCTGGCAGCGACGGGCGAACCCGGCGTTCTCGGCGAGGAAGCCGTAGCCCGGGTGCACGGCATCGCAGCCGTGCTCGCCGGCCAGGGCGATCAGCTGGTCCATGTCCAGGTAGGCGGGCACGCCGCGCCCCTTGAGCGGCACGGCGAGGTCGGCCTTGCGCGTGTGCAGGCTTGCGCCGTCGTCCTCGGCGTACACGGCGACGGAGCGGATGCCGAGGTCCGCGCAGGCCTGGGCGATGCGGATGGCGATCTCGCCGCGGTTGGCGATCAGCAGGCTGGCAAAGGGCGGTTTCACAGCAGGTTCTCCAGTTCGTTCTTCTTCACCTTGCCGGTGGCGGTCATCGGCAGGGATTCGGCCAGGCGGATCTCCGGCACCTTGTAAACGGCCATGGCGTCCGCGCACCAGGTGCGCAGGCTGTCGGCGCTCTCCGCGCTGCCCGGTTTGAGCACGACGAAGGCCACCGGCTGCTGGCCGCGTCTGTCGTCGGCGCGGCCGATCACCGCGCTGGCGAGGATGGCCGGGTGCTGGCCGAGCAGCGCCTCGATCTCGCTGGGGAACACGCTCATGCCGTTGACCTTGAGCATTTCCTTGCGTCGCCCGAGGTAGCGGATGAAGCCCTGCTCGGTGATCTGGCCGAGGTCGCCGGTGTGCAGCCAGCCGCCCTGCAGGGTGGTGGCGCTTTCCTCCGGGCGCTGCCAGTAGCCGTGCATCAGTGACGGGCTGCGCACGCACAATTCGCCCTCGGCGCCCAGCGGCAGCAGCTCGCCGCTGGTGAAGTCGCAGACCTTGAAGCGGGTGCCGGGCACCGGCAGGCCGACGAAGGTCGGCGCGCTGTTGAGGTCGAAGTCGTCGCCCTGCAGGCCGAAGGTGAAGGTGTCGCTGGTGTGGGTCTCGGTCATGCCGAAGCTGAATTCGAACAGGGTGGTGCCGGTCGTCTCGCGCCAGCGGCGGCGGTAGTCGACGGTGAGCTTCTTGATGAAGGAGATTGCGCCGGTGCGCTCCAGCGAGCGCAGGTCATAGTCGGCCAGGCGCGGGTGGTCGAGCACTTCGGCGGCGCTGTCGACCAGCAGGCCGCAGTGGCTGACACGGTAGTGCTGCACGGCGGCCATGAAGGCCTCGGCGTCCCAGCGCGCCAGCAGCACCAGGCGGCAGCCCGCGTACACGGGGGCGAGCAGCCCGGCGTTCTCGCCGGCGATCCAGAACTCGGGCAGGAAGTTGAGCACGGTGTGCTCGGGCGTCAGGCCGAGCGCGGTCGGCACGAAGCTGGCGCAGGTGTAGAGCATGTTGCCGTGGGTATGCACGCAGCCCTTGGGCAGGCCGGTGGTGCCGCCGGTGTAGTTGAGCGCGGCGATGTCGTCGAGCCGGGGGCGATGTGCGGGCGCGGCCGCCTGGCAGGCATCCAGCGCCGGCAGGAAGTCGATGAAGTCGTCGCCCGCCAGCTTCGGCGCCAGCAGCAGGTCGGGCAGCGGCAGGCTCGGCACGCTGGGGCGCAGTTCGCTGAGGCTGGTGGCCAGTACGCGGCGCAACGGGGTTTCGACGCGCACCTGGCGCACGATCGGCAGCAGCTGGTCGAAGCAGATCAGGGTCTCGGCGCCGCTGTCGCCCAGCTGGTAGCTCAGCTCCAGGCCCTTCGACAGCGGGCTGACCGG
Organism: Pseudomonas paralcaligenes; assembly: GCF_019655855.1. Lineage (GTDB taxonomy): Bacteria > Pseudomonadota > Gammaproteobacteria > Pseudomonadales > Pseudomonadaceae > Aquipseudomonas > Aquipseudomonas paralcaligenes. Next base: position 169,350 of record NZ_BPFX01000019.1, on the reverse strand, counting down.
CACGTAGATCGCGCCGGCGCGGAGGATGCCGTAGAAGGCGACATGCAGCTGCGGGCAGTTGGGCATGAACACCGCCACGCGCTCGCCGGGGCGCACGCCGAGTTCGGCCAGCAGGGCGGCGCAGCGGTCGGCCAGGCGGTCCAGCTCGGCCCAGCTCAGCGCGTGGCCGTAGAAGTCCAGGGCGACCGCATCGGGCTTGCTCCCGGCCCAGGCGCGCAGGTATTCGGTCAGCGGCTGGCGGCCGTGGGGGTATTGCGGCTCGCGCGCCGCGCCGGCGGGCCAGGCGGCGGCGTGCAGGCCGTCGAGGTGTTCGAGGTAGGCGTCGAGGGACATGCTGGCGCTCCCGTTGTTGTTCTTGTGCTGCGGGCATCTTAGGCGGGTGGTGGAGGCGCCAGAACTGACGCTTATTCATCCGCATACATGAATATCATGCATGATTGCTCCGAAGGCTCTGCCTGCTAGAGTGCGGGGCGTTCGTCCGGTATCCCCGAGGAATCATGAATCAACCACATGAATGGCCGGAGCTAAGCCGGCTCGATCTGAACCTGCTGCGCGTCTTCGAGGTGATCTACCGCGAGCGCAACCTGACCCGCGCGGCTGCGCGGCTGCACCTGAGCCAGTCGGCGGTCAGCCATGCCCTGGCGCGGCTGCGCGAGCAGATCGGCGATCCCCTGTTCGTGCGCGACGGTCGCGGCGTGGTGCCGAGCGCCCTGGCGGAGCGGCTGGCGCCGGGCATCCAGGATGCGCTGGACGGCCTGCGCCGCAGCCTGGGCGCGGGGCGCGCCTTCGAACCCGGACGCGACCGGCGCAGCTTCTGCCTGAACATGCCGGAGCAGATGGAGCCGCTGCTGCTGCCCCGGGTGCTGGCCCACCTGGCGCCGGTGGCGCCCGGGGTGGAGGTGCGCAGCAGCGGCCTGCACTGGGCCGAGCTGCAGCGCGACATGGCTGCGGGCAGGGTCGACCTGGCGATCGAGATCACCCGCTCGACCGACGCCGAGCTGCGCCAGAGCCCGCTGTTCAGCGATGCGTTCTGCGTGCTGGCCGGGCCGCGCTTCGAGGGCGAGTTGAGCGCCGAGCGCTACCTGGCCGCCGGGCACGTGGCGGTCAGTTCGTTGCGCCGCGGGCTGTGCGCCGAGGACCTCGCGCTGGGCCAGCTCGGCCTCTCCCGCGAGGTGCGCCAGCACTGCCGCAACTACCTGACGGCCGCGTTGCTGGTGGCCCAGGGCGACTGGCTGCTGACCCTGCCGCGCGGCTACGCCGAGCTGCTCGACCTGGGCCTGGGCAACCGCCGGCTGGCGATGCCCCTGGCGTTGCCGCCGGTGAGCCTGAGCCTGTACTGGTCGCGCCAGGCCGAGAACGACGCGGCCCACCGCTGGCTGCGCGACGAGCTGCTGACGCTGGCGCGTACCTTTCTTCCTGGCGCCGCGTAGGTCGGTGTAGGGCGGGTGAAACCCGCGGCTTGGCTTGCATCGCGCGGGTTGCACCCGCCCTACAGGCCAGTGTGTGGTATCGGGGGCGGGTCAGCTGCGCCGCGCGACGATGTAGCGAGCCAGCTCGCGCAGCGGCTCGGCGCTGTCGCCGAAGGGGCGCAGGGCGTGCAGGGCCTGGTCGCGCAGTTCCAGCGCGTAGGCCTTGGCCTGTTCCAGGCCGAGCAGGGCGGGGTAGGTGGGCTTGTGGTTGGCTTCGTCCTTGCCCTGGGTCTTGCCCAGGGTGGCGGTGTCGCTCTCCACGTCGAGGATGTCGTCCTGCACCTGGAAGGCCAGGCCGACGGCCCGCGCATACTGCTGCAGCGCGCGCAGGCCGGCGGTGTCGGCCTTGCCGCTGGCCAGAGCGCCGAGCTGCACGCTGGCCTCGATCAGCGCGCCGGTCTTGTGCCGGTGCATGGTCTCCAGCGCCTGCTGGTCGAGTCGCCGGCCCACCGACTCCAAGTCGATGGCCTGGCCGCCGACCATGCCGGCCGGGCCGGCGGCGCGGGCCAGGCCCATCACCATGGACAGGCGCAGGTCCGGGTCCCGGGGGTTGCGACGGGCGTCGGCCAGGGCCTCGAAGGCCAGGCTCTGCAGGCCGTCGCCGGCGAGGATCGCGCAGGCCTCGTCGAAGGCCTTGTGGGTGGTCGGCTGGCCGCGACGCAGGTCGTCGTCGTCCATCGCCGGCAGGTCGTCGTGGACCAGCGAGTAGGCGTGGATCAGCTCCACCGCGCAGGCGGCGCCGTCGGCTCGGTCGAGGTCGCCTTCCAGCGCCTCGCAGGCGGCGTAGACCAGCAGCGGGCGCACGCGCTTGCCGCCGTTGACCACGCTGTAGCGCATCGCCTGGTAGAGGCGCGCCAGCTCGGCGCTCGGGGCGTCGAAGAGCTGCTCCAGGGCGGCGTCGACCCGCGCCTGGCAGCGCTGCTGGTAGGCGCCGATCATGCCTGTTGGTCCGGGGCGAAGGGTGCCTCGTCCAGTTCGCCGTCGCGTTCGAGGAGGATTTGCACCTTCTGCTCGGCCTGGCTGAGGGAGGCCTGGCAGTCGCGGGTCAGGCGGATGCCCTGCTCGAAGGCGGTCAGCGAATCTTCCAGCGACAGCTCGCCGCTCTCCAGGCGCTCGACCAGGGTCTGCAGGTCGGCGAGGGACTTCTCGAAATCGACGGCGGCTTTCTTGCGGGCCATGGGCGGGCTCTCGATGGATACGGGGTTCAGAAGCGCAGCACTTCGCCGCTGCTGCGGGTCGGCGCCACCAGCGGAATCTGCGGCTGCTGCTCGGCCTTGGGCTTGGCCGGCTTCGGCGTGGCCTGGGCCGGCTTGGGCGCCTCGGCGACCGGCTGCTGGTTGCGCAGCGGCTCGATGGCCTCGGCCAGGCGGGTCGCCAGTTGCTGCAGCAGGCGGCTCTGCGCCTGCACCTGGTCGGCGGTGGTGCCGCTGTGGGCCTCCTCCAGGCGCAGCAGCTGGCTGTCGCGCAGCTGGCCGCTCCTGTCCAGCAGGCGCCACTGGGCTTCCAGCACGGCCGGGTAGGTGGGGCCGGAATCCAGGCGGATGATGTTCAGCTGCACCTGGACGTCAGGCTTGAACTCGGCGTTGAGCGGGGCCAGGACGGTGCGCTGGCTGTCCAGGCGCCAGGCCAGCTGGCGCAGCAGCACCTGGTCGATGTCGGCGGCCAGGCTGCCGGCCCAGCGGGCGTCGGCGGCAGCCAGCAGGCTGCTGTCGCTCTGGCGTTGCAGCAGGGTTTCGTGTTGCAGGTAGTCGGCCACCGACACGGGGCCGAGCAGCACGGCCAGGCCCTTGGCCTGGGTCGGGAGTTCGGCGGTGCCGTTGTCCAGCTGGTACAGCGGTATCGGCTTGTGCGCCGTGCAACCGGCCAGGCCGAGCAGGCCGGTCAGCAGCAGTACCGAAGAAAGGCGCAGCAGTCTCATGTTTCACCCTGGGGGCCGCGGCAGCGACCGGCAGTCCTGTGTCAAAGCCGCGTATGATCCGTCAAAGCGGCCGCGGACTCCAGCCCGCGGCGCTCTACGGCATGCATTCCGTCGATCAGGCCGGGCCTTCCACCAGCAGCGAGTCGACCCGCTGGAAGCCGCGCGGCAGCTTGTTGCCGCGCCGCCCGCGCTCGCCCTTGTAGTGTTCCAGGTCGTCGGCCTTGAGGGTCAGGGTGCGTTTGCCGGCCTGCAGCACCAGGGCGGCGCCGGCGGGCAGCACGGCCAGGTCGGTGAGGTATTCCTCGCGGCTGGCGACCCGCTCGCCGGGGATGCCGATGATCTTGTTGCCCTTGCCTTTGCCCAGTTGCGGCAGGTCGCGCACCGGGAACAACAGCAGGCGGCCCTCGGTGGTCACCGCCGCCAGCCAGTCGTTCTCGACGCTGGCCACCGGCTTGGGCGGCACCACCAGGGCGCCGTTGGGCAGGGTCAGCAGGGCCTTGCCGGCCTTGTTCTTGGCCTGCAGGTCCTCGCCCTTGACCACGAAGCCGTAGCCGGCGTCGGAGGCGATCACGTACAGGGCGCTGTCGTCCGGCAGCAGCACGCAGTCGAAGCTGGCGCCCGGTGGCGGTTGCAGGCGGCCGGTGAGCGGTTCGCCCTGGCCGCGGGCCGACGGCAGGCTGTGGGCCGCGAGGGAGTAACTTCTACCGGTCGAGTCGATGAACACCGCGTATTGGTTCGAGCGGCCCGGCGCGGCGGTCTTGAAGCCGTCGCCGGCCTTGTACGACAGGCCGGTGGCGTCGATGTCGTGGCCCTTGGCGCAGCGCACCCAGCCCTTCTCGGAGAGCACCACGGTGACCGGCTCGGTCGGCATCAGCTCGGTTTCCGACAGGGCGCGGGCCTCGGCGCGGGCGACGATGGGCGAGCGGCGGTCGTCGCCGTACTTCTCGGCGTCCTCGAGGATTTCCTTGCGCACCAGTTTCTTCAGCTTGGCCTCGCTGCCGAGCAGGCCCAGCAGCTTGTCGCGCTCCTTGGCCAGTTCGTCCTGCTCGCCGCGGATCTTCATTTCTTCCAGGCGGGCCAGCTGGCGCAGGCGGGTGTCGAGGATGTAGTCGGCCTGAACGTCGGTCAGGCCGAAGGTTTCCATCAGCACCGGCTTGGGCTGGTCCTCGGTGCGGATGATGCGGATCACTTCGTCGAGGTTGAGGAAGGCGATCAACAGGCCTTCCAACAGGTGCAGGCGGCGCTCCACCTTGTCCAGGCGGAACTGCAGGCGGCGCCGCACGGTGCCGACGCGGTACACCAGCCACTCGGTGAGCAGGGTGCGCAGGTCCTTGACCTGCGGCTTGCCGTCCAGGCCGATGACGTTGACGTTGACCCGGTAGCTGGACTCCAGGTCGGTGGTGGCGAACAGGTGGGTCATCAGCTCTTCGGCGTCGATCCGGTTGGAGCGCGGCACGATGACGATGCGGCAGGGGTTCTCGTGGTCCGACTCGTCGCGCAGGTCGGCGACCATCGGCAGCTTCTTGGCCTGCATCTGCGCGGCGATCTGTTCCAGCACCTTGGCCCCGGAGACCTGGTGCGGCAGGGCGGTGACCACGATGTCGCCGTCCTCGACGCGGTACACGGCGCGCATGCGCACCGAGCCGCGGCCGGTCTCGTAGATTTTCAGCAGGTCGGCGCGCGGGGTGATGATCTCCGCCTCGGTGGGGAAGTCCGGTCCCGGCACGTGCTCGGTGAGCTGCTCGACCGTGGCGCCCGGCTCGTCCAGCAGGCGCACACAGGCGCTGGCTACTTCGCGCAGGTTGTGCGGCGGCACGTCGGTGGCCATGCCCACGGCGATGCCGGTGGTGCCGTTGAGCAGGAGGTTGGGCAGCCGCGCCGGCAGGGTCGCCGGCTCGTCCATGGTGCCGTCGAAGTTGGGCACCCAGTCCACGGTGCCCTGGCCCAGTTCGGCCAGCAGCACTTCGGAGTAGCGCGAAAGGCGCGCCTCGGTGTAGCGCATGGCGGCGAAGGACTTGGGATCGTCCGGGGCGCCCCAGTTGCCCTGGCCGTCGACCAGGGTGTAGCGGTAGCTGAACGGCTGGGCCATCAGCACCATGGCCTCGTAGCAGGCGCTGTCGCCGTGGGGGTGGTACTTGCCGAGCACGTCGCCGACGGTACGCGCCGACTTCTTGTGCTTGGAGTCGGCGTCCAGGCCCAGCTCGCTCATGGCGTAGACGATGCGCCGCTGCACCGGCTTGAGGCCGTCGCCGATGTGCGGCAGGGCGCGGTCCATGATCACGTACATGGAGTAGTTGAGGTAGGCCTGTTCGGTGAAGTCGGCCAGCGACCGGCGCTCCACGCCTTCCAGGCTCAGGTCGAGGGTGTCGCTCATGCGTGCCTCATGGTCATTTCAGAGAAGTCGATTGGCGCAGCACCAGGGTGCCGCCCTTCTGGGTGAATTCGAGCTGCTTGAGGGCGCTCATGCCGAGCAGCACCTGATCGCCCTCCATGCCGGGGGTGATCAGCGCCGCCACGTCGCGCAGGTGGATGTCGCCGAGCTGCAGCAGCGCCAGGCGCGTGCGCCAGCCGGTGACGGTGCCGTTGGCGGTGCGGATCTGCACCGGGGCGCCGGGCTTCAGGCCGAGCGTTCCGGCCAGCTCCTGCGGCACGGCCACGGCGGTGGCGCCAGTGTCGAGCAGGAAAGTCACGGTATGGCCGTCGATGCGGCCGTCCAGCACGTAGTGGCCGCCCTGGCTGCTCGCCAGGCTGACCTCGATGTAGCCGTCGCCGTGCACCGACGCCGGCTGCCGGTTGGGGTTGGCACGCCGCTCCTCGAACCCGCCGAACCAGTGGGTGGCGAGCGCCAGGGCGGCCACCCAGGCCAGGATCAGCATGATGCGGGCGGCGCCCTGGCCGGCGGGTTTGTCGCTCACGGTGCGCCCCAGCCACCGGCGGGTGCCTTGAAGTGCCAGAGCAGCGGACGGCGTTCGCCGTCGGCGCGGGGCAGGTCGTTGTTGTCCAGCCCCAGCCAGGCGCCGCCCTTCTCCAGCCAGAACGCCTCGGCGTTGCCGTAGGGCTCGGGGTAGAGGCGGCCGTCGGCCACCGCGGCGGCGCTGAAGGACCAGCACTTTTCTTCGGCGCCGGTGGTCGGGCTGCGCCGGCAGATGCGGTGTTGCAGGCGCTCCAGAGTGAACAGCTTGCCGTCGAGCAGGGCCAGGTCGCCGAAGCTGCGCGGGTAGCGCTTGTCGCTCTGCGGGGTGAGCGGCGAGCGCACCTGGCCGGCCTCGGACATCAGCACGCAGCCGCCGGTGCAGCGCCAGCGGCCCTTGTCCTTGTGCAGCACCAGCAGGCCGCGGCGCTCGCGTTCGGCGGCCAGCCACAGGCGCTCGCCGGCCGGGTCGACGACCAGCCCTTCGAGCAGGGCGTTGTGGCGCAGCAGCATACCGCTGGCGCGGGCCTGGCGGACCAGCCCCTCGGGCAGCGCCAGCCATTCGGCGATGCCACTGGGGCCGACCTGCAGCAGGGCGGTGTGCGCCTCGCTGAGCAGGTAGCGGTTGCCCTTCTCGTCGCAGCTGATGCTCTCGAAATCCAGTTCACCGCCGCGCAGCAGGTTGGTCGTCCAGGTGCGCATGCGCAGGCCCCAGGGCAGGGCGCTGGGCGGCACCGGCGGGGCGTCGAAGGTTTCCGCCTCGGCCTGCCAGGCGCCGTCGCCGGGGCGCAGGCGGTAGAAACGGTCGTCCTCGCGGTCGGACACGGCCAGCCATTCCTCGCCGCAGCGGGTCAGGCCGGACAGGTTGCCGGCGGCCATGCCTTCGATCGGGTGTTCGGCGAGCAGCTCCAGCTGGGCCAGTTCGGTCGGCTTGTCGGCCGCGATCGCCGCGCCGGCGAACAGCAGCCCGGCGAGCGAGACGGCGAGCCTCACACCAGTACCTCGGCCAGGTTGCCCTTGGTTTCCAGCCAGCTCTTGCGGTCGCTGGCGCGCTTCTTGGCCAGCAGCATGTCCATCACTTCGCGGGTAGCCTCGAAGTCGTCCAGGCCGAGCTGCACCAGGCGGCGGGTGTTCGGGTCCATGGTGGTTTCGCGCAGCTGTGGCGGGTTCATCTCGCCGAGGCCCTTGAAGCGGGTGACCTGCGGCTTGCCGCGGCGCTTCTCGGCCACCAGGCGGTCGAGGATGCCGTCGCGCTCGGCGTCGTCGAGGGCGTAGAAGATTTCCTTGCCCAGGTCGATGCGGTACAGCGGCGGCATGGCGACGTAGACGTGGCCGGCTTCCACCAGCGGGCGGAAGTGGCGGACGAACAGGGCGCAGAGCAGGGTGGCGATGTGCAGGCCGTCGGAGTCGGCGTCGGCGAGGATGCAGATCTTGCCGTAGCGCAGCTGGGACAGGTCGCTCGAACCCGGGTCGATGCCGATGGCCACGGCGATGTCGTGCACCACCTGCGAGGCGAGCACTTCGCCGCCGTCCACTTCCCAGGTGTTCAGGATCTTGCCGCGCAGCGGCATGATCGCCTGGAACTCCTTGTCGCGGGCCTGCTTGGCGGAGCCGCCGGCGGAGTCGCCCTCGACCAGGAACAGCTCGGAACGCATCGGGTCCTGGCCGGCGCAGTCGGCCAGCTTGCCGGGCAGGGCCGGGCCCTGGGTGATCTTCTTGCGCTCGACCTTCTTGCCGGCCTTGAGGCGGCGGCCGGCGTTGCCGATGGCCTGTTCAGCCAGCAGCAGGCCGGTTTCCGGGTGAGCGTTGAGCCACAGGCTGAAGGCGTCCTTGACCACACCGGAGACGAAGGCGGCCGCCTCGCGGGAGGACAGGCGCTCCTTGGTCTGGCCGGAGAACTGCGCCTCCTGCATCTTCATCGAGAGGACGAAGGCGATGCGTTCCCAGACGTCTTCCGGCGCCAGCTTGACGCCGCGCGGCAGCAGGTTGCGGAACTCGCAGAACTCGCGCATGGCGTCCAGCAGGCCCTGGCGCAGGCCGTTGACGTGGGTGCCGCCCTGGGCGGTGGGAATCAGGTTGACGTAGCTCTCCTGCAGCGACTCGCCGCCTTCCGGCAGCCACAGCAGGGCCCAGTCCACCGCCTCCTTGGTGCCGGCCAGCGAACCGCAGAACGGCTCGTCGGGCAGACGGGCGTATTCGCTCACCGCGTCGGTGAGGTAGGAGCGCAGGCCGTCCTCGTAGTACCAGCGGGTGGTCTCGCCGTTGTTCTTGTCGGCGAAGGTGACTTCCAGGCCGGGGCAGAGCACGGCCTTGGCCTTGAGCACGTGCTTCAGGCGGCTGATGGAAAACTTGGGCGAGTCGAAATACTGCGGGTCGGGCCAGAAGCGCACGCTGGTGCCGGTGTTGCGCTTGCCAACGCTGCCGATCACTTCCAGGTCAGTGGCCTTGAAGCCGTCGGCGAAGGTCATGCGGTACTCGCTGCCCTCGCGCTTGACCTTCACTTCCACCTGGTGGGAGAGGGCGTTCACCACCGAGATGCCGACCCCGTGCAGGCCGCCGGAGAACTGGTAGTTCTTGTTGGAGAACTTGCCGCCGGCGTGCAGCTTGGTGAGGATCAGCTCGACGCCGGGGATGCCTTCTTCCGGGTGGATGTCCACCGGCATGCCGCGGCCGTCGTCGGTCACTTCCAGCGAGTTGTCCTCGTGGAGGATCACCTGGATCGCTGTGGCGTGGCCGGCCAGCGCCTCATCGACGCTGTTGTCGATGACCTCCTGGGCCAGGTGGTTGGGCCGCGCGGTGTCGGTGTACATGCCTGGGCGTTTGCGCACCGGGTCCAGACCGGACAGTACTTCAATGGCATCGGCGTTGTAGGCGTTCTGTTGAGCCATAAGCGGTTCGGGTCTTCTGCTAAAGGGTGGAAAAGTCGAAATCGACCCAGAGGGTGGGGGCGAAGCCGGCCCGCGCGAGTATCTCGGGGATGCGCGCGGCGAAGCCCTGGTAGCTGTGGTCGCCGCCCTGGCGGATGTCCAGGGTGCAGCCCTTGTAGAAGGCCTCGGCCTGGCGGTAGTCCAGGGTCTCGTCGGCGGTCTGCAGCCACACCGCGTAGCGCGCGGCGTCGCGCGGCTCGGCCACTTCCAGCTCGCGCAGGGCGGCGACGTGGTCGTGGGTCAGCAGCCAGGTCTCGCCGGTGTAGTGGTTGGTCTGCTCGACTTCCTGGCCGCCGAACAACCGGTGCGGGCGCACCGCCGGGTTGATCAGCACGGCATCCAGGCCATGCTGCTGGGCGAGGTGGGTGGCGTAGTAGCCGCCAAGCGAGCTGCCGACCAGCAGTGGCCGGCCCAGTTCGGCGATGGCTGCCTGCAACTGTTGCATGGCCTGGCGCGGATGATGGTGCAGGGCCGGCACGCGCAGATGCCGTTCGATACCGCAGTGTTCAGCCACCTTCAGCAGCTGGCTGGCCTTGGTCGAGGCGGGCGAGCTGTTGAGGCCGTGGATATAGAGGATGCTGGAATTCATGGAGCGGGAGGCTACTAGGCAAGAGCCGTAAGCGACAAGCCTCAAGCTGCAAGTAAAGGCGGTTTGGACCTGGGGCGGTCGGGAACCGCGATTACGCCTCAATAGCCCTTGACGCTGTAGTCCACCTCGAAGTGGATGCCGGTGACCCGCGACACGCCGGTCTCCAGGCGGCCGTCCGGGTGCAGGCGCAGCCAGCGGTAGCCGGGGGCCTCGCTGCCGACCTGGAATTCCTCGCTGCCGGGGGCGAACTGCACGCAGGTGGAGGGCGAGGCGAGCAGGCGGATGCCGCCGCGCAGCTGGTCGAATTCCTGGTGGACGTGACCCCAGAGCACCGCCCTGACCTGGGCATGGCGCTCCAGCACGGCGAACAGGGCGTCCGGGTTGCGGATGCCGATCGGCTCCATCCAGCGGCAGCCGATGGAGACCGGGTGGTGGTGGAAACACACCAGGTGGTGGCGTTCGGGGGCCTCGCCCAGCGCCTTTTCCAGCAGTGCCAACTGGTCGTCGGCCAGGTAGCCGGGCACCGCGCCGGGGATGGAGGAGTCGAGCAGGACGATGCGCCAGTTGCCCAGGTCGATCACCGGCTGCAGCAGGTCGCTGCCGGCGCAGGCCTGCTGCATGGCGGGCAGTTCGTCATGGTTGCCGGGGAACCAGCGGGCGGCGGTCTGGAAGGGCTCGGTGAGCTGGCGGAAGCGCTGGTAGGACTCGAGGCTGCCGTCCTGGGAGAGGTCGCCGGTGGCGAGGATCAGGTCGATCTCGGGCTGCTCCACCTGGACCCGTTCGATGACCTTTTCCAGGCTGTCGCGGGTGTTCATGCCCAGCAGTTTGCCGTCCGCTTCGGCAAACAGGTGACTGTCCGACAGCTGCACGAGCAGCACCGGGCGATCGGGGGCAAGGGACGACGGGCGCGACAAGGGCCTACTCCTGAGCGGGTTCTCAGGATTATGGTGGGTGAAACGGGATTCGGTAAACCCGGCAAACGTGAACCTGTCACATTTGCGCGGTTGTGATCACAGTACCGTCACCAGTTCGTGACCGCAGGCGATGCAGTGGCTCAGCCATTCGCCAAGGAACAGGTTGAGCTGGGTCTTCTCGTCCGGCTGGTGCATGGCGGCATTGGGGTAGGGGTAGATGCCACGGAAGCGCCGGGCGTTTTCCGCGCCGATCACCTCGGCCATGCGCGCGTCGTGGTAGGCGCGCACTTCCAGTCGCGGCACCGGCAGCCACGGCAGGCTGTGCTCCTGGCGTACCTCCAGGGTGGTGGTGTAGGGGCAGTTCTCCACCACGCGGATCAGCAGCACGCCGAGCAGCAGGTCGCCCTGGCTCAGTGCCACGCGGCGCTCGCCCTGAGCCTCGCGCATGTCCGGCAGCAGGCGCAGCAGGCGCGCGTAGTTGGCTTCGCAGGCGGCCTGCAGTTCGACCAGATCGACCCGGTAGCGCTCGCGCAGCAGGTTCATGACCACAGCCCCCGCACTTCCGCGCGGTTCAGCGCCAGCCATTGCAGGGCGATGATGCTGGCGGCGTTGTCGATGCGGCCGTCCCTCACCGCCCGCAGGGCGTCCTCCAGCGGCCAGACGTGCACGCGGATGTCCTCGCCTTCCTCGGCCAGGCCATGGACGCCGCCGACGCCCTCGCTGTCGCAGCGGCCGAGGTAGAGGTGGACACGCTCGTCGGAGCCGCCGGGGGAGGGGTAGTACTGAGTGATGGGCCACAGCGCGGTCAGCTGCAGGTCGGCCTCTTCCTCGGCCTCGCGGTGGGCCACCTCCTCGGGCTGCTCGTCCTTGTCGATCAGGCCGGCCACCAGCTCCAGCAGCCAGGGGTTGGCGCTCTTGTCCATGGCGCCGACGCGGAACTGCTCGATCAACACCACGCTGTCGCGTCGCGGGTCGTAGGGCAGCACGCAGACGGCGTCGTGGCGCACGAACAGCTCGCGGCTGAGCTGCGGACCCATGCCGCCGGCGAACTGGCGATGGCGCAGATGCAGGCGATCCAGGCGGTAGAAACCCTTGAAGCAGGTCTCGCGCTGGAGTACCTCGACATCGGCATTGGACATGCGACTCTCCCCTTGGCAGGGCCGGGCCCTGCAGAAAATCCGATTGCGCTGAATGTGCGCGCCGCGAAGGGCCTTTGGCAAGGGCCCGCACGGCCCGCTGGCGACGTGCTTCACAGAGGCGCGATCACGACACTGTGACGCCGAATATGCCGAGCCGTTCGGCGCTTACTCGAATGGAAGTCTTTTTCATTGGCTACCCGTGAGTATACTCGGGGCCGTCGGTATCGACTTCAACATGGAGGTGGGGCAATGCGCGCTGCAGAGCTGATCGATCTGCTCCGGCAATATGACCCGGACACGGATATCCCGGTGGCCTACACCGACGCCGAATTCGGCGAAGAACCCCAGCTGCGGGTGGCCAGCTGCTACAGCACCGGCGACACGCGCTGCTACCAGAACCTGGTGGAGCAGGCCCAGGAAGGGCTGGTGGTGCTCGACCCGTTCGGCCGCATCACCTACATGAACCCCTTCATGCAGCAGTTCCTCGACTATTCGCCGGCCGAGGCCCTCGGCCGGCCGGTGTCCCAGGTGCTGTCCGCCGATCTGGTGGAGGTGGTGCTGATGCAGCGCCGCCAGGGCCCGACGGCGGAGCGCTACCCGATGCGCATCCAGGCCCGCGATGGCAGCGTGCGCTGGGTGCAGATGAGCGCGGCGCCGATCCCCAGCGCCGACGACAGCGACCGCGGCAGCCTGCTGACGGTCACCGACATCTCCCACCGCGAGACCCATGCGCAGAAGCTCGGTGACCAGGAGAGCCTGGGGCAGAAGGTCTGGCGCATCTCCGAACAGCTCGACAGCCTCAAGTCCCTGCGGGTCAACCTGCTGGCGGAGTTCGAGGCGCTGCAGGGTTCGCCGCGCATCGCCGCCACGCCCTACTGGCACCAGCAGCGCTACCTCTATCTGGTGCGCCCGCAGAAGGACGGCAAGCGGGTGCGCGAATACATCGGCGCGCAGCCCGAGCGCATCAATGAGGCCCTGGCCTCCGTGCGCCGCGAACAGCGCTATCAGGATGTGTGCCGCGAGCTGCAGGGGATCGAGGAAAATATCCGCACGTCCACCTTCAAGCTCGACAGTTTCCTCTGGGAGCTGGCGAAGGTGCCGCAGAACCTGCACAAGCTCGTGAGCTAGAGCGCCCGCGACCCGTTTTTTCCATGACGGTTCCATGACCGACCGCCCCAATCCGGGGCGGTCGTCGTTTCTGCGCCTTCGATATCTGTGATCACAGATAAAAATTTCATTTAAAACATAAGCTTATGTCTTTCCATCGTTAATGACAGCGAGGGGCTTTTGGTCCTTGTTGTGCCATTAAACCGCTGAATAGGATGCCCCCCTCTCTACTCAGCAGGATGCGACGATGAGCCACCCACAGCCCCCTCTGGATCACGACCAGTTCTATCGTGAACTCACCTTGCGCAATGCCGGATTCATCAGTGCCGACGACCAGTGCGGCCTGCGCGAGGCTGTGATCCTCATCGCAGGCTGCGGCTCCACGGGTGGCAGCGTGATCGAGCTGCTGGTGCGCAGCGGCGCGGAAAACCTGATCCTCGCCGACAACGGCGGCTACGAGCTGAACAACGCCAACCGGCAGAACATGGTGCTGGATGACATCGGTCGCTCCAAGGTCGAGGTGTTCGCCGAACGTGTGCGGCAGATCAACCCGCACATTCGGCTGCAACTGCACGAGCATGGCGTCACGCCCGACAACGTCGAGGCCATGGTGGCCCAGGCCGACGTGGTGGTGGATGCCATCGACGTCACCGGCCGCTCCGGCCTGGAGATGAAATACCTGCTGCACCGCGTCTGCCAGCGCCAGTACAAGCCGGTGGTGTGCGGTTACGACATGGCTGCGGCCCAGTACATCCCGGTGTTCGACTACCGCAACCCGGACCTGGCGGTGCTGGGCGATCTGCTCAGCGCGGAGCAGGTGGCCACCCTCGATCCGCTGCAGGCCTGCACCTTCCTGATCCCGGTCGAGTGCGTGCCGCTGGAAATGTACGCCGAACTGGACCGCCACCTGGCCGGCAAGGACTACACCTCGCAGCTGGGCATCGCCGCCCACCTGTTCGGCACCCTGGCGACGGCGCTGATCCTCGACCTGGTCAACGGCCGTCCGGTACGCGATGCCATCTACGTCGACGTGTGGGAGCTGATCCGCCGCCGCGACGCCCAGGCCGAGCGTGACCACCAGTACCGGCTGGACCAGGGCCGCCAGGCGCTCGCCCAGTGGCGCCAGCTGCCGCCGGACCGGCCCGATGCGTTCTTCCTCGAACGCTCCGTGTCCCACTACCAGCCGCCGCAGCTGAGCGGCCTGGCGAGCTACCCGCAGTTCTGCATCGACCGCCGCGCCGGCATCGCCACCTACGCCATCCCCAACTACCAGCTGGACAACAACCTGACCCGCCAGCTGCTGCGGTTCGCCTTCGTCCACTACGCCAAGGTCGGCTTCATCAACCCGCAGGTCGCAGCCTGTCGCCAGCTGCACGCCGAGCCGCTGGAGCACCTGGCCCAGGAAGACGTGCACATCGTCCTGGTGCGCGAGAGCGACCAGCAACTGCTGGCCTACTCGACCCTCAAGGCGCCGATCATCCGCGGCAAGCGTTTCGACGACCCGCAGCGCCCGGCCTTCGGTGTGGAGACAGCCTTCGGCCGCGACCTCTACGAGCAGGTCGACGAGCTGCGCGCCCTGCCGGCGGAGCAGGTCCGCGAGATCGGCCGGGTGACCAAGGCACAGATTGGCGACCCGGTGCTGGAAGCCAAGGCCGGCCTGCTGCTGCTCAGCGCCTACGGCAAGCTGCTGGGCAAGGCCGACAGCGGCGTGGTGGCCATGGTCGGCGATGGCGAGCGCCAGGTGACGCTGCGCAACCTCGGCTTCTTCGGCTTCCGCCCGTAGGTCCTGCCGTCACGCGACGCCTGCATTCCTCCCCAGCACCTCTACGCCAATCGCTACCAGGGACGCGAAGTGCATCCCTTCTGGCTGCTGCTCGACGACATGGACCGCGAGCGGGTCGCCCAGGTGGAGGCGCTGATCGAACTCGACGGCGACGAATTCCTTTCCCGACTGCGCGCCATCAAACAGCAGAGCACCCTGCACATAGGAGCATGAACATGAACAGCACATGGAACGAGCAACAGCGCGCGATTCGCGCCCATTACCTGGAAGTCGCCCGCGAACTGGTGCGACCCACTTCCGCCCTGCGTGACCAGGAGCTCGGCTTCGACCGCCAGCTCTGGCAGGCCCTCGGCAGCAGCGGCCTGTTCGGCGTGCACATGCCGGTCCAGTACGGCGGCCAGGGGCTGAGCATCTGGGAGTTCTCCGCCGCTCTGGAGGGTTTCTCCGAGGGCTGCCAGGACATGGGCGTGCTGGTCTCCTTCGTCGCCCAGGTGGCGCTGGTGCAGTCCGCGCTGCTCGGCTACGGCAGCGAGGAGCAGCGCCAGCGCTGGCTGCCGTCGCTGATCAGCGGCGACAAGATCGGCTGCTTCGCGATCACCGAGCAGGGCTGCGGCTCCGACGTGCGCTCGCTGAAGCTCGCCGCCCGCCGCGACGGCAGCGGCTACCGTCTGAACGGGCTGAAGTGGAACATCACCAACGCCCCGGTCGCCGACATCTGCATGACCTTCGCCCGCCTTGATGAGGCCGGCCCCAACGCCATCTCCTGCTTCATCACCGAGACCGCCAAGCCCGGCCTGGTGCAGTCCGCGCCCTTCGAACTGATGGGCAACCGCGGCACGCCGATCGGCAGCCTGAGCTTCGACGAGGTGGCGCTGGACGCCGACAGCCTGATCGGCGCCGAGGGGCATGGCCTGCGCGTGCTGTACTTCGGCTTCCTGGTGGAGCGCATCTTCACCGGCGTCGTGGTGTCCGGCTGCATGCAGCCGCTGATCGACGAATGCCTGCAGTACAGCCTCAAGCGCCAGGCCTTCGGCCGCCCGATCAGCGACAACCAGTACGTCCAGGGGCACATCGTCCAGGCCTACACCCAGCTCGAACTGCTGCGCGGCGTACTGGTGCGCGGCCTCACCGAACTGGAGCAGGGCCGCGACTGCTCGACCCTGGCCTCGATCATCAAGATGCTGGCCAGCGAGGCGCTGCACGAGACCTGCCTGAACGCGATGCGCATCCACGGCAACTACGGCTACCGCCGCGACAACTACTACGAGCGCCTGCTGCGCGACTCCATCGGCCTGTTCTTCGCCGGCGGCACCAGCGAGATCCACAAGCACGTGATCTGGACCAACCTGGTCGCCGAGGCGCAGAACCTCAGCAAGACCAAGGACGGCCTGCGTCTCGACGCCTACACCGGCGAGAGCGAAGGAGTCGCCGCATGAAGACCCGCGCCGTCGCGCTGCTCTCCTGGATGCTGCACCGGCCCTGGCTGATGCTCGCCGTGCTGCTGCTGATCACCGCCCTGGCGGTGGTCAGCGCCGGCCGCCTGGAGATCAACAGCACCCCCTACATGATCGACAAGAGCCACCCCAGCCGGGTGGCCGACGCCGACAACAAGCGCCTGTTCTCCAACACCGGCGAGCAGGCCTTCGTCGCCCTGGAGAATCCACAGGGCAATATCTTCAACCCCGACAGCCTCAAGCGGGTGGCCGAACTGACCCGCGCGTTCCAGGCCATCGAGCTGGTGCAGCCGAGCGACACCGACAAGCTCCAGGAGCTGAAGGCCGATCCCGCGCTGCAGGCCTATATCGACGCCATCCTCGAAGGCGGCCTCACCCCGGCCGACCAGCCGCGCCTGGCCGCCCTCAGGCAGCGCCTGGGCGAGAGCGGCGCGCTCGGCCACACCCAGGAAGCCTGGCTGGACAGCCTGCAGACCCGTCTGGTGCCGATCCGCAAGGTTCGCAGCCTGGTCACCATCGAGAACATGCTGACCGTCGACGAGGTGCTCGACGTGCATCCGCTGATGCCGCGCGTGCCGACCGACCAGGCCGGGCTCGACGCCTTGCGCGAGGAGGCCATGGGCAACCCGCTGTTCCTCGACAGCCTGGTCTCGCGCGACGGCAGCGCCACCACCATCCAGGTCGAGTTCAACATCGCCCAGGACGACTCGCCGGCCATGCTCCAGGCCTACCAGGCCATCGTCGCGATCACCGACCAGGTGCACAGCGACGACCGCATCTACCTCAGCGGCCCGCCGATGATCGCGGCGCAGACCGCGTCGAACATGGAGCAGGACAACCAGACCCTGCTGCCGGCCGTGCTGCTGGTGATCCTGCTGGTGCTGTTCGTCAGTTTCGGTCGCCTGCAGGGCGTGGTGGCGCCGCTGCTGATCGCCATCTTCAGCCTGATCTGGACCATCGGCCTGATGGCCGCCTGCGGCGTGAAGCAGAACATCATCACCTCGATGATGCCGGTGTTCATCATCTCCATCGCGGTGTGCGACGCCATCCACTTCCTCTCCGACTACTACCGCAACCTGCCGCCCAACCCGGACCGCCAGGCGCGCATCGACACCGCCTTCAAGGTGATGCAGCAGCTGTTCTGGCCGATGTTCGTGACCTGCATGACCACCCTGGTCGGCTTCTTCTCGCTGGCCTGGACCGACGTCATCTTCATCCTCGAATTCGGCGTGTTCACCGGCTTCGGCATCTTCTTCGCCTGGCTGATCACCGTCGTCTTCCTGCCGGCCATCGTCATCCTGTGGAAGGCCGAACCGCCGCGCCACGGCCTGCTGGTCAGCGACCGCCTGGACCGCATGATCGCCTCGCTCGGCCACCTGGCCCGCTACGGCAGGAAGCTGGCGCTGGGCATGCTGGTAGCCATCGTGCTGTGCAGCTGGTACGTGGTGGAAAACCTCACCGTGGACAATCAGGTGATCGGCTACTTCGAGGAAGACAGCCGCATCCGCCAGGATGACGCGGCGATCAACGCCAAGTTCGGCGGCACCACGCCGATCAGCGTGATGATCGAGAGCGACCGGGTCGACGCCTTCAAGGACCCGGCGGTGATACAGGCTGTCACCAGGCTGCAGGAACACCTGCACCAGCAGCAGCTGGTCGGTTTCACCTACTCGTCGGCCGACTTCGTCAAGCGCCTGCACCAGGTGACCCAGGACGAGTTCGCCGCCGACCAGTACCGCCTGCCGGACGACATCAGCGGCACCCTGCTGGCGCAGTACTTCCTGCTCTACGAGAACGCCAACGGCCGCGACCTGTTCGACGTGGTCGACCGCCGCTTCCAGAACGGCCGGGTGCTGGCGATCCTGCACACCGACCGCTCCTCGGAAGTGGCGGCGGTGATGGAGGACACCCTGGCCTTCGCCCGCGACGTGTTGCCGGCGGGCCTGACCGTGCGCGTGTCCGGCTACGGCGAAGTGCTGGTGGCCACCACCGACGCGGTGGTGTGGGGGCAGATCAACAGCATCCTGTCGTCACCGGCGATGATCATCGTGATGGTCATGGCGATGTTCCACTCGGTGCGCCTGGGCTTCGTCGCCCTGCTGCCACTGATGTTCACCCTGGTGGGTATCAGCGGGCTGATGGCGCTGACCCGGACCGACCTGGACATCGGCACCTCGATCATCGCGGCCATCTCCTTCGGCATCGGCATCGACTATGCGATCCACGTGATCGCCGCCATGCAGCGCAGCCCGGGCACCGCCATGCAGGCGACCCAGTACGCCCTGCGCCATTGCGGCAAGCCGATCCTGATCAATACCCTGGCCCTCGGCCTGGGCTTCCTGGTGCTGTGCCTGTCGGGCTACGAGGCGCTGGTCAACCTGGGCTTCTTCATCTCCCTGACCATGCTGTTCGCCGCGCTGTTCGCCCTGTTGGTGCTGCCGGTGTTCGTGCGCACTCGCCAGGCGCCGGTGGCCACGGCGCCGCTGCAGCCGGAGCCGGCCAATGCGTAGGCACCTGCTCTGGCTGCTGTGCGTGGCCCTGCCGGCCGGCGCCCAGGACTGGCTGGCGCTGACCCTCTACCCGGGCGGCGACCTGTACCAGGCCGAACACCTGCAACGGCTGGTGGGCGCCACGCAGAACCTGTGGGAAGTGAAGGATGCCCAGGGACGGACGCCGATCCAGTCCCTGGACAGCCTGGCCAGCACCAACGCCATCGCCACCCAGGGCGACGATGTGCGCTTCCGTCGGCTGATCGAGGTCCGCGAGCTGACGCCCGCCGGCCTCGAGACGCTGGCCGGGCTGGTCGAGCGGCACCCGCTGCTCGGCCCGCGCCTGGTCACCGCCCAGCGCGACGGCACCCACTTCTGGCTGCGCCTGGCCCGGCCCTACCCCGAGGGCGAGAAGGCTGAGCTGATGGTGAGCTACGCCAGGCGCCTGGCCGCCGATTTCGCCCCGCAGTGCCGGGTCGCCAGCGGTGTGGAGGGTGCCCTGCAAGGTTTCCAGCTCAGCGAGTGGACGCTGCAGGCCGAAGGCGCGGTGCCGCCGCGTACCTCCACCCTGCAGGCGTTGCAGCAGGCCACCGCCACTCTGCGCGAGCGCAGCCTGCAGACCTATTCGGCCGCCGACATCCTGATCTACCTGCGCCAGGTGCTGAACGGCGAATCCGGCCTGCCGGCCAGTGACGACGAGGTCGGCCAGCTCTACTTGATCGCCGAGAGCCTGCGCAGCCGCGACCTGCAGGACCTGGCCAGGCCCGATTTCCAGCGCCTCAAGCTGGTTGCCCTGGGGCGTGAGCGCACCGTTGCCCCGACCCTGCCGGGTTACCGCCAGGACGCCAGTGCCCGCTGGTCGTCCACCCCGAACAGCTACCTGACAGTCGACTGTCGCTAAGGAGTTTCCCCAATGCGTATCACCCCACTCGCCCTCGGCCTGCTGCTGAGCTTCCCGGTGCTGGCCGAGGCCCTCGACCCCACCGCCATCATGCGTTCGGTGCGCGACCGCGACGAAGGTCAGGACCGCCGTTCCGAAGTGACCCTGGTGCAGACCATGGCCGACGGCTTCGTCCGCGAACGCAAGCTGCTGATGCTGGAGAAGGAGTACGGCGAGGAGCGCAAGTCCACCCTGTACTTCACCGCCCCCAGCGACACCGCCGGCACCGGCATCCTGATGCACAGCTACGCCGAGGCCCAGGCCCGCGAGGACGATCAGTGGCTGTACCTGCCGGCCCTGCGCAAGACCCGGCGCATCGCCACCAACTCCAAGGAAGGCCCGTTCCTCGGCACTGATTTCTCCTTCGCCGACATCGAGCGCATGCGCGTCGACGACTATCAGTACAAGCTGCTGCGCGAGGAAGAGCACAAGGGCCGTCCGGTCTACGTGATCGAGGCGCGCACCGCCGACGGCCTGGAAAATCCGCGCACCGGCTACAGCCAGCGCCTGGTCTACGTCGACCGCGAACGCAACCTGATCCTGCGCGACGACTTTTTTCGTGGTGATCGTCAGATCAAGACCTTCGAGGTGGTGGATGTAGCCGAAGTGGAAGGCTTCTGGACGGTCAACGAGTCGCTGATGAGCAATCTGGTCGAGGGCGGCCAGACCCGCCTGCTGCGCACCTCCGCCGACTACAACCTGGACCTGGCCGACCAGAACTTCAGCGAACGCGCCCTGCGCAACGGGATTCGCTGATGCGCGCAGTGTTCATCGGCCTGCTCGGCAGCCTGGCCAGCCTGCCCGCCGTGGCTGTGACCTTCAGCGGTCGCGGCCACGTGGAGGACGGCTACCACCACAGCACCACTGGCGCCAGCAGCTCCGGGCACCGCATCGAGGCGCTGCTGGAGAGTCGCGTCAGCGAAGGCAACTGGACCCTCGACAGCGTGCTGCTCGGCCGCTACCGCAGCCAGTACGACGATGCCGGCGGCAAGCTGGAAGACCGCATGAAGTCCGACCAGGACCTGCGCGAGCTGTACCTCACCTGGGCCGGTGATGCCTGGCAGTGGCGCATCGGTCAACAGCAGATCGCCTGGGGCCGCGGCGACTACTTCCGTCTGGTCGACGTGCTCAATCCGCTGGACCTGCGCGAGTTCCTGCTGCCCTACATCGACGACTACTCCCTCGGCCGGCAGACCCGGCCGATGGCGGTGGTGGAAATCTACGGCGACAGCCTGGAGCATCAGTTCGTCGTCGCGCCGAAGACCCGGACCACCCGCCACGCGCCAGCTGGCGCCGACTTCGCCATCGCCGGGCGGCCGGAGGGGCTGCCCGAGGACGACGCGCACGAGCGGCCGGACATCGGCTGGCGCGGCAAGACCTTCGTCGACGGCACCGATCTGGACTTCTACCTGTTCGACGGCCTCAGCCCCGACCCTCTCTACATAGAGAAGGAAGGACAGCTGGTCGAGCAGCAGCGCCGGCGTAGCCTGGTCGGCGCCTCGTTCGCCCGGCCGGCTGGCGACTGGGTGGTGCGCGGCGACCTGGTGCACCTGTTCCACGAGCCGCTGCAGACGCCGGAAGGCGCTGACAACGTGCCCAGGACGGCGGCACTGCTCGGCCTCGACCTGACCCGCAACGAGTGGACGGTGAACCTGCAGGCCACGGTCAGCCATCGCCACGGCGCGCCGGACAGCCTGCAGCGGGATACCGGCTGGGAGGCTTCGGCGGCGGTGCTCAAGGACTGGTCCAAGCAGCGCCTCAACGCCGGCATCCTCTGGCTCTACCACCGCGAAGTGCAGAGCAGCCACATGGTCAAGGCCAACCTCGGCTACCGGCCGTGGAACCAGTGGTACCTGGAGGCGGGCTACATCGGCTTCAGTGGTGGCCAGGCCACCCAGTACGGCCAGTTCGACGACCGCGACCGTGTCTATCTGCAGGTACGCCGCGACTTCAGCCTCTGAAGACGGGCTTGGACGGCGCCGCGCGGCCGGCGACAATGGCCGCCGCCGCCCCGGGAACGCCCGAGGCGGCGCGCAGTCGAAACGCCCGTCGCCGTCCCCGAGGAAAGTCCATGCGCCCCATCGCCATTGCCGGCCTGCTGTGCCTCTCGTTGCTGTTGAGCGGTTGCCAGTCGACCGGCAAGACCACGTCGTCGCTGCCCACCACCCGCCAGGCCTGGGAGCACCGTACGCCGGGGTGCGAGGGCAAGGAGTGCCCGCTGGTCAATATCGACCTGCAGCAGCTGGACGGCCTGCCCGAGCTGAATGCGCGCATCGAGCGGGAACTGCTCAAGCTGACCATCGAACTGCCAGGCGACCCGCCGCCAGCCTCGCTGCAGGCCTATGAGCGGGACTTCCTGGCCACGGCCAGGCCGGGCTGGATGAGCTACCTGCAGGCCAAGGTGCTGGAACAGCACGACCGGCTGGTAGTGATCGAACTGTCCAGCTACCGCTTCACCGGAGGCGCCCACGGCATCCCCGGACGCACCTACCTGAACTACGACCGCCAGCTGAATCGGATACTGGGCCTGGACGACCTGCTGCTGCCGGACGGTCTGCAGGCGTTCTGGCAACAGGCGGAGCTGGCCCACCAGGCCTGGCTCAAGGCCAGCGGGCTGGACCAGAACACCGACTACCAGGCCACCTGGCCGTTCGAGCGCACCACCAACGTGGCCATGCTGCGCGGCTCGGTGATGCTCAAGTACGAGGTCGGCCGCATCGCACCCTACGCCAGCGGCCATCCTGAATTGCTCATCCCCTATTCGCGCCTCAACGGCATCGTCAAACCCTTCTATTTCCCCGGGCGCGGCTGATCGGCGGCCACGCCACGGCGTGCTCGGGTTTCATGACGGGGTGGAGGATGGCCCCTACCTTCCGGCGGCGGGCATTGCATTGAGGGCGGGGATGCCGATAATGGGCGATTTTTCCGCCCCTGGGCTGCGACTGTCGTCGATGATGCACATACTTTATCTAATCATGCAGTTGGGGCGCCGCGAGATCGCTTCTCGCTACCGCGGCTCCGTAATGGGCATCCTGTGGTCGCTGCTGTCGCCCATGATCATGCTGGTGGTCTACACCTTCGTGTTCAGCGTGGTGTTCAAGGCCCGTTGGGGCATCGGTGGCGATGACAAGGCGAGCTTCGCCATGAACGTCTTCGCCGGCATCATCGTGCATGGCTTCTTCGCCGAATGCGTCAGTCGGGCGCCGGGGCTGATGCTGCAATACGTCAGCTACGTGAAGCGGGTGGTGTTCCCGCTCTGGATACTGCCGCCCGTCGTGCTGGTGTCGGCGCTGTTCCATTCCGCGATCAGTATCGCCGTGTTGCTGGTGGCCCAGCTGCTGATCCAGGGCTTCGTGCACTGGCAGGTGATCGCCCTGCCGCTGGTCATGCTGCCGCTGGTGCTCGTCGTGCTGGGCGTCTCCTGGTTCCTGACGGCCCTTGGTGTGTTCCTGCGGGATATCGGTCAGATCATCCCGGTCTTCATCACGGTGATGATGTTCATGGCGCCGGTGTTCTACCCCGTGTCGGCGTTGCCGGAGGCCTACCAGGGCTGGCTCTACCTGAACCCCCTGACACCCGCCATCGAGATGATGCGCGCGCTGGTGCTGGCCGGCCATCTGCCCTCCGTTGGCGACTACCTGCTCTATTTCGGTCTGGGGCTGGTATGCGCGCTGTTGGGTGGACTGTTCTTCAGACGCACTCGCCGGGGTTTTGCCGATGTCCTCTGAAGTCGCCATTTCGCTGCGAGGCGTCAGCAAGACCTACCATGTGTTCAGTTCTCCGGCGCAGCGCCTGGCGCATCTCCTGTTCGGCTCCAGGCGCCGCATGGGGCGGGAGTTCCATGCCTTGCAGGGCATCGACTTCGAGGTGCGCAAGGGCGAGACCCTGGGTGTCATCGGACGCAACGGGGCCGGCAAGTCGACGCTGCTGCAAATCATCTGCGGCACCCTGACGCCCACGACCGGGCAGGTGCGGGTGAATGGGCGTATCGCGGCGCTGCTCGAACTGGGCGCGGGCTTCAGTCCCGAGTTCACGGGGCGCGAGAACGTCTACATGAGCGCGGCGATCCACGGCCTCGGCCGGGCGGAGATCGACGCCCGCATGGCCGACATCCTCGCCTTCGCGGAAATCGGCGACTTCATCGACCAGCCGGTGAAGACCTATTCGAGCGGCATGTTCGTGCGTCTGGCCTTCGCGGTGATTGCCCACCTGGATGCCGACATCCTGGTGATAGATGAGGCCCTCGCCGTGGGCGACGTCTATTTCACCCAGAAGTGCCTGCGTTTTCTGCGGCGTTTCGCGGAGAAGGGCACGCTGCTTTTCGTCAGCCATGACACTCACTCCGTGATCAATCTCTGCGAGCGGGCGCTGTGGCTCGACGGTGGTCGGATGCAGCGCTTCGGCGAGGCCAAGACGGTCAGCGATGCCTACCTGGGCTCCTTTTACGAGGACCGCCTGACGGAGCAGACCGAGTCTTCCGCCGAGCCGGTACCTGTCTCGGACAAGGAGTTCGGTCTGGGGGGCGGGCGAATCGAGAAGTGCAGCCTGTTCGACGCGGCGGGCAACAAGGTGACCGTTCTCGAGCGTGCGCAGCGAGTGCGCCTCGAGGTCGAGTGCAGTGCGCGTGACGAAATCACTTCTCCGATCCTCGGCTTCTTCGTCAAGGACCGCCTGAGCCAGGCCATCTGCGGTGAAAACAGCATCGCATTGCTGCCGGACTGGGAGCTGTTCAGCGCGGGAAGCCGCTGCAGCGTCACCTTCGAGTTCTATCTGCCGTTGCTGGCCACCGGCGACTACACCATCAGTGTCGCCCTGGGGGCGGGCACCCAGCAGCAGCATGTGCAGCATCACTGGATCCATGACGCACTGGCGTTCCGTTCCCAGTCATCGCCCAGCCTGACCGGGCTGTTCGAACTGGAGAGCGTCGCCTGCTCCATGGACGTCGATGTCGAGACCTCGGGCTGACCATGCGATGGCTGGCGCTCCAGGTATCTCCGTCATGTGCTCCAGGGGTATGCTTTCGCCCCAGTGGATGGGCTCTCGCCTGTGGTGGGGCGAGGCCCGAATGAAAAACCAAAACTTCCGTGGTTGAGCCGCGTCTTGGCGGCGTTCCCTGATATATCGAGATTGCATGCAGCCTTTTGATTTGTTGAGTTGCGCCGCCGCGGCCGAGATGCCCGAGCGTCTGACGGACATCGGTTCCTGGCACCGGCACATACCCTTTGCCTTTGCATTGCTGGACATGGCCCGGCCCCGGGTTCTCGTGGAGCTGGGCACGCACAAGGGCGACTCGTACAGCGCCTTCTGCCAGGGGGTGGTGAGCCAGGCGCTGCCGACG
The DNA here is from genome assembly GCF_019655855.1 of Pseudomonas paralcaligenes. Taxonomy (GTDB): domain Bacteria; phylum Pseudomonadota; class Gammaproteobacteria; order Pseudomonadales; family Pseudomonadaceae; genus Aquipseudomonas; species Aquipseudomonas paralcaligenes. Next base: position 144,372 of record NZ_BPFX01000019.1, on the reverse strand, counting down.
CGCTGCTATGCCGTGGATACCTGGCAGGGCGACAGCCAGGCCGGGCTGTACGGCGACGACATCTTCGCCGACCTGTCCAGCTACCACGATCCGCGCTATTCCCGTTTCTCGACCTTGCTGCGCATGACGTTCGACGACGCTCTGGAGCACTTCGCCGATGGCAGCGTCGATCTCCTGCATATCGATGGCCTGCATACCTACGAGGCAGTGCGTCACGATTTCGAGACATGGCTGCCCAAGATGAGCGAGCGGGGGGTCGTGCTGTTCCACGATACCAATGTGCGTCACGGCGATTTTGCGGTATGGCGCCTGTGGGAGGAGTTACAGCGCGAGTATCCCGCGTTCGAGTTTCCCTACGGCTTCGGCCTCGGCGTGCTGGCGGTGGGCCGGGCTGTCCCCGAGCCGGTCCTGCGTTTCCTCGAGGCGGCTAGTGCAGAGCCGCAGCCCGTCGTCCGGTTGTTCCATGCACTGGGTGACGGTATCGCCCTGCTTCGCTCTCAGCATGTGCTGGGGCAGACCCAGTCGAGACTGGAGCGCCTGGGCAGCGATCTGACCGAGGCGCGTCGCGTGGTCGAGGCGCGCGACAGCCTGCTCGAGCAATACAACGTTCAGCGTGACGCCTTGATCCTGGCGCTCGAGCAGGCGCGCGAGCAGGCTGTCGATCTGGAACGCGAGCGAGCGAGCAGGTTGCAGCTGATCGAGCAGCATGAGCACCTGCGTGAGGCTCTGGCCGAATCCATCGGCCAGTATCGCAGGGCCGACGAGCGTCTCCAGCTCATTGCCAATAGCAAGCTATGGCGCGGTCGCAATGCATTGATGCGCCTGCTGGGGCAGACGCACAGGGTGATCGGGACATCCGTTCCGGCGGCCAGCGTTGCGTGGCGCCCGGATTCGCTGCCCAAGGTCGATGTCATCATCCCTGTCTACCGTGGCCTCGAGGAAACGCGCCGCTGCATAGAGAGCGTTCTGGCGCAGCCGCTGGCGACCCAGGTCGAGGTGATCGTGATCGAGGACGCCAGTCCCGAGCCCGAACTGGTGGCCTGGCTGGATACGATCGCCGATCGGGTCACGCTGCTGCGCAACGACAGGAATCTGGGCTTCGTCGGCACGGTCAATCGTGGCATGGCACTGCATCCCGAGCGCGACGTGCTGCTGCTCAACAGCGATACCGAGGTGGCCGGCGACTGGCTCGACCGGATCCAGCGTGCCGCCTACGAGCATGCGCGCATCGCGTCGGTCACGCCCTTCTCCAACAGCGCCACCATTTGCAGCTATCCCGTGTTCTGCCAGGACAACGACCTGCCGGAAGGAATGGATACGGCGGCGATGGATGCCCTCTGCCAGCGCGCCAATGCCGGGCAGCGGGTCGATATTCCCACTGCGGTCGGTTTCTGCATGTACATCCGTCGTGACTGCCTGGACGACTGCGGACTGTTCAACGAGGAGCTCTTCGGCAAGGGCTACGGCGAGGAAAACGAGTTCTGCATGCGCTCGGCCGGTAGTGGCTGGCGTCACGTGCTGTGCGGCGATGTGTTCGTCTATCACGAGGGTGGTGTCAGCTTCGCCGAGACCCAGAGCGAGAACCAGCGGATCGGGCACCGTGCGCTCACGCGTCTCTATCCTGGCTACGACCTGCTGATACGAGAACACATCGCGGCAGATCCCGCCGCGCACATGCGATTCGCCATCGACATGCTCCGTGCCCGGGAGAGCGGTCGGCCGGTGGTTCTGATGATCAACCACGGCCGTGGCGGCGGTACGGAAAAGCATCTGCTCGATATGGCGGATGAAGTCGGCGATCACGCGGAAATCTACCTGCTGCAGCCCCAGGAAGAGGGGGGGCGCGTTTCCCTTGGTCCTCTGAATGGCGGCAAGCGCTCGCGCCTGCTGTTCGAGCCGGGGCGCGACTTCCAGTTGCTGCTGGACACATTGCGGGACCTGGGTGTATCCCGCATTCACTTCCATCACACCATCGGCGTGCATCTGCAGTTTCTACTGCTGCCGGAGCAGCTCGGCGTTCCATACGACGTTACCGTGCATGATTACTACCTGGCGTGCCCCCAGGTCACGCTGGCGGATGAGAAGGGGCGCTACTGCGGCGCGCCCGACGAGGCGGGTTGCAACGCCTGCCTGGAAACCCGGCCGGCGCCGGGCGGTGTGGAAATCTCAGAATGGCGGGTGTTCGGCACCCGCCTGCTCAACGGGGCTGAGCGCGTATTCGTGCCGAGCGCCGACAGTCTGGGGCGCATGAAGCGTTACTTCCCGGATGCGCATTTCATCCATGTGCCGCACGAGCATGATTTGCCTCAGCTCGTCCGCATACGCCCGCTGCAGGGCGATCGTCCGCTGAAGGTGCTGGTGCTCGGCGCGCTGAGCGTCTTCAAGGGCGCGGACCTGCTGGAGGCATGCGCACTGGAGGCTCGCCGGCAGCGAGCGCCTGTCGAGTTTCACCTTTTGGGTTTCGCCTATCGGCACCTTTCTTCGTTCCCTGTCAGCAATCTGCATGTGCATGGGGCTTATGAGGACGAGCGAGTGGACGAGTGGCTGGATGAATTGCGTCCCGATGTGGTCTGGTTCCCTGGCAGCTGTCCGGAAACCTACAGCTACACGCTGTCCATCTGCATGCGCGCTGGGTTGCCGGTAGTGGCTTCCGCCATCGGCGCGTTCCCGGAGCGCCTGGCAGGGCGGCCTTGGAGCTGGTTGGTCGAGCCGGACCAGGGGGCTGGCACGATGATGTCGCTGTTGTTGGACATCCGTGAGCGGATACAGGGTGATCGCGCGCCCGAGCTGCAGGAAAACCGCCAGCCGTTGGGTGATGGCTTTCGCTATGGCAGCGACTACGCTGTGGCGCTTCCTGTGCCGTCCTCTCCTTCTCAGCCGGAGTGGGCCCATCTGCATGCGGGCTGGTCGCGTCTCAGCCCCGTACAACAAGTGCTGCCTGCGGCGCGCTTCCCCGTTATTCTGCGCATCCTGCAACGTGCTCTGGGATGGCGCTGGACGCGTGGGCTGGTGAACAGGATTCCCGCACGCTGGAAAGGCAATATCAAGCGAGTGCTCTGGCGCGCTTGAATATGGTGCTCTGCCTGAGCGGGCGCTGACGCGCGCATGGCGTGTCCGGTACGACGACGAGAGGTCTGCAAGTGAAAGATCAGTTGGGCGATTGGCTGAAAGCCGCGGGAAAACTGGCCGAGTCCGATCTGCAGCGGGCCATCCAGGTCCAGAAGGTGTCCGGCGGGCAGCTCGGGAACATCCTCGTCCGTCTCGGCATGGTGTCCGAGCGCGATATCGCCGCGATCCAGGTGGAGCGCTGCGGCTACCGACTGATCGGCACCGACGACTATCCCCGTGAGCCGGTCATCGGCGCGGACCTGATCTCGCCGATGTTCATGCGCGAGCAGCATGTGCTGCCGCTGGCCGATGATGGCGAGCGCCTGCTGGTGGCGATGCTGGACCCGTCCGACGAATATGTTCTGCAGTCGTTGAACATGGCGACCGGGCGCCGCGTGGAGTCGGTGCTCGCGCTGGCTTCCGAGCTCGAGAATGCCTACGAGCGGCTCTATGGCGCGGGGGCGGCGAGGCCCGAAGGCGAGATCGATGTCGGCGACGAGGGGCTCGGGGCCCATGTCGACGACGTCGAGCGGCTGCGGGACATGGCCAGCGAGGCGCCCGTCATCCGCCTGGTCAACGGCATCTTTTCGCGGGCACTGGACAGTCGGGCATCCGATATCCATATCGAGCCCTTCGAGCACAATCTGATCATCCGTCTGCGTATCGATGGTGTTCTGCAGGAAGTGGAAAACTCACCTGCGGCGATGGCAGCGGCCGTGATCTCGCGTCTGAAGATCCTCGCCAAGCTGAACATCGCCGAGCGTCGCCTGCCGCAGGACGGCCGCATCCAGTTGCGCCTGCAGGGACGGGCCATCGACCTGCGGGTGTCCACCGTGCCGACCATGCATGGCGAGAGCGTCGTCATGCGTATCCTGGACAAGCAGGCGATGACCATCGACCTGGAGAGCATCGGGCTGTCCGAGCATGTCCTGCGCGACTTCAAGTCGGTGCTGGATCGCCCCAATGGCATCTTCCTCGTCACCGGGCCTACCGGTAGCGGCAAGACCACGACGCTCTATGCGGCGCTGGCGCGCCTCAACACAGTCGATCGCAAGATCCTCACCGTCGAAGACCCGGTGGAATACCAGATCCAGGGTGTGAACCAGATCCAGACGGCGAGCAAGGTCGGTCTGGATTTCGCCAGCGCACTGCGTTCGATCCTGCGTCAGGACCCGGATGTGGTGATGATCGGCGAGATGCGCGACAAGGAAACGGCCGGCATCGCCATCCAGGCGGCCCTGACCGGCCATATCGTGCTGACCACCCTGCACACCAACGATGCTCCCAGTGGTGTGACCCGCCTGCTCGACATGGGCATGGAAGACTATCTGCTCACTTCCACGATCAATGGAATCATGGCCCAGCGGCTTGTCCGTGTACTGTGCCCGCATTGCCGACAGCCTCACCACATCGGTGGTGAAGAAATAGAGCACATGGGCGTTGCCCATCTGCTGCCGGAAGATGCCCGCGGCGGCGTCGAGGTCTGGACGGCGGGAGCCTGCGATGCCTGCGCACACACGGGGTATCGTGGGCGCATGGGCATCCACGAGCTGCTGATCATGAACGACGAGGTGCGCAACTTGGTGCTGCAGCATGCCAGCAGCGAGCAGATCTACCGTGTGGCGAGGCAGCAGGGCATGCGTACCATGTTCGAAGATGGTTTCCTCAAGGTTCTGCAGGGGCTGACTTCCCTGCCGGAAGTCCTCCGCGTCGCCCAACCCGGCCGCTAACCGAGGCTTGCCATGGCTCAATTCAAGTACAAGGCTCTCGATCGCAACGGTAAGAGCGTAGATGGGCTGGCCGAGAAGGCTTCGGTGTCCGAGGTCGCGGACTGGCTGGCGCGCGAAGGCCTGGTGCCGTTGAGCATCCAGCCGGCGACCAGGGCCGCCAAGGTTGCCCAGGGTGCAGGGCCGGGCAAGGTTCGCCGGCGGCGCATGAACGATCGCGACAGGGTTCTGCATTTCACACGCGAGATGTCGGTGATGCTCTCGTCCGGCCTGCCGCTGGACAGGAGCCTGAGCATTCTGGAAGAGCTGGCTGACGATACCGGCAAGCAGATGGTCGGCGATATCCGGGCGGCCGTGCGCAAGGGGCGGACGCTGGCGGACGCCTTTGCCGAGCGCAAGGAGTTCGCGCCGTTCTACATCAGCATGATCAAGGCCGGTGAGGCGAGCGGCTCCCTGGAGTCATCGATGACCAGGATGGCCGAGTATCTGGAGCGGGCGAAAGCCATGCGCCAGATGGTTTTTTCGGCTTTGACCTATCCGGCGATCCTGTTCACCGTCGCTATCCTGTCGCTGGTGTTCCTGCTGGCCTATGTAGTGCCGAGCTTCTCCGACCTGTTCTCGGACATGGGGGGGCAGTTGCCCGGCCCCACTCGCTTCGTGATGAACCTCGGTGACTTCATGGCAAGCTGGTGGTGGCTGGTGCTGCTCCTGCTCGGCGGGCTCTACTGGGGAGCGCTCAAGTTGTGGCAGGACGAAGGGCTGCGCCAGAAGCTGGACGCCCGCAGCCTCACCTGGCCGCTGATCGGCGATCTGGTGCGCAATATCGACACCAGTCGCTTTGCGCGGACGCTGGGCGTCCTGCTGCAGGGCGGTGTTTCGCTGGTCAACGCGCTGGTCATTGCGCGCGAGGTAATCGGCAATCGCACCCTGCGCAAGGATCTGGACAACGCCAGCGCCGTTCTGCGCGAAGGGCGTTCCCTCAGCGGTGCGCTTCTGGAGAGCGGGCGTTTCCCCACCCTGGCATTGCACATGGTGCAGGTCGGGGAGGAAACCGGACGACTGGAGGACATGCTGCTCAAGGTCGCCAGCATCTACGAGGATGAGGTGAGTTCGGTGATCAAGCGCCTCCTGGCGCTGCTGGAGCCCGCCCTGATCCTGAGTCTGGGGGTGATGATCGCCGGTATCATCATCTCCATTCTGCTGGGTATACTTGGCGTCAACGACCTGGTTGGATGATGCGCTGCCTGCGCATCCACTGTTTTCTAGGGGCGACGAGGAACCGGCGGCGCGGGGTACAGTCATACTCGGCCTGAGCCGGTTGCGAATCTCGTACCTCCTTCCCCCTCATGCCATTCCCTACGCGAGGATCCCGAAATCGTGATGAAGTCCTTTGAACGCCGCATGCGCGGCTTCACGTTGATCGAGCTTCTGGTTGTTCTTGTCATTCTCGGTCTGCTGATGTCCGTGGTCGGCCCGCGGGTAATGAAGTATGTCGGTGGCGCCAAGGGCGACACGGCCCGTATGCAGGTCCAGGAACTGGCTTCGGCCCTGGACATGTATCACCTGGAAGTCGGGCGTTATCCCTCCAATGACGTGGGCTTGCGAGCCTTGGTCGAGCGCCCCTCCGGTGTTGACCGCTGGAACGGTCCTTACCTGCGCAAGTCGAGCATTCCCAAGGATCCTTGGGGCAATGACTATATCTATCGCGCTCCTGGTCAGCACGGCCCATTCGACCTCTACTCCAACGGCGCCGATGGGCAGCTGGGCGGTGAAGGCGAAGATGCCGATATCGTCAGCTGGGAGTGATCACAGGGCGCCCGAATCGGGATTCACCCTGATCGAGGTGCTGGTCGTTCTGGTCATCCTGGCGCTTGCCATGGCGGTGGTCGTCCCCGCCATCGGCAAGGGGGTAGGTGGCTCGCTGGACGATGCCGCTCGAGATGTGCAGCTGGCCCTGCGCAAGGCCCGCTCGGAAGCGGTGATGGCGCAGCGAAGTACGGCGGTGCTGCTGGATGTCGAAGGCAAGAAATTCAGGCTGGAGCGTAGCGCGCGCCAGGTCTCTCTCCCCGAATCCATTGAGCTCAACGCTCGTGTTGCTGGAAGCGAACTGAAAGATGGTGTCGCTGGCATCCGTTTCTTCCCCGATGGCTCCTCCACGGGAGGGGCGTTCAGTCTCGCTCGTGGGGACAGCCGCATGAATGTCAACGTGGACTGGCTGACCGGTCGTGTTTCCATCGATCATGACGATGAGTGACTCATGACGCGACAGCGCGGGTTCACCATTCTTGAGGTCCTGGTCGGTTTCCTGATCAGTGCACTTCTCCTCAGTGTCATCCTGAGTGCTTTTTCCAACGGCATGACGAATCTGGCGCGCGCCGATCGCTATAGCCAAGCCGCGTTGGTGGCCCAGTCCAGACTGGCCGAGATTGGTATCAGCAGCCCGCTGGTCGAAGGTTCCTATCAGGGGCATGACGAAGCAGGCTATTCGTGGCAGGTGGATATCGTGCCCATGGACTGGGAGCTCGCTCCGCAGCTTCGGGATCAGGGGGCGGTTCTCTACCAGGTGCAGGTCTTCGTCAGCTGGCGTGTCGCCGGCAGGGTGAGTCGCTTCGTCTTGTCGAGCCTGCGCATCGCCAATCAGGATGCCGGCTCATGAAGACGGCGCGTGGTTTCACCCTCGTGGAAGTGCTCATCGCCCTGGTGCTTGCGGGGCTGCTTGTCGTCGTCCTGTTCGGTGGTTTTCGCGCGGGTATTCGGAGCTGGCAGTTGGCGGAGCAGCATACGGCCTCCGTGGAAGAGCCGCGTCAGATCAGTGCTCTCCTGTATCGTCATCTGGGGCAGTTGTTGCCCGCCGAGTTCCCGCCGGACAGCTCCGGGCGGGTTGCGCCCGCATTCGTCGGGGAGCAGGAACGCATGCGTTATGTCGCCCCTCTGTCCATGTCCGCGGGGGGCATTCCTTATGTCTTCGAATTGAGCAGCGATAGCTCGGGGGTTTGGGTTCGATTCGCACCTTACGAGGCAGGCAAGGCCGCAGAGGATCTGCTTGCCAGTGTGGAGCCGCAGCTTGTCAGCTCTTCTCTGCATCTGTCCTTTCGTTATTTCGGGCCGGCGGAAGAGTGGGATGACTCGGGCAGCCAGTGGGTCGATGCATTCAGTCGCGTTGGCTCGGTGCCGCAGCTGGTTTCGGTTCGGGTCGACGGTGCCCGCAAGGGGTGGCCCGAGCTGATACTTCCGGTGAGCTTGATGGAGCCTGTAGGTGAATAGTCGCGAGCGAGGCGCGGTACTCATCGTCGTGCTCTGGGTGCTGGCTCTGCTGGTCGTGCTGTTGGCAGCGTTCAGCAACTCCGTTCGAGTGGACAGGCAGGTTTCCTCGGAGCTGATCATTCGCGCCAAGGGGCGTGCGGCCACCGATGCCGTGTTGGCGTACCTGAGCGCCATGTATCGCCTGGGTGGCGACCAGTGGACGGAGCTTCCCGGGCAGGTCCTGCTGTTGCCCGGGGCTGACCTGGTACGCTTTCGCCTGATTCCGGAGGAGGCGTATGTCAGTCTTACCGGAGCATCCCCCGAGCTGCTCGGCCTGCTCATGGAAGGGGTATCTCCCGATGGTGTCGACTCGGCAATGCTTGTCGAGAGTATTCTTGCCCGTCGCCAGGGGTTGCCGTCTGATGACGATAGTTCCGAGACACCCCTCCCCCCACTGCGTTCGATAGACGAGTTGCTTTTGCTGCCTGGCTTCAATCGCGAATTGCTCGATCGTCTGGCACCGCTGGTTACGGTCGACAGCGCCCATGCAGGTGTGGCTGTCGAATTCGCCCCTTGGCCATTGCTGCGCGCACTGGCAGGGGAGCGGGCGGCCGATCTAGCTGATCATCGCGCGGACGAGTCCTTTCGGGCGGCGGACTATATCCCGCCGGAGCTGGCAGCGGCCCCCGGAGGGGCGTTGTATCGTCTGCAGGTTGAGGTGGGGGAGAGGCCTGACCGCCGCAAGGTCGAGGTGACCGTCATGTTTGGCGACGGCAAGGACGGCTATCGGATCGCTCGTTGGAATGAGTATACTGCCCGTTTTGATCTGGACTGACTGGCATGAAGTTTGAGGTCGGCAGCCTGACGCTCTTCGGTATCGATATCGGCCGTCTGGGGCGCTGGTGGTGGCAGGGCTTGAGCGCCGGGCGCGCGGCCGAGATTGTCGATTATTTCCTGCGCCCCTCTCCGCGAGTGCTCGTTTTCGTCGAGGGCTCCTGGCTCGTCATCTACCGACCCGAGCGCAACGGGATGGCCGAAGTCGCTCGTCTCGCCATGGATGCACAGGCTGATGACGAGATGCATATCCGCGCATCGTTGCTTCCGCCCCGAGCTTCGGCCTCGCTCGCCCAGTTGGAGCTTGTCCTGCCTGCGGATCGGGTACTGCGTAAACAGCTGGTGCTGCCCACGGAAGCGAGAGGGACTCTGCGAGAGGTTGTGGGTTACCAGTTGCCCAGGTTGACCCCTTTTTCTCTCGACAAGCTCTATTACGACGTCGTTGCTGATGAAAAAGTCGAGAGTCAGTTGGATGTCGACATTCTCGCCGTGCCATGTGCCTACCCGGATCCCCTCATCGAGCGGGTAGAGAAGGCGACCGGTCTGCGCGTTTCCCGCCTGGGTGTGGAGGATGTGACTGGTGCCAACCTGTTCGGTCGTCAACGGGTACCTGGGCGATGGTGGCGGCGTCTGAATCTCAACAGTTGGCTTCTTATTCTGTTGCTCCTGGCCGTGGTGACGGCGGCTATTGCTCCCCTATTGAAAGAGCGGCAACTGGTCATCGAGCGCAAGCAGGAAATCACTGCCCTGACCGCCAATGTAAGAGACCTGATCGCCCGCAAGGAAAACCTGGAAGCCAGCCTATCGGGATTGAATCACATCGTGGCCAAGCGAGCCGGCCAGCCGTTGCCCTCAGAAGTTCTGGCCGAGCTGACCAGGCTGGTGCCCGACGACATCTACATCATGAGCCTTCGCATACAGGGCAGCAATCTGACCGTAAATGGCTTCGGTAAGGGGGTTGTCGATCTGATTTCCCGGCTAAATGAGTCGGAGAGATTCTCCGATGCGCGCTTCACCGCGCCTGTCAGCCGTAATGCACAAACAGGTCTCGATCAGTTTGCTGTCAGCATCCAGTTGGTAGGTGTCACGAATAAACAGCCTGCAGATGGTGATGCCCGATGAGTCGTGTATTTGGCAAATATCAGGCTCTGCTGAGCTGGCTGTTGCTGTCTGTCGCTGTTTTGTTTGCCGTGCTGGTCATCTCGGGGCCTCTGTTGGATCGGCATGACAAGTATCGCTTCGAATTGACCAAGGATGGGCGTCTGCTGCAACGCTTGCAGGCCCTGGCCAATTCGCGTGGTGAGCTTGAGGATGCTTCCGAAAGATTTGTTCAGCAGGGGTTGTCCGAATGGGTGTATTCGCCAGAGATGTCGGCCTCGGCCGTCGAGTTGGCCATACAGCGGCGAGTGTCCGAGGTCATTTCTTCGGCTGAGGCAGAGGTTCGCAGTATCGCCCCCATAGATGCCAAGCGTAGTGACGGTTACACGGTCGTCGGTGTGCGAGCCCAGTTTGGTGGAGAGCTTGGTTCGGTCATGTCCAGCCTGCAGATGCTAGAGCAGGGCAGGCCTCTGCTTGTATTGGACGAACTTGTCATCACTCCGAGTACAGTGCGGCGTGGTCGGAAGGGTGAGGGGGCTCAGCAGGCTCTGGATGTACAGGTTTCCATTCTGGCATTTCTCCCCTTGCCGCCTGCCGAGGGCACACAATGAAGCGAGTGTATCTTTCCGAGGCTCGCCTCACGCTGCTCCTGTTCGTACTGATCGCATGCTTTCTGGCATTAGCCTTGTTGCTCTGGTTGAAGACGGAAAGCGAGCCTGTCCGGGTTCCTTTGCTTCCGGAGTTTCAACTGCCGGCCTTGAATGGTTCGGAAATCGGGCCGGACAATCTGGAGATGGTTCTCGAGCGCCCCCTGTTCTGGGCAGGGCGCAGGCCATTGGCTGGTCAGGAGGTTGCCTCGCCTAAGGTGGTGGAAACCAGCTCCGATGGCATCAAGGTGCTTGGTACTCTTTTGCAGGGAAATACTCATTTCGCCTTGCTTGAGGTTGGAGATGAGGTGGTACGTGTAAGTGTGGGTAGTGAACTGCCTGGCGGGTGGAAAGTGACTTCTGTCAAGCCGGGCCAAGTAAGTATGAACAATGGCTCTCGTGTTGCAGAAATAGAAGTGGCTCGGCCGCGCAGCGATGCGGTTCATTTGGAGCGCCTGGGTAATTAATGGTTTGCAGGTGCGGAATTCGTTTCTTCACTGGCTGCCCTTTTTCGAAGTTTAGAGTGTGATTAATGAACATGATCAATATGCTGACTTGGCGCCCGGCCCAATTTCCTCTTAGTGCTCTGTGTGTCGCGCTTCTTCTGGCGGGTTGTTCGACGCTTCCATCTGCTCCTGAAAAGAAGGATGAGCCGCCGAAGATCGTCCGTACCAATATGGAGCCGCCGCCTGTCTTTAATGACGAGCCCTTGAATGAGCCTCCAAAGGTGGGACGTACCTTGCTGGAGCAGAAGGGGGATAACCAGTTTGTGGCTCCTGTCAGACGCGAGCAATCACCGCAGGGTGGGCCGCTGGTCAATGTCAAGTTCGAGTCGGCGCCCATGTTGGAAGTGGTTGCCGCAGTTCTGGGCGATATGCTCAAGGTTCCCTATACGATCGAAGGCGCCGTGGAGGGGAACATCACTCTGGTATCCAGTAATCCCGTGCCCGAAACTGCCCTTATAGAAATGCTGGAGTCCTTGCTGGAGTCCAGAGGGGTGGCCATGCTCAAGGGTGAGGGGGGGATCTATCGCATCGGGCCGGTCGCGCAGTTGCGTAAGGACGCCCCGGTTGTGCCCAAGAGCTCTGATACAGGTCGCGGTTATTCGGTGCAGATCGTTCCGCTGCGCTATCTGACAGCGGGAGAGGCGTTGAAGATTCTCGAGCCGCTGGGCATGAAGGAGAACGTGCTCCGGGCCGATCCTGTGCGCAACATCCTCATGCTGGGTGCTTCCGCGCCGCAGATGCAGAATGCCTTGCGTACCCTGCAGACGTTCGATGTGGATGTCCTCAAGGGGATGTCCTTTGGCATTTATGAAGTGCTTAACTTGGATGCCAAGCTGGTGGTCGATCGCTTCAATGCATTGCTTGGCAATGAGGAGGCTTCTTCTGCGATGGGAGCCGCCAAGTTGGTGGCGATGGAAGAGATAAACAGCGTGATGGTCATAGCTGCCCGCTCCGAGCAGCTCGTCACTATAGGCAGCTGGATCAAGCAGCTCGATCGTTTGGGCATGAACGACAGTAGCGATCAATCTGCGCAAATGTATGTCTACAGCGTCCAGAACGGTGAGGCCAAGGTTCTTGCCGGTTTGCTGGGGCAGATCTTCGGCGGAAAGACCACCGGTGATACGGCCTCGACCACCAGTGGTTCTACTGCGCCCGGCCTGACGCAGGCCGAAGTTAACTCTGAGGATGGAAGTTCATCGAGCCTTTCCTCTCAGCGGAGCACGAAGACTGGCGGTGTTACCAGTACGACGACCGAAGCCGGCAGTCGAATAGTGGCGGATGAGAGCACCAACAGCCTTCTGGTCATGGCTGCCCCTCGAGAGTGGCAGAGCATACGCTCTGCGCTTGAAAAGATAGACAAGACGCCAGCCCAGGTTCTGGTGGAGGTTTCCATCTGGGAAGTGACCCTCAACGACAAGCTCAATTATGGCGTCGAGTGGTTCTTCAATACTCATGCCGGTGGTGGGGATAACGTCATGGGCGGCGGTCGGCTTTCCATGAGTGATTCAGGTGCCGTTGCGCGGAGTGCTCCAGGGTTCTCTTATATCTTTACGGGTGGAGACTGGCGAGCGGTCATCAATATGCTCTCCAGCACCTCTCGGGTTAAGTCGCTTTCTTCTCCGTCCATCCTGGTTCTGGACAATCGTGAAGCAAGCATTCAAGTCGGTACCCAGCAGCCCATTTCTACAGGGACTACCACATATCCCAATAGCGGTAGTGATGCGACCAGTACGCAGAACTATACCCTCAAAGACACTGGCGTTCAGTTGAAGGTCAAGCCGCGTGTAAACTCCGGTGGTTTGGTTCTGATGGATATCCAGCAAGAAGTCACGGATGTCGGTGCACAGGATGAAGTTACCAAGCAACGTAGCTTCCTCAAGCGTACCGTGGAAAGCTCGGTGGCTATACAGAGTGGGGATACGATCATCCTTGGGGGCTTGATTCAGGACTCTCAGAATGATTCCGATGGCGGTGTGCCGTATCTGCATAAGTTGCCCATCATTGGGCCTCTTTTCGGTACCAAGGGCGAGAATGGTCTGCGTACCGAACTGCTTGTGACTATTAGCCCGCGTGCGGTCACCCAGTACAAGGATTTCGAGCGTATCGGTCAGGAGTTCCAGCAGAAAATGCGTGGTGTGACGGATTCTTTCAGGGCTGAGCTTGAGGCTCGTCCTTAATCTGAGTTGGAAATTGATTGGAGGTTTTCGATGGTTTCGCGTTTTATTGGGCTTTCCTGTTTTCTTCTGGCATTGACCGCCTGTAGTGTCTTCCAGCCAAAAGACGATGCAACCGTGGTGGCCGAGCGTTCACAGGCGAGAATGAACGCTTTGAAAGAGGGCAACTTCAAGGGCGCCTATGAGTTCATGTCACCTGGCTACAGGTCAACCAATACCTTGGAGCATTTCAAGGCCAACTATGCAGGTGGCGTGGTCCGACTGGAGTCCGCGTCGGTATCGGACATTCAATGTGAGCAGGATGCTTGTGTCGTACAGGTCGAGGCCAGCTATTACTATCGAGGTAAACAGCAGGCCCTCAAGGGTGGAAAGCCAATTCTGCTCGATCGTGTCAATGAGGAGCGCTGGATAAAGACCGATGGCCAATGGTGGTACGTCCAGATGCAGTGAGCATCTGTTGGCGTCTGATGTTGTTCAGCTAAGAAAACGCCGCAACTCCTTCGCAGAGTTGCGGCGTTTTTTGTTCTGGGGCGCCACTGAGTGTTGCCCGGCCGAGGACAGACCCGCGGTCACGGCGTGGTTGCGCCGCTCATGCTCGTAATGGGGGCCGAAGGGTGCCCTTGTTGTCGCCCACTGAGGCGAGGGCCTTCCCATTCGGTGGGTGTCTCAAGGCTGCGCCATCGGAATCTTGTAGTGCACGAACATATTGGAAACCTGTGTGCCCTCCAGGGGTAACGGGCGTCCGTGAAGAAGCCTCGCGCCTTCGTACAGGACCATATCTCCTGGCTCGAGAAGCAAGTGGTAATGGCGCCCATAATGGTCCTCTATCTCTAGGGGCCAGGCGGATCGGGTGTCTTGAGAGACATTGATGATAGCGCTGGCTACATGGGTGATGCCCCGATCCCTGTGCATCTTGAGCACCGCGCCCGAAAGATAGCGTCGGATGCCAAACACGAAAGTCGGTACGACTGGAGTACCTATCCAGGCTTCTACGACTGGTTGCAGAGTGTTGTGCACATCCTGTTTCAGCTCGTCCGGCAGGGGGATCAGTTCGCTGGCTGGTTTCCCGCCGGCTGCGTCGATGAAGCCAGGCACGCGCTCGTCTACGGTTGTGGCTTGATTGTTCTTATAGAACTCAAGGATTCTGCCAAGCAGCGCCTCTGGGACTCTCGTCTTGAGAAAGCCGGACTTGGTATATGGATGCAGGTATTCATTGGGGGTCTTGGTGAACATGGGACTATTGCCCTTATCACGGAACCACTTGGTGAGTACCATTTTGTAGCCGGTTACGACGGGCTTGCCCCAGTGCATCGTATTGGGGTTCGGTGTTCCGTCGGCAAGCAGATTGTTCCAGATTACCGCGTCGCCCTGGCTTGGCCTGAATTCCTGTCCCAGTGCGGTAAAGAATGTCTCTCCTCCTTCCTGTGTGGTGTTCAGATAGATCATGAAGGTCCAGGTTCTCTGGCCTCTGCCTCTGGCATAGGTCTCGAACTCGGCTGTATTGGGTTCGAAGTAGTCGGTATGGGCTTTGAACTGTTGCCCTACATCGTAGCGTTGCGCCTGTATGGGTTCTGACCATGATGGGTCAATGCCCATGACCTGGCAGATGCGTCTCTCGATATCTTCTACCAGCGGATGTCGAATGAGGCCCAGATCACAGGTTCGGCTGGTTCTGAATCCCTCGTACTCCCCTTTGTCGTTCGTTGTCGTCGAGGCCCGAAGATGTTGATTGGCCAGGAGAATCAGTTCGACACACTCCTCTTCGCTCAGGAAGCGTCTCACTCGCATGAGTTCCGCTTTCTCTTGAGTGTCCATCACTTCGGCAAAGGGGACATGAACCTTATCGGGAGCATAAGTGAGCTCCGTTTCTTCAGGAGCCTGCAGGCGTGGTGGTGCTGAGGGCGGTGGACTGATGGGGGGCGGGGCATTTAATGCCTGGCGTGCGATTTCCGGGGCGAAACCGTTCTCGATGAGGATTTCTAGCATGCCCTCTTTGGAGCATCCTCGGCTGATGTTGTGGTTGATCCAGTCGCGCCAGCTACTGTCCAGTTCTCTTGTCTGCATGTGGCGAATTCCGCAATTTTACAGTCGATGATATATGAGTCCGCTTCGGATTATCTCGTCCGGAGGGGCGGTATGGCGTGCGTTTGCCGGGGCAGGCCATGAGTGGGCGATTTGATGATTTTGGGCAGTAGCCTGCTCGCGTAGGACAGCAAGACAGACCTTGAATGGCTGCTGCATTACAATGCCCCAACAATGTTCTAGGTGGGAATGCATGGCCAGCTCTTATCAAGTCGAATCGGCGTGCGTGCAGGAAGTCGACACAGTGTTGCGGGATTCGATGCTGACTGTGATCGTCCCCCTTTGGGGAGGGGAAGCCCAGATCATTCGATGCGTTGAGAGGCTTCGGCAAAGCTTGAGGGCTCCTGACCAGGTCTCCATGGAGGTTGTTCTGGAGTACGACGCCTCTTCCTGGGCGGGGTGGTCCGGGGATTTGCAACTGGCGATTATGTCTACGGGCTTCCGCCTGGTCGGGCGGAAAAAGGGCGTGGAGCCTGTCGAGTCGCTCAGATCCATTCTGGTAGCGGCCAAGGGGGATGCTCTTCTTCTGGATGCAGGCGTGGATAGCACTGGCGGCTTGGTTGGCCGTTTGCAGGCTGCGGCAAGATCCCTTGGTGTGGGGGTTGTTGTGCCCTTCTCCAATTGTGTGGGGCTGTATGGTGTGCCGGCAGCCTTGAGCTGTGGCGGCAATGTCTCTCCCCACTTTGGTATCGCGGCGGCCGAGGCTAATGCAGGGACTCGTCTTGAGGTGCCGTTCGGGATGGGGCCCTGCGTGTTTCTTACGGGGCACTGCATCAGTTTGATGAGGGTGGGCGACTTTTCCTTGAGGCACGATGGTGGGCCTGGCTTTTGCTTCCGGGTGCATGTGCCAGGACTGCTCCATGTGCTGGCCTGTGATGCCTTTGCGGGGCGCTGGGAGAGTGCGTGCGACATTGGCCGGGAAGGACCTCAAGCTGCCCTGGCGTGGATGGGGGGCAGAGCTGGCGACTCTGATGTGGCTCGATGGTTGCGTTTCGATCCAGCTTGCATATCGCGTATCGCCTTGACGCTGCAGGCCATCAGATCTGCAAGGGTGCCCGTTATCCTGCAGGTTCTGCATCGTATCGGCGGTGGGGTTGAGCGGCACGTTAAAGAGTTGGTCGGGATTTCGCGCTCCAGGGCCTGGAGTCTGGTCATGCGCCCGCTGGCTGGGCGGCGGGGAGTATGCGTAGCCCTGGATGCCGGTGAGCGAAGTGATCGTCTGGTATTCAAGTTGCCTGGTGAAGGCAGAGAGCTGTCGGCTTTTCTTTTGAGCATGGGGGTCTGTCGCATCCATGTCCATCACACCCTGGGGTTCCATCCCTCTGTTTGGGGGTGTCTGAGTGATTTGGGGGTGGAGCTCGACCTGACGTTGCATGATTACGCCATCATTCAGGGCAGCCCTACGTTGACTGGTCGGCAAGGAGGGTACATCGGTGCCGCCGCGCCTGTCGGGGCTTATGAAATGATCGATACGGAGCAGTCGACCGTACTGCGGGCACTGGTTGCGCGCTCAGCCCGCTGCTTTGTGCCCAGCGAAGACATGAAGCGCCGACTGCAAGAGGTGTTGCCATCGCTGGACTGTGACTATCACGCCCATCCAGACAGAGAGATCTTCGGCGCCTATCCCGCGCCTGTTGCTCCGCCGCTGGTCAGGGGAGAGCCGCTACGCGTGTTGTGCTTGGGGGCCTTGGGGCGGGAAAAAGGCATGGAAGTATTGCGCGATGTGGCCCTGTTGGCTCGTGGCCGGAAATTACCCATCAGCTTCATGCTGCTGGGTAGCGCTCATGTGCCTCTGGGTGATGAGGTGCAGTCGCTCGGCAAATATTCCGATTCAGAACTCGCGGAACTGCTTGGGCGCCATCGTCCCCATGTTGTCTGGTTCCCTGTGCGATGGCCGGAGACATGGAGCTATACCCTGAGCGCCGCTCTGGAGGTCGGGTTGCCTGTTCTGGCAAGTGCCATCGGTGCGCTGCCTGAGCGCCTCCAGGGGCGGCCCCTTACTTGGCTCTTGGCCCACGACGCATCGACCGAGGACTGGCTCGGGAGGCTGGCGGAAATCGATGAGCATCTGCGTGAGACTGAGGCGCCCCCTTTTTCCTGGTTGCAGGAAGAGCCTCTGCCTTTTTATAAGGAGTGCTATGCGGCAAATCTGCCCGCATCTGGCTCGTCTCCCATGGCTATGCTCGAGAGTGGCTTTCTGGAGCGTCATGGGCGATCTCCGTGGGCCTCTCTTGATCAGAGCGGATGGCGTCGCAAGCTGCTCCTCATCGCCTTGCGTGCGAGGGCGTGGGCGCCGTTGGCCGGCGTGCTCTCGTGTGTGCCTTATAACCTGCAGCGCCGTATCAAGCGCTTCTTATCGGTAGAACCTTTGCATTGATCGACGATGTAGGTGCCAGGCAGTAGTTGGGTCGGCTCGCCTGTGGCGGTTTGGCTGGGTGCGGTGTCTCTCTCGGCGTCAGCTGGAGCTCCATTGCAGAGGCATCAGGGGCCCATTAGGCCGGTTGGCTTGAATTTCACTTCTTGGGTTGTGCTGCCGAGGGGGGATGCCTATACTAGAAAAGCTACAGCGCACTTGCAGCAGCGAAAGCTTTGATGACGCGTGTTGGTTAGGGGCTTATCTGAACGAGGAGACATCCTCAGGAGGGTAAGCCCTTAATTTTTTGCGTTGCGCGGATTTGTGAAGCTCCTCTCATGGTGCCTTGTGCGCTCTGTTTTGCCCTCTGCAGCCTTGCTATGAAAAGCGAGGGTGTGAATGCGTTTCATCCTAAGGCTTGCCTGTTCGGGGCTCTGTTGCGACCTTGGCTTCGCCTGCAAATGTTGACGTAACCTCGCAATTTTTCGTACTTTAATCGCGATGTGGGCTTGCAATGGGGGATGTGGCTCGATAGCATTCATCTGCGCTTTGTAAGCACTCTTGCAAAAAAGCTGTAACAACACGTCAAAATCAGGCTAAAAAGGAATCCCTGCAAAATGAAAACGTCTTTGGCAAAAGCCGTTGCATTGGCCGCTACCCTGGGTGCCGCCGCATCTGCTCACGCAGTGAACGTAGACCCGAATGGTCTGGGTCAGGTTCTGTTGTATCCGGTATACACCGCTGATAACGGCAACTACACCGCTATCCACGTAACCAACACCACCAACGAGACCAAGGCTGTCAAAGTCCGTTTCGTTGAGGGCATGAACTCTCAGGAAGTCCTCGACTTCAACCTGTACCTGTCCCCGGAAGACGTATGGACCGGCATCGTTGAGCGTACTGCCAATGGCGCCAAGCTGAAGACCTTCGACACTTCCTGCACCGTGGGTACCATTACCTCCACTGGCGTTGAGTTCCGTGACATCGTGTTCGCGGCCGACTCCGTGAAAGGTCCGGCGCGTACTCGTGTTGGTCACCTGGAAGTCATCGAGATGGGCGTTATCAACGCCACCAGCCCGTCCGCGAACGGTGCTGCACTCGCGGCAGCCATCAAGCATGGTGCCGACGGCAAGCCTGCTAACTGCGGTCTCGTGACCAGCACCTTCACTGGTTCCAGTGCTGCTTGGCAGTCCGCTAACTTCGCCACTCAGGCGCAGCTGGCTCCGCCGACCGGTGGTCTCTACGGCTCTGCCAACGTCGTGAATGTTGAAGCTGGTACCGAGATCGGCTTTGATGCCGTTGCTCTGGCTGACTTCGTAGATGGCGTTCAGCTGCATGCCAAGCCGGGCGACACTCTGCCCAGCCTGGTTCAGGCTGACCCGTTTGCTGCCTTCCCGAGCGGCCAGACCAGCACCTTCGGCGTAAGTGGTATCAACGCTGTCAGTGCCGTTCTGTCCAAGACCAGCATCTCCAACGACTATGCCGTTGGCGCCGGTCTGAACGCTGAAACCGACTGGGTTGTTACCTTCCCGACTAAGCGTCACTACGTCAACCAGCCTGCTCCGGCTACTGCTCCGTTCACCCAAGTGTGGAGCTCTCTGATCTCCGAGGCTTGCGAGCCTGTCACTATCGACTACTGGGATCGTGAAGAGCTGCCGGGCTTCGTAGCAAGCGATGACTTCTCGCCGCAGCCTGAGGCTGAAGGCGTTGCTCTGTGCTACGAAACCAACGTTGTTGGCTTCAGCAATACCACTGGCATCGCGAGCAATCTCCTCGGTGGTGCTGGCTTCGTCCGTCGCGATATCGACGTGAAGCAGCATGAAGCTGGTTGGGCGCGTGTTGGTCTGCTGGCAAGCAGCGCTAACGAGATCGTAGGTGATGATGTTACCGTTTCCGGTCTGCCGGTAATCGGTTTCGCCATGACCGCCATCCAGAATGGCGACGTTGGCGGCTTGCTGTCCAACTACGCTGGCGCATGGGTGCACAAAGCTACCACTCAAGTAGTGGATAACTAAGCACTAGCTAGTACCTGCGGTAACAAAAGGGGAGGTCGTAATGACCTCCCTTTTTTTATGCTTTCTATCCCTGAACGCTGTTGATCCGACGGGCGGACTGTTCTGCTTCACATTGGTTCCGGGATTTTTTCCTTATGGGGTTTTTCGGTTCGAAAATCCGGTATTATCCGAAGGGTGATGCCTCGACACTGAGTGCGGGCGCCTCTTCTATTGCTATAAAGGTGGGAATGATGAGAGTAATCAAGCCGCTGTTGGGCGTATCCGTCGTATATCTCGCTGCCGGTAGCGCTGCTGCCGTAGCCAGCGAGCTCAAGATAGATGACGTCGTATGTGGGACCTATACAAGTGCCACCGTCCAGGCAAACGGAGCCTTGGCTCTTGCGGGTGTTAATATTACCAATGATGATTGTGCGCTGGGGGTGACGCCGACGCCGACGCCGACGCCGACGCCAATGCTACCACGGCTAACGATATTTTCTGGGGCTCCTTCACCCAGGTTCTGAAGTCAGTGACTGGCTCTGCTTATGTGGCATATCCAGTCACTGTGGAGAGCTTGGCCAACAACGCCAATAAGTTCGGCAAGCTGAGTAGTATCAATGGTGCGACAAACCTTGTTTATAATAGGGTTATCTCGCTCTCTCAAACTCCCGGGGACTTCTCCAGCAGCTTGGGTTACTGCATAAGCGAATATGGTGCAGAAGTTAACCTGAACTGGACGCATGAAAGTTCGCCTCCGACCAAGCGCGCCAAGTACTGCAAACTTCCAACCACGGGTACGGTATATATCAACGTGGCTCATATCGATCCGGCAACCAGCGCCAGCAGTTGTTCGTCGGGTAGGGTTTGCGCCTTCAAAGTGAGCAATGCTCCTAGCCAGTAATTCATTGCTGTCGTGAGTGGGCGCCTCTTTATGGGGCGCCCATGTTGTTTTCAGGTATTCATTTGCTGTGCATTAATTTCTGCTTCATTTACTGAATTCTGCTCAGAGGTTTTTCATGTTAAAGCGGTCTGTACTTTCACTTCTGGCTATTGTCGTCTTTCCGGCAGTTACATTGGCGGATAGCTCTAGTGTTCTGATTCGTGGCGAGAATGTAAATATCACAGCAGATGAGTACCGGTTACTCATTGACGGTGCGCTGAACGATAGTCAGAAAGTGGAGTTGCTGGGTAACGAGCAGAAGTATCGTGAGTTTCTTGCTAACTACTATCTTATCCGCCAACTGGCGGCTGAGGCTGCTGCCAAGGGAATTGGCCAAGATGCCGCTACTCGTCAGCGGCTCCAGTACGAGCAGGACAGGACCATCGCCAACCTTTATCTGGACCGCCTGGGTAAAGAGGTGAAAAGGCCTGATTTTGAGACGCTCGCCAAGGAGCGCTACCTCGCCAACAAGGAGAGCTACCGAGTACCCGAACAAATACGGGCCGAGCATATCCTCATCGCCAGTGGCGATAAGCGGACTGCTGAGGAGGCGAAGCAATTGGCGGAGAAGCTGCATAAGGAGCTATTGGCCGGAGCATCTTTCGCTGATCTGGCGAAGGAAAAGTCGGACGATACCTCAAGCGGCGCTGCAGGCGGTGATCTGGGCTTCTTCACTCGCGATAAAATGGTTAAGCCTTTCGCTGATGCTGCGTTTGCCCTGAAGGCGCCAGGGGACATCTCTGCGCCGGTGCAAAGTCCGTTTGGCTACCACATCATTCGCTTGGTCGATCGCAAGAAAGAGGGGATCAAAACCTTCGAAGAAGTCAAGCCTGCGCTTATTCAGGCGCTGGATGCACAATTTGCGGCAGATGCAAGGAAAAAGAAAATAGAGAGTGTCACCTCTTCCAAGAGCATCAAGACCGATACTCAGGCGGTGGAGCAACTGTTCAAGAGTAGTCAGCCGTAATTCGGCGAGCTGGAGTTCTTTGATCCCATAGGCCACCGGTCTCTTGAGCGACGAATTGTAGGGTTGGCGCACAAGACACGATAAGTGTTTTGTGCGCTTTTTTTGCGCTTTAAATAGCTCAGCGTCACCTGCAGAGGCTGTGTCCTGTGTAGCTTGGTCTATATTGGCGCGGGCAGCTGATTAGTAGATGTCGCTTTGCCGGATGTTATAGAAGTCCACTTTCCACTGGTGAGTGCCGAATACTTCGGCTATCCACCAGCCAGCCAGATTCGCCTGCACTTTATCGTTGAAGTCGTCGTGAACCCCCGCGCTGGTGATCAGGCTCCAATCTTCATCTTCCCTCAGGTATAGGTAGTAGCGGATCAGTCCGTTTCTGAGGGACTCCACCCGGACCTTGTAGCGTTCGCCGTTCCGTAGTTGAGCGGATTGGGTCTCTCCTCCATATACGCAGTTATTGTCAGGCCAGTAGGACTCTATGGCTGCGACATTGTTCTGGTTGGTCTGCTGGCAGCGGCCACCGGGAAAGCCATATTGGGTGAGATTGCCCATGACAATGCCTCTCCCGCCGACAGCGATGGATTCGCCGCGAATACCGATCGTCAAGTGGCCGATGTTTTCGGGGCTGAAGTAGTCGGCGGACTCGAACTCGAACTCCAGGCGCTGCCCCGTTGCATCATCCGGCATCAGCGTTCCAGAACCTCCGCTGATGGTGCTGTTGTGCCCGGAGGAAAGCTGTGCATAGGGGATAGTCGAGGCGGCATTGCCCTGCGTCGCCAGCAGCAAGCCTAGGCAGTGGGCGGCCAGTCGATGGATAATTCGCACAATCGAATGCTCATGGAAGAAAGGATGCTTTCCTGGATTTTACCCATCCCTGAGCCAATACCTGTATTGCATGTTGGAGCGTGAGGTTCGTTTGTCTATTTCGTGGAGCGGTTTGGGGCGCGAATTCAAGGCCGCTCTGGAAGTCGTCTGTGTGGCGATTCTGGTCTTCCTGTTGCCTTGGCCATTGGCGTTTCGCGGTTTGCGTTTCCTTACCCGTTATTCACTGTTCCAGGGTAGAGAACAGGAGAGTGCCCTGGGCTCGCTGGTGATGTGGAGAGGAGCTTCGGGGCCGCACTCGGAGCGGCTGATAGCCTTGCACCGATTGACGGATATCGCCGACTTCTTCCTGACGCTCAAGTACGGCAGATCCTGGATGAAGCGCTATCTGCATGTGTCGGGGGATGCGTTACCCGCGCCGAGCGAGTTGTCAGCTCCTATGCTGGTGACCTTTCACTATGGGCAGGGTTTCTGGGCGCTTCGTTTTTTTCGCGACCATGGTTATCCCATTGCATGGCTGCATGCTCCGCCGCCCAAGGTTGCTCCCTGGGGAGAGAAGTTCGTGGGCTGGATGGGGCGTCGTCGCATTGCCCAGGTGGCCCGCCTGAGCGGAGCTCCCACCATAGCCGTCGGCGGTAGCATCGAACGGATGCGCAGACGCCTTTTGGCAGAGGGGCGTGCGGTTATGGTCATGCCGGATGCACCTCTGCAGCCGGGCCAGTCGAGCCTGCCCGTGCGTTTGCTGGGGCGAGATGCTCGTCTTCCCGCGGGTGCCATCGGCATGGCGTCCGAGGCTGGTGTCCCTGTGCTGATCTATACGATCGTGATCGACCCTCGCGACGGGCATCGCCATATGCGGCTTGAGGGGCCGGTCATGGGCCTCGATGCACAGACGCTGGCGCAGCGCCTGGCCGACCATCTGCAGGTCGCTCTCGATTCGCATCCCGAAGCCTGGCATGTGTGGCCTTGGGTCTCCGGCTTTTTTCCGGAGTGTGGGCGGCAATGAAATCTATTTTCGGGCGCCCGCTTCTCTGGTCCTGTGCCGATAGCGTTGCGCTGCTGATATTCGGGCTGGTGGTCGCCTATGTGGCCTGGCAGGTGTTGCTGCTGCCTTTCATTGGCTATGCCAACAGCTACGACTTTCTGCGCCAGTCGTCTTGCACGGGGCTTTGGCAGTTCATAGACGGCGTGGACAAGACCCACGGCAACTACCTGTTCCCCTCCCGTTTTCTACAGTTCGATGGCGATGTTCGATCTGATGTCTGCATGCGCTCTGTCGATAACGTATTCCCCTGGCTCGCCACGCTGTTTCACGAGCCCGGCGAGATACTTGCCTTCTGGCAGGTCGCCATCTGGAAGCTGGGGTTTCTCTGCATCGGCACAGTGCTGTTGTTAACGTATGCGGGGCGTCTACGGTTGCCGCTGTGCGTCATTTTTGCCGTGCTGTTCACCGACTGGGCCTATCTGGCCTATGCCAACACGCTCTACATGGAGTTCTCGGTAGTGGTCGCCACGTTCCTGGCGCTTTCGACCGGAGTCTGCCTGCTGGCGTTAGGTGAGCGCCCTGGTCTTGGATTGCTGGGCCTGTCGGTGTTCGCACTCATATGGTTGGGCATGAGCAAGCAGCAATACGCGCCAATGGCAGTGGTGTTGTCATGTCTGTTCGCTCTGGTTGTCTGGTTGCGATGGCGCATAGGCCGCGTGGCGCTGTTGTACGCCGGTCTTGGCGGGGGGCTGCTTTTTGCGTTCAACCTCATGAACCCTTCGTCCACCGAGCTGATGCGCACGATCGATCAGGCCAACAAGACCAATACGTTCTTCGGGGCGGTCCTGCCTGCGGCTGTAGACAAGCCAGCGGCGCTGCGTCTGCTCGGTCTACCGGATGAGTGCCTGGCGGAGATCGGCAGCAGCTGGCTCAGCAAGGAAGGCCACAGGCCATGCCCCGCCGTGGCACAGGTCAGCCGCATGAAGTTGCTCGCCCTGTTTGTCTCGCAGCCGAGAACACTATTGGTTCCCATGTACCGCATAACGTTGGGGGCCAAGCCTCTGTATCCCGATTATCTGGGCGTCATAGAGCCTGGGGATGCAGAAGCAGCCCAGAGCAAGCTTGAGCTGGTGCGCACGATGTCCCTGAGTACCTGGCTGTCGGGATTGCCGCCTCGTCTTTATGTCGGCTTGACCTGCCTGGGCTTGCTGGGCGGCGGGCTGGCATTTCTGATTCTGCTCAGGAGCTTCCGTGACCGCGACGGGATATCTGCTGGCAAAGCGCCGCTGGCCGTTCTTTCCCTGGGGGCGTTCGCCAGCCTGTATGCGTTGTTTTCATCGGTCTTTGGCGATGGCTATATCGAGATGTCGAAGCACGCGGTGATCTTTGGCGTGGGGCTGACTTTTCAGGTAGTGGCCGCCGTCTGGTGGTTCTGGCTGATGGCAAGTGGTTGGGCCCGGAGGGCCTGATTTGGCCCGTTGCAGACGGTGTGGTGGCTTATTTGCTTATGGTTCCGGGACAATACGCTTTCAATGACCTATCGCCTTGCCAGGCGTCGGTTGACTCATCGCATGGATGGCTTATGCACAAGAATGTTTTCTCTCCTGATCTTCCTCGTACCCTTCACGCTGGCGAGGAACTGCTTTGATGACTGCTACACAGTTGCCTGGCGCGCGCGGCCGCTGGATCTCGGGCTTCTTCGCGTTCTTTGGCCTGTTCTTTGCTGCAATGAGCATTTACGGAACATGGGTCAACTATACGCCCGTGCCTTATTGGGACATGTGGAACGGCTATCTCATGGCCGTCTTCCGCATGGACGCGGGCGAAGGCTGGAAGGTGTTCTGGGAGCTGCATAACGAGCACCGTCTGGTCCTGGCGAAGGCGCTGTTCTGGGTCGACGTGCATGTTTTCGATGCGTCGCTGGTTTTCCTGTTCACGCTCAATGTGCTGTTCGCGCTGGCGAATTTCCTGGTGTTCGCCTTCATTGCCCGCAAGCTGGTGCCCGAGGCGTACCAGCGCCATGTGCTTCTGGGCTTGCTGGCCGTGCTGTGCTTTTCCTGGCTTCAGCAAAGCAACTTCACCTGGGCCTTCCAGAGCCAGTTCTTTTCCGCCTATCTGGTGCCGCTGCTGGCCTTCATCGTGCTGACGAGGGCGCAGGGTGCCCACGGATGGTGGTATTTCTGCCTGGCCGCTCTGCTGGGTGTGTTGAGCAGCGTCACCATGGCCAATGGCGTCCTGGCGTTGCCGTTGATGGCAGTGCTCGCTGCACTGTTGCGCCAGGGCTGGCTGCGGGTGATGGTGCTGGCGGCGCTGGGCGGGCTCACCTATGGGGTCTATTTCCATGACTTCGTCTACCCGCCCAACCATGTGTCTCTGTCGAGCGCGTTGCTGCAACGACCGTGGGACCTGATTTCGTATGTGCTGGTCTATCTTGGCGGCCCGTGGTTCTTCCTGGTGAAGGGGCTGCCGCTGACCGTTCCCAAGGTTGCCGGTGCCGCCCTGATCCTGGGGTCGGCGTGGTTCGCCTGGCTGGCCTGGCGTGAGCGCTCGTCTTCCCCTTGGCCATGGGTGTTGCTGACCTTTCTCCTGTACATCGGCGGGACCGTGGTGGGCACCGCATCCGGGCGGCTCGAATACGGCGCGGTGCAAGCGCTGACGAGCCGTTACCTGACGCCACAGCTGCTGGCGTGGTGTGCGCTCCTGCTGCTGGCTGCCCATCGCTATGGCGCCACCATGTTCTCGCGGCGGTGGGTGTGGCTGTTCGTCCTGGTGCCGCTGCTGTTGGCGAAGGGGCAGTGGGATGCCCGTCGACCCCATCCGCAGACCTTCGAGCGCATGGTGACGGCATTGGCCTTGCAGGTCGGGGCGAACGACGAGGAGTATTTCTCTCGTATCTATTTCTTCCAGCCCGTTCTGAAGAATGTTTCCGCCACGGCCAAGAGACGGCATATTTCGGCCTTCGCCCATCCTCTGATCGAAGGGGCCGGCCAATTGCTGGGCAAACCTTTGCCCGATTCTCCTTCCGCGACCTGTCGGGGCCAGATCGAGCAGACCGTGGTGCTGGCCGATGGTTGGCAGCGCGTGGAGGGCTGGTTGCTGGATGACGGGGGGGAGGTGCCTGCGCAGGTTCTTCTGCTCGACGAGCAGGGGCAGGTCGCCGGGTATGCGCTGAGCGGAAAGCGGCGTAGCGATCTGCGCAAGGTGTATGGGCGCGATGCGCGGTATGCCGGCTTCGTCGGATACCTGAAGGAGGGCGTCGTACCGGTGAAGATCGCAGGCCTGCAACCCGCTTGCCTGCTGCAGCCTGGGTCGTAGGCCTCGGCTCCGTTTGTATGACTTTGCCATCGGCCCCATGCAGTGCGTGGGGCTGAATATTCGATTCGTTTTTAAGAAGCTGGTGATGAAAAAGACTCTGCTGTTCCTTGCGCTCTCCCTGGTCATGTCCGGTTGTTCGGAGGGGCAGCCAGATGTCGCTGCCGTGGGTTACGTCGATAACCCGGTCGACGGTAAATTCGCCGACGGCTACATCTTTCTCAACGGTTGGGCGGTCGATCCCGATGGTCTGCAGTCGGTGGAGGTCGTGGTCAACGACCAGCATGTGTTTCTGGCTAGCACCGGCATCGAAAGGGCCGATGTGGTCGCGGCCAGGCCGGACCTGAGCGAAACGGCTCGCTCGGGGTTCCAGTTCGAGGGGGATATTTCCAATCTACTGGAGGGCAACGACGTCGTTGAGGTTCGTACCCTGGACCGCCAGGGGAACCGTACTCAGCTGGCGCGTCTGAATGTCCTGGCCGCTCCGCCGTCGCCATGGAGGGAGCTGGTCCAGCGCTACCCTCAGTGGAAAGAGGATGTGTTCCATCTGGCGGTCGGAACCAGCGGTGCGGATGACGCGCAACTAAAGGATTTCGCCGCCGAGTACGCCGCCTTCCAGAGCGATACGATCAAGTTCGGGGTGCGTGTGCCGGTGCTGTACATGCGCACGACCAAGGGACGTGCCGGTGACTGGGTGTTCGATCCGGATTTCGATACCTCGACGGAGCAGGATGGCAAGGTCATCGCCGAGGACTCCTTGCGCCGTGTCCTCGACCTGTCCAAGCAATACCAGGTTCCGCTGCTGCTGACCCTCAACGGCGGCGTCTGGGCCGATGCGCGCGCCAGCGCGCCCGACTGGGATCTGAACGACTACCTCGAGGAGGACAAGGTCAACGTGCAGTGGACCGCCAAGGGTGAGGCGTACCCGGACGACTATCTGAAGAACCTGCCAGGCTCCGAGGAGTCGCCGGAGCTGGCCAACTCGCTGACGTTTAACTACTACGCCACGACAGTGCATGCCTACAAGAAGCGCAACCTGCAGGCTTCGGCTGCCGTGGTTGCCGAGTTCGCGCGCGAGAATCCTCACCTGTTCATCGGGATCAACCTGGACCCGGACGTCTATATCAATCCGTTCTTCTCGGGCGAGGAATGGTTCGACTACAACCCGGGCACATTGCGCCAGTTCCGCGAATGGCTGACTGCGAGCGGTCCGTATGCGCCGGGGCAGCCGCTGGCGGGGCTGGCTCGCAGCCATTTGCTGACGCTCGATGAGGTCAACGAGCTGGCCGGCGAGCATTTCAAGAGTTGGGACGAGGTGGTGCCGCCGACCCCGGGACGCTGGTTCTGGCGCAATCCCTGGTTCGGCGTGTGGGAGCAGTTCCGGCGCCACCTGGTGCACAGGCATCACGACGACATGTCGCAATGGGTGGCCGAGGCGGGGATCGATCCGTCGAAGATCTTCACCTCCCAGGGCTTCATGGCTCCCCAGGGCAAGGCCGATCCTCTGCCGATCTTCGTGGAAAGCCCGGTCAAGAACTACGACACGGCCGGCGTCAGCATAGAAGGCGCCAAGCCCTCGTATGGGCACCTGGGAGCCATCTTGTACGGTCGCAGCGCTCGCAACGACATCGCCATGGAGAATGGCCGGACCCTGTTCGGCACCATCCAGGATTTCGATCTGGACTGGGGTATCTCCGAATACAGCGCTTCCGACTTCCTAGAGCCCACCAGGCTGGCAGGCTACGGCGACTCCTACCTTTCCATGCTGCAGGTGTTCAACAGCAATGCCCGCTTCGTCTCGCCCATGGCCTGGAACGGTTCCAATGGCATCTACGAGGGACAGCCGGGGTTCACTTCCTTCACCTCCTGGCGCAACACGCCGGCGGAAGTGGCCTTCAAGGACTTCGCTCTGGCCCGGGCAGGGCTGCCCCGCTCCGCGAAGCTGTGGCCGTTCGGCCTGCGCTCCGCAGTCGGTAGCGAGGGCTGGCAGTTGCTCGCCGATACCCAGCTGAAAGGCGAGAGAAGGGTGCTGTGGGTTTCCCCGAACGAGAAGGGCGTGGCAACCCTGCTTTCCCCCGAGATCGGCCTGGAAGGCGGGCGTCGCCATCTGCTGGTGATGGGGTTCGAGCAAGTGGCCGCGGAGACTAGCGTCGAGGTGATCGGTACCGACGCCGATGGCAAGGAGTTGCAGGTTCTCGCGTCTGCTACCGATATCGGTACGCTGCGCTCGGGGATTGCCGGCGTGGAGCTGGAACTGGTCCTTCCAGAGAAGGCGCCGAAGCATCTGATGATTCGTTTCCAGTCCCCGTCGGATGTGCGTCTCGATCACGTCCTTCTCGCGCTCCTGTAAACGGGGCATGTGTTTTTCTGATCCGAGAGCTTTCTAGCAATTATCCCCAATGAGTTATCCAGTACTGATCAACGTCGTTCTCTCCCTCGCACTGCTACTGCTGTTGATATTCAGTCGTCGGCCGCTGTGGCCCAAGAGCATTCTGGTCGCACTCTTTCTCTTGGTCGCAGGAGCCTGGTGGGGGGCGAATCGTTTTACCGACAGTGGCTTCGACCTGTCGGTGCTCTACCACCTCCAGACCGGTGTGAAGGGGGCCGGTTATTCCGAGTACCTCCCGGAGCTGCTGATCGTCTGCACGTCTCTGGCGGCCGTACTGATCGCGTTGACCTTGCCTCTGTGGCGTAGGGCATGGGGTTTCGTGCCTTCGTCCTTGTTCGTCGTGGCCTATGGCCTGTCGCTGTGGCTGGCGCCGGGCCCCGGGAGCTTGTATTCGCTGATGAAGGAGTACGGCTCCCTGGCGGGGAGTGTCGAGGATAAGGCGCAGGAATATCGAATGCCTGCGGGGACCCTGAAGCGGCCGCGCAATGTGGTTTATATCTATGCCGAGAGTCTGGAGCGCACCTATCTGGACGAGGCACGCTTTCCGGAACTGATGCCGAACATCAAGCGCCTGAGCTCGGAGGCTCTGGACTTCTCCGGCATTGCTCAGTTGCCCGGCACCGGCTGGACCATCGCGGGCATGGTCAGCTCCCAGTGCGGCGTCCCCCTGAGCATGCCGGTCAGCCAGGGGAACACGATGGCGGGACGTTCCAGCTTCCTTTCGGGGGCAACCTGCCTGGGCGACTTTCTTGTCGGGCAGGGCTACCGGGCCGCGTTCTATGGTGGTGCTGACTCGTCATTCGCCGGCAAGCACGGTTTCCTGACGCAGCATGGTTTTGACAAGGTCGTCGGTCTCGAATATTTCTCCGCGCTGCCGGAACTGGCGGCAGAGGACATGTCCGCCTGGGGCGTCAAGGACGATGTCCTGCTCGACCATGCCTACAAGGCCTATGAGGCGTTGAGTTCCGATTCCACGCCGTTCCTTCTGTCGTTGTTGACCCTCGATACCCATCATCCGTCCGGACACATGTCGGCCAACTGCTCCGGCCTGCGTTATGCGCACAGCGACCTGCCCATGCTGCAGGCGGTCCACTGTGCCGATCATCTGCTGGGCAACTTCGTCGACAAGATAAGGCGCAGTCCGTGGGGCGCCGATACGGTCGTGGTGCTGGCGTCGGATCACCTGGCGATGGTCAATGATGCGCAGGCTTTGCTGCGGGGCAATGGTGAGCCCCGCAAGAATCTGCTTCTCGTCTTCGATCCCGAGCAGCCGCCGCGAGTCGTGGACGCCAAGGGGAGCACCCTGGATGCAGGTGCGACGACTCTCGATATCCTTGGGCTGGATGACCCCGCGTTAGGATTTGGGCGTTCTCTCCTGAGAGGCGAAGCCGATGATGGTCTGTCCCTGGCCCATGCGCGGAAAGACCCGCTGGGAGGCTACATGTCCTTCGCTCGGGGGCTCTGGCTGGCCCCCTCGATCGATCAGGGCGTCACGGTGGAAGGCGATCAGCTTCGCATTGGCGAAGAGACGACCACGCTGCCCCTGCTGGTGTCACTGGAGGACGGGGGGCGGATTCGCGAGTTCTACCTGAACAATCCGCTGGGGAGCTTCATGAGCCTGCCGCCCGAGCGCTACTACCTGTATGTGGATCTCTGCGAGGTCCAGGGGCGTCCCGGGGACGGCTACTGCATGCTTTATGGGAAGAAAGGGGTGTGGAACATACCGTTTTCCCAAGAGGACCTGCTCCAGACCGTGGTGCCGACCGAGCCCCAGCACCTGCGCCGGCGGGAAGTGTGGAATGGCCCCGCGTGGCATGTCGCCATGCGGGACCAGCTGCAGGTCCTGTCCGGCGGCTTTCCCCATCCGAGCAAGGTGATCCGCGGCCAGGAGCAGGCCGTCCCGGGGCGAGGGCTGACCGTCTACGATCTCAGTGCCGAAGGCGAATTCCTGGCGGCGACCCGTTACGACACCTGTGCCGATACGGTCGAAGAGCCGACCGTGACAGTGTCCGGGCGCTACAAGCTGGTCGTCTCGGCGGATTCGGCCCTGTGCGAGGACCGCGGTCTGCTGGAAAAGCTGGGGCTGGAGCTGGGTAGCGAAGTCATCTCCACACTGCAGTTCCGCCAGCCCTACATGGGGATCTTCGATCGACAGGAGGGGCGCTGGCTGGTGGAGCTGAGCGGGGAGAGGGAAACGGTTCTCCACCGCTTCTTCAGCCTGTCCGGGCATCAGCTGGTCAGGCCCTGCGAATTGCTGGGGCGCTGCGGGCAGGAGCTTGGGGCGCTGCAGCGCTGATGCTTCTCTTCTAGCTCGTGGTGCGAAGGTTCCGCTCCCCTGTGCCGTGCCAAGGGGAGCGGAAGACGGGTTCTACACCTGCTTGTAGATCACCGCGCCTTCGTCCTTGAAGCGCTCGGCCTGTTCGGCGAAACCGGCCTCGATGGCCTTCTGCTCGTCGGTCAGGCCGTTCTCCTTGGCGTAGTCGCGCACCTCCTGGGTGATCTTCATGGAGCAGAACTTCGGTCCGCACATGGAGCAGAAGTGGGCGACCTTGGCCGAGTCCTTGGGCAGGGTCTCGTCGTGGAAGGCGCGGGCGGTGTCCGGGTCCAGGCCGAGGTTGAACTGGTCTTCCCAGCGGAACTCGAAGCGCGCCTTGCTCAGGGCGTTGTCGCGGATCTGCGCGCCAGGGTGGCCCTTGGCGAGGTCGGCGGCGTGGGCGGCGATCTTGTAGGTGATGATGCCGGTCTTGACGTCATCCTTGTTCGGCAGGCCCAGATGCTCCTTGGGCGTGACGTAGCAGAGCATGGCGCAGCCGAACCAGCCGATCATGGCGGCGCCGATGCCGCTGGTGATGTGGTCGTAGCCGGGGGCGATGTCGGTGGTCAGCGGGCCTAGGGTGTAGAAGGGGGCCTCGTCGCAGCACTCCAGCTGCTTGTCCATGTTCTCCTTGATCAGCTGCATCGGCACATGGCCGGGGCCTTCGATCATGCACTGCACGTCGTGCTTCCAGGCGATCTTGGTCAACTCGCCGAGGGTCTCCAGCTCACCGAACTGGGCCGCGTCGTTGGCGTCGGCGATGGAGCCCGGGCGCAGGCCATCGCCCAGCGAGAAGCTGACGTCGTAGGCCTTCATGATTTCGCAGATTTCCTCGAAGTGGGTGTAGAGGAAATTCTCCTGATGATGCGCCAGGCACCACTTGGCCATGATCGAGCCACCGCGCGAGACGATGCCGGTGACCCGCTTGGCGGTCAGCGGCACGTAGCGCAGCAGCACGCCGGCGTGGATGGTGAAGTAGTCCACGCCCTGCTCGGCCTGTTCGATCAGGGTGTCGCGGAACAGCTCCCAGGTCAGGTCCTCGGCGATGCCGTTGACCTTTTCCAGGGCCTGGTAGATCGGCACGGTGCCGATCGGCACCGGCGAATTACGGATGATCCACTCGCGGGTCTCATGGATGTGCTTGCCGGTGGACAGGTCCATCACCGTGTCCGAGCCCCAGCGGATGCCCCAGGTCAGCTTGGCCACTTCTTCCTCGATGGAGGAGCCCAGCGCCGAGTTGCCGATGTTGCCGTTGATCTTCACCAGGAAGTTGCGGCCGATGATCATCGGCTCCAGCTCCACGTGGTTGATGTTGGCCGGGATGATGGCGCGGCCGCGGGCGACCTCGCTGCGCACGAACTCGGGCGTGATCTCCTTGGGAATGCTGGCGCCGAAGCTGTGGCCGGCGTGCTGCTCCTTGAGCAGGCCGGCCTCGCGCGCTTCGGTCAGCTTCATGTTCTCGCGGATGGCGACGTATTCCATCTCGGGAGTGATGATGCCCTGCCTGGCGTAGTGCATCTGGCTGACGTTCTTGCCGGCCTTGGCTCGGCGCGGGTTGCGCACGTGGGCGAAGCGCATGGCGGTCAGCTCGGCGTCGGCCAGGCGGCGCTGGCCGAATTCCGAGGACAGGCCCGGCAGCTTCTCGGTATCGCCGCGATCCTCGATCCAGGCGCTGCGCACGTCGGCCAGGCCCTGGCGCACGTCGATCTGCACACTCGGGTCGGTATAGGGGCCTGAGGTGTCGTAGACGGTGACCGGTGGGTTGATCTCGCCACCGAAGGCGGTGGGCGTGACATCCAGGCTGATCTCGCGCATGGGTACGCGGATGTCTGGGCGCGAACCCTGCACATAGGCCTTCTGCGAGCGCGGGAAGGGCTGGATCGACTGCTGGTCGACCTTGGCGCTTTCACTCAGGTGTACTTGTTGTTTGATGCTCATCGGCTCGGCTCCTCGGCTGGATGTCGGAGCGAACCTGATGGCGGAAGGTGCACCACGGGTGGTGCCGAGAGGGCTCGCGCGGATGCGGCGAGGACATCTTGTTCCCTACGCAGGCCTTAACCTGATCAGGTTCAACGGGATCCGGAACTATCCGATCTCAGCCCACGACTCTGGGCACCCCGACAAGAACTGCCAGCAGTCTAATCAAGGTCGATGGAGACAACAATTCGAGGGGGTGATTTCGTTGTCAGGCGCAACTATTCGGGTGATTCGATTCTGATTGTTGCGAGCGGGAAACAAAGCATGTCGCCAACCGATCTGCCGGCTCCTTGACCGTTTTCCGTGCCCACTTTAGCCTTGCCCGGTTACCCAACGCATCCTAGGACTGATCATGCTACGCAGACTCTCTCTGGCGCTCGCAGTAGCTGCTGCCACCGGAATGGCCTGGGCGGAAGACGCTCCCCTGGCAAGCAAGACCGATCTGGTCACCGTCTATACCGAGGCGGTGAAGAACAACGCCGACCTCGCTGCCGCCCGCGCCAACTACGCGGCGATCAGCGAAGTGGTGCCCCAGGCCCGCGCCGGCCTGTTGCCGAACCTGTCGGCGGGCGCCGATGCGATGAACACCGACACCGACGTCGATACCCGGGCGGGCAACGTCAGCGCTTCGCGCAGCGGCCTGTCCTACCGCGCCAGCCTCAGCCAGCCCCTGTTCCGGGCCGATCGCTGGTACCAGTTCCAGGCGGCCAAGGCCACCGACCAGCAATATGCCCTGCAGCTCTCGGCCACCGAGCAGAACCTGATCCTGCAGAGCGCCGAAACCTACTTCGCGGTGCTGCGTGCCCAGGACACTCTGGCTTCGACCAAGGCCGAGGAGGCGGCGTTCAAGCGCCAGCTGGACCAGGCCAACGAGCGCTTCGACGTGGGCCTGTCGGACAAGACCGACGTGCTCGAGGCACAGGCCGGTCACGACACCGCCAGGGCCAACCGGATTCTCGCCCAGCGCTCCGTGGATGACGCCTTCCAGGCGCTGGTCACCCTGACCAACCGCGATTACGGCTCCATCGAAGGCATCCTGCACACCCTGCCGGTGCTGGTGCCGACGCCGAACGACGCCAAGGCCTGGGTGGATACCGCCGCCCAGCAGAACCTCAACCTGCAGGCCAGCAACTACGCGGTGGATGCCGCCGAGGAAACCCTGCGCCAGCGCAAGGCCGGCCATGCGCCGACCCTGGACGCCGTTGCGCAGTACCAGAAGGGCGACAACGACTCCCTCGGCTTCACCAACAACGGTGCGACGTCGATCTACGACGGCGATGCGGAGCAGACCAGCATCGGCCTGCAACTGAACATCCCGATCTACAGCGGCGGCCTGACCAGCTCCCAGGTGCGCGAGGCCTATCATCGCCTGAACCAGGGCGAGCAGGAGCGCGAGAGCCTGCGCCGCCAGGTGGTGGAGAACACCCGCAACCTGCACCGCGCGGTGAACACCGACGTGGAAACCGTGCAGGCGCGCCGGCAGTCGATCATCTCCAACCAGAGCGCCCTGGAGGCCACCGAGATCGGCTATCAGGTCGGCACTCGCAACATCGTCGACGTGCTCGACGCCCAGCGTCAGCTGTACGCTGCGGTACGCAACTACAACAACGCCCGCTACGACTACATCCTCAACAACCTGCGCCTGAAGCAGGCGGCCGGCACCCTGGCGCCGTCCGATCTGGAGGCCCTGTCCGGCTTCCTCAAACCGGACTACGACCCGGACAAGGACTTCCTGCCGCCGGACCTGGCCAAGGCCGCGGAAGCCCAGCTCAGGGGCAACTCGGACTACTGAGTCGCCAATCGAAGAAAGCCCCGCTCGTGCGGGGCTTTTTTTTATGCTGGCATTTGGCCTATACCTTGCTTAGCTACAGCTTTGCCGAATACGGCCGATGCGCTGGCATAGGTCGTCCACGACCGGAAGGAGTTTCGCTGTGTCCGTTCTGTTCTCGCTGTTGCGCAGC
The DNA here is from genome assembly GCF_019655855.1 of Pseudomonas paralcaligenes. Lineage (GTDB taxonomy): Bacteria > Pseudomonadota > Gammaproteobacteria > Pseudomonadales > Pseudomonadaceae > Aquipseudomonas > Aquipseudomonas paralcaligenes. Next base: position 108,942 of record NZ_BPFX01000019.1, on the reverse strand, counting down.
CGGTTGCTGCGCCCTGTCTTCATCGCCCTGGTGCTGGCCATGCTGGCGCAGGTCGGCCTCGCGGTATGGCTGACGCGCGCCACGGTCGACGGCCTGGTCAACGACCTGACCCTGCGCCTGGGCGGGGAGAGCCAGCGCCTGGCCGACGAACTGGGCAGCGCGGAGGAAGAGATGCGCGCCGGTCTGGCGGCGCTCTCCACCAATACCCGCGAGCGCCTCTCGGGTGGCCTCTCCGGCCAGCTCAAGGACGAACAGGCGCAGTTGCGCCAGGTGCTGGAGGAAAACCTCAAGCAGTCCGGCAACTCCATGGCCCAGTTGCTCGCCGGCGTGGCGCCCAAGGCCATCTGGGACAACGACACGCCGGCCCTGACCGCGCTGACCCGTATCGTCCAGCGCGACCCGGCCGTGCTCTTCGCCGTGTTCTACGACGCCCAGGGCCAGCGCCTGACCCGCAACTTCAACCGCAGCAGCCCGCGGGTGCGCGAGCTGGTGGAGGCGGGGCAGGGGGACACCGCGCTGGCCAAGCTGATCGATGCCGCTTCGCGCGATGCCAAGGTGCACATGATCGAGGCGGACATCAATCCGATGGGGGCGTCCATCGGCAAGGTCCAGCTGGGCATGTCGCTGGATGGCGTGGAGCAGGAGCTGACCGCGCTGGACACCCGCTTCGCGACCCTGGTCGGCAGTGCGGGCGAGCTGGTCGACAAGAGCCTGACCGGCGCCGCCCAGGACAGTACCCAGGCCCTGCAGCAGCGTCTGCAACTGGCCGAACAGGCCACCGCCGACATGGCGCGCAACGGCAGCGAGACCGTGCAGCAGGCTGCCGACAGCCTGCGCTGGCGCATCGCCTCGGGTTTGCTGGTGGTCGGCCTGCTGACCCTGGCCGTGGTGGCTCTGGTGCTGGGCTGGCGTGTGGTCAGTCGCCTGCAGTTGCTGATCGCGGCGCTCAAGGACCTGGCCGCCGGCGAGGGTGACCTGACCCGCCGGGTGCAGCTGGACAGCGACGACGAAGTCGGCGAGATGGCCGACGCGGTCAACCAGTTCATCGCCAAGCTGCAGCCCATCATCCGGGAGGCCGGGGAGGTGGCTCAGCGTACCGGCGAGGAAATCCGCAGTCTGGCCCAGCGCAGCGCGGCGGCGGAAGCCGCAGCGGGGCGCCAGCGCGACGAGGTGGCTGGCAGCCTGCAGGCGCTGGAGGAGATGGCGGCGGCGGCCCAGGCCGAGAGCCGGGCCATGCACGATGCCCAGCAGAGGGTTGCGGCGATCCGCCAGGCGGCCCATGAGAACGCGGCCATCGCCGCCAGGGTGGGCAGTCTGATCGAGGCGCTGGTGGCGCGGGTCGATAGCGGCTCGGCGGTGATCGAGAAGCTGGCCAAGCAGAGCGAACAGATCGAGGTGGTGCTGACGGTGATCCAGTCCATCGCCGAACAGACCAACCTGCTGGCCCTGAATGCGGCCATCGAGGCGGCGCGAGCCGGGGAGAGCGGCCGCGGCTTCGCGGTCGTGGCCGATGAGGTGCGCGCCCTGGCCAGCAAGACCCAGCAGTCCACCGGCGATATCCAGGCGCATATCACGGCCCTGCAGCAGGGCGCGCGCGAGGCGGTGGCGGTGATCGGCCAGGCCGGCGGCCAGGCGACCGAGGGGCTGCAGGCACTGCGCGACAGTGCGCGTCTGCAGCAATCGGTGCAGGCGTCGGTGGACGAGGTGCATGGCGCCATCGACACCGCCACCCGTTCGGCCGCCCACCAGGCCGACGGAGCCTCGGCAGTGCGCGGGCGGGTCGAGGTGATTCACAGCGAGGCCCAGCGCGCGGCCCAGGCGGTCGGCGAGACGGCGGCCAGCGGCAGGGTGGTGGATGGGCTGGTGGCTCAACTGCGAGCGAGCTTCGCCCAGTTCAAGGTCTGACGCTATTCGCTAGTGGGAGCGGCCTTGGCCGCGATGCGCTCCATCGTGGCCAAGGCCGCTCCCACAGCGAGGTTTTCAGCAATCAGAAACGAAAAAACCGAGCCTTAGCTCGGTTTTTTCTTGAAGAGTGGTGCCCAGGAGAAGACTCGAACTTCCACGGTGTTGCCACCGCTAGGACCTGAACCTAGTGCGTCTACCAATTCCGCCACCTGGGCACATTGCGACGATCGCTCGCCGACTTTTTGCAGCTTCACCGCTTTCGGCGGTACGGAGGCTGCTCCGTTAAAAGCGAAACCGAGCTTTTGGCTCGGTTTCTGAAGAGTGGTGCCCAGGAGAAGACTCGAACTTCCACGGTGTTGCCACCGCTAGGACCTGAACCTAGTGCGTCTACCAATTCCGCCACCTGGGCACGGGAAACTATGATTACTCAGTCGCTTCCGTGTTACAACGTCTCAGCAACGTTGTGGGCGCGAACTATACGGAGCCCGTTTTTGCTTGTAAACCCCTGACGGCGAAAAAATTATTGTGCTGACCCCCGATGCCGTTTCGCGCTTCAATAGGGGCATGGCACACCATCTATATATGCGTAAAGGTGATTTCACTTAATGGCCGATTGGCAATCCCTCGATCCCGAGGCCGCCCGTGAGGCGGAAAAATACGAAAACCCCATCCCTAGCCGCGAGCTGATCCTCCAGCACCTGTCCGAGCGCGGCTCTCCCGCCGCCCGTGAAGAGCTGGTGGCCGAGTTCGGCCTGACCACCGACGAGCAGCTCGAAGCGCTGCGTCGCCGCCTACGTGCCATGGAGCGCGACGGCCAGCTTATCTATACCCGTCGCGGCACCTACGCGCCGGTGGACAAGCTCGACCTGATCCGCGGCCGCATCAGCGGCCACCGCGACGGCTTCGGCTTCATGGTGCCGGACGACGGCAGCGACGATCTGTTCCTCAGCCCGGCGCAGATGCGCCTGGTGTTCGACGGCGACCGCGTGCTTGCCCGCGTCTCCGGTCTCGATCGCCGTGGTCGCCGCGAAGGCGCCATCGTCGAGGTCATCGCGCGCGCCCACGAGACCATCGTGGGCCGCTATTTCGAGGAGGCCGGCATCGGCTTCGTCGAGGCCGACAATCCGAAGATCCAGCAGGAAGTGCTGGTCACCCCGGGCCGCACGAGCGGTGCCAGGGTCGGTCAGTTCGTCGAGATCAAGATCACCCACTGGCCCACGTCGCGCTTCCAGCCCCAGGGCGACATCGTCGAAGTGATCGGCAACTACATGGCGCCGGGCATGGAGATCGACGTGGCTCTGCGCAGCTACGACATTCCCCATGCCTGGCCCGAGGCGGTGGTCAAGGAAGCGCGCAAGCTCAAGTCCGAAGTCGAGGAGAGAGACAAGGAGAATCGCGTCGACCTGCGTCACCTGCCGTTCGTCACCATCGACGGCGAGGACGCCCGCGACTTCGACGACGCCGTCTACTGCGAGAAGAACAGCGGCCGCTGGAAGCTGTTCTCCGGCGGCTGGAAGCTCTACGTGGCGATCGCCGACGTATCGCACTACGTCAAGGTCGGCTCCGCGCTGGATGCCGAGGCGGAGAAGCGCGGCAACTCGGTGTACTTCCCCGAGCGCGTGGTGCCGATGCTGCCGGAAGAGCTGTCCAACGGTCTGTGCTCGCTGAACCCGCAGGTCGACCGCCTGGCCATGGTCTGCGAGATGAGCATGTCCAAGTCCGGTGAGCTGGTCGACTACCAGTTCTACGAGGCGGTGATCCACTCCCATGCGCGCCTGACCTACAACAAGGTCAGCTACATGCTGGAGCAGCCCAAGAGCAGCGAGGGCAAGGCCCTGCGCGACGAGTACAAGGCGGTCCTGCCGCACCTCAAGGAACTCTATTCGCTGTACAAGGTGCTGCTGGCCGCTCGTCACGAGCGCGGCGCCATCGACTTCGAGACCCAGGAAACCCGCATCGTCTTCGGTGCCGGCCGCAAGATCGCCGAGATCCGTCCGACCCAGCGCAATGACGCGCACAAGCTGATCGAGGAATGCATGCTGGCGGCCAACGTGGCCACTGCGCGCTTCATGCTCGACCACTCGATGCCCTCGCTGTACCGGGTGCACGACGGTCCTCCGGCCGAGCGGGTCGAGAAGCTCAAGGCCTTCCTCGGTGAGCTGGGGTTGGCCCTGCACAAGGGCAAGCAGGGGCCGACGCCGAAGGACTACCAGAAGCTGCTGGCCAGCATTCAGGATCGTCCGGACTTCCACCTGATCCAGACCGTGATGCTGCGCTCTCTGAGCCAGGCCGTGTACAGCGCCGACAACAACGGCCACTTCGGCCTGAACTACGAGGCCTACACCCACTTCACCTCGCCGATCCGGCGTTACCCGGACCTGCTGGTGCACCGTGCCATCCGCAGCGTGATCCGCTCCAAGCGCGAGACCAAGCACGTACAGCGCGCCGGTGCGGCGAGCATGCCCAAGGCGCGCATCTACCCGTACGACGAGGCGGCGCTGGAGAAGCTTGGCGAGCAGTGCTCGATGACCGAGCGGCGCGCCGACGAGGCTACCCGCGACGTGGTCAACTGGCTCAAGTGCGAGTTCATGCAGGACCGCGTCGGCGAGACCTTCGAGGGCGTGATCACCGCGGTGACCGGCTTCGGCATCTTCGTCGAGCTGCGTGACATCTATGTCGAGGGCCTGGTCCACGTCACGGCGCTGCCGGGCGACTACTACCACTTCGACCCCGTGCATCATCGCCTGGCCGGCGAGCGCAGTGGGCGCAGCTTCCGCCTGGGCGACAGCGTGGAAGTGAAGGTCATGCGCGTCGATCTGGACGAGCGCAAGATCGAGTTCGAGCTGAGCGAAGGGCGGGCCGACAAGGCGCCGGCGGGCCGTGGCCGTGCCGGCGAGTCGCGTCGCAAGCCGGCGGCCAAGACCCCGGGGCCCGGCAACACCGATGTGCAGAAGAGCCGTGATGTGAAGAAGGCTCTGCTCGACGGCGCCAAGAAGGGCGGCGGCAAGGCGCCCGCGGCCAAGGGCGGCTCCGGTAAGGCTTCCGGCCATCGCAAGGGCGCGCCCAAGGCGGGCGGTGCTCCGTCGGCAAGTCGGCCGAGCAAGCGCAAGGCGAAGCAATGAGCCAGCTGGAAAAGGTCTACGGCGTCCACGCCGTCGAAGCGTTGCTGCGTCATCATCCCAAGCGGGTCAAGCAGCTGTGGCTGGCCGAGAGCCGGCATGATCCGCGGGTGCAGGCCCTGCTGGCGCTGGCCGGCCAGCATCGCGTGGCGGTCGGGCACAAGGATCGCCAGGAGCTGGACGAGTGGGCCGAGGGCGTGCACCAGGGCGTGGTGGCCGAGGTCAGTCCGAGCCAGGTGTGGGGCGAGAACATGCTCGACGAGCTGCTCGAGCGTGGCGAGGGTCCCGCCCTGCTGCTGGTGCTGGACGGGGTGACCGACCCGCACAACCTCGGCGCCTGCCTGCGCACCGCCGACGCCGCCGGTGCCCAGGCGGTGATCGTGCCCAAGGACAAGTCCGCGACCCTCAACGCCACCGTGCGCAAGGTGGCCTGCGGCGCCGCCGAGGTGATCCCGCTGGTGGCGGTGACCAACCTGGCGCGCACGCTGGAAAAGCTGCAGAAGAAGGGCCTGTGGATCGTCGGCACCGCCGGCGAGGTCGACCAGGAGCTGTACCAGCTGGACATGACCGGCCCCACCGTGCTGGTCATGGGCGCCGAGGGCAAGGGCATGCGCCGCCTGACCCGCGAACACTGCGACTATCTGGTGAAGCTGCCCATGGGAGGCAGCGTCAGCAGCCTCAATGTGTCGGTCGCCACGGGAGTCTGCCTGTTCGAGGCGGTGCGCCAGCGTCGCGTGGCCGGCAAGGCCTGATCAAATAATCGCCAGTTCGCCTTGCGCGCGGCAGGGGGCTTCTCTAGAATGTCGCCCCTTGCCGCGACGGCAGGCGCTTGCGCGCCTTCGCTTCGGCAAGATCAACGAGTCATTCACTCCTTGCCTGACCACGTTCCGTTGGCAGGCTGCAACCCGTAAGGAGCATTCATGCGTCATTACGAAATCATCTTCCTGGTTCACCCGGACCAGAGCGAGCAAGTCGGCGGCATGGTCGAGCGTTACACCAAGCTGATCGAAGAAGACGGCGGCAAAATCCACCGTCTGGAAGACTGGGGTCGTCGCCAGCTGGCCTACGCCATCAACAACGTTCACAAGGCTCACTACGTGATGCTGAACGTCGAGTGCAGCGGCAAGGCCCTGGCCGAGCTGGAAGACAACTTCCGCTACAACGATGCCGTGATCCGTAACCTGATCATCCGCCGCGACGAAGCCGTTACCGGCCAGTCCGAGATGCTCAAGGCCGAAGAAAACCGCAGCGAGCGCCGCGAGCGCCGTGAGCGCGTTGAAACCGAATCCGCCGAAGGCGAAGACGGTGACAACAGCGACAACGCTGACGAGTAATCCACGGATCTATTGAGGAGCCACATTCATGGCACGTTTCTTCCGTCGTCGTAAATTCTGCCGTTTCACCGCCGAAGGCGTGAAAGAGATCGACTTCAAGGATCTCAACACCCTGAAGGCCTACATCTCCGAAACCGGCAAGATCGTTCCCAGCCGTATCACCGGTACCAAGGCCAAGTACCAGCGTCAGCTGGCCGTCGCTATCAAGCGCGCCCGCTACCTGGCCCTGCTGCCCTACACCGACAGCCACGGCCGTTGATAGCGGACCGTCGATTTCGTAGTAAGGGATAAACCGCATGCGCGCCATGGCTGAATTCATCATGCGCGGCCGCATGCAGGCCACCCTCGTGGTGGTCGGTTCGGCGGCGGTGCCGCTGTTGTTCTGGTTGAGTGCCGCCGCCAGCTGCCTGGTGCTGCTGCGGCGGGGGCCGAGAGATGCCGTTGGCATCCTCGCCTGGGCGTTGCTGCCGGCCCTGGGCTGGTGGCATTTCGGCGAGCCGCGCACCCTGCTGGTGCTGCTCGGTTCGCTGGGGCTGGCGCTGTTGTTGCGCGCCGGCCACGCCTGGAGTCGGGTGGTGCTGCTGAGCATTCCCGTCGGCCTGGTGTATGGCGTGGTTCTGGGTGCGGTGTTCCGTGAACCCATCGCCGCTCTGGCGGGTTAGCTGTACAAGCTCATGCCGCAGATGCTCGATGGGGTCTACCAGCAGATGTCGGTAGAGGAGCGGACCCGCCTGGAGGCACTGATCGTCCCCGTGCTCACCGGATTGATGGCGGCGTTGCTGCAGGCCGTCAGCCTGCTCTGCCTGATGCTTGGGCGGTACTGGCAGGCGGCACTGTACAACCCCGGCGGCTTCGGGCGCGATTTTCGCGCCTTGCGGCTGCCGCCGGCACTGGCCTTCGGGCTGTTGGCGGTCATGTTCCTGGCGCCGAATCTGGGCCTGGAGATGGCCATGCTGACGCCGCTGTGCAGCGTGCCGCTGGCGTTTGCCGGGGTGGCCCTGCTGCATGGCCTGGCCGCCGAAGGGCGTCTGGCGCGGTTCTGGCTGGTGGGGCTGTATGTGTCGCTGCTGCTGTTCATGCAGCTGGTTTATCCGTTACTGGTGGCCCTGGCCATCATCGACAGTCTGATGGATTTTCGCGGTCGCCGAGCGCGCAACGATGGCGCAGGCCCCGCGGACGGTGAAGGTTAAAAGTTAAGAGGTAAGACCCAAATGGAAGTTATCCTGCTGGAAAAAATCGCCAACCTGGGCAACCTGGGCGACAAGGTCAACGTCAAATCCGGTTACGGCCGCAACTACCTGCTGCCGCAGGGCAAGGCTACCGCCGCTACCGCCGAGAACGTTGCTGCGTTCGAAGCTCGCCGCGCCGAGCTGGAAAAAGCCGCTGCCGAGAAGAAGGCTTCCGCCGAATCTCGCGCTGCCCAACTGGCCGAGCTGGAAGTCACCATCACTGCCGTGGCCGGTGACGAAGGCAAGCTGTTCGGTTCCATCGGTACTCACGACATCGCCGAAGCTCTGACCGCCTCTGGCGTGGAAGTGTCGAAGGCCGAAGTGCGTCTGCCGAACGGTACCATCCGCCAGGTCGGCGAGTTCGACGTTGCTGTGCACCTGCACTCCGACGTGGAAGCCACCGTCAAGGTGATCGTGGTAGCCGCCTAAGGCGAGCGACCCGCGGGCCTTGCACGAAGGTGCGGGCCTGCAGACAATCGGGCACTCATCGCTTTGCGGTGCGTGCCCGTTGTTTTTTAGAACCCTTGGCCAAGCCGCGCGGCTTGCCCAAGGGCTCTGCGCAGTGGAATCCGAGTTGCCATGAACGATATCAGCGTCCCCCAGCAGTACGACCTGGAAACCGCCGCCCTCAAGGTGCCGCCGCATTCCATCGAGGCCGAACAGGCCGTGCTGGGCGGCCTGATGCTCGACAACAACGCCTGGGAGCGGGTCTCCGACGCGGTGTCCGATGGCGATTTCTACCGGCATGACCACCGCCTGATCTTCCGCGCCATCTTCACCCTGGCCGAGCGCAACTCGCCGTTCGACGTGGTGACCCTGTCCGAGCAGCTGGACAAGGAAGGCCACCTGAGCCAGGTCGGCGGCCTGGGCTACCTCGGCGAACTGGCCAAGAACACGCCCTCGGTGGCCAACATCAAGGCCTATGCGCAGATCATTCGCGAGCGCGCCACCCTGCGGCAGCTGATCGGCATCAGCAACGATATCGCCGACATGGCCTACGCGCCCCAGGGCAAGAGCGCGGTGGAGGTGCTCGACGAGGCCGAGCGGCAGATCTTCCAGATCGCCGAGGCGCGGCCCAAGGCCGGCGGGCCGGTGGGGATCAACGATATCCTGGTCAGGACCATCGACCGCATCGACGAGCTGTTCAATACCAACGAGGGCCTGACCGGCATCTCCACCGGCTTCACCGACCTGGACGGCATGACCAGCGGCCTGCAGCCGGCCGACCTGGTGATCGTCGCCGGCCGTCCGTCCATGGGCAAGACCACCTTCGCCATGAACCTGGTGGAGAACGCGGTGCTGCGCTCCGACAAGGTGATCTTGGTGTTTTCCCTGGAGATGCCCAGCGACTCGATCGTGATGCGTATGCTCTCGTCGCTCGGCCGCATCGACCAGACCAAGGTGCGCTCCGGCAAGCTGGACGACGACGACTGGCCGCGCCTGACCTCGGCGGTCAACCTGCTCAACGAGCGCAAGCTGTTCATCGACGACACCGCCGGCATCTCGCCGACCGAGATGCGCGCCCGCGCCCGTCGCCTGGCGCGCGAGCATGGCGATATCGGCATGATCATGGTCGACTACCTGCAGCTGATGCGCATCCCGGGCTCCAGCGGCGACAACCGCACCAACGAGATTTCCGAGATCTCGCGCTCGCTCAAGGCCCTGGCCAAGGAATTCAACTGCCCGGTGATCGCCCTGTCGCAGCTCAACCGCTCCCTGGAGCAGCGCCCCAACAAGCGCCCGGTCAACTCCGACCTGCGCGAATCCGGTGCGATCGAGCAGGACGCCGACATCATCATGTTCGTCTACCGCGACGAGGTGTACCACCCGGAGACCGAGTTCAAGGGCGTGGCCGAGATCATCATCGGCAAGCAGCGTAACGGTCCCATCGGCACCTGCCGCCTGGCCTTCATCGGCAAGTACACGCGCTTCGACAATCTGGCGCCGGGGACCTACCAGTTCGAGGACGAATGATCGTCATACCCCTGCCGGATCAATGAAAGCGGGCGCCCAGCGGTTAAGATGGGCGCCCGTTTCGTTTCCGGAAGCCCGCCATGCGCCCTCTCGTCGCCACCATCGATCTGGCCGCCATCGTCCACAACTACCGGCTCGCCAGGCGCTGCGCGCCCGGGCGCCAGGCGTTCGCCGTGGTCAAGGCCAACGCCTATGGGCATGGCGCGCGTGAGGTGGTCAGCGTGCTCCACGACGAGGCCGACGGCTTCGCCGTGGCCAGCCTGGAGGAGGCCGCCGAGGTGCGCGCCATGCACGCTGAGGCGCGCATCCTGCTGCTGGAGGGCTGCTTCTCGGCCGACGAGCTGCCGATGGCGGCGCACCTGGGGCTGGACCTGGTGCTGCAGGGGCCGGAGCAGGTCGAGGCGCTGCTCGCCGCCGATCTGCCGCGGCCGCTGAACGTCTGGCTCAAGCTGGACTCCGGCATGCATCGCCTGGGCTTCTCCGCCGAGGCGATCCGCGAGCTGTTCCCCCGCCTGCGCGGCGCCGCCCAGGTCGCCGAGTTGAACCTGATCAGCCACTTCGCTTGCGCCGACGAGCGCGGCCACTCGATGACCGAGCTGCAGCTGGAGCGTTTCCTCGAGCTGCTCGACCTGGATTTCGACCAGCGCAGCCTGGCCAACTCGGCGGCCGTGGTGGCGATTCCGGCTGCGCACATGGACTGGCTGCGGCCCGGCATCATGCTCTATGGCGCCACGCCCCTGGTCGACCTGAGCGCCGCCGAGCTGGGCCTGAAACCAGCCATGACGCTCGGCGCCCAGCTGATCGCGGTGCGCCAGGTGCCTGCCGGGGAGAGCATCGGCTACGGCGCCGACTGGGTCGCCACGCGGCCGTCGCGCATCGGCACCGTGAGCTGCGGCTATGCCGACGGCTACCCGCGCCAGGCGCCGGCCGGCACGCCGGTGTGGATCGGCGGCCGCCGCGTGCCGCTGGCCGGGCGGGTGTCGATGGACATGCTGATGGTGGACCTCACCGACCTGCCCGGGGCCGCCGTCGGCGACGCGGTGGAGCTGTGGGGCGCCAACCTGCCGGTGGACGAGGTGGCGCGGGCCGCCGGCACCATCGGCTACGAGCTGCTGACCAAGGTCACCGCGCGGGTGCCGCGTCGCTACCACACCTGAGCCTGGCGTCGTTGCGCATGGCGCATCCTACGGGTTCGTTCGTGTAGGAAAGCCTGTTCTAGCTCAGTCCGCTGGGCACCTTGAGCACGTCCAGCGCCAGGCATTCTTCCAGGCTTAGCTCGCCGCCTTCGCCCTGCAGAACGAAGCCGGAGCGCCCCTTCTGCTTGGCCCGGTACATCGCCTCGTCGGCGGATTTGTAGAGGCCGGCGAACTGCAGCGCGTGCTGCGGATAGAAGGCTGCGCCGATGCTGATGGTGACCGCCAGGCGGTTGGCGCCGTACATCACCGGTCGCGACAGCTCCGCGAGCAGGCGGGTGGCGACTTCCTCGACATGCTGGCGGGCGTCGGCGCCGCCTACCAGCACCGCGAATTCGTCGCCGCCGAGGCGCGCCACCATGTCGTTGGCGCGCATGTGCTCGCGCAGGCGCTGGCCGATGGTGCGCAGCATCAGGTCGCCGGCGTCGTGGCCATAGCGGTCGTTGATCGGTTTGAAGTGGTCCAGGTCCACCAGCATCAGGGCCACCGATTCTTCGCGGCGCTGGGCGTCGGCCAGCGCCATCTCGGCGCGTTCTATCAGGTAGCGGCGGTTGGGCAGCTCGGTCAGCGGGTCGTGGAAGGCGGCGTGCTGCAGGCGCTCCTCGCGTTCGCTCAGCTGCTGGTTGGCCAGGGCCAGCTCGGCGGTGCGCAGGCGCACGGCTTCCTGCAGCTCGTCGGCGCTGGCCTGCATCTGCGCCAGGCGCGCGGTCTTCTCGCGATCGGCCTGCAACATGGCCTCGGCCTTTTCCTGCTTGAGGGTCTGGATGCGGTAGGCCAGGGCGAAGGAGAACAGGATGGTTTCGGCGGCCACCGCCAGGGGGAACACGTAGGCGTTCCAGGTGGCCGGCTGGACCAGTCCGGTGGAGCGCATCAGCGCCAGGCTGATGCTGCCGAGGATCAGGCCGTAGCCGAACAGGTAGAGCAGGGCGGGGAAGTAGCCCTGGCGCCAGCGGATCATCGCCGAGCCGAGGGCGGCGGGGATGCTGGTCAGCGACAGCAGGGCGATCAGCCAGGCGGCGGTGCCGCGCTGGCCGAAGCCGTCGAGGACCACCGCGATCACGTAGCAGGCGCAGGCGAAGCTCAGCAGGTGGTGCGCCCAGCGCACGTGGACGCGGGTCTGCAGCAGGGTCTGGGTGAAGCGGCAGGCGCAGAAGCCCCATAGCGAGGGCAGGGTGATGCGGTCCAGCCAGAACGGCACGGGCGCGCCCGGCCACAGGTACTGGAAGCCGTGGCCGCTCATGCTGACGATCAGCAGCAGGGCGCCGGCGGTGGTCAGCACGTACCAGAAGTAGGCGGAGTCGCGCAGGGTGAGGAAGATGAACAGGTTGTACAGCAGCAGAGCGGCGATGATGCCGTAGATCAGGCCCAGGCCGAGGTTCTCATGGTTGGCCAGGTGGTCCAGCGCGTCCAGCTGCCAGACCTTGAGCGGGAAGGAGTTGCCGGCCGGATCGTAGCTGCGCAGGTAGAAGGTCTGCGGCGTCTCGCCCAGTTCCGGCAGGCGCAGCACCGCGCGCCGGTAGTCGTGGTCGCGGCCTTCGGCGAAACTCACCCGCTCGCCGGACTGGCGCAGGCTCCAGCCGCCCTGGCCGTCGGGCACATACAGCTGCAGGTCGAGCGGGGTCACCGCGCCGATTTCCAGCCACCACTGCGCCGGCGCGGTGGCCGCCTGCTGCAGTTCGATCCTGATCCACCAGGGGTTGGCGTTCTGGCCGACGCTGGCGCGGCCGTCGGCTGGCCGGAAGCGCGCCTGCACGGCCGGGTCGGCCATGTCCTCGATGCCCAGCTCGCCACCGGCGTCTTCCAGCAGGGCGATATGCCCGTTCAGCTCCTGTCCGCTGCTGTCGGCCTGAAGCTGTATGGGCGCGGCCTGCAGCCGCCCGCCGAGCAGGCTCAGGCACAGCATCAGCAGCAGCGCATGCGCGAGAGGGCATCGCACCGGGTGGACTCCTTGAACCGGGTTCTGAATGGCGTGGGCAATTGGCCGGGAGTATAGCCATGGAAGTGATCGTGATCACAAACCGGCAGCAGGATACGCCCGAGCGCGCTGGTCGGATTCTGTATATTTTTTGTGCTATATTCCGCGCCCCGTGAGCGTCCGCCTGATCAAAAAATATGCAAGCCGCCAAGCCGCTGTTCGACTACCCGAAATACTGGGCCGAGTGTTTCGGGCCCGCGCCCTTCCTGCCGATGAACCGGGCGGAGATGGACCAGCTCGGCTGGGACAGCTGCGACATCATCATCGTCACCGGTGACGCCTACGTCGATCACCCGTCGTTCGGCATGGCCATCATCGGCCGCCTGCTGGAGGCCCAGGGCTTCCGCGTCGGCATCATCGCCCAGCCGGACTGGCGCTCGAAGGACGACTTCATGAAGCTCGGCCAGCCGAACCTGTTCTTCGGCGTGGCGGCGGGCAACATGGACTCGATGATCAACCGCTACACCGCGGACAAGAAGATCCGCAGCGACGACGCCTATACCCCGGGCGGTCTCGCCGGCAAGCGCCCGGATCGCGCCAGCCTGGTCTACAGCCAGCGCTGCAAGGAGGCCTACAGCCAGACCCCGGTGGTCCTCGGCGGCATCGAGGCCTCGCTGCGCCGGATCGCCCACTACGACTACTGGCAGGATAAGGTGCGCCGCTCCATCCTGATGGACGCCACCGCCGACATCCTGCTGTACGGCAACGCCGAGCGCGCCGTGGTGGAGATCGCCCAGCGCTTGGCCTTCGGCGAGCGGATCGAGCAGATCACCGACGTGCGCGGCACCGCCTTCGTCCGCCGCGACACCCCGGAAGGCTGGTTCGAGGTGGACTCCACCCGCATCGACCGCCCGGGCAAGATCGACAAGATCATCAATCCCTACGTCAACACCCAGGACACCGCCGCCTGCGCCATCGAGCAGGACAAGGGGCCGGCCGAGGACCCCAACGAGGCCAAGGTCATCGAGCTGCTGCCCAGCCCGAGGATGACCCGCGCCAAGACCGTGATCCGCCTGCCGTCGTTCGAGAAGGTGCGCAACGACCCGGTGCTCTACGCCCACGCCAACCGCGTGCTGCACCTGGAGACCAACCCGGGCAACGCCCGTGCTCTGGTGCAGAGGCATGGCGAGGTGGACGTGTGGTTCAACCCGCCACCCATTCCGATGACCACCGAGGAAATGGACTACGTGTTCGGCATGCCCTACGCCCGCGTGCCGCACCCGGAGTACGGCAAGGCGAAGATCCCGGCCTACGAGATGATCCGCTTCTCGGTCAACATCATGCGCGGCTGCTTCGGCGGCTGCACCTTCTGCTCGATCACCGAGCATGAGGGCCGCATCATCCAGAACCGCTCGCACGAGTCGATCCTCGCCGAGATCGAGGAGATGAAGAAGGTGCCGGGCTTCACCGGCGTGGTCTCCGACCTCGGCGGCCCGACCGCCAACATGTACCGCATCGCCTGCAAGAGCCCGGACATCGAGCAGCACTGCCGCAAGCCGTCCTGCGTGTGGCCGGGCATCTGCGAGAACCTGAACACCGACCACTCGTCCCTGATCGAGCTGTACCGCAAGGCCCGCGCCCTGCCGGGGGTGAAGAAGATTCTGATCGCTTCCGGCCTGCGCTACGACCTCGCCGTCGAGTCGCCCGAGTACGTCAGAGAGCTGGTCACCCACCACGTCGGCGGCTACCTGAAGATCGCCCCGGAACACACCGAGGAAGGCCCGCTGTCGAAGATGATGAAGCCGGGTATCGGCAGCTACGACCGCTTCAAGCAGATGTTCGAGAAGTTCTCCAAGGAGGCGGGCAAGGAGCAGTACCTGATCCCGTACTTCATCGCGGCGCACCCGGGCACCACCGACGAGGACATGATGAACCTCGCCCTGTGGCTCAAGCGCAACGGCTTCCGCGCCGACCAGGTGCAGGCCTTCTACCCGTCGCCGATGGCCAGCGCCACGGCCATGTACCACTCGGGCAAGAACCCGCTGCGCAAGGTCACCTACAAGAGCGACGGGGTGACCATCGTCAAGAGCGATCAGCAGCGCCGCCTGCACAAGGCCTTCCTGCGCTACCACGACCCGAAGGGCTGGCCGATGCTGCGCGAGGCGCTGGAGCGCATGGGCCGCGCCGACCTGATCGGCAATGGCAAGCACCACCTGATCCCGACCTACCAGCCGCAGACCGACGAGTACCAGAGCGCGCGGCGCAAGAACTCGACGCCGGCCGGCAGCAAGAAGGTCGGCGGTGCGGAAAAGGGCAAGACGGTCGGCCGCATCCTCACCCAGCACACCGGCCTGCCGCCGCGCGGCAGCGACGGCGGCAAGGCGTGGGACAAGCGCGAGCAGGCCAAGGCCGCCGCCGAGGCGCGGCGCAAGGCGGAGAAGTCCGGGGGCAAGAAGCCGGTCAAGCGCCCGGTTGCACCGCGCTGAGGGAAGGGCTCAGCCTCGCCCCGGGCGGTATCGGCGGCGCAGCTGGCGCATCAGCCCGTGCAGCGCCTGCATGGCCCGATAGCGCTTGCTGTTGCTCAGCAGCAGTCCGGCGAGGCCTGCGCCGATGCTCGTGAGCGCCAGCCCGCCCTGCAGGCCCTGCGTTTGGACCGCTAGCGGGCCGAGCAGCAGGGCCACGAACAGCAGGTTGTGCACGAGACGCGCTCCCGGCAATCCCTGGATGAGCAGGATGTTGCCCAGGCTGTAGACACCGACGAGCAGCATCAGCCCGAAGAACTGCGCCAGCGGCTGTTCCGCCACGGGTAGCGCCGGGACCAGCAGCGTGAGCGCGCAGACGATGGCGATCACCGCGCAGAGAAATATCCCGAAGAAGGTGGCGGCGAACAGGCCGGCCCACAGACGCATGGCGCCGAGAGGCGTCAGGCTGGCCTCCCCGCATGGGTCGACGTGGCCCTGATGCAGCTGTTCCAGTGCCAGTTCCAATGGCGTCTTCACTCCGGTTCCTCGCGTCATTCCCTCGATCCCCGCCGGGGCGGGCTGGATCATAGGCGAATCGGCTCGACCGATTCGGGAGGCGAAGCTCAATCTCGGTGTGGTGTAGGCGGACACCCTCCAGGCAGACGCCGCTTGCACCGCGCTGAAGCCTGCCAGGGGCGTGTCGCGCACCCTTCTGGTGCGCCTTCTCAGCCCAGGCCGTGGTCGCGGAAATGCGCCACGTAGGCCTTGTCCACCTTCAGGATGTGGTGCACCAGCCAGTCCTTGAGCAGTTCGAGGGCATCGGGGCCGACCGCCTCGCCCTCCTCGTGGCGCGCGAGCAGGGTCATCACCTGGCCGCTGAACAGGTTGTGCTGGGCCTGGTGGGCCTCGGCCTCGGGGTAGCCGAGGCGGACGAACAGGTTTTCCTCGACGATAAAGTGGTTCATCACATAGTCCATCAGCCCCTCCAGCAGCGCGCCGACCTGCTCGCGCGAGGCCCCGGCCCTCAGCGCCTCGTGCAGGTCGTTGGTCTGGTCCACCAGCCAGCGATGCTGTTCATCGATCTCCGCTATCCCCACCTCAAGCGCTTGCGTCCACGGCATGAAGGTCATGCGCTCCTGCTCCCCTCGTTGTTTTTTGCTGCCGATCTTGCCCGCTGTCGCCGAGGCCTCGTTGATCCGAGTCAATGGCAATGGCACAACTCTTGCCCCTGCCGGTTATCGCCCTGGCTCGCAGGAGGCACGCCGTGTCGATCCATGTCGCACTGCAGCACGTCACGCACTACCGCTACGACCGCCCGATCAACCTGGGCCCGCAGGTCGTCCGCCTGCGCCCGGCGCCCCACAGCCGCACGCGCATCCTCTCCTATGCGCTGCAGGTGGAGCCGGGCGAGCACTTCGTCAACTGGCAGCAGGACCCCCAGGGCAACTACCTGGCGCGCCTGGTGTTCTCGGAGAAGACCGAGCGGCTCAAGGTCACCGTCGACCTGGTCGCCGAGATGGCGGTGTTCAACCCCTTCGACTTCTTCCTCGAAGAGCACGCCGAGAAGATTCCCTTCGCCTACACCGGCGGCGAGCAGCGCGAGCTGGCGCCCTACCTGGTGACGGCCGCCTGCGGGCCGCTGTTCGCCGAGTACCTGGCCGGCATCGACCGCACGCCGACGCCCAGTGTCGACTTCCTGGTCGCGCTGAACCAGCGCCTGTCCCAGGACATCCGCTACCTGATCCGCCTGGAGCCGGGCGTGCAGACGCCGGAGGAGACCCTGCAACTGGCCTCCGGCTCCTGCCGCGACTCGGCCTGGCTGCTGGTGCAGCTGCTGCGCCACCTGGGCCTGGCCGCGCGCTTCGTCTCCGGCTACCTGATCCAGCTCACCGCCGACGTCAAATCCCTCGACGGCCCCAGCGGCGCCGAGCAGGACTTCACCGACCTGCACGCCTGGTGCGAGGTGTACCTGCCCGGCGCCGGCTGGGTCGGCCTCGACCCCACCAGCGGCCTGTTCGCCGGTGAGGGCCACGTGCCGCTGGCGTGCAGCCCCGAGCCCTCCGCCGCGGCGCCGATTTCCGGGGTGCTCGACGAGTGCGAGTGCGAGTTCGAGCACGACATGCGCATCGAGCGCATCTGGGAAGCGCCTCGTGTGACCATGCCCTATGGCGAGGAGCAGTGGCAGGAGATCCTCGGCCTCGGTCGCCAGGTGGACGCCGAGCTGGCCTACGGCGACGTGCACCTGACCATGGGCGGCGAGCCGACCTTCGTCGCCATCGACTACCCGGACGACGCCGAGTGGAACACCGCCGCCCTCGGCCCGAACAAGCGCCGCCTGGCCGCCGAGCTGTTCCACCGCCTGCGCGCTCACTACGCGCCGCAGGCCCTGGTGCACTTCGGCCAGGGCAAGTGGTACCCCGGCGAGCAGCTGCCGCGCTGGTCGCTCAACTGCTTCTGGCGCAAGGACGGCGAGCCGATCTGGCAGGACCCGGCGCTGTACGCCGACGAGACCCGCTATTACGGCGCCGATGCGCGCCTGGCCGGGCGCTTCCTCGCCACCCTGGCCGGGCACCTGGGGCTGGAGGCCGAACACGTGTTCCCGGCCTACGAGGACTGGCTCTACTACCTGTGGCGCGAACGCCGCCTGCCGGCCAACGTCACCCCGGGCGACGCGCGCCTGGCCGACCCGCTGGAGCGCGAGCGCCTGCGCAAGGTGTTCTGCCGCGGCCTGGGCGAAGTGGTCGGCCACGTCCTGCCGCTGATGCGCAGCGCCGGCGACGACGCCTGGCTGACCGGGCCCTGGTTCCTGCGCGACGAACACTGCCGGCTGATCCCCGGCGACTCGCCGCTGGGTTACCGCCTGCCGCTGGACTCGCAACCCTGGGTCGGCGAGCTGGACTACCCCTACGTCGCGCCGCAGGACCCGCACCAGCCGTTCCCGCCGCTGCCCAGCCGGCAGAGCATCGTCCAGCAGCTGCGCATGCCGCTGCACCCGGCCGGGCGCAAGCCGCCGGCGGAGGGTGAGGGGCTGCAGGCGCCGGGCCTGTTCGAATCGGCTGCCGGCGTGGTCCGCACTGCGCTGTGCGCCGAACCGCGCGACGGCCGCCTGTACCTGTTCATGCCGCCGTTGCAGCGGCTGGACGACTACCTGGAGCTGGTCGCCGCCATCGAGGCCACCGCCCGCGAGCTGCGCTGCCCGGTGCTGCTGGAGGGCTACGAGCCGCCGCAGGACCCGCGCCTGACCCACTTCCGCGTCACCCCGGACCCCGGCGTGATCGAGGTCAACATCCACCCGGCCGCCACCTGGGACGAACTGGTCGAGCGCACCGAATTCCTCTACGAGGCGGCGCGCCACTGCCGCCTGAGCAGCGAGAAGTTCATGCTCGACGGCCGCCACACCGGCACCGGCGGCGGCAACCACTTCGTCCTCGGCGGTGCCACGCCGGCCGAGTCGCCCTTCCTGCGCCGCCCGGACCTGCTGCGCAGCCTGATCAGCTACTGGCACAACCACCCGTCGCTGTCCTACCTGTTCAGCGGCCTGTTCATCGGCCCGACCTCCCAGGCGCCGCGGGTGGACGAGGCGCGCAACGACGCCCTCTACGAGCTGGAGATCGCCTTCGCGCAGATGCCCGAGCCGGGCCGCGAGTGCCCGCCCTGGCTGGTCGACCGCCTGCTGCGCAACCTGCTGGTGGACGTCACCGGCAACACCCACCGCGCCGAGTTCTGCATCGACAAGCTGTACTCGCCGGACTCGGCCAGCGGCCGCCTCGGCCTGCTCGAACTGCGCGCCTTCGAGATGCCGCCGCACGCGCGCATGAGCCTGGTCCAGCAACTGCTGCTGCGCGCCCTGGTCGCGCGTTTCTGGAACGAGCCGTACCGCCCGGCGAAGCTGGCGCGCTGGGGCACCGAGCTGCACGACCGCTTCCTGCTGCCGCACTTCGTCGAGCAGGACTTCGCCGACGTCATCCAGGAACTCAACGCCGCCGGCTACCCGCTGCGCGCCGAATGGTTTGCCCCGCACCTGGAATTCCGCTTCCCGCGCCTGGGCGACTACGCCGTCAAGGGCATCGACCTGGAACTGCGCCAGGCCCTGGAGCCCTGGCACGTGCTGGGTGAGGAGGGCGCCGTCGGCGGCACCGTGCGTTATGTGGACTCGTCCTTGGAGCGGGTGCAGGTGAAGCTGAACGGCCTGGCGCCGGATCGCTACCTGCTCACCTGCAACGGCGTGCCGGTGCCGTTGCGGCCCGCCGGCAGGGTCGGCGAATTCGTCGGCGGCGTGCGCTACCGCGCCTGGCAGCCAGCCAGCTGCCTGCAGCCGACCATCGGCGTGCACGCGCCGCTGGTGTTCGACCTGGTGGACACCTGGATGCAGCGCTCCCTCGGCGGCTGCCAGTACCACGTGGCCCATCCCGGCGGGCGCAATTTCGAGGCGCTGCCGGTCAACGCCTACGCCGCCGAGAGCCGGCGCATGGCGCGCTTCTTCCGCCACGGGCACAGCCCGGGTGAACGCACGGTGGCCGAACCGATCAACAATAATGAACTGCCCATGACCCTGGACCTGCGCCGCTCCTGAATCCTTCTCCCGCCGGGAGAAGGTGCCCGAAGGGCGGATGAGGGGGCTGAGGGAGAGGCACCGCGTTAACACTGCCGAGATGTCCATGCCTGACCTGCTTGCCGATTACCCGCGCTCCGGCGCGGCCTACCAGGAACTGCTCGACGCCCGTGGCCAGGTGCGCCCGCACTGGCGCCGCCTGTTCGACCAGCTGCAGCGCAGCACCCCGGCCCAGCTGCAGCAGCGCCAGGCCCTGCTGGAGCGGCAGATCCAGGAAAACGGCGTGACCTACAACGCCTACGCCGCGCCGGACGGCGCCGACCGCCCCTGGGAACTGGACCTGCTGCCCAACCTGATCCCCGCCGACGAGTGGCAGCAGATCGCCGCCGGCGTGGCCCAGCGCGCCAGCCTGCTTGACGCCGTGCTGGCGGACCTCTACGGCCCGCAGCAACTGCTCGCCGAGGGCCTGCTGCCCACCGAGCTGGTGTTCGGCCACGACAACTTCCTCTGGCCCTGCCAGGGCGTGCGGCCGCCGGGCGGCACCTACCTGCACCTGTACGCGGTGGACCTGGCGCGGGCGCCGGACGGCCGCTGGTGGGTCACCGCCGACCGCACCCAGGCGCCCTCCGGCGCCGGCTACGCCCTGGAGAACCGGCAGATCCTCTCGCGCGCCTTCCCTGAGCTGTACCGCGACCTGCGCGTGCAGTACCTGGCCGGCTTCTTCCGCACCCTGCAGGACACCCTGGCGCGCCAGGCGCCGGCCGACGGCGAGACGCCGCTGGTGGTGGTGCTGACCCCGGGGCGTTTCAACGAGAGCTATTTCGAGCACCTCTACCTGGCGCGCCAGCTCGGCTATCCTCTGGTGGAAGGCAGCGACCTGACCGTGCGCGACGCCTGCCTCTACCTCAAGACCCTGGCCGGCCTGCGCCGGGTCCACGCTGTGCTGCGCCGCCTGGACGACGACTACTGCGACCCGCTGGAGCTGCGCACCGACTCCGCCCTCGGCGTGCCCGGCCTGCTCGAAGCGGTGCGCCAGGGCAACGTGCTGGTGGCCAACGCCCTGGGCAGTGGCGTGCTGGAGTCGCCGGGGCTGCCCGGCTTCCTGCCCGCCATCGCCGAGCGGCTGCTGGACGAGGAGCTGCTACTGCCGTCCATCGCCAGTTGGTGGTGCGGCGAAGAGCCGGTGCTGGGCGAGGCGCTGGACAAGCTCGACGAGCTGCTGGTGCGGCCGAGCTTCCCGTCGCAGAGCTTCGTCGCCCAATTCGGCCGCGACCTCGACGAGGCCCAGCGCGCGGCCCTGGCCGAACGCATCCGGGCACGCCCCTACGCCTACGTGGCACAGGCCCGCGCCCAGCTGTCCCAGGCGCCGGTATGGCTGGCCGAGGAGGGCGGCGTGGTGCCGCGCGCCATCGGCATGCGCGTGTTCGCCGTGGCCAGCGCCGACGGCTACCGGGTGCTGCCTGGCGGCCTGACCCGGGTGGCCGCCGATGCCGACGCCGAGGTGATCTCGATGCAGCGCGGCGGGGCGAGCAAGGACACCTGGGTGCTTGGCGAGCGCCACCCGGGCGGCGAGCCCTGGCAGTGGCTGCGCCCGCTCGGCGTGGCCGATCTGGTGCGCAGCGACCCCTTCCTGCCGTCGCGGGTGGTGGAAAATCTGTTCTGGTTCGGCCGCTACGGCGAACGCTGCGAGGACAGCGCGCGGCTGCTGCGCATCATGCTGTCGCGCTATGTCGACGACGATGACGACCCGCAGGCCCTGCAGGCCGCGCTGGTCCTGGGCGAGGGCCTCGGCCTGCTGCCGGACGCCGCCAGTGGCACCCTGGAGCAGCGCCTGTTCGAGGCCATGCTCGGCGCCGACTGGCCGGCCAGCCTGCGCGCCGGCCTGCAGCGCCTGCAGTGGTCGGCTGGCAGCGTGCGCGGCAAGCTGTCCCGCGCCAACTGGCAGGCGCTGGTCGAGCTGCAGCGCGAGGCCCAGGGCCTGGAGCGCGAGGGCGCCGACTTCGGCGACCTGCTGGACTTCCTCAACCGCCTGCTGATGTCGTTGGCAGCCCTGGCCGGCTTCGCCCTCGACGACATGACCCGCGACGACGGCTGGCGCTTCCTCATGATCGGCCGCAGCATCGAGCGCCTGCAGTTCCTCTGCGAGAGCATCGCCGGCTTCCTCCGCGGCCACGCCGCCCACGACCAGTCCGCGCTGGAGTGGCTGCTGGAACTGGGCAACAGCAGCATCACCTACCGCACCCGCTACCTGGCCAGCGCCCAGCTGATCCCGGTGCTCGACCTGCTCCTGCTCGACGAGCAGAACCCGCACGCCGTGCTGTTCCAGCTGCGCCAACTGCTGCGCTCCCTGGAGCGGCTGGAGGAGAACTTCGGCTTCGTCGCCGGCGGCGCGCTGGCCGAGCTGGGCGACAAGCTCGCCGGGTTCCGCCTGGGCAGCCTGGAGAACCCGCTGTTCGGCGCCTCCGGCGTGCGCGCCGTGCTCGGCGGCCTGGCCGACCTGCTGCTGCAGATCGTCGAGGCCTCCGGCGAGGTCTCGGACCAGCTGGCCCTGCGCTTCTTCGTGCACGTGGACGCCAGCCGGGGGACACTCTCGTCATGAAGCGTGCCCTCTACCAGGTCCTCCACGACACCCACTACCGCTACTCGGCGCCGGTCTCCCTGGCCCAGCAGCTGGCCCACCTGTGGCCGCGCGACTGCGAGCGGCAGCTCTGCCAGGAGCGCCACCTGACCATCACCCCGCAGCCGACCCGGCGCCAGGACGGCCTGGACACCTTCGGCAACCCGCTCACCCGCCTGGCCTTCGAACGCCCCCACGACGAGCTGCGGGTGGTCGCCAGCCTGCGTGTGGAAGTGCTGGCCCGCGACGGCCTGCAACTGGAGGACTCACCCCCCTGGGAGGACGTGGTGGCGGCTCTCGGCTACAGCGGCCAGCCGCTGTCCGCCGGGCTGCTGGAGGCCGCGCGCTACCGCTTCCAGTCGCCCTACGTGAACCTCAAGGGCGTGTTCGTCGACTATGCCGCCGACTGCTTCGCGCCGGGCCGCCCGCTGCTGCTGGCGGTGCGGGCGCTGATGCGCAGGATCTTCGAGGAATTCACCTTCGACGCCGCCGCCACCCAGGTGGCGACCCCACTGTTGCAGGTGCTGGAGGAGCGCCGCGGCGTCTGCCAGGACTTCGCCCACCTGATGCTCGCCTGCCTGCGTTCCCGGGGGCTGGCGGCGCGCTACGTCAGCGGCTACCTGCTGACCCGGCCGCCGCCCGGCCAGCCCCGGCTGATCGGCGCCGACGCCTCGCATGCCTGGGTCGCGGTGTACTGCCCGCGCCAGGGCTGGGTGGACTTCGACCCCACCAACAACCTGCTGCCGGCGCTGGAACACATCACCCTCGGCTGGGGCCGCGACTTCGCCGACGTGTCACCGCTGCGCGGGGTGATCCTCGGCGGCGGTAGCCATGATCCGGACGTGCGGGTGACGGTGACGCCGCTAGAGGAGCCGTTGCCGGCGGTGGGATGAGGGGCTCCGAACCGTCCAGCCGCTCGGCCTTGTCCCCCTTCTCCCTCCGGGAGAAGGGCCGGGGATGAGGGTGTTTGCCAGCCACTCAAACTAGTCGTTGCCTAGAGCCCATACCCTGCGTGGGGCGCCCCAGCCCTCTCCCGAGCGGGCTGAGTGGCTTTGACCGCGCAGGGCTATGGCGGGAGCTGGCTCTTAGTGCAGGAGGCCAGTCAGGGTCGGCATGCCGCCTTGGGTACGCTTACCGAAACCAGTAGGAATCAGCAGCTTCTGCTTCTTCATTTCACAGAGTTCGGTGAGCCACTGGGCCTCGGTAAAGCGCAGCTTGGTGTCGTTCCAGCTGTACATCACCTCATGCACCAACATCTCGTCGGTCACGCTTTTGCCTTCCAGCAGAAAGTCGTTCCAGGCGGCATATAGTGTCACCACCCGCTCGCAGCGATCCGTGTCCCAGCCGCGCATCAGGTCGATCACCTGCCGGATGGTGGCGCGCTCGGTAGTCGACCAGGTGTTTTCGTACTCTGGCCGATGCTGACCCGCCGCAGGCAGCGGACGATAGGCATGGCCAACGGTGTCGCGATCGATGCGCTCATACCACTGATGGTTGTGCAGTCCGCCTTCGACCTGATCCATCAGCTGGCGATCATGGGGGCCGGCGGCATCGCGCAGGTAGCTGCCCTGGATAGCCGCGAGCTGGGCCGCATGTTCGGCCAGGTGAATCACCTTCTGCAGCTTTCGCTGGCCGAATGTCCTCAGGCCATGCAGTTGATGAGTGATTTCGGCGGCGAGCAGGGTGCGTGCGGCTTTGCGATCCGTAATTGCGGGTGTCTGTTGGCGATCAGCGCTTAGCGCGTTCTCGACCAGGGCACTGGCCAGATGCTCATGCACCTGGCGGGCCTGGCCAAGGCGGGCTTTGAGTTGGTCGCAGAGAGCCATCAGTTGATCGACTTTGGCGACGATGCGATGTTGCTCGGTGATTGGGGGTATAGGCAGTACAAATCCAGTAAGACTTTCCTGATTGAGTTTGGGCATTTTTATTCGATTTTCCGCAACCCTGACTTGCTCAAGAAACACCTCGGAGAGTATTTCTTTCAGAAGAAACTGAGAGTCGATGAAAGCATCCAGCGGATACATGTCCGCACTACAGAGTCCGTCAAAATCAACTAAAACGGCTTTCGACAGAGAGGGGCGGATCTTCGAGTAAACAATTTGCCCAGAATAGAATCTGCTGTTTGGACCTTTGACCCCGGATTCTTTCACCGTACGACTCTCGGTAAGTCGCCCGGTACCCTTCTCAATGCAATCTGGTGCAACTTGGCGCAGATCGGGGAAGTCTTCTGGCCGAACCAACTCGCCTTGGATTGCGCAGATGTCACCAAATCGCGACCACACCCATCCTTTGGGCAAGTCGAACAGCTGTTCTTCTTCACCTACTTCGCGTAGTCGCTTCTGCTTTTTGATTTTCCCTTCCGCCGCCAGCCGCGCTTTTTCCTCGGCAATGCGTTTA
The DNA here is from genome assembly GCF_019655855.1 of Pseudomonas paralcaligenes. Classification (GTDB taxonomy): domain Bacteria; phylum Pseudomonadota; class Gammaproteobacteria; order Pseudomonadales; family Pseudomonadaceae; genus Aquipseudomonas; species Aquipseudomonas paralcaligenes. The sequence continues at coordinate 84,245 of NZ_BPFX01000019.1, read as the reverse complement.
AGCAGTTCACTGGCAGGCTCATCGTTGGGGGCTTGCGGCACCAGTTTGCCCATCACAGCCAGTTGCAGCAGGGTTTGCTTGAGGGTATCGATGCGGGATTCGTTGGTGAACAGGGTGTGGAAGTGCTCGGCTAGGCGCTGCCAACTGGTGGCGAAGTCGGTGGCGTCGCTGGCTTGGGTCAGACTGTCGAGCAGCGCCTGCACCAGTTGGGCGTGGGCGCTTTCGGCATTGGCCTGCCGGGCTTCCAGCCGGTCGCACAGGGCCATCAGCTCATCAACTTTGGTGACGACGCGGTGTTGCTCGGCAAGAGGAGGCACAGGGACTGCCAGCTTTTCCATTTTCTCTTTGGTCATGTGAACCATGGAGACGCCATGCCCTGCGGCCTTGATCTCTTGCGTTTGCTCTAGCAAGAAGTTGTATAGGTAATGCTTGCTGAGCTGACCTTGAGCGTAAAAGTCGAGCTTCCAGATGTGGTAGTGGTAAATCGAGCGCTCACCCTGCCAGATGAAGGGCCCAAAGGAGGCAGACCATGCAAATAGCAAATCGCCAGGATTGCAGTACTTATCCTCTTCAAGCGTCAGATTTGAGTAGTACCAATGATTGGATGTGAACAAGTTACCAACCCGAAGAACGGGCGTTCCAGCGTCGAGCAGCTCTTCTTTCTTGTAGGCCCGACCATTAAGGACATTTACAACATCAGATAGCCGAGCCCATGCCCATCCTGCTGGAAGCTCAAATGCTGGAGCTTCGTCATCTCTTTCAGTCAGCGGCTTCTGCTTTTTGATCTTGCCCTCGGCCACCAGTCGCGCCTTTTCCTCAACAATCCGCTTAAGCTGCTCACTGGCCGGCTCATCAGTCGGATCTTGCGGCACCAACTTGCCGCGCACTGCCAGCTCCAGAATCAGCTCGCGCAGCTTTTTTATGCCATTGGGCGCACCGGCCAGCAGCGGCAGATGCGTGGTGAGCAGGTTGTGGCCCTCACCCTGGCCCTCTCCCGGAGGGAGAGGGGATCTATTGGGCGTCGTCATACCTGGCGCTCCAGGGCTTCGGCCAGCACGGCCTTGAGCTGGTCGCGCAGCTCGCTAATGTCGCCTTGCAGCTGGGCGTAATCGCGCAGCAGCTCGTCCGGGTCATGGCTGATCTGTTCGCCGATATGCGGATTCTTGCAGTCGAGGTTCCAGTTGCGCGTCTGCAGCTCGTCCAGGCCGACTTTCCAGGCGAATTCGTTTTCCACCCGTGCGGCAAAGCCATCGGCCTCGCTGCCCCACCAGGCCTGCTCGACGGCGAACTCCTCGATGCGCATGGGCTTGGTCTTGGAGTAGCTCTTGTAGCCGGCCGGGTACTGGTGCTCGTAGAACCACACCTGTTTGGTTGGCGTGCCCTTGGTGAAGAACAGCAGGTTGGTCTTGATGCCGGTGTAGGGGTTGAACACGCCATTAGGCAGGCGAACGATGGTGTGCAGGTTGCACTCAGTCAGCAGTTTTTCCTTGATGCGACTCTTGATGCCTTCGCCAAACAGGAAGCCATCGGGCAGTACCACGGCGGCGCGGCCGCCGTCTTTCAGCAGGTGCATGATCAGCACCAGGAACAGGTCGGCGGTCTCGCGGGTGCGGAAGGCGGCGGGGAAGTTGGTTTCGATGCCGTCTTCTTCCATGCCGCCGAACGGTGGGTTGGCGACGATGCAGTCGACCCGCTCGCCCGGCCCCCAGCTGATCAGCGGGCGGCTCAGGGTGTTGTCGTGCTTGATCTGGCTGGGCACTTCGATGCCATGCAGGATCATGTTGGTGGTGGCCAGCAGGTGCGGCAGCGGCTTTTTCTCCACGCCGAAGATGCTGGCCTGCAGCAGGCGTTCGTCCTCAGCGGTTTTCACATAGCGGCTGCGCTTGTGCTCGATGCTGCAGGTGAGGAAACCGCCGGTGCCACAGGCCGGGTCCATGACCTTCTCATGCAATTTCGGATCGACCATGCGCACCATGAATTCGGTGACCGGGCGCGGGGTGTAGAACTCGCCGGCGTTGCCGGCGCTCTGCAGGTCGCGCAGCAGCTGTTCGTACATGTCGCCGAAGGCGTGGCGCTCCTGGGCCTTGTTGAAGTCAACGCCCTCCTGAATCTTGTTGACCACCTGACGCAGCAACTGGCCGGACTTCATGTAGTTGTAGGCGTCCTCGAACACGGCGCGCACCACGAAGGCGGCCGGGGTGGTGCTGTATTCGTGGAGGTTCTGCAGCTGCGGGAACAGGTTGTTGTCGATGAAGTCCTTCAACGTTTCGCCGGTCATGCCTTCCGGGTCGGCGGCCCAGGTGCGCCAGCGGCAGCTGCTGGGGATGGGCGACTTGTAGTTGTCGTCCATCAGCTCCCATTCCTGCTCGCGGTCGTCGAAGATCTTGAGGAACAGCATCCACACGAGCTGGCCGATACGCTGGGCGTCGCCGTCGACGCCGACGTCCTTGCGCATGATGTCCTGGATGGATTTGATGGTTGAGCTGATCGACATGGTGGTTTCCGTTACTGCTGGGCCGGAGGCACGGCGAGGGCCTCCAGGCGCTGAAAAATGAGTTCTTCCCGTGCCTGCTGCTGGCGGGCGGCGGATTGCACGGCGTAGGCGAAGTCGCGGTGGGCGAGCAACGCGGTGATGGCCTGGGCGATGTAGTCGCGCAGGTCGTGTGAGGCCTGGGCCAGTTCGGCGTGCAGGCTGGCGCGGCCGTCCACTACGGCGAGGATGTCTTCGATATCGCGGCTGGCCAGCGGGTCATTGCGGCCACGGCCGCGATAGGCCTCCAGCTTGGTGGCGAGGAAGTAGCCGGACGTGACGACACGGATTAGAGTGCCGGAGGGCAGAGCATGATCGGCTGCGCTTTGCAGGGCATCCCGATACCAGCGGTTGGTGAAGTTGAGGATGTCTTCGTCGTCAGGCATGAAGTCGACGATCAGCTCGCGGCCGGTCAGCGCGTTGGGTAGGCGCATGCGGCAGATAACTTCGTCCTCGGGCGACTCCCTAAAACCACGTTCGCGTAGCTCGGTGAGCAAGCGTTGCCATTTGTCATAGCCGAGCACATGGACGATCACGTCGACATCTTCGGTAAAGCGCACCGCCTCGCGGGCAAAGGCATCGGTGAGCAGCAGCGCGGTGGTGCAGCCACCGACAAAGGCGACCTGGCGCAGCAGCTCCGGACCCAGGGCATCGGCCACGGTCTGTAGCATCTGCTCCTGCACGCGCCATTCAGCGGCCATTGGCTGGGCCTCGCAGCTGTTGCTCCAACAGCTCTCTGGCCAGGCTGGCCTCGCGTTCGTTGCCCAGGCGAATGGCGTCGACCAGGGCGAGCATGGCGTAGAGGCCTTCGTCCTGGCGGGCCGCGCTGGGCACGCTCTTGAACAGCGGCTCGACCGCCTGGCCCATGTCGCAGCCCAAAGCATCTTCCCAGACCGGAATATGCTCGCCGCCGGACAATAGTTTGCCAGTCAGCGCTGGAGCGGCGTGTGCTGTGGCCAGGCCGCGCACGATGGGGCCGGGGCGCACCGGGAAGACGTACTTCAGGCCATGGCCGAGAAATTCGTTGAGGGCGCGGGTATTGGTACGCGGTATGCCGCTGCCCCGCTCCAGCTTGGCCAGCCCAGCGGCAATGCAGCGGTTGAGCGCATTGCTGACCTCGGACTTGCTGATGCCGGTGGACTGCTCCAGCGCGCGCATGGAGAAGTGCTCCGCTGCCTGCTCAGCCGAGTGCTGCTGGTTTTCCAGGCTGGCGAGCTTGAGCAGCAGCAGGATGTCTTGGCCTTTCATCATGAAATGTCTTCTCCGTCCACTGTCTATGGACAGAGGACAGTCTGGTAGGCGGACCAGCCTGCTGTCAACGCTCGCCGGTCAGGCGCTGTAGAGCTGATCTTCCAACTCGTGAATGGCTTGTTGGTACCCAGGCTTGCCGCCGAATGCCTTGACCAGTTCGAGGGGCGCACCGATCTGGCTGAAGGGGTCGATCTTGAGAATCTGCATGTCCTCGATGCTCTCGATGCCGGTATCGGCGTACTTGTCGAGCAGCGCCTCCAGCACTTGGCGAGCGGCGCCAGAGTATTTGGCGAAGTAGTTGCGTTTCTTCACCTGCTCGGCGCGCTCTTTGCGGGTGAGTGGCGGCTGATCGAAGGCGACGTGGCAGATCAGGTCGAAGGGGTCGAGGGGCTGGCCGCGCTTGGCTGCAACTTCCTCGGCCAAGGCTTCCCACATCACTCCCTGAACGGCCATCTCATCGATGATGGCTTTCTTCTGCTCGGCATCGCTCCAGCGACGGAGGAAGTCATCCAGCGAGGCGAATTGCTTGTGTACGCAGGCGCGGGTGTAGTCGTGCAGCGACTCGGTGATCAGCTTGCCGTCGGGGCCGTAGTACTGCACGCGCTCGGCGATGACATAAACCGGTACTCCGGCGACAACATATTTGATTCGCGGTTTTCCTCCTCCTCCTTCGCCAGGTCCCGCGGTAGTGGTGGGACCCTCTTCGCCACTGCCAGGCTGCTCCGTGTTGCCACCTTCAGGCTCATCGGGCGGAACAGGGGGCTCGCCAGAACCTGGCTCGTAAATCACCACGGGGTCACCGTCGAAGGCGGGGTCAGCGAACAGCTCGGTAGCCTTCTTGAAGTCCATGATGGTGAACCAGTACTTGCCGAAGTCCTCGTTGATGCGGGTGCCGCGGCCGATGATCTGCTTGAACTCGGTCATCGACTTGATGTGCTGGTCGAGCACGATCAGCTTGCAGGTCTGGGCATCGACGCCGGTGGTCATCAGCTTGCTGGTGGTAGCGATGACCGGATAGCGCGTCTCCGGGTTGATGAAGTTGTCCAGCTCAGCCTTGCCTTCCTGGTCATCGCCGGTGATACGCATGACGTACTTACGGTTCTCGGCCACGCGCTCGGGGTTGAGGTTGACCAGGGCCTGGCGCATGCGCTCGGCGTGGTCGATGTCGTCGCAGAAGACGATGGTCTTCTGGTAGGGATCGGTGGCCTTGAGGAGCTCGCTGACCTTCTGCGCCACCAGTTGGGTGCGCGCCTCGATGACCAGAGTGCGGTCCATGTCCTTGAGGTTGTAGATACGGTCTTCAATCAGCTCGCCGTTCTTGTCGAGCATCCCTTTGGGCGGACGCCAGCCTTGCAGGTCTTTGTCGAAGTCGATGCGCACTACCTTGTAAGGCGCGAGGAAACCGTCTTCGATGCCTTGCTTGAGGGTGTAGCTGTACACCGGCTCGCCGAAGTAGGTGATGCTGGAAACCTCCTTGGTTTCCTTCGGTGTGGCGGTAAGGCCGACATGGGTGGCGTTGGTGAAGTAGTCGAGGATTTCACGCCAGGCGGAGTCTTCGGCGGCGCTGCCACGGTGGCATTCGTCGATCACGATCAGATCGAAGAAGTCCGGGGAGAACTGTTTGTAGATGTTCTTTTCTTCTTCGGCGCCGGTCACCGCCTGGTAGAGCGACAGATAGATCTCGTAGGCGGTGTCGATCTGGCGCTTGGCGATCTTGGTCATCGCCTGGCCGAAAGGCTTGAAGTCGTTGTTTTTGGTCTGGTCGACCAGGATGTTGCGGTCGGCGAGAAAGAGGATGCGTTTCTTCTGTTTCGACTTCCACAGCCGCCAGATGATCTGGAAGGCGGTGTAGGTCTTGCCGGTGCCGGTGGCCATGACCAGCAGCACGCGGTCCTGCCCGCGCGCGACGGCCTCGACGGTGCGGTTGATGGCGTTCATCTGGTAGTAGCGCGGCATGCGCCCGGAGCCGTCGTCGTAGTAAGGGGCTTCTATCCGTTTCTGCGCCTGATCGTCCAGGCCTTTCCATTGGCAGTAGCGCTGCCAAAGCTCGTCAGGGCTTGGGAACTGGTCGAGGCTGAGTTTGGTTTCGGTCTGCGCGCCGGTGCGCGTACGGTCGTGGAACAGGAAACCGTCACCGTTGCTGGAGAACACGAATGGCACATCCAGTGCCTCGGCATAGCTCAGGGCCTGCTGCATTCCGGAGCCGACGGAGTGCTTGTTGTCCTTCGCCTCGATCACGGCTATGGGCAGATTCTTCTGGTAGCTGAGGATGTAGTCGGCGCGTTTGCGCTCGCCACGGCTGTGCAGTTTGCCGCGCACCATGATGCGGCCGGCGGTAAATCCGAATTCTTCCAGCACCTGCTTGTGCATGTCCCAACCGGCACGTTGGATCGCCGGGGCGATGTACTTGCTGCAGATATCTCGTTCGGAGAGCGACTTCTTATCCATGGCGTTCTGCTTCCCTGGGGATCGCCGTGGACTTTATCAGAGGGGCGGAGCGCTGTGACAGGCGTCTCACTCAGCGCTGGCGCAGCCACTGCAGCGCGCCCAGCCCGGCGGCCCTGCCGCTGGCGAAGCAGGCGGTGAGCAGGTAGCCGCCGGTGGGGGCTTCCCAGTCGAGCATCTCGCCGGCGCAGAAGGTGCCAGGCAGGGCGCGCAGCATCAGGCGTTCGTCGAGCGCCGCGAAGGTCACGCCGCCGGCGCTGGATATCGCCTCGTCCAGCGGGCGGGTGCGCAGCAGTTCTATCGGCATCGCCTTGATCGCCCGCGCCAGGCGGCTCATGTCGGTGAAGTCTTCGGTGTGGCTCAGCTCGCGCAGCAGCGCGGCCTTGGCGCCATCCAGGCCGAGCTGGCGGTGCAGGTGCTTGGCCATCGAGGCCGAGCCGCGTGGCTTGCTCAGCAGCGCCTCGATCTTCTCCAGCGTGCGGTCCGGCTGCAGGTCCAGGCGCACCAGGGCGCGTCCGTCGTGCTCGATGCGCTGGCGGATGGCCGCGGACAGGGCGTAGACCAGGCTGCCCTCCACTCCGTGCTCGGTCAGCACGAACTCGCCGCGGCGCGGTGCTTCTCCGTCCAGAGCCAGGGTGACGTTCTTCAGCGGCGCGCCAGCGAACTTGTCGCACAGGTGCTCGCTCCAGCCGGCCACCTCGAAGCCGCAGTTGGCCGGGCGCAGTGGTGAAACCTCCACGCCGCGCGCCTGCAGCAGCGGCGCCCAGGCGCCGTCCGAGCCGAGCCGGGCCCAGCTGCCGCCGCCGAGGGCCAGCACGCAGGCGTCGGCCGCGACCAGCCGCTCGCCCTCGGCGGTGGCGATGCGCAGCGCGCCGGCCTCATCCCAGCCCAGCCAGCGGCTGCGGGTGTGGATCGCCACGCCGGCCTCGCGCAGGCGCCGGAGCCAGGCGCGCAGCAGCGGCGCGGCTTTCATGTCGGTGGGAAACACCCGGCCCGAGGTGCCGACGAAGGTGTCGATGCCCAGGCCGTGAATCCAGGCGCGCAAGTTCTCGGCGTCGAAGCCTGCGAGCAGCGCGGCGATCTCGCCTTCGCGCTCGCGGTAGCGCGACAGGAACGGCGCCTTCGCCTCGGAATGGGTGATGTTCATGCCGCCGACCCCGGCCAGCAGGAACTTGCGTCCGACCGAGGGCATGGCGTCGAACAGCTCGACCCGTGCGCCGCCCGCCGCCAGCACTTCGGCGGCCATCAGCCCGGCGGGGCCGCCGCCGATGACGGCGACGTGGGGAACGGAGTGAGAGGGGGAGTCGGTCATGGCGGCGCGGGGGGCGATGGAAAGGCGACATTCTACCCGAGGCTCCGGTCGCCGGCCTTGTCATCTGCCCGGGCTTCGGGCAGGGTCTGGGCATCATCCCAGTCGAGAGCACGTGCCATGTCCGGCCTCTATCCCAGTGTCGATCCCGAGGGTCTGCTCGAATATTCGGTGGTCTACACCGACCGTTCCCTGAACCACATGTCGCAGTCCTTCCAGGGCGTGATGCGCGACATTTCCAGCACCCTGAAACAGGTCTACAACGCCCATGCCGTGGCCGTGGTGCCCGGCAGCGGCACGTTCGGCATGGAGGCGGTGGCGCGCCAGCTGGCCACCGGGCAGAAGACCCTGGTGCTGCGCAACGGCTGGTTCAGCTACCGCTGGACGCAGATCTTCGAGATGGGCCAGATCCCCGCCGAATCCATCGTGCTCAAGGCGCGCCCGGTCGCCGAGGGCAGCCAGGCGGCCTATGCGCCGGCGCCGCTGGACGAGGTGCTGGCGACCATCGCCGCGGAGCGGCCGCAGGTGGTGTTCGCGCCGCATGTGGAGACCTCGTCGGGGATGATTCTGCCCGACGACTACCTGCGCGCCGTGGCCGATGCCGTGCATGCGGTGGGTGGCCTGTTCGTGCTCGACTGCATCGCCTCCGGCACCCTCTGGGTGGACATGCAGGCCAGCGGCGTCGATGTGCTGATCAGCGCGCCGCAGAAGGGCTGGAGCGCCTCGCCCTGCTGCGCACTGGTGATGCTCGGCGAGGCCGCCCGGGCGCGCGTCGAGGCGACCCAGAGCAGCAGCTTCGCCTGCGACCTGAAGAAGTGGCTGCAGATCATGCAGGCCTACGAGCAGGGTGGCCACGCCTATCACGCGACCATGCCCAGCGACGCCCTGGCGCGCTTCCGCGACGCGATGAAGGAGGCCGAGACCAAAGGCTTCGCCACGCTCGACCAGCAGCAGCGCGAGCTGGGCCGGCGCGTGCGCGAACTGCTGGCCGCCAGGGGCTTCAGGAGCGTCGCGGCGCCGGGCTTCGAGGCGCCCGGCGTGGTGGTCTGCTACACCGACGATGCGCAGATCAAGAACGGCAGCAAGTTCGCCGCCCAGGGCCTGCAGATCGCTGCCGGGGTGCCGCTGCAGTGCGACGAGCCGGCGGACTTCCAGACCTTCCGCCTCGGCCTGTTCGGCCTGGACAAGCTGGGCAATGTGGAGCGCACCGTGGCCACGTTCGAACAGGCGCTGGATAAGGTCCTGGCCGGCTAACGCAGCCCCGCCGCGCGCCACACCCGCGCGGCGCTGTGGTGGAGGATGCCGTGGCGGCGGGCGAGCAGGGCGCGGTCCTTGTCGTAGCCGCCGCCGATCAGGCCGACCACCGGGATGTCGCGTTCCAGGCAGTGGCCGAACACCGTCTCGTCGCGGGCGGCGATGCCGGCGTCGGTCAGCTGCAGGTAGCCGAGGGTGTCGTCCCGGTGCACGTCCACGCCGCCGTCGTACAGCACGATGTCCGGCTGGTAGAGGGCCAGCAGGTAGCCGAGGCTGTCGTTCACCACCTTGAGGTAGTCGGCGTCGCCCATGCCGATGGGCAGGCCGATGTCCCAGTCGCTCCTGGCCTTGCGCGCCGGGAAGTTCTTCTCGCAGTGCAGCGACACGGTGATGGCGTCTGGCACGTTTTCCAGCAGGCGCGCGGTGCCGTCGCCCTGGTGCACGTCGCAGTCGTAGATCAGCACCCGGCCGGCGCGGCCGCTTTCCAGCAGGTAGCGGGCGACCACCGCCAGGTCGTTGAAGATGCAGAAGCCGGAGGCCTGGTCGTAGTGGGCGTGATGGGTGCCGCCGGCCAGGTGGCAGGCGATGCCGTGCTCAAGCGCCAGCTCGGCGGCCAGCAGCGAGCCGCCCACCGCGCGCACGGTGCGCCGGGCCAGCGCGGGACTCCAGGGCAGGCCGAGCCGGCGTTGTTCCTCGTGGGCCAGTTCGCCGCCGGCGAAGCGCTCGATGTAGTCCGGGCAGTGGGCCAGGGCGAGGATGTCCGGCGGGCAGGGCTCGGGGCGATGCAGCTCGGCGTCGCGCACCAGGCCGCTGTCCACCAGGTGGTCGCGCAGCAGGCGGAACTTCTCCATGGGGAAGCGGTGGTTGGCCGGAAAGGGCGGGCTGTAGTCGTCGTGGTAGACCAGCGGCAGCATAATGCGTCACTCATGAAGGCGAGCCCAGTATATGACCACCACCCTGACCAGCGAGCGCCTGACCCTGCGGCCCTGGCGCGACGACGATCTCGATGCCCTGGCCGCGCTGTGCGCCGACCCCGAGGTGATGGCGCATTTCCCCGCGCCACTGGACCGCGCCGGCAGCGCCGATCTGCTGCGGCGGCTGCAGGCGCACCAGGCCGAACACGTCTTCACCTTTTGGTGCCTGGAGCGTCGCGAGGACGGTGCCTTCGTCGGTTTTACCGGCCTGGCGCGGGTCGGCTTCGACGCGCCCTTCGTGCCGGCGGTGGAGATCGGCTGGCGCTTGGCCCGGCCCTTCTGGGGCCAGGGCCATGCCCTGGAGGCGGCGCGGCGCTCTCTGGACTTCGCGTTCGACGAATTGGAGCTGGCGCAGGTAGTGTCCTTCACCGTGCCGGCCAACCGGCGCTCCTGGGGGCTGATGGAGCGCCTCGGCATGCGCCGCGATCCCGCCGACGACTTCGAGCATCCGGGCCTGCCGGCGGGTCATCCGCTGCGCCCGCACCTGCTCTACCGGCTGGGCCGGGAGGACTGGCATGGACGCTGAGCGGCAGGTACGTGCCTACCACGCGCTGAGCAAGCATCGGCCGGAGGCCTACGCGCCCGGCCCCGGCCAGTTGGACTGGGCGATCCAGCCGGCGCCGTTCCGTCGCTATGCCGGCAGCCGCCTGGTCGAGCTGTGGCAGCGCCCGCTGGAAGAGACGCCGGGATATGACGCACCCTTCGCCGGCCCCATGGGCGAGCCGCGACCCGTGAGCCGCGCCAGCCTCTCGCAGCTGCTGTACGACAGCCTGGCGCTGTCCGCCTGGAAGGAGGCCGGCGGCAATCGCTGGGCGCTGCGGGTCAATCCGTCGTCCGGCAACCTGCATCCGACCGAGTCCTATCTGCTGTTGCCGCCTGGCGCGGTCGAGGGGCAGGGGCTGCTGGCGCACTATGCGCCAGACGCCCACGCCCTGGAGGTGCGCGCCGAGCTGCCGCCGGTGCTGGGCGGGCAGTTGGCCGCCGCCTTGCCGGCCGGCGGCTTTCTGCTCGGCCTGGCCAGCATTCCCTGGCGCGAGGCCTGGAAGTACGGCGAGCGCGCCTACCGCTACTGCCAGCACGACCTGGGCCATGCCCTGGCCTGCCTGGCCATCGCCGCTGCCGTGCAGGGCTGGCAGGTGCGACTGCTGCGTGGGGTGGCCGAGGCGCGCCTGGATGGGCTGCTGGGGCTGGATCGCCAGGGTTTCCACGAGGCCGAGCAGGGTGACTGCCTATTGTGGGTCGGCCCCGTACAGGCGCGGGAGCCCGTTCTGCCGGAGGCATTGCTGCTCGGTCTGGCGGCACTGGAGCTGAGCAGCGCGCCCAATCGCCTGTCGCGCCAGTACCGTGACTGGCCGGAGCTGGCCCGGGTGCACGCACTGTGTCGCGCTCCCGCATTGCCCCTTTGTGACTGGCAGGCGCATGCCGGCCGGAACGAGGATGCAAACCCCGGTCTGCCGCTGCGCCCGATCCTGCACCGGCGGCGCAGCGCCCAGGCCTTCGACGGTCGTACCGGCATCCAGGCCGGGCTGCTGTTCGCCTGGATGCAACGTCTGCTGCCTGCGAACTCGCCGGTGCCCTTCGCGGTGACCGGCGAGCCGCCACGGGTCGATCTGCTGCTGTTCGTCCATCGGGTCCAGGGCCTGGAGCCCGGGCTCTACTGGCTGGCCCGTTGCGATGGCCATCCTCAGCCGGATGGCCTGCGTGCGGACTTCACCTGGCAGCACGCGCATCCCGAGCTGCCGCTGTACCGCCTGCTGGAGGGCGATGCCCGCGGGCTGGCCGGTTTCCTCGCCTGCGGCCAGGACATCGCCAGCGACGGCTGCGTCGCCCTGGCCATGCTGGCGCGTTTCGACGCGGCGCTGGACGAGGGTGCCTGGCGCTACCCGCGGCTTTACTGGGAGTGCGGGCAGATCGGCCAGTTGCTGTACCTGGAGGCCGAGGCGGCGGGGCTGTCGGGCACCGGCATCGGCTGCTTCTTCGACGATCAGGTGCACGAATTGCTGGAACTGGCCGACAGCCGCTGGCAAAGCCTTTACCATTTCACCATCGGTCGCGCGGTATGGGACGAGCGCCTGTCCAGCGCGCCGGCCTATGACGAATTGCGTGTGCCGCCCGAGGAGTGACGAATGAGCCAAGTGCTGGATGATCTGGTAGCCCTGTTGAGCATGGAACCGATCGAGGAAAACCTGTTCCGCGGGCGCAGCCAGGACCTGGGCTTCCGCCAGCTGTTCGGCGGCCAGGTGCTCGGCCAGAGCGTGTCCGCCGCCTGCCAGACGGTGGAGGAGGCGCGCCATGTGCACTCGCTGCATGGCTACTTCCTGCGTCCCGGCGACGCCAGCCTGCCGGTGGTGTACAGCGTCGACCGGGTGCGCGACGGCGGCAGTTTCAGTACCCGCCGTGTCACGGCGATCCAGAAGGGCCAGCCGATCTTTTTCTGCTCCGCCTCGTTCCAGGCCGACGAGGAAGGCTTCCACCACCAGTTGCAGATGCCGGACGTGCCGGGCCCCGAGGACCTGCCCTCGGAGACCGACAACGCACGCCAGGTGGCGCACCTGATCCCCGAGCGCATGCGCGAGCGGATGGTCAGCGAGAAGCCCATCGAGATCCGCCCGGTGACGCGCATCAACCCCTTCGCCCCGGAGCCCGCCGAGCCGGTCAAGTACGTGTGGTTCCGCGCCGCTGGCGAGCTGCCGGCCGAGCCGCAGCTGCACAAGCTGCTGCTGGCCTATGCCAGCGACTTCAACCTGTTGACCACCTCGCTGCTGCCCCACGGCGTGTCGGTGTTCCAGAAGTTCATGCAGGTGGCCAGCCTCGACCATGCCCTGTGGTTCCACGGCGACCTGCGCATGGACGACTGGCTGCTGTACGCCATGGACAGCCCCTGGGCCGGCAATGCCCGCGGCTTCGCCCGCGCCAGCATCTTCAGCCGCGACGGCCGGCTGGTGGCGTCGTCCTGCCAGGAGGGCTTGATCCGCCAGCGCGAGGACTGGAAGTGACGGCGCGGGTCTCGCCCGCCCTGCGCCACCGGCGCCACTGGGTATTCGACATGGACGGCACCCTGACCGTGGCCGTCCACGACTTCCCGGCCATCAAGCGGGCGCTGGGCATTCCCCAGGAGGAAGACATCCTCCATCACCTGGCCGCGTTGCCCGCGGACGAGGCGGCTGCCAAGCACGCCTGGCTGCTGGAGCACGAGCGCGAACTGGCGATCGGCTCGGTGGCGGCGCCCGGCGCGGTGGCGCTGGTGCGCGGGCTGCACGAGCGCGGCTGCCGGCTCGGCATCCTCACCCGAAACGCCCATGAACTGGCCCTGCTGACCCTGGCCGCGATCGGCCTCGGCGACTGCTTCGACAGCGCCGACGTGGTCGGTCGCGGCGAGGCGCCGCCCAAGCCGGACCCGGCCGGCCTGCTGCACCTGGCGCAGCGCTGGGCCGTGGCGCCCGACGCGCTGGTGATGGTCGGCGACTACCGCTTCGACCTGGACTGTGCCCGCGCCGCCGGCGCTCACGGGGTGCTGGTCAACCTGCCGGAGAACCCCTGGCCGGAGCTGGCCGACGGCTTCGCTCCGGACTGCCGGGCGCTGCTCGACCAGCTTCAGTAGCGATAGGCCCCGCCCTGGATGGCCGCGTGCAGCACGCCATCCACCGGCACGTAGCTGTCCGTGCCGGGCAGCCAGGCGTACAGCGGGTCGGCGCAGCGGGCCGGATCGAAGCCCTGTTCCTTGAGCGGCGCCTTCTTGTGCTTGAAGGTGCCGGTGGTCTCCATCTTCTCGCTCAGGCGCAGGAACAGCGGCACCGCGTAGTGCGGCAGCTCGCGGCGCAGTTCGGCGAGCAGGCGGCGGAAGTCGAAGTCAGCCGGGGCACGGTCCAGGCGGATGCAGGCCATGCCGGCGCGGCCGTTGGTGCCGGCGATCTCCACGCCGTAGACCACCGCCTCGCCGACTCCGTCGATGCCGTCCAGCACCGCCTCCACCTCGGTGGTGGAAACGTTCTCGCCCTTCCAGCGGAAGGTGTCGCCCAGGCGGTCGACGAACTGGGCGTGGCGCCAGCCCTGGTGCAGCATCAGGTCGCCGGTGTTGAACCAGGCGTCGCCCGGCCGGAACACGTCGCGCAGGATGCAGCTCTCGGTCTTGGCCGGGTCGGTGTAGCCGTGGAAGGGCGTCTTCTCGGTGATCTCGCCGATCAGCAGGCCGGCCTCGCCGGGCTTCACCCGTTGCAGGTGGCCATGGGCATCGCGCAGTGGCGCCTCGCTGTCGCGGTCGTAGCGGACGATGGCGTAGGGGTAGGGGGTGAAGCCCACGGTGTGGTCCAGGTTGAGCAGGTTGGTGAAGCCGATGTTGCCCTCGCTGGAGGCGTAGAACTCGACCACCTGGCGAATGCCGAAGCGCTGCTTGAAGGCGCTCCAGATGGCCGGACGCATGCCGTTGCCGACCATGATGCGCAGCGGGTTGTCGGCGTCGTCGGGGCTGGCCGGGCGTTCCAGCAGGTAGCGGCACAGTTCGCCGACGTAGCCGAAGGCGGTGGCGCCATGCTGTCGTACTTCGTCGAGGAAGCGGCTGGCGCTGAAGCGCCGCACCATGATCAGCGCCGCCTGGCCGGACAGCGCCGAGCCCCAGCACACCACCATGGCGGTGGCGTGGTAGAAGGGCAGGCTGCAGTACAGGCGGTCGTCGCGGCCGAGGCGCACGGCGCCGTGGCCGAAGATGCCGTAGCCCTTGAGGAAACGCCCGTGGTTGAACACCACGGCCTTGGGCAGGCCGGTGGTGCCGGAGGTGTAGATGTAGAAGCAAGGGTCTTCGGCCTGTACCGGGCGTGCCAGCGCCGGCGCCGTATCCGGCTGTGCGGCCAGTTCGGCGGCCGGGTGGTGCCAGCCGGCCGGGGCCTGGCCCGGATCGCGCCAGGTGGGCTGGTCGGCGAAGTAGTAGCCGGCGTCCGCTGGCAGGTACAACTGCTCGCGCACCTCGTCGAAGGCTTCCCGCAGTTCCTCGCCGACCAGGGCGATGCGCGGCTTCACCAGGTTGATGCTGTGGGCCAGCACCTGGCCGCGCTGGCTGCCGTTGACCAGCGCGGCGACCACGCCGAGCTTGGCGCAGGCGACAACGCAGGCCAGCAGCTCCAGGCGGTTCTCCAGCATCAGTACGGCGCAGTCGCCCTGGGCCAGTCCGTCGGCGCGCAGGCGGTGGGCCAGGCGGTTGGCCCACTGGTCGAACTCCCGGTAGGTCAGCCGCTCGTCGCCCTGGATCAGGGCGATGCCCTCGGGGTTGCCACGGGCGGCCTGTTCCACGCATTCGGCCAGGCCGCCGACGGCATTGCCGCGGGCGCGGCTGGCGAGGCGCAGGCCATGGACGATGCCGGGCAGGCCGGAGAGCAGGTAGGGCAGCCGGGACAGCAGGCGTGGCAAGGTGAGGACGGCGGACGGATTCATGGGGAGTTTCCTGCGCTGTTGTTGTTATTGGCCCGCAATCTACGCAAGGCGACGCCGGCCTGTTGATAGCCTCAGGTCGCAAGGGACTGGCAACTCGTCTCAGTGGCGACGCACAATCGGCCACCTCCGCTGCCGGAAAGGGACCTGCCGATCATGCTGGATCACGCCCCGAGCGCCACGGCCTCATTATTGCTCGACCTGTACCAGAGCCTGCGCCAGCTGCAACTGGCGGAGCCGGCCGATCTCGCCGGGCTGGGCCTGGCGCCGGAACGGCCGCTGACCCTGGAGGCGCGCATCCCGGTGGCCTGGCTGCTGCGCCTGTGGCAACTGGCGGCCGAGCGTGGCGCGCCGGCCGATATCGGCCTGCTGCTCGGCCAGCGGCGTGGCCTGGGGACACGAGGCCCGGTGGCCAACCTGGCGGCCATGAGCGCCACCATCGGCGAGGCGCTGGACCTGTTCAGCCGACACAGCCCGGTGATGAGCGAATGCGAGAACCTGCGGGTGGAGCGCGAGGCGGAGCGGGTGCGCATCGCTTTCCTGTTCACCGCGCCGCTGGCCGATCATCCCCCGGCCTGCGAATACAGCCTGAGTTCGGCGCTGTGCTGGGGCCGGCAGATGAGTGGCGTGCGCCTGTTGCCGTTGCGGGTGGGGTTTCGCCATGCGCCACTGGCCGCGCAGGCCAGCTACCGCCGGGTGCTCGGTTGCCCGGTGCGTTTCGGCGAGCCGCTGGACTACATCGAGATGGCCGCCGCCGACCTGCAGCGACCCCTGATCGGCGGCAACGACTACCTCAAGAGCCTGTTGCAGCAGCGCGTCAGCGACATGCAGGCGCAGCTGCCGAGCCGCCACAGCCTGCGCCAGCAGGTGCTGCAACTGATCGAACTGGGCCTGATCGACGGCGCGTTTTCCGTGGAGGCGGTGGCGCGGCGCCTGGGGATCAGCCGGCAGACCCTGCATCGCCACCTGCGCACCGAGGGCTGCAGCTTCTCCGGACTGCTCGCTGAGGTGCGCCGCGAGCATGCGCTGCGCCGCCTGCGCCAGGCGGACTGCCGGGTGGAGCTGCTCAGCCGCGAACTGGGCTTCGCCGAACCGAGCGCCTTCTACAAGGCGTTCAAGGGCTGGTTCGGCGTGTCGCCCAGGGCCTACCGGCAAACCCCGCAGGGCGGGTGAAACCTACAGCTTGGCCGCGGCGAAGGTGTCGCAGCGCCCCGGCTGGCCGCTCTCGAAGCCGGTCTTGAACCAGCGCATGCGCTGCGCCGAGGTGCCGTGGGTGAAGGAGTCCGGCACCACGGTGCCGCGGGACTGCTTCTGCAGGCGGTCGTCGCCGATGGCGTTGGCGGCGTTCAGCGCCTCTTCCAGGTCGCCCGGCTCCAGCCAGTCCAGGCGCTGCTGGGCATGGTGCGCCCAGACGCCGGCCAGGCAGTCCGCCTGCAGCTCCTGGCGTACCAGCAGGCCGTTGTCGCCTTCCAGCCGCTGGCCGCGCTGGCGCGCCGCGTTGACCTTGGCCGAGACGCCGAGCAGGGTCTGCACGTGGTGGCCGACCTCATGAGCGATCACGTAGGCCTGGGCGAAGTCGCCGGCGGCGGAGAAGCGGGTCTCCATCTCGCGGAAGAACGACAGGTCGAGGTAGACCTGGCGGTCGCCGGGGCAGTAGAAGGGACCGACCGCGGCGTCGGCGAAGCCGCAGGCCGAGCGCACGCCACCGCTGAACAGCACGAGCTTGGGGTCCTGATACTGCTTGCCGGAGGCCTGGAACAGAGCGCGCCAGGTGTCCTCGGTGTCGCCCAGCACGGCGCGCACGAACTCGCTCTGCTGGTCGTTGGCCGCCGGGGCGCTCTGTTCCTGCACCGGGGCGCCCTGCTGCATGCCCTGGTTGACCACGTTGCCGAGGATGGTCAGCGGGTCCTGGCCCATCAGCAGACCGACCACCACCACGATGGCGATGCCGCCCAGGCTCAGGCCCTTGCCGCCGCCGAAGCGCATGCCGCCGCTGCGGCCACGGGCGTCCACCACGTTGTCGCTGCGTCTTCCTCTTTCCCAGCGCATGGCCGCGCTCCTTCAGTCTGTCGGGAGTGATAGTGTCGCCGTCTCGGCGGGAGCGCGCCAGTCCGCGATCACTCGGCGGGATAGTCGGCCAGCACCTGCTCCTTGCCGTCCCGGTCCAGGCCGATCACCTGGTAGGCGTGCTGCGTGCCGGTCTCCATGCCCGGCGAGCCGTGGGGCATGCCCGGCACGGCGGCGCCGAGCAGGTCGGGACGGCCTTGCAGGGCGAGGATGTCGCGGGCCGGCACGTGGCCCTCGACGAACTTGCCGTCGATCACGCCGGTGTGGCAGGAGGCCAGGCGCGGCGGCACGCCGAGGCGCTGCTTGACCGCGCTCATGTCGTCCTCGACGTGGTCGTTGACCTTGATGCCGTTCTCTTCCAGGTGGCTGATCCAGGCCTTGCAGCAGCCGCAGTTGACGTCGCGGTGGACGTCCATGGTGATGGGCTCGGCGGCCTGGCTGGCGGTAGCGAACAGGAGGGCGGCGAGAGGCAGGAGACGCATGGCGGATTCCTCGGCGGAGTGGATGGGCGGCAGGATAGCGCTGCCGCTTCGACAGTCCCACATCGTGACTGTTTCCGCCTGCGACGATGCGTCCTATGCTCGCGGGACACCCTCCGAGGAGAACGCCGATGCTGCCCGCTCGCATCCTGTTGGCCGTCCAGGCCCTGCTACTGGCCGGTTTCGGCCTGGCCTACTTCATCCGTCCGCAGGAGATGGCCAACCTCAGCGGCATGCTGCTGATGGCGCCGGCCGCCGTCACCGATGTCCGCGCCTACTACGGCGGCCTGCAGCTGGGCCTGGCGGTGTGGCTGGTGCTGGCGCTGCTGCGCGCCGACCTGCTGCGCCCCGCGCTGATGCTGCTGGTGCTGCTCTACGCCAGTCTGCTGATCGCCCGCCTGGGCGGCCTGGGGCTCGACGGCGGCGCGCAGCAGACCTTCAACTTGTACGCGATGCTGTTCGAGGGCGTCTCGGCCGGGCTGACGTTCTGGCTGTTGCGGCGCGGCTCAGGCGCGGCGTAGGGCGTGGCTGCAGCGCAGCATGTCGAGCAGGGCGTCGACCAGCATCGGCGCCTGCTCGGCCATCGAATCCCCGCCCGAGGCCAGCAGCCAGTTGGCCTGCAGGCCGTGGATGTAGCCGTGCAGGCAGAGGGTGGCGCGGCGGCAGTCCAGCTCGGCGGGCAACTGGCCCTTGCTGACCGCGTTGCGTAAGGATTTCTCGATACGCTCGTCGCATTCGAGGTGCAGCGCCTGCATCTTCTGCCGCAGGTCGCCGAGATCGTCGGTGTACTCGCACTTGTGTTGCAGTATCTCCTGGATGCGCCGGCTCTGCGGGTCCAGTTCGACGTTGCGCAGCAGGCGCACCAGCAGTTCGCGGGTGTGCCCGAGGGGGTTGGGCTCGTCCTCGCGTTCGCTGGCCTGGGCCAGTTCCTCCAGCGGCAGATGCAGGCGCTCGAGCATGGCCTGGAACAGGTCGACCTTGTTCTGGAAGTGCCAGTAGATGGCGCCGCGGGTCACCCCCGCGCCGCTGGCGATGTCGGCCAGCGAGGTGCGCGAGACGCCGCGCTCATGGAACAGGTGTTCGGCGGCGTCGAGTATGCGCTGGCGGGTTTCTTCGGCTTCCTCTTTGGTGCGTCTGGCCATGGCGTCTGAGTAAAGATCGAGAAAAGTTACGAATGCGATGGGGTTCGCTCATTTACAAATATTCTAGTATGTAAGTATATTTGTTAGCCAGCTAAACGTTATTCCTTCCCCGCGCCCGGTCTTCTCCCGACCGAGCCGTCTCCATGACATGAGGTCGATTCAGATGCAGAAGAAGCCAGCCTTCACAGCTATGGTTTCCGCCGTCGCTCTGGCTACGTTGGTGCTTACCGGCTGCCAGGAAAGCGCCCCGCCGCCCGCCGCGGAAACGCCCAGGGTGGGCGTCGTCACCCTGCAGGCCCAGCCGTACACCCTGACCACCGAGCTGCCGGGGCGCACCAGCGCCTACCGCATCGCCGAGGTGCGTCCGCAGGTCGACGGCATCATCCAGAAGCGCCTGTTCGCCGAGGGCTCCGAGGTCAAGGTCGGGCAGCAGCTGTACCAGATCGACCCCTCCGTCTATCAGGCGAGCTACAAGAGCGCCCAGGCCACCCTGGCCTCGACCCAGTCGCTGGCCGAGCGCTACAAGGACCTGGTCAGCGACCAGGCGGTGAGCAAGCAGGCCTATGACGAGGCCCATGCCGCGCGTCTGCAGGCCGAGGCGGCGCTGGAAAGGGCGCGCATCGACCTGCGCTATACCAAGGTGCTGGCACCGATTTCCGGCCGCGTCGGCCGTTCCGCTGTCACCGAGGGCGCGCTGGTCAACAACGGCCAGAGCACGGCGCTGGCCACCATCCAGCAGCTCGACCCGATCTACGTGGACGTGACCCAGGCCACCAAGGACCTGCTGCGCCTGCGCCGCGACTTGGAGAGCGGCAAGCTGCAGAAGGCCGGCGAGAACGCCGCCAAGGTCAAGCTGACCCTGGAGGACGGCAGCGCCTACGCCCACGAGGGTACCCTGGAGTTCTCCGAGGTCTCGGTGGACGAGGGCACCGGTTCGGTGACCCTGCGCGCGGTGTTCCCCAACCCCGACCACCTGCTGCTGCCGGGCATGTTCGTCCACGCCCAGCTCGGCTCGGCGGTCAACCAGCAGGCCATCCTCGCCCCGCAGCAGGGCGTGACCCGCGACCCGAAGGGCCAGGCCACCGCGCTGGTGGTGGGCGAAGGCAACAAGGTGGAGCTGCGCAAGCTGCAGGCCGAGCGCACCGCTGGCAACCGCTGGCTGGTGAGCGAGGGCCTGAAACCGGGTGACAAGCTGATCACCGAGGGTCTGCAGTTCATCAAGCCGGGCGACGAAGTGATCCCTGAAGAAGCCACCAACGTCGCCGGCGACAAGCCGAAGTCGGACGACCTGGTCCAGAGCCGCTAAGGAGCGAACGATGTCGAAGTTCTTCATCGACAGGCCCATCTTCGCCTGGGTGATCGCCCTGGTGATCATGCTGGCCGGCGGCTTGTCCATCCTCAAGCTGCCCATCAACCAGTACCCGAGCATCGCGCCGCCGGCCGTCGGCATCCAGGTGTCCTACCCGGGCGCCTCGGCGCAGACCGTGCAGGACACCGTGGTGCAGGTGATCGAGCAGCAGCTCAACGGCATCGACGGCCTGCGCTATGTCAGTTCGTCGAGCAACTCCGACGGCAGCATGGAAATCACCGTGACCTTCGAGCAGGGGGTCAACCCCGACATCGCCCAGGTCCAGGTGCAGAACAAGCTGCAGCTCGCCACCCCGCTGTTGCCGCAGGAGGTCCAGCAGCAGGGCATCCGCGTGACCAAGTCGGTGCGCAACTTCCTGCTGGTGATCGGCGTGGTCTCCCGCGACGGCAGCATGACCCGCGAGGACCTGTCCAACTACATCGTCTCCAACCTGCAGGACCCGATCTCGCGGACCAAGGGTGTGGGCGACTTCCAGGTGTTCGGCGCCCAGTACGCCATGCGCATCTGGCTCGACCCGGCCAAGCTGAACAACTTCCAGCTGACCCCGGTGGACGTGCGCAGCGCCATTCAGGCGCAGAACGTGCAGATTTCCTCCGGCCAGTTCGGCGGCCTACCTGCCGCGCCGGGCAACCAGCTCAACGCCACCATCATCGGCAAGACCCGTCTGCAGACGCCGGAGGAATTCCGCAACATCCTGCTCAAGGTCAACCGCGACGGTTCCCAGGTGCGCCTGGGCGACGTGGCCAAGGTCGAGCTGGGCGGCGAGAACTACGCGATCAACGCCCAGTACAACGGCATGCCGGCCTCCGGCCTGGCGATCAAGCTGGCCACCGGTGCCAACGCCCTCGACACCGCCAAGGCGGTGCGCGAGACCATCGCCAACCTGGAGCCGTTCTTCCCGGCGGGCATGGAAGTGGTCTTCCCCTACGACACCACTCCGGTGATCTCGGCCTCCATCGAGGGGGTGGTGCACACCCTGTTCGAGGCCATCGTGCTGGTGTTCCTGGTGATGTTCCTGTTCCTGCAGAACCTGCGGGCGACCATCATCCCCACCCTGGCGGTGCCGGTGGTGCTGCTCGGCACCTTCGGCGTGCTGTCGGCCTTCGGCTTCTCGATCAATACTCTGACCATGTTCGCCATGGTGCTGGCCATCGGCCTGCTGGTGGACGACGCCATCGTGGTGGTGGAGAACGTCGAACGGGTGATGCGCGAGGATGGGTTGTCGCCCAGGGAGGCGACGCGCAAGTCCATGGGGCAGATCCAGGGCGCCCTGATCGGCATCGCCCTGGTGCTGTCGGCGGTGTTCCTGCCGATGGCCTTCTTCGGCGGCTCCACCGGGGTGATCTACCGGCAGTTCTCCATCACCATCGTCTCGGCCATGAGCCTGTCGGTGCTGGTGGCGCTGATCTTCACTCCCGCGCTGTGCGCCACCCTGCTCAAGCCCATCGACGGCGACCACCACGAGGCCAAGCGCGGCTTCTTCGGCTGGTTCAACCGCGTCTTCGACCGTGGCAGCAACGCCTACCAGCGCGGTGTGGGCGGCATGCTCAAGCGCAAGGCACCGTACCTGCTGCTGTACCTGGTGATCGTCGGCATCATGATCTGGATGTTCACCCGCATCCCCACCGCCTTCCTCCCCGAGGAAGACCAGGGCGTGCTGTTCGCCCAGGTGCAGACCCCGGCCGGCTCCAGCGCCGAGCGCACCCAGGCGGTGGTCGACGACATGCGCCAGTACCTGCTCGAGGACGAGGCCAGCACGGTCAAGTCGGTGTTCACCGTCACCGGTTTCAACTTCGCCGGCCGCGGCCAGAGTTCGGGCATGGCCTTCATCATGCTCAAGCCCTGGGGGGACCGCCCTGGCGAGGAGAACGGCGTGGCTGCCCTGGCGCACCGCGCGCAGCAGCACTTCTTCAGCTTCCGCGACGCCATGGTGTTCGCCTTCGCCCCGCCGGCGGTGATGGAGCTGGGCAACGCCACCGGCTTCAACCTGTTCCTGCAGGACCAGGCCGGCGTCGGCCACGAAGTGCTCAACCAGGCGCGGGACAAGTTCCTGCAACTGGCCAACGAGCACCCGGTGCTCGACAGCGTGCGCGCCAACGGCCTGTACGACGAGCCGCAGTACCAGCTGCTGATCGACGACGAGCGCGCGCGGGCCCTCGGCCTGTCCCTGGCGGACATCAACAGCACCCTGTCGATCTCCTGGGGCGCCAGTTACGTCAACGACTTCATCGACCGCGGCCGGGTGAAGAAGGTGTACCTGCAGGGGGCGCCCGATTCGCGCATGAGCCCGGAAGACCTGAACAAGTGGTACGTGCGCAACGACCAGGGCCAGATGGTGCCGTTCAGCGCCTTCGCCAGCGGCGAGTGGACCTATGGCCCGCCCAAGCTGGCGCGCTACAACGGGGTGTCGGCGGTGGAGATCCTCGGCGCCCCGGCGCCCGGCTACAGCTCGGGTGACGCCATGGTCGCGGTGGAGGAAATCGCCCGGCAGATGCCGGAAGGCGTCGGCTACGCCTGGACCGGCCTGTCCTACGAGGAACGCCTGTCCGGCGCCCAGGCTCCGGCGCTGTACGCCATCTCGCTGCTGGTGGTGTTCCTCTGCCTGGCGGCGCTGTACGAGAGCTGGTCGGTGCCGTTCTCGGTGATGCTGGTGGTGCCGCTGGGGATCATCGGCGCGCTGCTGTTCACCAGCCTGCGCGGCCTGTCCAACGACGTGTTCTTCCAGGTCGGCCTGCTCACCACCATCGGCCTGTCGGCGCGCAACGCGATCCTCATCGTCGAGTTCGCCAAGGCCCAGTACGAGCAGGGCATGAGCCTGGTCGATGCGGCCATCGAGGCCTGCCGCATGCGTCTGCGGCCGATCGTGATGACCTCGCTGGCGTTCATCCTCGGCGTGCTGCCGCTGGCCATCGCCAGCGGCGCCGGCGCCGGCAGCAAGCACGCCATCGGCACCGGGGTGATCGGCGGCATGCTCAGCGCCCTGATCCTGGCGATCTTCTGGATTCCGCTGTTCTACGTGCTGGTCTGCTCGCTGTTCGAGAAGAAGCGGGCCGAACCGGCCACCGAGAAGGAGGCCCTGCAGTGAGGCATTCCCTGTTGACCCTGGCAGTGGCCGTCGCGCTCGGCGGCTGCAGCCTGATCCCCGACTACCAGCGCCCCGCGGCGCCGGTAGCCGCCGACTGGCCGCAAGGCGAGGCCTACACCGCCAGCGGCGCCGCGCAGACCGATACCGCCGCGGCGGACCTGGGCTGGCGCGAGTTCTTCCGCGACCCGGCGCTGCAACGCCTGGTGGAAGTGGCCCTGGCCAACAACCGCGACCTGCGCATCGCCGCGCTGAACGTGGAGGCCTACCGCGCCCAGCACCGCATCCAGCGTTCGGAGTTGTTCCCGACCATCTCCGCCAGCGGCAGCGGCACCCGCCAGCGCCTGCCGGGCGACCTGTCGCAGACCGGCGAGGCCACCACCGGCGGGCAGTACAGCGCCACCGTTGGCACCAGCGCCTGGGAGATCGACTTCTTCGGCCGCCTGCGCAGCCTCAGCGAGCAGGCCCTGGAACAGTACTTCGCCACCGAGGAGGCGCAGCGCAGCGCGCAGATCGCCCTGGTGGCCAGCGTCGCCAACGCCTGGCTGACCCTGCAGGCCGACCAGGAGCTGCTGCAGCTGACCCGCGACACCCTGGACACCTACCGCAAGAGCTACGCCCTCACCGAGCGCAGCTTCAACGTCGGGGTGGCCGATGCGCTGTCGCTGAGCCAGGCGCGCACCGCGGTGCAGAGCGCTGAGGCCAGCCTGGCCCAGTACAGCCGCCTGGTCGCCCAGGACCGCAATGCCCTGGCGATGCTGCTGGGCGGTTCGGCGGAAATCCCCGCCGGCCTGCCGCTGAACGACGACCTGCTGGCCGAGGTGCCGGCCGGGCTGCCGTCCGAACTGCTGCAGCGCCGCCCGGACCTGCGCCAGGCCGAGCACTCGCTGAAGGCGGCCAACGCCAGCATCGGCGCCGCGCGCGCGGCGTTCTTCCCGTCCATCAGCCTGACCGCCAACGCCGGCACCGCCAGCAGCGAGCTGTCCGGCCTGTTCGACGGCGGCTCCGGCACCTGGCTGTTCCAGCCGCAGATCAACTTGCCGATCTTCACGGCCGGCCGCCTGCGCGCCAGCCTGGACTATGCCGAAGTGCAGAAGGACATCCAGGTGGCCCAGTACGAGAAGGCGATCCAGATTGCCTTCCAGGAAGTGGCCGACGGCCTGGCCGCGCGTACCACCTACGAGCAGCAGCTCACCGCCCAGAGCGCCCTGGTCGACACCAGCGAGGAGTATTACCGCCTCGCCGAGCGCCGCTTCCGCACCGGGGTGGACAGCTACCTGACCGTGCTCGACGCCCAGCGTCAGTTGTTCAGCGCGCGCCAGCAGCTGATCGGCGACCGCCTCAACCAGCTCACCAGCGAGGTCAACCTGTACAAGGCCCTCGGCGGCGGTTGGAACGAGCGGACCCAGCTGGCGACGGCTCCCGCCGCTGACTGACGGTCGCTCCGAAACAAAAAAGCCCCGGCATGCCGGGGCTTTTTCGTAGGGCGGGTGAAACCCGCGAAGGGAGGATCGCGGGTTTCACCCGCCCTACGGTTGTAGGGTGCGCTGTGCGCACCGAGGACTGCCGGGGGCCAGGTGCGCATGGCGCACCCTACAAGGTTGATTTCAGCGGCGAACCAGCAGCACGCCTGACTCCATGTGATGGGTCCACGGAAACTGGTCAAACAGCGCACAACGCTCGATACGGTGGGTGTCGTTCAGCTGGGCGATGTTGGCGGCCAGGGTCTCCGGGTTGCAGGAGATGTACAGGATGCGGTCGAAGCGCCGGGTCAGCTCGCAGGTGTCCGGGTCCATGCCGGCGCGGGGCGGGTCGACGAACACGCAGCCGAAGTCGTAGGCCTTCAGGTCGATGCCGGCCAGTCGGCGGAACGGGCGCACCTCGTTGAGGGCCTGGGTCAGCTCCTCGGCGGACAGGCGCACCAGCTCGATGTTATCGATGCCGTTGTCGGCCAGGTTGGCCAGGGCGGCATTCACCGAGGTCTTGCTGATCTCGGTGGCCAGCACCTTCCTGACCCGGGTGGACAGCGGCAGGGTGAAGTTGCCGTTGCCGCAGTACAGCTCCAGCAGGTCGTCGTCGCGCTGGCCCAAGGCGTCGTAGGCCCACTGCAGCATCTTCTGGCACACCGTGCCGTTGG
This sequence comes from Pseudomonas paralcaligenes, assembly GCF_019655855.1. Lineage (GTDB taxonomy): Bacteria > Pseudomonadota > Gammaproteobacteria > Pseudomonadales > Pseudomonadaceae > Aquipseudomonas > Aquipseudomonas paralcaligenes. The sequence goes on along the minus strand of NZ_BPFX01000019.1, from coordinate 58,785 downwards.
GCTGGGTGAAGGCGCCCTCCGGCTGGCGGTAGCGGAAGGTGCGGCCGGCCACCGTCATCTCTTCCTCGACGTAGTCCTTGCCGATCACCAGGCGCTGCCCGCGCGAACGGCCGACCAGGCTGACGCCCAGGTCCACCGCCAGGCGCTCGGCCTCGGCCTGCCACGCGGCGTCCAGCGGGCGGTGGTAGCACAGGGTGATCAGCGCGTCGCCGGCCAGGGTGGTGAGGAACTCGGCCTGGAACAGCTTGAACGACAGCGCGCGGCTTGCCTGCCAGGCGGCCTTGAGCCGGGGCATCAGCGTGTTGATGCGGGCGCTGGCGATGGGGAACTCTTCGATCAGGATCGGCGTGTGCTTGTCGCCGGCCTCGAACATCGCGTAGTGACGCTCTTCCTGCTCGCGCCACAGGCGGAACTCGGCGCGCAGACGGTAGTGTTCGCGCGGTGAGTCGAACACCTGCGGCTCCGGCGCGGCGAAGGGCGCCAGCAGCTCGCGCAGACGCGCGACCTTCTCGTCCAGTTGGGCGGCGTAGGCCGCGTCGTCGCGCACCTGGATCATGCGTTGGCGCCGAAGGCGAACTTGACCACGAAGATCGCGGCGAGGATCACCAGGGCCGGGTTGAGGTCGCGGAAACGGCCGGCCAGCGCCTTGATCAGCACCCAGGCGATGAAGCCGAAGGCGATGCCGTTGGCGATGGAGAAGGTCAGCGGCATGGCCAGGGCGGTGATCACCACCGGCGCGGCGACGGTGATGTCGTCCCAGTCGATCTCGGCCAGGCCGGAGGTCATCAGCACGGCGACGAACAGCAGCGCCGGCGCGGTGGCGAAGGCGGGCACGGTGCCGGCCAGCGGGGCGAAGAACAGCGCCAGCAGGAACAGCACGGCGACCACGATGGCGGTTAGGCCGGTGCGGCCGCCGGCGGCCACCCCCGAGGCGGACTCGATATAACTGGTGGTGGTGCTGGTGCCGAGCAGCGAGCCACCCATGGCGGCGGTGCTGTCGGCGATCAGGGCGCGGCCCATCTTCGGCAGGTGGCCGTCCTTGCTCATCAGGCCGGCGCGCTTGGCCACGCCGATCAGGGTGCCGGTGTTGTCGAACAGGTCGACGAACAGGAAGGCGAAGATCACGCTGATCATGCCCACTTCGAAGGCGCCGGCAATATCCAGCTGGAGGAAGGTCGGCGCCAGCGACGGCGGCATCGACACCACGCCGCCGAATGGAGTCACGCCCAGGGCGATGGCGAGGGCGGTGATCGCGAGGATGCCGATCATCACCGCGCCGGTCACGCGGCGGGCCTCCAGGGCGACGATCAGGAAGAAGCCGAGCACGGCCAGCAGCGGGCCGGGGGCGGTCAGGTCGCCGAGGCCGACCAGGGTAGCCGGGTTGTCCACCACCAGGCCGGCTTCCTTCAGCGCGATCAACGCGAGGAACAGGCCGATGCCGGCGGCGATGGCCGAGCGCAGCGGCAGCGGGATGCTGTTCACGATCCACTCGCGGATGCGGAAGATCGACAGCAGGAAGAACAGGGTGGCGGAGATGAACACCGCGCCCAGCGCGGTCTGCCAGGTGTAACCCATGTGCAGGACCACGGTGTAGGTGAAGAAGGCGTTGAGGCCCATGCCGGGCGCCAGGGCGATCGGGTAGTTGGCGATCAGGCCCATCACCGCCGAGCCGATGGCCGCGGCCAGGCAGGTGGCGACGAACACGGCGCCCTTGTCCATGCCGGTTTCGCCGAGGATCGCCGGGTTGACGAACAGGATGTACGCCATGGTCAGGAAGGTGGTCAGGCCGGCGAGGATCTCGGTGCGCACGTTGGTGTCGTGCGCCTTGAGTTGGAACAGCTTTTCAAGCATGGTGGGGCTCCCGTGGGGCTGGTGCGGCAACGATTTGCGGACTGCGAAAGCAAAGCACAAAGGCTGCCAGCTCGAAGAAGAACGAGCGCAGATTCGGCCGGGTCCGGAAAAGCCGCGCACTATACCAGCTCACCCCCGAGCGGTGAATTTATGACCGGATGGACAGTATCGGTTTCGTCCGAGGGAAGAGACAGATGACCCGCCGCGCCCTGATCGCCGTCGCCGACGGCGTGGAAGACATCGAGACCATCACCCTGATCGACGTGCTGCGCCGCGCCGAGGTGGAAACCGTGGTCGCCAGCATCGAAGACCGCCGCATGTTTACCTGCGCCCGCGGCACCCGGGTGACCGCCGACGCCATGCTGGTGGACGTGCTGGCCCAGGAGTTCGACCTGATCGTGCTGCCCGGCGGCCTGCCGGGCGCCCAGCACCTGGCCGATCACGAGCCGCTGGCCGACAAGGTGCGCGAACAGGCCGGGGCCGGCCGGCTGTTCGCCGCCATCTGCGCCGCCCCGGCGCTGGCCTTGCAGGGCTACGGTGTGCTCAGGCAGCGGCGCATGACCTGCTACCCGGCGCTGAGCGACCGCCTGTCCGGCTGCACCTTCGTCGACCAGCCGGTGGTGGTGGACGGCAACTGCGTCACCAGCCAGGGGCCGGCCACTGCGCTGGAGTTTGCTCTGACCCTGGTCGAGCAACTGCTCGGCAAGGCCCGGCGCAAGGCCGTGGCCGAGGCAATGCTGGTGCCGGCATGAAGCTTTTCTGTGGGAGCGGCCTTGGCCGCGAAAGCTCTGTTCTGGCCCATATCGCGGCCAAGGCCGCTCCCACAGTTGCATGTGCATGGCTCCTTGCCCTTGCACTGCTGGCCGGTTGCGCCAGCGATGCGCGGCTGCCTTCGGCACACCACCAGCTCGGCATCCACCCGGCACGCACCGCCAGCGCCGATGGCCTGCAGGCGATGACCGACCGCCACAGCGGCGTGCGCCTGTGGGTGGCGCCGCAGCCGGCGCTGACCGAGGCGGATGTGCAGACGGCGGAGCTGGCCCTCACGCCCGATGGCCAGCCGGCCGTGGTGCTGACCCTGACCGACGATGGCCGCGCCGTGCTGGCCGAACTGACCCGCACCTATCTTGGCCGGCCCCTGGCCATCCTGGTGGATGGCGAAGTGCGCCTGGCGCCCATCGTCGATGAGCCGGTGTCGGACGGCCGCGTCGCCCTGACCGGTTTCGATACGCTGGAAGAAGCGGAAGCGCTGGTGCGCGACTGGAGCCGCTAGCTGTCACCCCTCTCCCTTCGGGAGAGGGGCCGGGGGTGAGGGAGATATGGCCTCCATGAAAATTCTTTCCAGCACCGCTGGCAGCTCCAACAACACTTCCCGATTGCTGAAGCGCAGTAGACGTACGCCTTTGCCAATTAGGTGCTGGGCGCGCTGCCGATCATGAGCCTGCCCCGCATCGTGATAGTGCTGGCTGCCATCCAGCTCGATCCCCAGCTTCAATGCCTCGCAGTAGAAGTCCAGAACGTAAGGCTCTATAGGATGCTGCCGACGAAACTTGCAGCCAGCCACCTGGCGGCCACGCAAGTGGCGCCAGAGCAGATGTTCTGCGTCGGTGGCGTCACGTCGCAATTGGCGGGCGAACTCGAGTTGTAGGGGGTTGAGCGGAGTCTTGTGATGAGGCATGGCAGGATTCCCTTCCTGAGGTTCTGCATAGCCTAGTAGACCCTCACCCCCGGCCCCTCTCCCGGAGGGAGAGGGGTGACTAATGGTTGCAGCACTCGCGGCTATCCAGCGCCTCCAGCAGCCGGCAGTGCTCGGCGTGGCCGCTGTGGCAGTCGGCCAGTTTGCTCAGTTCGGCGCGCATGCTCTGCAGGTCGCGGATGCGTGCCTCGATGGCGTCCAGATGCTCGCGTGCCATGCGGTCGGCGGCGTCGCAGGGGCTCTCGGGGTGGGCGGCCAGGTCCAGCAGGCTGCGGATTTCCTCCAGACTGAAGCCCAGTTCGCGGCCGCGGCGGATGAAGCGCAGCCGACGCACGTCCACTTCCTGATAGTGGCGGTATCCCGAGTCGCTGCGCTGGGGCGGCGGCAGCAGGCCGCTGCGCTCGTAGAAACGGATGGTCTCCAGGTTGACGCCGCTCTCGCGGGCCAACACGCCGATGGTGATGGGCTTGCCCATGTTGACTCCGTAGTGGCTACAGGGTTTAGCTTAGTCTGCACCTCAATCAAGGAGATGCCAAATGGGTGCTCACTGCTGCAATCACGACTCGCCCGAGGCCGCGCTGCGCTCCAGGCGCTACCGGCGCATCCTGTGGATCGCACTGCTGGTCAACCTGGCCATGTTCGTGGTGGAGATCGGGGCGGGCGTCAAGGCCGGCTCGGTGTCGCTGCTGGCCGACTCGCTGGACTTCCTCGGCGACTCCGCCAACTACGGCATCAGCCTCTGGGTACTCGGCATGAGCCTGGCCATTCGCGCCCGTGCCGCCCAGTTCAAGGCGGTCACCATGCTGCTGTTCGGCCTCGGCGTGCTGGGCACGGCGCTCTGGCACTGGTGGCAGGGCGAGGTGCCGAGCGCGCCAACCATGGGCGTGGTGGGCACCCTGGCGCTGCTGGCCAACCTGGGTGTCGCGGTCCTGCTGTACGCCTACCGCGAGGGCGACAGCAACATGCGCAGCGTCTGGCTCTGCACCCGCAACGATGCCCTGGGCAACCTGGCGGTGCTGGGAGCGGCCCTCGGTGTGTTCGGCACGGGCAGCGCCTGGCCGGACCTGATCGTCGCCAGCATCATGGCGCTCCTGGCCATCACCGCCGCCGTGCAGGTGCTGCGCCAGGCCGATGGCGAGCTGAAGGACGGCCACGGCCATGCGCACTGAGCAGGAAGCGGCATTGCGCATGGCCTTCGCCGAGGCGGAGGCGGCGCTGGCGCGGAACGAGCCGGGGGTGGCGCTGGTCTGGCTGGAGCGGGCGCATATCCTCGGCCAGCGCCTGGCGTTGCCTCATGCCCGCTCCCACTGGCTGATGCTCAGGGCCGGCTGGCAGCTCGGCGACTGGCGCGAAGTGGTGGGGCAGGTGCCGCGCATCCTCGCCGCGCTGCTGTTCTTGCGGCTGTGGGTGCCGCTGGGCAACACCGGGCGGGCGCGGGTCAGCGCGTTCCGCCCGATGCCGATCGATGAGGACCTGAGACGCCTGCTGGGATGAGCGCATGGCTTATGCGTCCGGTGCGCACGGCGCACCCTACGGATGAGCGCTCAGGTCAGGCCCATGCCCCACTTGATGGCGTAGGCGAGGATGCCCACCGCCACCACGCCGCCCAGCCAGAGCAGGACGAACCAGGCCAGGCGTTTGGCCAGCGGCTGTTTGGTGGCGTTCATCAGTGGTAGCCCTCGCCGACTTTCACCTTGCCGCGGAACACGTAGTAGCTGTAGCCGGTGTAGAGGAGGATGACCGGCACCATGATGGCAACCCCGACCAGGGTGAACGCCTGGCTGCTTTCCGGCGCCGATGCCGCCCAGATGCTGATGTCCGGCGGGATGATATTCGGCCACAGGCTGATCGCCAGCCCGGCGTAGGCCAGGGCGATCAGGGCCAGGGTCAGGACGAACGGCTGCCAGTCGATCTTCAGGTTCACGGCGCGGACGATGCCCAGGGTGGTCACCGCCACCAGGGTCGGCACCGGCATGAAGTAGAACAGGTTGGGCAGGGTGAACCAGCGCTTGGCGATCTCCGGGTGCGCCAGCGGCGTCCACAGGCTGACGGCGGCGATGAACAGCAGCAGCACGCAGGTCAGCGGCAGCATCAGCTTGTACATCTTGTGGCGCAGCTTGCCCTCGGTCTTGAGCAGCAGCCAGGCGCAGCCGAGCATGGCGTAGCCGGCCACCAGCCCGGCGCCGCAGAACAGCGGGAAGGGCGACAGCCAGTCGAACGGGCCACCGGCGAAGCTGCGGCCTTCCACGCGGATGCCGTCGATGAACGCGCCCAGCACCACGCCCTGGGAGAAGGTGGCGAGCACCGAGCCCCAGATGAAGGCGGCGTCCCACAGGTGGCGGGTGCGCTTGGCCTTGAAGCGGAACTCGAAGGCCACGCCGCGGAAGATCAGCGCCACCAGCATCACCACCAGGGGGATGTACAGGGCCGTGAGCACCACCGAGTAGGCCAGCGGGAACGCGGCGAACAGGCCGGCGCCGCCGAGCACCAGCCAGGTCTCGTTACCATCCCAGATCGGCGCCACGGTGTTCATCATGGCGTCGCGCTCGTCCTTGTCGCGGAAGAACGGGTAGAGGATGCCGATGCCCAGGTCGAAGCCGTCCATCACCACGTACATGAAGATGCCGAAGGCGATCACCCCGGCCCAGATCAGCGGCAGATCGATGCTCATTGGCGGTTCTCCTGGTCGGCTTCGTCCTCGACGCCATCCGCGGCGGCGGACAGCGGCCGCGCCGGTGTGCGGCTGTGGCCGGGGCCACCCTCTTCCGCGATCTGGGCGGTGAGCAGGCCCAGCACCGGGCCCTTGCGCATCATCCGCAGCAGGTAGGTGATGCCGACGCCGAAGACCATGAAATAGACCACCACGAAGATCGTCAGCGAGACGCCCATCTGGGTGGCGCTGTGGTTGGACACGGCGTCGCTGGTGCGCAGCAGGCCGTAGATCACCCAGGGCTGGCGGCCGACCTCGGTGGTCACCCAGCCGGCGAGCAGGGCGACGATCCCGCTCGGCCCCATCAGCAGCATCAGGCGGTGGAAGCCGCGCGACTCGTAGACTTTGTCGCCACGCCTCAGCCACAACCCGACGACCCCGCAGAGGATCATCAGCAGGCCCAGGCCGACCATCACGCGGAAGCTCCAGAACACGATCAGCGAGTTGGGCCGGTCTTCCGGCGCCCACTCCTTGAGGCCCTTGATCTCCGCGTCGAGGTCGTGGGCGAGGATCAGGCTGGCCAGGCGCGGGATGCCCACCGCGTAGTGGGTGGTCTCGGCGGCCATGTCGGGGATGCCGAACAGCAGCAGCGGCACGCCGCGCTCGGTCTCCCAGTGCCCCTCGATGGCGGCGATCTTCGCCGGCTGGTGCTTGAGGGTGTTGAGGCCGTGGAAGTCGCCGATCACCGCCTGGATCGGCGCGACTATCAGCGCCATCCACAAGGCCATGGAGAACATCATGCGGGTGGCCGGGTCGCGCTTGCCCTTGAGCAGGTGCCAGGCGGCGGTGCCGCCGACCACGAAGGCGGTGCTGATGAAGGCCGCCACGGCCATGTGCGCAAGGCGATAGGGGAAGGACGGGTTGAACACGATCTCCCACCAGGACGCGGGGGTGAAGATGCCGTCCACCAGGGTGAAGCCCTGCGGGGTGTGCATCCAGCTGTTCGAGGAGAGAATCCAGAAGGTCGAGATCAGGGTGCCGATGGCCACCATCAGGGTGGCGAAGAAGTGCAGGCCGCGGCCGACCTTGTTCAGGCCGAACAGCATGATCCCGAGGAAGCCCGCCTCGAGGAAGAAGGCGGTGAGCACCTCGTAGGTCAGCAGCGGCCCCATGATGCTGCCCGCCGCCGCCGACAGCTCGCTCCAGTTGGTGCCGAACTGGTAGCTCATCACCACGCCGGAGACCACGCCCATGCCGAAGGTGACGGCGAAGATCTGCAGCCAGAAGCGGTAGAGATCGTAGTAGACCTCCTTGCCGGTCTTCAGCCACAGGCCTTCGAGCACTGCCAGGTAGCTGGCCAGGCCGATACTGATGGCGGGGAAGATGATGTGGAAGGAAACGGTGAAGGCGAACTGGATTCGGGCCAGTTCCAGTGCATCCAGGCCAAACATGAAAGGCCACTCCTGCAATTGATCTGGATCAATAATCCGTCAACCCGGACTTTGGTCGCAGTTGGCGGATTGTCGCATCGGGCAATTGGTCGCAGTGACTCGGAGCGCGGATGGTGCTGGGTGGTTCACCTTTTATCCGGGGGCGGGCGGGACCGCCGGCGCTGCGTCCCCCGGCGTCTCCAGAAGCTTAGCGGGTCGCTTTCAACACGACGAACTTGGGATTGGCCGCCACCTGCTCCACGCCCCGGAACAGGCGCTTGAGCTTGGTGTGGTAGCCCAGGTGGCGGTTGCCCACGATCCACAGCTCGCCACCGGTGACCAGCGCCGCGCGGGACTGCTGGAACATGCGCCAGGCGAGGAAGTCGCCGACCACCTGCTGCTGGTGGAAGGGCGGGTTGCACAGCACCAGGTCGAGTGACTCGCCGGGCTGGTCGGCCAGGCCGTCGGCGGCGCGGAAGGTGGCCGGGCGCTCGCCCAGGGCCGCGCGCCAGTTCTCCTCGGCGGACTGCACGGCCATGTAGGACTCGTCCACCAGGGTCAGCTCGGCCTCGGGGTTGGCCAGGGCGTAGGCGATGCCCAGCACGCCGTTGCCGCAGCCGAGGTCGGCCACCCGCTGGGGTGTCAGGCGTTTCGGCAGGTGGGGAAGGAAGGCGCGGGTGCCGATGTCCAGGCCTTCGCGGCAGAACACGTTGGCGTGGTTGATCAGCTCCAGGGCCGGGGTGTCCAGGCGGTAGCGGGTCGGGTAGGGCGAGGTTGGCGCCGGCCTGGCCTCGGCCGTGGCCGTCAGCAGGCGGGCCTTCTTCACCGCCAGCGAGGCCTGCAGCGGGCCGATGTAGTGCTCCATCAGCTCGCCGGCGGCGCGCGGCAGGTGCTTGATCATGGCGCCGGCGATCACCCTGGCGCCGGGGGCCAGCCGGCCGTGCAGGCGGATCAGTTGTTCTTCGAGCAGGGCCAGGGTCTTGGGCACCCGCAGCAGGACCAGGTCGAACGGGCCTTCGGCCGTCGCGCTGGCCGGCACGAAGCGCACGCTGTCGGCGGCCAGGCCGTTGCGCTGCAGGTTCTTCCGCAGGGCGAGGAAGCCGAGGTGCGAGTCGCCGCTGCTGGTCACCCGGCAATGGGCCGCCAGTGAGCAGGCGAGGGCGCCGAAGCCGTCGTTGAGCAGCAGCACCCGGCTGTCCGGCGGCAGGCCGAGTTCGTGCACGTGGGCGAGCAGGTACTCGTCGGCGGCATCGAAGGCCTGCAGCGGTTCGTTGGCCATTTCGGGCTGGCGGATCAGGTCGAGCTGGGCGAAGGGCGTGGCGAGAGTCGGCATGGGGCTGGATCGGCGAAGGAAGCGGGCAACATTGTCCCGGATGAACAAGGAAATGTCTCGAAGTGAGAAACAGACGGCTTGTGACCCGGTGGTGCGATCCGGAGAATACGCAGTCACTTGCCGCCGTCGAAATTCCGCACCGGGCGGCATGCCCCAACAACAAATCGGATGGCCGCGCGACCTGATGCGCAGGCACTGTCCGAACCCCGGGCCGACGGCCCGACTCCCCAGAAACCAGCCATTCGCCCCGCCACGTTTGCGGGGCGCAGCTATTGCATTGCCTCAAGGAAGTCCATGAAGTACCTGTTCACGCTTTGCCTGTCGTTCGCTCTGCTGCTGTCCGCTCCGGCCCATGCCGAACCCATCCTGATCAAGTTCTCCCACGTGGTCGCCGAAGACACGCCCAAGGGCCGTGGCGCCCTGCTGTTCCAGCGCCTGGTGGCCGAGCGCTTGGGCGGCGCGGTGAAGGTCGAGGTCTACCCCGACTCCAGCCTGTTCGGTGACGCCGACGAGATGGCCGCGCTGCAGCGCGGCGAGGTGCAGATGCTGGCGCCCTCGGTATCCAAGTTCGAGGCCTACACCAAGCAGCTGCAGGTGTTCGACCTGCCGTTCCTGTTCGACGACCTGGAGGCGGTCAAGCGCTTCCAGCGCCGCGAGAAGAGCCGCCAGCTGCTGCGTTCCATGGCCGGGCAGAACATCTACGGCCTGGCCTTTTGGAACAACGGCATGAAGCAGCTCTCGGCCAACCGCGAGCTGCGCACACCGGCCGACGCCAAGGGCCTGGCGTTCCGCATCCAGCCGTCCAGCGTGCTGGAGAGCCAGTTCGCCGCGCTCGGCGCCGAGGCCAAGCGCATCCCCTTCGGCGAGTCGCTCAAGGCGCTGCAGAGCGGCGTGGTGCAGGGCACCGAGAACGTCTGGTCGAACATGACCGCGGCGGGCTTCGACCAGGCCCAGCCGTTCGTCACCGAGACCGGCCACGGTTCGCTCAACTACATGCTGATCAGCAGTTCCTCGTTCTGGCAGAGCATTCCCTACGCCACCCGCACCGAGCTGGAGTCGATCGTCGAGGAAGTCACCCTGCAGGTGAACAAGGACGCCGAGCAGCTCAATCGCAAGGGCCGCGAGCAGCTGGCCGCCGCCGGCCGCACCCGCCTGGTCGCCCTGAGCCAGGAAGAACGCAACGCCTGGCGCGCCGCCATGCAGCCACTGTGGCAGCAGTACGAGGCTGAGATTGGCGCCGACGTGCTGCGCGCCGCGCAGGCGGTCAATCGACGCTAATCCCTGTGAACTGGTGGTGTTTGTCTGGCCGCCTTTGCGCCAGACTGCGCGGGTACCAGCACAAGGGGGAAACCATGACCGCCAGCGAAGAGAAGTTCACCCGCCAGACCCTCACCGAGGTGCGGGTCTGGTCGCCCAGCCTGTTCAGCCTGCGTTGCACCCGCGACCCCGGCTTCCGCTTCCGCGCCGGCCAGTTCGTCCGCCTGGGTGTGCGCAAGACCAGCGGCTGCATTGTCTGGCGTGCCTACTCGCTGGTCTCGGCGCCCCATGACGACTACCTGGAATTCTTTTCCATCGTGGTCCCGGGCGGCGAGTTCACCAGCGAACTGAACCGCCTGCAGGCGGGCGACGAACTGCTGGTGGAGAAGCAGGTCACCGGCTTCCTCACCCTCGACCGTTTCCCCGACGGCCGCGACCTGTGGCTGATCGGCACGGGTACCGGGCTGGCGCCGTTCCTCTCGATCCTGCAGGACCTGGAAGTCTGGCAGCGCTTCGAGCGCATCGTGCTGGTGTACAGCGCCCGCGACCGCGGCGAGCTGGCCTACCAGGAGCTGATTGCCGAGCTGCCGCGGCGCGAATGGCTGGAAGGGGCGGGGCACAAGCTGCAGTACATCCCGGTGGTGACCCGCGAGCAGGTGCCGGGGGCGCTCGGCGCGCGGGTCACCACGCTGATCGAGAACGGCGAGCTGGAGCGCGCCGCCGGCCTGGCGCTGGAGCCCGAGCACTCGCGCATCATGCTCTGCGGCAACCCGCAGATGATCGAGGACACCCGCGCCGTGCTCAAGGCGCGCGGCCTGAACCTGGCGCTGACCCGCCGGCCCGGCCAGGTGGCGGTGGAGAACTACTGGTAAGGATTGGTTACGCTTTGCCGCTTAGGGATCGCCGTGTCCGCCGCTAGGATGGGCGTCCCTTTCCGTCGCAATGGACCCCATGGACAGCGATTGTTGCCAGCCACCCCCGCGTGGCCTCCCTTCCTCCGACGCCCTCGCGCGTCTCTTCTCTACCCTGTCTGATCGATACGCCCAGCGCCGCAGCTCCTGCGCCCGCGCCGCGTCGACGCCTGCCCGCGGGAGACTCGCATGATCTTCGAATGGATGGCCGACCCCACCGCGTGGCTCGGCCTGCTGACCCTGATCGTCCTGGAAATCGTCCTCGGCATCGATAACCTGGTGTTCATCGCCATCCTCGCCGACAAGCTGCCACCGCACCTGCGCGACCGCGCGCGGATCATCGGCCTGAGCCTGGCGCTGCTGATGCGCCTGGGCCTGCTGGCGAGCATCTCCTGGCTGGTGACCCTGACCGAGCCGCTGATCGAGGTGTTCGGCAAGAGCTTCTCCGGGCGCGACCTGATCATGCTGTTCGGCGGTGTGTTCCTGCTGTTCAAGGCCACCATGGAGCTGCACGAGCGCCTCGAGGGGCGTGCCCATCAGCCGACCGGCAACCGCGTGTACGCCGCGTTCTGGCCGGTGGTGGCGCAGATCGTGGTGCTCGACGCGGTGTTCTCCCTGGATGCGGTGATCACCGCCGTCGGCATGGTCGAGCACCTGGAAGTGATGATGATCGCCGTGATCGTCTCCATCGGCCTGATGATCGTCGCCAGCAAGCCGCTGACCGCCTTCGTCAACGCCCACCCGACGGTGATCATGCTGTGCCTGGGCTTCCTGATGATGATCGGCTTCAGTCTCACCGCCGAGGGCCTGGGCTTCCACATCCCGAAAGGCTACCTGTACGCGGCCATCGGCTTCTCCATCCTCATCGAGGTGGCCAACCAGCTGGTGCGTCACAAGCGCAAGCGGCAGATGCAGAACGGCCGCGGCATGCGCGAGCGCACCGCTCACGCGGTGCTGCGCCTGCTCGGCGGCAAGATCGAGGCCGACGAGGTGGGTGAGGAGATCGCCGACATGCTCGAGGGTGGCGCCGGCGAGGCCGCGCTGTTCGACCGCCGCGAGCGGGTGATGATCCGCGGCGTGCTGGGCCTGGCCGAGCAGTCGATCCGCAGGGTGATGACCGAGCGCACCCGGGTCGACCACATCGACCTGGGCCACGACCCCGAGCAGGTGCGCCAGGTGCTGCTGGAGTCGCCCTATTCGCGCCTGGCGGTGGTACGCGGCGGGCAGATCGACGAGCCGCTGGGCTTCGTGCACAAGAAGGAACTGCTGCGCGAGTTGCTGCGCGGCGACCAGCCTGACATCGAGAGCCTGCTGCGCCAGCCGCTCAACCTGCCGGACAGCTGCACCGTGCTCGGTGCCCTGGAGCAGATGCGCCAGGCCTCGACCCACGTCGCCTTCGTGGTCAACGAGTTCGGCGGTTTCGAGGGCATGCTGACCCTGACCGACATCCTCGAGGCCATCGCCGGCGAGCTGCCGGACGCCAGCGAGGTGGACGGGCCGGACATCGAGCGGCTGGACGAGGGCTTCCGCGTCAGCGGTGCGCTCAACCTGGCCCTGCTGCGCGAGCGCATCGGCCTGCAGGCCAGGGCCACCGAGGACTACCAGACCCTGGCCGGGTTGGTGATGAGCCTGCTCGACCGCCTGCCGGCGGTGGGCGACGAGGTGGAGTTCGCCGGCTGGCGCATGCGCGTGGAAGAAGTGCGCGAGCGACGGGTCAACCGCCTGCTGCTGACGCCTGCGGCGTGATGATGAAGAACGGCGCCCTCGGGCGCCGTTCTCTTTTATGGCTTCTGCTGAGTCTTCAGCAGGTCGCGGATTTCCGTCAACAGCACTTCCTCGGGGCTCGGCGCCGGCGGCACCGAAGGCTCCTCGGCCTCTTCGCGCTTGAGCTTGTTGATCACCTTGATGCCCATGAAGATGGCGAAGGCGACGATGATGAAGTCGAGGATGGTCTGGATGAACTTGCCGTAGCTGAGCACCACGGCCGGCAGGTCGCCTTCGGCGGCCTTGAGGGTGACGGCCAGGTCGCTGAAGTCGACGCCACCGATCAGCAGGCCGATCGGCGGCATGATCACATCACCGACGAAGGAGCTGACGATCTTGCCGAAGGCCGCGCCGATGATGATACCGACGGCCATGTCGACCACGTTGCCCTTGACCGCGAAGGCCTTGAATTCTTGCAATAAGCTCATGTTTCACTCCCTGGGTTTCTGATTCTGGCTGCAGTTTAAACCAGCTCTCGGGCCGGGCGGGATGGTGGCTGGTTCAGGCGCCGTTGGCCTTGCGCAGCCGCTCGGCGATCTGGTCCTTGAGCTGGACCCGCTCGCTCTTCAACGCCTGCAGCGCCAGGTCGTCCAGCGCCTCACGGCCGTCCTCCACCTCGTAGATGCGCTTGTCGAGGCTCTCGTAGTGCTGCGCTAGCTGGGCGAAGTGCGCGTCCTCCGCGTGCAGGGCCTGCAGTTGCTGGCGGTATTCGGGGAATTCGCGGGTCAGCGGATGATGTTCGAGTGGCATGGCGATGATGACTCCTCATGGTGCGTTCGCGTTCAGCCTAGCTCAGGGGGAGGCGCCGGGACGGCGGTTTGATCCCGGTCAATGGCCTCCTTCCCGGGGGCGGGTAGGGTTGGACATCTTTTTCCGGAGCTTACGCCATGCATGTCGAACATCATCCGCTGGTCCAGGATTTCCCCGAGCTGCGCGGGGAGCTGCAGCGCCTGCGCCAGGAGGATCAGCACTTCGCCCGCCAGGCCGAGGAGTACGAGGCGCTGGACAAGCGCATCTGTCGGGTCGAGGATGGTATCGAACTGCTGGACGAAGCCGCCCTCGGCCGCCTCAAGCAGGAGCGCGTGGCCCTCAAGGACGACCTGGCACGCCAGCTCAAGCGCGCCTCCGGGCAGTGCTGCGGCTGCGGCAACGGCTGCGCCGGCTAGTGTAGCGGCGGGTTGATCAGGTAGCTGAGTAGCTCCGGGTCGTCGTCCGGCCAGACCTGCCGCGAGCCCAGCGGCAGCTCGGCCTGCATGCTGCGCCAGAACGCCATGGCCAGTTGGTCCTGGGCGTACAGGCGCACCAGCCAGGTGCCGCCGCGGTTCAGCACCTGCTGGGCCAGCAGCCGGCCGATGCCCTGGCGCCGGTATTTCTTCAGGATGAACAGGTCGGCGAACTCCAGCGCGTCGATGCCGGCCAGTTCGCTGCGCTCGATCAGCAGGAAGCCGGCGATGAAGCCGTCCGCCAGGATCAGCTCTGCACTCCACTCCGGCTCCTGCCAGTAGCGCACCAGGTGCGGCTCGTGCAGGTAGAAACGGCCGTCCGGCTCCACCTCTTCCTCCTCCCAGTCCGACGACTCGTAGGCGTAGTACTGGTAGAGGTTGGCGATCAGCGGCAGCTGCTCGACGGTGGTGCGGACAAGTTCGATCTGCATCGCGGGGCGACTCGTGGGTGGCGGGAACGTTATTATCGCCGCTTTTCCAGCGGTGGAGATTCCCATGGCCAAGGCCAAGCGCATGTACGGCTGCATCGAGTGCGGCGCCACCTTTCCCAAGTGGGCCGGGCAGTGCGGCGAGTGCGGGGCCTGGAACACCCTGACCGAGACGGTGATCGAGAGCGGTGGCGCGGCCGCGCCGTCCGGGCGCGGCGGCTGGGCCGGGCAGCAGGCGCAGATCAAGACCCTGGCCGAGGTCAGCGTCGAGGAAGTGCCGCGCTTCTCCACCGCCTCCGGTGAGCTGGACCGGGTGCTCGGCGGCGGCCTGGTGGACGGCTCGGTGGTGCTGATCGGCGGCGACCCCGGCATCGGCAAGTCGACCATCCTGCTGCAGACCCTGTGCAACATCGCCCAGCGCCTGCCGGCCCTGTACGTCACCGGCGAGGAATCCCAGCAGCAGGTGGCCATGCGCGCCCGGCGCCTGGAGCTGCCCCAGGACCGGCTCAAGGTCATGACCGAGACCTGCATCGAGTCGATCATCGACGTGGCGCGCCGCGAGCAGCCCAAGGTGATGGTGATCGACTCGATCCAGACCATCTTCACCGAGCAGCTGCAGTCGGCTCCGGGCGGCGTCGCACAGGTGCGCGAGAGCGCAGCGCTGCTGGTGCGCTACGCCAAGCAGAGCGGCACGGCGATCTTCCTGGTCGGCCACGTGACCAAGGAGGGCGCACTGGCCGGCCCGCGCGTGCTGGAGCACATGGTGGACACGGTGCTGTACTTCGAGGGCGAATCCGACGGCCGTCTGCGCCTGCTGCGGGCGGTGAAGAACCGCTTCGGCGCGGTCAACGAGCTGGGCGTGTTCGGCATGACCGACAAGGGCCTCAAGGAAGTGACCAACCCCTCGGCGATTTTCCTCACCCGCGCCCAGGAGTCGGTGCCGGGCAGCGTGGTGATGGCGACCTGGGAAGGCACCCGGCCGATGCTGGTGGAGGTTCAGGCGCTGGTGGACACCAGCCATATGGCCAATCCCAAGCGCGTGACCCTGGGCCTGGACCAGAACCGCCTGGCCATGCTGCTGGCCGTGCTGCACCGCCACGGCGGCATCCCCACCTACGACCAGGACGTGTTCCTCAACGTGGTGGGTGGGGTGAAGGTGCTGGAGACGGCTTCCGACCTGGCGCTGATGGCCGCGGTGATCTCCAGCCTGCGCAACCGCCCGCTGCCCCACGACCTGCTGGTATTCGGCGAGATCGGCCTGTCCGGCGAGATTCGCCCGGTGCCGAGCGGCCAGGAGCGTCTCAAGGAGGCGGCCAAGCATGGCTTCAAGCGCGCCATCGTGCCCAAGGGCAACGCGCCCAAGGAGGCGCCGGCCGGCCTGCAGGTGATCGCGGTGACACGTCTGGAGCAGGCGCTCGACGCCCTGTTCGAGTGACTGCCTGCGGCGCTCTGCCGCTGGGGGCGCGTCGTGGCAGTTGTCGCAGATCAAGTTCTGCCCGCCGGCGGAGGAGGAGCATGGCGCCATGTCCATATATAGAGGAGATGGGTCCATGTTCCTGTTCTTCGACTTCTTCGCCAGAACCCTCAACTACGAACCGGGCCGCCCCCGCGACAGCGCCGAGGAGCGCCGCGAGGCGAGCATCGGCACCCGCCGCGTACAGGCGCGCCGCGAGCGGCAGCAGGCCGACAAGAAAGGCGCGTAGCCCGGCGACAGGTGCCGTGCGCACCGCTGGCTTTCTGTAGGAGCGGCACCCGCCGTGTGCAGGCACGCCGCGAACGGCAGCAGGCCGGCAAGAAAGGCGCGTAATCCGGTGACAGGTGCTGTGCGCACCGCTTGGCTTTCTGTGGGAGCGGCCTTGGCCGCGATACGGGCCGGGACGGAGACTTCGTGGCTAAGGCCGCTCCCACAAACATCGGTACCCGCCGCGTGCAGGCGTGCCGCGAACGGCGCAGGCCGGCAAGAAAGGCGCGTAGCCCGGCGACAGGTGCCGTGCGCATCGCTTGGCTTTCTGTGGGAGCGGCCTTGGCCGCGATCGGGCCGGAACGGGGACTTCGCGGCCAAGGCCGCTCCCACGAGCATCGGCACCCGCCGTGTGCAGGCGCGCCGCGAACGGCAGCAGGCCGGCAAGAAAGGCGCGTAGCCCGGCGACAGGTGCCGTGCGCACCGCTTGGCTTTCTGTAGGAGCGGCCTTGGCCGCGATACGGGCCGGAACGGGGACTTCGCGGCCAAGGCCGCTCCCACAGGTCCGTAGCCCGGATGCGATTCGGGGAGAGGCAGTCGGCGCGTAGCCCGAAGGGCTCAGTCAGGCTCGCCCAAGGCCGCCAGTTCGCGCTCCAGCAGGCTCTCGTCGCCCAGGTTGAGTTCGACCAGCCGGCGCAGGTGGCTGATGGACTCCAGGTCGATGTGCCGGCACACGAAGCCGAGCAGGTCGTCGCGGGTGCGGGTCAGCACCACTTCCATCTGCAGCCGGGTGTTGGCCTCCAGGCTGATGGTGGCGACGAAGGGCTGGTTGGGATCGCCGTTCCAGTCGCGTGGTTGCTCCACCAGCAGGCCCTTGAGCGACACGTCGTGCAGCTGGACCGGCCAGTGCCGCTCGCCCTGGGCGAGTTCGGTGGCGGCGTCGAAGGCGATGCGCTGGAAGCGCCGACGCTCGCTGGGCGTATCACTCATGACGGGTTTCCTCCGCAGTTTTGTCCACTATAGCCAAGGCGCGCCGCCGGCGCTGCCAGTAGATGGCCGTGGCGAGCAGGGCCAGCGTGCCCAGCGGCAGCCAGTACTTGTAGGGGCGCAGCGCCTGGACCGTCGCCTGCCGGCGCTCGTCCCACTGGCGCTGGCGGGCGCCGTCGAAGTCCGGTTCCTGGCAGTCGAAGCCGAAGTTGCCCGCCCACTCCACGTAGGGGCCGTGCTCGACGTAGCGCCGGTAGTAGACCCGGGCGCCTTCCAGGTCGCGGTAGTTGATCCAGCCGCTGGCCTTGCACAGCACGGCGGCGAAGGCCTGGCTGCTGGTGGGCAGCAGGTCGGCCGCGCGGTTGGCCAGGTCGGCGGCGACCCAGCGGTAGTGGAAGCGCCGGTTCGGCTGGGCGGCGCTGGCGTTCTGCAGTTGCGCCTCGGCGGCGCTGATCAGGCCGCCGGCCTGCACTGGCTTGGCCGTCTCGCCGCCGAAGTTGCCGCCGGTCCAGGCCTCGTCGGGCCCCAACTCGTAGCCGAGCAGTTCCATGCCCAGGGCGCGGGCCAGCTTGGCGGCCTCGTAGTAGCCCTCGGCGCGGCCGATCGAGGTCCAGGCCTTTTCCGCCTGCACGCGGGCTTCGCCGTACTGGCGCGCGGCCTGTTGCAGCTCGGGGCTGGCGAAGTAGGGCACCGCCTCGGCGTAGCGGCCCTCGCGCAGCAGGCGGCGGCCGAGCAGTTCGCGCAGGGCCAGGGCCGGCGGCCGGTTCCAGTAGCCGTACTGCTTGCCGTCGGCCGGCGCGGTGGTGACCTCGGCGTCGACGTAGCCCTTGAGTTCGCTGCTGCTGAGGACCCGCTCGGCGACTTCGGCGGCGTCCTGCCAGTAGAGTTCGCCGCTGCGGTAGAGCTGGTCGAAGGCTTCCAGGTAGTCGCCGCGCTCCAGCGCCAGGATCGCCATCTCGCCCTCGATGCGGCAGCGCGGCTTGAGTGTCTCGTAGTCCCAGTTCTCGGTGCGCCGCCAGCCCCAGTCCTCCTCGGCGGGGAAGGCCGCCGCGGCCTTGGCATAGGCCTTGACGGCGGCGTCCTTGTCGCCGTTCTGCAGTGCCAGCTTGGCGCGTAGCCACCAGGCCAGGCCGCCGTCGCCCGCCTGTTCGGCGAAGCGGCGGGCCGAGTCGTAGTCGCCCTGCTGGTAGCTGAGCGCGGCCAGGCGGTCGGCGATCTGCGGCTGGACCTGCACGGACTGCAGCAGCTGCAACAGGCGCTGGGTCGCCTTGCCATCGGTGTCGTAGGCGTCCAGGCGGCTGAACAGCTGGGCCGTCAGCAACTGCTGGACCTCCGCGACTTCCAGCAGCGGCCGCAGTTGCGCGTCGTCCAGGCGCGTCAGCTGGCGGCTCAGTTCCCGCAGCGAGCTGTAGCCGGTCGAGGAGCCCTGCCGGGACTGGCTGGCGTAGAGGCGGATGGCGCTGCTCCAGTCGCCGTCGTCCAGGGCCAGACGGGCTTCTTCGCCGAGGCTGGCGATGCCCAGTTCCAGCGGGTCGTCGGCGCCGGCCACGGCCATCGCGCGGGCCTGCTGGAAGGCTGCTCTGGCCTGCTGGCGCAGGTCGCGCTGGCGCTGCAGGGCGGCGGCCTCGTCGAGCGGCGTATCCGGCGCGCTGACTGCGTGCTCGGCCAGGGCGCGGCCGAGGGAATAGGCGGCCCAGATGCCGCGCAGCGGGCGCTCGGCCTCGGGCAGGGCCAGCACGCGGCGGAAGTAGTCGGCAGCCAGCGCCATGTCGTGACGGGCGAAGGCCACCGCGCCGGCGCTGTACAGGCGCAGTTCGGCCGGCAGGGCGGCGCCTTCGGCCTCGGCCTGGTGGGCGTCGCTCAGGCCGCGCAGGCGGCTGACCAGGGCGAAGCGCTCGTCGTCGAGCTGCTCCTTTTCCACCACGGTGCGGGCGTCCACATAGCGCTGGTTGTTCTCGTCCCAGTAGGGCTGCAGGGTGGCGTTGCCGGCCTGGCCGAGGCCCGGGATGGCCGGAGCGATGCGGCCGATCTCGAAGGCGAAGTTGCCTTCCGGCAGTTCGCCCAGGGCGCCGGCGCGGTCGGAGAGCAGGCGATAGGGGAATTCCGGCCCGCAGGCCTGGGCCGCGCCGAGCGGCACCAGGGCGCCGAGCGCCAGGGCCAGCAGGGTTCTAGAACTGTACATGCATGCCTCCTTGGTCGATCTGTTCGCAGCGCGCCCAACCCAGGGCGCGGTGTTCGCCGGCATCCAGCCGGCCTTCGCGGCGACGGACGAAGGCCAGGCGGTCTTCGCTGCGCTCCACCCGGTAGTCGCCCACGGCGTCGGCCGCCGAGCAGGCCTGGACCGGCAGTTCGATACGGCTGGGCAGGCGGCTGGCCAGGGTGCCGTTGTTGAACAATTGCAAATGGCTGAAGCCCTGCTTCTGCTGGTGCTGCAGGGCCAGCGCGGGTTCCAGCGGCTGGCCGCGCACCACCGCCAGTAGTGTGGGCATCGGCCAGGCGCGGCGGTCGCCGGCCAGCGGCAGGCGGAACCAGATGATGCCGGCCAGGTGGTCGGGGCGTGTGCGGCGCAGCTTGGTCAGCAGCTCTTCCACCTGGCGCGGGTCGGCGCGCAGCTCGTGGCGGGGGCCGCCCTGACGCAGCGGTGTCTCGCTTTCCACCTGGCCGTCGTCGGTGAGGGCCACGCCATAGGCCGGCAGGGCGAGGTGGAAGGGCTTGTGGCTGCGCTCGCCATAGCGTTCGGCCCAGTCGAGGGCCTGTTTCGGGTCGAACAGGCCCTGCTGCGGCGCCACCACCGCGTGCACCTGGAGTACCGAGGCATCCACCGCGGCGAGCACTTCGTCCAGCGCCGGGCTGGCGAGCCAGGCGGGCAGGGCGGTGATGCTCAGCGGCAGCTCGGCCGGCAGTTGCCGGCGCAGTTCGCGCAGCAGCGCGGCGTAGACGGGCAGGCGCGCGGTGGCGCAGTCGTGGTCGATTTCCAGGCCCCGCAGCGGCAGGCCGGCGTCGCGCCAGTCGCGCACCAGGCCGGCGATCTGCTGCTCGATCTCGGCCGGGTCCAGCTGCGGCAGCTGGCCGTCCAGGCGCACCACCGCGAGCAGCGGACGGCCGTCGCGCCTGAGCAGTTCGAGGTTGGGGCGGGCGCGGCTCCAGCCCGCCTGCGGGTGCGCCTGCAGGGCCAGCACGCGCAGGGTGGAGAAGTCGGTGCGGCTCTGCGCCAGCGCCTCGGCATGGGAGGTGCGCCACTGGCGCTGCCAGACGTAGACCTGCTGGTCCAGCGGCGGGTGTTCCTCGGCGCATCCGAGCATGCCGGCGAGCAGCAGGACCAGCAGGGAGTTATAGGGGAAGCGGAACATGCGGCGTGGCATCCTTGGCGTCGCCGGAAAGGGAGCTAGTGTAGCCGTGTGGCGGTGACAGGTGCAGGGCGGGCACGCAGCCTTTTTCGCCGCTGGCAAAGTGCTACTCCGATGCCCATGGCGTACCTGCGGCGGCTTAGACCAAGGTCGAGTAATGCATTCGCCATCCAGCGTCTAAGCTTGAGCGGCAGCCTGTCTGTCCATCAGTTAGGAGTAATCATGAACAATAACAATAGCCTGCTGCGCCACCTGCCCTGGGCAGTGCTGGCAGTGGTGGGCGCCTGTGCCTTGGGTGTCGTGGCGCTGCGCCGCGGCGAAGCCATCAATGCCTTGTGGATAGTGGTGGCGGCCGTCGCCCTCTATCTCGTCGCCTACCGCTACTACAGCCTGTTCATCGCCAACAAGGTGATGCAGCTGGACCCGACCCGCGCCACCCCGGCGCTGATCAACAACGATGGTCTGGACTACGTGCCGACCAACAAGCACATCCTCTTCGGCCACCATTTCGCCGCCATCGCCGGCGCCGGACCGCTGGTCGGCCCGGTGCTCGCCGCGCAGATGGGCTACCTGCCCGGCACGCTGTGGCTGATCGCCGGCGTGGTGCTGGCCGGCGCGGTGCAGGACTTCATGGTCCTGTTCATCTCCACCCGCCGCAACGGCCGCTCCCTGGGCGAGCTGGTGCGCGAGGAGATGGGCCAGATACCGGGCACCATCGCCCTGTTCGGCGCCTTCCTGATCATGATCATCATCCTCGCGGTGCTCTCGCTGATCGTGGTCAAGGCCCTGGCCGAGAGCCCGTGGGGCATGTTCACGGTGATCGCCACTATCCCCATCGCTGTGTTCATGGGGGTATACATGCGCTATATCCGCCCGGGCCGTATCGGTGAGATTTCGGTGATCGGCGTGGTCCTGCTGCTCGCCTCGATCTGGGCCGGCGGCCAGGTGGCGGCCGACCCGACCTGGGGCCCGGCCTTCACCTTCACCGGCGTGCAGATCACCTGGATGCTGATCGGCTACGGCTTCGTCGCCGCCGTGCTGCCGGTGTGGCTGATCCTGGCGCCGCGCGACTACCTGTCGACCTTCCTCAAGATCGGCACCATCATCGCCCTGGCCATCGGCATTCTGGTGGTCATGCCCGAGCTGAAGATGCCGGCGCTGACCCAGTTCACCGACGGCACCGGCCCCGTGTGGAAGGGCACCCTGTTCCCGTTCCTGTTCATCACCATCGCCTGCGGCGCGGTGTCCGGCTTCCACGCGCTGATCAGCTCTGGCACTACGCCCAAGCTGCTGGCCAACGAGTCGCACGCCCGCTACATCGGCTACGGCGGCATGCTGATGGAGTCGTTCGTCGCCATCATGGCCATGGTCGCCGCCTCGGTGATCGAGCCGGGCGTGTACTTCGCCATGAACAGCCCGGCCGCGGTGGTCGGCTCCGACGCCGCCGCGGTGGCCGCGACCGTCAGCAGCTGGGGCTTCGCCATCACTCCGGACGCGCTGGAAGCGGTGGCCCGCGATATCGGCGAGAACACCATCCTGGCCCGGGCCGGCGGTGCGCCGACCCTGGCCGTGGGTATTGCGCAGATCCTCCACAGCGTGCTGCCGGGCGAGAACACCATGGCGTTCTGGTACCACTTCGCCATTCTGTTCGAGGCGCTGTTCATCCTCACCGCGGTGGACGCCGGCACCCGTGCCGGGCGCTTCATGCTGCAGGACCTGCTCGGCAACTTCGTGCCGGCCCTGAAGAAGACCGAGTCCTGGGGCGCCAACGTGATCGCCACCGCAGGCTGCGTGGCGATGTGGGGCTGGCTGCTGTACCAGGGCGTGATCGACCCGCTCGGCGGCATCAACACCCTGTGGCCGCTGTTCGGCATCTCCAACCAGATGCTCGCGGGCATCGCCCTGATGCTCGGCAGCGTGGTGCTGATCAAGATGAAGCGCCAGCGCTACGTCTGGGTCACCCTGGTGCCGGCCTGCTGGTTGCTGATCTGCACCACCACCGCCGGCCTGATCAAGCTGCTCGACCCGAACCCGGCGGTCGGCTTCCTGGCCCTGGCCAAGAAGTACAGCGACGCGCTGGACGCCGGTCAGGTGCTGGCTCCGGCCAAGGACATCGGCCAGATGCAGCACGTGATCTTCAACGCCTACACCAACTCGGTGTTGACCGTGCTGTTCCTGTTCGTGGTCCTCAGCGTGCTGTTCTACGCGATCAAGGTCGGCCGCGCCGCCTGGATCAGGCCCGAGCGGACGGACAGGGAAAGCCCGTACCAGTCGATCGCGGACGCCTGAGGAAATCGCCATGTTCAACGACCTCAGCCGCATGGGTAAGTACCTCGGCCAGGCCGCCAGGATGCTGGTGGGCATGCCCGACTACGACAACTATGTCGAGCACATGAGTCGCAAGCACCCGGACCTGCCGGTGATGAGCTACGAGGCGTTTTTCCGCGAACGCCAGGAGGCTCGCTACGGTGGTGGCAAGGGCAGGCCCATTCGCTGCTGCTGAACCTGTGGGAGCGGCCAAGGCCGCTCCCACATAGTTTCAAGGAGTTCCATGATCTTTCAGCCCATTCCCGTCACCGTCCTCACCGGCTTCCTCGGCGCCGGCAAGACCACGCTGCTGCGCCACATGCTGGAGGCCGAGCACGGCCTCAGGCTGGCGGTGATCGAGAACGAATTCAGCGAGACGCCCATCGACGGCCAGCTGCTCGGCGACAGGCCGGTGGAGCTGCTGACCCTGGCCAACGGCTGCGTCTGCTGCTCCATCCATGTCGAGCTGGAGAAGGCCCTGTTCCTGCTGCTGGACAAGCTGGACGCCGGCGAACTGGCCTTCGACCGCCTGGTGATCGAGTGCACCGGCCTGGCCGACCCGGCACCGGTGGCGCAGACCTTCTTCGCCGACGAGGAACTGGCCCAGCGCTACATCCTCGACGGCATCGTCACCCTGGTCGACGCGGTGAACGCCGAGCGCCACCTGCGGGAAACCATCGCCCAGGCCCAGGTCGGCTTCGCCGACCGCATCCTGCTGAGCAAGACCGACCTGGCGTCGGCGGAGCAGGTCGAGGCGCTGCGCGAGCGCCTGGCACGGATCAACCGCCGCGCGCCGGTGGGTGTGGTGGAGCACGGCCGCGTCGACCTGGCCGAGCTGCTCGACATCCGTGGCTTCAACCTCAACGCCGAGGTGGCGGTGACGCCGGCCCTGCGCCCGCTGGCCCCCGTGGGGCCGTCCCCGGACCGCATCCGCACCCTGGTGCTGCAGAGCGATGGCCCGCTGGACATGGAGCGTCTGAGCGCCTTCATGGACGACCTGCTGGAGCGCCACGGCAACGCGCTGCTGCGCTACAAGGGCGTGCTCGAAGTGGCCGGCGACGAGCGCCGCCTGGTGTTCCAGGGCGTGCTGCGCCTGTACGGCTTCGACTGGGACGAGCCCTGGGCCGAGGGCGAGACGCGCCAGAGCGTGCTGGTGTTCATCGGCGACGACCTGCCGGAAGAGGAAATCCGCGCGGGTTTCGCCGCGCTAACTCCCCTCTCCCTCCGGGAGAGGGGGCGGGGGTGAGGGGCTTCCAGGCGACTGCGAGCGGCCCATGGCACCCTCACCCCAACCCTCTCCCGAAGGGAGAGGGAGTACAAACGAAAAAGCCCGGCGAGTGCCGGGCTTTTTCATGCAGCGCTGACGCTTACTTGCCGTACACCGGGAACTTGGCGCACACGGCCTTGACCTTCTCGCGCACCGCGTCGACCACGGACTCGTCGCCCAGGTTCTGCAGGATGTCGCAGATCCAGCCGGCCAGTTCCTGGCACTCGGCTTCCTTGAAGCCACGGGTGGTGACGGCCGGGGTGCCGATGCGCAGGCCGGAGGTGACGAAAGGCGAGCGCGGGTCGTTCGGCACGCTGTTCTTGTTCACGGTGATGAAGGCGCGACCCAGGGCGGCGTCCGCGTCCTTGCCGGTGATGTCCTGCTTGATCAGCGACAGCAGGAACAGGTGGTTCTGGGTGCCGCCGGAAACCACGTCGAAGCCGCGCTCGATGAACACGCCGGCCATGGCCTGGGCGTTCTTCACCACCTGCTGCTGGTAGGCCTTGAACTCGGGCTGCAGGGCTTCCTTGAAGCAGATGGCCTTGGCCGCGATCACGTGCTCCAGCGGGCCGCCCTGGGCGCCCGGGAAGACGGCGGAGTTGAGCTTCTTCTCGATCTCCTCGTTCTTCTTCGCCAGGATCAGGCCGCCGCGCGGGCCGCGCAGGGTCTTGTGGGTGGTGGTGGTGACCACGTCGGCGAACGGCACCGGGTTCGGGTACACGCCGGCGGCGACCAGACCGGCCACGTGGGCCATGTCGACGAACAGGTAGGCGCCTACCTTGTCGGCGATGGCACGGAAGCGGGCGAAGTCCAGCACCTGGGAGTAGGCGGAGAAGCCGGCGACGATCATCTTCGGCTTGTGCTCGAGGGCCAGGCGCTCGACTTCGTCGTAGTCGATCAGGCCGGCGTCGGTGATGCCGTACTGCACGGCGTTGTACAGCTTGCCGGAGGAGGATACGGAGGCGCCGTGGGTCAGGTGGCCGCCGTGGGCCAGGCTCATGCCGAGGATGGTGTCGCCGGCGCTCAGCAGGGCCAGGTAGACGGCGGCGTTGGCCTGGGAGCCGGCGTGCGGCTGGACGTTGGCGTAGTCGGCGCCGAACAGCTCCTTGGCACGGTCGATGGCCAGTTGCTCGACCACGTCGACGTACTCGCAGCCGCCGTAGTAGCGCTTGCCCGGGTAGCCTTCGGCGTACTTGTTGGTCAGCACGCTGCCCTGGGCTTCCATCACCGCCGGGCTGGTGTAGTTCTCGGAGGCGATCAGCTCGATGTGCTCTTCCTGGCGCTGGGCTTCCTGCTCCATGGCGGCGAAGAGTTCTGCATCGTAGCGGGCAATGGTCAAGTCACGGCTGAACATGGCGGTCCTCTTAGGGATCGGGGTGCTGGGGGAAAGGCGCGCATTCTACCCGATGTGCCACAGCCTGGCACATGAAAGGCGGTCAAGTGGCGGACGAGCGGGACTCACGCACCGCCGATCCTGTTCACGCTCTCGCGAAAGCAGGCGATGCGCGTGTGGCAGAGGCCTTGGCCGCGAACCGGGTCAGGGCGGTAAAGACTTCGCGGCCAAGGCCGCTCCCACGGCGCCTGGCGCGAGGCCGGCGCTCAGGTGAGCATGAACAGGGCGCTGCCGCCGAACTGCGCCTCGAACTGGTCGGCCGCCATCGGCTTGCCGAACAGATAGCCCTGCACCTCGTCGCAGCCGTGCTCGCGG
This sequence comes from Pseudomonas paralcaligenes, assembly GCF_019655855.1. Taxonomy (GTDB): domain Bacteria; phylum Pseudomonadota; class Gammaproteobacteria; order Pseudomonadales; family Pseudomonadaceae; genus Aquipseudomonas; species Aquipseudomonas paralcaligenes. The sequence continues at coordinate 32,945 of NZ_BPFX01000019.1, read as the reverse complement.
AGGAAGTCCAGCTGGCCCTGGGTCTCCACGCCCTCGGCGATCACCGCCAGGTTCAGGCTGTGGGCCATGGCGATGATGGCGCGGGCGATCTGCGCGTCCTGTTCGCCGCCGGGCACGCCGTCGACGAAGCTGCGGTCGATCTTCAGCACGTCGATGGGGAACTGCTTGAGGTAGTTGAGCGACGAGTAGCCGGTGCCGAAGTCGTCCACCGCGATGGACAGGCCCAGGCGCTTGAGGCTGGCCAGCACCTGCAGGGTCTCGCCGACGTCGCGCATCAGGATCGATTCGGTCAGTTCCAGCTCCAGGCAGGCCGGCGGCAGGCCGCTCTCGCCGAGGACGCGGGAGATGCGCATGCCCAGCTGGCCGTCGGCGAACTGGCGGGCGGACAGGTTGACCGAGACCTTGGGCACCCTGACCTCGGCGTCGTGCCAGGCTTTGATCTGGCGGCAGGCCTCGGCGATCACCCAGTCGCCGACCTGGACGATAAGGCCCAGCTCCTCCAGCACCGGAATGAACTCGTAGGGCGCCACCAGGCCACGGCGCGGGTGGTTCCAGCGCAGCAGGGCCTCGACGCCGGTCAGACGCTTGCCGTCGCTGGACAGCTGCGGCTGGTAATAGAGAAGGAACTGGCCCTGTTCCAGGGCGTGGCGCAGGTCGCTCTCCAGTTCCAGGCGCTGCAGGGCGGTGGCGTTCATCTCCGCCTGGTAGAACTGGAAGTTGTTCTTGCCGCGCTCCTTGGCGTGGTACATGGCGGTGTCGGCGTTCTTCATCAGCTGGCTCAGCTCGTCGCCGTCCTGAGGGCTGAGGGCGATGCCGATGGAGGCGGTGACGAAGAACTCGCGGCCCTGCAGGACGAACGGCTGGGCCAGGCTGGCGAGAATCCGCTCGGCCACGTGGATGGCCCGGTTGAGGGCGCCCGCCCGGGTGTTGCGCGGCTGCAGCAGCAGGGTGAATTCGTCGCCGCCCATGCGCGCCACGGTGTCGTCCTCGTCGACGCAGGCGGCCAGACGCACGGCCACGTCCTTGAGCATGCGGTCGCCGGCGGCGTGGCCGAGGGAGTCGTTGATCGGCTTGAAGCGGTCGAGGTCGAGGAACATCAGCACCACCCACTCGTCGTGCCGCTCTGCGTGCAGCAGGGCGGTGTGCAGGCGGTCCTGGAACAGGGTGCGGTTGGGCAGCAGGGTCAGGGCGTCGTAGTAGGCCAGGCGGTGGATGCGCTGCTCGCTGGCCTTGCGCTCGCTGATGTCGTTGAAGAAGCACACGTAGCTGACCAGGTCGCCGTCGTCGTCCTGCACCGCGGTGATGCCCACCCAGGCCGGGAACTGCTCGCCGTTGCGGCGCTTGAGCCAGACCTCGCCTTCCCAGCTGCCGTGCTTGTTGAGCTGGGCGAGGATGTAGGCGAACTGGGCGGCCTGCTGGCGATCGGCGGTGAGCATGCCGGGCATCTGGTCGAGCACCTCGGCGCCGGCGAAGCCGGTGATGCGCTGGAAGGTCTCGTTGATGCGCACGATGTAGCCGGCCGGATCGGTGACCAGGATGGCGGCGGTGGAGTGGTCGAACACCGTGGCCGCCATGCGCAGATCGCGTTCGGCGCGGCGCTGCTGGGTGATGTCGCGGCCGATGCCGAGCACGCCCTCGAAGCGCTCCTGCTCGTCCCACATCAGGGTCAGGCGCATCTCCACGGTGATCTTGCGGCCGTCGGCGCGCACGCCGTCGAAGACGAAGGTGCGCCCGCCCAGGCCCGCCTGCAGTTCGGCCAGCCGCTGCGCATCGCCGAGGGCGCCGCGCACCTGCTCCAGCAGTTGCAGGAGGTCGGCCAGCTGGCGCGGGCTGGTGGCGATGTCGAGCAGGCCGTTCTCCAGCACCCACTCGGGGCTGTAGCCGAAGAAGCCTTCGGCCGACGGGCTGACGTAGTTGAGCTTCATCGTGCTGTCGGTGGAGAGGATCACGTCGCTGATGCTCTCCGCCAGCAGCCGGTAGCGCCGCTCGCTGTCGAGCAGGCTGGCCTGGGCGTTGATCTCGCCGGTGATGTCCTTGGCCACGCCGATCAGGCGGCTGACCCTGCCGCTGCGGTCGCGGCTGAGCGCGTGCTCGCGGATGTCGAACCAGTGCCAGCTGCCGTCGCGGTGGCGCCAGCGCAGCTGGCAGTGCAGCAGCTGGCCGTCGCCGACCACCTTCTGCAGGTTGCGCACGCGCTGGTACAGCTCGACGTCGTCGGGGTGGAGGATCTTCTCCCACAGCTTGTCGCCGAAACGGCGCATCTCTTCCTTGCTGTAGCCCAGGTCGGGGCCCAGGCGGTTGTTGCTGAACATCACCCGCATGGTGCCCATGTCGTGCACGTACAGGGTGTCCGGCACCGAGCGCAGCACATCGGACCAGAAGCGCTCGCGCTCGACCAGCGACAGTTCGACGCGCTTGCGGCTGGTGATGTCGTGCACGCTGAGGGTCACCGCGTGCAGTTCCTCGCGGCTCTCCGGGAACTGCAGGTTGAGCCACAGGTAACGCTCGTGGCCCTGGGGCGTGAACATGCGGTTCTCCACCATCATGTCCCGGTTGCCGTCGAGCAGGGCGCTGACCAGGGTGTGGCGTGGGCCGCCCGGGCGCAGGGGGGCGGCGGCGATCAGGTGTTCCCAGACCTGCTGCGGGCTGTCGACGCCGAGCAGCTGCAGGGCCACCTTGTTCACCTCGCTGACGCGGATGCGCCGCAGCAGCTCCTCGTGGCGCGCCTCGTCTTCGTCCAGCCAGGGCTGCAGCTCGGCGCTGCTGTGCAGGCCCTGGGCCTCGAGGTAGATGCTCAACTCGTACAGGTCGAGCACGCAGAGGGCCACGCCGCTGCCCTCGAAGATGTCCTGGTAGCGCCGGCGGGTGTCCTGCAGCACGCGCAGGGCCTGCTGTTCCTCGGTCACGTCGCGCAGCACCCAGGCGCGCCCCGGCTCCGGGTTGTCGGTGTAGAGGGCGTGGCAGGTGACGTCGTACAGGCGGCGCTCGCCGTCCTGCAGCACCTCGATCGGTGCGCTCTGCTCGTAGAAGGCGTTCTCCAGCCAGGGCGCCAGTGCCGGTAGCAGCTCCAGCAGGTGCATCTGGCTGGCGGTGGCCAGGTCCAGGCCGAACATCTGTTCGGCGCGCGGGTTGAGGTAGCTGATATGGCCGTCGGGCTGGGTCACCAGCACCCGTTCGTCGATCGCACCGAGGGCGCCAATGGCGTCCTCCATGGAGCGGCGCGACAGCGCGTGGTAGGCGCGCAGGCGGCTCTGTTCGCGCAGCAGACCGAACAGGGCGAGCAGGGTCAGCGTCCCGCAGAGGATGAACAGCAGCAGCTTGCTGGCCTGACGCGGCAGCACCTTGGCGCGCAGCGCGGGGGCGTCGAACAGGGCGACCACCTGCCAGTCGCTGCCGGCCAGCGGAGTGCGCTGGATGCTCAGTGCCCGCTCCGCGTCGGTCAGGCGCTCGGCCCGATCACCGGCGGGGTGGCGTAGCAGGACCAGGCCGCGGGCCTCTTCATGCAGCAGCCAGGGCAGGTCGGCCGGCTGTTCCGGCAGCCAGTGGCGCAGGGCCTCGGCCGCGAAGCGCAGGCGCCAGCCGCCCGCGTCATCCGGCGACTGCAGGTCGACCTGAATCAGGCCGGGATCGAGGCGGGACAGCGCGAAGTGATAGGGCCGGCCCCGGTCGAACGGCGCGCCGTCATCGGCGGCCGGGCGACTGTCGCCCAGCACCCGGCCATCGGCGTCGACCCAGACGAGGCTGTCCAGCGTGGGGTAGTAGCGATGCAGGCGCTCCAGCAGCGCGTCGAGCGGCTCTCCGCTCAGGGGTTGGCGGGCCTGGCTGGCGAGGAAGATACGGCCGGACTCGGCCTTGAGCCGCATGGTCAGGGCCAGATGGCTGGCGAGCTGGCTGGCGTGGTCCAGGTGGCGCTGGCGCTCGCTCTGCTCCAGGTGGCTTGCCTCCTGCTGCAACTGCCACAGCAGCAGGCCCAGCATCAGGGCCACCAGCAGTGCCAGGGCGCCCTTCAGGGAGCCGCGGCTGGGCCGGGCGAGGGGGTCGCCCGAGGAGCGGGAAGAACGGAGGCGGGATAGTGACACGCGTTATGAACCCTGCACGTACGGTTGCCAAGTCGGGGCCTTCCTGGCAATCGGGACCGCGTAGCATGCCCGTAAAAACGGCACAGTGCCATCACAGCCCATCGCCTGGTTTGCCCCGCGCGGTGCATTCCGGTAGCTTTGCCGCACGCGCGGGCGCACGGTTTCCTGATACTGCCCCTCGCTCCCGGAATTACTGCCTCCGGCCGGTGGGCCGGGGGCGCGGTTTCCTTTTCATTCCCAGTTTACGCAGAACCAAGGTCAGCCATGGCTCAGTACGTCTATACCATGCATCGGGTCAGCAAGGTCGTGCCCCCGAAGCGCGAAATCCTCAAGGACATCTCCCTGTCGTTCTTCCCCGGCGCCAAGATCGGCGTGCTCGGCCTGAACGGCGCCGGCAAGTCCACCCTGCTGCGCATCATGGCCGGGGTCGACACCGAGATCGACGGTGAGGCCCGTCCGATGCCGGGCATCAAGGTCGGCTACCTGCCGCAGGAGCCGCAGCTCGACCCGGCCAAGACCGTGCGCGAGATCGTCGAGGAGGCCGTGGGCGAGATCAAGCAGGCCCAGGCCCGTCTGGATGAAGTGTATGCCGCCTACGCCGAACCGGATGCCGACTTCGACGCCCTGGCCGCCGAGCAGGCCAAGCTGGAGGCCATCCTCCAGGCCAGCGACGGCCACAACCTGGAGCGCCAGCTGGAGGTTGCCGCCGACGCCCTGCGCCTGCCGCCGTGGGAGGCGAAGATCGAGCACCTGTCCGGTGGCGAGAAGCGCCGCGTGGCCCTGTGCCGCCTGCTGCTGTCGGCCCCCGACATGCTGCTGCTGGACGAACCGACCAACCACCTGGACGCCGACTCCGTCGCCTGGCTGGAACGCTTCCTCCACGACTTCCCGGGCACCGTGGTGGCGATCACCCACGACCGCTACTTCCTCGACAACGTCGCCGGCTGGATTCTCGAACTGGACCGTGGCCACGGCATCCCCTACGAGGGCAATTACTCCGGCTGGCTGGAGTCGAAGTCCAACCGCCTGGCCCAGGAAGCCAAGGCCGAGGCGTCCCACGCCAAGGCGATGAAGGCCGAACTGGAATGGGTGCGCCAGGGCGCCAAGGCCCGCCAGTCCAAGTCCAAGGCCCGCCTGCAGCGCTTCGAGGAAATGCAGTCCCAGGAATTCCAGAAGCGCAGCGAGACCAACGAGATCTACATCCCGGCCGGTCCGCGCCTGGGCGACAAGGTCATCGAGCTGAACAACGTCAGCAAGGGCTACGGCGATCGCGTACTGATCGACAACCTGTCGCTCAGCATCCCCAAGGGCGCCATCGTCGGCGTGATCGGCGGCAACGGCGCGGGCAAGTCGACCCTGTTCCGCATGATCACCGGCAAGGAGCAGCCGGACTCCGGCACCATCGAGATCGGCGACACCGTGCAGATCGCCAGCGTCGACCAGAGCCGCGACAGCCTGGACGGCGGCAAGACCGTGTGGGAGCAGGTCTCCGACGGTCTCGATATGATCAAGGTAGGCAACTACGAGGTGCCGTCGCGCGGCTACGTCGGGCGCTTCAACTTCAAGGGTGCCGACCAGCAGAAGTTCGTCAAGGACCTCTCCGGCGGTGAACGCGGCCGCCTGCACCTGGCGCTGACCCTGAAGCAGGGCGGCAACGTGCTGCTGCTCGACGAACCGTCCAACGACCTCGACGTGGAAACCCTGCGCGCCCTGGAAGAGGCGCTGCTGGACTTCCCCGGCGCCGCCATCGTGATCAGCCACGACCGCTGGTTCCTGGACCGCATCGCCACCCACATCCTCTCCTACGAGGACGATGGCCAGGTGTACTTCTTCGAGGGCAACTACACCGAGTTCGAGGCCGACCGCAAGAAACGCCTCGGCGAGGCTGCTGCCCAGCCGCACCGGGTCCGCCACAAGAAGCTGGCGCAGTGATGTGCCCGTCTGGTGCGCATTCGCACCAATGACGTGCATGAAGACGGGGCCGGATGGCCCCGTTTTTTCATGGTTTTTCCAGTTGCTTTTACAGAAATGCACCAAATAGATTCATAAAAGCGCCATTTTGTTCTTTATTGGTGCTCTCGCGATTGCTAGAGTCTCGCCCCCTGAAATATCGAATCAGTGCGGGTGCCTCATGATCCAGTCCGTCGACAGCTTTCTCGCGCGCCTCAAGCAGCGCGATCCCGACCAGCCCGAGTTCCACCAGGCGGTGGAAGAGGTGCTGCGCTCCCTCTGGCCTTTCCTCGAAGCCAACCCCCACTACGTGGAAGCCGGCATCGTCGAGCGCATCGTCGAGCCCGAGCGGGCCATCCTGTTCCGCGTGCCGTGGGTCGACGACAAGGGGCGGGTCCATGTCAACCGCGGCTTCCGCGTGCAGATGAGCAGCGCCATCGGCCCGTACAAGGGCGGCCTGCGCTTCCACCCGTCGGTCAACCTGGGCGTGCTCAAGTTCCTCGCCTTCGAGCAGGTGTTCAAGAACTCGCTGACCTCCCTGCCCATGGGCGGCGGCAAGGGCGGCTCGGACTTCGATCCGAAGGGCCGCAGCGACGGCGAAGTGATGCGCTTCTGCCAGTCCTTCATGAGCGAGCTGTACCGCCACGTCGGTGCTGACCTCGATGTGCCGGCCGGCGACATCGGCGTCGGCGCGCGCGAGATCGGCTACCTGTTCGGCCAGTACAAGCGCCTGGCCAACGAATTCACCTCGGTGCTGACCGGCAAGGGCCTGACCTACGGCGGCAGCCTGATCCGCCCGGAGGCCACCGGCTACGGCTGCGTGTACTTCGCCGAGGAAATGCTCAAGCGTAAGGGCGAGGGCTTCGACGGCAAGCGCGTGACTGTCTCCGGCTCGGGCAACGTCGCCCAGTACGCGGCGCAGAAGGTCATGGAGCTGGGCGGCAAGGTCATCTCCCTGTCCGACTCCGAGGGCACCCTGTTCGCCGAGGAAGGCCTCACCGAAGAACAGTGGCAGTACCTGATGGACCTGAAGAACGTGCGCCGCGGCCGCATCAGCGAGATGGCCGAGCACTTCGGCCTGCGCTTCCTCGCCGGCCAGCGTCCGTGGGGCCTGGCATGCGACATCGCGCTGCCCTGCGCCACCCAGAACGAGCTGGACGCCGAGGACGCACGCACGTTGCTGAGCAACGGCTGCATCTGCGTCGCCGAAGGCGCCAACATGCCGTCGACCCTGGAAGCCGTCGACCTGTTCATCGAGGCCGGCATCCTCTACGCCCCGGGCAAGGCCTCCAACGCCGGCGGCGTGGCCACCAGCGGCCTGGAAATGAGCCAGAACGCCATGCGCCTGCACTGGAGCGCCGGCGAAGTGGACCAGCGTCTGCACGGCATCATGCAGAACATCCACCACGCCTGCGTGCACCACGGCGAGGAAAACGGCCGGATCAACTACGTGAAGGGCGCCAACATCGCCGGCTTCGTGAAAGTCGCCGACGCCATGCTGGCCCAGGGCGTGGTCTGATCTCCCCCTGCGATGCCCGAAGGCCGCCATCTGGCGGCCTTTTTCATGGTTATGTACCCGTTACGTGTTGGAGGCGTAATTCTGCTCTTGTGGGAGCGGCTGGGGCGGCATTCCGATTGGCCGCGAAATTCGCGGATAAATCCGCTCCCACAAGGTGTGCAACAACTCACGTGGCCATGACCTTTGTCATGGCTTATAGGGTGCGCCGTGCGCACCGGGGCATATACGGGGCTGTTGAGTGAGGTCGCCTCGGATGCAATCCGGAAAAGCCCTCGATCCCTTATCGCATTGACGAGCGTCAGTGCGTTCCGCGTGCATGGGGCCACACTGTTGGAAGTCCTCCGGGAGTTTCACCATGACCCGCTTCGATCCCCATACCGCCCTCGACCTGCTGTTCGCCGAATACGACCGGCGCGCCGATGCGATCCGGCGCGACCTCGCGCTGCAGCGCAGTCCGGATTTCGCCGAGCAGGCCTCGGAGCGACAGAACGACGACGTGTTGCATGCCCTGCTGGCCGAGGCGGAGGAGGGCCTGCGCCAGGTCGGCCTGGCATGCCAGCGCCTGGCCGAAGGGCGTTACGGGCTGTGCGCTGGCTGTGGCGAGGCTATCGCGCCGGCCCGCCTGCAGGCCTTGCCCGCGGCGGAGTTCTGCCTGGGCTGTGTCGGGCAGGGAGCGAGCTGATCGCGCCTTGCCAGCGGCGCCGGGGCGGCGCCAGAATGGTCCCATCTTGCGGCTAGCCCGCTTCGACAAGGACTTCCGATGCCCGAATCCTTCGCTGCCAGCCTGCGCCTGGCGCCCGATGCCCTGACCCGCCCCTGCGCCCCCGACCAGTTCAACTTCACCACCACCGACGATCTCGAACCCTTCCGTGGCGTGCTCGGCCAGGAGCGCGCCGTCGAGGCCCTGCAGTTCGGCGTGGCGATGCCGCGCCCCGGCTACAACGTGTACGTGATGGGCGAGCCGGGCACCGGCCGCTTCTCCTTCGTGCAGCGTTACCTCAAGGCCGAGGCCAAGCGCCAGGCCACGCCGGACGACCGGGTCTACGTCAACAACTTCGATGAGCCGCGCGAGCCGCGCGCGCTGGAGCTGCCGCCCGGCACCGCCGCGGAGTTCACCGCCGATGTGGGCCATCTGATCGACAACCTGCTGGCGACCTTCCCCGCGGTGTTCGAGACGCCCACTTACCAGCAGAAGAAGGGTGCCATCGACCGCATCTTCAACCAGCGCTACGACAAGGCGCTGGACCTGATCGAGAAGTTGGCGCTGGAGAAGGATGTCGCCCTTTACCGCGACAGCTCGAACATCGCCTTCACGCCGATGAAGGACGGCAAGGCGCTCGACGAAGCGGAATTCGCCCAGTTGCCGGAAGCCGAGCGCGAGCGCTTCCATGAGGACATCGCCGTGCTGGAAGAGCGCCTCAACGAGGAGCTGGCCAGCCTGCCCCAGTGGAAGCGCGAGAGCAGCAACCAGCTGCGCCAGCTCAACGAGGAAACCATCACCCTGGCCCTGCAGCCGTTGCTCGCGCCGCTCTCGGAGAAATACGCGGAGAACACCGGCGTCTGCGCCTACCTGCAGGCGGTGCAGGTCAACCTGCTGCGCACGGTGGTCGACCAGTTGCTGGACGACAAGCCCGACGTCCAGCGCCGCGAGATGCTGGAGGAGCAGTACTGCCCCAGCCTGGTGGTCGATCATCACGCCGACGGCGGCGCCCCGGTGGTGTTCGAATCGCACCCGACCTACGACAACCTGTTCGGCCGCATCGAGTACAGCACCGACCAGGGCGCGCTCTACACCAGCTACCGCCAGTTGCGCCCGGGTGCCTTGCACCGTGCCAACGGCGGCTATCTGATCGTGGAGGCGGAGAAGCTGCTCGGCGAGCCCTTCGTCTGGGACGCGCTCAAGCGCGCGCTGCATTCGCGCCAGCTGAAGATGGAGTCGCCGCTCGGCGACATGGGGCGCATCGCCACCGTGACCCTCACGCCACAGGTCATCCCGCTGCAGCTCAAGGTCGTCATCATCGGCTCGCGCCAGCTGTACTACGCGCTGCAGGACCTGGATTCCGACTTCCAGGAGATGTTCCGCGTGCTGGTGGACTTCGACGAGGAGATCCCGGTCGCCGACGACAGCCTCGAACAGTTCGCCCAGCTGCTCAAAACCCGCACCTCGGAGGAGGGCATGGCGCCGCTGAGCGCCGCCGCCGTGGCGCGCCTGGCCACCTACAGCGCGCGCCTGGCCGAGCACCAGGGGCGGTTGTCGGCACGTATCGGCGACCTGTTCCAGCTGGTCAGCGAGGCCGACTTCGTGCGTCAGCTGGCCGGCGATGCGGTGACCGACGTCGGCCATATCGAGCGGGCGCTGAAGGCCAAGTCCGACCGCACCGGGCGCGTGTCGGCGCGGATCATCGACGACATGCTGGCCGGCATCATCCTAATTGACACCGCCGGCGAGGCCATCGGCAAGTGCAACGGGCTGACCGTGCTGGAAGTCGGCGACTCCGCCTTCGGCGTGCCGGCGCGGATTTCCGCCACCGTCTACCCGGGCGGCTCGGGCATCGTCGACATCGAGCGCGAGGTCAGCCTGGGGCAGCCGATCCATTCCAAGGGCGTGATGATCGTCACCGGCTTCCTAGGCAGTCGTTACGCCCAGGAATTCCCCCTGGAGATTTCCGCCAGCATCGCGCTGGAACAGTCCTACGGCTATGTCGACGGCGACAGTGCTTCCCTCGGCGAGGTCTGTACCCTGATCTCGGCCCTGTCGCGCACGCCGCTCAAGCAGTGCTTCGCGATCACCGGCTCGATCAACCAGTTCGGCGAGGTGCAGGCGGTCGGTGGCGTCAACGAGAAGATCGAGGGTTTCTTCCGCCTGTGCGAGGCGCGCGGCCTGACCGGCGAACAGGGGGTGATCATCCCCCATTCCAACGTCAGCAACCTGATGCTCGACGAGCGCGTGCTGCAGGCGGTGCGCAACGGCCAGTTCAACGTCTATGCCGTACGCCACGTCGACGAGGCCCTGGCCCTGCTGCTGGGTGAGCCGGCGGGCGCGCCGGACGAGAAGGGGCGCTTCCCCAAGGGCAGCGTCAACGCGCGGGTGGTGGAGCGCCTGCGCAGCATCGCCGAGATGGGGATGGAAGAGGACGAGAAGGACAAGGAGCCGAAGATCAAGGAAGTGAAGACCCGGGCCAAGCCGGCGGCGAAAGCGCCCAAGGAATGACGCTTGTGGTCACACGACAACTGGTCAGTCTCTGCGCATTCCGGCGGCGCCCTCGGCGGGCGTCGCTGCGACGGCTTTTCCCAGGTACCGTCCACAGAGTTATCCACAGTCTGCGGGGATAACTTTCACCTTTCCGAAGCGGTGTGGCGGGGTGTAGGCTGAATGCCAGACCTCGCGAGGATCGCCGCCATGCCGTGCAGCCTCTGCCTCACCCGTCAGTGCCTGGGCCTGACCACCCGTATCGAGTGCGAGATCCGTCCGCTAGCCGGCGGGCGTGGCCTGTGGACGCTACTGTGCGCGGCTGGCATGTCGGGGGCGCAGCCCTCGGCGATCAAGGCGCAAGGCCCATTCCACGGGCCTTTCGTCGCCGAGAGGGTGCTCGATTCGATTGCCGATTGCCTGGCTGTTCAAGGCTATGAGCCCTGTACGGAGGAGCCCATCTGGCGCCTGCATCTGCTGGCGGAGCTGCGCAGGTTGAATGGCGCATGCCCGGGGCCGACCGGTATCTGTCAGTTCCACCCGGAGAGCTGAGCGCTTTTTGCCCAATCCGTACGGGACTCCCGCTGCGCCGGGGATACGGCAATCCTTCCTGCCTCTGCCCACAAGGTTATCCACAGCAGACGGGGATAACCTCTCGGCGACGCGGGTGCCTTGCCCGTCATGGCTGGCTGGGTATACTCGCCGCCTGTTTTTTCCACTCGGCGAGTCAACATGGAACGCTTTATCGAAAACGCGATGTACGCCTCGCGCTGGCTGCTGGCGCCTATCTACTTCGGCCTGTCGCTGGGACTGCTGGCGCTGGCGCTGAAGTTCTTCCAGGAAGTCTTCCATATTCTGCCCAGCGTCTTCGCGATGGCCGAGGCCGAACTGATCCTGGTGCTGCTGTCGCTGATCGACATGGCCCTGGTCGGCGGCCTGCTGGTGATGGTGATGATCTCCGGCTACGAGAACTTCGTGTCCCAGCTGGACATCGACGAGTCCAAGGAGAAGCTCAACTGGCTGGGCAAGATGGACTCCAGCTCGCTGAAGATGAAGGTGGCGGCGTCAATCGTGGCGATCTCCTCGATCCACCTGCTGCGGGTGTTCATGGATGCGCGCAACTACGACAGTACCCACCTGATGTGGTACGTGATCATCCACATGACCTTCGTCGCCTCGGCCTTCGCGATGGGCTACCTGGACAAGCTGACCAAGCACGATTGATCCCGCCTCGTGTCGCAACCGCCCGGCCGTCGCGAGATGCCCGGGCGGTTTCGTTTGCGGGTGGCTGTGCTAGTCTGGCCGACCTTTTTCGACCCCCTAGCGGAGCCCGGCCATGTCCGACCTGAACCTTTCCAGCGAGCTTTCCACCGACGAAGGCCGTGTCAGCTACGGCATCGGCCGCCAACTGGGCGACCAGCTGCGCGACAACCCGCCGCCCGGCGCCAGCTTGGAGGCCATCGTCGCCGGCCTGCGCGACGCCTTCAACGGCCAGCCCAGCCAGGTCTCGCCCGAGGCACTGAACGCCAGCTTCCGGGTGATCCGCGAAGTCATGCAGGCCGAGGCCGCCGCCAAGGCCGAGGCTGCCGCCGGTGCCGGGCGCGAGTATCTGGTCGAGAACGCCAAGCGTGAGGGCGTGACCGTGCTGGAGTCCGGCCTGCAGTACGAAGTGCTGGTGGCGGGCGAGGGTGCCAAACCGTCGCGCGAGGATCATGTGCGTACCCATTACCACGGCACCCTGATCGACGGCACCGTGTTCGACAGTTCCTATGATCGTGGCCAGCCGGCCGAATTTCCGGTCGGCGGCGTGATTGCCGGCTGGGTCGAGGCCCTGCAACTGATGAACGCCGGCAGCAAGTGGCGCCTGCACGTGCCGAGTGAGCTGGCCTACGGTGGCCAGGCTGTCGGCAGCATCCCGCCGCACAGTGTGCTGGTGTTCGACGTCGAGCTGCTCGACATCCTGTAAAAGGCGATGCCCGGACGGCCTTCCTGACCGATCCGGGCACCTGCGCGGGGCAATCGCTCCGCGCTATCCCGGCACGCTCCCTGTGCCGGGTTGCCGACGAGACTGGCGGTCTGGCCGCGTCTCGTCAGCGTGGCTCAGTGCGGCTCGCTGTGGGGCCTGAGTGCCCGTGCGTAGCAGAACAGGAACAGGCCGCGCACCAGCTCCTTGAGCACGCCCGGTTCGCACGAGCTGAGGCCGGCGAGGTCGAGGTCGCCCTGATCACGCAGCTCGCCTATGGCTTCCTCTTCCAGCACGGCACACACCTCGCCGGTCTCCCTGTTGAGGATGCGCAGATAGGGGTGGGGGCGATCCAGCCAGGCATCGATCAGATAGGTCATGGCTCATCTCCTTTGTCGTCCATTCAATGGATATGAGAATAATTCCTATTATCAAAATAGCAAGCGTCAATCGCGTCTTTTGTCGGGCACTCGACCGAACGGTCGTCGTGTGTGCCGAGATCGGCTCACAAAAAAATCGCCTGCAGCGATTCCTGACGTCGCTACATGTGGTGGCCGCGAGGATGGCTGGGCACAAAAAAGCCCGTCACAGGGACGGGCTCTTTATCGCGCGGCGCCGTGTCAGTGGGTGCGGGCGACGGCGAAGTGGCTCAGCTCGATCAGGGCGTCGCGGTAGGCATTGTCCGGAAGGGCCTCCAGGCAGGCGATCGCCTTCTCGGCATGCTCGCGTGCCAGGCGGGCGGTGTAGTCCAGGGAGCCGGAGGCCTGCACGGCGGCGCGGATGCTCTCCAAATCCTCGATGCCGCCCTTCTGGATGGCGGTGCGCACCAGTGCGGCCTGTTCGGCGCTGCCCTCGCGCATGGTGTAGATCAGCGGCAGGGTCGGCTTGCCCTCGGCCAGGTCGTCGCCGACGTTCTTGCCCAGGGTGGTGGCGTCGCCCTGGTAGTCGAGCAGATCGTCGACCAGCTGGAAGGCGATGCCGAGGTGGTCGCCGAAGTGGCGCAGGGCCTCGCTCTGCGCCTCGCTCGCGCCGGCCAGGGCGGCGGCGCTGTGGGTCGAGGCCTCGAACAGCATGGCGGTCTTGCCGCGGATGACGTCCATGTAGGTCTCTTCGGTGGTGCTGGCGTCGCGCACCTTGGACAGCTGCAGCACCTCGCCTTCGGCGATCACCCGGGTGGCGCGGGAGAGGATGCGCATCACCGGCATGGAGCCGAGCTCGACCATCATCTCGAACGAGCGGGAATAGAGGAAGTCGCCGACCAGCACGCTGGGCGCGTTGCCCCACTGGGCGTTGGCGGTGGCGCGGCCGCGGCGCATGCCGGACATGTCGACCACGTCGTCGTGCAGCAGGGTGGCGGTATGCAGGAACTCGATGGTGGCGGCCAGCAGGCGCAGGTCGTCGGCCTGGTAGCCGAGCGCCTTGCCGCTGAGCAGTACCAGCAGCGGGCGCAGGCGCTTGCCGCCGGCGGAGATGATGTAGTCGCCGATCTTTTCCACCAGGGGCACATGGGACTTCAGCTGCTGGCGGATGATGCCGTCGACGGCGGTGAAGTCGTCCGCGACCACGCTTTGGAAGGCCTGGGGTTGCATCGGTGACGGGAGCTCCTGGAACGGGGCCGGCTGCCTCGCGGGGCGGAGGGCGGCGAAATGGCGGGTCTGCCTGGGCAGACCGGGCTGCGCGGCATGCTAGGGGGCGGGGTAGGGGCTGTCAAGGCAAGGCCTGGCAGGGCTTGCCTCGCCTCCGGGGTTTCCGTACAATCGCGGCACCAAACTTCTATGGGCACTCCCTGCCTTACGCAATTGCACGGGCGTCAGTTCCGGCCCCATGCAGCCATGCCGGCCAATAACTCTTCCTATAAAGAGTCGGGTGAGCAGGTTCAACGGAGAAAAATCCATGTACGCAGTAATTGTTACCGGTGGCAAGCAGTACAAAGTCGCCGAAGGTGAATTCCTCAAGGTCGAGAAGCTGGAAGTCGCCACCGGCGAGTCCGTGACTTTCGACCGCGTTCTGCTGGTTGGCAACGGTGACGACGTGAAAATCGGCGCTCCGGTGGTCGATGGTGCCAAGGTTGTCGCCGAGGTGGTCTCCCAAGGCCGTCACGACAAAGTGACCATCATCAAGTTCCGCCGTCGCAAGCACCACATGAAGCGTCAGGGCCACCGTCAGTGGTTCACCGAAATCAAGATCACCGGCATCCAGGCCTGATCCCCTTTTAGGAGGCTATGACTCATGGCACACAAAAAAGCTGGCGGTAGTACTCGTAACGGCCGCGATTCAGAAAGCAAACGCCTTGGCGTGAAGATGTACGGCGGCCAGGTCATCAAGGCCGGCAACATCATCGTGCGTCAGCGCGGCACCCAGTTCCACGCTGGCTACGGCGTTGGCATGGGCAAGGATCACACCCTGTTCGCGAAAGTCGACGGTGTGATCAAGTTCGACGTGAAGGGCGAGTTCAACCGCCGTTACGTGAGCATCGTGACCGCCTGAGGTCGCGCTTGCTGAAAAAGCCCTGTCTCGCGACGGGGCTTTTTTGTTTCTGTGTATCCTGTATTCCTGAGTTCACTGGCCCGCCGCTGCGGTGGGAGGCAACCCTAATGAAATTCGTCGACGAAGTTTCGATATTTGTAAAAGCCGGCGACGGCGGCAACGGCATGATGAGCTTCCGGCGCGAGAAGTTCATCGAGAAGGGTGGCCCCAACGGCGGCGACGGCGGTGACGGCGGCTCCGTGTTCATGGAGGCCGATCCGAACCTGAATACCCTGGTCGACTACCGCTATACCCGTCGCTTCAATGCGCGCAATGGTGAGAAGGGCGGCAGCACAGAATGCACGGGTGCCAAGGGTGAGGATCTGGTCCTGCCGGTGCCGGTCGGTACCACGGTGATCGACGCGGCGACCCAGGAGATCATCGGTGACCTGACCAAGCCGGGCCAGCGCCTGATGGTGGCGCAGGGTGGCTGGCATGGCCTGGGCAACACCCGCTTCAAGTCCAGCACCAACCGTGCGCCGCGCCAGACCACGCCGGGCAAGCCGGGTGAGCAGCGCGACCTCAAGCTGGAGCTGAAGGTGCTGGCTGATGTCGGCCTGCTCGGCCTGCCGAATGCAGGCAAGAGCACCTTCATTCGTTCCGTGTCCGCGGCCAAGCCGAAGGTGGCCGACTACCCCTTCACCACCCTGGTGCCGAACCTGGGCGTGGTCAGTGTCGGTCGCTACAAGAGCTTCGTGATCGCCGATATCCCGGGGTTGATCGAGGGGGCCTCCGAAGGCGCCGGCCTGGGTATCCGTTTCCTCAAGCACCTGGCGCGTACCCATCTGTTGCTGCACCTGGTGGACATGGCGCCCCTGGATCAGAGTGATCCCGCCGAGGCCGCCGAAGTCATCATCAGCGAGCTGGAGAAATTCAGCCCGGCGCTGGCCGAGCGCGAGCGCTGGCTGGTGCTGAACAAGTGCGACCAGTTGCTCGATGATGAGCGCGAGGAGCGCATGCGGGCGGTGGTCGAGCGTCTCGACTGGAAGGGGCCGGTGTTCGTCATCTCCGCCCTGGAGAGCGAGGGTACCGAGGCGCTGAGCCAGGCGATCATGCGCTACATGGATGAGCGTGCCGTGCGCATCGCCGAAGAGCCGGCGTTTGCCGAAGAGCTGGCGGAGCTGGATCGCCGCATCGAGGACGAGGCGCGCGCCCGTCTGCAGGCGCTGGACGACAAGCGCGCGCTGCGTAAGGCGGGGCTGAAGAGCATCGACGATGTGGGCGACGACGATGACTGGGATGACTTCGAGGATGACGAAGACGGTCCCGAGATCATTTACGTCCGGGACTGACAATGGGTATCGTGCAGCGCCGCTTTAACAGCGGCGTTGTGCCGATTGGCTTGAATGCAGAGGGCATCATGCGGGACAAGGTGACCGGCGCGCAGCGCTGGGTGGTGAAGATAGGAAGTGCGCTGCTGACCGCCGACGGGCGTGGCCTGGATCGCTCCGCCATGGCGGTGTGGGTCGAGCAGATGGTGGCCCTGCGCGAGGCGGGGGTGGAGCTGGTGCTGGTGTCGTCCGGCGCGGTGGCGGCGGGCATGAGTCGCCTCGGCTGGACTGCCCGGCCGAGCGCGATGCACGAGTTGCAGGCGGCGGCAGCCATCGGCCAGATGGTGCTGGTGCAGGCCTGGGAGTCGAGCTTCGCCGAGCATGGCAATCACACCGCCCAGGTGCTGCTGACCCACGATGACCTGTCCGATCGCAAGCGCTACCTGAATGCCCGCAGCACCCTGCGCACGCTGGTCGACCTGAGCGTGGTGCCGGTGATCAACGAGAACGACACCGTGGTCACCGACGAGATCCGCTTCGGCGACAACGACACCCTGGCGGCGCTGGTGGCCAACCTGGTGGAGGCCGACCTGCTGGTGATCCTCACCGACCGTGACGGCATGTTCGATGCCGATCCGCGGCACAATCCCGATGCTCAGCTGATTTTCGAGGCGCGCGCCGACGATCCGTCGCTGGATGCGGTGGCGGGTGGTACCGGCGGCACCCTTGGGCGTGGCGGCATGCAGACCAAGCTGCGCGCGGCGCGTCTGGCGGCGCGCTCCGGGGCGCACACGGTAATCGTCGGCGGGCGCATCGAGCGCGTGCTGGATCGCCTCAAGGCGGGCGAGCGCCTGGGTACTCTGCTGGCGCCCGAGCGCGGCTTGCTGGCGGCGCGCAAGCAATGGCTGGCGGGGCATCTGCAGACTCGCGGCACCCTGGTGCTGGATGCGGGGGCGGTGAAGGCGCTGACGGCCGACCGCAAGAGCCTGCTGCCGGTCGGGGTGCGAGAGGTGCGGGGCAGTTTCCGTCGTGGCGAGATGGTGGTCTGCGTCGGTCCCGATGGGCGCGAGATCGCCCGTGGTCTGGCCAACTACAGTGCCCTGGAGGCGCAGAAGATCATCGGCCAGCCTTCCGATGCCATCGAGAGGCTGCTGGGCTATGTCGACGAGCCGGAACTGGTGCACCGGGACAATCTGATTCTGGTCTGAAAATCGGCTCACAGGCTGCTGCGCGTCGGCCCTGCCGCGTTAAAAGCAGGCTCGGAAAGCTCATTTGCGGCTTGTAAACTCCGCTTCCTCGCCTGCTTTTGCCTTGCATGGCTCTAGCTCGCGAGTCTGTGAGCCGATTTTGGAGGTGTTATGCGTATTGCGAAGGGTTTGCTGGCGGTATGCCTGGCGTTGCCGCTGGTGGCGCAGGCGGAGGAGATCGGTGAGGTTTCCACGGTGTTCAAGTGGGTGGGGCCGAACGACAGGATCGTGGTCGAGGCCTTCGACGATCCCAAGGTGGAGGGCGTGACCTGCTACCTGTCGCGCGCCAAGACGGGCGGGGTCAAGGGTGGGCTGGGCTTGGCCGAGGATCGTGCCGAGGCATCTATTGCCTGTCGTCAGGTCGGCCCCGTCCGCTTCGTCGGCAAGCTGAAGGATGGCGAGGAAGTGTTCAAGGAGCGTACCTCGCTGGTGTTCAAGACCATGCAGGTGGTGCGTTTCTTCGACCAGAAGCGCAATACCCTGGTCTATCTGGTGTACAGCGACAGGGTGATCGAGGGCAGTCCGCAGAATGCGGTGACGGCCATCCCGATCCTGCCCTGGGCGGCGCAGTAATCAAGAAAGCCGGGGCATGCTCCGGCTTTTCTTTTGTTTGAGAAAAATCGCGGGCAATAAAAAACCGGCCCTGAGGCCGGTCTTTTCAAGAGCAGAACCAATCAGGCGGCGGTAGCCAGAACCTTGATGTGGCCGTTCAGGCGGCTCTTGTGGCGAGCGGCCTTGTTCTTGTGGATGATGCCCTTGTCGGCCATGCGGTCGATGACCGGAACGGCCAGGGTGTAGGCGGTCTGAGCCTTTTCCAGGTCCTTGGCGTCGATGGCCTTGACCACGTTCTTGATGTAGGTACGGACCATGGAGCGCAGGCTGGCGTTATGGCTACGACGCTTCTCAGCCTGTTTGGCGCGTTTTTTGGCAGAAGGTGTATTGGCCACCGTCAAGCTCCTCGAAAACTAGGGGGATAGCAACAAATAAGGCCGCGAATCATGCCGATGCGCAGCGTGCCTGTCAAGTGGGGAAGTGTCTTCATTGGCTGGTCTGACCAGCGGCGGCTGGTTACACTCCTCGCCTTCATCTGCCGGCCAGCCGCGCCGGCCCTCCGGATCGTCGAGACTCCATGAATCTGCTCAAGTCCCTGGCCGCCGTCAGTTCCCTGACCATGCTCTCCCGCGTGCTGGGCTTCGTCCGCGACACGATCATCGCGCGCACCTTCGGCGCCGGCGTGGCGTCGGACGCCTTCGTCGTCGCCTTCAAGCTGCCCAACCTGCTGCGCCGGATCTTCGCCGAGGGCGCCTTCTCCCAGGCCTTCGTGCCGATCCTGGCCGAGTACAAGACCCAGCAGGGCGAGGAGGCGACCCGCACCTTCCTGGCCTACGTCGCCGGCCTGCTGACCCTGGTGCTGGCGCTGGTGACCTTGCTCGGCATCCTCGCCGCGCCGTGGATCGTCTGGATCACCGCGCCGGGCTTCGCCGACGAGGCCGAGCGGTTCGCGCTGACCACCGATCTGTTGCGGGTGACTTTCCCCTACATATTGCTGATCTCGCTGTCGTCGCTGGTCGGTGCGGTGCTCAACACCTGGAACCGCTTCTCGGTGCCGGCGTTCGTGCCGACCCTGCTGAACGTCAGCATGATCGTGTTCTCGGTCTGGTTCGCGCCGTATTTCGATCCGCCGATCATGGCGCTGGGCTGGGCCGTGCTGGTCGGCGGCCTGGCCCAGTTCCTCTGGCAGCTGCCGGCGCTGAAGAAGACCGGCATGCTGGTGCTGCCGCGCCTGAGCCTGCGCGACACGGGCGTGTGGCGGGTGCTCAAGCAGATGGGGCCGGCGATCTTCGGCGTGTCGGTGAGCCAGATCTCGCTGATCATCAACACCATCTTCGCCTCCTTCCTAGTGGCCGGCTCCGTGTCTTGGATGTATTACGCGGATCGCCTGATGGAGCTGCCCTCCGGCGTGCTCGGCGTGGCGTTGGGGACCATCCTGCTGCCGGCGCTGGCCAAGACCTACGCCAGCGCCGACCGCGAGGAGTATTCGCGGCTGCTCGACTGGGGGCTGCGCCTCTGCTTCCTGTTGGTACTGCCCTGCACCCTGGCGCTGGCGATCATCGCCGAGCCGCTGGTCGTCTCGCTATTCCAGTACGGCAAGTTCACTGCCCACGACTCGGCCATGACCCAGCAGGCGCTGGTCGCCTACGCAGTCGGCCTGCTGGCGCTGATCCTGATCAAGATCCTGGCGCCGGGCTTCTATGCCCAGCAGAACATCAAGACCCCGGTGCGCATCGCCATCGTCAGCCTGCTGGCGACCCAGGCGATGAATGCGCTGTTCGTCTTCGGCCTGGACCTTCGGCACGCCGGGCTGGCACTGGCCATCAGCCTGGCGGCGTGCCTCAACGCGGGGCTGCTCTACTGGCAGCTGCGCAGCCGGCGCATGTACCAGCCGCAGCCGGGCTGGACGCCGTTCCTGCTCAAGCTGGTGCTGGCGGTGATGGTCATGGCGGCGGTGCTGCTGGCGCTGATGCATGTCATGCCGGCTTGGGAGCAGGGCGACATGCTGATGCGGCTGCTGCGCCTGGGAGCGCTGGTGGCAACCGGGGTGGTGACCTATTTCGGTATGTTGCTGCTGCTCGGTTTTCGCCCGAGGGATTTTGCCCGCCGCACTATTCATTGACTTGCCCGGCGGCTGACACACTGCCTGTCGCCGATAGTCGCCTGTGCGTATAATCGGCCACTTTGTAAGCAAGAAGCACGCTATGCAGCTGGTCCGCGGCCTCCACAATCTGCTACCCCTGACCCAGGGATGCGTTGCCACCATCGGCAATTTCGATGGCGTGCACCGTGGTCACCAGGCCATCCTGGCTCGCCTGCGCGAACGCGCCATCGAGCTGGGCGTGCCGAGCTGCGTGGTGATCTTCGAGCCGCAGCCGCGTGAATTCTTCGCGCCCGATACCGCACCTGCGCGTCTCACCCGTCTGCGCGAGAAGCTCGAGCTGCTGGCTGCCCAGGGCGTCGACCGGGTGTTGTGCCTGGCCTTCAATCGCCGCCTGCGCGAGCTGTCCGCCGACGAGTTCGTGCGCCAGGTGCTGGTGGATGGGCTGCACGTGAAGCATCTGGAGGTCGGTGACGACTTCCGCTTTGGTGCCGGTCGCTCCGGTGACTTCGCCTTCCTGGTCCAGGCCGGCGAGCAGCAGGGCTTCAGCGTCGAGGCGGCGCTGACCGTCGAGCTGGATGGCGAGCGCGTCAGCAGCACCCGTGTGCGCCAGGCCCTGCAGGCCGGCGAACTGGAGTTGGCCGAGCGCCTGCTGGGCCGCCCCTATGCCTTGACCGGCCGTGTGCTGCATGGCCAGAAGCTGGCCCGCCAGCTCGGTACACCGACCGCCAACGTGCAGTTGAAGCGGCGCAAACCGCCGCTGCGCGGAGTGTTTCTGGTTACCGCGGCGCACGAGGGGCATCGCTTCCCCGGCGTCGCCAATATCGGACAGCGGCCGACCGTGGCGGGCGATGGCAGCCCGCATCTGGAAGTGCATTTGCTGGAATACGCTGGCGATCTCTATGGCCAGCGCCTGACGGTGGAATTCCACCACAAGCTGCGCGATGAGCAGCGTTTCGCCTCCCTGGAGGCGCTGAAGACGGCGATCGACGCGGATGTCGCCGCCGCCCGGGCCTACTGGCTTGGCCAACCGCTTGATTGATCGAAGAGCCTGAGATGACCGACTACAAAGCCACGCTGAACCTCCCGGATACCGCCTTCCCGATGAAAGCCGGCCTGCCGCAGCGCGAGCCGGAGACCCTGGCACGCTGGGACAGCATTGGCCTGTACCAGAAGCTGCGCCAGCTCGGCGAGACCCGGCCGAAGTTCGTCCTGCACGACGGCCCGCCCTACGCCAACGGCAGCATTCACATCGGTCACGCGCTGAACAAGATTCTCAAGGACATCATCACCCGCTCCAAGACCATGGCCGGCTTCGATGCGCCCTACGTGCCGGGCTGGGATTGCCATGGCCTGCCGATCGAGCACAAGGTGGAAACCACCTTCGGCAAGAACCAGCCTGCCGACCTGACCCGCGAGCGCTGCCGTGCCTACGCCGCAGAGCAGGTGGCGGAGCAGAAGGCCGGCTTCATTCGCCTGGGCGTGCTGGGCGAGTGGGACAATCCCTACCTGACCATGAACTTCGCCAACGAAGCCGGCGAAATCCGCGCGCTGGCAGAAATCGTCAAGAACGGTTTCGTGTTCAAGGGCCTGAAGCCGGTCAACTTCTGCTTCGATTGCGGTTCGGCCCTGGCCGAGGCCGAGGTCGAGTATCAGGACAAGAAGTCCGACGCCATTGACGTCGCCTTCCCGATCGAGGACGCCGACAAGCTGGCCGCCGCCTTCGGCCTGGTCAGCCTGGACAAGCCGACCGCCATCGTCATCTGGACCACCACCCCCTGGACCATTCCGGCCAACCAGGCGCTGAACGTGCACCCGGAGTTCACCTACGCGCTGGTGGATGTGGGTGATCGCCTGCTGCTGCTGGCCGAAGAAATGGTCGAGAGCAGCCTGCAGCGCTATGGCCTGCAGGGCGAAGTCATTGCCACTGCCCCGGGCGCCGCACTGGAGCTGATCAATTTCCGCCATCCGTTCTACGATCGCCTGTCGCCGCTGTACCTGGCCGACTACGTCGAACTGGGTGCTGGTACTGGCATCGTCCACTCCGCGCCGGCCTATGGTGAAGACGACTTCTACAGCTGCAAACGCTACGGGATGAGCAACGACGACATCCTCAACCCGGTGCAGAGCAACGGTGTGTATGTCGACTCGCTGCCGTTCTTCGGCGGCCAGTTCATCTGGAAGGCCAACCCGAACATCGTCGCCAAGCTCGAGGAAGTGGGCGCGCTGCTCAAACATGAGTCGATCAGCCACAGCTACATGCACTGCTGGCGTCACAAGACCCCGCTGATCTACCGCGCCACCGCGCAGTGGTTCGTCGGTATGGACAGCAAGCCAAATGAGGGCGCTACCCTGCGTGAGCGCTCGCTGGCCGCCATCGAACAGACCAAGTTCGTCCCGGCCTGGGGCCAGGCGCGCTTGCACAGCATGATTGCCGGTCGCCCAGACTGGTGCATCTCGCGTCAGCGCAACTGGGGAGTACCGATCCCGTTCTTCACCCACAAGGAAAGCGGCGAACTGCATCCGCGTACCGTGGAGCTGATGGAGGAAGTCGCCCGGCGTGTCGAGAAGGAGGGCATCGAAGCCTGGTTCAAGCTCGACGCTGCTGAACTGCTCGGTGAAGAAGCCGGCCAGTATGACAAGAGCCGCGACACCCTCGACGTGTGGTTCGACTCGGGTACCACCCACTGGCACGTATTGCGCGGCTCCCACGCCGAACTGGCGCATGTTACCGGTCCGGCGGCCGACCTGTACCTGGAAGGCTCCGACCAGCACCGCGGCTGGTTCCACTCCTCGCTGCTGACGGGCTGCGCCATCGACGGCCATGCACCGTACAAGGAGCTGCTGACCCACGGTTTTACCGTCGACGAGCAGGGTCGCAAGCAGTCCAAGTCCTTGGGTAATGTGGTCGCGCCGCAGAAAGTGATCGACAGCCTGGGCGCCGACATCCTGCGCCTGTGGGTGGCGTCGACCGACTACTCCGGCGAGATGGCGGTTTCCGACCAGATCCTGCAGCGCAGTGCCGACGCCTACCGCCGCATCCGCAACACCATGCGCTTCCTGCTGGCCAACCTGGGCGACTTCGACCCGGCCAAGGACCTGCTGCCGGCCGCGCAGATGCTCGATCTGGATCGCTGGGCCGTGGACGCCACCGCGCGCCTGCAGGCCGAGATCATCGAGGCTTACGGCGAATACCGCTTCTGGAACGTCTACTCCAAGGTGCACAACTTCTGCGTGCAGGAGCTGGGTGGCTTCTATCTGGACGTGATCAAGGACCGCCAGTACACCACCGCCGCCGACAGCGTCGCGCGCCGCTCCTGCCAGAGCGCCCAGTACCACATCGCCGAGGCGCTGGTGCGCTGGATCGCGCCGATCCTGGCCTTCACCGCCGACGAGATCTGGTCGTTCCTGCCAGGCGAGCGCAACGAGTCGGTGATGCTGAACACCTGGTACGAAGGGCTCGATCGCCTGCCGCAAGGCTTCGAACTGGATCGCGCCTACTGGGAGCAACTCACCGCTGTTCGCACGGCTGTGAACAAGGAGCTGGAGAGCCTGCGCAACAGCAAGGCCATCGGCGGCAACCTGCAGGCCGAGGTCACCCTGTACGGCGACGAATCTCTGCAGCAGTCTTTGGCCAAGCTCGACAACGAGCTGCGCTTCGCCCTGATCACTTCCGCCGCCACCGTCGCGCCGCTGGCCGATGCGCCGGCCGATGCGGTGGACACCGAAGTGCCCGGCCTCAAGCTGAAGATCGTCAAGTCGGCCCATGCCAAGTGCGGTCGCTGCTGGCACTTCCGTGCCGACGTCGGCGGCAATGCCGCCCACCCGGAGCTGTGCGAGCGTTGCGTGAGCAACATCGAGGGCGATGGCGAGGTGCGCAAGCATGTCTGATGCCTCGCGTTTCGGTCGCCTGGCCTGGCTATGGTTGACCCTAGCGGTGTTCCTGCTCGACCAGGGCAGCAAGCAGATCGTGCTGCAGGTGCTGGAGTATGGCCAGCGGGTCACGGTGATCGACGGCTACTTCGACTGGGTGCACGTCTACAACCGCGGCGCCGCCTTCAGCTTCCTGGCCGGCGAGTCCGGCTGGCAGCGCTGGTTCTTCGCGGCCATCGCGCTTGGCGTCAGCGCTGTGCTGGTGGTGTGGATGAAACGCCTGAAGCGCGACGAAACCTGGCTGGCCATCGCCCTGGCGCTGGTGCTGGGGGGCGCGTTGGGCAACCTGTACGACCGGGTGGTGCTCGGCCATGTGGTCGACTTCATCCTGGTCCACTGGCAGGACCGCTACCGTTTCCCGGCCTTCAACCTGGCCGACAGCGGTATCACCGTCGGCGCCGTGATGCTGGCGCTGGACATGTTCAAGAGCAAGAAGTCCGGAGAACCCGCCCATGACTGAACAGCGTATCGGCCCGGACAAAGAGGTGACTCTGCACTTCGCCCTCAAGCTGGCCAACGGCGATGTGGTCGACAGCACCTTCGACAAGCAGCCGGCCACCTTCAAGGTTGGCGACGGCAACCTGCTACCGGGCTTCGAGGCCGCGCTCTACGGCTTCAAGGCCGGCGACAAGCGCAGCCTGCAGATCGAGCCGGAAAACGCTTTCGGCCAGCCCAACCCGCAGAACGTGCAGGTAATGCCGCGCTCCCAGTTCGCCGAGATGGAACTGTCCGAAGGGCTGCTGATCATCTTCAACGATGCCGCCAATACCGAGCTGCCGGGGGTCGTCAAGGCGTTCGACGAGCAGCAGGTGACCATCGACTTCAATCATCCGCTGGCTGGGAAGACGTTGAGCTTCGATGTGGAGATCATTGAGGTTCGTTCGGTCTGACTGCTGCTTCCAAACGGTAATCTGGATGGAGTTCAGCGCAGCCCAGTAATTGCCTTGGTAAAAACAAAAGGCCCAATCATGGATTGGGCCTTTTGCTTGAGCGCAAGTCTATCGCCAACATTCGCCTCGAGTCTTTTCTGAGCCTGTCCGGTCCCGCTCGCCTAGCGCGTTGAGGGTCAGGGCGCCGCAGGCGCTGTCGTCGAAGGTCGGGGTAGCTGTCAGAGTGTAGCCACCATCATTTGCTGTAGTGCCCACTGACAGCGTGTACTTGCCGGTCCGCGAGGTAGGGGTGGGCGTATTGAACAGCTTACTGAGATTCGCCGCAGTCGTGATGTAAACGAAGTTCTGTGCGTAATAGCGCTCCTGAGCGGCGGCTGCATCGCTGAGAAGAGCCTGCCCTTCGCTACGATTTCCGCGACTGACGTATTCGCTGTAACTCGGATAGGCGATAGCTGCAATGATCGAGATGACGGTCACGGCGATCATCAGCTCGATCAGAGTAAAGCCCTGTTGAGCTTGGGTTTTAGACTTCATCATCATTCCTCGATTTCATCGACCAAGCGCCAGCTTTGCCGGCCAATGCTGGCCGGATCCGGCCTGATGTCATTGCAGGTGGTTCCGGTGCAGACCTCGAAGTTGCCATCGGGTTTCTGCGAAATGGTCAAGCCGCCTTCGCCTGACTGTTGTTGGCCGGAGGGGAATACGCCACTCTCCAAGGTAGGGGCTGTCAGAATGAGGGCATTATGCCGCAGGCGGCCGCCGCTATGCGGGTTGATGGCGTAGGTCCAGTTGCTGGCTCCGTCGGCGCAGGGGTCGTCATTGGGTACCAAGGTCTGCAGGAACAGGCTACGCCCAAGTGTGGCCATGTCGTCTACCAACATTTCTCCATCCAGCGCTTCCGCTCCCTGCTTGAAATCCAGGCGCCAGCCCAGCTTATCCACGCCGCCCTCATTGTTGTACCAGGCGATGTGATTATCGCTCATAGTACGAGCGTCCATACTTTTTCCTGCCCGGTTGGTAGCCGTGGTTGCGGTGTCGATGGTTTGCGCAACCAAGCGGCTGCGATTGATGGTGATCGCACCATTACTGGCACTGATGTCTTCGTTGATCAGGCGGGTGTAGCGATCCCAGATGCCATAGAGCGTCTGGGCCATGGACTTGTCACCGTCCTTGTCACCGTCTTCGAAGTACTTACCTGTGCCGAAAACCACCAGATAACCGTTGCCGCTGGGATGGCGTACCAGAGAGGGAGCGGCAGTGATAGGCTGACGCTTGCTGCTATAGGCGCTATCCGCCACGGCGCTGAACATCGGCTTGCCTCCATAGGCTACGGAGAAGCTGTTGGCGCTGTTGGAATGCAGGTTGAAACGCCACAAGTTACCCTGCAGGTCGCCAGCGTAGGCGAACTCAGTGATGCCGTCGGCGTTGTAGTCCGAAAGTTTCGGCGTGGATAGGCCGTTTGCCAGCCCCTCTGTTCCCTCAACCTCCAGACTTTTCAGCAGGGTACCGTTGACGGCGTCCAGCACGAACAACGCGGCTTTGCCATTGGTGTGGTTTTGTGCCTCGTAGCCATTGCCGAACACCACGGCCCACCTGCCGGTATTGAGTCGTGCAACGGTCGGTTTTGAGAAGCTGTAGCCCATTTTCACAGCATTCGTGCCGGTGATCCTACGGTCGTCGAATTCCCAGAGCAGCCTTATGTTATCTGGGTCGGTGACGTCGAGGGCGAAGATGCTCTTGCCGCCGGCGCGCAGTGTACCGACCAAGATGGTTTTCCAGGTGCCGTTGTCATAAACGTCGGCTGCCACCGGCGAGCCGTCGACATAGAAGTGATGGCTGTAGTTATTGCCGGTCAGCTTGTTCAGGTTGGGGAATACTGCACTCGGGATGAAGGCGAACTCTTCGCGGCCTGTCTGAGAGTTGAAACCATGCAGCATGCCATCATTGCCGCCAACGTAGACCATACCCTTGCGGTTCAAAACTGACTGTGCGAAAGAGGCATAAGCGGTGTTGCCCTCGGTGCGGTTGGCTATATTTACTAGGTAACGAGCTTTGGACACACCAACCGGTGTTGAAGAGTACAGATCGCCTAATATCGAGGAGCGAGTCCGATAGGTGGTGCCTTCGCCAGTGCGTACGCCGCGCAGATAGTTCAGCCGCTCCTCACCCTTCGTTGCGTTATCGAGACTGCCATTTTCTGGGTTGCGGCGCAGATGGTGGGCCAGGGTGCCTTCGGTGTTGGGATTGCCTGCATTGTTCCAAGTGAATGCTTGCAGCCCATTGGAGTTGCTTGTGGGGATGTAGATTCTTCGCGAGCTTGGGGCGGGCATCTGTTCGCTGGCTCGCCATGCGGTACGCAGGGTGTCCTGGGGGAGTCCCGTCACAGAGTTGAAGCTACGTTCCTTCTCGGTGCGGATCAGGTCTCCGGACCAGTTCTCGATGCTGGCATAGGTGGTGTGGTAGGACACCGTCTTGATGATGCCATTGTTGTTCTCATCCTCCGTCACTTGGCCGGAGTTCATTGCCGGGCGAGAGGCAGTGGATTTGTCGGCAGAGATGCGCGACATGATGTCGGCAAAAGCCTGTATGACACTCTCGGGTGAGTCTGCGCTAAAGAAGTCGCCACGAGAGTTAATCGCTGCATGCCATAAGTCGTAAACGTTGTTGACGCTGTCTGAGGATGCAGCGGGCCATTGCCTTGCTCCTGAGACAAGATTGTTATAGGCCGTGCCGCCAAGAGCGCCGCGTTCGCTGTCCCACTCTAGCCCTGCTTGGTTGAGCGAGCCACTAAGGCCGAGACCGACTGTGAAGTTGACCATGTGTTGCCATGTGGCTGGGTTGTTTCTCGCGTCCCAGTAGTCGGTCGTGCTATTGCCGCTCTTATACAAAATATAGGGTTTCAGATCATTGGCTCCGCCGGCAGATGTATTGGCGCGCAGATCGGTTGCCCAATAATGCATGGCCAAGTCGGCCAGAGTACTTTGGGTGCCATCAACATAAGGTCTCCGATTGGCATAACTTGTACCGTCCGGCAGTGTGAAGTTGCTATGGTCGGCGCGGAGAGTGTTTGTCGGGTTGCCATTGCTGCTATTCCATATGCCGTCAGTCATCAAAATATGGTAGCTGGGGCGGCATGCATATGTGTTGGCGTCTGTATTGCCGCTCTCGTTGGGGTATTTATGCCAGGCGGTGTCGGTCTGGAGGAATTTCCCTGCCCTGTCCAATGCGGCACGCAATGGAGTGTTCCCAGGAAATGTCATGTTCTGCATCCAGCCGAACAGTCTGCCACGCTGTGCAGTCGTATATTCGCGGAAGCGGTTGTTGTTGCAGTTATTGCTATTAAGGGTGGTGCAGTCCGTCAGTCCTTGCCATGTCAGACGGGTGCTGGAAGAGAGGTCGGCAAAGGCCATGCTGGCTGCGCTGACGGTAGCCAAGTTGCGAGAGCGATAAAATGAATACCAAATGGCAAAGTTCTGGCGTTCGTCAGTTCCAGCGATTGGATCTTCGCTTCTCGTCCTTCCAGATGTACTGCTGACATCGATCTTGCGGTAGCAGTTGTCATCGGTCTTGGCCTGTGTGCAGTCTGTCAATGTGTTGTCGTATACATAGTAGTAGGCCGGTACTCCGGTAGTGCGACGGTCAGGAATGCTAAGTTGATAGGTCGTCGACGTCGAACTGGAGCGAGTGCAACTGATTGCGGGGTAATTTTGTGGAGAGACGACCGTGACACTACAACCAGAGCCACTGGAGGCTCGGGTCAGCCTGTAGTCCACACCGTTTCTCGTATAAATTCCCGATGTAGCGCCAGCGGTGAGGTTGACGCCCGATTGGTTGAAGCTCAGATAGAAGTCGGGAGCGGGATTATTACCTTCCGAGCCGTTGGAGCTAGAAGTAACGGTGTAGGTATAGGTCGAACGATAGGAAGTGCTTAGGTTTACCGTTCCGCGAGAGGAGTTGAATCCATTGCGTCGTGCCGCAGTGAACGAAGTTGTAAATGCGGTTGCCTGTGTTCCATCGCTATTGAAAGATGGTGGAATACGGTAGGTCACTGCCGGGTTGTAGTACATCGGATTGTAATCGGCTGAGTTGTAGCGCCGGGTACTTCCTCCCCCTGGAATGCTGTCGGGAACATAGGCCCGATCCATACTGCTGGAGTCATCCAGTGTCAGAATCAGATTTGGCGGTACCCCAATGGTCAGACTCAGAGGGCTTTGCGATACAGCGGCCTGCACATCCAAGGCGGCTAGAAGAATGCCGCTGCTGATGGCCAGACTGCTCAGAAACTTGCCGCTGATTTGAAAACTCTTGCGGGTCATGTGCATCACCCTGTGCATTAGTTGTTGATGCCGACGTAGATGTTGGCCATGGTCGTCTGCAGTGCGAACTGGTCAGCTGCCTGAGCGGTCACCAGATAGAAATATGTGCCCTTGCCCTGCAAGGCGTCACCATACTCGGCGTTGATATCGTCGTTGGGTAGCAGTACGGTGTTCCAGTAGGCCTTGTGCTCAAGAGTGCTGGTGTTTCCAGGGGTAGTGCCACGATAGGGCATCCAAGGCACGAAGGTGTTATTGTCCGCAGTGTCGGTTTCTAGGCCGGTCCAGTTATTGAGGTAGCCACTATCTTTTATGTACTGCAATGGGTTGCGCTGAAAGTCCAAGTGCGCTTCCAAATCTATTACCGACGTGTCAGTGAGTTTGATCAGACAGGGCTTATTGTGTGAGAGTCGCTTATATATGTTGCTTTTCTTACAGTTGTCGGGCTTTTCTGTAAGCTTATCTTCGATGTTGGTTGGGCCGTAATAGCGTTTTTCCGCTTCACGTAGTGCCGATTCGCTGGCCAGTCGCAGTTGCTGTACCTCGATGCGGTTGGCGGTCATCCGCCCTTCGAGAGTAACTTCGCGCATGTTGCTGACGGTGAGAACGGTCACCACGGCCAGCAGGACCAGCGCCACCAACAATGTGGCGCCGGTTTGCCGGTTTCTATCGAGACTTTTCATGGCATCACGTTCCTTAGCGCTACGTTACTGCTGGCAATCTGAAATATCTGGCCTTTATCACGGCTCGTGAGCCAGGCTTTTTCCGCAGTAGTGGCGTCCCTGGTCCAAGTGGTCAGGGCAAGGGAGTCGCTGCCATCCGGGCGCTGGTTGTCGCTACTGGCCATCAGGGCGTTGAAGCGAACCTGCATGATGTAGCCGGTGCCGTTGTAGTCCGTCGATTTGACGACGCGGTCGATCTTGCGATCCAGGCCTTCGCCTACACCGAAGGCCATGCGGAAGTCTGCGATGCCGGTAACCAGTTCGGCAGTGGTGTTGCCGGCCTTGCACTCCAGCTTGCCGTTGAGGCCACCATTGTCATCCGGCTTGAAGCGCAGCACCATGACGACGGGATCGCCCTTAAGACTATATGCCTTGTCGCTACCCTCGAAGTTCGGTGTGGCCTTGCCGGTGCAGTCCAATTCACCCTGAACGAGAGGGAAGTAGCGCAGGCATACGCCAACCGTACCGTTATCGGGCTGGGCGCGGGTGATGGAGGACTCTGGCTTGAAGGCCTCGCAGTCGGTGGTGGCATCTAGGCGGCGGAAAGCATACTCGGGCAATTGTGCCGGGGTTCTGCGAAAGCCGACCTTGTTCAGGTAGCTTTCCATCAGGGTGACGAGGAAGCGTTGATTTTCCTGGTTCCCGGCTTGCTGTTGCTGGAAGTTGTAGTTGCGGCGGTTGTCGATGTATATCTGGGTGATACCAAGAATCAGGAAGCAACCAATGGCGAGGGCGACCATCAATTCGACGAGGGAGAGACCTCGCTGGCCGCGGCGTATTCTGAGGCTATTCATAGCTCAATCCGAGTGCGGTAGATGCAGGTAGTGGCATTGGGGGTGCGAATATCCGGACAGGCGTCCTTCTTCACCTGCCAAGCCAGCTGGATTTCGATGGTGGAACCTTGGTTGTTGCAGTCGCCCGCCGTAGAACTGCGGCAGATGTAAGACTGTGACGTCAACAGGGTTGCGCTATCAGGCAGTCTGGCCTTGACCTGCTCGACCCAGCAGTCACGTTGTAGTTGTGCTCCCTCCGGGTCTACACAGGCACTGGCGGAAGGCACTGTGGGGGCTGGGGAGAAGTTACTGCCTTTGTTCTTGAAGAACAGCGAACTGTTTTTGAGTCCGTCGTTGGCCGGATAGTCCGGGGGGATATCGGTGAACAGCTCGGCGGGATTGGTACGCATCATGTCGATGAGTTGGTTGGACAACTCTACCGCAGAGTTGCGTTGGACCGAGTCCTGAGTGTACTGAATGCTGCGGCTTTGCAAGGCGACCATGCCGAGAATCCCCAGCGTGACAAGCAGCAGAGTGACCAGTACCTCAATGAGGCTGAAGCCTTTACTGTTGTTCAAGGGAAGCTCCTATTCGCAAGAGGCCAGGGTTATAGGGTTGTTGGATGCATCTACATCCTTCCCGCGCGGATGCAGTCGTACGCTTCCATTGGGCTGGACGGTAATAAGAAAGCCATTCACGGCGTCTTCGTCGTAGCACACGGTAAAGCGTGCCGCGCCGCTGGCAGTGCCGGAGGGCAGATAGGTGAGTTCGGTGATGGTGGTGCCGCTGGCGTCGGTGGCAACTGCCTTCATCGGGACCTGAGGGAGTTCGATCTTGCGGAGTAGCTGGTCGTTCTTGCTTGGGCGTTTGGCTTGCCAAGTGTCGCTAGCGGCAAGATCGAGATCGATGGTGGTGCGCCAGTTGACCGCCTCGGTACGGGCCATCACCAGGAAGGTTTTCAGCTCCTCGGCTTTGGCCTGCACTTGGTTATTGCGGACTAGTTGGGTGAAGTTGGGCACGGCGATGAAAGCCATGATGGCCAGCAGGCTTATGACAACCATCAGTTCCACCAGGGTGAAGCCCCGATTGTTACGTGCACGGGACATGTGCTGCTCCGGTTGGTTTCGTGATGCGAATAGTCGGCCATGGCCTTTCTCATGTCCTGCATCGCTGGATAACCGGTGAAATGTCCCGGATGACTGGCTTCAACCACGCTAGGGCTACAGGCAGCGGTGGCTCTGCTCCTGGTTTTCCTGGATGCCGGCGCGGCGTATCCTTCCCTGCCGATTGATGACCAGTTGCCGCGTGATGGCTTGTTCGTCGCAGATGTAGAAACGGCCGTTGCTGATAGGGCTGGTGCCGTTGCCGTGAAAGCGGATGGCATCGCTGAAGCCTGACCATTGGAGAGGTCGGCTGCCGGAGTAGGGCGTCGAGTGGTAGAGCTTCTTGCCTTGCTCGGTGCTGAGCAGCCAGGGCTGGGACCAGTCCGTGCTGCAGTCGATGCCGTTCAGGCTGGGGCACAGACGCAGCGTTCGTTTGTGCTCGACGGCTCGGCTGCGCGCATGGTGCAGCAGGGTGTTCAGCTCTTCCATGGCGGCCTGGTCTCGCGAGGTTTGCAGCAATTTGGCCAGGGCTGGAGCGGCGAGGGTGGCCAGTATCGCGATTACGGCCAATGCGATGATCAGCTCCACGAGCGTGAAGCCTGTCGATCTTGACGGGTTCATGGCGTCATCCTTGGGTCATTTTGTGTCATGCGAATTCCTTTCGCATTTTTCGGTATAGATCAGTTCTCGAGAGGTGCAAGTGAGTCGGGTGATTGTGGTGGGGGCGGGAGCCATCGGGCTGTTGAGCGCGCGGATGCTGGCCGAGGCGGGACGGGATGTGCTGCTGCTGGAGCAGGGGCGCGCAGGGGGCGA
>NZ_BPFX01000018.1 GCF_019655855.1 Pseudomonas paralcaligenes | reverse complement strand
ACCGGCGGCCTGCTGACCACACCGCTGTCGGCGCTGACCCAGACCATACGCAGCAACGTCGCCAACAGCACCACCCGCTTCGACTATGACCGGGGTGGCCGGTTGATCAGTAGCATCAATGCGCTGGGATACGGCACCACCTACGGCTACAACCGCTATGGTCAGCAGACCAGCATCACCCGCGACATCACAGGCGACGACTTCCGGCCGGAATCCGTCATCACCTACTTCAGCTACAACAAGCGCGGCGAACTGATCCGCCAACTCGAGGATGTGGCGGGCCTGGATCGCAGCACGGCCACCCAGTACGACGCCTTTGGCCGTGTCATCGCCCGCACCGACGGGCGCGGCCTGACCAGCACCCTGCGCTACGACAATGGCGGACGCGTGGTGGTCAGCCGTGATCCGCTGAACCAGAGCCAGACCGTCGAATACGACGCCTTTGGCCGCATGCTCGCCCAGACCGATGCGCTGGGCCGCGTCACCAGCTATGTCTACGATGACGTCAACCGCACCCTGACCCAGACCCTGCCGGGCGGCGTGCAGGTCGTGAGCATCCGCAACCGCCACGACGAACTGCTGAGCATCCGGGACGGCAACGGCAACACCACCACCTACAGCTACAACAAGGATGGGCAGCTGCTGTCCAGCACCAACGCTCTGGGCCAGACGACCCATAACGCCTATGACGCGAAGAGCGGCTTCAAGACCA
Source organism: Pseudomonas paralcaligenes (assembly GCF_019655855.1). Taxonomy (GTDB): domain Bacteria; phylum Pseudomonadota; class Gammaproteobacteria; order Pseudomonadales; family Pseudomonadaceae; genus Aquipseudomonas; species Aquipseudomonas paralcaligenes. The sequence continues at coordinate 32,452 of NZ_BPFX01000018.1, read as the reverse complement.
GCACCATGGATGCCGGCGGCAACATCACCCGTTACTCCTATGACGTCACCGGGCGCACCCTGACGGTGACCGATGCGCTGAACGTGATCACCCGCTATGACTACGATGGCATGGGCCGCAAGATGCGGGTCACCGAAGCGGCAGGCACCGCAACCCAGCGCGTCACCGAGTACGGCTATGACTGCGTGGACCAGGTGACCAGGATCACCCAGGACCCGAACGGACTGGGCCTCACCACCACCTACAGCTATGACGGCCTGGGCCGCCAGCTGGAGGTCAGCCGCGGCACCGTGGCCTCCCCCCGCCAGCAGGTCACCCGCTACGAGTTCGACCACCTGGGCCGCCGGGTTGCAGAGTACGTGGACCCGGATGGCCTGAACCTGACCACGCGCTACGTCTACAACGCCAACGACCAGATCGAGCAGAAGATCCAGGTGCTCAATGCCAGCACCAGCTACAAGACGCTCTACGCCTACGACAGTGCCGGGCGGATGATCAGTACCACCGACGCGCTGGGGAACAGGGAACGCTACACCTACGACGCCGCGGGCAACCGCAAGACCCTGATCAACAAGAAAGGCGACATCTGGACCTACAACTACGACAGCCTCAACCGACTCACCGAGGAGATATCGCCCCAGGTCTCCGTGGCAGTCGGGGTCGATGCCAATGGCAATACCAGCTACTACATCCGCCATCTGGTCACCAAGTACACCTACGACAATGCAGGGAACATCCTTAGCCGTACCGAGGGCGTCTTGCGAGGCGCCATCGGTGGTGTCGATGATCTGAGCCTGGCTCGCACCACCCATATGGTTTACGACGCCCAGGGGCGCATCCGCTACAGCATGGATGCGCTGAACCAGGTCAGCGAAACGATCTATGACGCTTCCGGTCGGGTCAGCCAGCTCAAGCAGTATGACAAGGCGCTCGCGGCCAGTACCCCGAAAACCGAAGCAAGCATAAGGACGGCATTGACTGCAGCGGGTGCTCAGGCACGCACCACCACCTACACATATGACGCCGTCGGTCGCACCCTGAGTGCCACCGATGCCATGGGCCTGCAAGAACGATACACCTACGACACGCTGGGCAACCGCATCACCCTGACCAACAAGAACGGGCATGTCTGGAACTACAAATACGACTCCGTCGGACGCCTGACCGAAGAGATTTCGCCAGTCGTCGGCATTGCCAGCCTGACCGCCAGCGGGGCCTTCCAAGAGATAAGAAACTACCTCGTCGTAACCAGCATCAACTACGACGCCCTGGGCAATGTCATCGGCCGCACCGAGGGGCGACTGCGCAGCGCGCTGAATGCTCCAGCCGCCAGCGATAACATGACGCAAGCCCGCACGACCGCCTATCGATACGATGCCGCGGGTCGGCAGGTACAGATCGTCTCGCCGGGCTGGTACAACAAGGCACTCGGGCGCTTCGTGGCAACCAGCGATAACACCAACGACACTCTGCAGATCGTTACAAAGGTCGAATATGACGCGCTGGGCAATGCCATCTCGAACAGAGTGCAAGTCAACAATACCGGCCAGGCAGCCAATGACCTGGTCGTCAGCTACAAGAAGTACGATGCTCTAGGCCGCGTCACCTACGACATCGATGCCATGGGCGGCGTGATTTCCTACGGCTATGACGCTCTGGGCAACCAGACATCGCTGACCCGCCATGCCAACGGAATAGATGGCTCGGACATCTCCCGACTGCAGAGGGATGCGAGTCAGGATCGCACCATCACCACCTCTTATGACGCGCTGGGCAGGAAGACGGAAGTTCGTCAGCCGAAAAGCGACCACTATCTGTTCAAGCAGCCCGGCCTGACCTCGGGCTTCTATTCGCTCACGCCCACGACACAGTACCGATACAACCCTTTTGGCGAGCTTGTAAAAGAAACCCTGCTAGGCGTTTTCACCAACGGCACCACGATGATGCGCGGCGTGGAAACGACCTACTACTATGACAACGCCGGCCGCCAGGTTGGCAGCGTGGATGCCAGGGGCTACTACACCAGGCTGGAATACGACGCGTGCGGCAACGTGACGCGCAAAATCGAATACAACACGGCGTTGAGCAAATGGAACGAGGTCAACCAGCCCGCCGCCCCTGCTTCGCAACCCGCCAACCGCACGACCCGCTTCGTCTATGACGCCATGGGGCGCATGACCCAGACCATCAACGAGAATGTGCAGTACTGGATCGCACAAGATGGCGTGAGGGAAGTGACATCCGGCAGCATCACCAGCAATACCCTGTCCTACGATGGCGTCGGCAACATCCTCACCAGCACGGATGCGCTGGGCGCCGTCACCACCAACACCTACGACGCCCTGGGCCACCTGACGAAAATCACGTTGCCACAGACTACTGTTGCCGCGGCAGGCCAGCTCAACCCCTATGCGGTCGATACCGTCACGGCCTCGCCAGTCTCAGGGTATGCCTATAACGCCTTCGGACAGGTGGTTCTCAATGTTACCGAAGCTGGAACGGACGCAAACGGCCGCGTTCAAGCAGGCGGAACCCGCTTCCACATCACCCAATACGACAGCGCCGGCAATGCCATCATGCAGATGGAGCCCAACGGCTCGAACCTGTACTTCAAGGTAGATGCAGCCGGACGGCGGATTGAAGAAAAGCGCGAAATCGACGTCACCACCGAAGCCTTCACGACGGTGTTCGGCACCAACATGTCGATGAAACATACCATCCGCCGCACTTACGAATACGACAAGCTGGGCCAGCAGACCACCGCGATCGACTGGTACAACGTCTACAACATCTTCACTCCGACGCTGACCGCCAGCCGCAGCACCGTGACTTACAACCGCTTTGGCGAGATCACGGAAAAGAGAATCAACGGAGCACTCCAAGAGAAGATCAACTACGACCTCAACGGTCGCGCAGTGAACCGGGTAACGGCACAGACCGGGATAGAACACTTTGCCTATGACGTGAACGGCAAACTGACTTACGCAGCCCAGTACGGCAACCTGACCGACGCCTCCGATGACCGCATCACCTACTACCTGAACGATCAACTCGGCAGGAACATCGAGCAGCATCTGCCTGCGTTCGAGGCGAATATCAGCGGCAACCCGCTGCAAAACAAACTGCCGGAGAACGCTCCCAAGGTAACGCCTGTCATCAGGCAGGCCTTCGACCGCTGGGGCAACCTGACATCGCGCACCGACGCCAAGGGCTATACCACAGCCTATCAATACGACTACGGCAATCGGTTGATTACCGAAACGGGGCCCAATGTCACCGTTTATCGCGAGAACGGGACTGCCTACGTCGCCTCTATCCGCAAGAAATATGGCTACGACTCGACCGGGAATCTGATAGCCGAACAAGATATCGCCATATCCACTGCGGGAAATATCACGGTATTGCGCACGAGGTATCACCTCTACAACAGCGGCAACCTGGTATGGGAGATCGATGGCGTAGGGGCGTCTCGCTTCTACATATATGACGCTTACGGCAATCGCGTCGGCTCCAAGGATGCTGTCGGAAATACCCTGTTCAACACCTACGATGCGATGGACCGCCTGATCAACCATGGCATCGTCCGCAACAACGTAGCCGTGATTCTGCAAACCAACAAATACGACCAGGCGGGCCGTCTCTATGCCGAGATCAGCGGCACCACCGAAATCGCCGAGACGCTTCTCAATGTGGCGGACTCATACGACGGCAAATCCTATATGTCGGGAGTTGCTGGCAACACGCGCTATACCCTTTACGACGAGCGCAGCAATATCACTTGGACACGCACGGAGTCAGGCGTAAACACCCAATTCCAGTACGATATCTCTAATCGCAAAACTGCCGAAATCGACGCCATCGGCAATACCAAAACCTGGACCTATGCGGCAGGCGACTTTTCACAACTGGTTGGCTACAAGAACTGGGGGAACCACCAGTACACCTATATCTACAATGCTTTCGGCCAACTGGAAAAAGAGCAATTCCTGGGAGGTCCGGACAAGACCTATCACTACTTCGCCAATGGCCTGCTCAAGTTCGTTATAGAAGGCACACCACAGGATTGGGAAGTCACAGGCAACGAGTATGATCTCAACGAGAACAAGACCCTAGAGTTCAACTCCAGCATCACGGGATACGGGACTCCCTCCATGTCCGGGAGTAGCCTGGAAACCCGTTATCAGTACGACTCGCTCAACCGCCTCCAGGCCGTCAGCATGCCGGCAGGAAACCAGCATGTGGGCCATCACGACGTACTGACGACCTCCGCTCGACTCGATTCGCTCACCTACTACTACGACGAGTTCGGCAATCGCCGCCGCGTGACGATGGACACCACCGACCAAGTAGGCAAGCGCACGCAACTGGACAACTGGTTCAAGTACGACCTGGAAGGGCGAGTGCTCATCAACGATGGATACCTCAACAGCCGGGGCCAGATCGTCGCAGGCGCGGTCAATGGCCAAGGCAAGGGCCAAGCCTATGGCTACAACGCCATTGGCCAGCGGGTATCGTCCGAGGAGTTCGTGGGCAGCATCAACTTCTTCGGCCACCCCAGCAATGAGTATGTGCTGAAGAACTATACGTACAACGATCTGGGCTCCCTGCTGACCACGACCAAGCGAGCTTCGATCCGAAATGCACAAACGGGGCCGGATACCTCCGATGGCTCGATGCTGGGTGATGCGACACTCATCTTCAGTGCCAGCTACGATGCCCGCAACAATCGGGTTTTCCAGGAAGACGTCAATGGCAGCGAGCGCACCCGTACCACCTATACCTATCGTGGTGATGGCAAGTTGAACAATCAATTGGTGGACCGCTGGAATGGAAGCAGGTGGAAGCCCTACCAATACACTTTCTTCAATGAAAACCGCCTGATCGGTACCGACAGGGTAGAGCGCGACATCATGCCCGGCTACAACGCAATCGGCCTGATGGTGCGCTATCGCTATACGGTCTATGACAAGAATGGCGACCCCGCCATGTGGGGAGAGAACTACACCAACTACATTGCCTTCGATACTTGGAAAGAGCATAGAATCCAGGCAAACGTGAACAGAGGAACACCAGGCATAACCACCATGGAATATGGCTTGCGCGGCGACCTGCTGACGGCTGTTTCCACGGGCAATACTCCTTTCACACGTCGATATGCTTCGGATCGCAACGGCCAGTTGATCATGCGCACCGACGGCAACAATGCCTCTGCCCAAACTTATGTGATGCACAACGGCAACGTGCTGGCCAGCATCGGCAACAACAGCACACCAGAAATCTTCGACACCATCTCGTCCGTCTCTCCTTCCGAGATAGAACGAACCCCGACTAATTACGTGATCGTCGACGGCGATACCCTGCAAGGCATTGCCCAGAAAATCTGGGGTGATTCGGGCATGTGGTATCTGATCGCCGATGCCAACGGCTTGAGTGCCAATAGCGAGCTGATACGTGGCACGACACTGACCATCCCGAATGTTGCGGGCAGCAACTCCAACAACGCAGGCACCTTCAAGGCCTATGACCCGAGTGAAGTTACAGGAGACCTGACACCCGTCGCGAAGTATCAGCCGCCAAAACCGAAGAAGAAGAAGAGCGGTGGCTTGGGCAGCATCGTGATGGTGGTGGTGGCCGTGGTAGTCACCTACATCACCGCAGGCTATTTGGCTCCTTACTTCACCTCTATGGCAGGTGGAGCTGGAGCTGGAGCTGCAGGAGCAGGGGCTGCTGGAGCCGGGGCGACAGGAGCTGCAGCGGGAGCAGGGGCCGCGGCAGGAGCATCTGCGACGTCTCTTGCAGCCGCGAATGCCGCGGCTTGGACTGTAGGAGGAGCAGTTGGAAGTGTTGCCTCTCAGGCAGCAGGCATGGCAATGGGGGCAGTTGATCAATTTTCATGGCGACAAGTTGCGGCGTCGGGAATTACCGCAGGGGTGACTGCAGGTGCTGGTTCCCTATGGGGAAATACCGCAGCAACAGCGGCGACCGGCTATGCCGGTAGTTACGCCGCCAACAAGATTGCCGGGCTTGATGCCAGCTTCAGCTGGTCCGGCATGGTCGCATCCGTTCTCTCGTCCATGGCCACCTCTGCGTTTGCCCAGTCAAACATGGGACGACAGCTCGGAATGACCTCCGACAACTTCAAAGGAAATCTGACTAGAGGGCTGATAGGCAGCCAAGCCAGTGCAAGCATTCAGCGCCTTATGGGGCAAGGCGGCAAACTTAACTACGTATCGGTAGCTGCTGACGCCTTTGGCAACGCTATTGGTAATGGGTTTATAGAAGTATCGCTAGGCGGTAACTTCTTTGGCCCTAAAGACGAGCAGTTGAGTCGACGCGAAATCGAGAAATATAAGGAAGAGCTCGCCATCCGTGAGGCTACGCGTACTCTTGACTATGAAAACGCTAAAGCTTCTGTTAACTGGTATCGAGGAGAAATGTCCACTGACATTGACCCTTATCCCCAGATGCTAGGTGATGAAGCAAAAGCCGAATGGATCTTCCTAAAGCAGCAGCGTGATACTGAAAACTCATTTGGCCTACTCAAACCGCTGATCAGTGCAGTGGAAGCGCGCATTGGTGCTGCTGAGTTCGGCCTAGCTAATGGTGTTGGAGCGATAGTAGAGCCAACCATAGGGATCATTGGCGCAGGGACAGCCATGTTGACTGACGCATCTACAGCAGTAGGCTTTATGGAGCATTTGCAAGAAGAATGGCGTTATGAATTACGCACCGATACGGGCAAGGGAATTGCTAACTTCTTCGGGAGCGCTCTTGCTCCAGCGCTTGATAAATACGAGAAAGCAAAATCCAGCCTTGGAGACTATGGGCTAGAGCATGGAGGTGCGGGCTGGGCAACGGCTCTATACACCTTGCCCGAGGCAGTTATTAGCTTGATTCCTTACTCGCGGGCAGGCATACAAGCCACCAAAGGGGCTATGCTGCGCAGCCGGAGTGTAAATACCGTAGCACGCAGTGAGTTCGGTTTTGGATTGCAATCTCTTGACCCGACGGAAACCGGCTTTACTCAGAGTTGGGTCTCTTATCAAAAATCCGGTGCAAGCTATAACTTTGACTCACTGGTCCAGAGCATGAAAACAAATGGTTGGTCTGGCAGCCCTGTCGATATCGTTCTTATGCCAGACGGAGTTCTTACCAGCATAGATAACACTCGCATCTTGGCAGCTCGCCAAGCAGGCATCAAAATCCAAGCACATGTAAGATCCTTTGATGAGATTATTACAGACCAAACAAGACAGGCCTCTTTGCGTGTTGGAACAAGCCTCCCCTCTACTTGGGGAGATGCTGCAATCCTGCGAATTAACAAAGCTGCACAGAACGATCTTAAACTGAATGGCGGCATTGAAAACTGGTCACACCGCTTTCCATATGGATCAATTTATGACCCCAAAGTGGTCAAGTGAGGTTTGGAATAGTGAAAATCACCTATAATCAAACAGAACTACCAAATGAATTTAAATATCCTGAAAAATACCTAACCGAGGCATCCTCATGCATCAACCTATATCCATGGGTTTTTATTGACACAGAAAGTGATGTAGGAAAGCTACTTTACAACTTAGGAATGAGCGAAGGGAAAAAACTTATTCCGTTCTCCTCACTGGAGAACGGGGATGGAGATGTCGCTTGCTTTGATGGTAGTGATACCTCTGGAAATCCAGAGATAATCATGCTAGTACTTGATGGTTCTGAACGGGCTTATTCTTTTAAAGACTTTGACGAGTGGTTTGAAATGGCAAAAAATAATTCTTCTGTATAAATACCTTACTCAGACAAGAGCTCAACATAGTCTACTATCACATTGCTGACCAACCAAACTCCATTCTCAGCCTGAAAAAACTTAAAGCCCTGCTCGTGCATCTGCAGGGCTTTAATTCTTAGCACAACTGCTCTGCCATAGCGTTGCCCAACAGAAATGGCTGTTTTCTTGTCTTCTGACAAATGCACGTAATGCCGCTCGCCAGGCTTGATCCCTTCCCTTTCTATAGATGCCCAAAAGCGTGCGGCAGTGCCGTGATACAAAAACTCAGGCGGTTTTTTCTCCGGGTAAGTGATCCTGACAGAGCTCGTCGAGTGTCCCTGAACGGCACGGATGCGCCGGCCATCGTCTGAAATCGAAAACCGTTTCTTATCGCTGGCATTCACTATCTGCTGAATCAGTTCGCGCGACAGCTCCTTACCTGACATACTCGAGCCTGTAATCAATGTGTCAATGTCTGCCCAACCTTCGCTGTCGAGCACCAATCCGATGGACTGGGGCTCGTGGCGTAACACAAAGCTCAGAAATTTGCTGGCCTCGTTAAGACACTTGCTCATTGGACACCCTGATAATCTTTGGTTAGCTGACTGGGGCAAAGCCTGCCTCCATTGAAGCGGGGCCTTAACCATGGCTAGAGGGAATGATATTGTAAACAGAAGCATAAATCTAAAGAGCAATTATATATAGGAGACAGACCACAATTTCCACTCAAGAAACCATCTGCCACCGCCCATCGACACTACAGCCCCTGAGCTACCCTCTAGTCGTCGCACTTGGAAAAGAAACTGCCTATACCACGCAGAGCACGAGTATCGCTCCCCGGAGTTGCGCTGCACCTGATTCAATGCGGTAACAACCGATCAGTCTGTTTCTACGCCGACGAAGACTACCAGTTCTATCTGGAGCGGCACCTAGCGTAGCAGGCCGGCAAGAATGATTGCTCCATCCATGCCTGGGTGCTTGATGACCCAACCACGTTCATATGCTGCTGACGACCGAGTGAGAAGGAAAGCGCTGGGCTGCTAATGAAAGGGTTTGGCCAGTGTTATGTTCAGTACATCAATCGCACTTATCGACCCAGTGGCACCTGTGGGAAGGACACTTTTCCCTGCCTAAAGCAGGATGATGCCTATTTGCTGAACTGTTACCACTATATCGAGATGAATTTGCTCCGAGCCAGCGAGCACCGATGGTCAGGCCGCATCCTGAGGCGCTGGTGTTATAACTAGGGAAACCCAGTGCATAAACTATCGAGGGTTGTTCCAGCATGAACTCGATCCTGACCTAGTGGATCAGCTTCTCACGGTAACCAATGGCAACCACGCGCTATGCAATCAGAAATTTTCCAAAGAGGCGGAGCAAGCTCTGGAACAACGGATAGCAAAACTGGGCACCTTGCTCCTTTTTGCCAGTGCTCCAGGGCCTGCTGTCGGCCATCTCCAATCCCAAGGTGATCCTGTTCTACGGCGCCTTCCTGCCCCAGTTCCTCGACCCGGCGCGCAGCCTGTGGCTGCAGTTCGTGGTGATGGCGGCGACCTTCGCCCTGGTCGAGGGGCTGGTGGAATACCTGCTGGCCCGCACCGCCCAGCGCACCCGCCCTTGGCTGGAACGCGCCGGGCGCGGCTTCAACCGCTGCTGCGGCGGGCTGTTCGCCGCGATGGGTGTGGCGTTGCCGCTGACGCGCTAAGAACCTGTTCAAAATCCGCTGTGCGTCGGCTCTGCTGCGTTAAAAACAGGCTCGGAATGCTCATTTACACCAGTAAACTCCGCTTCCTCGCCTGTTTTTGCCTTGCATAGCGCTAGCTCGCGAGACTTTGAACAGGTTCTAAGCGCTCACTGCTCCGGCTGCATGGCAAAGCCGACGCCGAAGCGGTTCCACACGTTGATGGTAGCGACGGCCAGGGTCAGCTCGGCCATCTCGGCCTGACTGAACTGCGCGGCCACCTCGTCGTGGATCGCGTCCGGCGCGTGGCGCTCGTGCAGCAGGGTCAGGGTGTCGGTCCACAGCAGGGCGGCGCGCTCGCGCTGGGTGAAGAACGGCGCGTCCTCCCAGGCTCCCAGGGCCAGAAGGCGGCGGGCAGATTCGCCGGCCTGCAGGGCGGCGGCGCTGTGCATGTCCAGGCACAGGGCACAGCCGTTGAGCTGCGAGGCGCGGACCTTCACCAGCTCGCGCAGCGGGGCTTCCAGGGAGAAGCCGCTCTGGGTCTTCTCCAGGGTGTAGACGGCCTGGAACACGTGCGGCGCGGTCTGGTGATAGTGGTTGCGTTGGCTGGTCATCATGGCGGCTGCTCCGAAGGCGCCCGGCACCGCGCCGGGGTTCGGCGCCACTGTATTACCCGCCTTCAAGCGGATAAATTGTCCACCAACGCAAACGTTGTACGGAGAGACGCACAGTGGCCTTCGACCGCCTCGAGGCGATGCGCGCCTTCTGCCGCATCGTCGAGCTGGGCAGCTTCACCCGCGCGGCGGACAGCCTCGGCCTGGCCAAGACCACCGTGTCCGGCCAGGTGGCGGCGCTGGAAGCTCACCTGGGCGTGCGCCTGCTGCATCGCACCACCCGCCGCGTCTCGCCGACCACCGATGGTAGCGCCTACTACGAACGCTCCCGCGCGTTGCTGGATGACCTCGACGAACTGGAGAGCGACGTCTCGCAGAGCCTAGGGCTGGCCCGCGGGCGAGTGAGGATCGAGATGCCGTCGCCGGTCGGCCGCTTCCTGATCATCCCCGCCCTGCCCGACTTCATCGCCCGCCATCCCCTGATCCACCTGGACGTGGGCTGTGGCGAGCGCGTCGTCGACCTGGTACAGGAAGGCATCGACTGCGCGATCCGCGGCGGCACTGTCAGCACGCCGGACCTGGTGTGCAAGAGCATCGGCCAAATGCGCTTCACCCTGTGCGCCACACCCGGCTACCTGGCCAGGCACCCGGCGCTGCATCATCCGCGCGACCTGCGAGCCCTGGATTTCCTGGCCTTCGTCTTCCCCGCCAGCGGCCGACAGAAGACCAATGTGCTGCAGCGTGACGACGAACGCTTCGTCATCGATCAGGAACCGACCATGCGCTTCAATAGCGGCGGCGCCTACATCGCCGCCGCGGAGGCCGGCCTGGGGTTCGTCGCGGTGCCAGCCGTGGAGGCGCGCCGGCCGCTGGCCGAGGGCCGGCTGGTGGAAATGCTGCCGCAGTGGCGCCTGGAGAGCATGCCGATGAGCCTGGTCTACCCTTACTCCCGGCGCCTGTCGGCCAGAGTGCGTGCCTTCGCCGACTGGGCCGGCGAGGTGATGGGCAGCGACCCGCTGTGGCGGGCCTGAACGCGCGTCGGGCGCGCATCCGGCCATTTGCGATTAAGCTGTGGCCCCGCCGTTTCCCGTCTTCCTCCTGCCTCTCCGGTGACCGCATGCGCCTGCTACTCGCCCTGCCGTTTCTGCTGTGCGCGGGCGCCTTCGCCGAGCAACGACCGATCCGTTTCGCGGTGACCGAGAGTTCGACCATGCCGCTGACGCGTTACGAGCAGGGCCGCGCCGTCGGCGGCATTCTCTTCGACCTGCAGACGCGCCTGGCGCAGAAGCTCCAGCGGCGCGCCGAACTCCTGGTGCTGCCGCGGATGCGCGTGCAGCAGATGATGGCGCGCGGCGAGATCGACGTACGCTGCTATGTCAGCCCCGACTGGGTGGAGGGCAGCCACCATCAATATGTGTGGAGCGTGCCGTTCATGCAGCAACGCGACCTGATCGTCGGCCGCGCGGACGAAACCGAGCCGCCCGGCCGGGACGGCGAGACCATCGGCACGGTGCTGGGCTTCTCCTACCCGCGCCTGCAACCCCTGTTCGCCGACGGCAGCCTGCGGCGCGACGACGCCCGCACCCAGGAACTGGCGCTGGAGAAGCTGGACGCCGGGCGCTACCGCTACGCGGTCAGCAACCAGCTGGCGCTGGACTGGCACAACCGCCAGCGGCCGCCGGAGCGCCGGCTCAAGGTGTTCGAGGAGATCGCCAGCGACCCGATGGCGTGCATGGTGCGCGACGAAGGCGACGTGCCGACCATGCAGTTGCTGCGTGCGCTGGTACGGATGAAACAGGATGGCGAGTTCGAGGCGATCCTCGACCGTTACCGCTAGCCGTGCGCGCCAGGGAGCCCGGTCAGCCCTGCCCCTGCAGTTCGCCCAGGCACTGCCCGGACACCCATTGCAACCGCTCCATCAGCGGCGCCGGCAGCTCCGCCTGCTGCAAACCGGCGAAGTCCTCGGCGGAGAAATCCCGCTCAATGCGGGCCACCGTGCAGTCGCAGTAGCGCGACGCGGGCTCGCGGCCCAGGGCCTCGCCGGCGCTGTCCAGGCAGCCCTCGCGGAAGACCTCGCGCAGGCCCGGCGGCCAGTCGGCCGCCAGCGCGGGCAGGACGAGCAGCGAGAGGATGGCGAGGGCCGTACGGCGGATCATGGCTGGGGCGGATTCTCGTCCGGGCGGATGTCGAAGCCGCCACGGTTCTCGCTGACGACGTGGAAGTACTGGGTGCTGCCCGACTCGACCTTCACCGCGATCTCCTTGTGCAGGCGGCCCATGCCGCAGAGGGTGTCGTCCAGCGGGTCGATCTTCAGGCCCAGCACGCGGGTGCCGGCGGGTACCTGGAAGCTGGCCACCTCGGCCATGCCGATGCGCGCGGCCAGCTTGCGGTCCACCTCGATGGCCACGTAGCAGCCGCCGCCCATCAGGCCCATGTCACGGTTCACCACCAGGCGGCCGCCGTTGGCGTACTCGTCCTGGTAGGCCAGCAGGCGGTCTTCGGGCACGGGCTTGATGTTTTCCGCGTCGGGGCGGAACGAAGAACAACCTACCAGCAGAACCAGGGGTACAACGGCGAGGAACTGGCGCATGGAAGCCCTCCTTGGGCATCGTGGGGTCGGAGCAGTATTGGCGCTGGAACGCTTTGCCTCAAGGGGCCTCGGCCCCTGGGCGAAAATCCTGAACCTCGCGCCGGGCACAGGTCTCTACAGATCAGTGATTCCTAGAGGAGTTCGACATGAACAGATCGCTGCTCTGCGGCCTCGCCGCTTCCCTGCCCCTGCTGGCCATGGCCGCCCCGGAACTGGCCGAAGAACTCAACGGCCTGAAGGTGGAAACCAGCACCAGCCCGATCACGGCCCAGGACAACACCGGCTCCGGCCCGGTCACCGGCAATGCCACCCTGGTGGTCAAGCTGACCAACCACGACACCCGCAGCGTGGAATGCAAGGTCGACCCCGGCCCCACCGCCACCGAGGTGCAGATCCAGAAGGTCAACCTGGAGCCCGGCGAAAGCGCGACCCTGCGGGTCGACAGCCGCGCCTCGGGCACGGGCACCGACGCCAAGCTGACCTGCCACTGATCCTGTGTTTCACTCCCCGCCGGGTCCGTTCTGGGCCTGGCTTCTTTTTGGCTCTGTCCACGTCAGTTGTTGCACACCTTGTGGGAGCGGATTCATCCGCGAATTTCGCGGCCAATCGGCATGCCGCCCAGCCGCTCCCACAAATGCAGGATTGCGCCACCAACACGTAGCGCTGTTGCCCGGGGAGCGCCGCGTCTACCCGCGGAAGGTCTGCCGCCAGGCACTCGGCGATACACCGAAGGCGCGGCCGAAGTGGTGGCGCAGCGACACCGGCGAGCCGAACCCGGCCAGGGTGGCGATCGCCTCCACGCTCTGCTCGGTGCCTTCCAGCAGGCGCTGGCACAGCGCGAGCCGCTCCGCCAGCAGCCAGTCGCCCACCGTGGCGCCGGTGAGCTGGCGGAAGCGCCGGGTGAAGGTGCGCCGGCTCATCAGGGCGCGCTCGGCCAGGCTGTCCAGGCTGTGCGGCAGGTCGAGGTGGGCACGTACCCAGTCCAGCAGGCCCGCCAGGCGGTCGTCGCGGGAAGTGGCCGGCAGCGGCTGCTCGATGAACTGGGCCTGGCCGCCCTGTCGATGGGGCGGCACCACCAGGCGCCGGGCCACCCGGTTGGCCACCTCGGCGCCGTGCTGTTGACGCAGCAGGTGCAGGCAGCAGTCGATGCCGGCGGCCGTGCCGGCCGAGGTAAGCAGGCCGGCGTCGTCCAGGTAGAGCACGTCGGCGTCCACCGTCACCTTCGGGAAGCGCTTCGCGAAGTCCCGAGCCCAGGCCCAGTGGGTGGTGGCGCGCCGACCGTCGAGCAGGCCCGCCTCGGCCAGTACGTAGGCACCCAGGCACAGACCGACCAGCCGCGCACCGCGTCCGTGGGCCGCCACCAGCGCGTCCAGCAACGCCTGCGGCGGCCGCTCCTGCGGATCGTCGTGCCAGCTCGGCACGATCACCGTGTCCGCCCAGGCCAGCGTCTCCAGGCCGTGCTCCACGCGCAGGCCGAAGCCGGCCGTGGTGCTCAGCGAACCGGCCCGCTCCGCGCACACGCGCAGCTCGTAGAACTCGGGACCCGGCCCCAGCTCGCCGAACACCAGGCAGGGCACGGACAGGTGAAAAGGCGTGATGCGGTCGAAGGCGACCACGGCGATGCGGTGGGCAGGCATGCGGAAACTCCAGGCCGTTTGGCCCGATATTAACGCAACCTGGCTTGTGGGCCACTCACGACTGGAAGGACCGCGAACAAACAATGGGCTCCACCACAACCCCTACGAGGAGCCCCGCCATGAACCAGCCACCCAAGCGCGCCCTGATCGTCATCGACGTGCAGAACGAATACGTCACCGGCAACCTGCGCATCGAGCACCCGCCCATCGACCGTTCCCTGGCCAACGTCGTCCGCGCCATGGACGCCGCCAGCGCGGCCGGCATCCCGGTCATCGTGGTCCAGCACCTGGCGCCCGAGGACTCGCCGATCTTCGCCCGCGACAGCCAGGCCGCCGAGCTGCACCCGCAGGTGGCGCAGCGCCCGCGCGACCACTTCATCCAGAAGGCGATGGCCAGCTGCTTCGCCGGCACCGACCTGGCCGACTACCTGAAACAGCGCGGGATCGACACCCTCAGCGTGGTCGGCTACATGATCCATCACTGCGACGACTCCACCGTGCGCCAGGCCCATCACGAGGGCTGGCAGGTGGAGCTGCTGCACGACGCCACCGGCGCGCCGCCCTATCGCAACGCGATGGGCTCGGCCACCGCCGAGGAAATCCACCGCGTGTTCACCGTGGTGATGCACACGGGCTTCGCCGCCGTGCTCGGCACCGACGACTGGATCGAGGCGCTGCACAGCGGCGAAGCGCCCCAGCCGGACAACATCTACCTGTCCAACCAGCGCGCCATCGCCAATCGCTGAACGCAGCCGTGCGTAGGGCGGGTGCAACCCGCGAGCCGTGCAACGCGGGTTTCACCCGCCCTACGTTATGCGAGACGCTTGACCAGACGCGCCTGCAGCTTCTCCAGTTCGGCCGGGTCGGCCTGGTGGGTGGCGTGGATGCCGAGTTTGTCGCCCTCGTAGCGCGGCACGATATGCACATGGATGTGGAACACCGTCTGCCCCGCCGGCGCGCCGTTGAACTGCGCCACCTGCACACCGGCCGGCTCCAGCTCGTCCACCACCGCCTGGGTCAGCTTGCGCACCACGGCCATCACCTTGGCCAGGTTGGCATCGTCGATCTCCAGGATGTTGCGCGCCGGGGCGTTCTTCGGAATCACCAGGCAATGGCCGTAGGACTGGGGGAACAGGTCGAGGAAGGCGAGCACGTCGTCGTCTTCGTACAGCTTGTAGCAGGGAGCCTCGCCGCGAATGATCTTGGCGAAGATGTTCTGGGCGTCGTAGGTGCCTTGCAGGCTCATGGGGTTCTCCGTGACCGAGTGGAACGACAAGGGCGAACCATACCGGCTTCCGGCCTGTCACGTAAGGATGTCGCCCGCACGGGCGGCCGGCTATCCTGACCACTTCGCCAAATCCCCGGAGCGCCCATGCCAGACCTTTCCGCCTTCCCCATCACGGGCAAATGGCCCGCCACCCGGCCCGACCACCTGCAGCTCTACTCGCTGCCCACGCCCAATGGCGTCAAGGTGTCGATCATGCTGGAAGAGACCGGCCTGGCCTACGAGCCGCACCTGGTCAGCTTCGACACCAACGACCAGCTCAGCCCCGAATTCCTCTCGCTCAACCCGAACAACAAGATTCCCGCCATCCTCGACCCGGACGGGCCGAACGGCGAGCCGCTGCCACTGTTCGAGTCCGGCGCCATCCTCATCTACCTCGCCGAGAAGACCGGCCAGCTGCTGCCCCGCGACCCGGCCGCGCGCTACCAGTGCATCCAGTGGCTGATGTTCCAGATGGGCGGCATCGGCCCGATGTTCGGCCAGCTCGGCTTCTTCCACAAATTCGCCGGCAAGGACTACGAGGACAAGCGCCCGCGCGACCGCTACGTGGCCGAGTCCGCGCGCCTGCTCGGCGTGCTGGACAAGCACCTGCAGGGCCGCGACTGGATCATGGGCGACGACTACAGCATCGCCGACATCGCCACCTTCCCCTGGGTGCGCAACCTGATCGGCTTCTACGAAGCCGGCGAGCTGGTGGAGTTCGAGCGCTTCGCCAACGTCCGCCGCGTGCTCGACGCCTTCCTCGCCCGCCCGGCAGTGCAACGCGGCCTGGCCATCCCGCAACGCGGCTGAGCCGCAGCCGGCACGGGCGCAATGCCCGTGCTCCACTTGGGACAGGTGCGCTCGGCGCGCGGTGCAGGTATCTTCGGCGTCCTTTCCCCGCAGTAGTGGACCCATGAGCCGCATCCTCGCCCGCAGCCTGCTTCTCGCCATCGGTGCCCTGTGCTCGACCGCCGCCCTCGCCCGGGTGGAGGTCGAGGCCGCCGAGCAGAAGCCCCTCGGCCCGATCCTGATCGCCAAGATTTCCGAGGAGATCGCCCCCGGCGACTACGAGGCGCTGTTCAAAGGGTTGCAGGCCAACCCGGGCAAGTACGCCCGCAAGGTGGTCCTGCTCGACAGCATCGGCGGCAGTGCCGCCGAGGCCATGCGCATGGGCCGCCTGCTGCGGGAAACCGGCTTCGAGGCGCTGGTGCCCTCCACAGGCGTGTGCCAGGGCAGCTGCATCTACCTGCTGGCCGCCGGCCGCAAGCGCACCGTGCGCGGCCACGTCGGCCTGCACCGCCCGCACTTCCCGGCGGGCGAATCCGCCCAGGCGCGCCGGGTCGGCATGCCCTACGACCCGGCCGGCTACCTGCGCGCCATGGGCGTGGCGCCCGCCCTGGCCGCCGATATGCAGGCCATCGAGCCGCAGCGCATGAAGGTACTCACCGCCGACGACCTCAAGCGCTACCGGCTGGACTGAACAGCGGCGGGCCAGCCCGGAAACGACTGCGGCGCCCGAGGGCGCCGCAGCGGGATCAGGCCTTGGCCTTCTTGCGGAACAGGCGTTTCCACCAGTGCTTCGGACGGGTCACCGAGTTGCCGGAGTAGGCCTTCTGCGAATATTTCGGGAAGACGCCGAACACCTGCTTCATGCGGTAGTTCTCCAGGCTGTAGCCGGCGCCCAGCGCCTCCTGGTAGTAGCGCTCGAACAGCGCCTGCAGGTCCTGCCTCGGGTGCGGCATCACGGTGCCGTCGAACCAGTGCTTACGCCCTTCGCGCTCCAGGCGGGGGAAGGAAATGCCATGGGAGAACTGGGTGCCCATGTCCGAGTAATGGAGGATCCTGATCTGCTCGAGCGGGGTGTTCTCGCCGTCGATGTTGTTGTACTGGGTATCGAACGGCTGGATCACCTCGGTGTGGGTCTTGTAGTACTTCTTCAACTGCTGGTGGATTTCCGGCTTGCCCCGCAACTCCTCGATGGATGGCAGGTGCTTCTTCGCCTCGGCGCAGTCCCACATCGACACGCAGAAGCGCCAGGATTCCTCCCCGCCCTTCGCCATCACCACCTTGCCGGGCTCGAAGGCCTGGTTCCACAGCTCCGCCAGATCGCACAGCACGATCACGTCGGTATCCATGTAGATGGCCTTGCCCTGGTAGCCGCAGAACGCCGGAATGCCCCAGCGGAACGCGGAGAACGGCGTGGTCCAGGCCTCGGTGCGCCAGCCCTGCTGCTGTTCCGGGTTGGAGTACCAGAAGCTCTCGGGGTCGCGGGAGAGCTGCATCCAGTGGATTTCCACCGGCTGCGAGCAGTGCTTGCGGATGCTGTAGTCCAGCACCATCATCTGCTCGAGGTCGCAATCGTTCGGATCGCAACCCACGAAAACACGAATCGTCTCCGACATTCTTGGCGAATCTCCCTGTTGTTCTGTTGGCAGTCACGGCATCGTGGCCGAAGCGCGGCATCATACTGCCAAACGTCCCTCCTGAAGATGCCCTCCAGCCCCCATCGGACGGGCAGCATCGCGCTTCCGACCACAGGCAGGGTGCCGAAGAAAAGGCTATGTCCCCGTTGCGTGTTGCAGACGCCACAACTGTCCTGAGGAAGCCTGTCTGGGAGACGGTAGGGTGGTTGGGCCACAGGCCGTAACCCACCAGCGCAATCAACCGCACCACCGCCGGTGGGTTACGCCGGCAAGCGGCTTACCCGCCCTGTGCGTTGTGCGGTCAACCCCCTCTAACTGAATGCTGCAGCTGCCTGCCCCTGGATTATTCCCCTTCGGGCCAGCGCAAGCGCTGTTCAGCGATACAGCCGCTGTCCCGCCTGCGCGGGAATGACGGTTTCGGAAGAAACTTCCCCCTACCTCGTCATCCCCGCGCAGGCGGGGACCCAGAGTGGGTCAGAGCACTACAACACGTAACGGGGACATAGCCAAAGAAAAGGGCAGCGCCCCGGAACAGCCGAAGCGCGCCCGGGAGTCATTCGGGCTGAATGCGCCCTCCGCGCACTTCCACCCGCTGGCCGGTCTCGAAGCGCTGATGCGGCGAGCGAATCCAGCGCTCTTCGCCCGTCTCGTCCCGCACCACGTAGGCGGTGCCGGTCTGGCCGCTGGCGCGTTGCGCCTGGGCTCCGCCCCAGCCTCCCAGCGCCGCGCCGACCACCGCCCCGACCGGCCCACCGGTTGCGGCGCCGACCATCAGCCCGGTCAGCGCACCGAAGCCGGTACCGACCGAATTCTCCTCCCGCTCGGCCACCACCTCGGCGGCCTGGACGGATTGCACGGCCAGCAGGCCGACACTGAAAGCGAGCAAGGTAAAGCGACGCATGGAAGTTCTCCGTTGGCAATTTTGTGCCCAGGGAACTACTCAGCTTTCATGCCAGAAAAATTGCCTTTTTAATTCAACATGTTGAGAACCATGAAGGTCGATAGGACAACATGATCAGCAAGTCCATAGGACAACTAGCGATGTCCGGATGACAGCGCAGCGGTAGACGAAGGATGCCCTCCAAGTGTTCCCTACCTCGCCCCGCAGAGGGATGGGTTGCGCGGCACGCAGTGCATTGCATAACGTCGCACCACCGAACAGGATGCCGGGCCAGCCGGCCCTGCCACGATAAGGAATTGCCGATGCGCCTCGGTTTCTGGCCGCTTTTCTCCGCCCTCACCGCCCTGCCGGTCGTCATGTACCTGATCAATCCGCTCGACGTTCCCAGTCTCGACCCGCGCCTGCGCCTGCTCGGCATCGCCCCTTTCCTGATCCCCGCGAACTCGATGAACCCGACGCTGGAGAACGGCGACCACATCATCGTCAACGCCTGGCCCTACCGGCTGGACACGCCGCAACGGGGCGACCTGGTGGTGCTCCTTCACCCGCAGCAGCCGGAGACCAAGTACGTGAAGCGCCTGGTCGGCCTGCCGGGCGAGCGGGTAGCGCTACGGGGCGGCACCGTGTTCATCGATGGCCAGGCGCTGGACGAGCCCTACGTGCTGGACCTCGCCCAAGAGCGGACACCCGAAACCACCGAGATGGCGGAGCGGACGATCCCGGCCGGGGAGTTCTTCATGCTCGGGGACAACCGCAACCACTCGTACGACAGCCGCTACTGGGGGCCGGTACCGGCCGCCAACCTGATCGGCCGGGCCGGGAAGCTGCTCTGATAGCCGGCCGCCAGCGATGCGTATCCTTCGTGAACGCCCCTACGGACTGGAGAGATCGGTAGAATGACCGCCCACTCCCGCAAGCCGATCCGACAGATGAGCAACGACCCCCTCCATGGCCTGACCCTGAAAGCCATCCTCCAGGCCCTGGTGGACAAGCACGGCTGGGAGCGCCTCGGCCAGCTCATCGCCATCCGCTGCTTCCAGCACGAGCCCAGCCTCGACTCCAGCCTCAAGTTCCTGCGCAAGACGCCCTGGGCGCGGGAGAAGGTGGAGGCGCTGTATCTCCGCGACATCGCCGGCAAGCGCTGAACCGGGCTGGCGGATGAGCGGCCTGGCGGCCTGCACGAATCTTCTAAACGCCGTCGCGCAAACCGGTTAAGGTCGGTACCCGCCCCGCCCACTCTCGCCGGAACGCCCGTGGATACACGCAACTGGATCGACTTCACGCAGGATGCCGACACCGGCATCGAGTCGATCCGCGCCCACTTCGAGGGCCACGCCTATGACCCGCACTGGCACGACAGCTACCTCGTCGGCGTCACCGAACAGGGCGTGCAGCAGTTCAACTGCCGCCGGGAAAAGCACCTGAGCACGCCGGGCAAGGTGATCCTGCTGGAGCCGGGCGAGATCCACGACGGCCACGCGCCGACCGAGGAAGGCTTCACCTATTCGATGCTGTACATCGACCCGCAGTGGCTGGAGCGCGAGCTGCACGCGCTGTTCGAGCACGCGCCGGCGGACAGCACGCCGAGCTTCGCCAGCATCCTGAACAACGACAGCCGCCTGGCCGGGGCCATCTTCCGCGCCTTCCAGACCCTGCACCAGGGCGACCTGCGCATCGTCCGGCAGACCGCCATCGACGACCTGCTCGGCACCATGACCAGCCGCCTGCAGTGGCGCAAGCGGGAGAACCCCGACCCGCGCCTGCCGCTGGTGGCCCAGGTGGCGCGCGACTACCTGCACGCGCACTTCGACCAGGACATCGGCCTGGACGACCTGGCGGCGGCCTGCGGGGTGGACCGCTTCCGCCTCGGCCGCGCCTTCAAGAGCGCCTTCGGCATCGCCCCGCACGCCTACCTGATCCAGCTGCGCCTGGCCAAGGCGCGCCAGCGGCTGGCCCGTGGCGACAGCCCCGCCGACGTGGCCAGTGCCCTCGGCTTCGCCGACCAGAGCCACCTGGGCCGATGGTTCCGCCGCGCCTACCGGCTCACCCCCGCCGACTACCGGCGCCGCTGCTCAAAGCTTCCAGACTGATTCGCCGCCGCGCCGGAACATGGTCCTCCCGATCAAGGAGACCCATCCATGCGTCGCACCCATCCTCCACGCCACGGCCGGAGGGACTGAACCATGCAGTCCCTGTTGCCCTTCCTGCTGTTCGCCTTCGTCGCCACCATCACTCCGGGGCCGACCAACATCCTGGCGCTCGGCCACGGCGCCCGCTTCGGCCTGCGCGCCACCCTGCCGCTGGTGCTCGGCGCCTGTCTTGGGGCGGCGCTGATCGTGCTGCTGGTGGGCCTCGGCCTGGGCGAGACGCTGCTGCGCTACCCTCGCGTGCAGCTGGCGATGAGCTGGCTGGGCGCGTTTTGGCTGAGCTGGCTGGCCTGGCAGCTGCTGCGCCACGCGGCCGCGCCGCTGCAGACCGACACGGCGGGCCAGCGCGAGCTGGGTCCGCTGGGCGCGGCGCTGCTGCAGCTGGTGAATCCCAAGGTGTGGATGATGGCGGTCGCGGTGGTCAGCGTGTTCGCCGCCGACAGCGCGGACAAGGCCCTGCGCGTGATGCAGCTGTCGCTGATCTTCCTGCTGATGGCGCTGCCCTGCATGACCGTCTGGGCCCTGCTCGGCGCCGGCAGCGCGCGGCTCCTGCAGGCGCCGGAGCGGATGCGTCGCTTCAACCAGGCGCTGGCGCTGCTGCTGTTCGCCTCCACCTGGATGGCGTTGCTGGTGTAGACCCGGACCATGGCTGGTGCGCGCGGCGCACCCTACGTCAACGTCCCATCGTAGGGTGCGCCGTGCGCACCGCCACTGTGCTCAGCGCTTGGCTTCGAAGCGCTTCACCGATTCGAGCCAGGCCGGGTCGAGGCGGTTCTGCTCCACGTCCAGGCCGAGCGCCAGCATGGCCTCGCGGTGGGCGTCGATCTCGCGGACCATCTGGCTGAGGTCGGCGCTATTGCCGTCCAGCTGGTGCATCTGGCTCACGCCCAGGTGGTAGAAGCGCAGCAGCTTCATGGCGCTCTCGTCGCCCGCCGCCACGCCGGCCTTCACGTGGTGCATCACGTTGGTCACGCTCATCAGGCTGCGCTTGAGCCGCCAGCCGTACACCGCCGCCGCCATGAACGGCCGCGACCACAGCTGGTAGCGCACCAGGGCGATGGTCAGGCCCAGGCCGGCCAGCACGCCGATCAGGTTCCACTTGAAGTTGTCGCCGCCGGGCGTGCCGAACAGCTGGGTGCTGGCGGTGGCGCAGAGCATACCCAGCGCCAGGAACACGCCGGCCAGCAGGAAGGTGCTGCGGCGGGTCTGCTGGCGGTAGTGCTCGGGGCTCATGGGCTGGATGTCGAACATGGGATTCCTGCTGTCGGATGGGTCGGCACCTCCGGGCCGGAGGCGCTGCGCGGATGCTACCCGCCCTCCGTCCGGCAGGCCAGATGCCACGCTCCGTCGACTGCCTCGCGCAACGGACCGTGCCGAATTGGCATACTCGCCGGCCACTGTCCGGGGAGTCGTCGATGAAAGGGAAATCACTGCTGGCCGCCTGCCTGATCGCCACATTGGCGGCATTGAGCGTCGGTCTCTATCTGCTGGCGAACGACGCCAGGCTGCAGGCCGACCGCTACGGCCTGCTGCGCGAGCACGACGGCCAGTTGCTGGTGCAGTTCGGCCAGCATCTGGTCTGGCTCGACCGCGAGGGCCGGGAGCAGCGCACCCTCGACCTAGGCGAGCTGGGTATTCGGGCGGAGGGCGACTTCGCGGTGTTCGCCAACGGCGACCTGCTGCTCTACCACCGCCCCGGCGAACCGGGCCTGGCCCATGGCCTGACCAGCTGGCTGCGCCTGCAGGACCGGCATCCCAGGCCACTGCAGGCCGGCGAAGGCTTCCGGCGCTGCAACGCGGACGGCTGCCAGCCGTTCGGCCGCGACCTGCCGGCGTTCGACGGCGCCTTCCACCTGCTGGTCGAGCCGGACACCCAGCGGGTCCATGTGGCCCACACCCGCGAATTCCGCCTGTACCTGCTCGACGAGCACGGCGAGCTGCTGGCCCGCAGCGGCACCGACGAGCTGCGCTTCCCCAACCAGCTGGTGATGCGCGGCGACCAGCTGTGGCTGGCCGACACCAACCACCACCGGCTCGCCCGGGTCAGCCGCGACCCGCAGGACTATGGCCGGGTCGAGGAGAGCCTGAACTTCCGTGTCAGCCAGCAGCACCGCTGGCCGCACCAGTTCGCCTGGGACGGCCAGGCCTGGTGGGTCAACGCCGGCGACCGCAACCTGGCCAACGGCCGGGTGGTGCGCCTGGACGACGAGGGCCGTGTCCTTGCCGAACTGTCGACGACCGAACTGGGCGACCCGCTGGCCATGGCCTGGTTCGCCGACAGCCTGTGGCTGGCCGACTACGACGCCCCGCGCCTGCTGCGCTTCGACCGTGCCACGGGCGCCCTGCCCGCCGCGCAATCCGCAACCCTGACCCGGCTGGAGGCCGAGAGCCGGGCGGCCATCGAACATTGGCAGCTGCTCTCCCGCCTGGGCCTGGGCGGTTTCGTGCTGGTCATGCTGGGCGGCCTGTACGCGGCCTGGCGCCTGGAGCGCGAGGAAACCCGCGCGGCGTTCCAGGGCCTACGGCTGCGACCGCTCGACAAGCTGATCCAGCAGCCGGCAGCGCCGCTGCCGGCCGGCCAGACGCTCTGGCTGGACAACCGCCTGCTGCGCTGGCGGCCCTGGATATTCCTGGTGCCGCTGCTCATCGCGGCGCTGTTCTGCAGCACCCTGCTGCTGCCACTGGCCGTCGCCGACCAGCCGCCGGCAATCACGGGACCGGTCGCGGCGATGACGGGTGGCGTGCTGTTCCTCCTGCTGCTCACCGCCTGGCTGATCGACAGCCTGTGCCGGCAGCGCGTCGGCCTGCGCGACGACGAGTTCCTGATCCAGCAGAGTGCGCGCCGGCAGGTCGTGGTGCCTGCCGAGCGGCTCGAATACGGCGCGCAGCACCTGCTGACCGACGACGCCTGTGTGGCGCTGGGCAACGGCCTGTTCCTGTTCTTCGACCGCCGCCAGGTCGAGCAGTACCTCTACCCGCGCCTCAAGCAGGCCCGCGCCCGGAACCCCTGGGCCGCGCACCTGGCCCTGTGGCGCAGCCGCCACCCGCAGCTGCTGGCGGGCGTGCTGGTGATCGTCGTGGCGCTGGGCATGCTGCTGGCGCTCAGGCTGCTGGCGTGATCCGCCTCGCGGACATCCAGCCGGGACCAGACCCATCGGACCGCCGCCTATTCGGTGACAGGCACTAGCGGGATCAGCTCAACGTGCCTGGCGCCGGGCTCGGGGGTGAAACCCAGGTCGCCGAACCGGTACCAGTCCTCGCCGAAGGTCTCGACCGGGTGCATGGTGCGGTCGGCGCCGTTGCCGCAGGCCAGCGAGGTGGTCGGGCAATAGAGGTCGCACCCCCAGCAGATGCGCTCGGGATGGGGCGGATTGAGCGGGAATTTCTTGGCCATGGCGCGCCTGGTGCGGACTGCTGCGATGCTTGCAGGCTACGGCACCGGGTCAGCCACGCCTTGACCTGGGTCATCGGCGCGCCGGCTCAGTACACCTCGATGCGGTCGCGGCCGTCGGCCTTGGCCTTGTACAGCGCGCGATCGGCGCGGTCGAGCATGTGTTGCGGGCTCTCGTCGCCACGGAACTGGGTGATGCCGAAGCTGGCGGTCTTGCGCAGCACGGTGTCGAAGTCGAACTGGCGGATGCGCGCCTGCAGGGCGAGCGCCGCGGACCGGGCCTGTTCGGCGTCGATCTCCGGCAGGATGATGAGGAACTCCTCGCCGCCCAGGCGGCCGACCTTGTCGCAGTTGCGCACGTTGTCACGCAGCAGCGTGGAGAATTGGCGCAGCACACTGTCGCCCACCGCATGGCCGTGGTGGTCGTTGACATGCTTGAAGTGGTCGATGTCCAGCAGGATCACCGAGAACGACGTGTCGTAGCGCTGGGCGCGGATGATTTCATCGGCGAACAGCTGGTCGATGCGCGCGCGGTTCAACAGGCCGGTGAGGCCGTCGAGACTGGCGCTCAGGGCCAGCCGGTCCTGGTGCAGGAACATGACCTTGTGCGCCCTCTCCATCACGAACGCGCAGAGCAGGCCGAAGGAGAATGCGGCGAGAATCCAGATGAAGTGCAGGCGATACGCGCCCGGCTGCAGGGCATCGACCAAGGTCAGCGCCATCAGCACCAGGGCCGAGCAGGAGGCCGTCAGCATGGCCTGGCGCAGGGTCAGGCCGGAGACGGTGAAGGTCCACATCAGGTTGAGGTAGATCTCCGGCACGAAGTAGGCGAAGTCGGGGTTGCCACGGTTGAAGGCGAGGTTGGTCAGCACCGCGCTGACCGGCGCGATGCACAGCAGCGCCAGCATCCAGCGGTGCCAGGCGGGGAAGTAGCTGGCCACGCCCACCGCCAGGAGCGCCAGCGGCACCAGCACGCCGTGGGCCAGCAGGCGCAGGCCGAGGTGATCCCGGGCCACGTTCTGCTCGATGGCGGCGTAGATCAGGTACAGCACCATGGTCAGGAAGGCGACCGAGCGGATCTGCGGCAGCTTGGCCTGCCTGTACCAGCCGGCGAATTCCCGGCGCGTCGCCTCGGGCACGCCGTGCAACGGGTCGAGCGAGCGCTGCAGTTTCTCGATCAAGGTCAATCCGGGCTCCCCGCCATCTTCTCCGGATGGCTCATCTGTGTCGGCCTGATCCGCGCCGACATGAATGCAGAATGCCATCAAGCCTCGGCCTGGCTCCACTGTTTGGCCAGGCGCTTGTCGGACACTGCCATTTTCGTGCCCAGTTGCTGGGCGAACAGGGAGACGCGGTATTCCTCCAGCATCCAGCGGTACAGGGTCAGCTCCGGGTCGCGCTTGCCCTCCTGGGCGTGCTTGGCGGCGCGGGCCTGGTACTGCTCCCAGGCGGTGGTGAGTTCGCCGGTCCACACCCGGTCGCGCTGCACCTGGCCGCCGACCTTGTCCAGGCGCTGCTCGATGGCCTTGAGGTAGCGCGGGACTTCCTTCAGCCACTCGCCCGGCGTCTCGCGGACGAAGCCGGGATACACCAGGTTGGCGAGCTGCTGCTTGATGTCGTTCAGCGCCATCGCCTGGGCCAGGTCGATCTTGCCCTTGAAGCGCTTCTGCAGGCCGTGGGCGAGCTTGAGGATGTCCAGCACCAGCCTGGCGATGCGCTCGGCGTGGCTCGTCCAGCCGCCGCGCTTCTTCTCGGCCAGGGCGGCCAGCGCCGCACCGTCGCGCGGTAGGGCCGCCTCGCCGTCGAGCACGCAGGCATCGAGGCTGGCCAGCAGGATGTCCTCGACCAGCGCCTCGGGGCGGCCCATTTCGCGGTACAGCAGGCCCAGTTCGGTGAGGCCCGGCAGCTTGCCGCGCAGGTACTTGGCCGGCTCGGCCAGTTGTTGCAGCAGCAGCTTCTGCAGGGCGCGACGGTGCTGGAAGTCGGCCTCGGCCTGGGTCGGGAAGCGCCCTTCCTTGACCACGCCGCCCTCTTCCACCAGCGCCGGGAACACGGTCATGGAGAGGCCGGCGATCTTCTGCTGGGTCTTCTCGGCGACCTGGGCGAAGGCCCTGGCCTCCACCGGCTTCTGCTCCTGTTTCTGCTGCGGGATGGCCAGGGCGGCCTGGCTGGCCTCGGCGAAGCGCGCGGTCAGCTCGGCCAGGTCGCGGCCCTCGCCGAGGAACTTGCCGCGGGCGTCGACCACTTCCAGGTTCATCTTCAGGTGGCCGTCGAGCTGCCCGGCGGCCTCTTCCCAGGCCTCGTCGGAGACGCGGGCGCCGGTCATGCGGGTCAGCTCGCGGCCGAGGGATTCGGGCAGGCTGCCCCCGCCGAAGACGATCTTGGCCAGCGCCGCGCCGACGAAATCCGGCACCGGCACGAAGTTCTTGCGGATGGCCTTGGGCAGGTTGCGCACCAGGGCCACGGCCTTGGCCTCGATCAGCCCCGGCACCAGCCACTCCAGACGCTCGGCCGGCAGCTGCGGCAGCAGCGGCGCCGGGACGCGCAGGGTCACGCCGTCGCGCGGATGATTCGGCTCGAAGTGATAGGTCAGCGGCAACTGCAGCTCGCCGAGCTGGAGGATGTCCGGGTACTGGGCGGCGGTGACTTCCTTGGCGTCGCGGGCCAGCACGTCTTCCTCGCGCATGATCAGCAACTGCGGGTTCTTCGCGCTCTCGGCCTTGTACCAGCCCTCGAAGGTGGCGGCCTGGTGAATCTCCGCCGGGACGCGCGCCTCGTAGAAGGCGTACAGGGTTTCCTCGTCGGCCAGGATGTCGCGGCGGCGGGCCTTGGCCTCCAGTTCGTCGAGGCGCTCCAGCAGCTCGCGGTTGGCGGTCAGGCAGCGGGCGCGGCTGTTGATCTCACCGCGCACCAGGCCCTCACGGATGAACAGCTCGCGCGAGGCCACCGGGTCGACCGGGCCGAAGTGCACCGGCCGGCGGCCGACCACGATCAGCCCGTACAGGGTGACCTGCTCGAAGGCCACCACCTGGCCACGACGCTTCTCCCAGTGCGGCTCGAAGTGGTTCTTCTTGATCAGGTGGCCGGCCAGCGGCTCGATCCAGTCCGGCTCGATCTTCGCCACCATGCGGGCGAACAGCTTGGTGGTCTCCACCAGCTCGGCGGTCATCACCCAGGTCGGCTTCTTGCGGCCGATCACGCTGGACGGGTGAATCCAGAAACGCCGCTGGCGCGCGCCCAGGTAGTCGCCATCCTCGGTCTTCTGGCCGATCTGGCTGAGCAGGCCGCTGAGGATCGCCTTGTGCACGGCCGCGTAGCTCTTGGCGCGCTGCGCCGCCTCGCCGGCCTCGGCCTGCTCGCGGACGATGACGTTGACCTTGGTGTCCCTGGTCGGCGCCGCCCCCTTGTGGGAGCGGCCTTGGCCGCGACGCGAATCCGCAGACGACTGATCGCGGCCAAGGCCGCTCCCACCCGACGTCTGCAGCTGCAGTTCGCGGGCGATCAGCACCAGCTGGCGGTGGGCGTCCCTCCATTCACGCAGGCGCAGGTAGTTGAGGAAGTTCTTCTTGCACCAGTTGCGCAACGGGTTGCTGCCCAGTTCCTGGCGCTTCTCCTCGAAGCCGCGCCACAGGTTGATCAGCGCCGCGAAGTCGGAGTCCACGTCCTTCCACTGGGCGTGGGCCTGGTCGGCGGCCTGCTGGCGCTCCATCGGCCGTTCGCGCGGGTCCTGCACGGACAGCGCCGAGGCGACGATGAGGATTTCGTCCAGGCTGCCGAGCTTGGCCGCCTCCAGCACCATGCGTCCCAGGCGCGGGTCGATGGGCAGGCGAGCCAGCTGGCGGCCGATGGGCGTGAGCTGGCTCTCGCGGTTGACCGCCGACAGCTCCTGCAACAGGGTGAAGCCGTCGCTGATGGCCTTGCCGTCCGGCGGCTCGATGAAGGGGAAATCCTCGATGCTGCCCAGGCGCAGGTGGAGCATCTGCAGGATCACCGCCGCCAGGTTGGTACGCAGGATTTCCGGGTCGGTGAATTCGGGACGGCCGAGGAAATCCTCCTCGCTGTACAGGCGGATGCAGATGCCCGGCTCGACCCGCCCACAACGGCCCTTGCGCTGGTTGGCGCTGGCCTGGGACACGGCCTCGATGGGCAGGCGCTGGACCTTGGCGCGGTAGCTGTAGCGACTGATCCGCGCTGTGCCGCTGTCGATCACATAGCGGATGCCCGGCACGGTCAGCGAGGTCTCGGCGACGTTGGTGGCCAGCACGATCTTGCGTCCGCTCATGGGCGCGAAGATCTTCTGCTGCTCGGCCGGGGTCAGCCGCGCGTACAGCGGCAGCACCTCGGTGAAACGCAAGTTGGCCTTGCGCAGCACCTCGGCGGCCTCGCGAATCTCGCGCTCGCCGGGGAGGAACACCAGCACGTCGCCGGGGCGCTTGCCCTCGGCCTTCTCGTGCGTGGCGATCTCGTCCAGCGCGGCGAGGATGCCCTGGTCGACGGTGAGGTCGTCGAGCAGGCTCTCGCCCTCCTCGTCCACCTCGGCGGCCAGCGGGCGGTACCAGGTCTCCACCGGATAGGTGCGCCCGGAGACCTCGATGATCGGCGCGTCGCTAAAGTGCTTGGAGAAACGCTCCAGGTCGATGGTCGCCGAGGTGATGATCAGCTTGAGGTCGGGGCGGCGCGGCAGCAGGGTCTTCAGGTAGCCGAGCAGGAAGTCGATGTTGAGGCTGCGTTCGTGAGCCTCGTCGACGATGATCGTGTCGTACTTTTCCAGGAAGCGGTCGTGCTGGGTCTCGGCCAGCAGGATGCCGTCGGTCATCAGCTTGATCAGGCTGCGTTCGTTGGACTGGTCCTCGAAGCGCACCTGGTAGCCGACCAGCTCGCCCAGCGGCGTGCCAATCTCCTCGGCCACCCGGGTGGCGACGCTGCGCGCGGCCAGGCGGCGCGGCTGGGTGTGGCCGATCAGGCCGTGGGTGCCGCGGCCGATCTCCAGGCAGATCTTCGGCAACTGGGTGGTCTTGCCCGAGCCGGTCTCGCCGGCGATCACCAGCACCTGGTGCTGCTCCAGCGCGGCCTTGATCTCGTCGCGCTTGGCGGCGATGGGCAGGGCGTCGTCGTAGCGGATGGTCGGGATGCTGCGCTTGCGCGCCTCGACCTTGGCCACGGACGCCTGGAAGCGCTCCAGCCACTGCGCCTGCTTGGCCTCATCCCACGAAGGCGTGCCCGAATGCTTCTGCAGCTCGTGGAGCTGGCGGCGCAGGCGATGGCGGTCGGCGATCAGGGCGTGATCGATATTCTTGTGCAGGGAGGCGATGTCGGTCATCAGGCGGCGCAGGCAATCGTGGCAAAAGCGCGATTGTCGCAGATTCCTCCACCGAATAAGACGCCCGCAAGGTGCGCCGTGCGCACCGTATGGTCAGCGCGTGGCGGTCACCGGCAGGCTGCGCAACGCCTGCGGCACGCTGCGCAGGGCCAGGTCCTGGGCCTGGATCGACGCCCAGGCGTAGCCCTGCAGGTCGCCCGGGTCGGCCCGGTCGAGCCGCGCCAGCTGCTCGGCCGAGGGCACCGGTGGCTGCGCGCCGTAGATCAGCGAATAGAACACCGAGGCGGCCAGGTAGCTGCCGGCGTAGCTCGGGTGGCTGCCGTCCTCGATGAACAGGTGCGGCTGCGGCGACATCGCCAGCGCGCGCTTCCAGGCCTGGCCGACCGGCGCCAGCAGGGCATGGGTCTCGTTGGCCAGCTCGGTGTAGACGCTGTCGAGCTGGTCCTGCATGGCCGGCCTGGCCTGGCGCGCCCAGGTCAGGTAGAGAATCGGCTGGGCGCCGGCCTCGCGCGCGGCGGCGGCCACCCGGCGCACGTACTCGCGGGTCAGGTCGGGGTCGTCCACCGGCATGGTGCTGAAGTCCTGGATCACCACGTAGTCCCAGTGCTGGCCGGCGATGACCTGCTGCACCTCGCCGCGCTGCCAGTGGGCCTGCAGGCTGGCGCCGCCGAAGGTCACGTCGCGCACCTGCAGCGGGCGCGGCTGGGCGGCCTCGACGGACATCCGCCGGACCATCTGCGGCAGGTCGTTATAGAAGGTGTAGCTGTTGCCCACGAACAGCACGCTGATCGGCTGGCCCGGCAGGGTCGAGCCGATCACGGGTTGCGCGGTCGGCGGATCGCCGGCCACGGCCTGGCCGACGACGGCCACTCCCAGCATCCAGGCCAGGAGGATTCGACGCATGGAAATACGCATGGAGGTCCCCCGGAAAGCGCAACGGCGCGGGTTACGGGCCCGCGCACGACCGCCGCAGGGTATGCGAATCGACCGCTGTCGCAATGCTGGCACTTGGCATTGGCGACGAGAGGTCATACCGTTCAGGAGAGATGGTGGCCGTTGACCGTGGTCAAAGTCCCATTCCCGCGACTGGGCAGAATATGGCCAAATGCCAGTCGGCTTGCGTGCAGATAGAGCGACCTATGAAAAACTGGATCCTCAACCTCTCCCTCAAATACAAGTTCTGGGCCGTCAACCTGGTGGCGTTCGTCACCACCCTGATGCTGGTGCTGTTCGCCATGCAGCAGGAGCAGGCGGGCCGCATCGACGCCGCGCGCGAGGCCGCGCAGGCCAGGGCCGCCCTGCTGGCCGCCTGGCCGGCCGGCAGCCCACTGCCGAACGACGCCGGTACGCTGCTGTTCGCCAGCGGCGGCAAACCCGCCCTGCCCGGCGTGAGTGGCAGCGAGCGCGGCTGGGTGGAGGTGGAGCACGACGGCCTATGGGGCGACCGGCCGGTGGTCGGCGCCTGGCTGCAGGACGTCGCCGACGGCCAGCGGGCGGCGGTGACCGTCCGTGCGCCGAGCCTATGGCAGGTGTTCGAGGCGCGCGCCGGGGCCTACGCGGTCTGCGTGTTCGTGCTGATGCTGCTCCTGCTCGGCGCCTCGCAGCTGCTGATCCGCTTCATCCTCAGCCACCTCAACCACCTCAAGGACGTGATGCTGCACGTCGAGCGCAGCGGCGACCTGTCCGCCCGCGCCAGCCTGGACAGCCGCGACGAGGTGGGCCAGATGGCCGGCGCCTTCAACGCCATGCAGGCCGGCTACCAGCGCGTGGTCGGCACCGTCGCCCAGGCCGCCGCCAGCCTCGACGAGGGCGCGCGCCGCCTGGCCTCCAGCATGGAGCAGGTGCGTGGCGGCATGCTCGGCCAGCAGAGCGAGACCGACCAGGCCGCCACCGCGATCAACGAGATGTCCACCACCGTCCACCACATCGCCCAGCACGCCGCCGACACCCGCGACCAGTCCACCGAGGCGGACCGTCTCAGCGGCGTCGGCCAGCAGGTGGTCGGCCGCGCCAGCCAGGCCATCGCCGCGCTGTCCCAGGGCGTGCAGCAGACCGCCGAGATGATTCAGAAGCTGGCCGACGACAGCCGCACCATCGGCGGCATGGTCGAGACCATCCACGGCATCGCCGAACAGACCAACCTGCTGGCGCTCAACGCGGCCATCGAGGCTGCCCGCGCCGGCGAGATGGGCCGCGGCTTCGCCGTGGTGGCCGATGAGGTGCGCAACCTGGCCAAGCGGGTGCAGGACTCCACCGACGAGATCACCCGCATGATCGGCGCCTTGCAGGCCGCCAGCCGCGACGCCGTGGAATTCATGCAGGAAAGCTCGATCAAGGCCGACCAGTGCGTGCAGGAGGCCGGCGCCGCCGGCGAGGCCCTGGGCCATATCGCCCGGGCGGTGGCGCTGATGCGCGAGAGCAACACCCAGATCGCCGTGGCCGCCGAGCAGCAGAGCCAGGTGGCCGAGGAAATGACCCGCTCGGTGGTGGGCATCCGCGACGTCACCGAGCAGACCGTGCAGCAGACACTCGCCTCGGCCAGCACCAGCGCCGAGCTGGTGGGCCTGGCCGACGACCTGGGCAAGGCGATCCGGCGCCTGAAGCTGTGACCGCCGGCTGAAACGAAAAGGCCCCGCTCATGCGGGGCTTTTTCTTGGATATGTCCTCACTAGTTGTTGCCCCACCTTGTGGGAGCGGCTTCAGCCGCGAAATTCGCGGCCAA
>NZ_BPFX01000017.1 GCF_019655855.1 Pseudomonas paralcaligenes | reverse complement strand
AGGTACACCGGCACCCACAGGGAATTGCCCAGGGCCACGGCGGCGAGGTCCCGCGGGCTGACGCGGCCGGCCATCACGGCGTCGACGAAGCCCATGGCGGTGTGCGCCAGCTGGGCGATGATGATCGGTGTCGCCAGCGACAGCAGGGCGCGCAGTTCGGCCAGGGCGCGGGCGGGGCGGGAGAGGGCGGGCATGGGAGGTCTGGTACGAAAAGGCGCGCCAGTTTAGCCCTGTCCTTCCGGTCAGAAAAGCGCGGCTTACCGGGACGGGTGCCGAACGCCTAGAATGGCGACTTGTGATTGGAGTGCTCCATGCAGATAGTCGCCGACGAAAACATCCCGCTGCTCGACGAATTCTTCTCCGCCTTCGGCCCGATCGCCCGCCATCCCGGCCGTGGCATCGACCGCGCCGCCTTGGGAGACGCCGAGGTGCTGCTGGTGCGCTCGGTGACCCGGGTCGACCGCGCCCTGCTGGAGGGCAGCCGGGTGCGCTTCGTCGGCACCTGCACCATCGGCACCGACCATCTCGACCTCGATTACTTCGCCGAGGCCGGCATCGCCTGGTCCAGCGCCCCCGGCTGCAACGCCCGGGGCGTGGTGGACTATGTGCTGGGCTGCCTGCTGGCACTGGCCGAGACCACCGGCAGGCCGCTGGCCGGGCTGCGCTACGGCGTGCTCGGCGCCGGCCAGGTCGGCGGCCGCCTGGTGCAGGTGCTGCGCGGCCTGGGCTGGCCGGTGCTGGTCTGCGATCCGCCACGCCAGGCCGCCGAGGGCGGCGACTTCGTCGATCTGGCGACCATCCTGCACGAATGCGATGTGATCAGCCTGCACACGCCGCTGGACGCCGGCACCCGCCACCTGCTCGGCGCCGAGCAATTGCGCGCGCTGCGCCCGGGCGCCTGGCTGATCAATGCCAGCCGCGGCCCGGTGGTGGACAACGCGGCGCTCAAGGCCCACCTGAGCGCGGGGGCCGACCTGCAGGTGGCGCTGGACGTGTGGGAGGGTGAGCCGCTGGCCGACCCCGAGCTGGCCGCGCTGTGCCGCATCGCCACCCCGCACATCGCCGGCTACAGCCTGGACGGCAAGCTGCGCGGCACCGCGCAGATCTACCGGGCCTACTGCGCGGCGATGGGGCTGGAGGAGCGGGTGCGGCTGGCCGACCTGCTGCCGCCGGCCTGGCTGGAGGCCATGGCCCTGCACGCCGGGGCGAGCCCCGAGTGGGCGCTGGCGAGCCTGTGCCGGGCGGTGTACGACCCGCGCCGCGACGATGCCGACTTCCGCCGCTCGCTGGTGGGCGACGCGGCGCAGCGCAAGGCGGCCTTCGACGCGCTGCGCAAGCACTACCCCTATCGCCGCGAGATCGACGGCCTGCGCGTGCGTCTGGACGGCGAGGCGCCGCGCCTGGCGGAGCTGGTCAGGGCGCTGGGCTGCGAGCTGTCTTGAGCGTCAGGCCTGGTGGGCCGCCTGCCAGCGCCGCTCCAGTTCGCGACAGGCCTGCTGGATCATCTGCTCGGTGATGGGGATTTCCCGGCCTTCGGCGTCGATGACGGAGCCGCCCACCGGCTGCTGCGGGTCGAGCGGGGCGAAGCGGGGTTGCGGGGACTGCTGTTGTGCGTTCATGGGCGTTTCTCCAGGCTGTGAAGGCAGTCTAGAAAGGGCAGATGAAGGCGCCGTGACAGCGGACGCGAGAGGTTCTTTCGGCGCGGCCAAGGGCGCGCCTCGATTGGAGTGGCTATGAGTGTTTTCCATCTGGGCCTGATCATCAACCCGCTGGCCGGCCTCGGCGGACCGGCGGCGCTCAAGGGCAGCGACGGCGTGGCCGCCGAGGCCCTGGCCCGTGGCGCTGAGCCGCGCGCGGCGGAGCGCACGCGCATCGCCCTGGAATGCCTGCGGCCGGTGGCCGAACGCCTGGCGTTCGTCACCTTTCCCGGCGCCATGGGCGCCGATCTGCTGGGCGAGCTGGGCTACGCCCACCGGGTGCTCGGCAGCCTGGGGGCGGGGCCGACCACCGCCGAGGACACCCGCGCCGCCGTGCACGCGTTGCAGGATGCCGGCTGCGCGCTGATCCTGTTCGCCGGCGGCGACGGCACGGCCCGCGACGTGTGCGCGGCGGCGCGGGAGGACCAGCCGGTGCTCGGCATCCCCGCCGGGGTCAAGATTCACTCCGGAGTTTACGCGATCAGCCCGCGAGCGGCCGGCCAGATAGCCCTGAGGCTGGTCGAGGGCGGCCTGGTGCGCCTGTCCAGCGGCGAGGTGCGCGACCTCGACGAGGCGGCGCTGCGCGACGGCCGGCTCAGCGCCCGCTGGTACGGCGAGCTGTGCGTGCCGGTGGAGGGCGAGTTCATGCAGCACGTCAAGCAGGCCGGCATGGAGTCGGAGGAGCTGGTGCTGGTGGACCTGGCCGACTGGCTGCGGGAAAGCTGGGAGGAGGGCGTGCGCTACGTGTTCGGCCCCGGCTCGACCCTGCACGGCCTGGCGCAGAACCTGGGCCTGGAGACCACCCTGCTGGGCGTCGACGTGATCGAGGACGGCGCGGTGATCGCCCGCGACGTGACCGAGGCCCAGCTGTTCTCGCTGGTCGACGGCTATCCTGCGCGCCTGCTGGTCACCGCCATCGGCGGCCAGGGCCATGTCATCGGTCGCGGCAACCAGCAGATCAGCCCGCGGGTGCTGCGCGCCATCGGCCTCGACCACCTGCGGGTGGTGGCCACCAAGCGCAAGCTCGGCACCCTGGAAGGGCGCCCGCTGCTGGTGGACAGCGGCGATCCGGCGCTGGACGACGCCTTCCCCGACGCCGTGCGGGTGTGGGCGGGCTACAAGGAAGAACTGCTCTATCCATTGGCTTGACCGGGAGAAAAACATGCACCAGGGAAGCTGCCTGTGCGGCGACGTCCGCTACCAGATCGAGGGCGAGCTGCCGCCCATCCAGCTGTGCCACTGCGGCCAGTGCCGGCGCGCGCAGGGCACGCCGTTCGCCAGCAACATCCCGGTCGCGGAGGCGTCCTTCCGCCTGCTCGGCGGTGCCGAGCGGCTGCAGGCGTTCGAGTCTTCGCCGGGCAAGCAGCGGGTGTTCTGCTCGCGCTGCGGCTCGCCGATCTACAGCCGCACCAGCAAGCTGCCGGGCGTGCTGCGCATCCGCGCCGGCAGCCTGGAGGGCGAGGTCGCCAGCCGGCCCGGCTGGCACATCTACGCCGACTCCCGGGCCAACTGGTGGGAGCTGCACGACGACCTGCCACGCTACGCCGAACGCAAGGAGTGACCGATGCGCCACCTCCTGCTCCTGCTGCTGTTTGCGATGGCGCCGGCCTGGGCCAGCGCCATCGACCCGCAGCGCCTGGTGCTCGATGCCCGCGATCAGGTCGGCGTGACCCTGGGCTACGACCCGGTCTACCGCCAGCTCGACTACCCGGGCGGCGACGTGCCGGCGAGCACCGGCGTGTGCACCGACGTGGTGATCCGTGCCCTGCGCGTCCAGGGCCTGGACCTGCAGAAGAGTGTGCACGAGGACATGCGCGGGCACTTCGCGCTGTACCCGAAGAACTGGGGGTTGAAGCGCCCGGACCGCAACATCGACCACCGCCGGGTGCCCAACCTGATGACCTGGTTCCAGCGCCAGGGCATGGCCCTGGCGGTGAGCGACGAGCCGGCGGGCTACCGGGCCGGCGACGTCGTCACCTGGGACCTGGGGCGCGGCCTGACCCACATCGGCATCGTCTCGGACCGCCGCAGCGCTACCGGCGTGCCGCTGGTGCTGCACAACATCGGCCGTGGTACGCAGGAGGAGGACATCCTGTTCGCCTACCGCATCACCGGCCACTATCGCTTCCCCCGATGAGTTAGCATCGCGGGTCAGACCCGGGAGGCATCCATGGCGTTACCACCCCACATCCAGGCCGGCGAGCGCGTCGTGCTGTTCGATGGCGTGTGCCGGCTGTGCAACGGCTGGGCGAAGTTCCTGATCCGCCACGACCGCGAGCGGCGCTTCCGCCTCTGCTCGGTGCAGTCCGCCGAGGGCCAGGCGATCCTGGCCTGGTTCGGCCTGCCCACCGACGCGTTCGAGACCATGGCCTACGTGGAGGGCGAGGCGCTGTTCGTCCGCTCCGACGCGGTGCTGCGCATCGTCGGCCAGCTGCCCGGCCCGTGGCGCCTGCTGGCCGGGCTGCGCCTGCTGCCGCGCGCGCTGCGCGACTGGTGCTACGACCGCATCGCGCTGAACCGCTACCGCCTGTTCGGCCGCTACGATAGCTGCCTGCTGCCCGACCCGGACCACGAGCGCCGCTTCCTCGACTCCGCCGAGCCGCGCCCATGAGCCTGCTGTCCGAAAGCCGGCGCGAGGCGCTGCGCCTGGCCTGGCGCTTCGTCTCGCCGTACCGCTGGCGCCTGGTAGGCGCGCTAGCCGCGCTGCTGTTCACCGCCGCCATCACCCTGTCCATGGGCCAGGGCATCCGCCTGCTGGTGGACCAGGGCCTGGCCACCCAGTCGCCCGAAGCGCTGCGTCACTCCATCGGCCTGTTCTTCGTGCTGGTGCTGGCCCTGGCCGTCGGCACCTTCACCCGCTTCTACCTGGTCAGCTGGATCGGCGAGCGCTTCGTCGCCGACATCCGCCGGCGCGTGTTCGACCACCTGATCGGCCTGCACCCGGGCTTCTACGAGAGCAACCGCGCCTCGGAAATCCAGTCGCGGCTGACCGCCGACACCACGCTGCTGCAGACGGTGATCGGTTCCTCGCTGTCCATGGCCCTGCGCAACGGCATCATGCTGGTCGGCGGGGTGCTGCTGCTGTTCGTCACCAACCCCAAGCTGACCGCCATCGTGGTGGCGGCGCTGCCGCTGGTAGTGGCGCCGATCCTGATCTTCGGCCGCCGCGTGCGCGAGCTGTCGCGGCAGACCCAGGACCGGGTCGCCGACGTGGGCAGCTACATCGGCGAGACCCTGGGCCAGATCAAGACGGTGCAGGCCTACAACCACCAGGCCCAGGACCGCGCCCGCTTCGCCGGCACGGTGGAGGCGGCGTTCGCCACGGCGGGCCGGCGCATCCGCCAGCGCGCCTGGCTGATCACCGTGGTCATCGTGCTGGTGCTCGGCGCGGTGGGGGTGATGCTCTGGGTCGGCGGCATGGATGTGATCGCCGGGCGCATCAGCGGCGGCGACCTGGCGGCCTTCGTGTTCTACAGCCTGATCGTGGGCATGGCCTTCGGCTCCATCAGTGAGGTGATCGGCGAGCTGCAGAGCGCGGCCGGCGCCGCCGAACGCATCGCCGAGCTGCTGCGCACGCGCAACCTGATCACCGCGCCGGGCGAGGACCTGCTGCGCCTGCCCGAGCGGGTCAGCGGCGCCGTGGCGTTGCGCGGGGTGCGCTTCAGCTACCCGAGCCGACCGGAGCACCCGGCCATCGACGGCATCGACCTGGCCGTGCGCCCCGGCGAGACGCTGGCGCTGGTCGGCCCCTCCGGCGCCGGCAAGTCGACCCTGTTCGACCTGCTGCTGCGCTTCTTCGACCCGCAGGAGGGCGAGATCCTGGTCGAGGGCCTGCCGATTCACCGGCTCGACCCGGCCGACCTGCGCCGCTGCTTCGCCCTGGTGTCGCAGAACCCGGCGCTGTTCTACGGCAGCGTGGCGGACAACCTGCGTTACGGCCGGCCCGAGGCCGGCGATGCAGAGGTCGAGGCGGCGGCGCGGGCCGCCCACGCTCACGAATTCATCGAGCGCCTGCCGCAGGGCTACCAGACCCACCTGGGCGAGGCCGGGCTGGGGCTCTCCGGCGGCCAGCGCCAGCGCCTGGCCATCGCCCGCGCGCTGCTCACCGACGCGCCCATCCTGCTGCTGGACGAGGCCACCAGCGCGCTGGACGCCGAGAGCGAGCACCTGATCCAGCAAGCGCTGCCGGAACTGATGCGCGGGCGCACCACCCTGGTGATCGCCCACCGCCTGGCCACGGTGAAGAACGCCGACCGCATCGCGGTGATCGACCGCGGCCGTCTGCAGGCCATCGGTAGCCACGGCGAACTGGTGCTGAGCAACCCGCTGTACGCCCGGCTGGCCGAGCTGCAGTTCAATACCGAGCGCCGCGCAGGCGACTGAGCGAAGGAGCGCGTGTGGCAAAGGATTTCGGCGTGGTGGTGCTGGGCGGCTACGGCAACTTCGGCCAGGTGATCGTGCAGCGGCTGGCGGCGACCACGGACATGCCCGTGTGGATCGCCGGGCGCGACCTGGCCAGGGCCGAGGCGCTGGCCGAGCAGAGCGACGGCCAGGCGCTGCGGTTGGATATGAACGCCCCCGACCTGGCCGAGCGCCTGCGCGCCACCGGGGCACACCTGCTGATTTCTACCGCCGGCCCGTTCCAGGGGCAGGACTACCGGGTGGCACGGGCCGCCATGGCCGCCGGCATGCACTACGCCGACCTGGCCGACGCGCGGGCCTTCGTCTGCGGCATCGGCGAGCTGGACGCGGCGGCGAAGGCGGCCGGGGTGCTGGTGTGCGGCGGCGCCAGCTCGGTGCCGGCGCTGGCCGGCGCGGTGGTCGATGCGCTGTTGCCGCGCTTCTCGCGGCTGGACCTGATCTGGCACGGCATCAGCTCCTCGGAGAAGACGCCCGGCGTGTCCACGGTGGCGGCGGTGCTGAACTACTGCGGCAAGCCCTTCCGCCAGTGGCGGGGCGGCGCATGGCGGACCGTATACGGCTGGCAAGACCTGGCCCGCCACGACTTCCCGGCGCCGCTCGGCCCGCGCTGGGTGGCCAACTGCGATATCCCCGATCTGGAGCTGTTCCCCCAACGCTACCCCGGTGTGCGCGAGGTGCGTTTCTCCGCCGGCGTCGGCCTGCTCCCGACTCAGTTCGGCACCTGGGCGCTGTCCTGGCTGGTGCGTGCCGGACTGCTGCGCGACGCCGTGCCGCTGGCGGGTTTCCTGCAACGCCGGGCGGTGGCGCTGGAAGGCTTCGGCGACGGCTGCAGCGGCATGTTCGTGCGCCTCGAAGGCGTGGGCACGGATGGTCGGCCGCTGCGCCTGTGCTGGGAACTGCTGGCGGAAAACAACGACGGCCCGAACATTCCCTGCATGGCCGCCGTGGCCCTGGCCCGCAAACTGGCGGCAGGCACCCTGGAGGCGCGTGGTGCGATGCCCTGCCTGGGCCTGCTGAGCCGCGAGGATTACCTGGCGGAGCTGGAGGGGCTGGCGATCACCAGCGCCCTGCGCGAGTACTGATCAGGCGTGGCCGCGCGGGCGGATGGTCGCCGCCGCGCCGGTCGAGGCGAGGATGATGGCGCCGATCGCCAGCCACTGGATCGGGCTCAGCCGTTCGCTCAGGAAGATCAGCCCCAGACAGGCGGCGATGGCCGGTTCCAGGCTCATCAGCACGCTGAAGGTGCGCGCCGGCATGCGCGTGAGGGCGAACATCTCCAGGCTGTAGGGCAGCGCCGAGGACAGCACCGCCACGGCCAGGGCCACCGGCAGCAGGTCGAGGGAGAACAGCTCGCCGCCGACCTGCCACAGGCCCACCGGGAACACCAGCAGGGCCGCCACCAGGGTGCCGAAGGCCACGGTCTGCGCGCCGTGGGCGGCGCCGGCCTTCTGCCCGAACAGGATGTACAGCGCCCAGCAGACCCCGGCTACCAGGGCCAGCGCCATGCCCGTCGGGTCCAGATGGTCGTCGGCGGCGGTGTCCGGCAGCAGCAGCCAGAGGCCGAGCACGGCCAGGGCGATCCATACGAAGTCCAGCAGCCGGCGCGAGGAGAACAGCGCCAGGGCCAGCGGGCCGGTGAACTCCAGGGCCACGGCGATACCCAGCGGAATGGTCTTCAGCGACATGTAGAACAGCAGGTTCATCGCCCCCAGCGACAGGCCGTAGCCGAGCAGCGAGCGCCAGGCGGCGAAGTTGGGGCGGGTGCGCCAGGGCCGCATCACCCCGCACAGGATCAGCGCGGCCAGGCTCAGGCGCAGGGCCGTGGTGCCCTCGGCGCCGACCAGGGGGAACAGGCTCTTGGCCAGGGAGGCGCCGCTCTGGATGGAGGTCATGGCGACCACCAGCAGGGCGATGGGCAGAGCAATGGAGGTGGCGCGAGGCATGCTGGAATCCGGGCGGTACTGGGAGCGAAGGGTCAACAAGCGTGTAGTAGGGTGCGCCATGCGCACCGGCAAGCCGGCGCAGGACCTCGGTGCGCGCGGCGCACCCTACAAGCGCGTTTACCAATGGAACATAGCCAATAAAAAACCGGCCACTGGGGCCGGTTCTTCCAATCAGGCCAGGCTCAGCGATATTCGCAGAGGTAGGCGGTGTCCACGGCGACCTTCAGCTGGAACTTGCTGTTGCCCGGCACGGTGAACTGGCTGCCGGCCTCGAAGGTTTCCCAGTTGTCGCTGCCCGGCAGCTTGACGGTCAGGGCGCCGGCGACCACGTGCATCACTTCCAGCTGGGCGGTGCCGAACTCGTACTCGCCGGGAGCCATGACGCCGATGGTGGCGGGGCCTTCATTCATGGCGAAGGCGATGGATTTGACGGTGCCGTCGAAGTATTCGTTGACCTTGAACATGGCGGGCTCCTCGGAAGGGGTGAAAAAAGGCCCGCCAGTATGCCCAAGCGGGCCGCGCCAGTCAGCCCTCAGGCGGCAAATATCAGCGGCAGCAGGCGGGCGGTGTTGCGCGCGTCCTCCAGGGCGCGGTGCTGCTGGCCCTGGAACTGCAGGCCGGTGAGCTGCAGCGCGCCGTGCAGGCCGACGGGGCGGGCCAGCCGGCGACTTCTGGCGAAGTCCTGCTTGAGGTTGTGGTGGGGGATGGCCTGCAGGCTGCTGCGCAACTGGTGGCGCTGCCATTCCAGCTGCAGCTGGCGACGGTCGTAGTCGCCCCAGCTGCCCCAGCCGACGAGGTGCGGCAGGTGCGGCTCCAGCCAGCGCTCGAACTGCGGCCAGACCTGGTCCAGCGGCGCGGCGCCGTCTATCTGGCTCTGGCTGATATGGGTGAGTTCGCGGCAGAAGGCGGTGAGGCAGGGGCGGCGCACTGGGCGGACGAAGCGCCGGAAGTGCTCTAGCTCGTGGCCGTCGGGCGCCACCAGGCTGGCGCCGATCTCGATGATTTCCATCTCTTCCACCGGCCAGCCGCCTTCCTCGGTGGTCGCTTCCAAGTCGATGATCAGCCATTGGCGCATGCGGGTCTCCTCAGGTTGCGAAGCAGTATGGTCGGCGGTCGTGCGGTGGGCAAAGAATCGCCGGAAGCGATTGCCGGCGGGGCCTCCGGGCGCCGACGCGAAGGGTGATCGCCCCGGGCGGCGGGGCGCAGACGCCGCGCGCACAGTTTTGCCATTCAGCTGTGCCGGCCGGCGCCGCGCCGATCCGGGCTATGCTTGGACATCAGTCAGTGAGGAGATTGGCATGGCAAAGGTGGCGTTTATCGGTCTGGGCGTGATGGGCTTCCACATGGCCGGGCATCTGGCCTGCGAAGGGCATGAGACCTGCGTGTACAACCGCTCCCCGGCCAAGGTGCAGCTGTGGGAGGACGAATTCGCCGGCGAGTCGGCGGCCACCCCGCGCGAGGCGGCCCAGGGCGCCGAGTTCGTGATGACCTGCGTGGGCAACGACGACGACCTGCGCAGCGTGGTGCTCGGCCCGGACGGCGCCTTCGCCGGCATGGCGCCCGGCGCGGTGCTGGTCGACCACACCACCGCCTCGGCCGATGTCGCCCGCGAGCTGGCGGCCATCGCCGCCGAGCGTGGCCTGGGCTTCCTCGACGCGCCGGTGTCCGGCGGCCAGGCCGGCGCCGAAAACGGCATGCTGACGGTGATGGTCGGTGGCGAGGAGCACTTCTACAAGCGCGCCGAGCCGGTGATCGACGCCTACGCCAAGATGGTCAAGCTGATGGGCCCGGTGGGCAGCGGCCAGCTGACCAAGATGGTCAACCAGATCTGCATCGGCGGCCTGGTCCAGGGCCTGGCCGAGGCGCTGCACTTCGCCCAGTGCGCCGGCCTGGACGGCCACGCGGCGATGGAGGTGATCAGCAAGGGCGCGGCCCAGTCCTGGCAGCTGGAGAACCGTCACCAGACCATGCTGGACGGCAAGTTCGACTTCGGCTTCGCCGTGGACTGGATGCGCAAGGACCTGTCGATCCTGCTGGAAGAAGCCCGCCGCAACGGCGCGCAGCTGCCGGTGACGGCGCTGGTCGACCAGTTCTATTCCGACGTGCAGGCCATGGGCGGCGGCCGCTGGGATACCTCCAGCCTGATCGCCCGCCTCAAGCAGCGCCCCTGAGCCAATCGCCCGCCCGGCGCCGGGCGGGCCCGTTGGCGCCATTCGACGCCCGTTCCGACGCGCTCGGTCGCGGCGGCCTCAGGTGCGGAAGATAAAGTACACCGCGCCGAGCAGGCACAGGCCCGCCCACAGGTAGTCCAGTTTCAGCGGCTGCTGCATCACGTAGACGCTGAAAGGGACGAACACCGCCAGGGTGATGACCTCCTGCATGATCTTCAGCTGGCCGACCGACAGCTCGGTGTAACCGATGCGGTTGGCCGGCACCATGATCAGGTACTCGAACAGCGCGATGCCCCAGCTGACCAGCGCCGCGACCAGCCACGGCTTGCTGTTCATGGTCTTCAGGTGGCCGTACCAGGCGAAGGTCATGAAGATGTTGGACAGGGTAAGCAGGGCGGCGGTTTGCATCCAGATCGGCATGGCGGTGCTCTCGCGCAAGGAAAAGCCGCAAGCCTAAAGAGCTGCGAGCGGCCGGCCAAGCCCCGGCCGCCGATCAATTCATTCGAGGGGGAAGGGCGTGGTCAGGTGGATTCGCGGTGGAATGCTGCTGGGGCTGGCGGGTATCGCGGCATTCGCGGCCTGGAGCGGTTGGCAGGCCTGGCAGCAGCGCGCCATCCGGGCCGAGCTGGAAGTGGCGCCGGCCCTGGATTCGGCGCGCCAGTTCGCCCTGGGCGCCAATCGCCTGGAGTGGGATGGCCGGAGCCTGCGGCTGCTCGCGGGCCATCGCGTGCTCTGGGCCACCGACGGCGGCTTCCTGGCCGCCGGGCGCGGCCATGAGGAGGTGGAGGA
The DNA here is from genome assembly GCF_019655855.1 of Pseudomonas paralcaligenes. Lineage (GTDB taxonomy): Bacteria > Pseudomonadota > Gammaproteobacteria > Pseudomonadales > Pseudomonadaceae > Aquipseudomonas > Aquipseudomonas paralcaligenes. Next base: position 79,590 of record NZ_BPFX01000017.1, on the reverse strand, counting down.
GCATCGTGGCGCCATGTTCGTCGAGGAGCGGCGCGAACTGCTCTGCCAGCGGCAGCGCCTGGATGCCATCGAGCCGCGCGACGGGCGCCTGCTGCTGCGCGGCGTCCTGGGTTGCGCCGACGACAGCGAAAGCGGCTATGTGCTGATCCTCGAAGACGACGGCGAGCGCGGCGTGCGCCTGGCCGTGGCGCTGGACGACGAGCGCCTCAACCGCCTCTACCTCGACTGGCGGCGCGAGCCCGACGAGCGCTTCCACGGCTTCGGCGAACAGTTCAGCGCCTTCGACCTGGCCGGCCGGCGGGTGCCAATCCTGGTGCAGGAGCAGGGTGTCGGGCGCGGCCTGGAGCCCATCACCAGCGCCGCTAACCTGACCGCCCGCGCCGGCGGCGACTGGTGGACCACCTACGCGCCGGTGCCGCACTACCTGAGCAGTGCGGGGCGCAGCTTCTTCAGCGAGTCGGGCGCCTACCAGGTGTTCGACCTGCGCGACGCGCACCGGGTACAGCTCGAAGTGCACGAGGGACGCCTGGCCGCGCGCATCTATACGGCGGCGGACGCACCCGGGCAGATCGCCCAGCACACCGCGGTGGTCGGGCGCATGCCGCCGCTGCCGGACTGGACCCAGCGCGGCACCATCGTCGGGCTGCAGGGCGGCACCGAGCGGGTGCGCGGCATCCTGCGCCAGCTGGACGAGGCCGGTGTGCCGCTGGCCGGTGTCTGGCTGCAGGACTGGGTCGGCCAGCGCAGCACCAGTTTCGGCAAGCAGCTGTGGTGGAACTGGAGCCTGGACGAGCGGCACTACCCGGGCTGGGCGGCGCTCAACGGCGAGCTGCAAGCCCGTGGGGTGCGCAGCCTGGCCTATGTGAATCCCTTCCTGGTGGATATGGCTGGGCAGCCCGACGCCGTCCGCAACCTGTACGCCGAGGCGCGCGAGCGGGGCTACCTGCTGCGCGACGCAACCGGCCAGCCGCTGTCGCTGCTCAACACCAGCTTCAGCGCCGGCATGCTCGACCTGAGCAACCCCGAGGCGCGCCAGTGGCTCAAGCGGGTGCTGCGCGAGGAAATGCTGGCCAAGGGCTTTTCTGGCTGGATGGCCGATTTCGGCGAGGCACTGCCCTACGAGGCGCGGCTGGCCAGCGGCGAGCCGGCGGCGCTGGCGCACAACCGCTATCCCGAGGAGTGGGCGCGGCTCAACCGCGAGCTGCTGGAGGAAGCAGGCGGGCAGGGCGAGCTGTTCTTCTTCATGCGCTCGGCCTTCAGCCGCAGCCCGGGGCTGACCACCAGCCTGTGGGCCGGCGACCAGCTGGTGACGTGGGATGCCCACGACGGCCTGCACAGCGCGCTGTTGGGCATGCTCTCCGGCGGCCTGTCCGGCTTCGCCCTCAACCACAGCGACACCGGCGGCTACACCACCATCAGCCACCCGCTGAAGGACTACCACCGCGACGACGAGCTGCTGTCGCGCTGGATGGAGTTCTCCGCCTTCACCAGCCTGCTGCGCAGCCATGAAGGCAACCGGCCGGACGCCAACCGGCAGGTCTACAGCTCGCCCGAGCTGCTGGCCCGGTTCGCCCGCTCCGCGAAGATCTTCGCAGCACTGGCGCCCTATCGGCAGCAGCTGATGGAGGAGGCTGCGCGCAGCGGCATGCCGCTGATGCGGCCGCTGTGGCTGCACTACCCGGACGATCCGGCCGGGCAGCAGGCGTTGCCGCGCAGCTTCATGCTCGGCGACCAGTTGCTGGTGGCGCCGGTACTGGAGCCGGGCGTGAGCGAACTGGAGGTGCTGCTGCCGGCCGGCGATTGGGTGCATCTATGGTCGGGCAGGACGCTGCGGGCCCGTGCCGGCGAGCTGGTGAAGGTGCCGGTGCCCCTGGGCCAGCCGGCGGTGTTCTATCCCGAGGGCGCCGCGCTGGCGGCCAGCCTGGCGAAGCTGCGCGACATCAGGTGATGGAAGGCCGGGCGCGCAGGCGTTAAGATCGCCGCCGCCCAGCGCATGAGAGGTCTTCATGGAGTGTCGTGCCGGCTGCGGTGCCTGCTGCATCGCGCCTTCCATCAGTTCCCCGATTCCCGGCATGCCCGACGGCAAGGCTGCGGGCGAGCGCTGCCTGCACCTCACCGCCGAATTCCTCTGCGGCATCTTCGGTCGTCCCGACCGGCCGGCCGTGTGCTCGGCGTTCGCCGCCGCCGACTATGTCTGCGGCGGCAGCCGCGACGAGGCGATCCGCCTGCTCGGCTGGCTGGAACAAGCCACCGCCTGAGCGAGTCGAACCCCAGGCCCGGCGGCGCTGCCGGCGGGCCCCCATCCCAAGGAGCAACGATGATCGCATTGAGTCGAGTGGCCGCCGTCTGTGGCCTCAGCCTGCTGGCGGCCGGCCTGGCCCACGCCGAGGACTGGAAACTGGCGAAGGACGAGGATGGCATCCAGGTCTATCTGAGCGAGGTGCCGGGCTCCAAGTACAAGGCCTACCGCGGCGTGACCACCATCGCCAGCGACGTGGACACCCTGCGCAAGCTGCAGGAGGACGTGAAGGGCTCGTGCGCCTGGATTCACGCCTGCGCCGAGCAGAGCCTGCTCAAGCACGAGGGCATGGAGAGCTGGGTCCATACCCGCTTCAAGATGCCCTGGCCGGTGGATGCCCGCGACTCGATCCTCCACGTGGTCTCGGAACAAGGCGCCGACGGCACCCTGACCCGCAGGATGGACGGCCAGCCGCAGTACCTTCCGCTGGACAAGGACTACACCCGGGTCGCCAGCCTGCAGGGTTACTGGCGCCTGGAGCCGAAGGGCGAGGGCAAGGTCGAGGTGACCTACCAGGTGCATACCGAGCCGGGCGGCAGCGTGCCGTCCTGGCTGGCGAACAGCTTCGTGGTGGATGCGCCCTTCAATACCCTGAAGGGGCTGCGCGAGCTGGCCGAGAAACGCTGAGACCGGAATGAAAAAAGCTGCCATCTGGCAGCCTTTTTCTTTACCCGCAGAATTTACTTGCGGTCTTCCAGCTTGATGTAGTCGCGCTGGGTGTGGCCGGTGTACAGCTGGCGCGGGCGGCCGATCTTGTACGGGCTGGAGAGCATTTCCTTCCAGTGCGAGATCCAGCCGACGGTACGCGACAGGGCGAAGATCACGGTGAACATGCTGGTCGGGATGCCGATGGCCTTGAGGATGATGCCCGAGTAGAAGTCCACGTTCGGGTACAGGTTGCGTTCCTTGAAGTACGGATCGGTCAGGGCGATCTCTTCCAAGCGCATGGCCAGTTCCAGCTGCGGGTCGTTGGTGATGCCCAGTTCGCCCAGAACTTCGTCGCAGGTCTTCTTCATCACGGTGGCACGCGGGTCGCGGTTCTTGTACACGCGGTGCCCGAAGCCCATCAGCTTGAACGGGTCGTTCTTGTCCTTGGCCTTGGCGATGAAGGTATCGATGTTCTCGACGCTGCCGATCTCGTCCAGCATGGTCAGCACGGCTTCGTTCGCACCGCCGTGGGCCGGGCCCCAGAGGGCGGCGATGCCGGCGGCGATACAGGCGAACGGGTTGGCGCCGGAGGAGCCGGCCAGGCGCACGGTGGAGGTGGAGGCGTTCTGCTCATGGTCGGCGTGCAGGACGAAGATGCGGTCCATTGCCTTGGCCAGTACCGGGCTGATCGGTTTGATCTCGCACGGGGTGTTGAACATCATGTGCAGGAAGTTTTCCGCGTAGTTCAGGTCGTTGCGCGGATACATCATCGGCTGACCCATGGAGTACTTGTAGGTCATGGCCGCGATGGTCGGCATCTTGGCGATCAGGCGCATGGCCGAGACTTCGCGGTGATGCGGATTATTGATGTCCAGGGAGTCGTGGTAGAAGGCGGACAGGGCGCCGACCACGCCGCACATGATGGCCATCGGGTGGGCATCGCGGCGGAAGCCGTTGAAGAAGCTCTTCAACTGCTCGTGAACCATGGTGTGGTTCTTGATGATGCTGACGAACTTGGCCTTCTGCTCCGCGGTCGGCAGTTCGCCGTTCAGCAGCAGGTAGCAGGTTTCCAGGTAGTCGGACTTCTCGGCCAGTTGCTCGATGGGGTAGCCGCGGTGCAGCAGGACGCCGGCATCGCCGTCGATGTAGGTGATCTGCGACTCGCAGGAGGCGGTGGACATGAAGCCAGGATCAAAGGTGAAGCGACCCGTCGCGGTCAGGCCCCTCACATCGACAACATCGGGACCTACGGTGCCGGTCAATACGGGCAGCTCTACGGGGGCACTGCCCTCGATGATCAACTGCGCTTTTTTGTCAGCCATGTCGGCCTCCTGTTTATGCTTGAAATCATCAGAAGCCCCCCACGCAGGGCCCGGGACACTATAGAGACATAAATCTGAAAGTCAATTTACCAGAACCCACGCGGCAGACGGGTTTCAGCCCTTTTTCAGGGCGCGGGGAGGGGCCTAATACGTGATTTGTCGAGGGCGCGCAATCCGCTTTTTGGGGTGGGCCATTACGTTGTCATTAGTTACCTAACTGTCTATACTCTGCGCCCGGCCGTCAGGGGCTTAAAGGCCTACAATTAGACGGCTGGCACTCCCTTGGTGAGGGGTACCTGACCAGTGCACTTCCCGACAACTTGCCCTGCTTGTTAGGGGCCTCTAGTGTGAAAAAAGCCGTGAATAGCCAACGACCTGTAAACCTAGATCTCAGGACAATCAAACTCCCGATCACAGCTTATACGTCCATTCTGCACCGTGTTTCCGGTGTCATCCTCTTCCTGGGTATCGTCATCGTGCTGTTCGCACTCGACAAATCCCTGGCGTCCGAGGAAGGCTTTGCAGAAGTTCAGGCGTGTCTCGCCAGCCCGCTGGCCAAGCTGATCATCTGGGGCCTGCTGTCCGCCCTGCTGTACCACCTGGTGGCCGGTGTACGCCACCTGATCATGGACTTGGGTGTCGGCGAGTCGCTGGAAGGCGGCAAGCTGGGCTCGAAGATCGTCATCGCCGTATCGGTTGTGATCATCGTTCTGGCGGGGGTCTGGGTATGGTAACCAACGTAACCAACTTCTCGCGCTCGGGCCTCTATGACTGGATGGTCCAGCGTGTCTCTGCGGTCGTTCTCGCGGCTTATTTCCTGTTCCTGATCGGTTTCGTGGTGGCTCATCCGGGCCTCACCTACGCCGATTGGCATGGTCTGTTCTCCCACACTGCGATGCGCATCTTCAGCCTGCTGGCTCTGGTCGCGCTCATCGTGCACGCCTGGGTCGGTATGTGGACCATCACCACCGATTACCTGACGCCCATGGCCATCGGCCGCTGGGCGACCGGTGTGCGTTTTCTCGTCCAGGCGGTTTGCGGCGTGCTCCAGTTCGTCGTGTTCGTCTGGGGTGTGCAGATCCTGTGGGGTTTCTGATCCATGTCTAGCATTCGTACTCTTCCTTATGACGCCATCATCGTCGGTGGCGGCGGTGCGGGCATGCGTGCCGCACTGCAACTGGCACAGGGCGGCCACAAGACCGCCGTCGTGACCAAGGTCTTCCCGACCCGCTCGCACACCGTATCCGCCCAGGGCGGCATCACCTGCGCCATCGCCTCGGCCGACCCGAACGACGATTGGCGCTGGCACATGTACGACACCGTCAAGGGCTCCGACTACATCGGTGACCAGGACGCGATCGAATACATGTGCTCCGTCGGCCCGGAGGCCGTGTTCGAGCTCGAGCACATGGGCCTGCCGTTCTCCCGTACCGAGCAGGGCCGCATCTACCAGCGTCCGTTCGGCGGCCAGTCCAAGGGCCCGGACAATCCGTCCGTCCAGGCTGCCCGTACCTGCGCCGCGGCCGACCGTACCGGCCACGCCCTGCTGCACACCCTGTACCAGGCCAACCTGAAGGCCGGCACCTCGTTCCTCAACGAGTGGTACGCCGTCGACCTGGTGAAGAACCAGGACGGCGCCGTGGTCGGCGTCATCGCCATCTGCATCGAGACCGGCGAGACCGTCTACATCCGCTCCAAGGCCGTGGTCCTGGCCACCGGCGGTGCCGGTCGCATCTACTCCTCGACCACCAACGCCCTGATCAACACCGGCGACGGCGTGGGCATGGCCCTGCGTGCCGGCGTGCCGGTGCAGGACATCGAGATGTGGCAGTTCCACCCGACCGGCATCGCCGGCGCCGGTGTACTGGTCACCGAGGGTTGCCGCGGTGAGGGTGGCTACCTGATCAACGCCCATGGCGAGCGCTTCATGGAGCGCTACGCTCCGAACGCCAAGGACCTGGCCGGCCGCGACGTGGTCGCCCGCTCCATGGTCAAGGAAGTGATCGCCGGCAACGGCTGTGGCCCGGACAAGGACCACGTGCTGCTGAAGCTCGACCACCTCGGCGAGGAAGTGCTGCACAGCCGCCTGCCGGGCATCTGCGAACTGTCCAAGACCTTCGCCCATGTCGACCCGGTGCTCGCTCCGGTTCCGGTGATCCCGACCTGCCACTACATGATGGGCGGCGTTGCCACCAACATCCATGGCCAGGCCATCACCCAGGACGCCAACGGCAACGACAGGATCATCGAAGGCCTGTTCGCCGTGGGCGAAGTCGCCTGCGTATCGGTACACGGCGCCAACCGCCTGGGCGGCAACTCGCTGCTCGACCTGGTGGTGTTCGGCCGTGCCGCGGGTCTGCACCTGGAAAAAGCGCTGAAGGAAGGCGTGGAAGTCCGTGGTGCCAGCGAGACCGACATCGAGCAGTCGCTCAAGCGCCTGTCCGGCGTCAACGAGCGCAGCAGCGGCGAAGACGTGGCTCCGCTGCGTAAAGAGCTGCAGGCCTGCATGCAGAACTACTTCGGCGTATTCCGTACCGGCGAATACATGAAGAAGGGTATTGCCCAGCTGTCCGAGCTGCGCGAGCGCATCGCCAACGTCAAGATCGCCGACAAGAGCCAGGCCTTCAACACCGCGCGCATCGAAGCGCTGGAGCTGCAGAACCTGCTGGAAGTGGCCGAAGCCACCGCCATCGCCGCCGACACCCGTACCGAATCCCGTGGCGCCCATGCCCGCGAGGACTACGAGGATCGCGACGATACCAACTGGCTGTGCCACTCCCTGTACTTCCCGGGTGAGAAGCGCGTCTCCAAGCGCGCCGTCAACTTCGCGCCGAAGACCGTTCCGGCGTTCGAACCCAAAGTACGTACTTATTAAGGGTGGCCACCATGTCTCTTGGTAACACTTTGCAAGTCAGCGTTTATCGCTACAACCCGGAAAAGGATTCCTCGCCGTTCATGCAGGACTTCCAGGTGCAGATCGACGGCAAGGACCTGATGGTTCTCGACGTGCTGGCCCTGATCAAGGAGCAGGACGAGGGCTTCTCCTACCGTCGCTCCTGCCGCGAAGGCGTCTGCGGTTCCGACGGCATGAACATCAGCGGCAAGAACGGCCTGGCCTGCATCACCCCGATCTCCACCGTGGTGAAGGGCAACAAGCTGGTCATCCGCCCGCTGCCGGGTCTGCCGGTCATTCGTGACCTGGTCGTCGATATGAGCATCTTCTACAAGCAGTACGAGAAGGTGCAGCCCTACCTGCAGAACGATACGCCGTCGCCGGCCATCGAGCGTCTGCAGTCGCCGGAAGAGCGCGAGAAGCTGGACGGTCTGTACGAGTGCATCCTGTGCGCGTGCTGCTCCACCAGCTGCCCGTCCTTCTGGTGGAACCCGGACAAGTTCCTCGGTCCCGCTGCGCTGCTGCAGGCCTATCGCTTCCTGGCCGACAGCCGCGACACCAAGACCGCCGAGCGTCTGGCGTCCCTGGATGACCCGTTCAGCGTGTTCCGCTGCCGCGGCATCATGAACTGCGTCAACGTGTGCCCCAAGGGTCTGAACCCGACCAAGGCCATCGGTCACGTACGTAACATGCTGCTGCAGAGCGGTACCTGATACACCGTTTCACGTTGCACCTGCGTCGGCGGAGCGATTCGCCGGCGCAGTAAAGCCAGAGCCCCAGCTCACAAAGCCAGGGTTCTTATTTTGAAAGAAAAATGACGACCAGCAGGGGCATCCGGGCTGGTACCCGGACTATCTGCGGGATCCGTAGTGGCTTACCAGGTCGCTGCTTCAGGACTTCGAATGGCCCAGCTACGGCTTCTACGCCGGTGGTGTCCCCTTACCGAGGGTGACCAAGCATGCAAGAAAGCGTGATGCAGCGCATGTGGGACAGCGCCCACCTATCCGGTGGCAACGCGGCCTACGTGGAAGAGCTCTATGAGCTCTACCTGCACGATCCCAACGCTGTGCCCGAAGAGTGGCGCACCTACTTCCAGAAGCTGCCGGCCGACGGCGACGCCGCCACCGACGTTTCGCACTCCACCGTCCGCGATCATTTCGTGCTGCTGGCCAAGAACCAGCGCCGCGCTCAACCGGTTTCCGCCGGAAGCGTCAGCAGCGAGCACGAGAAGAAGCAGGTGGAGGTTCTGCGCCTGATCCAGGCATACCGCATGCGCGGCCACCAGGCCTCGACGCTCGACCCGCTGGGGTTGTGGCAGCGTCCTGCGCCGGCCGATCTGGCGGTCAACCACTATGGGCTGACCGACGCCGACCTCGACACCACCTTCCGCACCGGTGAGCTTTACATCGGCAAGGAGGAGGTGACTCTACGAGAAATCCACGAGGCGCTGCAGCAGACATATTGTCGCACCATCGGTGCCGAGTTCACCCACATCGTCGATTCCGAGCAGCGCAAGTGGTTCCAGCAGCGCCTGGAAAGCGTGCGCGGCCGCCCGGCCTATTCGGTCGAGGTGCAGGGCCACCTGCTCGAGCGCCTGACCGCCGCCGAAGGCCTGGAAAAATACCTGGGCACCAAGTACCCGGGCACCAAGCGTTTCGGTCTGGAGGGCGGTGAGAGCCTGATCCCGCTGCTGGACGAGATCATCCAGCGCTGCGGTTCCTACGGCACCCAGGAAATCGTCATCGGCATGGCCCACCGCGGCCGTCTGAACGTGCTGGTCAACACCTTCGGCAAGAACCCGCGCGACCTGTTCGACGAGTTCGAAGGCAAGCAGGTCGAAGGCCTGTCCTCCGGTGACGTGAAGTACCACCAGGGCTTCTCCTCCAACGTCATGACCTCGGGCGGCGAAGTCCACCTGGCGCTGGCGTTCAACCCGTCGCACTTGGAGATCGTCTCTCCGGTGGTCGAGGGTTCGGTGCGCGCCCGCCAGGACCGCCGCAACGACGCGAGCGGCGACAAGGTGCTGCCGATTTCCATCCACGGCGACGCGGCCTTCGCCGGTCAGGGCGTGGTCATGGAAACCTTCCAGATGTCGCAGACCCGTGCCTACAAGACCGGCGGCACCATCCACATCGTGATCAACAACCAGGTCGGCTTCACCACCAGCCGTGCCGACGACTCGCGCTCCACCGAGTACGCCACCGACGTGGCGAAGATGATCCAGGCGCCGATCCTGCATGTGAACGGCGATGATCCGGAGGCGGTGCTGTTCGTCACCCAGCTGGCCGTCGACTACCGCATGCAGTTCAAGCGTGACGTGGTCATCGATCTGGTCTGCTACCGCCGTCGCGGCCACAACGAGGCCGACGAGCCGAGCGGCACCCAGCCGCTGATGTACCAGCAGATCGCCAAGCAGCGCACCACCCGCGAGCTGTACGCGGAAAGCCTGACGCAGTCCGGTCGCCTCGACGACGAGCGCATCCAGACCAAGATCGACGAGTACCGCAACGCGCTGGACAACGGCCAGCACGTGGTCAAGAGCCTGGTCAAGGAGCCGAACAAGGAGCTGTTCGTCGACTGGAAGCCGTACCTGGGCCATGCCTGGACCGCGCGCCACGACACCCGCTTCGACCTGAAGACCCTGCAGGACCTGGCCGGCAAGCTGCTGGAAATCCCGGAAGGCTTCGTCCTCCAGCGCCAGGTCGCCAAGGTGCTGGAAGACCGCGCCAAGATGACCGCGGGCGGCATGCCGATCAACTGGGGCTACGCCGAGAACCTGGCCTACGCCACCCTGCTGTTCGAAGGCCATCCGGTGCGCATGACCGGCCAGGACGTGGGCCGCGGCACCTTCTCGCACCGCCACGCGGCGCTGCACAACCAGAAGGACGCCAGCACCTACCTGCCGCTGCAGCATCTCTACGAGGGCCAGCCGAGGTTCCAGCTGTACGACTCCTTCCTCTCGGAAGAGGCTGTGCTGGCGTTCGAATACGGCTACGCCACCACCATGCCCAACGCGCTGGTGATCTGGGAAGCGCAGTTCGGCGACTTCGCCAACGGTGCCCAGGTGGTGTTCGACCAGTTCATCTCCAGCGGCGAGCACAAGTGGGGCCGCCTGTGCGGCCTGACCATGCTGCTGCCGCACGGCTACGAGGGGCAGGGCCCGGAGCACAGCTCCGCGCGCCTGGAGCGCTACCTGCAGCTGTGCGCCGAGCACAACATGCAGGTCTGCGTGCCGACTACCCCGGCGCAGGTCTACCACATGCTGCGCCGCCAGGTGATCCGCCCGCTGCGCAAGCCGCTGGTGGTGCTGACGCCGAAGTCGCTGCTGCGCCACCCGCTGGCCATCTCGACCCTGGAAGAACTGGCCGAAGGCTCGTTCCAGACCGTTATCGGCGAGATCGATCCGATCGAGCCGAAGAAGGTCGAACGTGTCGTGCTGTGCAGCGGCAAGGTGTACTACGACCTGCTGGCCAAGCGTCGTGCAGAGGGTCGCGAGGACATCGCCATCGTGCGCATCGAGCAGCTCTATCCGTTCCCGGAAGAGGACCTGACCGAGGCGTTGGCGCCGTACAAGAACCTCAAGCACATCGTCTGGTGTCAGGAAGAGCCGATGAACCAGGGCGCCTGGTACTGCAGCCAGCACCATATGCGCCGTGTCGCCACCGCGCACAAGAAGGACCTGTTCCTGCAGTACGCCGGCCGCGATGCCTCGGCCGCGCCGGCCTGTGGTTACGCCTCGATGCACGCTGAGCAGCAGGAAAAACTGCTGCAGGACGCCTTTACTGTTTAACGCCTTCACCCAGGGGGCTGCGGGTGCAGCCCCCTGGCAAGAACCGAATTTAAGGAAACGCACATAATGGCTATCGAGATCAAAGCCCCAACCTTCCCGGAATCGGTTGCCGACGGCACCGTGGCCACCTGGCACAAGAAGCCGGGCGATGCGGTCAAGCGCGATGAGCTGATCGTCGACATCGAAACCGACAAGGTGGTGATCGAAGTTCTGGCCGAGGCTGACGGTGTGCTGGCCGAGATCATCAAGAACGAAGGCGATACCGTCCTTTCCAACGAACTGCTGGGCAAACTGAGCGAAGGCGCTGCGGCCGCTGCTGCCGCGCCGGCCGCCGCCGCTCCGGCGCCCGCCGCACAGCCCGCTGCCGCCCCGGCCGCTGGCGCCGCTGACGACGCCATCCTGTCGCCGGCCGCGCGCAAGATCGCCGAAGAGGGCGGTATCGACCCGAACTCCATCACCGGCACCGGCAAGGGCGGTCGCGTGACCAAGGAAGACGCCGTCGCTGCCGTCGCCGCCAAGAAGTCCGCTCCGGCTGCTCCGGCGGCGGCCAAGCCGGCCGCTCCGGCTGCCGAGGCTCCGGTGTTCGCCGCGGGCGACCGCGTCGAGAAGCGCGTGCCGATGACCCGCCTGCGCGCCAAGGTCGCCGAGCGCCTGGTCGAGGCGCAGTCCACCATGGCCATGCTGACCACCTTCAACGAAGTCGACATGCATGAAGTCATGGCCCTGCGTTCGAAGTACAAGGACCTGTTCGAGAAGACCCACAACGGCGTGCGCCTGGGCTTCATGTCCTTCTTCGTCAAGGCTGCCGTCGAGGCGCTGAAGCGCTTCCCGGCGGTCAACGCCTCGATCGACGGCAACGACATCGTCTACCACGGCTACCAGGACATCGGCGTGGCCGTGTCCAGCGACCGTGGCCTGGTGGTACCGGTGCTGCGCAACGCCGAGCTGATGAGCCTGGCCGAAGTCGAGAACGGCATCGCCACCTTCGGCAAGAAGGCCCGTGACGGCAAGCTGTCGATCGAGGAAATGACCGGTGGCACCTTCACCATCACCAACGGCGGCACCTTCGGCTCGATGATGTCGACCCCGATCGTCAACCCGCCGCAGGCCGCCATCCTGGGCATGCACAACATCATCCAGCGCCCGGTGGCCATCAATGGCCAGGTCGTCATCCGCCCGATGATGTACCTGGCGCTGTCCTACGATCACCGTCTGATCGACGGCAAGGAGGCGGTCAGCTTCCTGGTCACCATCAAGAATCTGCTGGAAGACCCGGCTCGCCTGCTGCTGGACATCTGATCCACGGCCGGCAACGCGGTGGCCCCCACAAGGGGCCATCCGGTTTTATTCGAGAAGGAATGAGTTATGACCCAGAAATTCGACGTGGTAGTGATTGGCGCGGGCCCGGGGGGCTACGTGGCCGCCATCAAGGCCGCGCAGCTCGGTCTGAAGACCGCCTGCATCGAGAAGTACCAGGACAAGGATGGCAAGGTCGCCCTCGGCGGTACCTGCCTGAACGTCGGCTGCATTCCGTCCAAGGCGCTGCTGGACAGCTCCTACAAGTACCATGAGGCCCACGAAGGCTTCAAAATCCATGGCATCGAGGCCAAGGGCGTCACCATCGACGTACCGCAGATGGTCGCGCGCAAGAACGGCATCATCAAGAACCTGACCGGCGGCGTCGCCGGCCTGTTCAAGTCCAACGGCGTCACCCTGCTGGAAGGCCACGGCAAGCTGCTGGCCGGCAAGAAGGTAGAAGTCACCGGCCTGGACGGCAAGACCCAGATCGTCGAGGCCGAGAACGTGATCCTCGCCTCCGGTTCCCGCCCGGTGGACATCCCGCCGGCCCCGGTCGACCAGGACGTGATCGTCGATTCCACCGGCGCCCTGGAATTCCAGGCCGTGCCGAAGAAGCTGGGCGTGATCGGCGCCGGCGTGATCGGCCTGGAGCTGGGCTCGGTGTGGGCCCGCCTGGGTGCCGAAGTGACCGTGCTGGAGGCCATGGACAAGTTCCTCGCTGCCGCCGACGAGCAGATCTCTAAGGAAGCCCTGAAGATCCTCGGCAAGCAGGGCCTGGACATCCGCCTGGGCGCCCGCGTCACCGGCAGCGAAGTGAAGAAGAAGCAGGTCACCGTGACCTTCAGCGACGCCACCGGCGAGCAGAAGCTGACCTTCGACAAGCTGATCGTCGCCGTCGGCCGGCGCCCGGTGACCACCGACCTGCTGGCCGCTGACAGTGGTGTGACCCTGGACGAACGCGGCTTCATCTTCGTCAACGACCAGTGCGAGACCACCGTGCCGGGCGTCTACGCCATCGGTGACGTGGTGCGCGGCGCGATGCTGGCGCACAAGGCCTCGGAAGAGGGCGTGATGGTCGCCGAGCGCATCAAGGGCCACAAGGCGCAGATGAACTACGACCTGATCCCGTCGGTGATCTACACCCATCCGGAAATCGCCTGGGTCGGCAAGACCGAGCAGCAGCTCAAGGCCGAGGGCGTCGAGATCAACGTCGGCACCTTCCCGTTCGCCGCCAGCGGCCGCGCCATGGCCGCCAACGACACCGCCGGTCTGGTCAAGGTCATCGCCGACGCCAAGACCGACCGCGTGCTGGGCGTTCACGTGATCGGCCCGAGCGCGGCCGAGCTGGTCCAGCAGGGCGCCATCGGCATGGAATTCGGCACCAGCGCCGAAGACCTGGGCATGATGGTGTTCTCGCACCCGACCCTGTCCGAGGCGCTGCATGAAGCGGCCCTGGCGGTGAATGGCCACGCCATCCACATCGCCAATCGCAAGAAGCGTTGATGCGTGCGGCGCCTCGCCAGACGAGGCGCCGGTTTGCAGAACAACCACGGCGGGCGGCCCGTGGCGGTTCGCGAGAGCCAGTCGCAGGAATGTCCGTCGGACTGCTAGTCAGAGCAGTCACAGGTGGTGCGGCGCCCGAGAGCGCAGCGCCGAAATGCGCAATACCTAAACGAAGAACGGTAGATAAGCATGAATCTTCACGAGTATCAGGGTAAGCAGCTGTTCGCTGAATACGGCCTGCCGGTTTCCACCGGCTATGCCGTCGACACCCCGGAAGAAGCGGCTGCGGCCTGCGAAAAGATCGGTGGCAGCGAGTGGGTCGTCAAAGCCCAGGTGCACGCCGGTGGCCGCGGTAAAGCGGGCGGCGTCAAGCTGGTCAAGAACAAGGAAGATGCCAAGGCGTTCGCCGCCAACTGGCTGGGCAAGCGCCTGGTGACCTACCAGACGGACGCCAACGGCCAGCCGGTCAGCAAGATCCTGGTCGAGTCGTGCACCGACATCGACAAGGAGCTGTACCTCGGCGCCGTCGTCGACCGTTCCAGCCGTCGCATCGTGTTCATGGCCTCCACCGAGGGTGGCGTGGACATCGAGAAGGTCGCCCACGAGACGCCCGAGAAGATTCTTAAGGCCACCATCGACCCGCTGGTCGGCGCGCAGCCGTACCAGGGCCGCGAGCTGGCCTTCCAGCTGGGCCTGCAGGGCGACCAGATCAAGCAGTTCACCCACATCTTCGTCGGCCTGGCCAAGCTGTTCCAGGACTATGACCTGGCCCTGCTGGAAGTGAACCCGCTGGTGATCAAGAAGGACGGCAACCTGCACTGCCTGGACGCCAAGATCAACATCGACTCCAACGCCATGTACCGTCAGCCCAAGCTGCGCGCCATGCACGACCCGTCCCAGGACGACGCCCGTGAAGCCCATGCGCAGAAGTGGGAACTGAACTACGTCGCGCTGGAAGGCAACATCGGCTGCATGGTCAACGGCGCCGGCCTGGCCATGGGCACCATGGACATCGTAAACCTGCACGGCGGCAAGCCGGCCAACTTCCTCGACGTGGGCGGCGGCGCGACCAAAGAGCGCGTGACCGAAGCCTTCAAGATCATCCTGTCCGACAGCAACGTCGCGGCCGTGCTGGTCAACATCTTCGGCGGCATCGTGCGCTGCGACATGATCGCCGAAGGCATCATCGGCGCCGTGAAGGAAGTCGGCGTGAAGATTCCGGTCGTGGTCCGCCTGGAAGGCAACAATGCCGAACTGGGTGCCAAGGTCCTGGCCGAGAGCGGTCTGAACATCATCGCGGCTACCAGCCTCACCGACGCTGCCCAGCAGGTCGTCAAAGCCGCGGAGGGCAAGTAATGAGCGTCCTGATCAACAAAGACACCAAAGTCATCTGCCAGGGCTTCACCGGCTCGCAGGGTACCTTCCACTCCGAACAGGCCATCGCCTACGGCACCAAGATGGTCGGCGGCGTGACCCCGGGCAAGGGCGGCACCACCCACCTCGGCCTGCCGGTGTTCAACACCGTCAAGGAAGCTGTGGAAGCCACCGGCGCCGATGCTTCGGTGATCTACGTTCCGGCTCCGTTCTGCAAGGATTCCATCCTCGAAGCGGCCTTCGGCGGCATCAAGCTGATCGTCTGCATCACCGAAGGCATCCCGACCATCGACATGCTGGAAGCCAAGGTCAAGTGCGACGAGCTGGGCGTGCGCCTGATCGGCCCGAACTGCCCGGGCGTGATCACTCCCGGCGAGTGCAAGATCGGCATCATGCCGGGTCACATCCACCTGCCGGGCAAGGTCGGCATCGTGTCGCGTTCCGGCACCCTGACCTATGAAGCCGTGAAGCAGACCACCGACGCCGGCTTCGGCCAGTCCACTTGCGTGGGCATCGGCGGCGACCCCATCCCGGGCTCCAACTTCATCGATATCCTGAAGCTGTTCCAGGAAGATCCGAAGACCGAAGCCATCGTGATGATCGGCGAGATCGGCGGCAGCGCCGAAGAAGAAGCCGCGGCCTACATCAAGGCCAACGTGACCAAGCCGGTGGTGTCCTACATCGCCGGTGTCACCGCGCCGCCCGGCAAGCGCATGGGCCATGCCGGTGCCATCATCTCCGGCGGCAAGGGCACCGCGGATGAGAAGTTCGCCGCCCTGCAGGACGCCGGTGTGAAGACCGTGCGTTCCCTGGCCGACATCGGCAAGGCCCTGGCCGAGCTGACCGGCTGGGAAGTCAAGAACGCCTGAGTGTTCTGACCGCATGAGAAAAGGCCACCTTCGGGTGGCCTTTTCTTTTCTAGTCTTCAAGCATCGTCGCCAAGCGGCCGATAAGAAGTTAACTGACCGGTCGACTAGGCTGTCCCCACGCACGACGCGGCCGCGTAGGCATAGAACCTGCTTGAGCAGGCATGTGTCAGTGACAATCTCGCAATATCGTTCCTGCCGGGAGGGCAGGCCGGTTCCGGACAAGGCAGTCGTCCGCCCGAACAGGAAGCCCGTTCATGCAATGGTTCGCCAATCTTCGTATCGCCTACAAGATCGCCATCGTCCCCGTCGTGCTCTGCACCCTGCTGGTGGTGCTGGGCGTGGTCTCCAGCCTGTCGCTGCGCAGCATCGCCGGCAGCGTGCAGGTGGTGACCCGTGACCTGGGGCCGGGCATGGACCAGATTGCCCAGCTCGGCGACGGCATGACCCGCATGCAGCTCGCCGTGCGCCAGTACGCGCGCACCGGCGATGCCGCGCTGGAGGCGCAGTTCACCCAGCTCGACCAGCGCCTGCAGGCGTTGGAGACGCAGACCTCCGAGCGCCTGCACGACCCCGAGCGCCGGCGTCTGCTGGGCGAGATCGGCAGCCTGCTCGACGAATACAGCCGGCTGTTCCGCGAACAGCTGGTGCCGCTCAGCCGGCAGCGCCAGCAACTGGTCGCCGGCGAGCTGAGCCAGCACGGCCCGGCCATCGAGAAGGCCCTGACCTCGGTGCTGGAGAACGCCCAGCAGGACTTCAACCTGGATGCCGTGTTCTATTCCAGTGCGGCCATGCGCCACCTGCTGCTTGGCAGCCAGTACCTCTACCAGTACCTGCAGGAGAACCAGGCCGAGCAGGCCAAGGCCTTCCAGCGCGAGCTGGGCTTCGCCCAGAGCAGCATGACCGTGCTGCGCGACCGCAGCAGCAGCCAGAGCACCCAGGACAAGCTCAACGGCGCCCTGCAGAGCCTGGAGCAGTACAAGGCCGCCGCGGCCAGGGTGGTCGAGCTGGTCGAGGCGCGCAACGCCAGCCTGCAAGCCATGGATCGCATCGACCCGCGCATCGCCGACCTGGCCAGCCAGCTGCAGCGGAGCATCATGGGCTCCATGGGCGAGGCGGCGCAGACCGCCGACGATACGGTGGCACGGGTCAACCGGCTGTTCTGGGGGCTGGTGGTGGCCGCGCTGATCTTCGGCGCGCTGGTGGCCGTCGGCGTCAGCCGGGCGCTGGTGCGCACCCTGGGGCGGATGAACCGCATGCTCAAGGACATCGCCGAGGGCGAGGGCGACCTGACCCGGCGCCTGCCGGTGCAGGGCCAGGACGACCTCGGCCGGCTGGCCGCGAGCTTCAACACCTTCGTCGAGAAGATCCGCCAGACCGTCGCCGAGGTGGCCGGCGCCTCGCACACCCTGGAGCGGGCCGCCGGGGAACTGCAGGCCTCGGCCGAGTCGGCGCATCTGGACGTCGAACGGCAGCGCGACGAGAGCAGCCAGACCGCCTCGGCCATGACCGAGATGGCCGCCAGCGCCCAGGAAATGGCGCGCAGCGCGGACCAGGGCGAGCGCCTGTCGCGGCAGATGTT
Source organism: Pseudomonas paralcaligenes (assembly GCF_019655855.1). GTDB lineage: Bacteria > Pseudomonadota > Gammaproteobacteria > Pseudomonadales > Pseudomonadaceae > Aquipseudomonas > Aquipseudomonas paralcaligenes. Next base: position 62,014 of record NZ_BPFX01000017.1, on the reverse strand, counting down.
GGATATCGCTCTGCGTGGCCAGGCCCGGGTGGAGAGCAACCTGGGCAGCATGAACACTCTGGCCGACAAGGTCGGGCGCCTGGCCGAGGCGATCGAGTCGCTGCGTGGCGACAGCGAGCGCATCGGCTCGGTGCTGGAGGTGATCCGCTCCATCGCCGAGCAGACCAACCTGCTGGCGCTCAACGCCGCCATCGAGGCCGCCCGGGCGGGCGAGCAGGGCCGTGGCTTCGCGGTGGTGGCCGACGAGGTGCGCTCGCTGGCGCAGCGCACCCAGCAGTCCACCGAGGAAATCCAGACGATCATCCAGACCCTGCAGCAGCGCACCCGCTCGTCCATCGAGATGATGGGCGAGAGCCAGCAGGCGGTGAGCCTGGCTGGGCAGGGCGCGGAGGAGGCGAGCCAGTCGCTGGACGAGATCCGCGCGGCGGTGACGGATATCGACCAGACCATCCAGCAGATCGCCGCGGCGGCCGGCGAGCAGGCCAAAGTGGCGGAGGAGGTGGGCGCCGGCATGGTGCGCGCCAACGACATCAGCGTGCACACCTTCACCACCGTGGAGCAGACTCGCAGCGCGGCCGCCAGCATCCGCCAATTGGAGGAGCAGCTGAATCGGCTGATCGAGCAGTTCCGGGTGTGAAGCTGTCCGGGTGAACAGGAAAAATACAGATATGCGACATCCGCTGTCCTGCGCCCGACCGGCCGACCGGGGCCGCTCGATCCCGGGGCGGCCGATCCTTTAAGGTGCCGGCGCGGCGCCAGCCCCATGGAGCGCCGCCTCACCTTCGCTTCGTGGTACCGCCCGCTATGACTCGTATGAAAAGCCTTGACCTCCTGGCCCTGGGCTTCATGACCTTTGCCCTGTTCCTGGGCGCCGGCAATATCATCTTCCCGCCCAGCGCTGGCATGGCCGCCGGTGGCAATGTCTGGTACGCCGCGTTCGGCTTCCTCATGACCGGCGTTGGCCTGCCGCTGCTCACGGTAGTGGCCCTGGCCCGTGTCGGTGGCGGTATGGACGAACTGACCGCGCCGCTCGGTCGCAAGGCCGGCACCCTGCTGGCCGTGGCCGTGTACCTGGCGATAGGCCCCCTGTTCGCGACGCCGCGCACTGCCACCGTATCCTTCGAGATGGGCGTGGCGCCCCTGGTCGGCAACGGGCCGCTACCACTGGCCCTGTACAGCGCCGCCTATTTCGCCATCGTACTTTTCCTCGCCCTCAACCCGGGCAGGCTGGTGGACAGCGTCGGCAAGTTCATCACGCCCGTGCTGCTGGCCTCTCTGCTGGTGCTTGGTGGTGCGGCGCTGCTGGCACCGGCCGGCGGTATCGGTCCAAGCGCCGAGGCCTACCAGGCAAGGCCCCTCGTACAAGGCTTCCTGCAGGGCTACCTGACCATGGATACCTTGGGCGCTCTGGTGTTCGGCATCGTCATCGCCACGGCGATCAAGGATCGTGGCGTCAGCGAAGCTTCACTGGTCACCCGCTATTCGGTGCTGGCCGGTCTTATCGCGGCCACCGGCCTTTCACTGGTCTACCTGGCACTGTTCTATCTCGGGGCCACTAGCCAGGGGATCGCCGGCGATGCGCAGAACGGCGTGCAGATCCTCACCACTTACGTCGAACATACTTTCGGCATTTACGGCAGCCTGTTGCTGGCGGTAGTCATCACCCTGGCCTGCCTGACCACCGCCGTCGGCCTGTTGACCGCATGCGGCGAATACTTCAGCAGGCTGTTGCCGTTCTCCTATCGCAGCGTGGTGGTGGTCTTCGGCCTGTTCAGCCTCCTGGTGGCCAACCAGGGCCTGACCCAGCTGATCCACGTGTCGGTACCGGTGCTGGTCGGCCTCTATCCGCTGGCCATCGTGCTGGTGACGCTGAGTCTGCTGGGCGGCATCTGGCGTTCAGCCTCCCGGGTGTTCGTGCCCACCATGGCGGTAACCCTGGTGTTCGGTCTGGTCGACGCACTCAATGCCGCCGGCTTCAAGTCCTTCGTGCCAGGGCTCCTTGACCATCTTCCGCTGGCCGACGAGGGCCTGGGCTGGTTGCTGCCAGTGGCGCTGACCCTGCTGGTTGCCGCCATCTTCGACCGCCTGCGCGGCGAGCCGGCGACCCAGGCCGCCTGAACCCGCGCCATGCGTGGCCCGCCTTTTGGCGGGCTGCGCCTGTTGTTTGGCGCATCTGGCACCTTCTGCCGATTGCCGCCCGCCCGGGCGTGCCGGACAATCCCTGGAAACCCTCCTGTATCGCGCCCGCCATGTCCCAGACCATCTTCTTCGCCCACGCCAACGGCTTCCCCTCGGCCACCTACGGCAAGCTCTTCTCCGCCCTGGCCCCGGACTACCGGGTGCGGCACCTGGAGCAGCACGGCCATGACCCGCGCTTCCCGGTGGACGACAACTGGAACAACCTGGTGGACGAGCTGATCCTGCACCTGGAGCAGGGTGACGAGCCGGTGTGGGGTGTCGGCCATTCCCTCGGCGGCGTGCTGCACTACCATGCCGCGCTGCGCCGCCCGGACCTGTACCGCGGCGTGGCGATGCTCGACTCGCCACTGCTGACCGGCGTCGACCGCATGGTGATCCGCGCGGCCAAGCGCTTCGGCTTCATCGACCGGATCACCCCGGCCGGCCGCACCGTCGGCCGCCGCGAGGTGTTCGGCGACTTCGAGGAGGCCCGTGGCTACTTCGCCGGCAAGACCCTGTTCCGCCGCTTCGACCCCGAGTGCCTGGACGCCTACGTGCGCCACGGCCTGCGCGAGGAAGGGCAGGGGCTGCGCCTGCGCTTCGACCCGGCCACCGAGATCAGCATCTACCGCAGCGTGCCGCACACCGCGCCGGGCCGCCCTCAGCAGCTCGCCGTGCCGCTGGCGGTGGTCCGTGGCCGGCACAGCCGGGTGGTGATGCCGCACCACGCTCGCCAGGTCAACCGCGTGCCCAAGGGCGAGTACCTGAGCCTGCCCGGTGGCCACATGTTCCCCCTGGAGCGGCCGCAGGACACCGCCCACCTGTTGCGCGACCTGTTCGCCCGCTGGCAGGGCCGGGGCGCGGAGCGCTCGGCATGAACTTCAAGGTGGAAGAGACCCGCTTCAGCCTGCCCCACGTGGAGCTGGCCGCGCACCTGTTCGGCCCGGAGGACGGCATCCCGGTCATCGCCCTGCACGGCTGGCTGGACAACGCCATGACCTTCGCCCGCCTGGCGCCGAAGCTGGACGGGCTGCGCATCGTCGCCCTGGACTTCCCCGGCCACGGCCATTCCGGCCACTACGCCAGCAACTCCAGCTACAGCATGTGGGAGTACCTGGAGGACGTGCTGCTGGTGGCCGAGCAGCTCGGCTGGCAGCGCTTCTCGCTGCTGGGGCACTCGCTGGGCGGGATCATCTCGACCCTGCTGGCCGCCGCGGTGCCGGAGCGGGTCGAGCGCCTGGCGCTGATCGACGGCCTGGTGCCCTACACGGCCGAGCCGGACAGCGCACCCAGGCGCCTCGGCGAGGCGCTGCGCGCGCGCCTGGCGGTGCGCGACAAGCAGAAGCCGGTCTACCCGGACCCGGAACGGGCCGTCGAGGCGCGCATGCGCGGGGTGGTCGCGGTCAGCCGCGAGGCCGCCGAACTGCTGGCCCAGCGCGGCCTGGAGCCGGTGCCGGGCGGCTACACCTGGCGCACCGATATCCGCCTGACCCTGCCGTCGGTGATGCGCCTGACCTTCGCCCACGTCGAGCAGTTCGTCCGCGCCGTGCAGTGCCCGGTCAGCCTGATCCTCGCCGAGGGTGGGCAGATGAACGTCGAGCCGCGCCTGAAGGCCCTGGTCGAGACCACTGCGTTCGAAACCCGCGTGCTGCCCGGCGGCCATCACCTGCACCTCAACGACGAGGCCGGCGCGCAGCAGGTTGCAGACTGTTTCAATCCATTCTTCCGCCGCGCTTGACGCGGCCCCGGCAACTGCCGAGGCTGTGCAGGTCGCATCGGAGATTGCCATGATCGATCTGTACACCGCCGCCACGCCCAATGGACACAAGGTGTCCATTGCCCTGGAAGAGCTGGGCCTGCCTTATCAGGTGCACGCGCTGTCCTTCGACAAGAAGGAACAGAAGACTCCCGAGTTCCTCCGCATCAACCCCAACGGCCGCATCCCGGCCATCGTCGACGACGGCTTCGCCGTGTTCGAATCCGGCGCCATCCTCATCTATCTGGCCGAGAAGACCGGCCGCCTGCTGCCGAGCGACCCCAGGGGGCGTTCCCTGGCGATCCAGTGGCTGATGTTCCAGATGGGCGGGGTGGGGCCGATGCAGGGCCAGGCCAACGTGTTCTTCCGCTACTTCCCGGAGAAGCTGCAGGGCGCCATCGACCGCTACCAGCACGAGACCCGCCGCCTCTACGAGGTGCTCGACCGCCGCCTGGGCGAGGCCGAGTACCTGGCCGGCGACTACGGCATCGCCGACATCGCCACCTTTCCCTGGGTGCGCGTCCACGACTGGGCCGGCGTCCCGGTCGAGGGCCTGGAACACCTGCAGCGCTGGATGGCGGCGCTGGACGCCCGCCCCGCGGTGCAACGCGGCCTGCTGATACCGGAGCGGGTCAAGGATGATGATCGCGCGGTGAAGACCGCGCAGAGCATGCTCACACGCTGAGGAACCGCATGCGTTATTTCGCTTTCTGCCTGAGTCTTTTCTGCACCCCCCTGCTGGCCGCCGACGTGCCCGGCAGCCAGGATCTGGACAGCGTGCCGCGCTTTCCCCGCGCCCAGATCGTCGACTACCGCGATGTTGCCGCCGAGGAGAAACGCTACCCGCAGGACGGCCTGCGCCGTATCAGCGGGCAGTTGCGCGCCTCCGCCGAGGTGCTCGCCGAGGGTCGCTTGCGCGCGCTGACCTACCGCCTGCCGGACGAGCATTCGCCGCGCGAGGCGCTCGAGGCGGCGCGGCGCCACCTGCTGGAGCAGGGCGCCCAGCTGCTGTTCTGGTGCGATGGCCGCGACTGTGGGTCGTCCAGCCTGTGGGCCAACCAGATCTTCGGCAACGCCACGTTGTACGGCCCCGAGGAGCGGCAGAGCTATCTGCTGCTACAACTGGCCGAGCCGCAGCACGACAGCCTCGTCGCCCTGTACGGCATCACCCGCGGCAACCGCCGCTCCTACCTGCACGTGGAGCAGCTGGACGCCAGCACCGCGCTGCCCGCGTTGCTGCCCACCGCCGGCACCCTGCTGCGCCAGCTCAGGACCAGCGGCGAGCTGAACCTGCCGCTGGGCGAGCCGGACGAGCAGTGGGGCGACCTGCTGGGGCGCACCCTGAGCCTGGACAGCACGCTGCGCGTGGAGCTGTCCGGTGCCGCCGCCGAGGCCTGGCGTGTGGAGCTGGAGCGCCGTGGCGTGCGCGGCAACCGGCTGCAGTCGGGTGACCCGGCGGGCGAAGGCTTGCGTCTGCAACAACTACGCTGAAGAACGACGCGCGCCGGGCCGCTTCCGCCCGGCTCCAGGGAACCCGAACATGCTGAACAACGACCGTCTGCTGGTGCAGATCCTGCTCCTGGCTCTGCTCGGCGCTTGCGCCTGGGTGCTCGCGCCATTCTTCTCGGCACTGTTCTGGGCCGCCGTGCTGGCGTTCGCCAGCTGGCCGCTGATGCGCCTGCTGACCCGCGTGCTCGACGGCCGCGAGACGACCGCGGCGGGCATTCTCACCGGCGGCTGGATGGTGCTGGTCGCGGTGCCGCTGGTGCTGCTGGGCTTCAACCTGGCTGACCACATCCGCGACGCCACCGAGCTGTTCAAGGACTTCCAGGTCGACGGCCTGCCGGACCCGCCCGCCTGGCTGGTCGGGTTGCCGCTGATCGGCGAGCGCCTGGAAGGCGCCTGGACACGGATCGACGAGGAGGGCGTGGCGCTGCTGGCCACGGTGCGGCCCTACCTGGGCCAGGTCGGCAACTGGCTGCTGGCGCGCAGCGCGCAGATCGGCGGCGGTATGCTGGAACTGGCCCTGAGCCTGGTGCTGGTGTTCTTCTTCTACCGCGACGGCCCGCGCATGGCGGCCTTCGCCCACAGCCTGCTGGAACGCCTGATCGGCGGCAGCCGCGCCGACCACTACCTGGAACTGGTCGCCGGCACCGTGCAGCGGGTGGTCAACGGCGTGATCGGCACCGCGGCGGCCCAGGCGCTGCTGGCGCTGATCGGCTTCTACATCGCCGGCATTCCCGGCGCCCTGGTACTCGGCATCCTCACCTTCATCCTCAGCCTGATCCCCATGGGCCCGCCGCTGGTGTGGATTCCCGCCACCGCCTGGCTGGTCAGCCAGGGCCAGTACGGCATGGCGGTGTTCCTCGGCATCTGGGGCACCTTCGTCATCAGCGGCGTGGACAACGTGCTCAAGCCCTACCTGATCAGCCGCGGCGGCAACCTGCCGCTGGTGGTGGTGCTGCTCGGCGTGTTCGGCGGCATCCTGGCGTTCGGCTTCATGGGCCTGTTCCTCGGTCCGACCCTGCTGGCCGTGGCCTACAGCCTGCTCGGCGACTGGGTGGCGAGCACCCCGCGGGTGGCCGCCGTGGACGCGGAGCGCAAGGACGGCGACTAGTTGGCATCCTGTGCAGAATCCTGTTCACCCCCCTTGGTGGGGATGACGGCACGGTGATAGCCTTGCGCGACTTTTCGGCTGCAGTAGCCGGAGCAGGGCGGCAGCCCCGCCTCAGGCCGTGTCGATCGGGTCCGCAGAGGCCGCGCGCGGTTCAGGGAAGAAAGACCAACACTACACAACGGATATACGCCCCATGAAGAAGATTGCAGGTATCGCAGTAGGCACTCTCGTTGCCGTCGCCGCCGTTGGCACGGTCGGCGCCTGGTACACCGGCAACCAGCTGCCCAGCGTGCTGGACGAGTCGATCAAGCAGGCCAACGCCGAACTGGCCCAGACCCTGCCGGCGCTCGGGCTCGATGCTTCCATCGAACTGCTCTCGCTGGATCGCGCGTTCTTCAACAGCAACGCCCGCTACCGCATCAAGTTCAACGGTTCCCTCGACGGCGAAGAGCCGCAGCAGATGGAGCTGGTGATCAACGACCGCATCGAGCACGGTCCCTTCCCGCTGTCGCGGCTCAAGTCCCTCAAGCTGATGCCGGTCATGGCCACCAGCAACTACGCCCTGGAATCCAGCCCGGCGCTGGAGAAGTGGTTCGCCGCCACCAAGGGCGCCTCGCCCCTGGAAGGCCAGGTGAGCCTGGGCTACGACAAGTCGGTCGGCGGCAATGTGCGCCTGAACCCGGCGCAGCTGGCGATCGACGAGCAGAACAGCCTGGAATTCAGCGGCCTGCACATCGACTTCGACAGCACCGCCGAGGCCAAGGAAATCGCCGCCAACGGCCTGATGGACAGCCTCAAGTTCAACACCGTGCTGCCGTCCGACCAGAGCCCGCTGAGCTTCGAGTTCAAGGGCCTGACCCTGGACAGCGCGACCACCAAGACCACCAGCGACATCTACGTCGGCCGCAACGAGGCGAAGCTGCAGACCGTCGAGATCAGGCTCGCGGAAGGTGAGCCGGTGCTGCTCAAGGACGTCCGCCAGCTCGACGAGACCAGCGAGACCGACAGCAAGCTCTCCGCCCGCTCCACCTACAACATCGGCATGGTCAGCTACATGGGCCACGACATCGGCGGTATGGAAATGGTGTCGAGCGCCAAGAACCTCGATACCGGCGCCCTGCAGTCGCTGCTCACCATGTACAGCGACTACATCAAGAGCACCGGCCAGCTGCAGCAGGCCAGCGAAGGCATGCCGGACATTCCCGAGGAGCAGCAGGCGCAGTTCCTGGCCGGCATCGAAACCCTGCTGGCCGGCAAGCCGGGCCTCGCCCTGGAACGACTGGCGTTCAAGACCGCCAACGGCGAGAGCAGCCTGAGCCTGTCCGTGGACCTGAACAAGCCCGAGTCCTTCGAGCTGCCGGCTCCGGAACTGGCCAAGCAGCTGATCGCCCAGCTGGACGCCAAGGTATCCGTGTCCAAGGCCATGATCGGCGATGTGGTCGGCCTGCAGGCCACCCTGGGCGGCGAGACCGACAAGGAAGCCGTCGCCCAGCAGGCGTCGATGATGAGCGAGATGGCCAGCGGCATGGCCCTGTCCACCGAGCTGGCCAAGCTCGAAGGCGACAACATCGTGGCCACGCTGCACTACGCCGACGACAAGGTCGACTTCAACGGCAAGCAGATGAGCGTCGACGAGTTCGTCGCCATGGCCTTCGCCACCGGCGCCGGCCTGGGCGGCATGGCTGGCGGCGACATGGGCGATGAGCCGGCCCTGGAAGACGAGGACGACGAGGCCTACGCCGAGTAAGCGCCGGCAGCCTCCACGCACGAGGCCCGCATCTCCCCGGAGGTGCGGGCCTTTTTCGTTTCAGGCTTCAGGCCGAGAGGCTCAGCCGCGTGCCGACGCTCTCCTGATAGCCGGCGTTGTCCTGGTAGTGCTTGAGCAGCCTGGCGATCAGACCGGAGTCGTTTTCTTCCTTGGCCTTGGTCTGCTGCTGGGCGACCGCGTCGAGCAGGCTGCTCAGCGCGTCCTGGCTGCTGCTGTCGCTGCCCAACTGGCCGAACGGCTCCCCGCCGTTGCCGGCGCCCTGGGGCGGAGGCGGTGGCGCGAGGGCGGACAGCTCGTCGAAGTTCAGGCCGCCATCGCCGTCGGCGTCCAGCTCCGCCAGCAGGCCGGCGCTGTCCTTGTCGCCAGCGCCGGGCAGGGCGGCCAGTTCGTCGGCGTCGATGCTGCCGTCGCCGTTGGCGTCCAGCCTGGCGAACATCTCTTGCGGATCGGGACCGCCGCGGGGCGGTGGAGGCGGCGCCAGGGCGGCGGTTTCCTCGCTGTCCAGGCTGCCGTCGCCATTGGCGTCGAGCTGGCTGAACAGCTCGTCGATGTCGATGGTCAGGCTGCTGTCGGTTTCCCTGGCCGCGCTCAGCGCGCTCTCCAGTTCTTCCTTGGCGACGCCGCCGCTGCCGTCGCTGTCGAGGAGGCTGAACAGCTTCTCCTCGAGTTTCGCCGGGCCGCCTGCGCAACCGCCGCCGCCGGCGCTGCTGCGCTGGAGCGAGGTATAGCCGCTGTAGCCCGAGTAACCGCTGACACCACTGATCATGGGAGTCACTCCTTCGTTGGCTGCCGGAGAGGGTTCTCCGGTGATGCCAGCTTCGGCGCGCCCTGTATCGCGGGTGTGTGGACTTGGTATCGCCGCCCCTACAAAACGCGGCTCAGCGCGGCAGTCGCAGGATGGCGGTGAGCCCGCCGCCACGGGTCTCTTCGAGGAGGATGTCGCCGCCCTGGCGCCGCGCCGCCTCGCGGGCGATGGTCAGGCCCAGGCCGACCCCGCCGGAGCTGCGGTTGCGCGAGCCTTCGATGCGGAAGAAGGCCTCGAACACCGCCTCGCGCTGTTCGGGGGCGATGCCCGGGCCACGGTCGACCACCCGCACCTCGACGCCCGTGGGGCTGTCGTGCAGCTCCACCGAGGCGTGGCCGGCGTAGCGCAGGGCGTTCTCCAGCAGGTTGCTGACGCAGGAGCGCAAGGCCAGCGGCTGCACCCGCAGCGGCGCACAGTGGCCGTGGAAGTTCACCTCGGCGCCACGGTCCTGGGCGTCCTCGACCATGGATTCCAGCAGCGCCTGCAGGTCCAGCCACTGCAGGGCCTCGCTGCTGCGCTGCTCGTGCAGGTAGCGGAGGGTGGCGTCGAGCATGCCGATCATCTCGCCCAGGTCCTGGCCCATGCGTGCGCGCAGCTGCGGGTTGGGGATCTGCTCCACGCGCAGCTTGAGTCGCGCCAGCGGCGTGCGCAGGTCGTGGGACACGGCGGCGAGCATGCGCGCGCGCTGCTGCACCTGCTCCCGGATACGCCGCTGCATCAGGTTGAAGGCGTGGGCGGCCTGGCGCGCCTCCTGCGGGCCGGTTTCCGGCAGCGGCGGGCTGTCCAGGTCGTCGGACAGGCGCTCGGCCGCCCGCGACAGGTGCCGGATCGGCCGGCTGAGCAGGCGTGCACCGTACCAGGCGGCGACGATCAGGGTCAGCAGCTGGAAGCCCAGCACGATCAGGGGGCCGTGGATATTCGGTCCCGGCGGTGGCGGACGCAGGGCCTCGTGCTGGGCCGTCGGCGGAGGTGGCGGCGGACGGCCGTAGTGGCTGAACCAGAGGAAGGCCAGGCCGTGGGCCAGCAGGATGGCGGCGAGGAACACGCCGAACAGGCGGGCGAAGAGGCTGTCTGCGCGGCGCATCAGCGGATCTCGGCGGCGTCGAACAGGTAGCCCTCGCCGCGCACGGTCTTGATCAGCGCCGGGTTGCGCGGGTCGTCGCCGAGCTTCTGGCGCAGGCGCGAGACCAGCAGGTCGATGCTGCGGTCGAAGGCCTCGATGGAGCGGCCGCGCGCCTCGTCCAGCAGTTGCTCGCGGCTGAGCACCCGGCGCGGGCGTTCGAGGAACACCCACAGCAGGCGGAACTCGGCGTTGGACAGCGGCACCACCAGGCCGTCCGGCGACTGCAGCTGGCGCAGCACGCAGTGCAGGGTCCAGCCGTCGAAGCGCAGGCTGGCGCGCGGCTCTTCGCGGGGCGTACCGCGGTCGTCGCGCACCCGGCGCAGGATGCTCTGGATGCGCGCCACCAGCTCGCGCGGCTCGAAGGGCTTGGCCATGTAGTCGTCGGCGCCCAGCTCCAGGCCGATGATGCGGTCGGTCGGCTCGCAGCGCGCGGTGAGCATCAGGATCGGGATGTCGGAGCCGGCGCGCAGCTCGCGGCACAGGGCCAGGCCATCCTCACCGGGCAGCATCAGGTCGAGGATGATCACGTCGAAGTGGCTGGCGGCCAGGGCGCGGCGCATGGCGCTGCCGTCGCCGACCGCCTCGCTGTCGATGTTGAAGCGGGTCAGGTAGCCGCCGAGCAGCTCGCGCAGCTCCAGGTTGTCGTCGACGATCAGGGCGCGGGTCGTGCGCGGGCGCGACTCGCCGGCGGTCATGGCATGCACCGTAACGGACTCCGACTGCGGTCAGGTGGGGGAGGTGGGCATATTAGCCGGCCGCGGGCCTCGGCCGGTGCCGCCTGTCGCCATGGTCGGCGGCGCAGGTGTCGGCAGCGTGTCGGCCATGTATCGGTACCGATACAAAGCCCGCGCCTCGATTTTTACGCATTCTTTATGGCCTCCGGCTCCTGGCCGAATCGTTCCTTTACGTCACCCATACCCAGAATTCGCCCAAGGCGGCGCAGCCCGCATCACGGAGCGATCACATGAGCATTCTCGACGGGGTGTCCCTGGGCCTGGCCCTGGGGCTGTTCATCTACCTGCTGGCGGCGCTGCTGCGCGCCGGGCGCGGTTAGGAGGCCCCCATGCATCTTCAAGACTACGGCCTGATCCTGGCCTTCTTCGTCCTGGTGCTGGCGCCCGCGCCCTGGCTGGGGCGCTACCTGTACCGCGCCATGGAGGGCGAGCGGACCCTGCTGACACCGCTGCTGCGGCCGGTCGAGCGAATCTGCTACCGCGTCGCCGGCATCGACCCGGGCCGCGAGCAGAGTTGGAAGACCTATGCCCTGGCGCTGCTGGCCTTCAGCCTCGCCAGCCTGGCGTCGCTGTTCGCCATCCTCCTGCTGCAGGGCCTGCTGCCGCTCAACCCGCAACAGCTGCCGGGCCTGGAGTGGAGCCTGGCGTTCAACACCGCGGTGAGCTTCGTCACCAACACCAACTGGCAGGCGTACAGCGGCGAGGCATCGCTGAGCTATTTCAGCCAGATGGTCGGCCTGACCGTGCAGAATTTCGTCAGCCCGGCGGTGGGCCTGGCCGTGCTGGTGGCCTTCGCCCGCGGCATCGCGCGCAAGTCGAGCAATGGCCTCGGCAACTTCTGGGTCGACCTGACCCGCGCGACCCTCTACGGCCTGCTGCCGTTCTGCGTGATCCTGGCGTTGCTGCTGGTCTGGCAGGGCGTGCCGCAGACCTTCACGGACTACGCCCAGGCCACCACGCTGCAGGGCGCCGAGCAGACCATCCCGCTCGGCCCGGCGGCCAGCCAGATCGCCATCAAGCAGCTCGGCACCAACGGTGGCGGCTTCTTCGGCGTGAACTCGGCGCATCCGTTCGAGAACCCCACGGCGCTGAGCAACCTGCTGGAGCTGGCGGCGATCATCCTGATCCCGGTGGCGCTGGTGTTCAGTTTCGGTCACTACGTCAAGGACCTGCGCCAGAGCCGCGCGATCCTCGCCTGCATGCTGATCCTGTTCGTCATCGGCCTGGTCGTCACCCTGTGGGCCGAGCACCAGCCGAATCCGGCGCTGGCGGCGCTGCCGGTCGAGCAGGCCGGCTCGCTGGAGGGCAAGGAGAGCCGCTTCGGCGTGGCCGCCTCGGCGCTCTGGGCGGTGACCACCACGGCCGCGTCCAACGGTTCGGTCAACGCCATGCACGACAGCTTCAGCGCCATCGGCGGCATGATCCCGATGTTCAACATGATGCTCGGCGAGGTGATCTTCGGCGGTGTCGGCGCCGGCCTCTACGGCATGCTGCTGTTCGTGCTGATCGCGGTGTTCCTCGCCGGCCTGATGATCGGCCGCACCCCGGAATACCTGGGCAAGAAGCTGGAGGCCCGCGAGGTGCGCCTGCTGGTGGCGACCCTGCTGGTGATGCCGGTCGGCGTACTGGTGTTCTGCGCCCTGGCGGTGAGCCTGCCCGGCCCGGCGGCCTCGATCAGCAATCTCGGTCCGCACGGCTTCAGCCAGGCGCTGTACGCCTACACCTCGGGCACCGCCAACAACGGTTCGGCGTTCGCCGGTTTCGGTGCCAACACGGCGTTCCACAATCTGCTGATCGGCCTGGCCATGCTCCTCGGGCGCTTCGGCTACATCCTGCCGATCCTCGCCATCGCCGGCAGCCTGGCGGCGAAGAAGCGCGCGCCGCTGGGCGACAACAGCTTCCCCACCCAAGGCCCGCTGTTCGTCACCCTGCTGACCCTGACCATCCTGCTGGTCGGCGGCCTGACCTTCCTGCCGGCGCTGGCCCTGGGCCCGCTGGCCGAACACCTGGCGTTCTAAGGGAGAACCATGATGAATGCCCCCACTCGCGTGCTGAACGGTGCGCAAACCTCCAGGACCAGCTTCCAGGCGCTGTGGCGACCGGCGCTGAAGCAGGCCTTCGTCAAGCTCGATCCGCGCCAGCTCAAGCGGGCTCCGGTGATGCTGGTGGTCGAGCTGACCGCCATCCTCACCACCGTGCTGTGCTTCATCCCCAACCCAGCGGTCAGTGTCGGCCTGGCCGTGCAGATCGCCCTGTGGCTGTGGTTCACCGTGCTCTTCGCCAACTTCGCCGAGGCCCTGGCCGAGGGGCGCGGCAAGGCCCGCGCCGACAGCCTCAAGGCCGGCAGCCAGGGCCTGGCCGCGCGGCGCAAGGTCGGCGAGCAGTTCCAGGCGGTGGCCGCCAGCCAGTTGCGCAAGGGTGATGTCGTGCGCGTCGAGGCCGGCGAACTGATTCCCGGCGACGGCGAAGTGATCGAAGGCATCGCCGCGGTCAACGAGGCGGCCATCACCGGCGAGTCGGCGCCGGTGATCCGCGAGTCCGGCGGCGACCGCTCGGCGGTCACCGGCAACACCCGGGTGGTGTCCGACTGGCTGCTGGTGCGGATCACCGCCAACCCCGGCGAGTCGACCCTGGACCGGATGATCGCCCTGGTCGAAGGCGCAAAGCGGCAGAAGACGCCGAACGAGGTGGCGCTGGACATCCTGCTGATCGGCCTGACCCTGATATTCCTGCTGGTGGTCGCCACCCTGCAGCCGTTCGCCCGGCATGCCGGCGGCGACCTGCCGCTGGTGTACCTGGTGGCTCTGCTGGTGACGCTGATCCCGACCACCATCGGCGGCCTGCTCTCGGCCATCGGCATCGCCGGCATGGACCGCCTGGTGCGCCTCAACGTGATCGCCAAGTCCGGCCGCGCGGTGGAGGCGGCGGGGGACGTGCACACCCTGTTGCTGGACAAGACCGGCACCATCACCTTCGGCAACCGCCGCTGCAGCGCGCTGGTCAAGGCGCCGGACGTCGACGGCCGCGACCTGGCCGAGGCGGCGCTGCTGGCCTCGCTGGCCGACGACACGGCCGAGGGCAAGTCCATCGTCGAGTACCTGCGCGCCCTTAGCCCGGTGGAGGTGCCGGAGCGCGGCGCGGTGCGCGGCATCGCCTTCAGCGCCGAGACGCGCCTGTCGGGTGCCGACTGGAACGGCCGCAGCTTCCGCAAGGGCGCGGTGGATGCGGTGCTGCGGTACCTCGGCATGAGCCGCGCGGAGATGCCCGAGCCGCTGTCCCGCGAGGTCGACAAGATCGCCCAGAGCGGCGGCACGCCCCTATTGGTGGCCGGCGACCAGCGCCTGCTCGGCGCCATCCACCTCAAGGACGTGGTCAAGCCGGGCATCCGCGAACGCTTTGCCGAGCTGCGCCAGCTGGGCATCCGCACCGTGATGGTGACCGGCGACAACCCGCTGACCGCCGCCGCCATCGCCGCTGAGGCAGGCGTGGATGATGTGATCGCCGAGGCCACGCCGGAGAAGAAGTTGCAGCGCATCCGTAGCGAGCAGGCCGACGGCAAGCTGGTGGCCATGTGTGGCGACGGCGCCAACGATGCACCGGCGCTGGCCCAGGCCGACGTGGGCCTGGCGATGAACGACGGCACCCAGGCCGCCCGCGAGGCCGCCAACCTGGTCGACCTGGACAGCGACCCGACCAAGCTGCTGGACGTGGTGCAGGTGGGCAAGGAGCTGCTGGTGACCCGCGGCGCGCTGACCACCTTCTCGGTGGCCAACGACGTGGCCAAGTACTTCGCCATCCTGCCGGCGCTGTTCGCCGGCATCTATCCGCAGCTCGGTGCGCTCAACCTCATGCAACTGCACAGCCCGCAGAGCGCCATCCTCTCGGCCATCGTGTTCAACGCGCTGATCATCGTCGCGCTGATCCCCCTGGCCCTGCGCGGCGTGCGCGTGCAGGCCGCGGATGCGGCCAGCCTGCTGCGGCGCAACCTGCTGATCTACGGCCTGGGCGGTATCCTCGCGCCCTTCGTCGGGATCAAGCTGATCGACCTGCTGCTGGTGGCCGTGGGGCTGGTGTAGCGCTTCAACGCCCTCTCCCTCTGGGAGAGGGTTGGGGCGGCCCGCGTAGGGCGACCCGCGTAGGGTGAGGGGACGTTGCCCGAGACTCCCTCACCCCTGGCCCCTCTCCCAGAGGGAGAGGGGAATAACGAATCTGGAGAACTATCATGCTCAAGCAACTCCGTCCGGCCCTCGGCATCCTCGGCCTGATGACCCTGATCACCGGCGTAGCCTATCCGCTGCTGGTCACCACCGTGGCCCAGGTGGCCTTCCCCGAGCAGGCCAACGGCAGCCTGTTGCGCAACGAAGCGGGCCAACTGCTGGGGAGTTCGCTGTTGGCGCAGAACTTCGAGGGCACCGAGTGGTTCCAGCCGCGCCCCTCGGCTGGCGGCTTCGCCACCGTCGCCAGCGGCGCCAGCAACCTGGCGCAGAGCAATCCGGCCCTGGCCGAGCGCATCGCCAAGGATGCGCAGCGTCTGGTGGGCGAGGGTGGCGCTCCAGTGCCGCTGGAGCTGGTCACCACCTCGGCCAGCGGCCTCGACCCGCACCTGTCGCCGGCCGCCGCGCGCTGGCAGGTGGCGCGCATCGCCGCCGCCCGTCGCCTGCCGGTCGACAGCCTGGAACGGCTGATCGAGCGGTACACCGAGCGCTCGCTGGTCGGCCCCGACGTGGTCAACGTGCTGGCGCTGAACCTGGCGCTGGCGGACAATCGCGCCTCCGTCCGCAACGAGAATGCTCCATGAGTGACGCGGTACGCGCCGATGCGCTGCTGGCCGGGATGCCCCGCGAAGGGCGCGGCCGGCTGAAGGTGTTCCTCGGCGCGGCGCCCGGCGTGGGCAAGACCTACGCCATGCTGCAGGCAGCCCAGGCCCGGCTGCGCCAGGGTGTCGACCTGCGGGTCGGGGTGGTCGAGACCCACGGTCGCGCGGAGACCGAAGCGATGCTCGCCGGCCTGCCGCAGCAGCCGCTCAGGCGCATCGAGTACCGCGAGCGGCCGCTGGAGGAGATGGACCTGGACGCCATCCTGGCCAGGCCGCCGCGGCTGGTCCTGGTGGACGAGCTGGCCCACAGCAACGCCCCCGGCAGCCGCCATGCCAAGCGCTGGCAGGATGTGCAGGAACTGCTCGGCGCCGGCATCGACGTCTACACCACGGTCAACGTCCAGCACCTCGAGGCACTCAACGACCAGGTCCGCGACATCACCGGCGTGCAGGTGCGCGAGACCCTGCCGGACTGGGTGCTGCAGGAGGCCGACGAAATCCTGCTGATCGACCTGCCGCCGCGCGAACTGCTGGAGCGCCTGCGCGACGGCAAGGTCTACGTGCCGGAGCAGGCCCGCGCCGCCATCGATGCGTTCTTCTCGCAGACCAACCTCACCGCCCTGCGCGAGCTGGCGATGCAAACCGCGGCAGCGCGGGTCGACGCCGACCTCAACCGTGGCTACCGCCAGCAGGGGCTGGACGCGCCGACCGTGCGTGGCCGCCTGCTGGTGGGCATCGACGGCGACGGCCAGGCCGAGCGCCTGGTGCGTCACGCCTGCCGTGTTGCCGAGCGCCGCCATCTGCCCTGGTCGGTAGTGCATGTGGACACCGGTGGCCCGCGCGACGAGGCGCGGTTGGGCAACCTGCAGGCGGCCCAGCAACTGGCCGAGCGCCTCGGCGGCGAAGTGGTCGACCTGCGCGCCGGCGAAGTCGCCAGCACCCTGGTGGCCCACGCCCGCGAGCGCCGCGCCAGCCTGATCCTGGTCGGCCGCAGCCGCCAGCGCCTGCGTCGCCGCTGGCGTTTCGGCCGAGGCCTGGCCGAGCGCCTGCTGGCCGCCGACGAGGGCCTGGAGATCAGCGTGCTGGACACCGAGGCGGAGCTGGAACCGGCCAGGCCGCGGCGGCGGATGCCGCTGGCGTGGCGCGACTACCTCGTGGCCGTGCTGGCGACCCTCATGGCCAGCAGCGCGGCGCTGGGCCTGGCGCGTTTCGTCCAGTTGCCGAACATCTCGCTGGTCTTCCTCGCCGCCGTGCTGGTGGTGGCGGTGCGCAGCTCCCTGGGCCCGGCGCTGCTCTGTGCCGGCCTGTCGTTCCTGGCCTACAACCTGCTGTTCATCGAGCCGCTGCTGTCGCTGAAGATCGCCCGCCAGCAGGACGTGCTGACCCTGCTGTTCTTCCTGCTGATGGCCGGCCTGACCGGCAACCTGGCCAGCCGCCAGCGTCGCCAGTTGCAGGCCCTGCGCCAGACCCAGGCGGAGACCACGGCGCTGCTCGATCTGTCGCGCAAGCTGACCGTGGCCACCGACCGCCAGGCGGTGTTCTCCGCCGCGCTGCAGCAGTTTGGCCTGTGGCAGGAACTCGACATCAGCCTGCAGTCGCGGGACCGCGACGGCGTGTGGAAGGTCGAGGCCGGCGTGCAGCGCCTGCTCAACGAACAGGAACGGGCCGCCGCCGACTGGTCCTGGCAGCATCTGCAACCGTCGGGGCTCGGCACCGGCACGCTGCCGGGCGGGCGCTGGTGGTGGTGGCCGCTGGCTGGCGAGGAGGGGCCGCTGGCCTTGCTCGGCGTGGCGCCGAAGGACGAACGACCGTTGAGCCCGGAGCGGCGCCGGCTGATCGCCGCCCTCGGCCAGCCTCTGGCCCAGGCCCTGGAGCGCGCCCAGCTGGCGGCCGACCTGGAAGCCGCGCGCCTGCACGGCCAGACCGAGGAACTGCGCAGCGCGCTGCTGGCCTCGGTGTCCCACGACCTGCGCACGCCGCTGACCGCCATGCGCGGCTCCATCGACAGCCTGCTGGCCCTCGGCGAGCAGATTCCCCTGGCCGACCGCCGCGAGCTGCTCGAAGGTACCCGCGACGAGGCCGAGCGCCTGGACCGCTACATCCAGAACCTGCTGGACATGACCCGCCTGGGCCACGGCGGCCTCACGCTGGCCCGCGACTGGGTGGCGCCGGCGGACATCGTCGCCAGCGCGGTGCAGCGCCTGCGCCCGGTGCTGGCGCCGCTGCAGCTGGAGCTGCAGGTGCCCGCCGAACTGCCGCTGCTGTATGCCCACGCCGCGCTGATCGAACAGGCGCTGGTCAACGTGCTGGAGAACGCCGCGCGCTTCTCGCCGGTACAGGGACGCCTGCGGGTGAGCGTGGCCTGCGACGAGGGCGAGCTGCGCTTCGCCGTCAGCGACCAGGGGCCGGGAATTCCCGAGGTCGAGCGGGAAAAGATCTTCGACATGTTCTATACCGCCGCTAGGGGCGACCGTGGCGGGCAGGGCACCGGCCTGGGCCTGGCGATCTGCCAGGGCATGGTCGGTGCCCATGGCGGACGGGTGACGGTGGGTGAGGGCCTGGACGGTCGCGGCACCACCCTGACCCTGCACCTGCCGTTGCATCCGCAACCGCGGCTCGAGGAAGAGTAGAGCGATGGCGAGCAACGCAACGACCATCCTGGTCATCGACGACGAGGCGCAGATCCGCAAGTTCCTGCGCATCAGCCTCGGTGCCCAGGGCTACCGGGTGCTGGAGGCCGGCACCGGCGCCGACGGCCTGGCCCTGGCAGCGCTGGAGCGCCCGGACCTGGTGGTGCTCGACCTCGGCCTGCCGGACAAGGACGGCCAGCGGGTGCTCGGCGAACTGCGCGAGTGGTCGCACGTGCCGGTGCTGGTGCTCTCGGTGCGCGCCAGCGAGGGCGAGAAGGTGCTGGCCCTGGACGGCGGCGCCAACGACTACGTGACCAAGCCCTTCGGCATCCAGGAGTTCCTCGCCCGGGTGCGCGTGCTGCTGCGCCAGGGCGCCGCCGGCGAGCCCGGCGAGGCGGCGGTGTGCAGCGGCCCGCTGCGGGTCGACTTCGCCTATCGCCGGGTCAGCCTGGATGGCGCCGAGGTGGCGCTGACCCGCAAGGAGTACGCGGTGCTGGCCACGCTCGCCCGCCACCTGGGCCGGGTGGTGACCCAGCGCCAGCTGCTCAAGGACATCTGGGGGCCAACCCACGTGGAGGACAGCCACTACCTGCGGGTGGTGGTCGGCCATCTGCGGCAGAAGCTCGGCGACGACCCGGCGGCGCCGCGCTTCATCGTCACCGAGGCGGGGGTCGGCTACCGCCTGCTGGAACTGGCCTGAGTCGCCTCAGCCCTGGTCGCGCTCGTACTTGTCCAGGGTATCGCTGGCAATCTGCCGGCCGAGCTGGATCAGCTCCGGCGCCTTGTGGAAGTCGAAGAAGCGGCACACCCGCTTGGGCACGTTGATCAGGATGTCCGGCGGATAGCCGGCGATCTTGTACTGAGCCAGCGAGGTCTGCATGGTCTCGAAGCTCTGGTTGACCAGCTCCAGCAGCGAGGCGGGGCCGACGTTGCCGACCACCCGCGAGCCAGTGGCCGATTTGGGCGCGGCCTCTTCGTCGGCCTTGGGCGTGCGGCTGTCGTCCAGCCAGGGATTGGGCGCCTCGGGCTCGACCAGCCGTTCGATGTCATCCTCGTCGCGGCGCAGGAACGACAGCTTGGCGCCGAGTGACCCCATCAGCTGGTCGATCTTGCCCTTGATCGCGGCAGGGCGTTCGATCACCGGCAGCTGGTACTGCTTCTGGTTCAGGGCGTTGAGGTTGACAGCCACGATCAGGTCACAGTGGCTGGACACCACCGGCACGATCGGCAAGGGGTTGAGCAGGCCGCCGTCGACCAGCATGCGCGAGCCCTGGGTGACCGGGGTGAACAGGCTGGGGATGGCCGCCGAGGCGCGCATGGCCTTGTGCAGGCAGCCTTCCTGGAACCAGATTTCCTGCTGGTTGGTGAGGTCGGTGGCGACGGCGGTGTAGGGGATCGCCAACTGCTCGATGTCGAGTTCGCCGACGATCTCGTGGATCTTGCCGAACACCCGCTCGCCACGGATCGCGCCGAGGCGGAAGCTGACGTCGAGCAGGCGCAGCACATCGAGGTAGTCCAGGCTCTCCGTCCATTCGCGGTATTCGGCCAGCTTGCCGGCCGCATAGATGCCGCCGATCACCGCACCCATGGAGCAGCCCGCGATGCAGCCGATCTCGTAGCCGCGGGCCTCCAGTTCCTCGATCACACCGATGTGGGCGTAGCCCCGCGCGCCGCCCGAGCCCAGTACCAGGGCCACCTTCTTGCTCATTGCGATTTCCCCCGAAGATTCCCCGAACATACGCTTTCCAGAGCGGCCGGGCCAGGGTGGCGATGCCGCTTCGGAGCGGGCACTTTGCCGCTACGCTGTCGTCAAAACAGACTCAGCGTCCCGGAGAACCGACATGAAGAAAATCCTCCTTCTGGCTGCATTGCTGGTGGCTGTGACCGGTTGCGCGGCCAAGACCGCCTACCGGGTGAGCTGCGCCGAGCAGCTGGACATCGCCTGGCGCGAGCTGGACCTGGCCAAGGCCGAAGGCTTCGCCGGCACGGTCAGCTACTCGAAGGCGCTCACCCTGCTGACTGGGGCCAAGACCTCACAGCAGTTCGAGGGCTACGAGAGTTGCACCAAGAACACCGAGAAGGCCCGTTTCTACATCCGCGAATCCCGCGCCGGCCGGTGAGCGGCGCCAACGCCGGTCGTCGGTTTTCCGGCCGCCGTGCCGGCCGGGCGACGCAGCCTGGCGGGGGCGTTCGGCAGGCTTCGTGGGAGGGTGACGGGCGGCCGATTCGGTGAACCGAGCGGCCCGCTCTGGGGCGGCGCCCAGCCGATTGCTGGCAACGGGCCACGACGCTGGCTCGACGCGGTGTCCGCACCCTTGGACGAGGCTCTGCACCAGCACACCCGGCGACCTCCGGCCGGGGCCGTATTTCTTTTGATTCCCCTGACTTCATGTAGAATCCGGCACTTGCGGCGCTGGCCTTCAGGCCCCGTCGCTACGGGCCTTGGCCGCCTTGGGTACGTTTTTTTGACGTTTGCTTTTTGGCGTAAATGCGCCAATCTGGTTTTCGTCGATTGCCGTGATCGCGCAGGTAGTGTGGTACAGCGAGGTGTCGCTTGATTAAGGTGCTGGTGGTCGATGACCACGATCTGGTTAGAACGGGTATCACCCGCATGCTGGCCGATATCGAGGGCGTGCAGGTGATCGGCCAGGCCTACTCCGGCGAGCAGGCGCTGAAGAAGGTGCGCGAGATACAGCCGGACGTGGTCCTGATGGACGTCAAGATGCCCGGCATCGGCGGCCTCGAAGCCACCCGCAAGCTGCTGCGCAGCCACCCCGACCTCAAGGTGATCGCCGTGACCGCCTGCGAGGACGACCTGTTTCCCACCCGCCTGCTGCAGGCCGGCGCCGCCGGCTACCTGACCAAGGGCGCGGCGCTGGAGGAAATGGTCCAGGCCATCCGCCTGGCCTTCGCCGGCCAGCGTTACCTCAGCCCGCGGATCGCCCAGCAACTGGCGCTGAAGTCCTTCCAGCCCAACAACGGCGGCTCGCCCTTCGACCTGCTGTCCGAGCGCGAGATCCAGATCGCCCTGATGATCGCCAACTGCCAGAAGGTGCAGACCATCTCCGACAAGCTCTGCCTGTCGCCGAAGACGGTGAATACCTACCGCTACCGCATCTACGAGAAGCTCTCCATCACCAGTGACGTGGAGCTGGCCCTGCTGGCCGTGCGCCACGGCATGGTGGATGCTGTCGGCTGAGCCTTGGGCAGGCCGCTGAAGAGGGCGTAAACTGCGTCCTCTTCGCCTTCCTGCCGAGCCCGATGACTTCTCCGCCCGCCGCCCCCTTCGATCCCAGCGCATTCCTCGCCACCTGCAGCGGTCGTCCGGGCGTGTACCGGATGCTCGACGAAGCGGGCAAGCTGCTCTACGTCGGCAAGGCGTCCAACCTGAAGAAGCGCCTGGCCAGCTACTTCCGCAAGAGCGGCCTGGCGCCCAAGACCGCAGCGCTGGTCGGGCGCATCGCCCAGGTCGAGACCACCATCGTCGCCAACGAGACCGAGGCGCTGCTGCTGGAGCAGACGCTGATCAAGCAGTGGCGGCCGCCGTACAACATCCTGCTACGCGACGACAAATCCTATCCCTACGTCCTGCTGTCCGACGCCGATTACCCGCGCCTGGGCATCCACCGGGGCGCGAAGAAGGACAGGGGGCGCTACTTCGGCCCCTATCCCAGCGCCGGGGCGATCCGCGAGAGCCTCAACCTGCTGCAGAAGACCTTCCAGGTGCGCCAGTGCGAGGACAGCTACTTCCGCAACCGCACCCGGCCGTGTCTGCAATACCAGATCAAGCGCTGCAAGGGGCCCTGCGTCGGCCTCGTCGAGCCCGAGGAATACGCCGAGGACGTGCGCCACTCGGTGATGTTCCTCGAGGGGCGCAGCAACGCGCTGGCCGAGGAGCTTTCCGCCTCGATGGAGCGGGCGGCGATGAACCTGGAGTTCGAGCGCGCCGCGGAACTGCGCGACCAGATCTCGGTGCTGCGCCGGGTGCAGGACCAGCAGAGCATGGAAGGCGGCAACGGCGACGTGGATGTGGTGGCGGCCATGGTCAGCCCCGGCGGGGCCTGCGTGCACCTGATCAGCGTGCGCGGCGGGCGGGTGCTGGGCAGCAAGAACTTCTTTCCCCAGGTGGGTATCGAGGAGGAGGGCGGCGCGGTGCTGGCGGCGTTCATCGCCCAGTACTACCTGTCCAGCCACGAGCGCGACCTGCCGGGCGAGCTGATCGTCAACACCACCCACGAGGACCTGCCCGTAGTGGCTACGGCCATCGGCGAGCTACGCGGCCGCGAGATCGCCATCAGCCACCGGGTGCGCGGTACCCGCGCGCGCTGGCAGCACCTGGCGGTGACCAACGCCGAGCAGGCCCTGGGCGCGAGGCTGGCCAACCGTCAGCACGTGGCCGCCCGCTTCGACGCGCTGGCCGACGCGCTGTCGCTGGACGAGCCGCCGCAGCGCCTGGAGTGCTACGACATCAGCCACTCCAGCGGCGAGGCCACCGTCGCCTCCTGCGTGGTGTTCGGACCGGAAGGGCCGCTCAAGTCCGACTACCGCCGCTACAACATCGAGGGCGTCACCGCCGGCGACGACTACGCCGCCATGCACCAGGCGCTGACCCGGCGCTTCAGCAAGCTGAAGGACGGCGAGGGCAAGCTGCCCGACATCCTGCTGGTGGACGGCGGCAAGGGCCAGCTGGCCATGGCCCGAGAGGTGCTGCAGGAACTGGCCGTGCCCGAGCTGATCCTGCTCGGCGTGGCCAAGGGTGTGACCCGCAAGCCGGGCCTGGAGACCCTCTACCTGAACGACGCGGACCACGAGTTCACCCTGCCGGCCGACTCGCCGGCCCTGCACCTGATCCAGCAGATCCGCGACGAGGCCCACCGCTTCGCCATCACCGGCCACCGGGCGCGGCGTGGCAAGGCGCGGCGCACGTCCAGCCTGGAAGAGGTGGCGGGCGTCGGCCCCAAGCGCCGCCGGGAGCTGCTCAAGCACTTCGGCGGGCTGCAGGAGCTGAACCGCGCCAGCATCGAGGAGATCGCCAAGGCGCCGGGTATCAGTAAAAAGCTCGCGGAGTCGATTTATGCGGCTTTGCACAGCGAGTAGAATGCGCGCTCAACTCGCTGGCCAGTGGTTCTGATGAATATCCCCAATCTGCTCACCTTGCTGCGCGTCGCCCTGATTCCAGTCTTCATCTTCTTTTTCTACCTGCCGTTCTCCTGGAGCTACTGGGCCGCGAGCGCGGTATTCGCCCTGGCGGCGGTGACCGACTGGTTCGACGGCTACCTGGCCCGTCGCTGGGAACAGAGCACCCCCTTCGGCGCCTTTCTCGACCCTGTGGCCGACAAGCTGATGGTGGCGGTCGCCCTCGTCCTGCTGGTGGAGGAGCACGCCAATCTCTGGCTGACCCTGCCGGCGGTGATCATCATCGGGCGCGAGATCGTGGTGTCGGCCTTGCGCGAGTGGATGGCGGAGCTGGGCGCGCGGGCCCACGTGGCGGTGTCCAGCCTGGGCAAGTGGAAGACCGCGGCGCAGATGGTCGCGCTGGTCATCCTGCTCGGCAACCCGCCGCAGCTCACCGTGTGGGTGGGAAGCGGCTACGTCCTGCTGCTCGTGGCGGCCGGCCTGACCCTGTGGTCCATGCTGCAGTACCTGCTGGCCGCCTGGCCGCACCTGAGCATCAATTCCGAAAAGAAATAAGCTTTTTTGAATCAAGGGGTTGACGCGGCATTCCGAATCGATAGAATGGCGCCCGTCAACACGACGCGGGAATAGCTCAGTTGGTAGAGCACGACCTTGCCAAGGTCGGGGTCGCGAGTTCGAGTCTCGTTTCCCGCTCCAAAATATGATCTGCAGGGTTCGTTCGAAGCCTGCAAGTCGCTGAAAAAAGGGCCGAAAGGCCCTTTTTTCGTTTCTGCCTTTTATCTTCTCCATTCCCTCTGTATCGGCCACGAACAGCCGTTCCGGCTGCGCGCTTGCAGCCGTGTCCGGTGTTTAATATATTGAGAATATTTCTCAATATTATTCGGGCGTCGAGACGGGCAATCCGCTCGGCGCGCAGGAGACCTCGTGGCTGTCGATACCCAGGTGGGGCAGATCGAAACCCTGTACACGGACCATCACGGCTGGCTGTACGGCTGGCTACGCAAGAAGCTGGGCAACGCCTTCGATGCGGCGGACATCGCCCATGACACCTTCGTGCGGGTGCTGAACAAGGAGGCGGGCGAGGCCATCCGCGAGCCGCGGGCGTACCTGATGACCATCGCCGGCGGGCTGGTCAGCAGCCATTGGCGGCGCCAGGCGCTGGAACGGGCCTGGCTCGAAGCGCTGGCGGCCCGGCCGCAACTGGTCGAGCCTTCGCCGGAGGAGCGCCAGCTGGCGCTGGCCGTGCTGGAGGAGGTGGCTCAGCTGCTGGCGGGGCTGCCCGCCCGGGTGTGCGAGGTATTCCTGCTGTCTCAGCTCGACGGGCTGACTTACAAGCAGATCGCCGAGCAGCTGGACATGACGGTGAACATGGTGCAGAAGGCCATGCTCCGCGCCATGGCGCACTGCTACCAAGCCCTCTACAGCTGAGCGCACGACATGGCTGCAGAAAGCGCGCCGGCCGTTGCCGGCAACGAGTCGCCCATCGCCGACGGCATCGTCGAACGGGCGATGGGCTGGTACGTGCTGCTGGCGTCCGGCGAGGTAAACGCCGCCGAGCGTGCGGATTTCGAGCGCTGGCTGGCGGTCGATCCGGAGCATGGGCGCGCCTGGCGGCGGCTGCAGGGTATCGGCGGGCGGCTGCAGGGCAGCGTCGCCCATGTCGAGCCGCCGGTGGCGCGTTCCACCCTGGCGCGGGCGAATGCCCTCGTGCTGTCGCGCCGCCGCGCGCTCAAGCTGCTGGCGCTGACCGGCACCGGTGGCGCCGCGTTGTATCTATCCCAGCCGTTGTCCTGGCGGTACGAGCTGTCGGCGGCGCTGGCCGACCAGCGCACCGCCAGCGGCGAGCGCCGCCGGCTGGTGCTGCCGGATGGCACCCTGTTGGAGCTCAATACTGCCACCGCCGTGGATGTCCGTTTCGATGAGCAGCAGCGCAGCGTGGTGCTGCATGGTGGGGAGATCCTGATCGGCACGGCGCACGATCCCCTGGGCCGGCCATTCACCGTGGTCACCCCGGAGGGCAGGCTGGTTCCGGTCGGCACGCGCTTCATTGTGCGCCGCGACGATGCTCCGACCCGGGCCGCAGGCGTCACCCGGCTGGCGGTGACCGAGGGCATGGTGCAGATCCATCCCGCCGACGGCGCGGGAGAAGCGCCCGTGCTGGTCAAGGCCTCGGAGCAGGCCTATTTCAGTCGCCACCAGGTGACCGCGGTGCAGCCGCTGCGCGAGGCCGGCCTGGCCTGGACGGAAGGCGTGCTGGTTGCCGAAGGCATGCCCCTGGGCGACTTCATCGCCGAGCTGAGCCGCTACCACCGTGGCCATCTGCGCTGCGAGAACGAGGTGGCGCACCTGCGCATCACCGGCACCTGGCCGCTGGCGGCCGACTCGCCGAGCGAGGCCATCCTGGCGTCGCTGGAGCGCCAGTTGCCGGTGCGTGTGCGCCGTTTCACGCGCTACTGGGTCACCGTCGCCGCGCGTTGAGCGAGGCCGGAAAAAATATTTTCATCCGGCGGCAGATTTTTCCATCTCGTGCGGCATTGCCGTGAAGCCACGCCCTGGGACCGGTTCCCGGCGGCCATCGCCGCGCGCGGCTTCATTCATCAACCGCATACGTATCAGATGGAGCCAGCTCGTCATGGCGAAGCGCAGTCCCTTCCCGCCTTCCTTCCTCCAGTCTCGCCAAGAGGCCGGAATCGCCCGCCGGGGCTTCGCCCTGAAGCCGCTCGCCCTGGCCGTGGTCGTCGTGGGCCTGCCGGTGGCGGCCGGACTGCCGTCGGCCACCGCCCAGGCCGCGGATGAGCGAGCCGCCGAGGCCCGGCGCAGCTTCGACATCCCTGCCGGCCCGCTGGACCAGGCGCTGAGCCGCCTCGGCCGCCAGGCCAACGTGCAGATCGTGGTCAACGCGGCGCTGACCCAGGGCGTGCAGAGCCCCGGCGTGCAGGGCTACTACTCGGTCAGCGAGGGCCTGCAGCGGCTGCTGGCGGGCACCGGGCTGCAGGCCGTCCGCGACGCTGGCGGCGAATTCACCCTGCGGCCGCTGCCCCAGGATCAGGCGGACGGCTCGCTGACCCTGCCGTCGCTCGCCGTGACGGGCGCCTTGGAAAGCGCCACCGGGCCGGTGGATGGCTATGTCGCGCGGCGCAGCGCCACGGCCACCAAGACCAACGCGGCGATCATCGAGACGCCCCAGTCCATCTCCGTGGTGACCCGCGACCAGATGGATGTGCAGGGCGCGCAGACGGTGTCCGAGGCGCTGCGCTACACCGCCGGCGTGCTGACCGGCACCGGCGGCGGCCAGACCCGCTTCGACACCGTATTCATCCGTGGCTTCGGCGGCCTGTCCAACGCCTCCAACTTCACCAAGTACGTCGACGGCCTGGGCTGGCCGCACATCGCCCGCACCTCGGTGCAGATGGACCCCTACGCGCTGGAGCGGGTCGAGGTGCTGCGCGGGCCGTCCTCGGTGCTGTATGGCCAGGCCGACCCGGGCGGCTTCGTCAACATGGTCAGCAAGCGCCCGACCGAAGAGGCCTTCGGCGAGCTGATGGTACAGCTCGCCAACCACAGCGGCCGCGCCATCGGCCTGGACCTGGGCGGGCCGCTGGATGAGGGCGGTGCGCTGAGCTACCGCCTGACCGGCCTCGCCCGCGACTCCCAGACCGGCGTGGACTACCAGAAGGACGAGCGCCAGCTCATCGCGCCGTCCCTGCGCTGGGCGCTGAGCGAGGACACCTCGCTGACCCTGCAGGCGTTCTACCAGCACGACCCGGAGCAGCCAGACACCAGCTTCGTGCCGCCGGCCTTCGCCGGTGTCGGCCCGGTGCGTAGCCCCTACGGCAAGCTGCCGATCGACTACTTCCAGGGCGACCCCAACTGGAACCGCTTCACGCGCACGATGAAGACCGTCGGCTGGGAGTTCGAACACACTTTCGACGAGGTCTGGAGCTTCCGCCAGAAGGTGCGCTACGGCGAGTTCGAGAGCGATACCCGGCAGCTCAACAACGGCACCCCGGCGCCGAACTTCATGACCCTGCCGCGCACCGCCTCGCGCAACACCGCGGACGTGCAGACCCTGGCGGCGGACCACCAGCTCCAGGCACAGTTCGACACCGGCCCCATCGAGCACACCGTGCTGGTGGGCGCCGACTGGCGCGACTCCGACTTCCTGGCCAAGGCGGGCAGCGGCCCGGCGCCCACCCGGGAGAACGTCTACGAGCCCGTGTACGGCCTGCCGGTCACCCCGGTTCGGCTGAGCACGCGTACCGACAGCGACGCCCAGCAGCTAGGCCTGTACCTGCAGGACCAGCTACGCCTGGAACGCTGGGTGTTCCTGGCCGGCCTGCGCGAGGACCGCGCGGAGTCCAGCACCTACAACACCAATCTGGTGACCGGCGTGCGCGGCGCGAAGACGGAGCAGTCCGACCGCGCCACCACCGGCCGCCTGGGCGTCGTCTACCTGATGGACAACGGTTTCGCCCCGTACGCGAGCTACACTACCTCGTTCGAACCGGTGGTCGGCGCTGACCGCCAGGGCGGGGCGTTCGAGCCGACCGAGGGGCGGCAGAAGGAGATCGGCATCCGCTGGCAGCCGGAGGAGGGCAGGACCATGGTCACGCTCTCCGCCTACGAGCTGACCAAGCGCAACGTGCTGACGCCCGACCCGGTGGCGCCGACCCTGTACCAGGTGCAGACGGGCGAGATCCGCTCGCGCGGTTTCGAGGTCGAGGGCAAGGTCGAGCTGATGGCCGGCCTCAACCTGTTGGCGAGCTACTCGCGCAGCGAGGTCGAGATCACCAAGGATACGGTCGAGGCCAAGGTCGGCAAGCGGCCCCTGGCCGTGCCCGAGCGGCTGTCCTCGGCATGGCTTGACTATAACCTGGCCGCCCATGGACTGCCGGGGCTCACGGTCGGCGCCGGCGTTCGCCATGTCAGCTCGTCGTTCGGCGACGAGTACGAGACGCTGAAGGTGCCGAGCTACACCCTGTACGACGCGATGGCCCGCTACGACTTCGATAGCGACTGGTCGCTGACTCTCAACGCGAAGAACCTGGAGGACCGGCAGTACGCCGCCGCCTGCGCCTACGGCACCTGCTGGCAGGGCATGGGGCGTTCGCTGCAGGCGACCCTGAAGTACCGCTGGTGAGCGCGGCCATGCTGACCCTGCTCGCCCTGGCGCTGACGGTGGGCGGCGCCCTGGCCGCCTACCTGGCCGCGCCGCGCCAGCAATGGCTGGCGATGCCTTGGCCGGCGCGTCCGGCGCGCAGCGCCGCCGTGTTCATGGAGGTGGCGGCGCTGGCCCTGTGGCTACAGCTGCTGGAAGTGTCGACGGCCATCTTCACCCTGCTGGCGCTGCTGATGGCCTGCTTCGTGGCGCTGCCGTTCATGGCGGTGCTGCGCGAGATTCTGGGAGGCCGGTCATGGCGGTAGCGCGGCGCAGCCCCCCGGCGATCCGTCGCGACTGGTGGAGCAAGACGCTGGCCGGCTTGCTGCTCGGGCTCGGGCTGGCGCTGGCCGGCTCCGGGCTGTTCGCCTTCCTCACCAGCGGCGGCCCGGCGGCGCCGAACAAGTTCCAGGTGACCATGTGGCTGGTGGCGCCGTTGTGGATGGCGCTGCTGTCCACCTGTTTCCTCTTCCGCAGTGGCCGGCACGCCTGGCTGTGGCTGGGCGGCGCCAACGTCCTGGCCTGGGTGGCGCTGTATGCCTGTCACTGAGTCCGAATTCCGAGCATGAATACCGACATCGTCCGCATCTACAAGGAAGTCCATACCTGGACCGGCATCCTGGCCGGTCTGGCCCTGTTCGTCGCCTTCTACGCCGGCGCCATCACCATGTTCAAGGAGCCGCTCGCCCGCTGGGCCGCCGCGCCGGGGGCGAGCGCGGCGCAGGTGAGCCTGGAGCGCGCGCCCGAGCTGATCGCCCGCACCCTGGAGGCCCGCCCGGACGTGGCTGGCCAGTTCACCCTGGTGCTGCAGGACCACGAGGCGATTCCCGCCCGGCTGGTCTGGTTCCAGCGGGCGGCAGAGGGCGCTCCGCGCGAGCGTGGCGAGATCCCCGGGGTCTGGTCGGCCAGCCTGGACGGCGAAGACCGGCTGCAGCTACGCCAGGAGTCGCCGTCGATGCTGGCCGAGCTGGTCGACATCCTGCACCGCACCGCGGGCGTGCCGGGCGACATGGACATCGGCATGGGCTTCATGGGCGTGGTCAGCATGCTGTACGCGGTGGCCCTGGTGTCCGGGGTCATCGTGCTGCTGCCGACGCTGGTCAAGGATTTCTTCGCCGTGCGCCTGGGCCGCAACCTCAAGCGCATGTGGCTGGACGCGCACAACGTGGTGGGCATCGTGAGCCTGCCGTTCCACCTGATCATGGCGCTCTCCGGCGTGGTGTTCGGCCTGCACGACCTGTTCTACGACACCCAGGACAAGGTCATCTACGAAGAGCGGCTGCCGGAGCTGTTCCGTGCCCACAGCCCGTTCGTGCCGCCTGCGGCCAGTGGTGACGGGGCGGTGATGCTGGAGCCGGAGCGCCTGCTGGCGCGGGTGCGGGAACTCAATCCCGCCTTCGAGCCCACGGCGATGACCTACCAGAACGCGGGCGACGCGGCCGCCAGCGTGCTGGTGCGAGGCACCGAGCCGGGCTACCTGCTGCGCACCCAGGGCTACCTGCTGCTCGACGCCGTGGATGGGCGGGTGCTCAACAGCTACTACTTCCCCGGCGAGCGCAACAGCTGGACGGCGCTGGCGAGCAGCTTCTTCAGCCTGCACTTCGGCAGCTACGGCGGCGAGCCGGTGCGCTGGAGCTACTTCTTCCTCGGCCTGGCGGGGGCCTTCCTGTTCTACTCCGGCAACCTGCTGTGGATCGAGTCGCGCCGCCGCGCCGAGCGGCGGGGTAGCGGGCCGGTGCAGCAGCGCCGCTCCACCCGGCTGCTGGCCGCCGGCACGGTGGGCGTGTGCCTGGGCTGCATCGCCGGCATCTCGGCCACCATCGTGGCGGCCAAGTGGCTGCACGGGCGGGTGGAAGCGCCGGTGGTCTGGCACATGGGCATCTACTACGTCGTCTTCCTGGGCAGCCTGGCCTGGGCCTTCGCCCGGGGCGGGGCGAGGGCGTCGGTGCATCTGCTGTGGCTGGCGTCGGCGGCGACCCTGGCGATCCCCGCGACGACCCTGCTGGCCTGGAGCGTGCCCGCGCTCGGGCTGTGGGGCCACACCAGCGCCGCCGCCCTCGGAGTGGACATCACGGCCCTGGCCGGCGCCCTTTGCTTCGCCTGGATGGCGCGGGGCACGGCCCGGCGCGTCGATTCCGGGCCGGCGGATAGCGTCTGGTCTGCACGCGGCCGCGCCGACGAACAGCCGGTAAACACTGTGAATTGATCCTCCGTCCCGTGGCTCCAAACTGTCGAGCTTACGGAGATGGGTGAGTCATGAGGATCGAATCTGAAGAAGAAGCTGCCGCCTGGGACCAGTACGCAGCCTCCGCCCTGGTTGCCTTCGGGGCGGTCGATATTGCTGTTGCCGTTCGGGAAATCACGTACACACCGCTGACCATCGGCCCGCCCATGTCGGCGGGCCAGATCGCATCGGTCGCCGCGGGGATCGCCGACGCGCTCATGGTCGAGCGGCGCCGGCGCATCGCCGGGCCGAACCCGCCGATCCACCCCGAGACGTCCGTGAAGGAGGTGCGCCATGGCACTTCATCAAGCCTGTGACGTGCAGGCCCTGCGCGACCAGCGCAACGAGGCCCAGGCCGAACTCGAACGCTACCTGCTGGAGCAGTATCCGATCGACTCCGAGGAGAAGACCCTGGGCGTCGCCATGCGCGCGCGGGCGGTGACCGAGATCGAGGAGGAAATGCGCCGCCAGGTGATCGGGCCTGGCGCCGAGTAGGGTTTCTGCGGCCCCGCTTGCGGGGCTTGGCCCGCCGAGGCCCTGCGGAAGCGGGCCTGGCTCACGGACCCGGGGTCAGTCCGGGGTGTTCAGCGGATCGCCTTCGTTCGATCGGCTGCGTGGCTGTTCTCCCGGAATGTCCTCATCGGGTTGTTCCTGGTCCTGGCGCCGATCCGGCTCCGCCGGATAGACGCCGGGCTCGACCGGCGGCTCGGGCGTCTGCGGGTCCTGCGGATCGGTGTCGCCCTGGGGGTTGGCATGGTTGTTCGCGTTCATACGTCACCTCACATGAGGCCGGCTGGCCTGTATGGATTGGAGGAGACGCGGAGGCCGGCCGTTCAACCAATCGCGCGGTCGGGCCTCAGGCCCGCTGCGCGGCTTTCAGGGTATCGATGTCGAGGATTTCCAGCTTGCAGTGGTCCAGCCACTCGACCGCCGAGAGATTGCCCAGTGGCAGGGGCGGCCGGTCTTCGTAGGCGTCGCGCACCACTCGCTCGGCGAGGCCCCTGTAGTCGGGAAGCTTGAGCGCATGCGCCGCGACCTTTTTGATGAGGCCTTCTGCCGTCCGGTAGGTGATCATCCAGTCCATCGCGTTTTCCTCTCACATCTGGGGCAAGGAATAGGGTCGTGAGCGCTATGGCGAGGGCCATGTCCGCGCCTGCAGGGGGGCTTATCGAAAAGGTCATCAGCCGCTGCTGATGCACTGAGCGAGCGCAGCGGGCGGAAGTTCAACCTTTTCGCCGCGGCGGCTAGGAGATCACCGTCTCGGCCTGGTCGACCCGCACGCAGTTGCGTCCGGCGGCCTTGGCGGCGTAGAGCTGTTCGTCGGCCGACTTCAGTACCAGGCTGGGGCTCGGTCCTCCGGGAATCCAGGCCGCGACCCCGAGCGAGATTGTGATGCGCCCGGCGGGCGGGATATCGGCCTGTTCCACCGTATGCCTCAGCCGCTCGGCCACCGCCGTGGCGGCCAGGGTATTGGTGCCGGGCAGCAGCATCAGGAATTCCTCGCCGCCGGTGCGGCAGAGGATGTCGTTCTCCCGCGAGCAGCCGCGCATGAGCTCGGCCACGTTGTTGATCACCTTGTCGCCCACGTCATGGCCATGGGTATCGTTCACCCGCTTGAAGTGGTCGATATCGAGGGTGATCACCGAGAACGCCCGGTTCTCGGCCTGCCAGAGGGAGAGCATGAACTCCAGCCCGCGACGGTTGTGCAGGCCCGTGAGCGGGTCCGTCTGGACGGCGTGGTTGAGTTTGCCGATGCGTTCGTGCAGCAGGTTGAGGCCGAGCACCAGGGCGCGCTTGAGGGCCGCCGCCTCGAAGTACCAGGCGCGCACGTTCCTGATGCTGTCGGCCGTCCCCGGGTCCGCCATGTCGCGCGCGCCGGCCGAGAGCTGCCAGAGCGGGCGGGCGATCACACGCGCCAGCCACCAGATGAGTACGAAGCTGAGCAGGGCCATCGGGGCGGTGGTGAGAATTACCTTGATCATGAGTTCGTCGATCGAGGCGATCGTCGTCTCGGTCGGCCGCTGGGCGACGATGCCCCAGCGGGTGGTGGGCACCACGGCGAAGCCCGCCAGCATGTCCACGCCCTGGCTGTTGACCACGCGCTGGGTGCCCGAGTCCTCTTTCGGGAAGCGGTCGACCAGTGTGTTGTTGGTGACGATGGTGCCGATCCGATCCTGGTCGGGGTGATAGAGCAGCCGGCGACTGCTGTCGACCACGTACAGGTAGGAGCCGTCCTTGTAGTAGTGCTCGCCGAGCAGCTCGTTGAGGATGCTCCGGCGTTTCAGGTAGAAGGAGCCGCCGACGAAGCCCAGGTACTCGCCGTCGGCGGCGAAGACGGGCTGGGAGACCACCACCACCAGGTTGTTGGCGGCCGACATGTAGGGGCGCGAGATGGTCGCCTTGCGGGTACGCATCGCCTCCTTGACGCCTTCGGTGGAGAGCGTCTGGCCCACCAGGTGGAGGCTGGCCGGCGAGGCTGCTAGCACCGTGCCGCGGTTGCTGACGACGAACACCGAGTTGAAGCTGGCCGTCTGTTCGAGCAGCCGCTCGACTTCGTCGTGCAGGAAGTCGGCATCGTCGAACCGGCGGCTCTGCAGCTTGGCGCTGTAGGCCAGTTGCTGGAGCGAGGCCTGCAGGAAGGCGTCGGTGCTGGAGGCCAGCTTGGCCGCGTAGACGTGGTTGGCTTCCAGCGCATTGTCGATGAGCAGCTCCCGTTGCACGCGGTAGCTGGCGAAGAAGCTGTTGATCAGCATCACCAATGCGGTCAGGGCGGACAAGACAAGGATGAGGTTGCCCAGATCGAACTGCAGGCGTTTCTTCGTGAGCGGCAAGGTGATTCCCGGTTTCTCTGACGACTACTCCGTTAACACTACTACTTTTCCTCGGCGGAGGGGCTTCGCGAAGGTAGCGGATCGTCGGCGCAAACCAGGCGTGGCGGGCAGTCCGGGTCAGCAGGGAGCGAGTCCGAGGGCTCCCCGCGGATTGGCGATAGCCACGTAACTGAGCACATCGTCTTCGATCATGCAGAAACGGCCGTCGATCTCGGTGTTCTCCGGGAATCGTTCGTCGAGCCGGCACAGCAGCCGCAGTCTCGCCCGTCCGTCCGCCGACCAGGCGAGCAGCTCCGCATGCTCGAAATAGAACTGGCGGCCGGTCAGCGGGTGGAGTGTCTTGTACAGGCTTTCCTTGAGCGAGAAGGTGAGGGTGAGCAGGTGGGCGCGCTGTTCACTCGGCAGGCTCTGGAAGCGCTCGCGCTCGCCCTGGGTCAGCAGCTCCCCGGCGAGTTCGTCCACCAGCGCCTCGTCGATGAGGGACTCGATATCGACGCCGAGGGCCAGGTAGTCGTCGCGCCGGGCGACCATCGCCAGGGCGCGGTGACGGTTGTGGGTGATGGCGCCGCAGACGGCCTCGGGCCAGCGGGGCGCTCGGTTTTCGCCTATTGGCGGGACATCCGCACTGCCGGTGAGCCGTTCCAGGGCCTCCCTGGCGCACAGACGGCCGGCCAGGAACTCGGCCTGGCGCCGGGGCACCGAACGGCGGATGGCCGGGGGCAGGGGAATGCCGCTTCGATCGATGCAGCCGGCGCCCAGCAGGCGGTGATCGAAGCGGGTGCCCATCGTCACGCAGCCGGGCAGTGAGACCCGGTGTTCCGGCCCGGGCCTTTGGCAGAATCTCACCTGCGCCTTCCGCTGGGGCAGGGCGTGTCAGTCGTGGGACTGGCCCACCGTCTTGCGACAGTGCACCAGCGCATCGCGGATCATGAAATTGACCAGCGTCGGTGAAACCCCCAGCTCCTTGGCGATGTCCTTCTGCTGGACGCCATGGATGCGATACATCTCGAAGGCGTAGCGGGTTCGCTCGGGCAGCTGGTTCAGGGCGCTGTCGATGATCTCCAGGGTTTCCTGATTGAGGTTGGCGGCCTCGGGAGTCGCGTTGCCGCTGGTGGCGTGCATGCCTTCCTCCTCGCTGCCGATGTAGCGTTGTTCCATCGCCTGCTTGCGATAGTGATCGATGGCCAGGTTGCGCACGATCCGGAAGACATAGTTGATCTGGGCCCTGAGGGGGAGGGTGATGGCCCGTCCGCCCGCCAGCCTGAGGAAGG
This sequence comes from Pseudomonas paralcaligenes, assembly GCF_019655855.1. Taxonomy (GTDB): domain Bacteria; phylum Pseudomonadota; class Gammaproteobacteria; order Pseudomonadales; family Pseudomonadaceae; genus Aquipseudomonas; species Aquipseudomonas paralcaligenes. The sequence goes on along the minus strand of NZ_BPFX01000017.1, from coordinate 26,967 downwards.
CATCCTGGACCACATCCTCTGCGCGGCTATGGCACCCCGTGATCCGGGCGGCCGTCTTGACCAGGATCGTGCGGTTTTCCACCAATGCCTGAAGCAGCGAAGGGGCCCCGCTGACGGAGCGCTCGACATTTCCATATTCCTGCATGGTTCTACCTATGCGACAGGGCTACTGAGAGCCGGTTAATCCTTCACAGCGCGGAGTACGGTAGACAGTGTGAGAATATGTGTCAAACGCGAATGATAATAATTTTAAATTAGATGAATATAACCCGAAGGGCTTGATCTAGAGCCAAGGCGTGGTCCCACGACCGCTCAGCCAAGTAGAAACGAACCTGTTTGCAGAATATTTACCCCCGCCTCGTTTTCTCCGTTTCCGACCCTCGCCGCCGTCACTAATTTTCTCCCCCGACGATCCGTCATCGCTCCATGGCCTCGGGATGCCCCCGACGCGAGCCCCGCCCAGATTGAGTCGAAAGGTGCAGAGATGACGGATACCTTCCAACGCCCCGTTTCCATGGCCGATGCGCTGATGACCCGGGCCGCCGCCGAGCCGGACCGGCTGGCACTGCGCTTTCTCGGCAGCGACGGGGAGGAGGTACTCAGCTACCGGCAGCTGGACGGCCGGGTGCGGGTCATCGCGGCCGCGCTGGCGCAGCGGGTGGCGCCCGGCGAGCGGGCGGTCCTGCTGTTTCCCAGCGGGCCGGACTACGTCGCGGCGTTCTTCGCCTGCCTCTACGCCGGGGTGATCGCGGTGCCGGCCTACCCGCCGGAGAGCAACCAGGAACAACACCTGCGGCGGCTGGTGTCGATCGTCACCGACGCGGAGCCGGGGCTGATCCTCACCACCGGCAAGCTCGCCGGCTCCCTGGGCCAGCTCGGCGCGTCCTTCGGCGGCGCCATGCCGGAGCTGCTGGCGGTGGACGAGCTGGAAGCAACCCTGGGCGAGGGCTGGCAGGCACCCGTCGTCGCGCCGGAGGCCATCGCCTTCCTGCAGTACACCTCCGGCTCCACCGCCGCGCCGAAGGGCGTGCAGGTCAGCCACGCCAACCTGGCGGCCAACGAATGGCTGATCCGCCAGGGCTACGGCATCGGCGCCGACGACGTGATCGTCAGCTGGCTGCCGCTGTACCACGACATGGGCCTGATCGGCGGGCTGCTGCAGGGCATCTACAGCGGCGTGCCGGTGGTGCTGATGTCGCCGCAGTACTTCCTCGAGCGGCCGGTGCGCTGGCTGGAGGCGGTCAGCCGCTACCGGGGCACCATCAGCGGCGGGCCGGACTTCGCCTACCGGCTGTGCCACGAGCGCATCGCCGAGGGCAAGCTGGCCGGCCTGGACCTGTCCCACTGGCGGGTGGCCTTCTCCGGTTCCGAGCCGATCCGCCAGGACAGCCTGGACGCCTTCGCCGAGCGGTTCGTCCCCTGCGGCTTCCAACCCGGCTCGTACCTGGCCAGCTATGGGCTGGCCGAGGCGACCCTGTTCGTCACCGGCGGCAGGCCGGGCCAGGGCATCCCGGGCCTGCGGGTCGATGCCGCCGCGCTGGCGGCGAACCGCTTCGCGCCGGGTGAGGACGCGACCCTGATGAGCTGCGGCTGGGAACAGCCCGAGCATCCGCTGCTGATCGTCGATCCGCAGAGCGGCGAGGCGCTGGCCGACGGCCTGGTCGGCGAGGTCTGGTCGAGCGGGCCGAGCGTCGCCCGGGGCTACTGGCGCAATCCGCAGGCGAGCGCGAACACCTTCGTCGAGCACGACGGCCGCACCTGGCTGCGCACCGGCGACCTGGGCTTCCGCCACCAGGGCGAGCTGTTCGTCACCGGCCGGCTCAAGGACATGCTGATCGTCCGCGGCCAGAACCTCTATCCCCAGGATATCGAGCGCACGGTGGAGGAGCGCATCGCCGAGGCACGCCGCGGGCGCGTGGCGGCCTTCGCGGTGACCCACGAAGGTCGCGAGGCGCTCGGCGTGGCCGCGGAGATCAGCCGGCGCACCGCCCGGCAGGTGCCCGCCGAGGAACTGATCGGACGCATCCGCCAGGCGGTGGCCGAGGTGCATCACGAGGCGCCGGCGCTGGTACTACTGCTGGAGCCCGGCGCCCTGCCGAAGACCTCCAGCGGCAAGCTGCAGCGCTCCGCCTGCCGGCAGCGCTACGAGGCGGGCAAACTGGCGCTGGTCGCCGACTTCCGCGAGGGGCAGGCGGCGCAACCGGCCGTCAGCGAGGCGCAGCTGCCGCTCGACGAGCGTGTCGCCGCGCTCTGGCGCGAAGTACTCAGGACCGACCGCCTGGACGCCGACGCGAATTTCTTTGCCCTGGGCGGCAACTCCGTGCAGGCCATCCAGATGATCGCCGAGCTGCGCGACGCCACCGGCCTCGACCTGGAACTGCGCACCTTGTACGACGCGCCCACGCTGCGCGGCTTCTGCGCGCGGCTGGCGGCCGGTGGCGAGGCGGGCGACGGCATTCCGCGCCTGGCCGAGGGCCGCGCCCTGTTGCAGTCACCGGCCCAGAACCGCCTGTGGTTCCTCTCGCGGCTGGAGCCGGACAGCGTCGCCTACAACATCCCCGGCGGCCTGCGCCTGCGCGGCGAGCTGGACGAGCAGGCGCTGCAGCGCAGCTTCGCCAGCCTGGTCGAGCGCCACGAGTCGCTGCGCACCACCTTCCACGAGGAGGACGGCGTCGGCTTCCAGCGCATCGGCGCCGTGGGCGACTGGACCCTGCTGCGCGACGATCTCTCCGCGTTGCCGGAGACGCAGCGCGAGGCGCGGGCGAGTGCGATCCGCGAGGAGGAGGCGCGCTTCCGTTTCGATCTGGAGCACGGCCCGCTGCTGCGCGTGCGCCTGGTCAGCCTGGACGAGCAGGATCACCTGCTGCTGGTGACCCTGCACCACATCGTCGCCGACGGCTGGTCGCTGGGCCTGCTGCTCGACGAGTTCGCCCGGCTCTACGCCGCCCGTGTCCAGGGCCAGGCGCCGGCCCTGGCGCCGTTGCCGATCCGCTATGCCGACTACGCGGCCTGGCAGCGGGACGAGGCTGCCCGCTTCGAGGAGCAGCTGGAGTACTGGCGCGCCGAACTGGCCGACGAGCACCAACCCCTGGCGCTGCCGCTGGACCGGCCGCGCGGCGGGCGCGATTCGGCCGCCGAACGCCTAGGCCTGCGCCTGGACAAGGCCCTCGGCGAGCGCCTGCAGGCCCTGGCGCGCCGCCACGAGACCACCCTGTTCGCGGTCCTGCTGGCCGCCTTCCAGACCCTGCTGCACCGCTATACCGGGCAGGCCGACATCCGCCTCGGCGTGCCCAACGCCAACCGCCCGCGCCGTGAAGTGCAGGGGCTGGTCGGCTTCTTCATCAACACCCAGGTGCTGCGCGGGCGGCTGGATTCGCGGCAGACCTTCGCCGAGGTGCTGGCGGCCGCGCGGCGCTCCGTCGAGGGCGCCCAGGCCAATCAGGACCTGCCGTTCGAGCGGGTGGTCGAGGTTATGGGCGGCGGGCCGCTGTTCGAGGTGATGTTCAACCACCAGCAGCGCGATCTGGAGTCGTTGCGCCGCCTGCCCGGCCTGCTTGCCGAGGAACTGCCCTGGCACAGCCGCGAGGCCAAGTTCGACCTGCAGCTGCACAGCGAGGAAGACCGCCAGGGGCGCATCCGCCTGGCCTTCGACTACGCCAGCGAACTGTTCGAGCGCGCCAGCGTCGAGCGTCTGGCCGCACACTTCGTGCGCCTGTTGGAGCAGGTCGGCGAGAGTCCCGAACGCGCCATCGGCGACCTGCCGTTGCTCGATGCCGATGAGCAACGGCAACTGCGCGAGTGGGGCCGCCAGCCGGCGGAGCCGGCCAAGGCCTTGCTGCCCGAACTGCTGGCTGCCCAGGCGCAGGCAACGCCCCAGGCCGTCGCCCTGGTCAGTGCTGGCGTGACCCTGGACTACGCCGAGCTGGAGCGCCGCGCCAACCGCCTGGCCCATCGCCTGCGCGAGCTGGGTGTCGGACCGGAAGTGCGGGTCGGCCTGCTGGCCGGACGCGGCGTCGAACTGATGGCGGCCCTGCTGGCCGTGGTCAAGGCCGGCGGCGCCTACGTGCCGATGGACGCCGACTACCCGCGCGAGCGCCTGGCCTGGATGATCGAGGACAGCGGCCTGCGCCTGCTGCTTGGCCACCGGCGGGTGCTGGACACACTGCAGCTGCCGGCGGGCGTGACGGCCCTGGCGCTGGAGGCGCTGGACGCCGAAGGCCATCCGGACACACCGCCCGCCCTGGCGCTGGACGCCAGCAACCTGGCCTACGTGATCTACACCTCCGGTTCCACCGGCACGCCGAAAGGCGTCGGCGTCAGCCATGGCGCGCTGAGCGAGCGGCTGCACTGGATGCGCCGCGAATATGCGGTGGGCGCCGCGGACGTGTTACTGCAGAAGGCGCCGCTGGGCTTCGACGTGTCGGTCTGGGAATGCTTCCTGCCGCTGATCGCCGGCAGCCGCCTGGTGCTGGCGGCGGACGGCGAGCACCGCGACCCGCGCCGCCTGGTGGAGCTGGTGCAGGAACATGGCGTGACCTGCCTGCACTTCGTGCCGCCGCTGCTGCAACTGCTCGTCGAGGAGCCGGCGGTCGGCGACTGCCACAGCCTGCGCCACCTGTTCTCCGGCGGCGAGGCGCTGTCCGGCGAGCTGGGCCGGCGCGTGCGCGAGCGCCTGCCCCAGGTGGCTCTGCACAACCGCTACGGGCCGACCGAGACGGCGATCAACGTCACCCACTGGCGCTGCGACGACGAGGAAGGCGCGCGAGTGCCGATCGGTCGTCCGCTGGCGGGCGTGGTCTGCGAGCTGCGCGATGGCGAACTGGAACTGGCGCCCGCCGGTGCGGTGGCCGAGCTGTGGCTCGGTGGCAGCGGCCTGGCGCGCGGCTACCTGGGACGTCCGGCGCTGACCGCCGAGCGTTTCGTGCCGGGCGAGGAGGGCGCGCGGCTGTACCGCAGCGGCGACCTGGCGCGTTGGCGCCACGATGGGGCGCTGGAGTTCCTCGGTCGCGCCGACGAGCAGGTCAAGGTGCGTGGCTTTCGCATCGAACTGGAGGAAATCCGCGCCCACCTGCTGGCGCAACCGGCGGTCCGCCAGGCGGCGGTGCTGGTGCGCGAGGGCGCGGGCGGCGCGCAACTGGTCGCCTACCTGACCCGCGACGGCGAGGAGGACGACGCGACCCTGGCCGAGCGGCTGAAGCGCGCCCTGGCCGAACGCCTGCCCGAGTACATGGTGCCGGCGCAGTTCGTGCGCCTCGACGCGCTGCCGCTGACGCCGAGCGGCAAGCTGGACCGCAAGGCCCTGCCGGAGCCGCGCTGGCAGGCGCGTGGCCACGTGCCGCCGCGGGACGAGCGCGAGCGCCGTCTGGCGGCGATCTGGCAGGAGGTGCTGGGCTTGCCGCGCATCGGCCTGGACGACGACTTCTTCGCCCTGGGCGGCCATTCGTTGCTGGCCACCCGCATCGTCTCGCGGGTGCGCCAGGCGTTCGATGTCGACCTGCCGCTGCGCAGTCTGTTCGAGGCCGGCCGCCTGGGCGAATTCGCCGCCGAGGTCGCCCGACTGGAAGCGGAGGGCGCGCGCGACGGCTGGGGCGTGATCGAGCGGGCGGACCGCAGCCAGCGCATCCCGCTGTCCCATTCCCAGCAGCGCATGTGGTTCCTCTGGCAGCTCGACCCGCAGAGCCCGGCCTACAACGTCGGCGGCATGGCCCGGCTGAGCGGGGTGCTGGATGTGCAGCGCTTCGAGGCGGCGCTGCAGGCGCTGATCCAGCGCCACGAGACCCTGCGCACCACCTTCCCCAGCGACGCCGGCAAGCCCTGGCAGCGCGTCGCCGAGCAGTCCGACCTGCGCATGCAGTGGCTGGACCTGTCCGCGCTGCCGGCCGGCGAGCGCCAGGCGCGCCTGCAGGCGCTGGCCGACGAGCAGGCGCACCAGCCCTTCGACCTGGAGCGCGGGCCGCTGCTGCGCGTTTGCCTGGTCAAGGCCGGCGAGCAGGAGCACTTCCTGGTGGTGACCCTGCACCACATCGTCACCGAAGGCTGGGCGATGGACGTGTTCGCCCGTGAGCTGGGGCTGCTCTACGAGGCCTTCCTCGACGAGCGCGAGTCGCCCCTGCAACCCCTGCCGGTGCAGTACCTCGACTACAGCCAGTGGCAGCGCCGCTGGCTGGAGAGCGGCGAACGCCAGCGTCAGCTGGACTACTGGCGCGCCCAGCTGGGTGACGAGCATCCGCTGCTGGAGCTGCCCGCCGACCGTCCGCGCCCGCCGGTGCAGAGCCACCGCGGCGAGCTGTTCCGCTTCGACCTCGACCCGGCGCTGGCCGCGCGGGTGCGCGCCTGGAACGCGGCCAACGGCCTGACCATGTTCATGACCGCCACCGCGACCCTGGCGCTGCTGCTGTACCGCTACAGCGGGCAGGGCGACCTGCGCATCGGCGCGCCGGTGGCCAACCGCATCCGCCCGGAGAGCGAAGGGCTGATCGGCGCCTTCCTCAACACCCAGGTACTGCGCTGCCGGCTGGACGGGCAGATGAGCGTCGCCGAGCTGCTCGAGCAGGTGCGCGACACGGTGATCGAGGGCCAGGCCCACCAGGACCTGCCGTTCGACGAGCTGGTGGAGGCCCTGCAGCCGCCACGCAGTGCCGCCCACCACCCGCTGTTCCAGGTGATGTGCAACGTGCAGCGCTGGGAGTTCCAGCAGACCCGGCAACTGGCGGGGATGACCGTCGAGTACCTGGTCAACGACGCGCGGGCGACCAAGTTCGACCTCTACCTGGAAGTCACCGACCTCGACCAGCGCCTGGGTTGCTGCCTGACCTACAGCTCCGACCTGTTCGACGAGCCGACCGTCGCGCGCATGGCTGGGCACTGGCAGCGCCTGCTGGCCGCCATGCTCGATGAGCCGGCGCGGCGCCTCGCCGAGCTGCCGATGCTGGCCGCCGACGAGCCGGTCGTCCTGGCCGAACAGACTGGCGAGCATCCGCTGGACGCCTGCCTGCACGAACTGTTCGCCCAGCAGGCAGCGGAGACCCCCAGGGCGTCGGCGCTGACCTTCGGCGAGCGGACCCTGAGCTACGCCGAACTGGACGCCCGGGCCAACCGCCTGGCCCGCGTGCTGCGCGAGCGCGGCGTCGGCCCGGAAGTGCCGGTCGGCCTCGCCCTGGAGCGCTCGCCGGAGCTGGTCGTCGGCATCCTGGCGATCCTCAAGGCGGGCGGCGCCTACGTGCCGCTCGACCCGGAATACCCGCTGGAGCGCCTGCGCTACCTGATCGAGGACAGCGGCATCGCCCTGCTGCTCGGCCACGCCGCGCTGTTCGAGGCGCTCGGCGAGTTGCCGGCCGGCGTCGGCCGCTGGTGCCTGGAGGACGACCTGGCTGCGCTGGACGGCTATGCCAGCGGCGCGCTGCCGCGGATCGCCCGGCCGGACAACCTGGCCTACCTGATCTACACCTCCGGCTCCACCGGCCAGCCCAAGGGCGTGGCGGTGTCCCACGGCGAGATCGCCATGCACTGCCAGGCGGTGATCGAGCGCTTCGGCATGCGCGCCGACGACTGCGAGCTGCACTTCTATTCGATCAACTTCGATGCGGCCAGCGAGCGGCTGTTCGCGCCGCTGCTGTGCGGCGCGCGGGTGGTGCTGCGCGCGCAGGGGCAGTGGGACGCGGAGTCGATCTGCCAGTTGATCCGCGAACAGGGCGTCACCATCCTCGGCTTCACTCCCAGCTATGGCAGCCAGTTGGCCCAGTGGCTGGCCACCCGCGACGAGCGCCTGCCGGTGCGGCTGTGCATCACCGGTGGCGAGGCGTTGACCGGCGAGCACCTGCAGCGGATTCGCGCGGCCTTCGCGCCGCAGGCCTTCTTCAACGCTTATGGGCCGACCGAGACGGTGGTCATGCCGCTGGCCTGCCTGGCGCCGGAGCGCCTGGAAGAGGGCGCCGGCAGCGTGCCGATCGGCAGCCTGGTCGGCGCCCGCCGGGGCGCCATCCTCGACGCCGACCTGGCGCCGCTGCCCCATGGCGCCGCCGGCGAGCTGTTCCTGGGCGGCGCGGGCCTGGCGCGCGGCTACCACCGGCGTCCGGCGATGACCGCCGAGCGCTTCGTGCCTGATCCGTTCGGGTCTGTCGGGGCGCGGCTGTACCGCAGTGGCGACCGGGTGCGCCTGCGCGACGACAATCAGGTCGAATACCTCGGTCGCATCGACCAGCAGGTCAAGGTGCGCGGCTTCCGCATCGAACTGGGCGAGATCGAGGCACGCCTGCGTGAGCATCCCGCCGTGGACGACGTGGCGGTGCTGGCCCTGGACACGCCGTCCGGCAAGCAGCTGGCCGGCTACCTGGCGACCGCCACGGCGGGGCTCGACGAGCAGGCGCGGGCGGCGCTGCGCGAGTCGATCAGGACCCACCTGCGGGCGCAGTTGCCCGACTACATGGTGCCGGCGCATCTGGTGCTGCTCGATCGCCTGCCGCTGACCCCCAACGGCAAGCTCGACCGCCGCGCCCTGCCGGCGCCCGACGCCGAGCAGGACCGCCAGGCCTTCCTGGCGCCGCGCAACGAACTGGAGCGGCAGCTGGCGGCGATCTGGCAGGAGGTGCTGAACGTTCGCCAGGTCGGTTTGGGCGACAACTTCTTCGAGCTGGGCGGCGACTCGATCCTGTCGATCCAAGTGGTCAGCCGCGCCCGTCAGGCGGGCATCCATTTCACCCCGCGCGACCTGTTCCTGCACCAGACGGTGCAGGCCCTCGCCGGGATCGCCAGCCGGGTCGAGGCGGTGGCAAGCGAGCAGGGTCCGCTGGCCGGCGCCACGCCGCTGACGCCGATCCAGCACTGGTTCTTCGGCCAGGGCCTGGCCGCCGCGCAGCACTGGAACCAGGCGCTGCTGCTGGCGCCCAGCGTCCGCCTGGAGGCGCTTCCCCTGGAGCGTGCCCTGCAACAGCTGCACGACCATCACGACGCCCTGCGCCTGGCGTTCCGCCAGGTCGACGGCCGCTGGCAGGCCGAGTACCGCGCCGTGGGCGAGGGTGGCGAAGGACTGCTGTGGCAACGGCGGGTGGATGATCTGGACGACTGCCAGGCGCTGTTCGACGAGGCCCAGCGCAGTCTCGACCTGGAGAGTGGCCCGCTGCTGCGCGCCCTGTTGGTCGAGGACGAAGGCGGGCGGCAGAAGCTGCTGCTGGCGATCCACCACCTGGCCGTGGACGGGGTGTCCTGGCGGGTGCTGCTGGAGGACCTGCAGGCCAGCTACCGGCAGCTGGCGGCCGGCCAGCCCGCAGGCCTGCCGGCGCGGACCAGCTCGCTGCGCGACTGGGCCGAACGGCTGGAGGCCTATGCCGCCAGCGAGTCCCTGCGCGAGGAGCTGGGCTGGTGGCAGGCGCACCTCGGCGAGCAGGACGGCGAGCTGCCCTGCGACCGGGCCGGCGCCGAAGACCGCTACCGGGACGCCCGCAGCGTCAGCCTGCGGCTCGGCGTCGAGTACACCCGCCAGCTGCTGCAACAGGCGCCGGCGGCCTACCGCACGAGGGTGGACGAACTGCTGCTGACCGCGCTGGCTCGCGTGCTGTGCCGCTGGAGCGAACGGGACAGGGTGCTGGTGCAACTGGAAGGGCACGGCCGCGAGCCGCTGTTCGACGACATCGACCTGACCCGCACGGTGGGCTGGTTCACCAGCGCCTATCCGGTCTGCCTGCAGCCCGCCGAGGCGCTGGCGGACACTATCAAGGCGGTCAAGGAGCAGCTGCGCGGCGTGCCGCACAAGGGCCTCGGCCACGGTGTGCTGCGCCACCTGGCCGATGCCGCCAGCCGCGCGGCGATGGCCGCGCTGCCGCAGGCGCGGATCACCTTCAACTACCTGGGCCAGTTCGACCAGAGCTTCGACCGTGCCGCGCTGTTCCAGCCGCTCGACGAAGCGGCCGGAGCAGCCCATGGCGAGGATGCGCCGCTGCCCAACTGGCTGTCGGTCGACGCCCAGGTCTATGGCGGCGAACTGCGCATGCGCTGGACCTACGGTGCCGGCCGCTACGAGGAGCGGACCGTGCAGGCGCTGGCCGAAGGCTTCGTCGAGGAGCTGCAACGGCTGATCGAGCACTGCCTGGACGAGGACGCGGGCGGGCCGACGCCTTCCGACTTCCCGCTGGCGCAACTCACCCAGGCCCAGCTCGACGCGCTGCCGGTGGCGGGCGGGCTGATCGACGACATCTACCCGCTGACCCCGATGCAGGAGGGCCTGCTGCTGCACACCCTGCTGGAGCCGGGCACCGGCATCTACTACATGCAGGACCGCTACCGGATCGACAGCGAACTCGACCTGCAGCGCTTCTGCCGCGCCTGGCAGGCGGTGGTGGCGCGCCACGAGGCGCTGCGCGCGTCGTTCACCTGGGACGCCGGCGAGACCATGCTGCAGGTCATCCACAAGCCGGGCGCCGCGCGCATCGAATACCTCGACTGGAGCGCGCTGCCCGAGGACGGCCATGAGGAGCGCCTGCAGGCCCTGCACAAGCGCGAGCGCGAGGCGGGCTTCGAGCTGCTGCGCGAGCCGCCGTTCCACCTGCGGCTGATCCGCCTGGGCGAGGCGCGCTACTGGTTCATGATGAGCAACCACCACATCCTCATCGACGCCTGGTGCCGCGGCCTGCTGATGGGCGACTTCCTGGAGATCTACGCCGCCCTGGGCGAGAACCGCGAGCCGGTGCTGCCCGGTGCGCCGCGCTACCGCGACTACATCGCCTGGCTGCAGCGCCAGGACCTGGACGCGGCACACCGCTGGTGGCGCGACAACCTGAGCGGCTTCGAGCGGCCGACCTGCATCCCCAGCGACCGTCCGCTGCTGCGCGAGCACACCGGCGGCATGCGTGTCGGCGACCGCCACGCACGGCTGGACGCCGCCGACGGCGTGCGCCTGCGCGAACTCGCCCAGCGCCACCAGCTGACCGTCAACACCTTCGCCCAGGCGGCCTGGGCGCTGGTGCTGCACCGCTACAGCGGCGAGCGCGACCTGGCTTTCGGCGTCACCGTGGCCGGGCGCCCGGTGAGCATGCCGGAGATGCAGGGCACCGTGGGCCTGTTCATCAACAGCATCCCGCTGCGCCTGAGCCTGCCACTGCCGGGCGAGCGGCGTAGCGTGCGCGACTGGCTGCGCGAGCTGCTGGAGCGCAACCTGGAGCTGCGCGAGTATGAATACCTGCCGCTGGTGGACATCCAGGAGTGCAGCGAGCTGCCCAAGGGCCAGCCGCTGTTCGACAGCCTGTTCGTCTACGAGAACGCGCCGGTGGACAGCGCGGTGCTGGACCGCGCCCAGGGCCTCAGGGCCAGCTCTGAGTCGGGGCGCACCCACACCAACTTCCCGCTCACCGTGGTCTGCTACCCGGGCGACGAGCTGGGGCTGCACCTGTCCTTCGATCAGCGCTACTTCGACGCGCCGACCATCGAGCGCCTGCTCGGCGACTTCAAGCGCCTGCTGCTGGCCCTGGCCGATGGCATCCATGGCGACATGGCCGAGCTGCCGCTGCTGGGTGACGACGAGCGCGCCTTCCTGATCGAGGGCTGCAACCGCAGCGACCGCGACTATCCGCTGGAACAGGGCTATGCGCGGCTGTTCGAGGCGCGGGTGGCGGCGCATCCCGAGCGGATCGCCGGCCGCTGCCAGGATGAGCAGTGGAGCTACGCCGAGCTGAACGCCCGCGCCAACCGCCTGGGCCATGCTCTGCGCAACGAGGGCGTGGGGCTCGACCAGCCGGTTGCCCTGCTGGCCGAACGTGGCCTGGACCTGCTCGGCATGATGGTCGGCAGCTTCAAGGCCGGCGCCGGCTACCTGCCGCTCGACCCGGCCCATCCGGCCCAGCGCCTGACCCGCATCCTCGAACTCAGCCGCGCCCCGGTACTGGTGTGCTCGGCGGATTGCCGTGCGCAGGCGGCCGAGCTGCTGGACGAGCTGGCCTGCCAGGGCCGCCCGCGCCTGCTGGTGTGGGACGAGGTGCAGGCGGGCGACTGGCCGGCGGACAACCCGGGCATCTACGCCGGGCCGGATAGCCTCGCCTACGTGATCTATACCTCCGGCTCCACCGGCCTGCCCAAGGGCGTGATGGTCGAGCAGGCCGGGATGCTCAACAACCAGCTGTCCAAGGTGCCGTACCTGGGCCTGGACGAGCGCGACACGGTCGCCCAGACTGCTTCGCAGAGTTTCGACATCTCGGTCTGGCAGTTCCTCGCCGCGCCGCTGTTCGGCGGCCGGGTGGAGATCGTGCCGAACGCCATCGCCCACGACCCGGGCGCCTTGCTGTCCCTGGTGCGCGAGTGTGGCGTCACGGTGCTGGAAAGCGTGCCGTCGCTGATCCAGGGCATGCTCGCCGAGGAGCGGGGAGGACTCGGCGCGCTGCGCTGGCTGCTGCCCACCGGCGAGGCGATGCCGCGGGAGCTGGCCCGCCAGTGGCTGGGCCGCTATCCGGGCGTGGGGCTGGTCAATGCCTACGGGCCGGCGGAGTGTTCGGACGACGTGGCCTTCTTCAACGTCGACATGGCGTCCACCACCGGCAGCTACCTGCCCATCGGCAGCCCCACCGACAACAACCGCCTGTACCTGCTGGACGAGGCGCTGGAGCTGGCGCCGGTCGGCGCGGTGGGTGAACTGTGCATCGCCGGCACTGGCGTCGGTCGCGGCTATGTCGGCGACCCGCTGCGCACCGCCCAGGCATTCCTGCCCAATCCCTTCGCCCGCGAGCCTGGCGAGCGCCTGTACCGCAGCGGTGACCTGGCGCGGCGGCGCGCCGATGGCGTGCTGGAGTACGTCGGGCGCATCGATCACCAGGTGAAGATCCGCGGCTTCCGCATCGAGCTGGGCGAGATCGAGGCGCGCCTGCACGAGCAGGCGGACGTCCGCGAGGGCGCCGTGGCGGTGCAGGAAGGACCGAACGGCAAGTACCTGGTCGGTTACCTGGTGGCGAGCGATCCGCGGATTCTCGACGCCTCCCCGGTCACCGCGCCGGTGGAGCAGGGCGAGCTGTTCGAGCGCGTCAAGCAGCACCTGCGAGCCGCGTTGCCGGACTACATGGTGCCGCTGCACTGGCTGCTGCTGGAGGCCCTGCCGCGAAGCGCCAACGGCAAGCTCGACCGGCGCGCGCTGCCCGCCCTGGAAATCGGCCAGCTGCGCGGGCAGGCCTACCAGGCGCCGCGCAACGAACTGGAGCAGACCCTGGCGGACATCTGGGCGGGCGTGCTCAAGGTGGAGCGGGTCGGCGTGCACGACAACTTCTTCGAGCTGGGCGGGCATTCCCTGCTGGCCACCCAGATCGCCTCGCGGGTGCAGAAGGCGCTGCAGCGCAATGTACCGCTGCGGGCGATGTTCGAGTGCAGCACGGTGGGCGAACTGGCCGGCTACATCGAGTCGCTGGAGGGCGCGGCCCTCACAGAGCAGAAGGCCAGCCGCCTCGATGACCTGATGTCGCGCCTGGAGGCGCTGTGATGATCCTGTGGGAGCGGCCTTGGCCGCGAACTTCGCGGCCAAGGCCGCTCCCACGAAAGCATGTTTGACCAAGCCCATTGCTTGTCACGGAGAGTAGAACCATGAACATCGCGGTAGCGGAAATCGAGGCACCGGTAGAAGCGGAGTCACTCTACGGGTTCGACGAGAACCCGCTGCTGGCCCGCCAGGCCCGGCAGGAATCCAACGCCCGCAGCTATCCGCGGCGGATTCCCCTGGCGCTCAAGCGCGCCCGCGGCATACATGTAGAGGACGTCGAGGGGCGGCGCTTCATCGACTGCCTGGCCGGCGCCGGCACCCTGGCGCTGGGCCACAACCACCCGGTGGTGGTCGAAGCGATCCGCCAGGTGCTGGCCGACGAACTGCCGCTGCACACCCTGGACCTCACCACGCCGGTCAAGGACCAGTTCGTCCAGGACCTGTTCGGCGTGCTGCCGGCGGAATTCGCCCGCCAGGCCAAGGTCCAGTTCTGCGGCCCGACCGGCACCGACGCGGTGGAGGCGGCGCTCAAACTGGTGCGCACCGCCACCGGGCGCAGCACGGTGCTGGCCTTCCAGGGCGGCTACCACGGCATGAGCCAGGGCGCGTTGGGGCTGATGGGCAACCTCAAGGCCAAGACGCCGCTTGGCTCGCTGCTCAGCCACGGCGTGCAGTTCCTGCCGTTCCCCTACGACTACCGCTGCCCGTTCGGGCTGGGGGGCGAGCAGGGCGTACAGGTGGGACTGCACTACATCGCCAACCTGCTCGACGACCCGGAAGGCGGCGTGCAGCCGCCGGCGGCGGTGATCGTCGAGGCGGTGCAGGGCGAGGCGGGCGTGATCCCGGCGGCCGACACCTGGCTGCGCGGCCTGCGCGAGATTACCGCGCGGGCCGGTATCCCGCTGATCATCGACGAAATCCAGACCGGCTTCGCCCGCACCGGGCGGATGTTCGCATTCGAACACGCGCACATCGTGCCGGACGTGGTGGTGCTGTCCAAGGCCATCGGCGGCAGCCTGCCGCTGTCCGTGGTGGTCTACCAGGACTGGCTGGACAAATGGCAGCCCGGCGCCCATGCCGGCACCTTCCGTGGCAACCAGATGGCCATGGCCGCCGGCTCGGCGGTGATCCGCTATCTCCAGGAGCATGATCTGGCGCGGCATGCGGAGCAGGTCGGCCAGTACCTGCGCGAATGCCTGCAGGCGGTGCAGCGGATTCACCCGCAACTGGGCGACGTGCGCGGGCGAGGGCTGATGCTCGGCGTGGAGATCGTCGACCCGGCCGGGGTGCCGGATACCCTCGGCCATCCGCCGTACCACCCGGCCCTGGCCTCGGCGATCCAGCGCGAATGCCTGAAGCGCGGGCTGATCCTCGAACTGGGTGGCCGCCACGGCAGCGTGGTGCGATTCCTGCCGCCGCTGATCATCACCCACGAGGAGGTCGAGCAGGTGGCGGACATCTTCGCCCGCGCGGTGTCGGCGGCGCTCGCCGCCGGCTAATTTCCCGACGCCTCCATACGTTGTTCCGTACGAGCCCTTGCAGGGGCATTCCCGATCCAACGCACACAAGGACACACGCCATGACTTCCGTTTTCGATCGCGAGGACATCCTCTTCCAGGTCGTCGTCAACCACGAGGAGCAGTACTCCATCTGGCCGGACTACAAGGAGATTCCCAAGGGCTGGCGCAAGGCGGGCAAGAGCGGCTTCAAGAAGGAGTGCCTGGCCTACATCGAAGAGGTGTGGACCGACATGCGTCCCCTGAGCCTGCGCATCAAGATGGAGGCGATGGCCAAGGAGCGCGAAGGCGCCGCCGTCAACTGAGGTCGCCGACCGTGTCGAAACTGAACCTGTTCTGCCTGCCGTACTCCGGCGCCAGCGCCATGGTCTACAGCCGCTGGCGGCGCAGCCTACCGGACTGGCTGGAGGTGCGGCCGGTGGAACTGCCGGGGCGCGGTGCGCGCCTCGGCGAACCGCTGCAGACCGACATGCACGCCCTGGCCCGGCAACTGGCTGGCGAGCTGGCGCCGCGCCTGGGGCAGCCCTACGCGCTGTTCGGACATAGCCTCGGCGCGCTGCTGGCCTTCGAGATCGCCCATGCCCTGCGTGATCGGGGCTGTTCGGCGCCGTTGGCGCTGCTAGCCTCCGGCACGGCGGCGCCGACCCGGCGCGAGGACTACGAAAAGGACTATTCGCAACCCAAGAGCGACGCGGAACTGGTCGCCGAACTGCGCGACCTGCAGGGTACGCCGGAAGAGGTTCTCGCCAACGACGAACTGATGGGCCTGACCCTGCCGATCCTGCGCGCCGACTTCCTGATGTGCGGGCGCTACCAGTACCGGCATCGGCCGCGTCTCGAACTGCCGATCCACGTGCTGGGCGGCAAGGAAGACAAGAGCAGCATGGAGCAGCTGCTGGCTTGGCAGGACGAGACCGCCACCGGCTTCTCGCTGGACATGATCGCGGGTGGGCACTTCTTCATTCACGAACATGAGAGCCGGGTCCTGAAACTGATCAGGAGCAACCTGAGCGTTCACCTGCGCCGTATTCAACCCCGCTCCGCCATGTTGGCGGGCGTCTGGGGTTGACAGAAAGCGGCTGGCGCTGGAGGGTATCCGCCAGCCGCAATGCTGCTAGCCCAGCACTTTTCCATATCGCCAATAGCCCATGAAGCTGGACGCGCGGCGATCCAGACCCAGCTCTCCGATGAAGTGGCGACGAATCGACATCACCGCCGCCGACTCGCCCGCCACCCAGGCATAGAACGCCGTGTCGACGGGGCTGGCCAGCTCCCAGGGCAGCTCCCGGTCGATATCCACCTGATCCAGCGGCATCCAGTTCTCCTCGCGTGGTGCCGAGCTGGGCAGCGTAGCCAATTCGTGGGCGGCCTCGATCATCCTGGCTCCGTGCCTTGCTCCCGTTTCCGCGCGTGGCAGCCAGTACAGTCGGGTCAACGGGCCGCAGGTCAATGGCAGGGCGTCCTGCTCGGTTGGAATTTCCAGGAAGGCCTGTACCACCGGGGCATCCTGGCGCTCTGCCAGCTTCTCGATGATGCCGGCGATGGCCGGCAGCGCCGTTTCGTCGCCGATCAGCAAGACATGGCGAACCTCGGCTGGCGGGCGCCATTCGTAGCCGCCCGGATCGCCCGGATAGCGGAGATCCGGCGCCACCATCTGCAGGCGGTCTCCTGGGCGGGCATGGGTGGCCCAGGCGGAGGCGGGGCCGGTCTCGCCGTGCAGTACGAAATCCACGTCCACTTCCTTCATTTCTGGACGCAGGCTGCGGATGGTGTAGGTGCGCATGGGTGGCCGGCGATCTGCAGGCAGGCTGCGCGATGCTCTGTGCCAGTCGGCCTCCAGAGGCAGGGCCGGCGGGCTGCCGTCCGCAGAGGGGAAGAACAGCTTGATGCGCTGGTCCGCGGCAAGGGTCCGTGTCCGGTCGACCTCCGGGCCACTGAAGGTAAGTCGAACCAGGGCGGGGCTCAAGGCAAGCCGTTCCTTCACTTCGATATCGAAGATCCGGTAGCTGGAAGGCTTGGCGAGCCCGGTGTGTTGTGCAAGTCGGCGCAGGTTGCGGGTGACGACATTGGAAATGGACATGGCTGTGCCTGTTTCAAGGTTGTGCTCAGGAAATGGACGCTCCGGGCCTTGGTAAATAAACACGCGAGTAGCGGGTTTGGCTTGCCGATGGTCAGGCGTCCGCCAGGGATGTACCCCAGGAGTCGCGGGCCTTCATGCCGCCAGCCAGAAAACCAGTGCGAACAAGACGCCGGTGATCAGGCTGATCCGATCCTTCGCGGCGAACACCACCGGGTCGTCATGCATCAGACCTCTATGGGTCAGGAACCAGCTCCTGCTGATCCAGAACAGGAGCAGGGGGCAGGTCAGCCAGATGAGTGCCGGGTGACGATAGAGGGCGGTATGGGATATCTCCTCGATGTACAGCGCCAGGACCAGAACCGAGAGATAGCCAGAGGTCGTCCCGATGGACGAAATCATCTCCAGATCCGAGGGGTAGTAGCCCCTTCCCGATACCTGTTCCGTCTTGCCAAGCTCCCGTGCCTCGCGAAGTTCCGCATAACGTTTGATCAGGGCCAGGCTCAGGAATATGAACAGGGAAAATGCCAGCATCCAGAAGGTGGGCTGCAGGCCAAGGGCGAAAGCCCCCGCGATTATCCTTAGGGTGTACAGCAGGCCGAGGGTGATGACGTCGACCGCCATGACGCGCTTCAACCCCAGGGAATAGGCCAGGGTCAGCAGGTAGTAGGCGAGCATCGCGATGCTGAACGGGGGCGGTAGCAGCAGCCAGGCTCCGGCGAAGGCAGCTGTAAGCAGGACGGGAAAGGCCAGCAGGCCGGCGTGTATGGAGAGCTTGCCGGCCGCGAAGGGACGCATGCATTTTCGCGGGTGGCGCCGATCGTCGTCGATGTCGAGCAGATCGTTGAGGATGTATACGCTGGAAGCGCATAGGCCGAACAGCAGAAACGCGAGAGCCACTTGCACGAGCTTCTGCGGATCGTCGGCCAGATGGGCGGCGAAGAACGGTACGAAAAGCAGCAGGTTCTTCAGCCATTGATGGAGTCGCAAGGCTCTCAGCCAGTTCTTCAACGAACTGTCGTCGCTTTTGAAAACCCGGGCGACGTTGCCCAATGCCTTGGCCCTGCGCTCCACCCCCGAGTGTGGTTGAACGACATAGGCCCGATTTGCCGAGGCCCATACGAAAAGATCCGCGTGGGCATTGCCGGCATAATCGAAGCCTTTTTCCCCGTATTCGCGTACCAGCAGGTCACGCTTGGCTCTTGCGCCCAGGTTGCAGTCGTGTTCGGTGGCGAACACCCGGTCGAAGACCTGGAGATGAGCGGCGATCTTTTCCGCATGCAGCCGATGCGTCGCGGTTGCCAGCACTACCGGCGTGCCTCTTGAGCGATGCTGTTCGATCAGCTCGATCACTTCCGGGTTGTAGGGCAGATGCTCCACTTCGAAAGGCGTTTGCCGGGCCAGCTGCTCCTTCAGGTATGCCTTGCCACGAGTCAGCCAGCCGAACAGCGAAGCGACACGCCACGGGCTGCGCTTGGCGAAGCGAAGGCTGGCCTCGTGCAGCATATCGGAGCGGAGCAGGGTTCCGTCCAGATCAATTACCAGTGGGAGTTCGGCCACATTCCTGTCCTCATGAGAATGGCATCCGGCAACCAGATTCCGTTGCCGTTTTTCATGAACGATGCGGCGGTGGAACTCTTTAACGATGCCGTTCAGCCTTCGGTCAGTGCTGCTTCTTCCATGTGAGCCCTGCGGTCTCCAGTTTTGGCCGCTGCGCTGCTAAATCGCCAGTGCGGGCATTCGTTTGGCGTTCATAGTCATCGCTAGACTGCCAGGAAGACATCTGACATGAATGCTGAACAGACCCTCAAGATTGCCCGCCGCTTCATGGAGCTGCCGTCGGAAAAAAGGCGGTTGTTCCTCGAGGGTCTGGATGCCGAGGGTATTGATTTCTCCCTGCTTCCAATTCCGGCCTGTGCCGACAGCGTCGAGCGCGACGGGCTCTCCTATGCCCAGCAGAGGATGTGGTTTCTCTGGCAACTCGATCCGCAAGGCGCCGCCTACAACCTGCCCATGGCCGTGCGCCTGAATGGCGAATTGGATGGCGAAGCGTTGCAGTGCGCCTTCGATGCCCTGGTGGCGCGTCACGAAACACTGCGCAGCCTGTTCAGCGAGCAGGATGGTCATGTCCGTCAACGCGTCCTCGAGCCTTTCGCAGTGGCCATCGCCACCGATGACCTGACTGCACTAGAGTCCAGCGAACGTGAAGAGCAGGTCTGCAAGCGGGTTGATGCCGAAGCCCTGGCGCCTTTCGATCTGGCTCGGGGGCCGCTGCTGCGCGTGCAACTGCTGAAGCTGGAGGAGCAGGAGCACGTGCTGCTGCTGACCCTGCATCACATCGTCGCAGATGGCTGGTCCTACAATGTCCTGATTGACGAATTCATCCGCCTCTATGATGCCGCCTGCAGTGGCGCCGAGGCTGACTTGCAGCCTCTGCCGATCCAGTATCGCGACTATGCGCTGTGGCAGCGCAACTGGCTGGAGGCTGGCGAGCAGGATCGCCAGCTGGACTACTGGCGCAGCAAGTTGGGTGACGACCATGCACCGCTGGAACTGCCCATCGATCACCCACGCCCGCTCTCGCCCAGCTACCGCGGTGCTCGCTATGAGTTCCAGGTCGCCCCGGCCCTGGCCGACCGCCTACGTGGCCTGGCCAGGGAACAGGGAGCCACTCTGTTCATGGTCCTGTTGTCAGCCTTCAAGTTGCTGCTGCAGCGCTACAGCGGACAGACCTCCATTCGCGTCGGCGTGCCCGTGGCCAACCGCAATCGTACCGAGGTCGAAGGGCTGATCGGCTGCTTCATCAATACCCAGGTGCTGCATACCGAGATCGATCCAGTGATCGATGTGCGTGAACTCTTGCAGCGAGTCAAGGACACGGCGCTCGGTGCCCAGAGCCATCAGGAACTGCCGTTCGAGCGATTGATCGAGGCGCTGGGGCTTGCGCGCAGCTTGAGCGTCAGTCCGCTGTTCCAAGTGATGTTCAACCATCAGTCGCAGGTGGCGGATGCCGGCGCGATCAGGGGGCAGTCCGGTTTGAGCCTGGCTGCACTGGAGCGCGAGACGCGTATTGCCCAGTTCGACCTATCGCTCGATACCTATGAAAAAGGCAGCAAGCTGTTTGCGGCATTCGGCTATGCCACAGACCTGTTCGACAGCCGCACTGTGGAGCAGATGGCGGGCCACTACAGCAATGTGTTGGAGGTTTTGGCCGAAGGCTCGCACAAGCAGATCGGCGAGCTGATGATGCTGAGTGATGCGCAACGGCAGCAGATACTCTGTGACTGGAACGCTACACGGACTGACTATTCGCTCGATCATCCCGTCCATAAGTTGATCGAAACTCAGGTCGAACGAGCACTACAGGCGACAGCTCTGGAGTTTGGACTGCAGACTCTGAGCTACGCTCAGCTCAATGCTCGATCCAACCGTCTGGCGCATAGGCTGATCGAGCTGGGCGTCGGCCCCGATGTGCTGGTGGGCATCGCCGTGGAGCGTTCCATCGAGATGGTGGTGGGCCTGTTGGCCATCCTCAAGGCTGGTGGTGCCTACGTGCCGCTGGATCCGGAATACCCGGCCGAGCGCCTGGCCTACATGCTCGATGACAGCGGCGTGCGCCTATTGCTTAGCCAGTCGCATCTTGAGCTGCCGCTGGCCGAGGGCATGCAGCGCATCGATCTGGACCAGGACGATGACTGGCTGAAAGACTACGCCGAGAGTAATCCCGACGTGGTGCTGGATGGCGAGAACCTGGCCTATGTGATCTATACCTCCGGCTCCACCGGCAAGCCCAAGGGTGCTGGCAACCGTCATTCGGCCCTGACCAACCGGCTGTGCTGGATGCAGCAGGCCTATGGCCTGAGCGCTGGCGACTGCGTACTGCAGAAGACCCCGTTCAGCTTCGACGTGTCGGTGTGGGAATTCTTCTGGCCGCTGATGGCTGGTGCACGCCTGGTGGTCGCCGCGCCGGGAGATCATCGCGACCCGGCGAAGTTGATCGAGGTGATAAACCGCAAAGGCGTGACCACGCTGCACTTCGTGCCCTCGATGCTGCAGGCGTTCCTGCAGGACGAAAAGGTGTCAACCTGCACTTGCCTAGAGCGCATCGTCTGCAGCGGCGAAGCGCTGCCAGTAGACGCCCAGCGGCAGGTATTCGCCAGGCTACCGCAGGCGCGTCTGTATAACCTGTACGGGCCGACCGAAGCGGCCATCGACGTCACTCACTGGACCTGTGTGGAAGAGGGCCGTGATGCGGTACCGATCGGCCTGCCTATCGCCAACCTGGGCTGTCATGTGCTGGATGACAGCCTAGAACCGGTACCGGTGGGTGTGCTGGGCGAGTTGTACCTGTTTGGCGAGGGTCTGGCGCGTGGTTACCATCAGCGCTCAGGGCTGACGGCCGAACGCTTCGTCGCCAGCCCGTTCGGCAACGGTATCCGCATGTACCGCACTGGCGACCTGGCGCGTTACCGCGTCGATGGCGTGATCGAATACGCTGGGCGTATCGACCACCAGGTCAAGCTACGTGGCCTGCGCATCGAACTGGGCGAGATCGAGGCGCGCCTGCGGGAGCACGAGTTGGTGCGCGAGGTGGTGGTGCTGGCCGTCGATGGTAAGCAACTGGTGGGATACGTGGTGTTGGCCGACGCCCCTGGCGACTGGCGTGATGCCTTGGTTGTGCACCTGACGCAACACCTGCCGGACTACATGGTACCGGCACAGTGGATCGATCTCGTGCAGATGCCGCTGAGCCCCAACGGCAAGCTCGATCGCAAGGCGCTGCCACGGCCCGATGCGCAGGCCGCGCACGCCGAGTATGCCGCGCCGCAGGGCGAGCTCGAGCAGCGTATCGCGGCGATCTGGCAAGACGTGCTCAAGCGTGAGCGTGTCGGTCGCAACGACAACTTCTTCGAGCTGGGCGGCGACTCCATCGTCTCCATCCAGGTCGTCAGCCGGGCACGGCAGGCCGGTATCCAGTTCACGCCCAAAGACTTGTTCCAGCACCAGACGGTACGCAGTCTGGCTGGGGTGGCCATTGTAGGTGTGATGATCCATCAGGTAGATCAGGGGCCTGTCGCAGGTGAGGCCGATCTGACGCCGGTGCAGCGCTGGTTCTTCGAGTTATCCATGTCCAGGCGCCATCACTGGAACCAGTCGCTGCTGCTCGATGCACGGCAATCCATCGAACCGGGGATGCTCGAACAAGCCCTGCGAGTGGTGGTGAGCCACCATGACGCTCTGCGCCTGCGTTTCGCCTTTGAAGCGGGAGAGTGGTGTCAGTGGTATGCAGCGACCGATAGCGACCAGGACCTGCTCTGGCAGGGGGAGGACGGCGAGGTTTTCTACGAAGAGGTGCAGCGCAGCCTGGATCTTGCCAGCGGCCCCTTGCTGCGGGCTGCACTGCTACGTCGCCCGGACGGTGGTCAGCGTCTGCTGTTGGCGATCCACCATCTGGTGGTGGACGGAGTGTCCTGGCGTATCCTGCTCGAAGACCTGCAGGCCACCTATCAGCGTCTGGCAACGGGCCAGGTACCGGCATTACCCGCCAAGACCAGCTCCTACCAGGCCTGGGCGGCTCGATTACAAGAGCATGGACAAGCGCAGCAGCATGAGGAGCTGGCCGATTGGCTGTCCCGCCTCGATGGCCCTGTTCAAGAGCTGCCGCGAGACAATCCATCGGGCGGCCTGCTTAATGCGCAGGGCGCGGTGCTGGAAACCCGGCTGGATGCCTCGTATACCGAGCGCCTGCTCAAGCAGGCCCCGGCCGCCTACCGCACCCAGGTGAATGACCTGTTGCTCACTGCTCTGGCGCGCGTACTGTGTCGCTGGAGTGGAGGTGATTCGGTGTTGGTGCAGATGGAGGGGCATGGTCGCGAAGATCTCTTCGACGATATCGACCTGAATCGCACCGTTGGCTGGTTCACCAGCCTGTACCCCGTGAAGTTGACCCCCGCTGCCGGGCTGCCGGACTCCCTGAAGGCCATCAAGGAACAACTGCGCAGTGTGCCCGACAAAGGCCTGGGTTATGGCCTGCTGCGCTATCTGGGCAATCCGGAAGCCCGTCAGGCCCTGGCCGTGTTGCCGCAACCTCGTGTCACCTTCAATTATCTGGGGCAGTTCGACGGTCAGTTTGATGCCGGTACCCTGTTCGCTCCGGTGGGTAAAGGCGGTGGTCAGGCTCAGGCCGATGACTCCCCTCTGGCCAATTGGCTGAGCGTGGAAGGACAGGTCTATGGCGGCGAGTTGTCCCTGCGCTGGGGGTACAGCTCGGAGATGTATCGGCGAGAAACCATCCAGCGACTGGCCGATGAGCTGGTCGCCGAGCTGCATGCGGTAATCGAGCATTGCACGCGTGCGAATGCCTATGCGCTCACGCCTTCCGACTTCCCGCTGGCGAAACTGACCCAGGCTCAACTGGATGCTCTGCCGGTTCCGGCCCGGAACATCGAAGATATCTATCCACTGTCGCCGATGCAGCAGGGAATGCTGTTCCATACCCTGTACGAGAAGGTGGCGGGAGACTACATCAACCAATTGCGAGTGGATGTGGGTGGGCTGGACGCCGAACGCTTCCAGGCTGCCTGGCAGGCGACGGTCGCTGCCCACGACATCCTGCGCACCGCGTTCGCCTGGCAGGGGTTTGAGGCACCGATTCAGGTGGTACGCCAGCAGGTGGAAGTGCCGTTCGCTGTCCATGATTGGCGAGGCCAACCACGACAGGCGCAGGAGTTAGGCATTCTGGCCAAAGCCGAGCGTGACCAGGGGTTCGAGTTGTCCAAGGCGCCGCTGCTACGCCTGGTGCTGGTGCGGACGGATGAGCGGCGACACCACTTGATCTATACCAGCCACCACATCCTCATGGACGGCTGGAGCAATGCGCAGCTGCTGGGTGAGGTGCTGCAACGTTACGCGGGGCGGGCGCCCCAGATGCCGGTGGGCCGATACCGTGACTACATCGCCTGGCTGCAAGACCAGGACGAGGCTGCCAGTGAGGCATTCTGGCGATCGCAACTGGCCGGTCTGACCGCGCCGACGCGCCTGACCCAGGCCATCCGCGGCGAGCCTAACGAAGGTGAAGGATACGATGGTCACATCCAGGTGCTGGACAGAGAGCAGACGTGCCGACTGAGTGAGTTCGTGCGGTCGCAGAAGGTGACGATGAACACCCTGCTACAGGGGGCGTGGCTGTTGCTGCTGCAGCGCTATACAGGGCAGGAAACGGTGGTATTTGGCGCCACGTTGGCGGGTAGGCCGGCGCAGCTGCGAGATGTGGAAGAGCAGCTTGGGCTGTTCATCAATACGCTGCCGGTGATCGCCACGCCACGCGCGGACACGCGGGTGGCGCACTGGTTGCAGGAGGTGCAGGACCGGAATCTAGGGCTGCGCGAGCACGAGTACACACCGTTGTACGAAATCCAGCGTTGGTCCGGGTGGGGAGGGGAGGCGCTGTTCGACAGTATTCTGGTATTCGAGAACTATCCGATCTCCGAAGCCCTGCAGCAAGGCTCGTCAGGCGAACTTGAATTCGGCGCAATAGCCAACCAGGAGCAAACCAACTATCCGCTGACCTTGGGCGTGGAGCTGGGCGAAACCCTGTCGATCCACTACAGCTATGATCGCGAGTATTTCAGTCGGGCAGCAGTGGAGCAGATTGCCGGGCATTTTGCCAACCTGCTCGAAGCCCTCAGACGACAGCCAGACCAATGCCTGGGCGAACTGCCTTTGCTGAGCCAGAAAGAACAGCAGCAGATGGTCTGCGACTGGAACCGTACCGAGGCGGATTACCCGAGCAATCAGTGCATCCATCACGTGATCGAGGCTCAGGCTGAGAAGTCACCGGATGCCACAGCGGTAATCTTTGGCGAGCAGGAGTTGACCTATCAACAGTTGAATCGGCGTTCTAACCAGTTGGCGCACAAGCTGCGCGAGCTGGGTGTGGGGCCGGACGTCCTGGTAGGGGTTGCGGTGGAGCGCGGCCTGGAGATGGTGGTAGGACTGCTGGGTATTCTCAAGGCAGGCGGTGCCTATGTGCCGCTGGACCCGGAATATCCACACGAGCGGCTGGCCTACATGATGGAGGACAGTGGCATCCGACTGTTGCTGACCCAGAGTCATCTGCAAGAGCAGTTTCCCATCCCGAAAACCATTCAGAGCCTGTGCCTCGATCAGGATGGCGGTTGGCTGGAGCGCTACAGCGACGCCAACCCGGATCACTTCACCGTGTCCGGTAATCTGGCCTATGTCATGTACACCTCGGGCTCCACGGGACGTCCGAAAGGCGTGGCTATCTCCCACGATGCGCTGAGCCAGCATGCTCATGTCTCCCTCGGTTTCTTCAACCTCAAGGCCGATGATCGCATCCTCCAATTCGCCACCCTGAACTTTGACGGCTTTGTCGAGCAGCTGTACCCGGCCCTGATCTGTGGCGCCTGCGTGGTTATTCGCGGCAAGGAGATATGGGATAGCGATACCTTCTATCGGGAGCTGTTGGCCAAGGACATCAGCGTGGTGGACCTGACCACGGCCTACTGGTTCATGCTGGCCAAGGACTTCGCGGCCAAAGGACCGCGGGATTATGGTCGTCTACATCAGGTTCACTCCGGCGGCGAAGCCATGCCGCCAGAAGGCGTGGCAGCCTGGAAACAGGCTGGATTGGAGCACGTTCACCTGCTGAACACATACGGCCCCACGGAAGCCACTGTCACAGTCAGCACTCATGATTGCGCCGACTACCTCTCAGGTAAGGAACAACTGCCGACATTGATGCCGATTGGAAAGGTTCTGCCTGGTCGCACGATCTACCTGCTCGATGACAGTGGCCAGATAGTGGTTCAGGGTGCCATTGGCGAACTGGTCATCGGTGGTGAACTGTTGGCTCGGGGTTATTTCAAGCGTTCTGCCCTGACCGCCGAGCGCTTCATCCCCGATCCATTCGACAGTAGCGAGCAGGGTGGCGGCCGGCTGTATCGTACGGGCGATCTGGCCCGTTATCGTGCCGATGGGGTAATCGAATACGTCGGCCGTATCGACCACCAGGTGAAGATCCGTGGTTTCCGCATCGAACTGGGGGAGATCGAAACCAGGTTGCAAGAACATGCCGCCATCGGCGAGGCGGTGGTAATCGATATCGAAGGGCCGAGCGGCAAGCAGTTGGCGGCCTATCTGGTTGCCACGGACGCTGGAGTACCGGGTAATCCCGAGCAACAGTCCACCTTGCGCAACGATTTGCGCGAGCATCTGAAAACGGTCTTGCCGGACTATATGGTGCCGGCTCATCTGATGTTCCTGGAGAAAATGCCGCTGACGCCGAATGGCAAGCTGGATCGCAAGGCGTTGCCACGACCCGATGCTGCTTTGTTGCAGGGCGAATACATTGCGCCGGGCAATGAGCAAGAGAAGCAGATTGCGGCGATCTGGGCAGAAGTACTGAAGGTCGAGCGGGTAGGGCTGACTGACCATTTCTTCGAGCTGGGCGGCCATTCGCTGCTGGCGATCCAAGTGATTTCCCGGGTGCGTCAGGCGCTGAACATCGACCTGCCGTTGCGTGATCTGTTCGAGGCGCCGCAGCTCGCCGATTTCGTGGCGCGCATCGAGCAGGGAACGGGTGTCAGCGCGCCGCCGCTGGCGCGTGTGAAGCGGGATAAACCGCTGGCCTTGTCCTACGCGCAGCAGCGGCAATGGTTCCTCTGGCAGTTGGAACCGACCAGTGCGGCCTACCATATCCCTGCGGCGCTGCGCCTGAAGGGTGAGCTGGATATCGAGGCACTGCGGCGCAGTTTCGAGCACCTGATTGAGCGGCAGCGAAACCCTGCGCACCTGCTTCCGCCAGGACGGGGAGCAGGCGATCCAAGTGATTCAGTACTTCTGCCCAGATCGCCGCAATCTGCTTCTCTTGCTCATTGCCCGGCGCAATGTATTCGCCCTGCAAC
>NZ_BPFX01000016.1 GCF_019655855.1 Pseudomonas paralcaligenes | reverse complement strand
CGGCGAGGACTACCTGACCGGCTTCGCCGCCAGCCAGGGCTACCAGGACTACGCGGGCCTGGGCTGGATCGTGGTGGCGCGCCAGGCGCTGGACGAGGCCTACGCCCCGGCACACGAGATCGGCCAGCGCATCGTGCTATGGGGCGTTGCCCTGGCGCTGCTGTTCGCCGCCATCGGCTGGCTGACGGCCGGCTACTTCACCCGCCCGCTGCGGCAGATCGCCAGGGCCGCCGACCGCCTCAGCGCCGGGCGGATCGCCGTGATCCCCGACCTCGACAGCCCACGCGAGATCGCCATGCTCAGCCAGTCGATCCGCCAGCTGGTGGAGAGCCTGAGCCGCCAGCAGAATGCCCTGGGCCTGATGGAGAACAAGGCCTACAGCGACCCGCTGACCGGCCTGGCCAACCGCGCCGCGCTGGAGAACTTCCTGCGCCAGGCCAGGAGCCACGAGCGCGGCCTGGCCCTGCTCTACATCGACCTGGACGGTTTCAAGCCGGTCAACGACCAGTTCGGCCACGCCGCCGGCGACCAGTTGCTCAAGCATGTGGCCGTGCGCCTGCGCGGCTGCCTGCGCGAGGGCGATCTGGTCGCGCGCCTAGGCGGCGACGAATTCGTGATGGTGCTGCGGGTGGCGGAAGGCGATGCGCTGGAGCAGGCGCGGGAGGTGGCGGAGCGGGTGCTGCACGGCCTGCGCCAGGCGGTGCTGATCGACGGCCACGAAGTGCGCATCGGCTGCAGTGTCGGCGGCGCGCTGTGGCCGCGGGACCACGAGGTGCTGGAAGGCGCCCTGGAGCTGGCCGACCAGGCGCTGTACCGGGCCAAGCAGGCCGGGCGCAATCGTGCGGAGTTCCAGGCCGAAGCCCGGAACCCCGGCGGGGATGTCAGCTGACCAGCTCGCGGCGGACCTGGGCTTCCAGCTCTGCCTTCAGCGAGGGCTCCAGCTTGAGCTGGCGGGCCAGTTCTTCCAGGTAGGCGCGCTCCATGAAGTGCTCCTCGTCCACCATCAGCACGCTGGCGATGTACATCTCCGCGGCGATTTCCGGGGTGCTGGCGGCGCGCGCCACCTCGCCCGGATCGAGCGGCTTGTTCAGCTCCGCTTCCAACCAGCGGACCAGCTCGGGGTCGCCCGCCAGCGCGCCGATCTGCTCCTCGATCATCTGGCGTTCGCGGGCATCCACGTGGCCATCGGCCTTGGCCGCCGCCACCAGCGCCTTGAGGATCGCCTGGCTGTGCACCTCGGCCTGGGGCGCCGGCAGGCGGTCGACGGTCTGCGGCTCGACGAGCGGCTGCGCGCCGCCCTGCTGCTGGGCCTGCCAGTTGCCGTAGGCCTTGTAGGCGATCACCCCGAGGGCTGCCAGACCGCCATAGGTCAGCGCCTTGCTGCCCAGCTTGCGCGCGCTCTTGTTGCCCAGCAGCATGCCCAGGGCGCCCGCCGCCAGCGCGCCGCCACCGGCGCCCTTGAGCAGGCTGCCGAGGTCGCCGCCGCCCGCCTTGCCGGCGCCGGTCACGCTGCCGAGCAGGCCGCCCAGGCCAGCGGACGACGAGGAACCGGATTTCTGCTGCAGCAGGTCCTGGCCGGACTTGAGCAATTGGTCGAGCAATCCACGAGTGTTCATCTGGGCCCTCCTTCAGGGGTAGCCGTTCCATGAGGTCGGTCGATTCTAATCGCCGGCATCGCCGCCCGGCTCGCGGCGCAGTGCTTCCAGATATTGCCGCGCGCAACCGGCCGGGCGCCTCCGGCGGAGCGTGATCCAGTTCGGGAATCCGCACGCCGGCGGCCCGCCATCGCCCTAAACGGTGGGACGGGTCACATCCGTGGCGGCGACGATCTTTCAGGATCGCCCGGACACCGCCACCCCGGCGGCCGGAGCCGCCGCCCATGTCCCACGTCCCGCCCCGCCCGTCCCCGCGTCGCCGCTTGCTCGGCCTGCTGGGGTTCGCGCTCGCCCTGTGCGGCACGCCCGCCGACGCCGCCGACGCGCTGGCGGACGCCCTCGCCGCCGGCCGCCTGCAGGCCTGGCAGCAGTTGCTGGAACAGGGCGGCGACGACGAGCGCGCCCTGCTGGAGCGGGTCAACCGCTTCGTCAATCGCAGCGTGCAGCACGGGGAGGACCAGGACATCTGGGGCCAGGCCGACTATTGGGCCACCCCGCAGGAGACCCTGGGTCGCGGGCGTGGCGACTGCGAGGACATCGCCATCGCCAAGTACTTCGGCCTGGTCCGCCTGGGCGTGCCCAGCGAGCGCCTGCGCCTGACCTTCGTCAAGTCGCTGGAACAACAGCGCGCCCACATGGTGCTGGCCTACTACGACAACGAGCGCGCCGAGCCGCTGATCCTCGACAACCTGCGCGCGCAGATCCTGCCTGCCGGCCAGCGCGTCGATCTGCTGCCGGTGTATGCCTTCAACAACCATGGCATCTTCCTCGGCAGCGCGCCGCAACGCAGATCGAAGCAGCCGCCCCAATTGCTGTCGCGCTGGCAGGACGTCAACGCGAGGACGCTGGCCGAGGCCGGCGCGCCCGCCGATCTGGCGATCTAGCGTGGCGCCAGGTGCGCCACCATCAGCTGGACGCTCTCGCGTCCCTGGTACTCGTTGACGTCCAGCTTGTAGGCCAGCTCCACCCAGCGCACGTTGGGGTTGGGCCATACCTCGCGGTCGATGTTGAAGGCGATGCCGTCCAGGGTCTGGCCGCCGCATTCGGTCTTCACCACCAGCTTGAGGTGCTTCTCGCCCACCACCCTCTGGGTGACGATCTGGAACACGCCGTGGAACAGCGGCTCGGGGAAGTGCTGGCCCCAGGGGCCGGCATGGCGCAGGGCCTTGGCCAGCTCCAGGTGGAATTCCTCGATGCCCAGCTGGCCGTCGGACAGCAGGCGGCCGGTGAGGTCGTCCTCGGTCAGCTGGCGGCGCACTTCCGCGTCGAAGGCGCTGGCGAAGGCGCCGTAGTGGCCCTGGGGCAGCGACAGGCCGGCGGCCATGGCGTGGCCGCCGAACTTGCTGATCAGCCCGGGGTGGCGCGCCGCCACGGCGTCCAGCGCGTCGCGGATGTGCAGGCCGGGCACCGAGCGCGCCGAGCCCTTGAGCAGGCCGTCGCCGGCGTCGGCGAAGGCGATGGCCGGGCGGTGGTAGCGCTCCTTCAGGCGCGAGGCGAGGATACCGATCACCCCCTGGTGCCAGTCCGGCTCGAACAGGCAGAGGCCGAACGGCAGGCTCTCCACCGGCAGGTCGCGGAGCTGGGCCAGGGCCTCGCGCTGCATGCCCTGCTCGATGGCCTTGCGGTCCTTGTTCAGGTCGTCCAGCTGCTGGGCCATGTCGCGTACCAGGGCCTCGTCCTCGCACAGCAGGCACTCGATGCCCAGGCTCATGTCGTCCAGGCGCCCCGCCGCGTTCAGCCGCGGGCCGAGGATGAAGCCGAGGTCGGTGGAGCTGATCCGCCCATGCTGGCGCCCGGCCACTTCCAGAATCGCCCGCAGCCCCGGCCTGGCCCGGCCGGCGCGGATGCGCGCCAGGCCCTGGTGGACCAGGATGCGGTTGTTGGCGTCCAGCGGCACCACGTCGGCCACGCTGCCCAGGGCGACCAGGTCGAGCAGCTCGCCCAGGTTGGGCTCGGCGATGCCCGCACGGGCGAACCAGTCGACCTCGCGCAGCCGCGCGCGCAGGGCCAGCAGCACATAGAAGATCACCCCGACCCCGGCCAGCGACTTGCTGGGGAAGTCGCAGCCCGGCTGGTTGGGGTTGACGATGGCGTCGGCCGCCGGCAGTTCCGGCCCCGGCAAGTGGTGGTCGGTGACCAGCACCCGCAGCCCGGCGGCCTTGGCCGCGG
Organism: Pseudomonas paralcaligenes; assembly: GCF_019655855.1. GTDB lineage: Bacteria > Pseudomonadota > Gammaproteobacteria > Pseudomonadales > Pseudomonadaceae > Aquipseudomonas > Aquipseudomonas paralcaligenes. The sequence goes on along the minus strand of NZ_BPFX01000016.1, from coordinate 144,304 downwards.
CCACGCCGTCGACGCTGGAGATGCCGTTGTCCACCGTCACCAGCAGGTCGGGCCGGCGCTCCAGGGCCACGGCAACGATTTCCGGGGTCAGGCCGTAGCCGTACTCGAAACGGTTCGGCACCAGGTAGTCGACGTGGGCCGCGCCGAGCATGCGCATGCCGAGCACGCCCACCGAGCTGGCGGTGGCGCCGTCGGCGTCGAAGTCGCCGACGAAGAGGATGCGCTCGCGCCGCTCCAGGGCCTGCACCAGCAGCTCCACCGCCGCCTCGATGCCCTTCAGCCGCTGGTACGGGATCAGCCGCGCCAGGCCCTTGTCCAGCTCCTCGGCGGAGCGCACGCCGCGGGCCGCGTAGAGACGGGTCAGCAGGGGCGGCAGGTTGCCCAGGTCAGGCAGGGTGTCGGGGAGCGGGCGGAGATCGATACGCATGAAAGAAGAAGCCTGTTGATTCGTAGGACCACCCCCTCTCCCCTTGGGAGAGGGTTGGGGTGAGGGTATTGCGGGCGGCTCGGAGCTGCCGGGTGGCCCCTCACCCCCGGCCCCTCTTCCAGGGGGAGAGGGGAGGACTCAGCGCTCGCCGGCCAGCCACTCCAGGGGAATCTCGTGCTGGCCGCGCTCGTCGGTGACGTACAGCAGGCCGTCGCTGATCATCACGCTCCAGCTGAGCGAGCGCGGCAGGTCGCGGGCCAGGTTTTCCAAGGCCTCCTGGTCCACGCCGACCACGTTGATGTTCTTCAGGCCGCGCACGCCGTCGAGCACCTTGCTCTGCCATACCCGCAGGTTGCCGTAGGCCATCAGGCTGAACTTCTCGGTGCGCCGGGAGCACCAGGTGATGCGCTCGGCGTCCGGCTGGCCGACCTCGATCCAGTGCAGCACGCGGTCGTCCAGGCTCTTCTCCCACAGCGCCGGCTCGTCGACGTCGGACAGGCCGCGACCGAAGGCCAGCTGCTCGTGGTACCACAGGGCGTAGGCGATCAGCCGCACGGCCAGGCGCTCCTCGGTCTCCGAGGGATGCCTGGCGACGGTGAAGCGCAGGTTCTCGTAGACGTTGCGGTCGAGGTCGGTGAGGTTGAGTTCGACTTTGTAGGGCGTGGCTTGCAGGGCCATGGGCAGGCTTCCGGCGGCTCGAAAAGGCGGCAAGTCTACCCGATTCGCCCCGTAGCCTGTTCACGATCTCTTGGGCGAGGAAACATCCGCTCCCCTTCGGCCGCGCAGTGGGCGAAACGGCGCAGGCTTCGCGGCCGAGGCCGCTCCCACAGGGGATTTCAGCGGGGCGCGACAGATTCCGGGCAGGCTCTCACCGGGGCTCTGCCCGGTACAGCTCCACCCGGTTGCGCCCGGCTGCCTTGGCGGCGTAGAGCGCCTCGTCCGCCAGCGACAGCAGGCGGTCGAGCTGGTAGCCGGCCTGTGCCGCCTCGGCGATGCCGATGCTGACGCTCAGCTGGCCCGCGGCGACGAACGGTAGAGAAGCGAACTCGCTGCGAATCCGCTCGGCCAGTGACAGCGCCGCGGAGGCGTCGGCCCCCGCCAGCAGGCAGACGAATTCCTCGCCGCCGATCCGCGCGCAGATGTCGTGCTGGCGGGAGCGGTCCATCAGGATCTGGCCGAAGTCGGCCAGGGCCTGGTCGCCGGCTGCGTGGCCGAAGCTGTCGTTGACCTTCTTGAAGTGGTCGAGGTCGCACAGCAGCAGCACCGCCGGCCGGCGCAGGTGCGCGCAGTCGGCGAGCAGCCGGCCGGCCGCGTCGACGAAAGCACGGCGGTTGCCGATGCCGGTCAGCGGGTCGCGTAGCGCCGCGCTCTTGTACAGCAATTCGGCGCGTTCCTTGACCATCGACAGGGTGACGAAGGCCAGGCCGATGGCGTACAGCAAGGTCTCCAGCACGACCAGGGAGAAGAAGGTGGTGCTCTGCCCCTCGGGGTCGAACGGCATGTCCCGGTCAAGAAAGGCGCGCACGATATAGAAGCCGGCGTGGAGCAGCACCAGGGCCAGGGTCGGCCGGTAGTCCACCTCCAGTTGCAGCCGGCTGCGCCACAGCTCCCAGGCGCCGAGGACGGCATAGGCGGCCATCAGCAGCGAGCTGAGCGTGATGCGCAGCGACAGCGCCTGGTGGAAGGCCGGCACCAGGCACAGCAGCAGCCACACCGCGCCGCCGGCCAGCATGCCCCAGCGACAGGGCGGGCGCCCGGTGAACACCCGCAGGGCGGTCCAGGCCAGGGCCGCGCTGAACAGCACCAGCAGGTTGCTGAAGACGATGGGCACCCAGTCGATGCCCACCCCGCGCAGGGTGCCGACCAGCGCCCCGAGGGCGCCGATCACCAGTGCCGCCGCCAGGTAGCCCAGCGTGCGGTCGCGCCCACGGGTCCAGGCGTGCAGCATCAGCACGCTGACCAGCAGGAGTACGTAGATGTCCAGCATCACCAGGGTGGCGAGGTTCAGCTGCATGATGCGCCTCCGCTCACCCGCGAACGACGCTCTGGCACTAGAGGCATGAAGCGATAACTACACGAACGGTCAAAATTCCCGCCACTTTACGTGGCGCCGTTCGGCGAAGCCAGAGGAAGCAATCAACTGGCTATCAGCGGGCGTAGCGCGTCCAGAGCGACTCGAACACCCGCGCATAGGCGGCCACCAGCTGCGGATGGTCGATCACCAGCAGGTTCTCCTCGTTGCTGGTGCTGGCGCTGCGGGTCCAGTTGAAGCTGCCGTTGAGCAGGATGCGCCGGTCGAACAGGGCGAACTTGTGGTGCATGTGGAACGGGCTGTGGTCGATGCGCAGCGGCACACCCTGGGCGATCAGACGCAGGACGTCGCTGCCTTCGTCGTGCTGCTTCTCGTCGTCGCTGATCACCCGCACCGCCACGCCCCGGCGGTGGCAGGCGGCGATCTCGTCGCTGAGGCGGTCGTCGGAGATGGTGTAGACGCAGATGTCCACCGACTCGCGCGCCTGGCGGCACAGCTCGCGGATCTTGCGCAGGCAGTCCTCGCCGGGGCTGAAGTGGGCGCTGGCGACCGCCGGGCGCGGTGGCGTGGCGGCCAGGTCGAGAGTACGCACCACCTGCTCCAGCCACTTCAGCGCCGGCAACACGTTGGCGGGATCGGTCAGCGCCAGGTCGCGCACCAGGTCGAAGGCACGGTTACGCAGGTAGCGCACCTGGTCCGGGCCCAGGTCGGTGCCGAGCTGGCGCAGCTCGTCGCGTTCCTCGTTGCTCAGCTTGAGGTCGACCAGGCTGTCGCGCAGTTGCTGGTCGAGACGGGCGAAGTCCATGTCCACATCCTCAGGTCGGGCGCCGGCGCCGAGTCAGGGCGGCGAACAGCACGCCGCACAGGGCACCGAACAGGTGGTATTCGAAGGAAATGTCCCGGCTCGGCAGCAGGCCGAGCCACCAGCCGCCATAGTAGAGCAGCACCAGCAGGGCGATCAGCAGGCTGGCCAGGCTGCGCTCGAACCAGGCCCGCGCCAGCAGCAGGCCCCACAGGCCGAACACCCAGCCGCTGGCGCCCAGGTGCAGCCCCGGCCGGGCGAACAGCCAGACCAGCGCCCCGCTGCCGACGATGATGAAGGCACTGGCGGCGAGGAACTGGCGCAGCGAGCCGAGCAGCGCCAGCCAGCCCAGCAGCATCAGGCCCGGCAGGTTGTTCAGCAGGTGCCACCAGCCGGCGTGCAGCCAGGGCGCCAGGAGGATGCCGGGCAGGCCGTCGACCCGCCGTGGCAGCACGCCCCAGGCGTTGAGGGCGTGGCCGCTCAGGCCGTTGACCAGTTGCAGCGCCAGCAGCGCCGCGGCGATGCCGATCAGCAGCCGCAGGCGGGGCGCCAGCCAGGCCGTCACGCCTGCTCCGGCCCCGGCTCGGTCGGTGGCTGCGGCGCGCCGAGGAACTGGCCCAGCTCGCGCAGGCGCTGGGCCATCTCGCCCATGCGGCCATGGGTACGCAGGTCGATCTCGATCTTCTTGTCCATGGCGTTCATCAGCGGCAGGAAGCTGTTCTGCAGGGTCTCGGCGACCCGCTCCAGCAGCACCTGCACGCCGGGCTGGGGCGGCGCCTGCACGGCCACTTCCACCTGGGGCTGCAGGGTGCCGAGCCGCTCCAGGCCGGCCAGCAGCTCGGCCCAGGGAATCTCCTGCTGCTTCTGCGGCTCGCGCTGCAGGGCACGGATGCCTTCCACCAGGTCGTTGAGCTGGGCCACCACGCGGGCGCCGACGTCGCTGTCGCTGCCGCCCATGGCCTTGTTGCGCAGGAAGTCGCGCTTGATCTGTGCCCAGCGCTCGGCCTGTTCGGCCGTCATGTTGCCGCGCAGTTCGGCCAGCTTGAGCAGGTTCTCCTCGGCACCGGTGGTGAGCAGCTGCGACTCGCCCTGGTAGTGGTCGGCGATCAGCTGCAGCAGCTCGGCGTCGTTCATCACCGCGCTGATCTTCTCGGCCATCTTGTTCATGTTGCGGTAGCTGCCCTGCAGCTTGAACGGCGGCTCGCTGCGGTACTGGTCGGCCTGGGCGGCGCTGGCGATGTACTGCTGGTTGACCCGGCCCACCACGTCGCGCACCTGCATCAGGCGCTGCAGGGTGCTGACGATCTCATTGATCTCCGCACCGCTGTAGCCATGGCTCAGCTCGTTGGCGGAGAACGGCTTGCCCTCGGCCTTGGCGACGAAGCGGTAGACGTCGGCCATGTCGCGGGTCGCCAGCGGCGCCAGCACCGGGTTGGAGGTCAGGCCGTTCTCGATGTACGACAGGGAGAAGGCTTCCTGCATGCCGCCCAGGGTGTCGCCGAGGTTATAGATGTCGGCGCGGTTGGCGAGCATGTCGGGAATCTTGAAGACATCGCCGGACTCGGTGTACGGGTTGCCGGACATGATCACGCAGAACTTCTTGCCGCGCATGTCGTAGGTCCGGGTGCGGCCCTTCCACACGCCCTCGATGCGCCGGGTGCCGTCGCACAGCGAGATGAACTTCTGCAGGAATTCCGGGTGGGTGTGCTGGATGTCGTCGACATACAGCATCACGTTGTTGCCCATCTCCAGCGCCAGGTTGAGCTTCTCCAGCTCCTGGCGCGAGGTGGCGTCCGGCGCCTGGGCCGGATCGATGGAACGCACCTCGTGGCCCAGGGCCGGACCGTTGATCTTCATGAAGATCAGGCCCAGGCGGTGGGCGACGTACTCCATCAGGGTGGTCTTGCCGTAGCCGGGCGGCGAGATGAGCATCAGCAGGCCCATCAGGTCGGTACGCTTGTTCTCCCCGGCGGTGCCCATCTGCTTGGCCAGGTTGTCGCCGATGAAGCCCAGGTACACATCGTTGATCAGCTTATTGCGCACGAAGGAGCTGAGCGGTCTGGCCTTGAACTCGGACAGGCGCAGCGCCTCGCGCTCGCGGGCGATCACTTCCTGGCGCAACGCCTGGTAGCGCTGCAGACCGGGCAGGAACGCCTCGCGGTGGCTGCGCAGGCGGGCGAACAGGTCGTCCACCGCCAGCACCAACTGACGCTCGTGGATCCGCGGGTGCTCGCCCATCAGGTCGGTGACGGTGAAGCGCAGGTCCACCTCGGTGACGCGGCCGGGGAAACCCTCCCCCAGCAGCGACAGCGCCACCGCCTCGGCCACGTAGCCGGCCAGCGGTGCGAACTCGTCCTGGGCGCACAGGCCGCGCAGCCAGTTGCCGGCCAGCGCCCACTGCGCCGCCGGCCGACCGTCCAGGCGTTCCAGGGCCTGCTGGTAGTCGTCCCACATGCGCGCGCCCTGCAGGCGCAGCTTGAGACCTTCCTGCAGCTGCCTGGCGTATTTGCTGAAGACGAACTCGACGCGCTCGGCGGCCAGCTCCTGCACCAGGTATTCGGCGGCCTCGCCCACCACCGCCTCGTCCAGCCCCAGCGGCTGTTCGGCGAGGAAGGCATGCAGCGCCTCGGCGATCTCCTCCTGCAACTGCTGCAACCCGTCGCGGCCGCCGAACAGCTGCTGGATATGGCGGCTGGTGCGCGCCCGCTCCGGCCACTGGGCGGCCCCGTCGGTGTCCCGGCGCAGGTCCCAGAACAGGCAGCCCAGCGCGCGCGCCTCGGCGCCGTAGCGCAGCAAGCCGGCACTGTCGCGCAGGGGCAGCAACTGGGCGAGGATGACGGCAGCGTCGTGGTCGTGGATGCCCTTCTCGTAGCCTTCCTTGTAGCGCGGCGCGGCGAAGTCGCGGATCAGCCTGGCCAGCTCGTCCGGCTGCGCCAGCAGCGGCTTGAGACGCTCCAGGCTCAGCCCCTCGCGGCCCTCGTCGGCGGCGGCCAGCACCTCGCCGGCCAGATACTCGGCGCGGTACAGCTGCTCGGATTCGGACTCCAGCGCCACCTGCCAGAACGGCTTGAGCGCCTCCAGTTCGGGGTTCTCCAGCGGTTCGAGGAAGTCGGTGCCGGTCAGGTGCAGGTAGAGTTGGTCGCCGCGCGGCAGCAGGGTCAGGTCCAGCTCCTGGGTGTTGACGCTGAAGCGGTGGCGCGGGCCGAGCTTGATGACGTTGCCGCCCGCCTCGAACAGTTCGCTCTTGTCGCGCAGGGCACGCACCGCCTGGTCGCGGGCACCCTTGAGGCGCGCCTCGATGTCGTCGGCCTTGACGCTGTCCTTCAGCTCGCGCAGGCGCTCGGTCATCTCGCGCAGCTTGAGGATCAGCGGGTCGGCAGCGAAGAAGGCGTTGAGTTCCTCGGCCTGGGTGAACCGGGCGGTGCGCCGGCCCAGGCTGTCGAGGATGCGCCGGGCGGCGTCGAGCACGCCCTGGGCCTTGCGCTGGCGCTCGTCGAGCAGCGCCTGCTTGTGCGCCTCGAAGGTCTCCAGCAGTTCCTCGCGCTTGGCCATGATGTCGCCGAGGAACTGCTCCTGGTCGCCGAACTGGCTCTCCAGTTCCTCCAGCTGCACCAGCAGGCGGGCCAGCTGCTCGTCGCAGCGCTCCGGGTCCTGGGCCTGGCCGAGGGCGTTGGTGATGCCCTGGCTGAACAGTTTGAACTGGGCGCCGAACTGCGCCACCGTCTCGCTCGAACCCAGGCCCTTGCGGCGCTGCTCGGCGCGCGCCCTGGCCTGGTTCAGGCGGGCGTAGATCTCGGAGATGGATTCGACGATGCGGGTGCGCTGGGTGGCGTCCTCGATCTTCAGCCCGGCCATCAGGCCGGACAGCATGTCCAGGTCGGCGGCCATGGTCTGCAGGGCGGCCATCGGCTCGGCCAGCTGTGCCACGGTCTCGGCCTTCTGCGCCTGCTCGTCGAGGCCCTGCAGGCGCACCACGAAGGGCTGCAGGGCGCTGTCGTCGGCGAGGAAGCTGGCGGTGGCCGCCGAGATGCGCTCCTGGGCGGCCAGCAGCTCGGCCTCCATGGCGTCCAGGCGTTCCAGGTCGATGTAGCGGTATTCGCGGATGGTCAGCAGCAGGCCGCGCTGGGCGGTGATGCCGTTGAGGGCGTCGACGAAGCTCTGCGCCTGGTCCCAGCTGTCCGGCAGCAGGCTATCGAGCAGCGTCTTGTGGCGGCTCTCGGCGTCGACCATGGCCTGGGCCGACTGCTTGCGGATGCTCTCGACCTTCTCGTACTCGTCCAGCACCAGCTCGGCGGTGGCGGCGATCTCGCGCAGCAACGGGGCCAGCCCGGCCAGCTGCTCGCTGGCCAGCCAGTGGTAGGTGTCGAACAGGCGGCGGGTGTTCTGGCACAGCAGGCTGTAGCGCTGCACCGACACCGAGGGCGCGTCGATCTCGCGGCACAGGTCGTAGAGGTCGGAGATGCCGCGCACCAGCTCGGCGTTGCCGATCTTGCCGAGAAAGCCGCTGCGCGCCGGCTGGCGGGCGGCGAATTCGTCGCTGCAGAACGGCGTCTGCCAGATCTGCATGGGGTGGATGCGGGTCGGCTCCTCGCCTTCGGCGGAGAAGATCACCGTGCGCCCGTCCTCCAGGCGCGCGTAGCCGTGGCCGAAGATCGGGTTCTGCAGCTGGCGGTTGATCATGTTGTAGGTGAGCAGTACCGAGCGGCCTTCTTCCGGGTGGTAGAAGATGTACTGCACGTCCTCGCCGTTGGGCGAGCGCACGGCGCGCTTGAAGCGCATGCCGGCCATGGACTGCTCGAAGGTCTTGTACTCGCCGTTCTGCAGGTAGTAGCCGCCGGGGAAGATGATGCCGTGGTCTTCCGGCAGCTGGACGCAGGCCTGGCCGATGGCGTCGATGCGCTCCACCTTGCCGGTGAGGCCGTTGTACACCAGGTAGCGCCAGCGCTCCTCGCGGTACGGCAGCACCTTGAGCAGCACCAGGCTGCCCAGGCGGGCGAACTCGACCTGGGCGTCGTCCAGCGACTGGGTCTTGTCCATCACCTCTTCGCGGTAGATGCCCAGGCCGTCCTCGGTGTTGTTCTCCACCTTGATGGTGAGGTCGCCGCCGATGGTCTCGACGAACAGGGTGTCGAGGATGTTCAGGTGCGGATGGCGGCCTTCCACCACCATCTCGCGGGTGGCCCGGGACCACTCGAAGTCGAACGGCGCCGGCAGCGCGATATCGCGCTCGCCGCGGTTGTCGATGTAGCGGACGTCCTTGCCGTCGAGGGAGATCGACCAGCGGAACACGCGGATGTCGGTGATCCGCTCGCCGATCTGGAAGCTCGCCAGCAGCTTGCCGTCGCGGATGGCAAGCTGCAGCAGGCGGGTATTCTTGTAGTAGCTGTACAGCTCGTTGAAGTCGTTGACGAAGCCGGGCGCGGCCAGGAAGGTGCCTTCCAGCGGCACCGGCTCGGCCTCGTAGGCATCGCCCTCGCCCACCAGCCGGTAGAGGGAAAACACGTCGGCGACGCCGGTCTCCTTCTTCAGGCCGATGAACACGTTGTAGCCGAACAGCAGGCAGTCGCCGACCTGGACGATGTCGCGGGCGATGCAGTTGTTCTCGGTGCGGATGCGGACCCGGCCGATCACCTCCATCTGGCTGCTGCCGAACTCCTCCAGGCGCTGCCGGTTGAGTTGCTCGGCGGTCTGCCGCAGGCGCTGGCCCTGGTCCTCCAGACGCTTGTGCAGCACCTCGTAGGCGCCGCCTTCGGCGACGGCCTTGTCCAATACGTCCTGTGTATGTGCGTCCGACATCGTGCTCTTCCTGGATCTGCGTATTCGGGCCCTAGGCGATGGGTGGACATGCTGTGGGCCTGCCCACCCCGCGCGCTACCCGCCGATCTTCTTCTCGACCTTGGCGATCTTGTCGCGCAGCGCCGCGTCGATTTCCTCCGGCCGGACCTGCGCGATGATCTTGCGCAGCACCCGGACCTCGTTATCGTCGATCACCCCGTCGCGCTCGGCGATCTCCAGCAGCGCCTTCAGCTCCTGGGCATCCAGGCGCCCGTCATCGCTGAAGCACTGGATCGAGCGGAAGGTCATCTCCAGATAGTCCCTTGATTCCGACATGGCTGTTTCCTGATTGATCGAAATGGATAGATGGGGCGGCATCGCCGCCCCACTGTGGGAGCGGCCTTGGCCGCGAAGGGGCGGCGCGGTGCCTGTCCCGGTTCGCGGCCAAGGCCGCTCCTACGCAGGGTTCATGCCTGCTCGGAGCCCGGGGTCGGCGCGGCGACCGGCACGGCAGGAGCCGCCTTGCCGGCCAGCAGGCGGGCGAGCACGTCCTGCACCACCGGGCTCTTGCCGACCACGCCCTCGATGGCCTTGCCCACCGAGAGGGACTTGGCGAAGGAATTGAAGAAGTCGCCCTCGCCGCCGACGATCTCGATCTTCGCCTTGCCCAGCGCGGTGGCGAGCACCTCGGCCTGGTCCTTGGCGATTTCCTTGTTGGCGGCGATGGCGGCCATGGCCTCCTCGAAGCTCTTCTCCAGCTGCATGCGGAACTCCTCGTGCTGGCGGGCGCTGTCGCTGAGCGCGTCCAGGGCGCCGAACTTCTTGCTCAGGCCCTCCGCTTCCGCATTCAGGCGCTGCAGCAGCACGTCGGCTTCCGACGTACCCAGGTCCTTGGTCGCCTGGGCCTTGGCGGCGCCGAGCTGCTGCTCGCCACGCGCCTGGGCGCCCAGTTTCTCTTCCAGCACCTTGGCCTCGGCCAGACCATCCTTCTCCTTGGCGGCGGCCTGGGCTTCCAGTACGCGCGCCTCGGCCAGGCCCTTCTCCTGCTCGCCCTTGGCTTCGGCGATCAGCTGCTCGGCCCGCACGCGAGCGTCGGCCAGACCGTCCTTCTCCTTGGCCGCGGCGGTGACCTCCAGCACGCGGGCGTCGGCCAGGCCGGGCGCGGCACGCTCGGCCTCGATGCCTTCGGCCATGCGCTTCTTGGCCTCGGCCTGCTTGGCCGCGGCTTCCAGCTCGGCCTGGGCCAGGTTGTTGATTTCCACCGCCTTGTGCTTGGAACGGGTCTCGTCGGCCTCGGCCTGCTTGACCTGGCGCACCAGCTCCTGCTCGGCTTCGGCCTGGGCCTGCAGCACGATGACCTGCTTGGCGCGCTCGGCCTCGGAGACTTCGCGCACCTCCTTGATGCGCTCCTCTTCCTGGGCCACGGTCTTCTCCACGGCGACGCGCTCGCGGATCACGTTGGCGATGTTCTTGCGCTGCTCTTCCAGGGCCTTCTCGGCCTCGATGCGCTGCAGCTCGACCTCGCGCTCGCGGGCCACCACTTCCAGATCCTTGGCGCGGGTGACCTTCTCCACCTCGATGACCACGGCGCGCTGGCGGTTCTGCTGGGCGACCTCGACCTCGCGCTGATGGTTCTCGGCGCGCACGTCGATTTCCTGCTGCGACTGGATGCGCGCCTGCTCGGCCTTGAGGCGTTCCTCTTCCTTGACCTTGATGGTCTCGGCTTCCTCGCGGGCACGGATGGTCTCGACTTCACGCTTCTGGCGCGCCTCGGCATCGGCCTGCTGGCGCTCCAGGGCCAGGGTCGCCTCGCGGGTCTCGACGTTCTTCTTCTTGATCGCCAGCTCCTCGTTGCGCTCCAGCTCGTTGGTGACGACGTTCTGCGCCGCGGTCAGCTCGGTGATCTTGCGGATACCGGCGGCGTCGAGGATGTTGCTCGGGTCCAGGGAGGCCTTGGAGGTCTGCTCCAGGTAGTCGATGGCGACGTCTTCCAGCACGTAGCCGTTGAGGTCGTTGCCGATGATCTCGACGATGCGGTCGCGGAAGTCCTGGCGGTTCTCGAACAGCTGGACGAAGTCGAACTGCTTGCCGACGGTCTTCAGCGCCTCGGAGAACTTGGCGTTGAACAGCTCGTTGACCGCCGCGCGATCGGAAGCACGGTCCACGCCGATGGCCTTGGCCACCTTGAGCACGTCTTCCTGGGTCTCGTTGACGCGCAGGTAGAAGGCCACGGTGATGTCGGCGCGCATGTTGTCGCGGCAGATCAGGCCGTCCTTGCCGCGGCGATCCACTTCCAGGGTGATCAGCGAGATGCGCATGAACTCCTTGAGGTAGATCACCGGGTACACCAGGGCGCCGGTGAAATGCACCTTGGGCGTGGAGGACATGTCGTTGACGATCAGCGCCGTGCCCTGCGGGACCTTGATGTAGAAGGCCTTGAACAGGGCCAGCAGGGCCAACAGGATGAGGACGAAGAGCCCGGCGAACATAAGGCCAGGGATGATGTATTCCATTGTTTTCCAATCTCCTTAGCTAGGGGATCAAACGCCCCGAAACTCATTCTCGGTAATGACACGGTACGCATGCTCGGCTGGCAGATACTCCAGCAGCACCACCCTGTCTCCCCGCGTGAAGCCGAGCGACTCTTCCGCGCGCACACGCAGGATCAGGCCCGCCCCACCGTCTTCCAGCACCGCCTCGCCGTGGCTCAGGGTGACCCGGCCACTGCGCACGACCGCCACCTGGCCGAGCACCGACTTGCTGGTGGTCGCCTCGACCTTCTCGAACAGCGGGCGCAGGGGCCTGCAGATGGCGGCGCAGAAAGGCACCGCGAGCACCAGCGCCGCGGCAGCCGCCACCAGGCCGAGCGGATAGCGCAGGAAGCCCAGCGGCAGGTGGCGCAGCAGCAGGAGTTCCAGGAAGTAGCAGAGCGTCCAGGCCGCAAAGAACAGCAGGGTCAGCACCAGGGTGACCGGCACCCCGCCCAGCTTGAGCTTGTACAGTAGCCCGGCCAGCCCTTCGGCCTGGCCGGTCCCTTCCATCAAGGAGTCCACCTCGACGTTCAGCACGTCGACCTCGATCAGTCCCAGTGCCACGACCATCCAGTAGATGATCGCCACGCACAGGAGAAAGCTGAACAGCGCAGTGGGAAACGAGGACACCGTCTGCAGGAAGATTTCCATAACTTTCCTTTCCCCGAATTAACCGAGAGAGGTCGCTTCGCGCGGCCTCTCTCCAGACAGCCGATCAGGACTTGGCCTTGTCCTTGAGACGCGCCAGCACATGCTCGGCGCTGGCGTTGTCGGCCTTGATGCCTGCCGCGCGCAGCTTGGTCTCCAGCGAATCGTCGAGGTTGGCCGCCTCGGCCAGCTCGGCCGTCGCTTCCATCTTCGCCGCACGCTCGGCCTGCTGCTGCTTGATCCGCTCCAGCGACTCGACGGCGGTGTGCAGCTTGGCCTGTGAGCCGCCGTAGCGCTGGGCCACGGCCATCTGCGCCTTCTGTACGCTCTCGGTGGCCTTGACGGTATCCACCTGCTGCTTGAGGCGCTTGATATTGGCCTCGGCCTGGGCCACCGCCTTGCGCAGCTGCGCCACGCTGGCGGCATAGCCGTCGGCCTGCTCGCGCTCGCCGGCCAGTTCGACTTCCAGGTTGGCGATCTTCACCGCCACTTCCTGGGCCAGCGACTCGTTGCCGGCCTCCAGGGCCTTGAGCGCGTACTGCTCGTATTCAGTGACCTTGGCCGCGCTCTTTTCGGCACGGTCGGCGGCCAGCTTCTGCTTGGCCATGATCTCGGCCAAGGCTTCCTTGGACTTGCGCAGCTCCAGGTCGGCGTCGCGGATTTCCTGGTCGAGGATGCGCAGGGCCTGGCTGTCCACCAGGGCCTCACCCACTTCGTTGGCGCCGCCGCGCAGGGCGGTCAGCAGCTTGCTCCATACGTTCATGGCTATCTCCTTAGGCTTCGGCCGCGAGGAAGTCTTCGTAGGCTTCGGTGGCCTTGATCACGTTGTCCGCCAGCATCTCGATCTCCTGCACCACGTTGGACAGGACCGAGGATGCGCTCAGCGCGCCGAACATGGTGTAGCAGGCCTGGCCGTCCGGCAGGGTCTCCAGGCCGATGGAGGACAGCGGGAACAGCTTGTGGCTGCGCAGCACTTCCTCGTTGAAGGCCGCCGTGTCGCGCACGTCCGCCGCCGGCCAGAGCAGCGCCTCGACGATGATCTGCTCGCCGAACACCGCGATGAACAACGGCAGATCGCCGTATTCGCGCATGGTCACGTGCAGGCTGGCGTCGGCGCCCTGGATCAGCTCGATGGCCGCCCGGCCTTCCTTGAACAGCTCCGTCACGGACAGCGCATCGAACAAACCTTGTGCAGTCCAAACCTGAGGCATGGCACCTCCCTCCTTCTCCATAGAGGCCTGCCCCGACAAGGGCTGGCGCAGTTTCCGCTCGAACGCCGCGAGCATCTGGGCATGCTCGGGCAGTATCCAGACCTCTTTCTTGACCAGACCCTGCTCGCGCAGGCGTTGCCGAAAGAGACGCTGGTAATGGGCTGAAGATTTGCTTTCCATGGACGAGAGACTAATTGCTCACATGTAATGAATCAACAGATCACATGTAATATTTTCAAACGTGCGTATGGCTCGATCTGACAAACGACGTTATCGACAGCGGAGGGGGTTCTCGCAGAGAGAAGAAGGGAGGGGAAACGATGGAGGGAAACGCACATCCTTTCGCCCATCGATTTAACCGCAGATACTCCACCGGCAACAGCCAGTGGAGCGCCGACCAGGTCGCATAACAGGAGTCACGATGGTCCCCAGCAAACCCCTCGCCGGCCTGAAGGTGGTCGAACTCGGCACCCTGATCGCCGGCCCCTTCGCCTCGCGCATCTGCGCGGAGTTCGGCGCCGAAGTGATCAAGGTGGAGTCGCCGGACGGCGGCGATCCGCTGCGCAAGTGGCGCAAGCTGTACGAAGGCACCTCGCTGTGGTGGTTCGTGCAGGCCCGCAACAAGCGCTCGATCACCCTCAACCTCAAGCACGAGGCCGGCCGCGAGGTATTGAAGAAGCTGCTGGCCGACGCGGACATCCTGATCGAGAACTTCCGCCCCGGCGTGCTGGAGAAGCTCGGCCTGGGCTGGGACGTGCTGCATGCCCTGAACCCGAAGCTGGTGATGGTGCGCCTGTCCGGCTTCGGCCAGAGCGGGCCGCTGAAGGACCAGCCGGGCTTCGGCGCGGTGGGCGAATCCATGGGCGGGCTGCGCTACATCACCGGCTTCGAGGACCGGCCGCCGGTGCGTACCGGCATCAGCATCGGCGACTCCATCGCCGCGCTATGGGGCGTGATCGGCGCGCTGATGGCGCTGCGTCACCGCGAGGTCAACGGCGGCCTCGGCCAGGTGGTGGACGTGGCGCTCTACGAGGCGGTGTTCGCCATGATGGAGTCCATGGTGCCGGAGTTCGACGTGTTCGGCTTCGTGCGGGAAAGGACCGGCAACATCATGCCCGGCATCACTCCCTCCTGCATCCACACCTGCGCCGACGGCAGGCACATCCAGATCGGTGCCAACGGCGACGCCATCTTTCAGCGCTTCATGCGCGCCATCGGCCGGGACGACCTGGCCGACGCGCCGGACCTGGCCGACAACGCCGGCCGCGACGCCCGCCGCGACGAACTCTACGGGGTGATCGACCGCTGGGCCGCCAGCCTGCCGCTGGCCGAGGTAGAGGCCGTGCTGGTGCGCGCCGAGGTGCCGGCCAGCCGCATCTATTCCGCCGAGGACATGTTCCGCGACCCGCAATTCCTCGCCCGCGAGATGTTCCTCTCGGCCAGGCTGCCGGACGGCAAGCCGTTCAGGATGCCGGGCATCGTGCCCAAGCTGTCCGACACTCCCGGAACCGTGGAATGGACCGGCCCGCAACTGGGCGAGCACAACGAGCAGGTGCTGGGAGAACTGGGTTACGACGCCGCAGCCATCGCCGCGCTGCGCGCCGCCGGAGCGCTTTAGCCGGCGCGCGGCAGAGCGTGAGCAGGCTCCCGGAGCCTGTTCAAAATCTCGCGAGAACAGAAGATAGATGCAGCAGGAGCGACTTCAGCCGCGAACCGAGATGACACGGTAAAAGCTTCGCGGCCAAGGCCGCTCCTACAGTCGTCTTCTCGGCACACGGAACAGGCACTCAGTCCAGCTGGTCGTCGCGGATCAGCACATAGCTGCGGTCCGCCAGGTCGTAGACGTAGTACATCTCCACCTGCAGGCCGCGCATCACCGCCACGTAGTCGCCCGGCTCGGCGACGAACCAGACGTCGCTGTCCGCCTTGGCCTCGCACTCGATGCGCGCGGTGACGAACAGGGACGGATCGCTGTCGTCGAAGTAGTCCTCGCGCTCGGCAGCATCCCACTCGGCCGGCGCCTCGAAGGAGCCCTCGATGAGGATGCGGGCATCACCCAGCTCCAGCTCCTCGGCGTCCGGGTCGTTCTCGTCCGGGCGGTAGACGGTGCAGTCCAGGGCGTCGACGTGGTCTTTCAGGCTCATGGTTGTCTCCCGTCATCTCGCGAACTGAAAAAAGAAGAGGCCTTGGCGGCCTCGGGTGGGGCGAGTCTACGACAGATGAATGTGCATTCCGACCGGCCATGCTGCTCTCTTTCGTTGCCCACCCCACCGGAGCCGCTGGAGGAAAGGCATGGCCAGGCAAAAGGTCAACGACGTGCAACAGTTGCTCGATACCGGCAACCAGGCGCTGTGGGCCGTCGAGCTATACGCGCACTCCCCATGGACACCGACGAAAAGACCGGCGCCCTGCGGCTGCTGGTGCGCGCCGCCACAGAGGCGGAGCAGGCGCTGCACCAATACCTGCGGCGCCCGCGCTGAGCCCCCACCACTCCTTCAGCATGCTGCGCGACGGCACCCGATCGAACTTGGCGTCATACAGGCCGGTGAGCAGGTGGGGTGCCACCGGAGCCTGTGGTGGCCAGGCAGCAGTCCCCCAGCCGAGCAGCAGCGACGTGCTGCCGTGGCGGGACATGCGACCGATACCGCTGGAGGCGCCAGGTCAGTGGCACGCTGTCTTCGACGAGGAGGGTGAGCGAGCCGTCGATGAGGCTAGGCGGAGCGTTCCGCGCGACGCTTGAGCAGCGAGGCGCCAACGTCAGTGATGATCAGCGTGAGGATCACCAGCGCCGCGTTCGCGCTGATGCTGGAGAAGTCCTGTTCATGGCCCGTTCCGGTCACGGTTTCCCGCTTTCTCAGCGGGCGGAGGAGGCCCGTGACGGGCCTCCCCTGCGCGGGGTTCGCCTACTGGCGGCCACCGCGGCTCTCACCACCCTTGCGGCCGGATTCGGTCGTTTTCTGGCGGTCATTGGCGACGCCGCCAGTGTTCTGGCCGCCCTTGCGGCCGGCCTCGGAGGCCTTCTGGCGGTCATTGGCGAAGTTACCCGGGTTCTTGTTGCTCATTTCGGTATCTCCTGCATGGCGGGGCGACATTGCCCCATGCGTTTCAGTGGAGGGGCGCCCGTCGCGAGGCGTTCCGTCTATTTCCACGCTTCGCTGGCGAATGACGGACGAGCGGTAGGCTGGCGAAGCACGCAGGTCGCGCGGGTGGAACTCCAGCGCGCCATCACGCCACGAACCTCTATACGGGCATCGGCAGAGGCCGCCCACGACGGGCCGCTCCGGTCCGGACGCCAACCCGCAGCGGGAGCTACCTTTCATGAACACGCTACGCCACGCCGCCCTCGTGCTGGGCACCCTGATCGCCCTCTCCGCACAGGCCCACAAGCACACCGACCAGGACCCGGCCGACCCGGACGCCAACGCCAGCCAGCCACAGCGCCACGAGCAGCCGCGCAGCGACGATCTACGCTCCAGCCCGGCAGAACAGCCGGACAGCCTCGACGGCGACCAGGTGCCCGAGGGCCAGCACGGCGACAGCCATGACCCGCAGGCGCCGGGCGGCGAGCATGGCGACGGGCGGACCGACCCCGGTATGCTGGAGTGATCCGCCGCGAGGCTCGCGCTAGGCTCTGTACGAAAAGTGCCTACGTTCGGTGATGCTTCGTTAAAAACGGGTTCGGAATGCTCATTTACAACTCGTAAACTCGCATGCGAGCCCAGTCCGCTTCCTCACCCGTTTTTGTGGGGGCGCCTAGCCCTCGCCTGACCTTCGCTCGACGACTTTTCGTACAGACCCCAGGATGCGCCGTCTACCGGCCCAGGATCGCTTCGCGGATGAACACCTCGCCCCCGGCTGAAATCGCCGCGCAACTCGCGGCGGCACTCGATGTGCTCGCCCGCCACCTCGGCCAGGCACCGCTGGCCGTCCACCTGTTCGGCTCGGCGGTCGACGGTGGGCTCAGACCGCTGAGCGACATCGACCTGCTGGTGACTGTCTCGGCGCCGCTGAACGAGGCGACCCGCCGGGCGCTGATGCACGGACTGCTCGCGGTGTCGGCCTGGCCAGTGCCCGACGGCCCGCTGCGCGCGCTGGAGGTGACAGTGGTGGTCCACAGCGAGGTTGTCCCCTGGCGCTACCCGGCGCGGCGCGAGCTGCAGTTCGGCGAATGGCTGCGCGAAGGGATCGAGGCTGGCGCGATCGAGCCCCCGATTGCGGACCCTGACCTGGCGATCCTGCTGACCAAGGTCCGGCAGCACGGCGTCGCCCTGATCGGCCCGCCCGCCACGGAGCTGTTCGCACCGGTGCCCGAGACCGACCTGGTGCGCGCGCTGCTCGACACCGTCACCCAGTGGAACGAGGCCGCCGACTGGCAGGGCGACGAGCGCAACGTGGTGCTCGCCCTGGCACGCATCTGGTACACCCTGTGCACCGGCCGCATCGCGGCGAAGGATGCAGCCGCCACGTGGGCACTGCAGCGGCTGCCGGAGACCCATTGTCCCGTGCTGGCAAGCGCCCGCGCGGCCTATCTGGGCGAAGCCGCAGACGACCTGGCCCGCCGGCCACGGGAGGTCGCCGCCTTCGTGCACCAGGTCAGGTGCGAGATCGACGGCCTCGCACGGAGACGCTGAGTCAGGAGGCGCGGTCCGCCTTCGCCACGGCGCCCAATGCGCTGTGCAAGGCGCGGGACACCTGCTCGGCGGAGTACGGCTTGGGCAGGAACTCGAAGCCCTGGTGCGCGCCGTCCGCCAAGGCATGGCTGTAGCCCGAGGTGAGAATCACCGGCAGGTCGGCGCGGCGGCGCCTGATCTCGCTGGCCAGGGCGATGCCGCCCATGCCGGGCATGATCAGGTCGGAAAACACCGCATCGAAATCCTGCCCGGTCGCCCCCAGCCGTTCCAGAGCCTCCTCGGCCGAGGTCACCCAGGTGCTGCGGTAGCCGAGGTCAGTGAGGATCTGCGCGGCGAAGGCGCCCACCTCCGGGTTGTCCTCGACCACCAGGACCCGCCGCTGGCCACCGTCGCCGGGCAGGGTCTCATCGCCGCCCCCCTCCGCGTCCGGCTCCGGCGCCACCTGCGGCAGGTACAGGGTGAAGGTGGTGCCCTCGCCCCGCACGCTGGTCACCTGCACGTCGCCGCCCGACTGCTTGGCGAAGCCAAACACCTGGGACAGGCCCAGGCCGGTGCCCTGGCCGGCGGCCTTGGTGGTGAAGAAGGGCTCGAATATCCGTTCCATCAACTCCGGGTCGATGCCCGAGCCGGTGTCGCTCACCGAGATGGCGGCGAACGGCCCGTCCTGCCCGGCGTGACCGCGGATGGGCGGCAGCGCCTGGTTGGCGGCCAGTCGCAGCACCAGCCGGCCCTCGCCGTCCATGGCGTCGCGGGCGTTGATGGCGAGGTTGACGAAGGCCGTCTCCAATTGGCTCAGGTCCGCGCGGACGTGGCAGGGTTCGTCCGGCAGCTCCAGCGCCACCTGCACGCAGGCGCCGGTGGCGGTGTCCAGGATGTCGCCGATGGCGCGCAGGCGCTGACCTGCCTCGAACACCTCCGGGTTGAGCGCCTGGCGCCGGGCGAAGGCGAGCAACTGGGCGGTCAGCTTGGCGCCCCGCTCCACGGTGTCGGCCACGGTCTTCAGGTAGTGGCCACGGCGCTCCTCGGAGAGGTTGCCGCGCTGGAGGAAGTGCAGGCAGGAACGGACGATGGTCAGCAGGTTGTTGAAGTCGTGCGCCACGCCGCCGGTCAGCTGGCCGATGGCTTCGAGCTTCTGCGACTGGCGCAGCGCCGCCTCGGTCTCGACCAGTTGCGCGGTACGCTCCTCGACGCGCTCCTCGAGGGTGGCGTTGAGGGTCGCTAGGGCGGCCATCGCCGTACGCAGCTCGGCGTCGGCGCGCACCCGCTCGATGTGCGCCCAGCAGCGCTCGGCGACCTCGCTGACCAGCGCCAGCTCGTACTCGGACCAGAGCCGGGGTATGCGGTCATGGATCGCCATCAGCGCGGTCAGACGGCCCTCCTTGACCAGGGGAATGCACAGGGTGGCGGTGATGCCCAGCGCCTGGAACGTCGCGGCTTCTTCCTCCGCCAGTTCCTCGCGGTTGTTGTTGATCACCAGCGGCCGGCCTAGGCCCAGGTTGTTCACCGCCAGGCGGCCGAAGTCCACCAGGCGGTAGCGGCCCACCAGGTGCGACGAGCCCGGCGCCACCCAGTCGCCGCGCACGGTGAAGCCGTCCGCGTCGGCGTCCATGTCGGCGTAGGCGCAGCTGGAGATTCGCAGGTGCTCGCCGAGCATGCGGGTGATGGTCGCCATGATCATGTCGGCGCTGGTGGCGTCCGCCACGGCGCGGCTCAGCTCGTCGAGGAAGCACACGCGCTGGTGGGCGACCACCGTGGCGGTGGTCTCGACTACCGTGTCGAGGATGCCGACCACCTCGCCGGTGTGGTCGCGGATGGGGCTGTAGCAGAAGGTGAAGTAGGCCAGCTCGCGGCTGTCGCCACGCTCGATCAACAGGGGGAAGTTCTCGATGAAGGTGGCCTGGCCGGCCAGGGCCTTTTCCGCGATGTGGCGGATGTCGCTCCAGGCCTCCTTCCACACCTCGCTGAACGGCCGGCCCAGCGCCGGCGGCTTGCCGCCGAGGATCGGCGCGAAGGCATCATTGTGCAGGGTGATCAGCTCGCGTCCCCAGACGATGGCCTGGGGGAAATGCGAGCCGAGGCAGAGCGCGACCGTGGTCTTCAGCACGTCAGGCCAGTGCTCGCGAGGCCCCAGCGGCGTGGAAGCCCAGTCGTGGTCGCGGATACGGTCGGCCATCGCTTCACCGCCCTGCAGCCAGTCCGCCATCAATCTTCTTCCCGTGCAATTGCAGCCTGCTTCGTTGTACCGCTCGTGGCCGCAACATGGAAGCGCGGCGGCAGCGGATCGCCCGTTTTCGGAACCGGATCATGAAACAGGGCGGCCGGCAAAAGTTCTTCGAACTATCCCCGAGCGGCCAGGCTCTCTAGCACTGCAAGCACTGACTGCTCGGTTAAGCGGTACGGCGAATGTTCGATCATCTCCTCGGCCCGGCTTCACGTGCAACGGTGTGCCCGGGCCTGGCCCGGTCGTTACCTACCCTGGAGAGAGACATCATGGCAGATCGCCAAAACGGTATCGTCAAATGGTTCAACGCCGACAAGGGCTTCGGCTTCATCACGCCGGACCAAGGTCCCGACGTGTTCGTGCACTTCCGCCAGATCGAGGCCGAAGGCTACCGCACGCTCAACGAGGGGCAGCGCGTTTCCTTCCTGGTCGCCGCCGGCCAGAAAGGGCCGATGGCGGAGCGCGTGCAGATCGCCTGACCTGTCAGGTCAGGCGGAGAGCCCGCTTCGGCGGGCTTTCTTCTGATGATGGCCCGGCAGGCTCCGGGCGATGGCGAGAGGACATAGAGGATGAACAAGACCAGAGATGACAGCCGGCCACGCCAGCTGCGCGAACCCCTGACCCCGGATGCACGCTTGATGATGCGCTTCTGCTGCCATCTGCCACCCGAGGAGCGCGCCTTCATCCGCCAGGCCATGAAGGCACGCATGGGCTGACCCCGCCGCGCTAGCGCAGCGGCTGGACATCCGGCTTGCGGGCTGCCGCCGCGGGCGCCGCCGGACGCGACGGCTTCAGGCGCGAGACGCCCAGTAGCACCAGTCCCAACCCGACCAGTTGGTACAGGGACACCGACTCGCTCAGCACCGCCCACGACGCCAGCAGGGTCAGCACCGGCCCCAGGTTGCCCACCGCCGCGGTCTGGGTCGGCCCCATGCGCTGGATCGCCAGCGCCATCCAGTAGATCGGCAACACCGTCGAGCACAGCGCCATCGCCGCTGCGAAGCCCCAGATCGAGAGTGGCAGGCTGGCGAGCTGCGCCGTGTCGCCGGCCACCCCGTAGTGCACCAGCACCATCAGCGAGGACGCGCCGCCGGCCAGCCCGGCCAGGCGCATCGAGCCCAGGCGCCTGAGCATGACCCCGGCGCCGAAGTAGTACAGCGCGTAGGTCACCGCGCTGGCGAACACCCAGGCGGCGCCCACCATCACATCCGAACCGGCCTCGGCCACGCCCACGTCATGGACGAAGGCGATGCCCAGCCCCGCGTAGCACACACCCATCGCCAGCAGCGTGCGCAGGCTCGGTCGCTCGCGCAGCACCAGCGCCTGGAGCAGCAGCACCAGGGTCGGGTAAGTGAACAGGATCAGCCGCTCCAGCCCAGCGCTGATGTGCTCAAGCCCGTAGAAATCGAACAGGCTCGACAGGTAGTAGCCGAGCAGCCCCAGCAGCAGGATGCGCGCCACGTCCGCGGCGCCCACGGCCTCGCCCTGCTCGCCGCGGCTCAGCCACAGCAGCCAGGCGAACAGCGGCAGGGCCAGGCCCATGCGCAGCGCCAGCAGGGTGAGGGCATCGACCGGGCCGGCCGCGTAGGCCAGCTTGACGAAGATGGCCTTGAGGCTGAAGCCCGTGGCCGACAGGACGGCGAACAGGCGCCCATCGGCCAGGCAACGGCGGTAAAGCAGGGACAGGGAACTCATGACGATCCACGGCAGGGAGGCAGAGCCTTATTCTGGCGATAACGCCGCCACGCTAGAATCTCATTTTCACGAACAGGGCGTTCGCCACAGGAGAAACCCTGATGCACTTCGACCTCACCGACCTGCGCCTGCTGGCGGCCATCGATGCAACCGGCAGCCTGAGCAAGGCCGCCGCGACCTTCCCCATCGCCGTTTCCGCCGCCAGCACCCGCCTGCGCCAGTTCGAGCAGCGCTACGGCCTGACCCTGTTCGAGCGCCGGGCCGACGGCATGACGGCGACCCCGACCGGCCGCCTGATCCTGGAGCGCGCCCGCGGCGTGCTCGGCGAGGCGGAAAGGCTCAGGGAAATGCTCGGCGACCTCTCCGGCCGGCGCCGCATCTCGCTCAACCTCTCCGCCACCACGGTGGCCAACAGCACCTTCCTGCCGGCCACCCTCGGCCCGTTCCTCGCCGACTACCCGGAAGTGGACCTGCAACTGGTGGAACAGAAGAGCGTCGAGGTGCTGCGCGCCGTGCAGAGCGGGGAATGCGAGATCGGCGTCTACGACGGCAACCTGCCCACCGGGGGCCTGCTGTCGCTGCCCTTCCGCCACGACAAGCTGGTCATGCTGGTGCCCCGCGACCACCCGCTGGCCGGCCGCCCGTCGATCGAGCTGCGCGACGCGCTCGACCATCCCTTCGTCGGCCTGCCGGCGGAACGCGCCATGCAGCGCTTCGTCGAGGAAATGGCCACCCGCCAGGCCAGGCCGCTGCGCATCCGGGTACGCGCGCCCAGCTTCGACGCTATCGCCCAGCTGGTCGCCCAGCGCGTGGGCATCGCCCTGCTGCCCGAAGCCGCGGCGGCGCGCTTCGCCCTCGAACTGCCGGTCAGCCCGGTCGCCCTGGACGACGCCTGGGCCACGCGGGAACTGCGCCTCTGCATCAAGGACTGGGAATCCCTGTCGTCCCATGCCCGGCAACTGGTGACCTTCCTGGCGGGGCAGTAGAGCGGCGCACACAATGCGCTTGCCTCGTGCGCGGGCAGCGTTCAGCATCTGCCCACCGTGACGACCGGCGCCCCTGGAGGCGGCCAGGCGAGAGACTGATCGAGAAGGATGTAGCGTTGGACCTGCAAATCGACGAGTTCTACAAGGATGCCGCCAGCGGCCTGCTGCTGCTCTACCAGGCCTTTCCGCGCAAGGTCGCGCTCTACGTGGAAGATCTGATCGGCCGCGAGGAGCCCGACGAGTTCGGCCTGCCCAGCAAGCGCCACCAGGCCTGCCTCGGCGCCCTGCTGTGGCTGGCCGAGGAGGGTTTCCTGCGCTTCGAGAGCACCATCGCCTACGACGCGCTGGACCAGGCGGTGCTCACCGAGAAGGGCTTCCTGCGCCTGTCCCGCGCCGTTCCCCATGTTCTGCCCCAGGGCGACGGACTGCCACCGGGCGTGCGCCGCGTCCACGCCACCCTCGCCTGGCAGCTGCGCGAGGCGCTCGCCCAGCACAGCAGCGAGAAGGTCGCGCGGCTCACCCGCCTGCTGTTCGAAAGCGCTCTGAACCCGGCAAGCGACATAGTTTGAAATAGTGCCTCGGTTGAAGGCACCCCGGGCCAACCTTATATAGCTCGCATACTTAGAACGTCTCTCGCCTGAGGAGAAGCTTCCCACCATGATGCGCATCGTGTTGTTCCTGGCCACCAACCTGGCGGTCCTGCTGATCGCCAGCGTCACCCTGAAACTGCTCGGGGTGGATCGCTTCACCGGCCAGAACTACGGCAGCCTGCTGGCCTTCTGTGCCGTCTTCGGCTTCGTCGGCTCCTTCATCTCGCTGTTCCTGTCCAAGTGGATGGCGAAGATGAGCACCGGCACCGAAATCATCACCCAGCCCCGCACCCGCCATGAACAGTGGCTGCTGCAGACCGTCGAGGAGCTGTCCCGCGATGCCGGCATCAAGATGCCGGAGGTCGGTATCTTCCCCGCCTACGAATCCAACGCCTTCGCCACCGGCTGGAACCGCAACGACGCCCTGGTGGCCGTCAGCCAGGGCCTGCTGGAGCGCTTCTCGCCCGACGAGGTGCGCGCCGTGCTGGCCCACGAGATCGGCCACGTAGCCAATGGCGACATGGTCACCCTGGCGATGATCCAGGGCGTGGTGAACACCTTCGTGATGTTCTTCGCACGCATCTTCGGCAACTTCGTCGACCGCGTGGTGCTGAAGAACGAGGGCGAGGGCCACGGCATCGGCTACATCGTCGCGACCATCTTCGCCGAGCTGGTGCTGGGCATCCTGGCCAGCATCATCGTCATGTGGTTCTCCCGCCGCCGCGAGTTCAAGGCCGACGACGCCGGCGCCCGCCTGGCCGGCACCGGCGCGATGATCGCCGCGCTGGAGCGCCTGCGCGCCGAACAGGGCGTGCCGGTGCACATGCCCGACAGCCTGACCGCCTTCGGCATCAACGGCGGCCTGAAGAACGGCCTGGCCGGCCTGCTGATGACCCACCCGCCGCTGGAAGACCGCATCGAGGCCCTGCGCCGCCGCGGCTGAGCCGGCGATTGACGAAAAAAGGCGATCCACGGATCGCCTTTTTTCATGGTTATGTACCCGTTACGTGTTGCAGACGCTACAGCTGCCCTGCGGAAGCGGCCTGCCTGGGAGCCGGTAGGGTGGTTGGGGCGCAGGCCATAACCCATCCAGCACAGTCGACCGCGGTACCGCTGGGTTACGCCAGCAAGCGGCTAACCCACCCTACGCGTTGCGCGGTCAAGCCCCTCTATCTGAACACTGCAGCTGCCTACCCCTGAATTCCCGCCTGCGCGGGAATGACGGCTCAGGGAGCAATTCCGCCTCCACCTTGTCATCCCCGCGCAGGCGGGGACCCAGAAGGGTTCAGGGCACTACAACATCTAACGGGGACATAGCCTTTTTCATGCCCATGCTCCCGTGGGAGCGAGCTTGCTCGCGAAGCTCTTGTGCATGCCCTTTCGCGAGCAAGCTCGCTCCTACGAACGGCCCTCCTCTCTCTCGCTGTGAAAAAGCTCGAACCTTGGCCCGCCGGCGCCAGTCGGAACTGATAAGCCCCACGACTGCGGAGAATCGCCATGGTTTACCACTGGGACCTGATCGAACGCCTGCTGCACGAGGCACAGAACTCTGCCGGCCAATCCTTCGCCCCGCGTCGCTACGCGGAAGAACTGGCCGCGGAAATGGAGAACGCCGGCGAGACGGTCGACGACCTCGACCACTTCCGCGCCGAGGCCGCCCGCTACGAATCGCTGCTGGTGGAGAACCAGTTCATCGCTCCACGCCCCGAGGAAGAAGGCGGCAACGGCGAGAATTTCGTCCTCACCCCGCGCGGCGCCCAGCTGCTGAGCATGCTCGACAGCAGCATCCCCGGCAGCGAACACCCGCGCGAGGTGCTCGATGGCGCCGGCGAAGCGGCGCTGACACCCGAGGTATTCGACGAGATCGCTCCGAAGGCCAACTTGGAAACCGAGCAGACCTGACGAAAGAATCGATCGATATCAGCTGAAAGTTATATTGGATATCGATAGATCGACTCGCCACCATGGCAGCATCACCCTCGCGGAGGAACTCCGATGCTGCCTGCCCTCTTCATCTCCCACGGATCGCCCATGCTCGCCCTGGAGCCGGGCGCCAGCGGTACCGCCCTGGCCCGCCTGGCCGCCGGGATGGGCAAGCCACGGGCGATCCTGGTGGTCTCTGCCCACTGGGAAAGCACCGAACTGCTGATCGGCAGCTCGCCCAACCCCGCTACCTGGCACGACTTCGGCGGTTTTCCCCCAGCACTGTACGCCGTGCAGTACCCGGCCCCCGGCGCACCCGAGGTGGCGCTGGAGGTGCAGCATCTGCTGGCCGCCGCCGATATTCCCAGCCGCCTTGACCCTGAGCGCCCACTCGACCACGGAGCCTGGGTGCCGCTGTCGCTGATGTATCCGGAGGCCGATATCCCCGTGCTGCAACTGTCGCTGCCGAGCCACGCCGGCCCGGCGCTACAGATGCGCATCGGCCAGGCGCTCGCCAGCCTGCGCGAACGCGACGTGCTGCTGATCGGCTCCGGCAGCATCACCCACAACCTGCGCGAACTGGACTGGCGCGCCGGCCCGGAGATGGTCGAGCCCTGGGCACTGGAGTTCCGCGACTGGATAGTGGACAGGCTGCGCGCCGGCGACCGCGCCGCCCTGCTCGACTACCGCCGCCAGGCGCCCCACGCGGTGCGCAGCCACCCCAGCGACGAGCACCTGCTGCCGCTGTATTTCGCGTTGGGAGCTGGCGGCGAATTCCGCGTCGAGCACAGCGGCTTCACCCTCGGCGCGCTGGGCATGGATATCTATGGTTTCTACTGAGGCGAAGCCGTGCGCTCAGCCCTTCCTCAGCCAGTAGCGGAACACGCCGTCGCCCTCTTCCTCGTGCAGCAACACATGGCCGGCCAGCGTGGCGAAGGTGCGGAAGTCGCGCTGGGAGCCGGCGTCGGTGGCGGTCACCTTGAGCACCGCGCCGCTGGGCAGGCGGTTGAGTTCCAGCTTGGCCTTGAGCAGCGGCATCGGGCAGTTCAGGCCGCTGGCGTCCAGCTCGGTATCGCAGGCGGGAATGTCGGACATGGGCAGTCTCCTTGCAGGCCGGCAAGGATACCGCACAACCCTGGCACGCAGAGCGGCGGGGCGGCTACAGTAGAGCCTTTCGACCAAGAGCCCAGTGCATGAATCTTCTGCGCCCTTCCCTGTTCGCCCTCGCCTGCGCCTGCCTCGCCGTGCCGGTCGGCGCCAGCGATCTGCCCTCGCTGGGCGACGCCAGCTCTTCCATCGTCTCGCCGGAGCAGGAGCACCGCCTCGGCCGCGCCTGGCTCAGCGTGTTGCGCGGCCAGGTCGCGCAACTGTCCGACCCGCTTATCAAGGACTACGTGGAGTCCAGCGTCTACCGCCTGGCGGAAACCAGCCAGCTGGAAGACCGGCGCCTGGAGTTCATCCTGCTCAACAGCCCGCAGCTCAACGCCTTCGCCGCGCCTGGCGGGATTGTCGGGGTCAACGGCGGCCTGCTGCTGAACGCGCAGACCGAGGCCGAGTACGCCTCGGTCATGGCCCACGAACTGGCGCACCTTTCCCAGCGCCACTTCGCCCGCGGCCTGGAAGCCCAGCAGCGCATGCAGGTGCCGATGATGGCCGCGATGCTGGCCGGCATCGTCGCTGCGGCGGCCGGCGCCGGCGACGCGGGCATGGCCGCGATCATGTCGACCCAGGCGGCAGCCATCCAGGAGCAGCGCCGCTTCTCCCGGCAGAACGAGCAGGAGGCGGACCGTATCGGCCTGCTCAACCTGGAGAAGGCTGGCTACGACCCGCGCGCCATGCCGAGCATGTTCGAGCGCCTGATGCGCCAGTACCGCTACGACTCCAAGCCGCCGGAATTCCTCCTCACCCACCCGGTGACCGAGTCGCGCATCGCCGACACCCGCAACCGCGCCGAGCAGTACCCGTCCAAGGGCGTGGAAGACAGCCTGCGCTACCAGCTGATGCGCGCCCGCGTGCAGCTGATCTTCGAGGAAACGCCCGGCATCGCCGCCAAGCGCTTCCGCGCCATGCTCGACAGCAACCCCAAGCTGGACGCCGCCCGCTACGGCCTGGCCATCGCCCAGATCAAGGGTGGCCGTCTGAACGAGGCGCGCAAGGAGCTGGGCGAATTGCTGGGCAAGGAACCCGACAATCTCACCTACAACCTGGCCATGGTCGATCTGGACGAGGCCGCCAGCCGCCTGGCCGACGCCCGCCAGCGGGTCGACCGCCTGCGCGGCCTGTACCCGGACAGCTACCCCCTGGAGCAGGCGCGCATCGACCTGATGCTCAAGCAGAACCAGAACCAGGAAGCCGAGGCGGCGCTGGACGCCCTGCTCAAGCGGCGCGGCAACGACCCGGACGTGTGGTATCAGGTGGCGGAAGTGCGCGGCCTCAACCGCCACATCGTCGGCCTGCACCAGGCGCGCGCCGAATACTTCGCCCTGGTCGGCGACTACGACCAGGCCCTGCAGCAGCTCGACCTGGCCAAGCGCCGCGCCAGCAGCAACTTCCCCCTGGCCTCGCGGATCGACGCGCGCCAGCAGGAGCTGGCGGAAGAGAAACGCGCGCTGGACAAGATGATGCGATAGAGCCTGGCTACGTTGCGGTCGCGGCGAAACGGCAACACCCCCTAGTCCCTGGCGTAGCACACCGGCGAACTGGACGGCCCGCGCCGGTCCAGTTCGTCCTCGAGGAATTCGGCGAGCACCTGGGCGTTGTTGCAGCGTTCGTCGCGGGCGGCGTACAGCAGGGTCAGGGTGCCCTTCTCCGCCATCTCCAGCAGTCCCTGCCAGTGCTCGGGGTGGCCGGCCAGTTCGGCGCGGTAGCGCTGGCGGAAGTCGTCGAACAGCACGGGGTCGTGGCCGAAGGCCTTGCGCAGGGCGTCCGACGGCGCCACCTCCTTGAGCCAGGCCGCCAGCGCCAGGCCGTCCTTGCGGCAGCCGCGCGGCCACAGGCGGTCGACCAGCACCCTCTGCCCGTCCGCCTCCTCGACGGGCTCATAGACTCGCTTGCAGCGGATCATCTCCTCTCCTCCTCGTCGCGGCCGGGCCGACAATCACCTTGCATGCTCGCCGCACAATCAATAACAATTCTCAATAGCAGCACTTCCCCAGAAAACCGCGCCCGGGAACAGCGAGCGTTATGACCCTACTGACACAGCCCGACCCCGCCGTTCGCCAGCTGGAGCACCTGTACCGCCTGCACCGGAGCTGGCTACAGAAATGGCTGCAGTCGCGCCTGGGCAACCACAGCGATGCCGCGGACATCGCCCACGACACCTTCCTGCGCCTGCTCACCGCACCCGAGCACAGCCGCGAGAAGCAAGGCGGCTGGCAGCTGCAGGAGCCGCGCTCCTATCTCACCCTGGTCGCCAAGCGCCTGATGTCCAACCTGCAGCGCCGGCGCGCCCTGGAGGCCGCCTACCTGGGCGTGCTGGCACAGCAACCGCAGTTGCAGGCGCCCTCGCCCGAGGAACGCCTGCAGATCATCGAGACCCTGTTGAAGATAGACCTGCTGCTGGACGCTCTGCCCGGCAAGGTGCGCAGCGCCTTCCTGCTGGCCCAGCTGGAGGGCCTCGGCTATGCGCGGATCGCCGAGCGCCTCGGCGTCAGCGAACGCAGCGTCAAGCGCTACGTCGCCCAGGCGCTGGCCCACTGCATCCTGGCCATGGAACCATGAGCCGCGCCGACGAAACCCTCACCCCGGAGATCGCGCTGGAGGCCGCCCGCTGGTACCTGGCGCTGCAGGAACAGCCGGTGGCGGAAACGCTGCTCGCCGACTGGCGGCGCTGGTACGAGCGGGACATCCGCCACCGCCACGCCTGGCAACGGGCCGAGAAGCTCTGCGGCATGCTCGACAGCGTCCCCGGCCCAGCCGCCCTCGCCACCCTGGACGCCCCTGTCGAAGCGCGCCGCCATGCGCTGAAGGTGCTCTCCCTGCTGCTCCTGGCAGGCGGCGCCGGCGGCCTGGCCTGGACCACCCAGGGCCAGCGCTGGTCGGCGCAGGAACGCACGGCCAAGGGCGAGCGGCGACGGCTGACGCTGCCGGACGGCTCCCTGCTGCACATGAACAGCGACACGCGGCTCAACCTCCACTTCGACGAGAACCAGCGCAGCGTCGAGCTGATCGACGGCGAGATTCTCGTCATCACCACGGCGGACCCGCTGCGCCGCCCCTTCGTCGTCGTCACCGAGCACGGAGCGATGCGCGCCCTGGGCACCCGCTTCGATGTCCGCCGAACCGACGACCACACCCGGCTGGGCGTGCTGGAGCACGCCGTCGAGGTGCGCCTGGCCGCTGCCGGCGCTCCGCCCCTGCGGGTCGAACAGGGCTACCAGGTCAGCTTCAGCGCACACCGCGCCTGGCCCGTCGAGGCCCTGCCGCTGCACACGGACGCCTGGACCGAGGGGCGGCTGTACGCCGACGAGATGCCGCTGGGCCGGTTCCTCGCCGAACTGGAGCGACATCGCCCGGGCTTCCTGCGCTGCGCGCCGGAGGTCGCCGACCTGAGGCTGTCGGGCAGCTTCCGCCTGGACGACACCGACGCGATCCTGCGCGGCCTGGCCGCTATCCTGCCGGTCGCGGTGCGTTTCCGCAGTCGCTACTGGGTGGTGGTCGAGGCCGCCTGAACATCGTCTGGCACCTTTTTCCCTTTCGCGTGTGAAACAGGCAAACAGAACGAAAAAGGATCTGCCATGCCCGCCCTCACCCACCACAAGCTACTGCTCGCCGCCCTCATCGGCCTCGCCATACCGAGCCTCGCGCCCGTGGCGCTGGCCGAGCGAACCCAGGCCGACCAGGCGCCGCGCCACTACTCGATTCCGGCCGGCAGTCTGAGCCAGGCGCTCGACCACTTCGCCCGCGACAGCGACCTGAGCGTCATGATGGCCAGCGAACGGGTCCGCGGCCTGCACAGCCCAGGCCTGCAGGGCTCATTCGCGCCCGAGGAAGCGCTGGCCAGGCTGCTGGAAGGCTCCGGCCTGCGGGCGGTGCGCCAGGACGACCGGCACTTCCTGCTGCAAGAGATCGAGGACGCGCCCAAGGCACTGGAGCTGGACTCGCTGACCATCTACGGCGACAAGAGCCTGCGCAGCGTCGACGACAACCCCGCCAGCGTCAGCGTGATCGACCAGCAGCGCATCGAGACCGGCCGCATCCGCGACATGCGCGAGAGCTTCCGCCTGCTGCCCAACGTCAACGCCTCGCCCAGCCGGGGCAACAACAACGGCTTCACCATTCGCGGCATCAACTCCGAGGGTCTGTGGGGCGCCGACGGCAACCAGGCGCCCCTCAGCACCCTGTACATCGACGGCGCGCCCCAGTCCCTGGAAGGCGTGCGCCGGGGCCTGCGCGGCCTGTGGGACGTGCAGCAGCTGGAAGTGCTGCGCGGCCCGCAGACCACCCTCGGGCGCAACGCCATGGCCGGCGCCGTGGTGGTCAAGACCAACGACCCGACGCCCTACTGGGAAGGCGCCGCCCGCGCCTCCCTCGGCTCGGGCCACAGCCACGACGAGGCCGTGATGCTGTCCGGCCCGCTGACGGACGACCTGTCCTTCCGCCTGGCCGGCGAGAAGCTGTGGGAAGAGAAAGGCATCCGCTACAACCTGGACGAACTGCAGTACCTGCAGGAAGGGGAATACTGGCAGGGCCGGGCCAAGCTGCTGTACACGCCGTCGTTCGTTCCCGGCCTGTCCATCCAGTACGGCTTCGCACGGGGCAAGGACGACCCGGCTATCACCTCGACCACCGACGTCCGCCATCGCCGCTACGTGATGAACAGCTCCGAGTATCACTGGCTGGAGACCCGCCTCAACGAGGTCGACAACCATGTGCTCGACGTGCGCTATCCGCTGAGCGACCGGCTGACGCTGGAAAGCACCACCACCTTCACCGAGACCCGGACCCACTTCGACACGCCGACCAACGTGTTCGTCCGCGACGAGCTGCGCGAAGACCGCGACCTGACCCAGGACCTGCGCCTGCGCGTCGGCCACGCCGACGACCGCCTCTCCGGCCTGTTCGGCGTGTTCTACGGCCGCCTGCGCCACAGCGTGGACTCGGAGATGAAATACCTGCTCGGCACCGACTACTTGCAGCTGCAGAGCCTGGAGGACCAGCTGGACCGCGACAACCTGGCGGCCTACAGCGACCTGGAGTACAGCCTAACCACGCGCCTGAGCCTGCTGGCCGGCCTGCGCTACGAATACGAGAAGCACGACTACGACTTCCTCAACCGCCAGACCGATGCCCCGTTCACCGGCGATACCCGCTTCGACGCGCTGCTGCCCAAGCTGGGCCTGGCCTACCAGTTGGCCGAAAACCACCGGCTCGCGCTGACGGCGACCAAGGGCTACCGCAGCGGCTTCATCGAGCGCAACCCGCAGTCCCGGGAAGCCTTCGAGGTCGATCCCGAGCACCTCTGGTCCTACGAACTGGCCTCGCGCAGCCACTGGCTGGACGACCGCCTGCGCCTGAACGGCAACCTGTTCTACTACGACTGGAGCGACATGCAGCACACCGCCACCGGCTTCTGCGACAACAACGGCGTGCCAATGCCCTGCGCGGTCACCCGCAACATCGGCAAGGCCGAGGCCTACGGCGCTGAGTTGAGCCTGGAGGCCACGCCGCTGCACAACCTGGACATCCGCACCGCGGTCGGCTGGCTGCGCACCGAGCTGACCCAGCACCCGGAGCACAAGGGCAACCGCTTCCCCGAGGCACCACAGTGGTCGGGCTCGCTGGAAGTCACCTACCGCTTCGCCGACCACTGGTTCGCCGGCGGCGACCTGAGCTACAAGGACTGGTACTACAGCACCGGCTCGACCCTCAACGCCCGTGACCAGCGGATCGGTTCCCACAGCCTGACCAACCTGAGGCTGGGCTACGAGCAGGACAACCTGCTGGTGGTCGGCGAACTGCGCAACGCCTTCGACCGCCGCTACATCACCGCCAGCGACCAGCTCGGCGTGGACTACGTCGGCGACCGCCGCACGGCCAACCTGAGCGTTCAGCTGCGATTCTGACGCCCAGGCTCTCCGGGTCATGAAAAAGGCTATGGCCCGTTGCGTATTGGTGGCGCAATCCTGCTTTTGTGGGAGCGCTTGGGGGCATTCCGATTGGCCGCGAAAATCGCGGATAAATCCGCTCCCACAAGGAAGGTATGCAAGATTTAACGGGGACATAGCTATGAAAAAGGCTATGCCCCTGTTGCGTGTTGCAGACGCTACAGCTGCCCTGCGAAAACGGCCTGCCTGGAGAACCCGCGGGGTGGGTTAGGCCACAGGCCGTGACCCACCAGCGCAATCGACTGAGGCACTACGGTGGGTTACGCCGGCAAGCGGCTAAACCCAACCTACGCGCTCGCGGTCAAGCCTCTCTATCTGAGCGCTGCAGTTGCCTGCCCCTGGATTCCCGCCGGCGCGGGAATGACGGTTTCGGAAGAAATTAGAAACTCCACCCCCTACCTCGTCATCCCCGCGCAGACGGGGACCCAGAAGGGGTCGGGGCACTACAACCCATAACGGGTACACAGCTATGAAAAACGCCGCGCTCCCGCAGCGGAGTCGCGGTGTTGGTAGGGTGCGCCGTGCGCACCAAGGCCCTGTACGGAACTTGCCGGTGCGCATGGCGAACCCTACGACGCAGGCTCGGGCTCGCCTTCTTCGTCATCGTCGTTGCTCGCGCTGATCGCACCGAGGCAGACCAGTTCGTGCTCGCCTTCAGCATCGTAGATACGCCATCCGCCGGCTCCGTCCGTCGCCACGGCGACGGCCACGGCAACAGCGCTGAACTGCCAGACGCGGCGGACGCGACCGTCCATGCACTCGACGCTGAGCTGCGGCTGCTCGCCGGTGGCCTGTTCGTCCAGCTCGAACTGCCAGGCGTGCAGGCCGTCGATCAGCAGCATGTCGGCGCCGCGCAGGGCGTCGAGCAGGCTCATGCCTGCTCCTCCAGCCGGGCCAGGCGCTCTTCCAGCGCGGCGATGCGCGCCTCCAGCTCGGCGATGCGGCCTTCGTCTGCGCCGCCACGGGGAGCAGGGGCATCGCTCTGGCGCGCGGCCAGCAGGGCCTCCAGGTCAGCGGCCTCGCCGAGCTGGTGCATGTAGCGCTCCTCCCGCTGGCCGCTTTGGCGCGGCAGCAGGCAGGCCAGTTCGCGGCCGATCAGGCGCTCCAGCTGGTGCTGCACTTCGGCGGCATCCTCGAACTGGTACAGGCGGTTGCTGCGGGTCAGCAGCTCGCTGATGGTCTGCGGCCCGCGCAGGAACAGCAGGCCGAGCAGGGTCTGCTGCGGCTTGACCAGTTGCAGTGCCTTGTCCACCCGATGCTCCCAGCGGTCGGCGCGGCCACCCATCACCAGGCGGGTGAAGCCGCGCCCCTCCAGGGCACGCAGGGCCTGGCCGACCTGGCCTTCGGTAAGGTTCATCAGCGGCTCGC
The DNA here is from genome assembly GCF_019655855.1 of Pseudomonas paralcaligenes. Taxonomy (GTDB): domain Bacteria; phylum Pseudomonadota; class Gammaproteobacteria; order Pseudomonadales; family Pseudomonadaceae; genus Aquipseudomonas; species Aquipseudomonas paralcaligenes. The sequence goes on along the minus strand of NZ_BPFX01000016.1, from coordinate 110,358 downwards.
GGCTGGTCTTCTGGTTGCAGGCCAGGACCAGGGCGTTGACGGTCAGCGGGTAGGTTTCCGGGGTGGTGGCCTGCTTCTCGATCAGGCAGCCGAGTATGCGGATCTCGGTGGCGTTGAGCGGTTCGCGGTCTTCTGTGACGCTGGACATGGGCATTCCCGTGCGATGTGGAAGGCGCCTAGCCTGCCACGCCCGGCGCCTCCTGAAAACTCGCAGGCCACGACGCTTGAGCTGGCCGCCCAGGCTGGGTAAGTTGGCCGCTGTCGCCAGGAGAGCCACCATGCCTCACGCCCGCTCGCTGTTGTTCGCCCTGCTGCCGCTGTTCGCCGGCTGCCAGTTGTTCACGGTGTACGACCCGAAACCCGTCGTCCCGGCCCAGCGCCTGCAGGGCCAGTTGTCCGTCGAAGGCGAGCGGCTGGTGCTGCAGCCCTGCGGCGAGCAGCGACGCATCGCCGTCGCCGGGGAAGGCAGCGCACAGGCCCTGCGGGACGCCGGCGAGCTGCTCACTGACGGCCACGACAGCCTGTTCGTCGACCTCCGTGGTTGGTCCCGCGGCACCCAGCAGGCGGGGCTCGACGGCGAGCTGCGGCTGGACCGGGTCTACCGCCTGCAGGGCGAGGGCCCGGGTTGCAACGAACCGGGCTTCGACCGGCTGCTGCTGCGCGCCAGCGGCAATGAGCCGGACTGGAGCCTGGGCGTGAGCGAACGCGGCCTGGTGCTGCTGCGCCCCGGCCAGGAGCCGTTGGCGGTGCCCTACCTGGAGGAGCAACTGCCGGGCGGCAGCTTCAGCCTCAGCAGCGAGGCCAACGACCATCGCCTGGAGCTGTGGCTGACGCCGCAGCGCTGCGTGGACAGCATGAGCGGCTCGGTGCAGCACCTCAGCGCCGAGCTGCGCCTGAACGGCGAGGTGCGCCGGGGCTGCGCCTCCTTCGGCGGCGCGCGCAGCCTCTGAGCGGCCCGCCTCGCTTTCGAAGGGTTGGGGAGGCGCCTATGCTGAGGGCGAACCCAGACAGTCGGAAACCACCATGCTGCGTATTGCCCTCAACGGTTACGGGCGCATCGGCCGAGCCCTGTTGCGTGCCTTGTTCGAGCGCGGGCTGCAAAGCCGGCTGCGGATCGAGGCGATCAACGAGATCGGCGATTTCGCCACCCTCGCCCACCTGACCCGCTTCGATTCCACCTTCGGCCGCTTCGGCGGCCAGGTCGAGCTGCACGACGACACCCTGCAGGTAGACGGCCAGCCGATCCGCCTGGTCAGCCAGAAGGACTTCACCCAGCTGCCCTGGGGGCAGCTCGCGGTGGACGTGGTGGTGGACTGCACCGGCAAGTCGAAGAAGCGCGCGCTCGCCGAACAGCACCTGACCGCCGGCGCGGCGCGGGTGCTGCTGTCGCACCCGCTGGAGACGGCCGACCTGACCGTGGTCTATGGCGTCAACCATCACCTGCTGGGCGACCAGCGGATCGTCTCCAACGCCTCCTGCACCACCAACTGCCTGGCGCCGCTGGCCCAGGCGCTGCACGCCGGGGTGGGCATCCGCCAGGGCCTGATGACCACGGTGCACGCCTACACCAACGACCAGAACCTGCTCGACAAGACCCACGCCGACCTCTACCGCGCCCGTGCCGCCGCCCTGTCGATGATCCCCACCGCCACCGGCGCGGCGAAGACCATCGGCCTGGTACTGCCGGAGCTGGAGGGGCGCCTGGATGGCCTGGCGGTGCGGGTGCCGACCGCCAACGTGTCGCTGCTCGACCTGACCTTCACCAGCGAGCGTCCGACCAGTCGCGAGGCGATCGACGATCTCCTGCGCCAGGCCGCGCAACGGCTGCCGCCGGGCGTGATGGAGTGCAACGAGGTGCCGCTGGTGTCCGCGGACTTCAACGGCTACCCGGTGTCCTGCGTGGTCGACCTCAACCACACCCGGGTGCAGGGCGACGATCTGGTCAAGGTGCTGGCCTGGTACGACAACGAGTGGGCCTTCGCCAACCGCCTGCTCGACGTGCTGCTGGCCTGGCCGGGAGCACGCGCCGCCTAGCGCGTGCGCAGGTAGCAGAGCGTGGTACGCCGCGAACCGGCGGTGCGGCGCTGCGGGTCGGCGAACGTCGCCACCTCGACGAAGCCGGCCTTGCGCATCATGCCCGCCGAGCCGGCGTTTTCCTCGTGGCGCTCGATGTAGATGTCGTGGATGCCCAGCTCGCCGAGCCCGCGCACGGCCTCGCCGAGCAGGCGACTGCCCAGGCCGCGACCGGCCAGGTCACGGTGCACCACCGCCTCGCCGACGTAGCCCCGGGGCAGGTCGCGGCGCCCCGCCGGCTGGTGGTGGGCGAAGTCATCGCTGGCGAGGAAGGTGACGAAGCCGGCCAGCGCGCCGTCCGCCCGCTCCGCCAGCACGGCCCGCACCGAACCCTCGGAGATACCCCGCAGGTGCGCCAGCACGGCGTCCTCCGGCAGGTGGTTCCAGGGGTTGGGGCCGTGCTCGAAGATGAAGGTGGTCATCGCCGGGATGTCCGCGGGCTGCGCCGCGCGGCTGTTGAACGTCTCGCTCATGGCCAGCTCCGCGGCATGTCGGGCAGGGCCTCGCCCCGCTCCGCGCAGGCGGCCACCCGGTCGATCAGCGGCGCCAGGTCGTAGCCCTGCTGCGCCAGCCAGGCGTCGCAGTAGTAGCTGGTGGCGTAGCGCTCGCCGCCGTCGCAGAGGATCGCCACCACCGAGCCGGCCTGGCCGGCCTCGACCATCCGCCGCGCCACCAGCAGCGCGCCGACCAGATTGGTGCCGCTGGAGCCGCCGACCCGCCGGCCCAGGCGCCGCGCCAGGTAGTGCATGGCAGCCAGGGACAGGGCGTCCGGCACCTTGCACATGGCGTCGATCACCTGGGGCATGAACGAGGGCTCGACCCGCGGCCGGCCGATGCCTTCGATGCGCGAGCCGCAGTCCAGGGTCAGGCCGCGGTCGCCGCTGACGTAGCTGTCGAAGAACACCGAGCGCTCGGCGTCGGCGCACAGCACGCGGGTGGCGTGCTGGCGGTAGCGCACGTAGCGGCCCAGGGTCGCCAGGGTGCCGCCGGTGCCGGGGCTGGACACCAGCCAGGCCGGTTCGGGGAAGCGTTCGTGGCGCATCTGCTGGAAGATCGACTCGGCGATGTTGTTGTTCGCCCGCCAGTCGGTGGCCCGCTCGGCGTAGGTGAACTGATCCATGAAGTGGCCGCCGGTCTCGCCGGCCAGGCGCACCGACTCGGCGTGGATGCGCGTGGGGTCGTCGACCAAGTGCGTCTGCCCGCCGTGGAAGGCGATCTGCGCCAGCTTCTCCTTGGCCGTACCGGCCGGCACCACGGAGATGAACGGCAGCCCCAGCAGGCGGGCGAAGTACGCCTCGGAAATCGCGGTGGAGCCGCTGGACGCCTCGATCACCGGCGCCCCCGGCCGCAGCCAGCCGTTGCACAGGGCGTAGAGGAACAGCGAGCGGGCCAGGCGGTGCTTGAGGCTGCCGGTGGGGTGGCTCGACTCGTCCTTGAAGTACAGCTCGACGCCGGGCAGGCCCGGCAGTGCCAGCGGGATCAGGTGGGTGTCGGCGCTGCGCTGGAAGTCCGCCTCGATGATGCGCAGCGCCTCGCGGGTCCAGGGACGTGTGTCGGTCATGCCATCACCTCAGTCGAGAATGCCGGCCGGCGCCGGGGCCGTGCTGCGCCACTGGCTCAGCGCCACGCCGGCGAACACCAGCGCGGCGGCGGCGTACTGCGCCGGCGCCAGGCTCTCGCCCAGCAGCAGCGCGGCGAAGATCAGGGTGAACACCGGCAGCAGGTTGGTGAAGCCGGACGCCTGGCTGGCCGGCAGCCGGCTGACGCCGAAGTTGTACAGGCTGTAGGCGCCCACCGTGACCACCAGGCCCAGGTAAATCACCGAGCCGATGCCGAGCGCGCCGAACTGGCTCGGCAGCGGTTCGGTGAGCAGCGCCAGCGGCAGGAAGAACAGCGAACCGATGAACGCCTGCATGGCGGTGAGCACGAAGGGCGAGTAGCGCTCGCAGAGGAACTTCAGCAGCAGCGTGTAGCAGGTGGCGCAGAGTATCGCGACGAATTCGTAGAAGTTGCCGAGCAGTGGCGCCGGCGCGCTGGCGTCCGCCTCGCCGGTCAGGCTCAGCCAGACCGCCCCGCACACCGCCAGCAGGAAGCCGGCCCAGGTGCTGCGGGCCACCCGCTCGCGCAGGAAGACGAAGGCGCCCATGGCCACCATCAGCGGCAGCAGCGCGGTGATCATGCCGGCCTGGGTGGCGCTGGTGTTCTGCAGCGCCAGCGCCTCGAAGATGAAGTACAGGCAGGGTTCGCAGGCGGCCAGGGCGAGCAGGTAGCGCCAGTCGCCACGGCGGTAGTCGAGGCGGCCGCGCCAGCGCCAGGCCAGCAGGAATACCAGGCTGCCGAGGAACATGCGGCCGAAGATCACCCACATCGGCGGCAGCTCGGCGAAGGCGAACTTGAGCGCGATGAACGAGCTGCCCCACAGGGCCATCGCCAGCACCAGGCAGGCCATCGCGAACGCACGTCCCTGCCGGGCCATCGCCACCTCCGGATCGAAAACCCCGAGTGTAGGCGCCGGACAGGGGGGCCGACAGGCACAGCGGGCGGGCAAAACTGTGCGGGAGCAGATTCGGGGGCGAGCGTAACAAACGCCCGAGTCGTTTCAGGCGCTTACGAAGAGCTGGTTGTACAAGCCTTGAATATCGTTGAGCTTGATGAAGTGAGCCTTGTTCAAAACCCGGATGTTAGGTCTCTCAGCTTTAATTCCCTCCACATTACCTTTGGTGTGTTTGGCGATCTTCATGCTTTCCAAACTTGGCAATGGCTGACCCGGTGCTGACCCGAAATATAGGAACGGCCCGAGTGCAAGCGTTTCGCTATTGAAATAAACCAGCACCACACATCCTGAAGGTTTCTTTGCCAGCGAAATATGGATTTTCTGCTGTGAAGTAGATGAGCCAATGAAGGCCGCTTTGAGCTGGACATGCCTGATGTAGCCGTTCGCTTCGGCTATCAGGTCGTAACCCGATCTGTCGACTTCGGGCTTTGAAATCTCAAGACTGAAGTCCTTTATTCTCCAGGAATGCTTTAACAACTCTCCGATCAGTAGATGCTCAACCAACTTTTCACGGTATGAAGATTGGAGAAAATGCTCTTCCACAAGGGTGCCTGCCAGATGCTATATGCCGGAATGGGCAGAGCCTAACCCCCCATTACTGGCGTCACACAACCAAGCCAACCGCCATAAACAGCTACTGCTCCCAGGGCTTGCCGCGGGTCTTCGGCTCCAGCGGCAGTTGCTGCAGCACCGCGGCCTTGGCCAGCATGTAGGCGCTGACCGGGGCGCTGATGAACAGGAACAGGCTGATCAGCAGTTCGTGCAGGCTGAGCCCGCGCTCGCCCGCGCTGAAGAACACCAGCGAGGCCACGACCATGCCGCCGACGCCGAGGGTGGTGGCCTTGGTCGGGCCGTGCAGGCGGGTGAAGAAGTCTGGCAGGCGGTAGAGGCCGATGGCGCCGATCAGGACGAAGCCGCTGCCGAGCAGGAGCAGCGCGCAGACGAGGAGTTCCAGCCACAGGTTCATTCGATGATGTCTCCACGCAGCATGTACTTGGCCACGGCCACGGTGCTGACGAAGCCCAGCACGGCGATCAGCAGGGCGATCTCGAAGAACAGCTGGGTGTTCTTCCAGATGCCGTACAGCACCACCATGGCGATGGCATTGATGTACAGGGTATCCAGCGCCAGCACCCGGTCGGGCAGGCACGGGCCCTTGACCAGGCGCGCCACGGCCAGCAGCAGGGCCGCCGCGAGCATGACCAGGCTGATCGGGATCACGTATCCGAGCATGGGAAGATCTCCTTGAGCGGCGCCTCGTAACGCTGCTTGATCTCGTCGATCATGGCCTGGGCGTCCGGCACGTCGAGGCCGTGCACCAGCAGGGTACGGCGGTCGACGCTGAGGTCCGCGGCCAGCGAGCCGGGGGTCAGCGACACCACGCTGACCAGCACGCTGACGGCCAGTTCGTTGTCCAGATCGATCGGCACCTCGACGAAGGCCGGGCGCAGCTTGTCGATGCGGCCGAGGGTCAGGCGTGCCACCTGGAAGTTGGCGATCAGGATGTCGAAGATCACCAGGCCCAGGAAGCGCAGCAGCTTGAGCGGCTTCCAGCCGTGGGGGTGCTCGATCAGCAGGCGGTTGCAGGCCAGCGGGATGACCACCGCCAGCAGGCCGCCGAGCAGCCAGTGGCCGGGGGCGAAGGAGCCCATCAGGATCAGCCAGATCAGCAGCAGGAGCAGGCTCTGGGCCGGGTGCGGCAGCAGGCGGTTCATGGTCGGCCCTCTTGGAGGATCGCCCGGTACGCCGCCGGGTCATGCAGTTGCGCGGCGGCAGCCTCGGTGTAGGCGAGCAGCGGCTCGGCCAGCACCACCAGCAGCAGGCAGCCGGCCAGCAGCAGCACGGTGGCGAACAGCCGGCCGCGATCCAGCTCGGCGCTGTCCAGGCTGCTGGTGCCGACGCGCCAGAACAGGGTGCTGCCGGCACGGCTCAGGGCCAGCAGCGCGGCGAAGCCGCCCAGCAGCAGCACGCTCCACAGCGCCACCGACGGCGCCGCGCGCAGCAGCAGGAGCTTGCCGAGGAAACCGGACAGCGGCGGCAGGCCGACCACGGCCACCGCGCCGAAGAAGAACAGCGCGCCGAGCAGCCCCGGGTGCTCCAGCGCGGCCCCTGGCACCAGGGTCGCGCCACGGCTGCCGCGCTGGCGGGCGATGAGGTCGGCGAGCAGGAACAGTCCACCGGCCACCCAGGTGCTGTGCAGCAGGTAGTAGAGCGCCGCCGCGTGGGCCTCGGGCGTACCGATGGCCACCGCCGCCAGCAGGGTGCCGGCGGAGATCAGCACCAGGTAGGCCAGCAGCTTCTGCAGGCTGTCCGCGGCCAGGGCGCCGAGCGCGCCGAGGGCCACCGTGGCCAGCGCCAGCGGCCAGAGCCAGGCCTGGGCCAGGTTGGCCAGCTCGCCGGCGTCGTCGCCGAAGATCAGCGTGCATACCCGCAGGATGGCGTAGATGCCCACCTTGGTCATGATCGCGAACAGCGCCGCCGCCGGCGCGCTGGCCGCGGCGTAGGCCCGCGGCAGCCAGAAGTGCAGCGGCAGCAGTGCCGCCTTGAGGGCGAACACCAGCAGCAGAAGCAGCCCGGCGGCGGCCAGCAGCGGCACCCGGTCGCCACTGGCGGCGGCAGCCCGCGCCGACAGGTCGGCCATGTTCAGCGTGCCGCTGACGCCGTAGATCAGCCCCAGGGCGATGAGGAACAGCGCCGAGCCAGTCAGGTTGAGGATCACGTAGTGCAGCCCCGCCCTCACCCGCTCCGCACCGCCGCCGTGCAGCAGCAGCGCGTAGGAGGCGATCAGCAGGATCTCGAAGAATACGAACAGGTTGAACAGGTCGCCGGTGAGGAACGAGCCGTTGATGCCGAGCATCTGGAACTGCAGCAGCGCGTGGAAGCGCGGGCCGAGGCGGTCGTCGCCGCGCACCGCGTAGATCGCCACCGCACTGCCGAGCACGGCGGCGGCCAGCAGCAGCAGGGCGTTGAGCCGGTCGAGCATGAGCACGATGCCGAACGGCGGGCGCCAGCCGCCCAGGGCGTAGACCCGCAGCGGCCCCTCGTCGGCCTGTTGCAGCAGGAGCAGCGCCAGCGGCACCAGGGCCAGCACGGCGAGCACCGACAGTGTGCGCTTGAGCCGCTCGTGGGACGGCAGCACCAGCAGCAGCGCGCCGACCAGCAGCGGGATCAGGATCGGCAGGATGATCAGGTGGTTCAACGCGGCCGCTCCTCGTCCAGGCGCCCGCCGGGCTGGCCATCGACATGGTCGCTGCCCAGGTTGGCGACGCCGCGCAGGGCGAGCACCACGACGAAGGCGGTCATGGCGAAGCCGATGACGATGGCGGTCAGCACCAGCGCCTGGGGCAGCGGGTCGGCGTGCGCGCCGCCCTGCCCCAGCACCGCTGCGTCGCCGGCCAGCCGGCCCATGGCGAAGAGGAACAGGTTGACCGCGTAGGACAGCAGGGTCAGGCCGAGCACCACCGCGAAGGTGCGGGCGCGCAGCAGCAGGTACAGGCCGCTGGCGGTGAGCAGGCCGAGGGTCGCGGCGAACAGTGCTTCCATCAGTGAATCTCCTTGCTCGCGGGCGGGGACAGGGCGAGCTTGCCGATGTTGACCAGCACCAGCTGGGTGGCGCCGATCACGGTCAGGTACACGCCGAGGTCGAACAGCATGGCGGTGGCCAGTTCGAACTCGCCCACCAGGGGCAGCTCGAAGTGGCCAAAGGCCGAGGTCAGGAACGGCTGGCCGAAGGCCAGGCTGCCGAGGCCGGTGAGCCCGGCGATCAGCACGCCGGCGCCGGCCATGCGCTGGTAGTCGAGCGGCAGCCGCTCCTCCATCCAGGCGACGCCGTTGGCGATGTACTGCAGGGCCAGGGCCACGGCGGTGACCAGGCCGGCGATGAAGCCGCCACCCGGCAGGTTGTGCCCGCGCAGGAAGATGAAGGCCGAGATCAGCAGCGCCAGGGGGAACAGCAGGCGCGACAGGGTCATCAGGATCAGTGGGTTCTTCGCCCAGGCCCAGCGGCGGCCCTGGGGATCGCAGGTCGGGTTGGTCAGGCGCAGGCCGTCGAGCATGGCGAAGATGCCCACCGCGGCGATGGCCAGCACGGTGATCTCGCCCAGGGTATCGAAGCCGCGGAAGTCCACCAGGATCACGTTGACCACGTTGGTGCCGCCACCTCCGCTGACGCTGTTGGCCAGGAAGAACTCGCCGATGCTGGTCTCGTAGCCACGGGTCAGCACGCCGTAGGCCAGCATGCCCACCACGGTACCTCCGGCGCCGGCCAGGGCCACGTCGCGCAGCACCCGCAGGCTGGAGCTTTCGCGCGGGGTGACGGAGGGCAGGTAGTAGAGCGCCAGCATCAGCAGGATGATGGTCACCACCTCCACCACCAGCTGGGTCAGGGCCAGGTCCGGCGCGGAGAAGCGGGCGAAGGCCAGCGACACCAGCAGACCTGCGACGCCGAGGATCAGCAGCGCCACCAGGCGCTGGTGATGGTAGGCGGCGGCGAGCAGGCCGCTGCCCGCCAGCAGCAGCATGCCCAGGGTGGTGATGCCGTCGAGCGGCGTCAGCGCCCGCTCGCCCACCAGTTGCGGCATCGGCGCCAGGGTGACGACGGTGAGCACCAGGGCGCTGAGCAGCAGCAGGGCCAGATAGCGTTGCAGCGAGCCGTTCTCCAGGCGCCCGGTGATCCACGCCGCCGCATTTACCAGGCGCAGCACCGCGCGCTCGAACAGGTCCTTGGCGTCCAGCTCCGGCAGGCCCTCGTACCAGCGGAACAGCGGCTTGCGGCCGATGTAGATGAGCACGCCGCCGACCAGCGCCACGCAGCTCATCATCAGCGGGAAGTTGAAGCCGTGCCAGACCGCCAGGCTGTATTCCGGCAGCGGGCCACCCAGACTGGCCTGCGCCGCCACCGCCAGCAGCGGCGCCACCGTGTAGGCCGGCAGCATGCCCACCAGCAGGCAGAGGAACACCAGGATTTCCACCGGCACCTTCATGTAGCGCGGCGGCTCGTGGGGCGGGAACTTGGGCAGGTTGACCGGCTCGCCGTTGAAGAACACGTCATGGATGAAGCGCAGCGAATAGGCCACCGAGAACACCGCGGCCACGGTGGCCGCCACCGGGATCAGCCAGTTGAAGAAGCTGCCCAGCAGCGCCTGCTGCAGGGTCTCGCCGAAGAACATCTCCTTGCTCAGGAAGCCGTTGAGCAGCGGCACCCCGGCCATCGCCGAGGACGCCACCATGGCCAGCACGGCGGTGTGCGGCATGTACTTCCACATGCCGTTGATGCGCCGCATGTCGCGGCTGCCGGTCTCGTGGTCGATGATGCCGGCGGCCATGAACAGCGAGGCCTTGAAGGTGGCGTGGTTGATGATGTGGAACACCGCCGCGACGTTGGACAGCGGCGAGTTGAGGCCCAGCAGCAGGACGATCAGGCCGAGGTGGCTGATGGTCGAGTAGGCCAGCACGCCCTTGAGGTCATGCTGGAACAGCGCCATGAACGCGCCCAGCAGCAGGGTCACCAGGCCGGCGCTGGCCACCAGCTGGAACCACAGGTCGGAGCCGGCCAGCGCCGGGTACAGGCGCGCCAGCAGGAACACCCCGGCCTTGACCATGGTCGCCGAGTGCAGGTAGGCGGACACCGGGGTGGGCGCCGACATGGCGTGGGGCAGCCAGAAGTGGAACGGGAACTGCGCCGACTTGGTGAAGGCGCCGACCAGCACCAGCGCCAGGGTCAGCGGGTACAGCGCGTGGCCCTGGATCAGTTCGGCCGAGGCCAGCACCACGCTCAGCTCGAAGCTGCCGACGATATGGCCGAGCAGCAGGATGCCGGCCAGCAGCGCCAGGCCGCCGCCGCCGGTGACCGCCAGCGCCATGCGCGCGCCGCGGCGGGCGTCGCTGCGCTTGCTCCAGAAGCCGATCAGCAGGAACGACGACAGGCTGGTCAGTTCCCAGAAGGTCAGCATCAGCAGCAGGTTTTCCGACAGCACCACGCCGAGCATGGCGCCCATGAACAGCAGCAGGTAGGCGAAGAAGCGACCGATCCGCTCGCGCTCGGACAGGTAGTAGCGGGCGTAGAGGATCACCAGCAGGCCGATGCCGAGGATCAGCAGGGCGAACAGGAAGGACAGGCCGTCGAGGCGCAGCGACAGGTTGAAGCCCAGCTGGCTCAGCCAGGGCTGGGACACCACCAGCGGCTCGCCGGCGAATACCCGCGGCGCCAGCCACAACAGGATGCCCAGGCCCAGCAGCGGCGCGACCGAGGTCGCCAGGCTGCTGGCCAGGCGCCCATGGCGCTCGAAGAGAATGGGAAGGAAGACGCCGAGAAACGGCAAGCCGACGATGAGCAACAGCTCCATGAATCTCCCCTGTCCCGTGCCCCGTCCATGGCCGGATGGGGCGAATTGATCTGTCTCCTCGCGCGGCTCTGCCTCTGTCAGCGAAGGGTTCGCTGCGATTATCCATAACTATCAGGCACTAGCCATGGATAAATTATTACATTCTGCATATAACGACCGGCTTCAGCCGAGCATAGCTCAGGCGTCATCCGGCCAGGCGCGAGATGGCGTATCGCATAGGAGGGTCGAGACGGCGGCCAGGTTCAAACCGACGGCGCCGTGCTCGCGGGGAAGGAGGCGCTACAGGCCCATCTGCTTGCCGATGATCTCGTTCATGATCTCCCGCGAACCGCCGCCGATGGAGAGGATGCGGTTGTCGCGATACAGGCGCTCCACCAGGCTCTCGCGCATGTAGCCCATGCCGCCGAGGATCTGCACCGCGTCGTAGGTGATACGGTCGGCCACGTCGGTGGCGAAGTTCTTGGCCATGGAGATTTCCTTGATCACGCTCTTGCCGGCGGCCATCTTGGCGGCCTGGCGGTAGGTGAACTCGCGGGACACTTCCAGCTGGGTCGCCATCTCGGCCAGGCGGTGACGGAGCACCTGGAACTTGCCGATCGGCTTGCCGAACGCCTCGCGCTCGCGGGCCCAGGCCATGGCCTCCTCCAGCGCCAGCTGGGAGGTCATGTTGGCCATCAGCGCCAGGCTCAGGCGCTCGCTCTGGAAGTTGGCCATGATGCAGGCGAAGCCCATGTTCTCGGCGCCGATCAGGTTCTCCGCCGGCACCCGGCAGTCGTCGAAGAACAGCTCGGCGGTGTCCGAGGCCCACCAGCCCATCTTCTTCAGCGAACGGCCGACGGTGAAGCCGGGTGTCCCCTTCTCCACCAGCAGCAGGCTGACCCCGCCGAAGCCCTCGCCGCCAGTGCGCACGGCCACGGTGTAGTAGTCGGCGCGCACGCCGCTGGTGATGAAGGTCTTGCTGCCGGTGACGCGGTAGCAGTCGCCGTCGCGCACGGCGCGGGTCTTGAGGTTGGCCACGTCGGAGCCGCCGGAGGGCTCGGTCACCGCCAGCGCGGCGATCTTCTCCCCGGCCAGCACCTGCGGCACCACCCGGTCGCGCACCTCGGGGCGCGCCCACTTGAGTACCGGCGGCAGGCCGATGTCCAGCGAGCCGAGGCTGGCGACCAGGCCGCCGGAGCCGGAGCGCATCAGTTCCTCGCTGGCCACCACCTTGGCGAACAGGTCGCCCTCGTGGCTGCCGCCGAAGCGCTCCGGGTAGCCGATGCCGAGGATGCCGGCCTCGCCGGCCTTGCGGTAGAGCGCGCGGGGGAATTCCTCCGCCTCCTCCCAGTCCGCCACGTGGGGCAGGATTTCGCGCTCGACGAAGCGGCGTACCGAGTCGCGGATCAGTTGATGGGAATCGTCGAAGTATTCCTGGAAGGCGGACATGCGGGTGGCTCCCGTTTTGTTTTCCCGCCAACTTAACCGAGCGCTTGCTTGGTTTTCAAGCCAAACCGTACGTCAGCGTCGCCGGATGTCCCGCGCCACCTGCAGCTGTACGTCGTAGGCCGGGCCTTCCACCGCCTCGAAGTCGCGGGTGTAGCGCTGGGCGAAGCCGGCGCTGCCCCACTGCCGGTACTGGCGGACGTGGTGCAGTTCGTGGGCCCAGAGGGCGACGTCCAGCTCGGCGTCCTCCTCGCTGCGGAACACCACCACGTCCACCAGGGTGACCGCCTGCACGTCCGGGTTCTGCAGCATGGCCGTGGCGACGTCCAGCTCCTCGTGACCGCCGACGCGGAACCGAACCGCGTCGAGCAGCTCGCGGTCGTAATAGGACAGCAGCTGCTCGCGGATGGACGGCGGAACCGGCTGGGTGCCCCTGGACAGGGCCGTGGCACGGGACTGCAGGATCCAGCGTTCGAGGGAAAGCGCGGCCAGGTTGACCACGTCCTCCTTCACACGCTCGAACTCGGGCACACACAGGCAGCCGTTGAAGCAGATTTCAACCTGCCCCGCGGGGCAGGCGGCGAACGCGCCAGGCGAAACGCCGAGGACGAGACACAGAGCGGCAAGCCGGAAAGGCGCAGGGATCACGGAGGGTCCAGGAAGGTTTTCGGGGGAAGTCGGGGCGCCATCTTGGCAGCGGATGGCCGCCGACGCCAGGCCGGTTCGGGGGACCGGCGCATCCGATCACGCTGCCAGGGAGAACACGCCATGCGCGCTATCTGGATCGCCCTCGTCACCTGCCTCGTGGCCGGCTGCGTGACCCGCGAGGACTATCGGCCACAGCCCATTTCCGAACGCGAGGCCTACGCGGTCATCACCGAGGTGGCACTGCAGCAGCCCGCCGCCCGCAGCCCCGACTCTGCCTACCTGGACAGCCGATTCCTGGGCTTTCGCGACGAGCACGAGGCGGTCGGCACGCCACAGGACATCCGCGAGCGCATCTACTTCAACTCGCTCGACACCATCTCCCTGGACCATGCCCTGCGCGGCTACCGGGTACGCCTGAACGGCCCCGGCGGCGACCTGCTCCGCGAATTCCGCGTGGCCGACCGCCACCAGGCGGAGCGCTTCGTCGACGCCCTGCACTACTATCGCGACAACGCGCCGGCCTTCACCGGCCTGGAGTGACGCCTCAGAATTTCTGGGTGACGGTGGCCACCACGGTGCGCTCCTCGCCCAGGTAGCAGGCGGTTTCCGAGTAGCAGGACGCCACGTAGTACTCGTCGGTGAGGTTGTTGGCGTTGACCCGCACCGAGGTGCCCGCCAGGCCGACGTGGCTCAGGTCGTAGCCGATCGCCGCGTCGAACAGGGTGTAGGACGGCACCTCGAAGTCGTTCAGGTCGCTGCCGTAGCTCTCACCCACGTAGCGCGCGCCGGCGCCGAGGGTCAGGCCGGCCAGCGGGCCCTCCCTGAAGGCGTAGTCGGCCCACAGGCTGGCCATCTGCTCGGGGGTCTGGTACGGCGTGTGGCCCTTGGCGTCGACCACGCCGCCGAGGGCGTCGAAGACGAAGTAGGACTTGCTGTACTCCACGTCGTTGTAGGTGTAGCTGCCCATCAGTTGCAGATTGTCGGTGACCCGCACCCGCGCCTCCAGCTCCACGCCGCGTGAATCGATGCCGCCGACGCCCTTGTACTCGTAGCTGTCGGTGAAGCTGTTCTCCTTGGCGAACAGGTTCTCCATCTCGATGGTGAAGAACGACAGGGTGTACAGGTCGTCGGTGCCCGGCGGCTGGAACTTCAGGCCGGCCTCCCACTGCTCACCGGTGGTCGGCTTGAGGATCTGCGCGCCGTCGGAGTAGTTCGAGGTCGGGTTGAACGAGGTGGAGTAGCTCAGGTACGGCGACAGGCCGTTGTCGAAGGCGTAGAGCACGCCGGCGTGGCCACTGAGCTTCTCGCCGGTGTTGGCGTCCTTGGTGTTCTGCCGGCCGTCGTCGATAGACACGTCGTACCAGTCCTGGCGCAGGCCGACGCTGAGGTTCCAGCCGCCCAGCTCGACCAGGTCCTGGAGGTACAGGCCGGCCTGCTTCTGGCGGCGCAGGGCATCGCTGACGGTGGCCAGGCCGGCCAGGTCGTTGCGACGGTAGACCGGGTCGAACACGTCGATCGGGCCGACGCTGCTGTAGTCGCGTTCGTAGCGCACCTTGTTCTTCGAGTACTGGTAGTCGAGGCCGGCCACCACCGTGTGTTGCGCCGCGCCGGTGGCGAAGTCGGCCTGCAGCATGTTGTCGACGATCCAGGCGTGCAGCTGCTCCTCGCCACCACTGTAGCCGCGGTACAGCTCGTTGCTGTCGCCGCCCAGGTAGCCGTTGGCCCAGACCTGGCTGTTCTCGGTGCTGGCGTCCAGGTAACGGAAGTTCTGCCGCGCGCTCCAGGTATCGTCGAAGCGATGCTCCAGCTCGTAGCCCAGCATCTGCTGGGTGCGGGTGAATTCCTCGATGGCCGGGTCACCCTCGAAGAAGCTGCCGGAGATGCGCTCGCCATCACGCTTGTGCAGAGTGCCGGAGGCCGGCACGCTGCCGTGGTAGCCGCCGTTCGGCTCGTGCTGCAGGTAGGCGTAGAGGTTGAGCAGGGTGTCGTCGTCGAGGTTCAGCGCCAGGCTGGGCATCAGCGCGTAGCGGGTCTCCTCGACGTGGTCGACCTGCACGTCGGAATCCTTGGCCAGGCCGACCACCCGGTAGGCGACGCGGTCGCTGATCGGACCGGTCACGTCGAAGGCGGTCTGCTTGTAGTCGTGGCTGCCGTAGGACAGGTCGATGCGGGCAGCCTGCTCGAAGTCCGGGCGCTTGGTGGTCAGCGCCGCCAGGCCGCCCGGGTTGCTGCGCCCGTAGAGCACCGAGGACGGCCCCTTGAGCACGTCGATGCGCTCGATGAAGTAGGGGTCGATCTGCAGGCTGGTGAAGGAACCCGGGTCGCCCATGGACTTCAGGCCGTCGATGACGATGTTGTCCACCGAGCCATCGTTGATCCCGCGCATGGCTAGGTAGTCGTAGCGGTGGGTGTTGCCGTAGGGATTGGTGAGCACGCCGGCGGTGTAGCGGGTGGCCTCGGCGACGGTGCGCGAGCCCTGTCGCTCGACCTGCTCGCGGGTCACCACGGACACGGCCTGGGTAGTCTTCACCAGTTCCTTGCTGGTCTTGGTCGCCACGCTGCTGTGGGTGGCGTTGTAGCCGTCCATGCTGCCCAGGGCGTTGCCCAGGGCGAAGCTGTCGATCAGGGTCGCCGGCAGGGCCATGCTGGCGCCCTCGGCCAGCGGGGTCAGCGAGTAGCCGCCGCTGGCGTCGCGCACCACCTGCAGGTCGCTGCCGCGCAGCAGTTGGGCCAGACCCTCGTCCACCGAATACTGGCCCTGCAGGCCAGCGGTGCGCTTGCCGGCGGTCAGCTGGCCGTCTACTGCCAGCAAGATGCGCGCCTCGCCGGCAAAGCGGCTGAGGGCGCCGGACAGCGGGCCGGCCGGGATGTCGTAGCTGCGCAGGCTGTGCTCCGCGTCGGCGGCGTGGGCCAGGCCGGCCAGGGCCGGTTGCAGGGCGGCCAGCGGCATGGCCAGCGCGGCGGCACGAATGGCGCGGCGCAGGGCCTGGGAGGCCGGGCGTTGAGTATGGGTGATGCGCATGGAAATTCCCCTGGGTCTGCGTGAGCGAGTGGGCGAAATCGCCCTTCTGCATCTGGAGCCAGGCGAGACGGAAAAAAGGGAACCGCGCTGATGAAAAAAACGGAGCCCGGAGAGGGGAACGCTCCGGGCTCAAGGGGAAATCAGTCCAGGCTGGCACCGCGCAACAGGCGGCCGATCTGTTCCTGGGAAAAACCTCGGTAGGCCAGGAAACGCGCCTGCCTGGCCTTCTCGCGCATGTCCGCCGGCAACTGACCGGAGAACCTGCGCAACCACAACTCTCGCAATTGCTCGCCCCAGTCGATCCCTGCCTCGCCGAGCGCCTGTTCGATATCGGGCCTGGGCAGGCCACGCTGGGCCAGCTCTTCGCGTATCCGCGCGGGACCATATCCGGCGCGGCCGCGGCTCGCGACGAAGCTCTCCAGATAGCGAGCCTCCGACAGCAGCCCCTCTGCCGCCAGTTGGTCGAGGGCGCCGTCGATCAGTTCCTGCGAGGCGCCGCGCTGACGCAATTTGCGGCTCAGCTCGACCCGGCCATGCTCGCGCCGGGCCAGCAGGTCCATCGCAGCGCGGCGCACGGCAACCGGGGTATCGAGCATGCCGGTCACGTTTCAGCGCCCGTGATCAGGAGCCGGCTTCGACGAGGTCGTCCTCGTTTTCCTCGACCGTGCGGCCGGCGGAACTGGACACCAGCAGCTTGTCGCGGATGATCTTCTCGATGGCGCCGCCGATTTCCGGATTGTCTTCCAGATACTTGGCAGCATTCGCCTTGCCCTGACCGATCTTGTTGCTCTGGTAGCTGTACCAGGCGCCGGACTTCTCCACCAGGCCGAGCTGCACGCCCAGATCGATGATCTCGCCGGTACGGTAGATGCCCTTGCCGTACATGATCTGGAATTCGGCCTGGCGGAACGGCGGGGCCACCTTGTTCTTCACCACCTTGACGCGGGTCTCGCTGCCGACCACCTCATCGCCTTCCTTCACCGCGCCGGTACGGCGGATGTCCAGGCGCACCGAGGCGTAGAACTTGAGGGCGTTGCCGCCAGTGGTGGTTTCCGGGTTGCCGAACATCACGCCGATCTTCATGCGGATCTGGTTGATAAAGATGACCAGACAGTTGGCGTTCTTGATGTTGCCGGTGATCTTGCGCAGCGCCTGGCTCATTAGGCGGGCCTGCAGGCCGACGTGGGCATCGCCCATCTCGCCTTCGATTTCGGCCTTGGGTACCAGCGCAGCCACAGAGTCGACGATGATCACGTCCACCGCATTGGAGCGCACCAGCATGTCGGTGATTTCCAGGGCCTGCTCACCGGTGTCCGGCTGGGACACCAGCAGGTCGTCGACATTGACGCCCAGCTTGCCGGCGTAGTCCGGGTCCAGCGCGTGTTCGGCATCGACGAAGGCGCAGGTGGCGCCAGCCTTCTGGGCCTCGGCGATCACCGACAGGGTCAGGGTGGTCTTGCCGGAGGATTCCGGGCCGTAGATCTCGACGATACGGCCCTTCGGCAGGCCGCCGATGCCGAGCGCGATGTCGAGGCCGAGAGAGCCGGTGGAAATGGCCGGGATGGCCTGACGCTCGTGGTCGCCCATGCGCATCACGGCACCCTTGCCGAACTGCTTCTCGATCTGGCCCAAGGCAGCCGCCAACGCGCGCTTCTTGTTCTCGTCCATTTCCATCCTCACGTGATCAAAGGGAGCCTGTCGCTCGCCAACAACTGTATAAGTAGACAGTAGTATTCCACAAGGCAAGTCAGTCGCCTACCCCTGCAGGGGATTTTCTCCAGCCGTCAGTCGGAGCAGTCCGTCCAGCGCCCGTTGCACCGTCTGCCGGCGCACCGACTCGCGATCACCGCTGAACAGGCAACGCTCGGCGAAGCGCCGCTCGCCGTCGGCCCAGGCCAGCCAGACGGTGCCGACCGGCTTTTCCACCGAACCGCCCCCCGGCCCCGCGATACCGCTCACCGCCACGGCGAAACGCGCCCCGCTGCGGCTTTGCGCCCCCCGGGCCATCGCCTCGACCACCTCGCGGCTGACGGCGCCGACCCGTGGAAACAGTTCTTCGGGCACGCCCAGCTGGGCGGACTTCTGAGCATTGGAATAGGTGACATAGCCGGCCTCGAACCAGGCGGAGCTGCCGGCGATGCGGGTGATGGCCTCGGCGATGCCGCCGCCGGTGCAGGACTCGGCGGTGCTGACCTGGGCCTTCAGGCGCAGGAGCTGCGCACCCAGCATCTCGGCCTGGCGGGTGATGGGGTCCATGGGCTCTCCGGTAAAACGGACGGGAGCACCAACCCTACACCACGGGCGGCGATGATTTCAGTCGGATCAGGATTATTCGGATGTCGTTCGCAACACCACGACGGTGCAGCGCGCGATGAAACAGGATTGGGAAGGTATTCAGAAGAAGAAGGGGAACATCCATCACGACTGAGATCGCGGAGTCGTCCATAAAAAGTGGCCGACCCACCGCTCGATAGGCCGACCCCAATCACGTCACTTTAGGATCGTCCTTAACCACCCCCTGTTGGACGCCGGATTGATAAATGGTTCACAAAGCCCAGGACCATCTGTCGGGCTGTACCACCGTCTCGAAACCCCGTCCCAGACAAGCGAAACGCCTTATATGGCGGCCAAGAATGCCGTCCTTCTACGCCATAAATGACAGCTGCGGTCTGACGCACGGAACACAACCGTTCATCTGCTGGCGCCCGGTGGGGCGTGATAATCTTCGCCATCGCCATGCGGGCATCCTCCAGGCCGACCAGCGCCGCCAATGCCTGCCCCACCACTTTCATGGATTTCTGTAAGCGACTGATGGCCAAGGAAAACTCTGATCTCTCCGCCCACACCCCGATTGTGATAGAGAACCACTGAGACACGACCAGAGATCCAGATTTAAGTCTTTTATTTTCAATAGTTTACAAAACATACGCTCGACTGCGACCGAGCGCGAAATGGGCCTGAAATGGCATGTTTTGGCGGACAATTTGCCCCAGAATTGCCCCATAAAACACCCAATCAAATCAGGCCATATCTAGGCGTGTGTTGGCGTATTTGGATGACCTTCGCCAACCCCTTCTGAAGCACGCCACAGCAGGATCAACAGCTACGATCAAGCACGCTGGAGCAGGTTGTTCAGGGCTGCGTCCCGTGACACTGTCACGTCGGTCTTCCCCGACCGCACTACACGCAAGCACCTAGAAAACTATACCCGCAACGGGTATAGTCTGGAGACTCAGATGCCCCGTATTCTCAAGCGGAAGGACTTTGCACGTTGGCAAGCAAGCGAAAAGCTGCCCGACACTGCCTTGTGCAAAGCAGCTCAGGAGATGGAAAGCGGCCTGATTGACGCGGACTTGGGTGGTTTCCTGTACAAGAAGCGGGTTGCTCGTCCCGGCGGGGGCAAAAGCGGTGGTTACCGCACCCTGCTATCGGCTCGAATCGGCAGTCGCTACGTGTTCCTGCATGGGTTCCCCAAGAGCGACAAGGCAAACATCACTCAGGACGAGAAGAAGGCGCTGCAATTCGCAGGCAAATTGCTTCTTGAGCTATCCGCCGAAGCCTTGTCGAAGGCGCTACATGCAGGCGTGTTATTGGAGGTGCATTGTGAGCAAGATCATTGAGTCCCTGCGTGACGACCTAGCTAAGCTCCACGAAGCAGGAGCGATCGACAAGGTGACAATGCGCGAGTTCGACTCAATCTGCCCGCCGCCAGTACGGGAGTTCAGCGCTGCAGATATCAAACGCCTGCGCGAATCCTTAAAGTTCAGCCAGCCAGTGTTCGCTCTTCATTTGCACACCTCGGCATCGACAGTGCGCAAGTGGGAACAAGGTGATACCCGTCCAGCAGGTCCAGCGCTCAAGCTGCTCAACGTAATCGCCGACAAGGGCTTGCAGGCCATCATCTAAGCCTGTGCCTAGTGCACATAATCTCCGTCTTCACATAAAGCAAAGCCCGCCAATTGAGACGGGCTTTGCTTGCGGTCAAGGCGAGGGTGCCTCCGCTGGCGCTCGGCATAGAGGCCGCTCTGATACCCTTGCCCGCCGGCCCCTCACTCGATCATCAATAGATCGCCTGAACTCGCATGACTAAAGGGATCGGCTGTAATCGATTAAGAGCCTTACCGTCGCTTTTACCGTCATAAGCCGCCACCTTCTGCTGGCGCGGGAGATGGAGTGATTTGCGGGGCGACGACTCTGGCAACATCATTATCAACCATCTCGCAGTTTATCCTTCCACTACCCTTGACGTGAGGTTAACGGCTCTCAGCGACCAGGGCCTTGTCTGTAAAAATCGCCTTGCTCTCGCCAAGGCTATCTTTGGCTTGATCAATATACCCACGTAGACCATCCCAGTTGAGCAGACGATTAGCATGATCCTGCCAAGTCGGGACGGAATACCGCAGCCGCAGAGGCTTCCGATCGACCTTGCTGTTACGAGTGAGGTGGCATTGGCGAGTGTAGCGAGGCAGTTGGTGGAGTTTCGCTGCTAGCAAGCCGCTTGGGCACAAGAGAAGTACGTCCCCAAGGGAGAATAACTGGAAGGCCTCTATTTCCACCTTACCGAATGAGGTCAGTCGGGTCCTCCAGAGGAAACTGTCAAAATCCTCCAGGCTGGTGTGATCATTGAGGACAAAGCGGGCAGAAAAATCTTGCCGAATCTCTAAATTGCCTGCTGCCAAGTAACTAATTTTGGACATTGCTCCGCGTGCAGCCAGCAAGAAAGCCAGGAACAGCACCACAGTTATTACACAACCAAATGCCGACCTCCGGTATATATCGCCCTTGAATGTAAAAAAGGCAAAAGCTGGAGCCAAACTTAGCACTAACGTTGCCAAGGAGAAAATCGCCACGAATTTCACTGCTTCATCCGTATCCTCCCCCACATAATTTTTAAGAATTAAGGATGTAGAGAAAAAGCCGGAGATGACCGTACACACAAGCACAAGCGCAAGGAATAATAGAAAGAATCGCTCCTGCATCTTTGATCGATTACTCATCTCAACCAATGAGCGAAAGCTTTTAAAGTACAGCAGCACCAGCATTCCCAGCACAGTAGCAAGAGCAACTAGAAATACAGAAACAGATACATTTAAGTATTCAGAAAAGAAGAAGAGAAGGATAATAAAGGCCGTAAAACCTACTATTAGCGGAACCAATAGCCAAAGGGCTACCTGGTTGAGCCTAGGACCGCTCCGATCGAACATCGAAACCGAAAGCCCATAGAACCAGGATGTCGCAGTTAGGATAACAAGATAAAACGCCATGATTAGCAGCACCAATGGCAGCCAAGCACCAAGGGATAACTTTGCTTCAATGGCGACCATGAAAAGATCGGTCCGACCGATCGCTTGGCCGAACGTATACAGACTAAGCGTGCTAATCCCTGTACCCAGTAGCGCAAGGACAATAGTAATAGGTGTCCAATGCCTCAATACCCTTCTGAGAAACGCTTTAAAGAAGGCAGAGAACGTCAGAGCAGGTGAATTTTCCATGAGTAATATGGTTCCGGTAATATAGGGCGCGCGAATATACCGGAATAGTGTCGCTTGAGCTTTATCCGAATCAACTTCTCTTCCTGAACCCCCTATCCCCGGCAATGAACGCCTCCAGCATATGTGGGATTAGCGTCGACGCATCGACCGACTCGCCATATGCCTGTGCGTGCGCTGCAGCATAGCGATCAAGGTCAGCCTTCAGGCTGACCGGGCATGTGAAGGTCAGCTTAACGGTCTCGGTCTTGGGCAGCGGCCCCAACCGCAGTTTGCGTATCGTGCTCATCGTGAAGTTCCCCGACTGAAGAACAGCGGTTGATAAGGTCGAAGCACCAGATCTCGGTTAACGATGATCCGCACCGGCAGGCCGGGCCGCTCGGTCAAGGTGGGCTGGATGTTCATGTTGTGCCGGGTCATCTCCTGCCCGACCTGGTTCACGCTGTCCTGCAGGCCATCACGGCCGGCGATGATGATCCTATCGCCATCCTGGCGGTTCTCAGGCGCGGCCAGCTCGGCGCCGATACCCAGCAACGTCGTCAATGCAGCACCGGCGAAAACGCGATCCCAATGCCAATCCACACCATCTTCCAGGCCGGCGTAGCCGGCTGGATCGGTTCCCACCAGGTTGTCCAGCGTCAGCGAGGATGTGTCCGGCAGGATGATGCGATTCCACACCACCTGCACGCGGCTCTGCCCGTAGCTGACCTGGCTGTTGTAGCGGCCGAGGATGCGAGAGCCCTGCGGGATCAGCAGGTGCTTGCCGGTCGCCGTGTCGTAGACCGGCTCCGTCACCGTGCCGATCACGTCGCCCGGAAGATCCGACTTGATGCCCGTCACCAGCGCGCCGGCGATCACCGTGCCGGCCATGACTTGGTACGGCGACGACGGCAGCTGCAGCTTCCCGGAATTGCGAGTTTCCGTAGTGCCGGCTTGAAGGAATGCCTCTTTCTGCGCCTGCCGGTTCTGCACCTCGGTCGAGTCGGCGGGCTGCGCGGCCGTCGAGGCGGGACCGGCGGCCAGCGGATCGAAACCTGCCAGCGTTGCAGCTTCTGCGGCAGGCTGTGCAGGCGCAGCCGCGACGGGGCGCTGGCCGCCCGCGCGGAAAAACACCGACGAGGCTGCTGCTTCCTCCGCCTCCTTCAACCGCGCCAGCCGCTCAGCCTCGGCGGGATCGTGCCCAGGTGTGCTGTAGCTGGGTGCCGCAGGTCGCTGCGACTGCACGATGGCGGGGCCAAGGTCCCCCGGTAGCGGCGGCCCCAGTTCGGGCGGTGGCGGCGGCAGCTTGGAGTAGTCCGAGGGCAGTCGGTCGAGCCCTTCGGAACGCGAAACCCGGTCGACGTTGTACAGCTCGGCCGGATCGTTGCCGCCTCGTGGCTTCGGTGGTTGCAGGGACCAGATGGTGGCTCCCAGCACCGCGACGGAGAGCCCACCGGCAAGCGTCGCCAGGGTACGTCGATTCAACCGCGTGACCGGACGCGGCTGAGCGCGGAGCGCGACTGTTTCGGGCGGGACCTTGCCGGCGTGCAGCGCGGCCAGGTCGGAGGTATCGTCCTGGCTCATGCTCAGTTCCCCCGCGCCACGCCATCCGTGCGCTCGATGCGCACCATGTCGCCATTGTCACCGCCCAGGCGCAGCTCGGCCGCGCCGAACAGCCGATCCACGATGTAGTACGGCGAGCGGAAGCGGTAGTTGACCAGTTGCCCATCGCCCTGTGCGCCGATCACAAACAGCGGTGGCAGCTCTCCTTGGGCGATGCCGGCGGGAAACTGGATGTAAACCTTCTCGCCATCATCGAAAGCACGCAAAGGCTGCCACGGCGGCTTGCTACCGCTGATCGCGTAGCGGAAGCGGATCTTCTCCAGCGAAAGGCCGGTATCGACCGGAGCACTCGACTGTGCGGCCTGCGCCTGGCGCTGCAGCGCCAGCATCCGGTCCTTCGGGTAATCCCAGGACACCGAGGCCATCCACGCCTTCTCGGTCGAGGTCAGTTCGACCAGGTAGGTGCGCCGGCTGGTGGTGATCACCAGGTTGGTCTTGAGGTCCGAGCGGATCGGCTTGACCAGCACGTTGACGCGCAGCACATCGCCGGCGCCACTGGAGGTGTCGCCGACAATCCAGCGCACCGTGTCGCCGGCAGCCACCGTCACCAGCTCCTCGCCGGCCTGCAGCGCGATCACGGTCACGCGTCCCGGCGCTGCATAGACCTGGTACAACGCGCCGTCGCTGTAGGGCCAGACCTGGATCGCGTTGACGTAGCCCTCGCGCGTGGGTGCCACCCTCGCCTCCTGGTTTGCACGCGATACCCTGACCTTCTCGTCGGCCGGCTCCGGGGCAGGATCGGCCTCGCCCGGCAATGGCTTCATCTGCCCTGGCATCGGTAGCACCTTCGGCACCGCCACCACTTCCAACGGCTTCGGCGGCTCGGGCAACGGCTGCGCCTGTACCGGCTCGTCGAGCGAGATGCGCGGCGGTGGCTTGCCCTGGCTGGAGCAGCCAGCCAAGGCCAGCAGGACCAGGGGGAACGCGGACTTACGAAAGGACAGATTCATGGCTTGGCTCCTTCGGACGTATCGAGCTCGCGGCTCCACGACAGCCCGTTGACGTAGATGCCCAAGGGGTTCTTGCGTAAACGCTGCTCGGTGCGCGGGGTTTGTAGGACGATGGAGATCACCGCGTTCCAGCGCTCGGTACCGGCCGGCGAGCCGTTGACGAAGCGCTGCTCCGTCCAGCGCACGTTGAAAGAGGCTTCGCTGGCGCGCACAACGCTGGTGACCTGCACCGTCACCGACTCCTTGCCCACGCGAACGAACGGATCGTTGGTGCGCGCATAGTCGTTGAGCGCCGCCGCACCACGGTCGGTGGTGTAGTCGTAGGCGTCGAGCCAGTTCTGCCGCACCACGATCGGGTCGATGGACAACGAACGCACCAGCGTGACGAAGCGCGCCAGGTGATAAGCGACCTGTGCATCGGCCGGCCGGTAGGGTGTGGCGGCCTCGCCGACCGCGCGCACCTGGCCGGTCCTGTCCACCTCCACCACGTAGGGTGTGACGATGGACTGCGCCGAGCGCCAGACCAGGCCGCCCGCCATCAGCAGCGCAAGCACCAGGCAGCCGAAGGCCATCAGGCGCCAGCTCTTCGCCTGCACGCGGGCCGAGCCGATGCGCTCGTCCCATGCCTGGGCGGCGGCCTGGTACGGGGTCGCGGGTTGCGGCGTCTCGGCGTAACGCACCCGTGGTCGTTTGAAGCGCATGGCTCGCCCTCCTTATGAGTCCGAATCCCGCAGGCTCGGACCACTGCCCGCCCCACCGCCGTCACCACCACGCAACGTGTGCGCGACGGTGGTGGCGGCATGACTGATCTGCTGGCGGCGCTGCAGGCGTCTGGCCCAAGCAGGCTGAGCCGTTGCCGCGGGGGTAGCGTCGACGGACTCGCCCTGGGTCGCATTGCCCTGAATGCCCCTGCCGGCGCCAGAAGCGGCACCGGCCCCTTCGGCTTGGAAGGCGGAAGCAGTGCGTGACTTGAGTGAACGCATACCGGTGGCGACCCTCTGTCCCGCAGCCTGCGTGCCTGCCTTGGCAACGCTGCCCAAGCCGGCCGCGGCGCCCTTGAGGCCGCCACCGGCAGCGGAAGATCCGAGTTGGAATGCGGCACGCGCACTGCTAGCTGTCGAGGTGGCTGCACGCACGCCACTGCCAGCCATCCTGGCGGCGGCCGGCGCCATACGCGCCCCGGCCGCAACCGCAGCACCGACACCCGTTGCAGCGGCGCCGACAGCGACGGCCGTACCCGCCGCGCCGAGTGCAGCGCCAGCCATCGCCCCCGCCCCCAGCTGCGGGCCACCGGAAATCAGCCCGGTAGCGATGCCCGGGCCGAAGATGCCCAGGGCGAGCAACGCCAGCGAGGCCAGCATGACCACCAGTGCGTGGTCGATGGAGGGCTCGTCGGGATGCACCTGGAACTCGGCGAACAGCCCCACTCCGATGCCGACGATCACCGCCAGCACCAGCACCTTGACGCCGGAGGACACCACGTTGCCCAGCACCTTCTCGGCCAGGAACGCGGTCTTGTTCCATAGCGCAAAGGGCACCAGCACGAAGCCCGCGAGCGTGGTCAGCTTGAACTCGATGAGGGTGATGAACAGCTGCACCGCCAGCACGAAGAAGCAGACGATGACCACCAGGTAGGCCAGGAACAGGATGACGATGGGGTCGAGGTTGACGAACAACTCGGGGAAGCCAGTCAGTTCGCCGATCTGCTCCAGGATCGGCGCGCCGGCGTCGATGCCGGTTTTCGCCAACCGCCCCGGTTGCAGGAAAGTCTCCATGCTGAGCGCGCCGGTCGCCGTCAGGCCCAGCCCGGCGAAGGAGCGGAAGACGATGCCGGCCAGCCAGTTGAAGTTGCCGATGATGTAGGCAAAGGCACCGACGTAGAGCACCTTGCGAATCAACTTCGCCATCACGTCCTCGCCCTGGCCAGTGGCGTGACCGAGCGACCAGTAGAGCCCGGCAATCGTCATATCGATCGCTATAAGCGTGGCGGTCAGGTAGGCGACTTCACCTTGCAGTAACCCGAATCCCGAGTCGATATAGCGCGAGAACGTATCGAGGAAGCGGTCGATGACCGTGACATCGTTCATGGTACGTCCTCCTTGACGACAACCAGCCGCGCATCGCTTTCGGCCACCTCGTCGCCAGGCTCATCGAAGGTCGGTGGAACCGGCGGTAACGCCTCCAGAACAACGTACTCGTCTGGGTCGGAGTGGCCGGCGAAGAAGCGGCGCCGATACGCCTCGGCGGCGGCCCGGCAGGTGTCCTCGCCCACCGCCCGCCAGTCGGCCGCGCACTCGGTGCGCAGCGCCTTGAGCCGCACGGGATTGGCGATCAGCGTTTCGGCCAGATCCTCGCAGGCCGCCAGCAAGGCAACCGACAGCATGAAAACACTACGCATGGCGGCCATCCTCAGTTCCCGTAGAACCGGACCGTTTGCGGCGTGTACGGCGTGCCCTCGCCGAGGAAGCGCCGCCGAACCTCGCGGGCGCGCTCGGTCGCCGCTGCCTGACGCGCCAGCTCCAGCGAGGCCGCGCGATCCTGGGTGAGCTGCAGTTGCTGCCCCTGGATGGACTGCTTGGCCTGCAGGGCCAGCAGTTGGTTGGTCGCCTGCATGGCCTGCAGGGCACCCGTGGCCGATTGGCTCTGCCCCACCAAATCGGCCAGGGCGCTTTCATCCTCGCCCAGGTTCCGCGACACCTGCGCCTGCATGCGCATCGCGGTATGCAGGCCGTCGAGTGTGTGCTGCCAGCGCTCGCGGGCATCCCGGTACATCTGGTCGCCGCTGACGGTGGCGGCGTACTCCGCTGGGTACAACCGGGCGAACTCGCGGTCGAGGTTCTGCACGTCATAGGCCAGCCCCTGCGCCTCGGCGATCAGTTGCTCGCTCCTCGCCAACGACGCGCGCAACCGGTTGACGATGTTGAAGTCCAGGCTCGCCAGGTTGCGCGCCTGGTTGATGAGCATCTCCGATTCGTTTTGCAGTTGCTCCACCTGGTTGTTGATCTGCTCCATCGTGCGGATTGCGATCAGGGTGTTCTGCACGAGGTTCGTCGGGTCGATGACGGTGAATGCCGACACGGGCTGAACGGCCAGCACCGAGACCGACAGCACGGCGGCGAGGGAAGTGGAAAGCGCGCGGGTTTTCATGGCGAAACCTCCTCAAAGGGCGCGGCGGATGGTGCGGACGGCAGCAGCTCGGCTGCCCAGCCGAGGCAGCGACGACGCAGCCAGGCTGCGGCGAAACCCGGCACTCCGGCCTCGCGCAGCACGTCGTCGATGGCGCGCTGGTCCTGGGGCATCGAGGCGCCGGCGAACGCGAGCGCGACCGGCCCCAGGTCGAGGTCGAATAGGCGGTTGCCAGCACGGGACTGGTAGTAGTAATCGCGCTTGGGCTGCGCGGTGGCGACAATCTCGATCTGCCGGCCGTTGAGACCGAAGCCCTCGTAGATCGAGCGGATCTGCGGCTCGGTCGCCTGCGGGTTGGGCAGAAAGATGCGACTCGCGCAGCTCTCGATGATCGCCGGGGCAATGATCGAGTCCTTGATGTCGGCGAGCGACTGCGTGGCGAAGATCACGCTGACGTTCTTCTTGCGCAGCGTCTTCAGCCACTGGCGAATGCGCGCGGCGAACACCGGGTCGTCGAGGAACAGCCAGGACTCGTCGAGGATCAGCAGCGTCGGCGCGCCGTCGAAACGCGCCTCGAAGCGCGCGAACAGGTAGCCCAGCACGGCCAGCACTGCCGCCTTGCTGGGCATCAGCTCCTCCATCTCGAAGCACTGCACATCGGCCATGCCCAGGTAGTCGAGGTCGGCGTCGAGCAGCTTGCCGTGCGCCCCACCAAGCACATAGGGTGCTAGCGCCTGGCGCAGCGCGTTGGACTGCAGCAGCACCGACAGGCCGGTGAGTGTGCGCTGCTCGACCGGCGCGCCAGCGAGGCTGCCGAGCGCGGACCAGATGGCCACCTTCTCGTCGGGACCAACGACCACGCCCTCGTGTGCCAGACGGCCCTCCACCCATTCGGCCGCCCAGGTGCGGTAGCCCGCCTGGTCGATGCGCGCGAGCGGCTGGAAGGCGATCGCGCCATCGGCGCCCAGGTCATAGTGCTCGCCCCCCAGGCCCAGCACCGTCGCCCGCATGGAGCGCCCCATGTCGAAGGCGAAGATGCGCGAACCGGGGTAGCGGCGGAACTGCATCGCCAGCGTGGCGAGCAGGACGGACTTGCCCATGCCGGTCGGGCCGACGACCAGGGTGTGTCCCACGTCGCCAATATGGGTCACCAGCCGGAAGGGCGTCGAGCCCTCGGTGCGGGTGATGATCAACGGTGGGCCGTCGAGATGAGCGTTGCGCTCTGGCCCGGCCCATACCGCCGACACCGGCATCAGGTGGGCGAGATTCAGCGTCGAGACAATGGGCTGGCGCACATTGGCGTAGGCGTTGCCCGGCACCGACGACAGCCACGCCTCCACCGAGTTGAGGGTTTCCGGGATGGTCACGAAGCCCCGGCCCTGGATGACACGCTCCACCCTGCGCAGCTTCTCGTCGGCCACGGCAGCGTCAGCATCGAGCACCACCACGGTGGCGGTGACAAAACCGAAGGCGACGTGGTCGCTTCCCAGCTCCTGCAGAGCGGCATCTGCGTCGGCCGCCTTGTTGCTGGCGTCGGTGTCGACCAGCGGGCTCTCCTGCTGGAAGAGGGTTTCGCGCAACAGCGCCAGGATGTTCTTGCGCTTGGCGAACCACTGGCGGCGCAGACGGCCGAGCTCCTTTTCCGCTTCGGCCTTGTCCAGGCAGAGGAAGCGTGTGCTCCAGCGATAAGCGAAGCCCAACCGATTGAGGTCATCCAGAATCCCTGGCCAGGTCGAGGTCGGGAAACCACGCAGCGTCACCACGCGCAGGTGCGTGTCGCCCAGCATCGGCGCCAGGCCGCCGAGCAGCGGGGTATCAGCCAGCAGCGTGTCGAGGTGGAAAGGCACCTGCGGCGTGGCGATGCGGTAGCGCCGCGTCGAAATGGTCGCGTGCAGGTAGGTCAGCGTTTCGTCGTCATCGAGCCAGTCGAGCTCCGGCATCACGCCCATGAGCAGATCGAAGACGCGTTCGGTCTCCGCGATAAAGGCCGTGAGGCGCTCGCGCCAGTCCACGCCGGCGGTAGGCGTGTGCTCGTACAGCAACCTGGCCGCGCGGGCATGCGACTCCTCCGGCGGCAGGTATTGCAGCGTGAGGTGGTAACCGCTCTCGAAGTGCTCGCCGGACTCCTCAAACGTAGCCCGCCGCTCCTCGTCCACCAGCCACGACAGCGGCTCGGGAAAGTCCGAGTGCGGGTAATCCGCCGCCGGCCTGCGCTCAGCCTCGACGAACAGCACCCAGCCCGCGCCGAGCCGACGCAGCGCGTTGTTCAGTCGCGCGGTGGTAGCCATCAACTCGCCCTGCGTCGCGCTGTCCAGGTCCGGCCCACGGAAGCGCGCCGTACGCTGGAACGAGCCGTCCTTGTTCAGCACAGCACCGGGCGCAACCAGGCCGGCCCAGGGCAGCCAGTCGGCGAGCAAGGCCGGGCGCTGGTGGTACTCGGTGAGGTTCAGCATCGCGGCACTCTCCCCTCACACGTCCAGCAGCGGCTTGTGCTTGAGGTGCCGGGCGAACACCTGCATGAACTGCGGGTCGACGCGCGCGCCCCATACCGCGAGCGCATGGCCGACCAGCCACAATGCCAGGCCAGGCAGCCAAAGCTGCAGGCCCAGCCCGACGGCGGCGGCCAGCGTACCGTTGGCGATGGCCACGGTGCGCGGCGCACCACCGAGCAGGATCGGCTCAGTCAGCGAGCGATGCAGCGGCACCTCGAAGCCCGGCAGGTCGATTCCCGTGCTCATACGACAGCCCCGCCAGAGAAGCTGAAGAAGGACAGGAAGAACGAGGAGGCGGCGAAGGCGATGCTCAAGCCGAAGACGATCTGGATCAGCTTGCGAAAGCCCCCCGAGGTGTCGCCGAAGGCCAGCGCAAGTCCCGTAGCGATGATGATGATCACCGCCACGATGCGCGCGACCGGTCCCTGGATCGACTCGAGGATGGATTCGAGCGGACCTTCCCAGGGCATCGAGGAGCCGGCGGCCCTCGCCGTGCCGACCGTCATCAGCATGACGGCGGCCAGCAGCAAGCCACGCCGCGCTGGGCCGGCCAGGCGACGCAAGCGTGCCAGGCACGAGGTCATATTTACGGAAAAGCGGAAAGCAGGGGCGCGTGTCGGCGTCATGGCAGTTCTCCAGGCGTGGTCGGGGACAGGAAAAATGGGGTGAGCTGATCGGCGAGCGGCTCTACCGGCACGTCCACCAGGCGGTAGCCCGCCTCGTCGAAGCCGGTCACGCGGGCGATGCTCTCGATGCGGCGCTTGCGGCCTCGGCCGGCGATGAAGATCACCACGTTGACCGCCTCGGCGATCAGCGCACGGGGCGGATTCACGGCCACTTCGAGCACCAGTTGCTCCAGGCGCAGCAGGGCGCCCAGGGCGGAGCCGGCATGGAGGGTGGCGATACCGCCTGGATGGCCAGTGCCCCACACCTTGATGAGATCCAACGCCTCGCCGCCGCGCACCTCACCAACCACCACGCGGTCGGGGCGTAGCCGCATCGTGGCGCGCACCAACTCGCGCATGGACACCACGCCCGCGCGGGTGCGCAACGGCACGTGGTCACGCGCGGCGCATTGCAGTTCGATGGTGTCCTCGAGCACCAGCACGCGGTCGCCGGTGGCGGCGATCTCCGCGAGCAAGGCATTGGCCAGCGTGGTCTTGCCGGTACTGGTGCCGCCGGCGATCAGGATGTTCTGCCGCTCGCGCACCGCGCCGCGCAGGAATTCGGCCTGCTCGGCGCTCATCATCCCGTCGGTCACGTAGCGCTCCAGCGGGATGACACCCACGGCGCGCTTGCGCAGCGCGAAGGCCGGCCCCGGTGCCGCCGGCGGCAGGATGCCTTCGAAACGCTCACCGGTTTCCGGCAGCTCGGCGGTCAGCAGCGGCTGGCCACGATGCACTTCCGCGCCGACATGCGCGGCGACCAGGCGGATGATGCGTTCGCCGTCTTCCTCGGACAGTTCCGCGCCCAGCGGCGCCCGTCCCGAGGACAGGCGATCGACCCAGAGCGTGCGGTCGGGATTGAGCATGATCTCGACCACGTCCGGGTCTTCGAGCGCGGCGGCGATCACCGGCCCCATTGCCGTGCGGAGCATGCGGATGCGCCGGTCCAGCGAGGTCACCGTGGCACTCATGAGACACGCTCCCGCGCTTCGCCCAGCGCCGTCTCATCCGTGTGCGGGCTGTCCGGGTACAGCTCCTCGACCACATCGCGTACCAGGCTGCGCCCACGCAACAGGTGGCGGCCGAGCTGCTCGACGAACTGCTCGAAACGCGCCTTGCCCTGGGCCTTGGCCGATTCCTGGTGCGCCTCGGGCACCGGAGTGCTGACGGTCAGGAAGTAGCGCACGAACAGCGCCAGCGTCTCGATCTCGATGGTCTGGTCTCGCTCCAGGCGCTCGAACTGGCGCGACAGGCGATCCAGCCGCTTGGCGATGGCCGCCTCGCGCTGGTCGCCCGCGTCCGGCGACAGCCAGGACGCCAGGGCCGCCGCCACGATGGAGGACTTGGACACGCCCTTCTTGGCGGCCAGCTCGTCCAGGCGGCGGGCATGTTCGGGCTGGATGAACAGGTTGAGGCGGTACTGGCTCATAGCTGGATTCCGTCGTCGGGGTCGAGGGCAGCCAGCCGGGCGACGCGCTGCATGGCCGGATCGAGCTGGCGAGGGAGAACGGGCTGCAGGTCGTCGTCATCGAGCAGCGACAAGTCACTGACCGAGCCCTCTGGAGCGGGGTTGTAGGCGACGGTCTCGGACAGTTCGGGCTGATGGCGTGGGCCACCCTCCTCGACGCTGGCGGCCGGGTCATCGTTAAAACCCGCAATCGGTGTTGGCACGTCTGGCATGGCCAGGCCGCTCCAGTCGTCCGCTCGCGCCGGCGGTGCGTCGGCGTAGCGCCCGGCCACGAGGACGGGGGGCGGCAGCACGCGGCGCTTGAAGTTGACATCGCTGTAGTAGCGCAACTTCCTGGCCCTGATCGGCGCGACGCTGGAGATCATCACCACGGCCTGGTCCGGCGGCAGCTGCATCACCTCTCCAGGCGTCAGCAGCGGCCGCGCCGTTTCCTGGCGCGACACCATCAGATGCCCCAGCCACGGCGCGAGCCGATGCCCCGCGTAGTTGCGTTGCGCGCGCAGCTCCGTCGCGGTGCCCAACGTCTCGGAAATGCGCTTGGCCGTGCGCTCGTCGTTGGTGGCGAAGGTCACGCGCACGTGGCAGTTGTCGAGGATGGAATGGTTCTGCCCGTAGGCCTTGTCGATCTGGTTGAGCGATTGGGCAATGAGAAAGCTGCGGATGCCGTAACCGGCCATGAAGGCAAGCGCCGTCTCGAAGAAGTCGAGCCTGCCCAGCGCAGGAAACTCGTCGAGCATCAGCAATAGCTTGTGGCGGCGCGAGATGCCGTCAGAACCGTCGAGCGATTCGGTGAGCCGCCGCCCGATCTGGTTCAAGATGAGCCGGATCAACGGCTTGGTGCGGCTGATATCGGACGGCGGCACCACCAGGTACAGCGATACCGGATGCTCGGCGGCGATCAGATCTGCGATGCGCCAGTCGCACCGCGAGGTGACCTCGGCCACCGTGGGGTCGCGGTACAGGCCGAGGAACGACATGGCGGTGCTCAGCACACCCGAGCGCTCGTTCTCCGACTTGTTGAGCACTTCGCGTGCGGCGGACGCCACCACTGGATGCGTCCCGTCACCCAGGTGACGCGTCGTCATCATCTGGTGCAGCGTCACCTCGAACGGGCATGCCGGGTCGCTCAGGAAATTGGCGACGCCGCGCAGCGTCTTGTCCTCGCCCGCGTAGAGCACGTGCAGGATGGCGCCGACCAGCAGCGCGTGCGAGGTCTTCTCCCAATGGTTGCGGCGCTCCAGCGCGCCCTCGGGATCGACCAAGATGTCGGCGATGTTCTGCACATCGCGAACTTCATGCGAGCCGCGCCGAACCTCCAGCAACGGGTTGTAGGCAGCCGACAGCGGGTCGGTGGGATTGAACAGCAGGCAATGCGAGAACCTTGAGCGCCAACCGGCAGTGGCAGTCCAGATTTCCTTCTTGATGTCGTGGACAACAGCAGAGCCTGTCCAAGACAACAGCGTGGGAATCACCAAACCCACACTTTTCCCGGATCGGGTAGGCGCGAAAGTCAGGACGTGTTCCGGGCCCTCATGGCGCAGGTACTGACCATCATGCAGGCCAAGGAAGACACCTGCCGGCCGGTCCAGGCCCGCCGAACGGATGTCGGCGGCCTCGGCCCAGCGCGCCGAACCATAGGTCGTGACCAGGCGCGATTGGCGCGAGCGCGTGATCGACATGGCGATGGCGACGCCCACGGCGACCATGCCGCTGGCGGCTGCAATGGCGCCACCGATGTCGAAAATCTGCGGAGCATAGGCGCCGAAGAAGAACCACCAGTCGAACAGCCTCCAGGGGTGATAGACCGGCGTACCGAAGCAGTCGAACCAGGGCGAGCCCAGGCGCACCTGATAACCCAGGGCGGCGGCTGTCCATTGTGTGGCAGTCCACACACCGGCGATCACGATGCCGAGTACGGCGGCGATCTGCCCGAACAGCACATTCGTCCCTTGCATTGCCTGGCTCCCGATTTCTCCTGTGACGGCAGCAAAAATGCTGGCTGCGTGGTCGAGATTCGGTGCCGGGTCAGTGCCGGTCAAAGACCTTTATCGGGACAAAAATGGACTGAAGCGCATCAATTCATGCGAGAGCGAATGGAGAGAAACCCTCGCAAGCGCGAGCGCATTGCGGCGTACCGAGCGAGAAAGTGGACAGTACGCGCGGATCACCAACGATCAGAACTTGGGCGGCTCCTTCGGCGGCGTGTAGGGCACCGTTCCGTCACCATAGAAGCGTTTGCGCGTGGCTTCGGCCACACGGTTGCACAGCTCGTCACCCAACTGGGCGCGCTCCAGCTTGCACTGCTGGCGCAGCTCTTTCAGTCGTGCGGGATCGGCCGCGAGCTCATCAACCGTAGGCAACGCCGACGGCGTCGGTGTTTCAGGCTGACCGCAGGCCGCAAGGGCCAGGACACAGAGAAACGGCATAATTTTCTTCATGGCTCGATTTCCTCCCTGGTATTGGTCTGGCTAGCGATCTGGACGTCATCCGAAGAATCGATGGTCTGTACCCGCTCGATGAAGCGCGCCAGCGTTGCCGAGGGTTCACGCGGCGAACGCAACAGATAGGTCGTAAGCTGGGGAGAGCCCCTTAATGCGCGACCCACGACACCCGATTCGCGGCTAGCCGCGATGCACGACTCGCCGGTCAGACCCAGGGCGAAACCAGCCGCGACAAGCGCCATCATCAGGTCGCAGGAGGCCACCTGCTCCGCGACCAGGGGCTCCGCTTCGGTCTGGCGCAGGAAGCGCTCGACCTGCCGTGCATGGCCTTCGCACGCCTGTGGGTCACATAACACCAGTGGATAACGCAGCAGCTCTTCCAACGGAATGCGTTTGTGGGACAGGATGGGATGGCGCTCCGGCACCGCCGCCACCAGCGGCTCGCTCCAGGCCGCAATAGCAACGACGCCATCTCCGACCTCGTCCGACTGAGCGAACCCCGCGTCATAAAGATCGTCATGCAGTCCCTTGATCTGCTGCGACAGCGACACCTCAAACAGGCGAATCTCGACCTCCGGCTCCTCTTGTCGGCATAGCGCCAGAAACGAAGAGAAGCGCAAGGGAGAGATTCCGTCCGAGAGAGCCACTCTCAGTTGGCCGCAGTACCCATTCGCGACGGCCTTCACACTGTCGCGCGCCTGTTGCAAAGCAGTGAAGACGCGCGGCACATGCTCCAGAAACAGTCGCCCGGCATGCGTAAGCCTCGTACTCCGCGTGGTTCGCAGGAAGAGCTGCGTGCCCAGTTCTTCCTCAAGCTCCTTGATCGCACGCGATAACGGTGACTGCTCGATATGCAACCGTTCAGCCGCACGAGCAAAGTGCAATTCCTCTGCAACGGCAAGAAAGCAACGAAGATGTCGAAGCTCCATGCAAGTTTCTCCTTCCATGTATCACTGGCAAGGGAATAGAGACCCAGAGATGACGTTTATCGAACAACTACCAGAACGACTCCAAGCACTCGCATCAAACTGCTTGAATGCCAATTTTTCGTTAGAAATGCTCTAGGCATAGTCATATTGAAATCCACCAAAACTCTCGGCCAACTGCGATTGGGAGCCCTTCAAGGCCTCGGCCATAAAACCATCTGGGTACAACGAAACAGGGCAAGCCTTTGACCGGAAGCCTCATCAGTCACCACTGCATCCCAGATTTGAGTGTTTCTGCCGAGGTGCTGCGCGAGCGCCTCACAGCGAAGAGCTCCCTGCGTGATAGTCCCGAGGAAATTGCTCTTCAACTCAATCGTGGTAAAGGAAAGAGCGCCTTCCGGGAGATGTGCCATGCAGGCGTTTCCACAAGTAGTGTCCGCGAGGGCGACGATGGCTGCAGCGTGCAAGTAGCCATTGGGGGCAAGGTGCGTGCGTTCGATCAGCATTCGACTTCTCAGAGATCCCACCACCAGCTCCGTCATTTCTAGTCCAAACAACCCTGGCAGACCGTCATGCCCGAGAAGGTTGAGTTTCTCAATGGTTAAGTCGCTGCGCAGCTTGGTCATTCTCATCGCGCCTGAGTACTTCGAAAAATTGGAGCAGGAATAACGCATAAGCATTGGCGCTATCCCTGCGTAACAAGCTTCTTTATTAAGCTCGATGCAAGCTAGCCCACCAAAGCCTTTCCGAAGATCTGCCGTGCAATGACCATGCGCTGGATCTCGTTCGTGCCTTCGTAGATTTCGCTGATCTTGTTGTCCCGGTAGATCTCCTCAACCTTGTAGTGACTTCCGTCTTCGGAAAGCTCGCGCAGGAAGCCGTAGCCGCCGAAGAGCTGCACGCCATCTCGCGCCATGTCGCCTGCAGCTTCGGTCGCGTAGAACTTGGCCATGGCCGCTTCCGGCTCGGGGAACTCAATGCCCTGGTCCATCCGCAATGCAGCTTTGATGTAGAGGTTCCGCCCGTTTTCAATTTGCGTGGCTCGTTCAGCCATGCGGAACTGCCAATGCTGGAAGGCACCTAGCTTCTTGCCGAATGCCTCACGGCTGCTCAGATGCGCCGCAGAGTGGTCGAAAGCCGATTGCGCCATACCGACGCCGGTGGCGGCGATGCCGATGCGCCCGTAGGTCAGGGTTGCCAAGGCCACTCGCAGTCCCTGATTGGCCTCACCAATCCGGCGCTCAAGCGGCACTTCCACATCACTGAAATGCACGTCGGCGGTCAGCTGTCCGCGGTTACCCATTTTCCGGTCGGGTTTGCCAATGCGCACACCTGGCTGATCGGTCTCCACAACCAACTCGACCATACCGTCTTCCTCGCTGCGGCAGAGCACGACGATGAAGTCGGCAACCGGCGAGTTGGTGATGAAGCGCTTCTGGCCGTTGATGATGTAGCGATCGCCCTCTCGGCGAGCGATGGTCGCGACGGCCTTCGGCGACAGGTCGGTGCTGGCCAGCGGCTCGGTGGTAGCAAAGGCGCCGATCTTGGTACCGGCGATAGCAGGCCTCAGGTAGCGCTCGCGAATGAAGTCGCTGCCTTTTTCCAACGTCCGACCAGCCAGAATGCAGTGCACGTCGAAGACGGCGGCAATCGAGTTGCTGTGGTAGGCCAGTTCCTCACAAACCGTGGCGGTCGCCAGTACTCGGTGCTCTAGACCACGCCCGCCATCGCGCGCCGCGAAGGGAATCTGGAAGATGCCATGACGCGCCATCGCATCGAAGACGTCGCGCGGAAAGCTTTCCACGCTCTCATCACGGTGAGCGATCTCATAGGCTCGGGGCGCCACAAACTCGTCGGCAAAGGCGCGAACCTCCTTGCGGATTTCAAGAACGGCCGCGGACGACATCAGGTCGTGATAAAGCTCATCGGCCATACGCTTGGGAAGCATTGCCATCATTCACCTCTCTAGACTGGGTTGATAGATGGCATCGAGTGTATGGAGCAGGCTTGCCATAGTGGATTGGCTAATATGACAATCACTATGCGAAACAAGACAAGAGTAAAATCCAGCAATGCCCAGTGTCGCCCTACTCACTCTAGAAGGCTGCTATGCCTCCAGCCTGACCGGCTTGATGGACATTTTTCAGGTCGCGAACGCCCATGCTCGCAAGCAGTTTGGTGAGCATATCGAGCCCTTCGAGTGGCAATTCGTGTCGTTCTCCGGCGGAGCCGTCAATGTCAGTGGCGGCCTGGCTCTCGCTACGGATTCGGTGAATACCCAGGATCGAATCTACGACCTGGTGTACATCCCCGGCATTTTCTACAGCGGCCAGGATGCGTTCGAACAGTTCCTCAAGTCCCAAACAGACCTTGGCGGCTGGATAGCCAGACAATGGGAGCAAGGGGCGCTTGTTGCCGCAAACTGCACCGGCACCTTCCTCTTGGCTGAGGTTGGTCTGCTCGACAGGCGCAACGCCACTACAACTTGGTGGTTAGAGAAACGCTTCCGCCAGCGCTATCCCAAGGTTCAGCTCGATATTCGACATCTGCTTACCGAAGATGAACGATTGATCTGCGCCGGGGGTATCCCTACCTATCAACACTTGGCGCTGAGAATGGTCGAGCACTTCTTCTCACCAGCCATTGCCTCGCTGTGCGCCAAGACCCTGCTGGTCGATGTAGGGCAAACCGCGCAGGCCCCCTTCCTTCCTCTTTCCGACGCAAGCGACCATGGCGATAGCTTGGTGGCCAGAGCGCAGTACCGGCTGCAGCAGAACCTGCGCAAGCCCCTGACCATGAAAGCATTGGCCGATGAACTGGCGGTCAGCCAACGTACGCTCACCCGGCGATTCAATATCGCACTTGGCATGCAACCCCTGACCTATTTGCAAAACCTCCGAATAGAGGCAGCCAAGCAACTACTTGAGATCACCGACATGAACGTCGAGACGATCATTCATGAAGTCGGCTACTCCGACGCCAGCTCATTCTCGCGCCTGTTTCAAGAGCGCACGCAAATGACGCCCACAGCCTATCGTGATCGCTTCAAGCGTTCGAAGTAGTCAAAGGCCATGTCAGACGCACTCCCGTGGAACCGGCTCTCCTGAGGTCATCACTGAACCGTTGTACTTCAGGAAGAATTCGTCCGCAAAACGCACGATCTCAGCATCCCGCCCCTGCAATGCCATGCGCATCATCTCGATCTGCATTTCCTCCTGAGCCAGCATGTAATCCAGAAACGCCCTGGAGTCAGCAGGCCCTTCCCTACTCAGATCTCGCAGCCACTCCATATATTTAAGCGTTTCGCTGTATACGACCTTCAGCAGCAGTCCAATAAACGGTTTCGGCACGGAGGAAACAGCCCAGGCCTTGAGCTTGGTCAAAATGCCTGGCGCCATCCCAAGCCCCCATGTCCTTGCAGCCGCTTCGTAACGAGGGCGGTTGAATATCTCCAGATCGAGGTAGGTCTTCCAGAAAAGACCTCGCTTATCGTCCGCCAGACGTTCAGCCATTCGCCCAACAGCCATGAAGGCAAAAGCACGATTCGCCAGCTCGTGACGGAAGCCCTTGATGAATTTCTTAGACGGCATTACGCAAAGCCTCATCGATAAACGAAGGTAACCAAAAGAATGTGCAGCAATTGGGTAGCGAGAAATGCCGCCTACTGGGTTGCTTTGGGACGCAGCGAGTCATCGAACTCGTCCAGCGATGGAAACTCCAGCGCTGGACGCTGATGAAGGGTCTGCAGCTGCTGGCGATACTGTTCGAGGTAGTCGTGCCGCTCGGACTCGCTGATGTATGGGACGTGGTAAGCAACGAAAGGGGGCAGGACCTTCAGGCCCACATATGCGAGCATGCCGCGGTGGATTGGGAGTAGAAGCGACTCCAGTTCACCATGCACTGCCCCCGGACCGAACATGTGGCGCTGCCCTCCCAAGGAGAAGGCAAGCATGGCCATCTTGCCCTTGAGACCGCCACGGTCGTAGATGCGTTTGCCGCCGTAGCAATAACCGGAGACAAAGACCCGGTCGATCCAGCCTTTCATGATTGCCGGCATGCCGAACCAGTAGATCGGGAAGTTGAAGATGATCAGATCAGCCCACTTCACCCGGTCCAGCTCCACCTGGATATCGACAGCCAAAGAGCCACTGCTGTAGCTGTGCCGCTGCTCCAGCGCGTACACGAGGTACTCGCTAGCCGCCCTGATACCAAAGTCCTTCTCAGAGGCAACCGGATTGAATTTCTGCCCATAGAGGTCCGAAACGACAACCTCATGTCCCTGCTCACGAAGCACCTCAACGGCGAGATCTTTCATTGCCGTATTAAAGGATCTGGGCTCGTTATGGGCATGCACGATCAAGACATTCATGGACTCTGCGACACCTGACAATAATGGTTGGAGAAGCCCTTTCTCAGGTGGAGTGCTGAGCGGGCGTAAGCAGCTGCGTATCTCAATGAGTGGGCGCCGCGGAGAGGCTACTTATGTAGTCGACAATGGCTTTACGCTCGGACTCCCCACCGATCTGCAGCGAGATGCCACGCATCCAGATACCCAGCTCGTCGGCATGGACCTCGCTGCCGCGCAATCCTTGTATGTAGTTCGAGAGCTGACGCTCCAGATAGCCGCCATCGAGGATGCTCAGATTGGGCGTCTTCAAGTGGGCGAAGCCCTCCGCTTTTGGTCCATGGCAGGCGGCGCAGGTCCCCTGATAGATGGCTTCACCCTGGGCGGTTTCCGCCACTTGGGTCACCTCGCCCGCTGCAACCTTCTGGACGGCGAAATAACTGGCAAGACGTTCAAGGTCACTCTCGCTCAGGGTGGCGATCACCGCGCGCATCTGGGCACCAGACGGATCACGCGCGTCATAGCCACGCCGTCCGGCCTTGAAGTTGAGCAGTTGCGTGAGCAGGTAATCCGCATGCTGACCTGCCAAGCGTGGAGCGCCAAGTTGCGCACTGCCCTGCCCCTGGGCGCCATGGCACGCGGTGCACATGGCGGCTTGGGCCGGCGCCTCATCAGCCCAAGCCTGTAATGTTGCGGCGAGCAGAAGCAGGCCGGCGCAGATGCGTAGCTTCATGGATTGCGGTTTCCTATTGCTTTTCTTGCTGGGTGATCCGCTGCAGCAACGCACTGCGGACCCGTTCGACATCGGTTGGGATGTGCTTGCGCCATTCGTGCAGCTCCGCCCCGGTATAGGGCTTGAAATCGGCCGGCAGCTCGGCGGCACTGAACGACTCCAGCATCCAGTTGAGTACCCCGGCTAACGCGTCGTCTGACAATCCAGACAGTGCTGAACCGGGAACCTGAACCAGATACTCCCGCCCACCCGGCACGCTGAGAAACTTGCCCAGCTGCCCACGAAACGGAGGAACCTGCCGCTCCAGGTTGCCGCTGCCATCCGGCAGG
Organism: Pseudomonas paralcaligenes; assembly: GCF_019655855.1. Taxonomy (GTDB): domain Bacteria; phylum Pseudomonadota; class Gammaproteobacteria; order Pseudomonadales; family Pseudomonadaceae; genus Aquipseudomonas; species Aquipseudomonas paralcaligenes. The sequence continues at coordinate 69,726 of NZ_BPFX01000016.1, read as the reverse complement.
TGGCAGCCCTGACAGTTGAGCATGTAATCGAACTGACGCGGCTCGGTTGCCCAGCCCGAAGACGGCCCCGCCAGCATCAGCCCTAGAAAGGCGCAGGCAGTAAGGCGCAGGCTCGGCATCGCTACTCCTTCACCCCGATCACCACTGACAGCGAGCAGTGATAGGGCATGTCTGCGTGGCTGCCGGAACACCAGTTCAGATCGTTGGAGCTTTGTGGCCGGTAGAGGGGCGTATCGCCTTCGTCTCGCTGACAGACGCAGCGTCCGCAACTGCTCTTGCCGCAGCAGTCGTTATAGGAAATCACGTAGTCCTTGCCGTCGGACGGATTGCGGCAAGTGCCGATCCAGGTGATGTCCGAACGCACGGTGCCCGGCGGGCAACTGTTAACCGTGCCGCCACAACAGCCACAGAGGAAGCCATCGATAGCGCAGTGCCGCCAGTAGTCACAGCTGTTCGGATCACCCGCCTCCACCAGGCTGGGGCTGGTCTGGGCAAAGGCACCGCTACGAAATACCGGCAGCAGAGTGGTGGCACCGACCCCGATCATCAGGGTGCCCAATCCCCCGAGAAAACCTCGGCGCGAAGTGCCGCGGGCAACCCGACGCGACAGCATCTCGGCGGCTTCGTCGAACCATTTGATCGCCATGTTCAGTGCACCTGTTTGTAGAGCGGTTGTTCTGCCGCATCCGCGGCGGCACGGAAGGATTGAATCGAAGCGAAACCCATCTCCTGAGCCTCCAAAAGACTCTCCAGGTGCTCACGATTGTTGATCAGTCCATGGGTAACGACGGTTCCGTTCGCATCGATCAGCACGCCGTAGGGCAACTTGCTGATCTGGTAGGCCAGACCTACCTCCTGCGACAGCAGATAGGGAAATTCCTGCAAGCGATGCAGCTCAATGAAAGCTTGGTGAGCGCCGGCATCGCCATCGCTGGCCAGAATCACCCGCAAACGAGCTCGCTCGTGCTGGCGCAGCGACTTGAGCACCGGCAACAGGGTCTTGCAGACCAGACAGGTCTCCGAGAGAAAGAACAGCAGGGTCGACTGGCCCTGCGAGCTGACGCCACCCAGGCTGACCGAGCCACCGGTAAGGCTCGGCAGCGTGAAGCGCGGCGCCACTTCGCCGGCCTTGATCGACTTGCCCAAGGAAAGCGCACCGACCGGCTTGATTCGCTCGTGCAGTACACCGATCTGACGGGCCAGTGCCCACACGGCGAGGATCAGCCCCACGGTCATCAGCCAGGAAAAAAGGCTGGAAACAATCAGCGCATTCGTCATGCTCATCACAGTTCCCTCAGGGATACACGATTGGAAATCAGCAGGTTGGCCAGCAGGTAAAGCACCACTCCGCTCATGAGGGAGAAACCCAGCGTGAGCGCGTCGAACCACACCAGCACGCGCCCCGTCATTGGAGCCAGCAGATTCACGACCAGCAGGACTAACAGCAAGTTGCGCCAGACCAGAGCCATGCTGGGTGGCTGGCGCTTGCCACCGAAATGGCAGCCGCAGTCATCGATGGCCAGACCTCGCCACACACTGAGCGCCAGCACTCCGGCGTAAACCGCCAGCAGTAGCGCGGCAGGTGCAGCGGCCCAGGCCAGCCAGTAGCTCGCCAGAAGCCCCGCGGCGGCCAGCAGCTCCAGCGCCGGCAGCAGGCATACCAACAGGTTTTGTAGCCAGCCGGGCAACAGGCCTGCCAAAGACTGGCCATAGCGCTGCAGAATCTGGGCAAAGCCGTCCAGGTCACGCAGCTTGTGCAGAGCCGAGGCGCCTAGCAGTAGAGCCATTGCCATGGCGCTGGTCAGGTGCACGAGCGGATCATGCAGGTAGGTAGCGATCACCATGGCGCCACCACATTCAGGAAGCCCAGCGGTATGTCGCCGATGCTGCGCTGGTGCTCGCCACTGTTGGCGTCGTAGATATTGACGCCTTGGCGAAGCAGCGGCGTCAGGCCGGCCTCGCCTTCTGTCAGGTAGATCCAGAGCGTGAACAGGCTTGGCATGGGGACCACCCAATCCAGGCTGTAGAGTCGCGGTTGCTCACCCTGGCTGACACCAATGGCGGTGCTCAGCTCGTTCAGCTCGATGCGCGCGAGGCGCTGCTGGGTGCGAATGTCATAGACCCATACCTCGGTCCCCGGCTTCTGATAGTTCTCCGGCTTATCCTGATGCATCAGCACATACAGCCGGCCGCTGCTCTGATGCAGCGCGGTGCCATGATTGCCGGCAATGCTCCAGCCGTCGGCGCGCTCATCGTCGCTGACCAGCGACCAGCGCTGACTCGCCTCAACACCCTGCGCGTCCATCTTGATGCCGTAGGCGTTGTTCTTCTGTGACACGAAATACCAGGTGTCGCCGATGCGCGAGCCCGTTGTCAGCAGCAAGTCCTGCAACGGATCGAACACCGGAGCAGTACGTTCCTGGGAAACCACTTGCCCTTGATCGTCGAGACGCAGATGGAAGAAACCGCCATTGCCACAGATGGCATAGAAGTCCCGAGGACCCGCGGGATAGATGGAGGCACAGCCGGGGATGGCCACTTCGCTGACGAAGCGATGATTTTCCAGGTCGACGATGGAAATCGACTGGGCCGGTGTGAAGTTCAACACCAGCAGGAAGCGCTCGTCGTCCGACAGCACGCTCAAGCCTGTGCTGATCAGCGCACTCATGCGCTTGGCGGGGATTTCGATTTCGCGCTTGGGGCTCAAGGTCTTGGCGTCATACACCGTGACCACGTCCGAGCGAGTACCACGCACACCCCGGCTGAAATAGATCTCGGTGGCGTAAATCTCATCGCGCTTGTGCGACAGGACCAGGCCGTTAGTCCACATCCCGGTGCTCAGAAGCCCCAGGTTGCGTCCATTGTCATCGAACAGGTAGGCACGCCCGTCGACCATGTTCGGAGCGTTACTGCCCCAGATCCAGAACCAGTTCTGATCGCGGTGATCGCCCAACACCTCGACATGCGCCGTTTCAGGCACAAACTCGGCCATCGCGGGGTAAGCCAGGACGGAGAACGACAAACCGCAAAACAGGAATCGGAGTGAACGCATCAACATACGGAAGGTTCCTTGGCGTCGGGGCAACCCATGGGCGGGCGGTCAGCTTCGAAAGGAGTCTATCGAGGGGCTATGGGCGCGAATTGACCCGTGATGACAGGCCCTTTGACATCTGATGTCATTTTCTAGAGCCGAAAACGCTCGATCTGCCTGCCGAGTACAGACATCCGATCCGTTACTTGAACGTGCTCTCGCTCTCCGGCCTGCGTCAGCTGGTTTATCTCCGCTGCGGCCCGGCCAACGACGGAAACATTCCGGCTCAACTCCTCAGTAACCGCTCGCTGCTCTTCCACTGCTGTCGCGATCTGAGACGCCAGGGCGGATATCTCGCCCGCCGCGGTGACAATATGCTCAAGTGCGTGTTCTGCAGACTCTGCATGAGCAACGCTTTCCTTCAGGTGCAGCAGGCTGCTGTCGATAGCAGTCACCGCACTGCGAGTCCCCTTCTGGATGCCAAGCACAATGGTTTCGATTTCGGCGCTGGACTGCTGCGTCCGCGCGGCCAGGGCTCGCACCTCATCAGCCACTACGGCAAACCCTCGACCATGCTCACCCGCGCGGGCAGCCTCGATCGCTGCGTTCAAAGCGAGCAGGTTGGTCTGTTCGGCCACATTTCGGATCAACTGCATGATCGCGGTAATGCGCTCCGAGTCCGCATTCAGCGCCTTAGCAACGGTTTGGACATCGCCGATATGACTGAACAACTGGCGCACCTCATCGCCGCCCTCACGGATGACAGTCCGGCTCTCCAGGGCCGCGCCGTGAGATCGCTGAGCTGCATCGGCGGTGGTCACGGTACTGCGGGCAATCTCGTCGACTGAGCACGCCACCTGATTGATCGCCGTCGCCACCAGGCGGATCTCGTCATGCTGCCGAGCTACCCGCTCAGTGGAAGCCCGCGCCAGCTCGAAGCTGGTTTGGGTGCACTCACTTACCTGCTCCTGGGAGTCGCGAACCTGCGCCAGAAGCTCGCGCAGCCCACCGATAAAACGATTGATGCTTTCGGCAAGCGCTCCAACTTCATCACGATTCACCACTGGCAGCAGTCGTGTCAGATCCCCTTCACCACTGGCCAGGTCGTCCATCAGCCCCCGCATACGGCGCAGGGGCTCCAGCGCATGCGCGCATAGCCAGGCCATCAGCAGCAAAGCCAGTGCAGCCACCATGGCGGCCAGAAAAACTTGCTGCCAGACCGTGCCCTGCGCAGCAGCAGAAAGATCGGCGCGCAGCTCGACGGCATCGGCAGCGGCAACGGTTTGATCGACCCGGTAGATGACCACCCACGGCGATTCACCGCTGATCACGGGTATCGGCTGGATCAGCTGGAAGCGGTCATCTGCCAATACCTCCAGCCGCACACGCCCGTCATCACGCAACAGTTCCTGCAGCTGATCAGCCTGCAGACCATCCGCCTCCACCAGAGGCGAGCCGACACGCTGAGGTGCGCTGCTGAATCCTGCAATCACGCCACCAGGCGAGGCCAGAATCAGCTCTCCCTGCCCTCCGAATAGACGTGCATTGGCACGCTCCAACAGTTCCTGGACAAAATCCAGACGCAGGTCGAAGCCCACCATGCCCACTGCCTCGCCGTTGTCCTTTACCGGCACAGCAACGGTGCTGACTACAGCCACCCCTTCGCCTGGGAACTCGTAGTTGTATGGGTCCAATATGCAGAGTGCGTTGCGCTGCAGAGGGCACTGATACCAGTAGTTGGTCTGCTGGTCCGCCAGCAGCGCCTCAGGAACGGCCTCATGGCTGATCCTGCCCTCGCCATTACGAGACCAGAAGGTTGCCACGCGGCCACTGTCATTAGCTCCCACCTCATGATTCCCAGAGAAATCGCGGTCCATACCGGCGAACGCATTCGGCTCAAGCACCACATAACTCGCGTAGCTGGAATGACTAGCATGCAGAGCAGTTTCGGTAGCTCGGTTTAATGCGAGACGCTGTTCGAAGTGAGCGCCCCCTTCTTTTGCCAACGCACGATATCGAGACACCTGTTGAGCCAGTAACTCACCCATTGCTCTGGCTGACTGAAAGACGTTGCTGATGACCGACAGCTCGCAAGCCAGCGCCTGACTCATGCGCCCCTGGACGGTTCCCAGTACGAATGGCTCTGTGCTAGTCATCACCATGTTCTGCTGCTGGCGGGCAGACAGCAGGCCAGAAGCCACCAGTAGAACAGTGATCAACGCCAGAAGCAGGCCGTTGAACAGCACCAGCTTGAATCGCAATGACAACCTGGCGAACAAGGTACGCATCGATGCACTCCAGCCATGCAAGAAGGCAGCGCCCCTTAAGAGTTCGTCGTGTATCTCAACGAGCAAACAAACTGCAGGGGCGCGTACTGTCGAAGGGATGGCGTCGAGCGCTTTGGGTCAGCCCCTGCAGCAAGGGCCATGACAATAGTGATCGACGCAATGCCAACTATTGAGGGATCACCCCTGCCGCCCCAAACAGCAGCAGATGCCCGCCAGTGAGTGGAGCCAATGCAGAGATGTTCAGGCGGTCCTCACGCTGAGACGCGTTGAAGCGCTCTACCTTCGTATCGGAGAGCGCCACCAGCCCCCCATTGCCGACCAGAGCGACGCGACCATCAGCCAGTTGCGCGACATCAGTGATCGCCTCGCTTGTGCCGCTACGCAGTTCGCGCCAGCGTTGGCCTGAACTGTCGCCGAGCAGCACCCTTCCGCTCATGCCAACCAGCAGCGCTCGACCATCACGCAGCCCGACACCACTCCACAGAGAGCCGCTGACGCCGGTGTCGAGTGATTGCCAGCTGGCACCGCGATCAGCAGAGCGATAGGCGTTGCCTGCTTCGGCGGCGATCAACAGGCTGCCATCACGGGCGGCGAAGATATGGTTGAGGTGATAGTCGTCACCCTCCGCACCCACGCTCAGGCGTTGCCAGCTCTGCCCGCCATCCTGGGTTTGCGCGGCATAACCGTAGGCACCGACGACGATGCCGTGCCGGGCATTCTCGAACCACACCGAGAGCAGTACCGGCTGCTCTTCCAGGCGCTGTTGCAGAGCCCAGGTTTCACCACCGTCTTCGGTATGCAGTAGCACCCCACCATGGCCTACCGCCCAGCCTTGGCGCTCATCGATGAAGCTCAGCGCCGTGAGCAGGCCATCCACCGGCACACTGCTGGCCTGACGCCAGGTTTTGCCATCATCGGACAACACGACGATGCCATGGTCGCCCACGGCGACCAGACGCCGGCCGACCTGGCTCACGGCCACCAGCGGCGCGTGCTGGGCGTTCTCCACGGCTATTGCCGGGGCCTCCACTTCGGCAGCCCACAGGCTGCCGGTCATAGCCAGCGCCAGAGCCGCCAACGGCAGTTGCAGGAAACGAATCGCGAACATCATGCGTGCTCCTCTCTCAATGCACGATCAGGGGCGCACGTACCGGCCCCCGCCGCGGAATCAGGATTTCCAGTACCACGGCCAGGGCCGGCAGCAGGGTGATGGCCATAATCATGTTGGCCATGAACATGAAGGTGAGCAGCAGACCCATGTCGGCCTGGAACTTCAGTGCCGAGAACGACCAGGTGGCGACCCCGACGGACAGCGTCAGGGCGGTAAATACCGTGGCCACCCCAACCTCGCGCAAGGCTTGCTGGAATGCGCTGACGATGTGCAGCCCTGCAGCGAGATGCATCTGCAGGCGGTTGTAGATGTAGAAGGCGTAATCCACGCCGATGCCTACCGCGAGCACCATCACCGGCAGAGTGGCGACGGTCAGGCCGATATCCAGCTCCTTCATGAACCAGTAGCCGAGGAAAGTCGCCAGAGTCAGTGGCAAGCAGCAGGCGATCATGGCGCGCCAGTCGCGGTACACCAGAAACACCAGCAGCACGATGGTCAGGTAGACGTAGAGCATCATCGGCAGCTCTGAGGTCTCCACAATCTCATTCGTGGCTGCTTGTACGCCGGCATTGCCGCTGGCCAGACGTACCGTCACCCCCTCCAACTTATGTTCGGCCCGATAATCCTCTACCGCCTGCACTACCTGTTTCAGGGTGCTGGCCTTGTGGTCAGTGAGATAGAGGTTGATCGGCAGCAGCGTGCAGTCGGCGTTGTATAGGCGCAGGGCTTCAGGCACCTGGCGCACCGCTTCACCCAGCGACAGCTCATCCAGCGGCAGCGCGGCCCACTTGGGATTGCCCTCGTTGACGCCGGAGGCCGACAGCTTGCTCAGCGCCGGCAGGGACTGCGCCGAGAGCACACCGGGCACATTGCCAAGATACCAAGTCAGGCGGTCGACATAGGCCATCACATCGTTGCGGTAACAGCCGCCTGCGGGGGTTTCCACTGCCACGGTGAACAGATCCAGACCCAGGGCGAAATGGCTGACCACACTCTGCACATCCCGGTTGTACTGGGAGTCCGCATGCAGCTCTGGCGCCCCAGGAAGAACGTGGCCAACATGGCGTCCCTGGCTTTGCCAAACGGCTACAACCATAAGCACCAAGCCCAGCACCGCGCCAATCGTGGCGTTACGCGGCTCGGCGATACGACCTAGCCAAACCATCACGCCATCGCGCTTTTCTCGCAGCTTCTCGACACGTGCGACATAGGCTCTATCGAAGCTGAAGTAACTGGCCAGCACCGGCAGCATGATCAGGTTGGTAATGATCTTGTAGGCCACCCCCACCGAGGCGGTAATGGCTAGCTCGCGGATCATCGGGATGGGCACCAGCACCAGGGTGGCGAAGCCGACGAAAGCGGTGATCAGCGCCAGCGTGCCGGGGATGAACAAGCCCGTGAAACTGCGCCGTGCGGCCGTCATGCCATCAACGCCGGCACAAACTTCCTTGGAAATGAAATTGACCTGCTGCACGCCATGGGACACACCGATGGCGAACACCAAGAAGGGCACCAGAATCGCCAGGGGATCTAGACCGAAGCCCAGCAAGGTGATGGTGCCGAACTGCCAGACCACCGAGACCAGCGAGCAGAACAGCGGCAGGAAGGTCAGTCGCCAGGAGCGGGTATACCAGTAGACGGCCAGCGCGGTGAGCACGAAGGCCAAGCCGAAGAACTCCACCACGCTCTTGGCCCCGGCGCCGATGTCACCCATCTGCTTAGCGAAGCCGATGACCTGCACGTCGTAGTCAGAATCGGCGTACTTGGCCCGCACCTCGTCTTCCAGGCGCTGGCTGAACTCCAGGTAGTTCAGACGCTGACCGGTTTGCGGGTCCGGATCGGCCAGTTCGGCCACCACCATGGCACCGGAATGGTCGTTGGCCACCAGGCTGCCGACGAAGCCGCCGATGATGGTGCGCTCACGAATGCCGGCTATGGCCTGGTCATTCAGGGTGCCGACCGTGACATCGCCACCGACCACGTCCTCGGCCTTCATGCCCTCTTCGGTGATCTGCACCGCACGGGTGTTTGGCGTCCATAGCGAGGTGACGCTGCGCCTGTCGATCCCGGGCATGAAGAACAGCGTCTGGGTCAGGTCATACAGGCGGGTCATCGCCTGCTTGTTCCAAATATCGCCCTGTTTGGCGTGCAGCACCACGATGACCCGGTTGGCACCGAACAGCACATCGCGGTACTGGTTGAAGGTCTTGATGAACGCATGCTGCTGCGGCAGCTGTTTGTCGAAACCGGCCGACATTTCCAGACGTGATGCAAACACGCCCATGATCAGGGTAATGACGGCCAGCATGCCAAGAGTCGCCAGACGATGGCGGAAGAAAAAGCGCTCAAGCGCCGACACCAGGAAAACCAACATGGGATGCCTCGATACTACGAGTGTCGCCAACGGCGAACCGCGCAGGAGCACGCGCGGCCCGCCGCAGACGAACTTGGGCTGGATTAGAACGAGTAAGAGATGTTGCCGCTGAGGAAGTCACGATCAGCCATCAGGTTGTTGTCGCCACCGCCCCAGTACTGCACCCACTGCAGGCCACCTTTCCAGCGGTCGCGGTAGTTGAACAACAGCGAGGTGGTCAGCGACTTGCGACCCTCGACGAAAGGAAGCGCATTCGGCGTGGTGCCGTTCACGTCATGACTGAAATCCAACTGCGGCGTGACGGTAACGCCACTGTCGAACAGGTTGGGATAGTTCATCCCGATCTCAGCCACATAGCCCCAGGAGGTTTTGTCAGGTAGCGAGTAGTCCGGCAGGAAGTAAGGCACCTTACCGCTGGTATCCAGGCCGGGGTAATGAGCAATCACTGCCTCCGCAAGGATGAAGCCATCGGAAGCACCTAGTGCGCTGGGGATGAAGCCCAGCGGATCGCTGGCTGAGAAGGAGTAGATGGCATTGATGTCCGCCTGCCACTTCTCCTCTTCGACAAAGCCCTTACTCACCCCGGTGTCGAACACGCTGTACTGGTTGTAGCTGCCGGTCAGGCCGCGTCCGAAAGGAACGGTCGGATCAATACCAACACTGTCATCAGGGCGATAAGACAGCTCGCCCGCCACGGCCACCGGTCCCACCATGGTGCTCATGGACAAGCCGAACAGATCCTTGTCCTCGCCGTAGTTGATGAAGTAGTTGTCCACCACCAGGTTGTCCGGGTTGCTCCGTGCGGTGTAGCCAACGAAGGGCAACTTGTCGTGATAGCGCTGGTAGAACAGGCCAAAGTCGGTGCCGATGCTCTCTGCCGTCCAGCGCAGCGCCACGCCGTACTGGCCACTGTTCTTCGCCTCACGCTCGCCGGCGTAGGGAATCGCCAGACCGAAAGCCACCAGATCGGCATCACTCAGGCCGCTGATGCCGGGCGCACCACACTGGCCGGTGGGCGTCAGATCGGCGCAGGTGAGTCCCAGCAGCGGACCATAGATGTTGTTCACATAGTTCGTCGGGTAGTAGATCGGCCGGCGCCCCTCGCCCGCGACATCAGCCGAGGAGAAGTAGGTACCCACCGGATCGAGGCCATAGCCGTTCCACTTGAACTGATAGTACCCCTCCAGGCTCAGCGTCTCGGTCAGCCCGATATTGAAGGAGGCCATCGGTGCCGGGATGAACACCTCTTTCAGCTGGGTTCCTGGCGTGTGGTACTTGGGCAGGCTGAGGGCGTTGATCTGGTTGATACCGCCGGGCACGAAGATCTCAGCGCCCCAGCTGATGACCTGGTTGCCCACTTTGACCTTGGCCGGCATCTCGCCGATGTCGAAGCTTTTCGCCACCCACAGATCGAGCAGATCGAAGCGCTCGGTAGCGTCGCGCTTGGCCTGGTCGTCGAGCTCCGTGGTGCGTACGTTGTCCATCTTGAAGTCTTTGGCCCAGGCCACCCGACCCAGAGCACTCCAACCATCACCGAAGCGCAGACTCAGCTCATGGGTCCCCTTGAGCACGTGAGAAAACACATCGTGTTTGTCGTAATTCAAATTGCCGTCATCGGCATTGCTGTAGTTGATATCGGCGTTCGCATAACCGTTGCCACGGGACAGGTTGTAGTAGCGACCCAGCTCGTTGTTGGTACCGGGATTGCACCCACCACTATCACCACCTAGCAGATGGCAGTCGGGAGACTGCAAACGGGTGGCGAAACCATATGACAGCGTGGAGTCAAAACTACCGGATATCCCGTCCTCACTGCCGAATAGAATGGCGTAGCTCGGCTGAGTCCAGAGCAGGCCAGATGCAAGCGCGATCGATAGCGCCAGAGTGTTACGCAGGCACGGCTTTGCCTGCAGCGCAGCCGCGCCGCATGTGTTTTGCTTTTTCATGTTGTTGTGCTCCGGACCGGTCAACGCTCGCCGCGACGGCGCAGTTCGTTGGAGTTGAACATCTTGTCGCTCACACGCCCTTGCAGCCCTGCGCCGAGATCGAGCGACAGGCCTTCTTGGGTGAAGCCGTCGGCGATGTAACGGCGGGCGATCAGGTCATAGCTGACATACTCGAAGCTGGTGCAGGCCTGGATCTCCGGATCGGCCCACAGGCTGCCTTCCTGCACACGCCAGAGATTGCCCTTGGCGTCGTACATATCGACGTGCAGCAGGCTCCAGCTGTCTTCGTCGAAGAAGAACACCCGCTTGGCGAAGGAGTGGCGCTTGTCGGCCTTGACGGTTGCCTCGACCACCCACACGCGGTGCTTCTCGTAGCGCTGCACGTCGCGATTCAGGTAGTCCTGGCCGATCAGTTGCTCATACTTGTTGGACTTGTCGACCAGCTTGTACGAGTTGTACGGCATCAGCATTTCCTTCTTGCCGACCAACTTGAAGTCGTAGCGATCCAGAGCGCCGGTGAACATGTTGATCTGGTCGACGAAGTACAGGTTGTCCGAGCCGGCAATTGGATTGTCGTAGGCGAACGAAGGTGCAAGACGCACGCGACGCTGGCCGGGGAAGTAGATCCACGAGCTCTGCGCCTTATCCAGGAAGGAGTGCACCAGATACATCTCGCCCGCACGGGAAGAAGGTGACAGTAGGTCATAGAGCAGCTTGGCCTCGATTCCGCCGGTATCGCTCGGGTCCCTCACAGCAGCATCGTTATAGGGGTAGTACTCATGCGCCCATTGCCGAACCTCGGTCAGCGCGCCCCCCTTCTCACGAAGCAGGAAAGAGATCTGCGCACGTCGCCCCTTGGCCATGTAGCGCAACTTGTAGTTCCACATCACCTCGATGCCACTCTGCGGCATTGGGAATGGCACAGCGGCACCTACTGCCTGCTCCAGGCGCCAGCCATCGCTGCCAATACGCGCCTGGCCGGCAAACGCTTTTGAGCGCTCAGCCACTTCGGCAGGAATTGCACAGCTGCGGTGCGTGGGATAGACATCCAGGCGATAACCCGGATAGGCCTTGATAAGCGCGACCTGCCCTTCCGGCAAAGACTTTTGATACTGGGCCACATTACTCGCGTCGATGGAGTACAGCGGCTTTTCACTGGAATACGGATCTCCCTTCCCTCGCGACCAACCAGCAGGGGCTTGAATCAAGCCGCCGCTCCAGGCGGGGATGCTTCCATCGGCATTACCGGCCTTCTCTGCCCCAATCGGGGTGAGCTCACTCCCGAGCTTACTCAGGTCAGGCGAGGTTGCCGCCTGCAGGTGACTGGTACTAAGGAGCGCCAACAGCGCACCACCCAAAAGTGAAAACTGGAGGTTTTTCATGAACTTCTCCTGGAGGGAGCTTTTTTGTGGTTATTGGGAAGCAGTTCGAGGTGGCCTAGAAAAGCCGGGAAATAGCAGATCTGTCTTGAGTGGGTGCCAAGGACTCATGGCGTCGAAGCGACGACGGTGTTGCTACTCGCGCAGCTGCGCTGCTAGGCGCAGATAATTGAGTGACGCTCCAGGCGTAAACCTTGCTAACGGCCATTTGCCTACCCTCTCGTTGGTTTTCTTGTTGTTCGAGTAGGTGATCTGGATCGAATGGGAAAAAGCGGGCTGATCAAAAATCCAACCCGAAACTCTCCAACTCACCTGGCTTGAAAACTATCCAATGCCGCTCAAGGCGGATTGCCCGCACATGCCAGACTCGTTGATATCTGATGCCAATCAGGCCTGAGCGCAGGCTCGTAGGTAGGAGCGGAACGATGAAGAAAGAGAATTCGTACGCGGCCAGCATCTTGACCGGTCAGTAGTCGACGGCCAGCACAGCAGGTCAGCAGTAGCGCAGCCGATGGCCCCGATGCTTTATGGACTCATTACCAGCAATGGCCCACCTCTTGCTTGCCACGCCCTTCGGCATAAGCAGCGCTCAGCTTTGCGATGCATGCCGAGTCATCCAATCGAGAGTAAGATGTGGAAGACGATTACCCTCAGAGGTAAGTCTTCAGCATAAGAACAATCACCGACCGAGCCGCCCCTGACAGCGGGCACTAGGCAAGGAAAGGGATAGAAGTAAAGGCTGCAGCACAATGAAATCCGGCCGCACAGTGGTTTCCGAAAATTTCTTCCGCAGATTCAAGGAAGTGTTTGCCCCCTATCTTTCCATGCTTGACGTCGACTCTCGCGTCTTAGAGCGCGCAGACATAGAGATACCCGGCGAGCAATATCTAGCGCTATGGGAAGCTGCGGGAGAGGTCAACCCGAATGTTGGACTTGAGCTCGGCATGCAGTCCGAACCAGACGACATCGGCGCACTCGGCCATGCCATACACTGCGCGACAACGGTTGAAAAAGCGCTGCTGACACTTCAGCAATTCATCATCGTCTTCGCCCAAGAATCGAATATAAAGCTGGAGTTCGATAGTCGAACGATCTGTATTGAATACGGTGTTACCTATCCCACCGCCATCCCCAAACGCCAAGACTCGGAGTTCGCCATTGCCGCTATCTTGCGGCAGCTTAACTTGATCACCGCTAGCACTATCCAGCCCACTCGCGTTGACTTCGCACACAGCAAGCCTGCGGACATATCGGCGCATAAGCTGCTGTTCCAATGCCCGATCCATTTCAATCAACCGGCCAATCGGATCTGCCTGCCCATAGAGACTTTGCAACTGCCAGTGGCTCACGGTAACGAGCGACTGTACAAAGCCCTTGAGCCCTATCTGGAAAAAGAGCGCCAGGTGCGCACCGTAACGGATGAACTACTGCCGCAAATCACCCGTATGGTCGCTGCCGAGATGAGCAGCGGCGCCCCCTCCATCGACGAGATCTGCGATCAACTGAACCTCAGTCGGCGCACACTGCAACGCCGCCTCAAGGATCACGGCATCGAATTCTCGACACTGGTCGAGGATGTGCGCAGGGAGCTGGCACTCTCCTACATGAAGGAGTCGGACTACTCCATGACGGAGATCTCTCTGCTGGTGGGCTATTCAGAATCGGCCTCCTTCACCCGAGCCTTCCGACGCTGGACCGGGCAATCGCCCCAGCAGTACCGCTCAGCCCACCTGGCATCCTGACGCTCACATTCGTTTGGCACCCTCTGTCGGAAGAACTGGCACTGCCAGACAATCTCCCGCGCTCGCGAAGCTCTATGCTGATCCTGTGACGGCGCGCCAAGGTCATCAGCCCCATCGCCGACCTGCGCGCCATGGCTGACGAGCGACCTTCTCTCAGAAGCCCCAGCCCAGCCAAACGATCACTGTGAGGGGATCTGCGTGAGTAGCATCGAACAATCGTGGGACGTCATCATCGTCGGAGCAGGCGTGTCTGGCCTCAGAGCCGCACTCGACCTGAAAAAAGCAGGCCAGCACGTCTTGGTGCTTGAGGCCAGGAGCCGAGTGGGCGGGCGCTCGATGCCCGGTACGGTGGCCGGCCACACAGTCGACTTTGGCGGCCAATGGCTTGGTGCTGAGCACCACTTGTTCCGTGAGCAGGCTCAAAACCTTGGTGTTGGAATCTACCCTCAGCATACCGAGGGCAACAACCTTGTCAGCCTGGATGACAGCGTCCAGCCCTATGGTTCGCAGGTGCCCAAGTTGCCCTGGTCCTCGCTGCTGAGCCTGGGCATCGCCGATCAGATCTTACAGCACGACCTGCGACAGCTCGGGCACCGCGCGCCGTGGGAGGCGGACAACGCCGCCGAACTAGACAGAGAATCGCTCGAAGCCTGGATCGATAGAAAGGTTCACACCAAAGCCGCCAGAGGCCTGATAAAACTGATCGCCAAGGCCATTCTCTGCGCGGAGCCCTCTGAAGTGTCCTATCTCTTCTTCCTGGAGGTACTGCGCCAAGGTCATGGGCTGGAGACAATGATCGGAGTGCAAGGTGGTGCTCAGCAGGACAAGTTCGTCGGCGGCGCCTGGCAAGTACCCAAACGTATGGCAGACCTGCTCACCGAACAAATACGACTCAATTGCCCGGTGCACGCTATCGAGCAAGACACCCAAGGCGTGCGCGTGCTCTGCGCCCAGGGCACGCTTCATGCTCGACGGGTAATCGTGACAGTGCCCCCGGTGCTTGCCTCCCGCATTAGCTATGAGCCTGCGCTACCGGCCAAACGGGCCAGCCTGATCAGGCGTATGCCGATGGGCTGCGTGATCAAGATTCATGTGGCGTATGCCACACCCTTCTGGCGCTCTCGTGGCCTGAGTGGTGCAGTGATTAGCCCTGATCGCGCACTTAGCATGGTCTTCGATCAAACGCCGCCCAATGGCGAGGTCGGGATACTCGTTGGCCTGATCGAAGGCGAACATGCCGTTGAGCTCAGCGAGATTGGGGCCGATGCCCGCCGAGCGCGCGTCATGGCTGATCTTGTGCACTACTTTGGCGCCGACGCGGACCAGCCACTGGAGTACGTGGACCACGACTGGATTCATGAGACCTGGACAGAAGGCGGCTACGGGGCCCACATGCCGCCGGGTGTCATGACGACCTACGGCGAGACCATTCGCGAACCGCATGGGCGCATTCATTGGGCAGGAACTGAGACCGCAACCGAGTGGATGGGCTACTTCGAGGGAGCTATGCAATCCGGCATTCGCGCCGCCAGCGAAGTGCTCGAAGCCGGGCGCCAAACAGCCGCCTAAGCCCTCTCCTCCTAACCCTTCTGGGGCGTGTCGGAACGGCCGCCCCTACCCTATCCTCTCCCCGTGCCGACCAAACGCGAAGGAATTGGCACGATCTGCTGAAAAGACTGGCACTGCCTGACAATTCCAATGGCAGCTGCACCGATACCCTCCCGACATCATCACTGCATCCCTAAGCGCACGCGAGGCGGCGCTTCAGGGGCAGCTGCATCTGCCCAGCGTCAGGAGACACATCGCAATGAACACCGTAGCCCAGATCGGCCATGCCTTAACTAGCGAGACAGAGGCTGTACGTATCTTCACCTTGCAACGGGCCGCGCATCGCGAGCATCCCATCCCCAGCCTGGAGATTCGCCACAAGAACCTCAAGCGTCTGGAAATGATGCTGCTGGAAAACCAGGACGCCATCTGTGCAGCCATCAGCCAGGACTTCGGCAACCGCGCCCACCAAGAAACCAAGTTGCTCGAACTGTTCCTGACGGTCGATGGCATCCGCGACTGCCACAAGCGCTTGTCCAAGTGGATGAAGCCGCAACGCCGCAACGGCTCTATTTGGTTCTTCGGTGCCCGTAACTCGGTGATTCCCCAGCCCAAGGGCGTCGTGGGTGTCGTAGCCCCTTGGAATTACCCACTGTTTCTGGTGATGGGGCCCGTAACCAGCGCACTGGCAGCGGGCAATCGCTGCATGGTGAAAATGGCCGCGAACTCTCGTCATCTCTGTGCACTGCTACAGCGCCTTGTGGCTCAGAATTTCGACGAGCACACCCTGGCCATCGTGCCGGGTATCAGTGGCTCGGTCTTCTCAAGCATTCCCTTCGATCACCTGATTTTTACCGGGTCGGCCGAAACCGGGCGCTGGGTCATGCGGGCCGCGGCCGACAACCTGACACCAGTAACGCTTGAACTGGGCGGAAAATCCCCGGTAATTGTCGCCGAGGACTTTGACCTAAAGACGGCAGCCGCGCGGATTCTGCAGATGAAGACGGTCAACGCGGGACAGACCTGCGTGGCACCGGACTATCTGTTCGTCCATGAGAGTCAGCTGGAGGCATTCGTAGAGCACTGCCGCGCCATCACCCCCCAGCGCTACCCGTCGCTGCTGACCCAGGACTACACCTCGATCATCGATCAGAGCGCTTATGGGCGGCTGATGGAGTATCTCGACGACGCCGAAAGCAAGGGCGCTCAGATCATCAATCTGTTGCCCGGCAGCATCGGTAACGAGGCCGTCCGCAAGATCGCCCCGGTCCTGGTGCTAGCAGCTACCGATGACATGCGCGTCATGCATGAAGAGATCTTCGGCCCGATTCTGCCGATCAAGACCTATCGCAACCTGGATGAGGCGCTGGACTACATCAAGAACCGGGATCAGCCGTTGGCCCTGTACCTGTTCACCAATCAACGCCAGCTACAGAAACGGGTAGTAGCCCTGACGCAGTCAGGCGGTGTCGGGATCAACGACTGCGGGCTGCATGCCGCCCAGCATGACCTGCCGTTTGGCGGTGTCGGTGCCAGTGGCATGGGCCACTACCACGGCTACGAAGGCTTCCTTGAGTTCTCCAAGCTGCGCCCGATCTTCAAGCAGTTTTCGCGCCCGGCATTTCCGCTCCTGTATCCCCCCTACGGAGCGCTCTTCGACCGGATGATAAAGCTGATGCTCGGGCGCTAACCCGCGACCTAAGGCTTGTTGCAGGCCCCTGCAGCAAGCCCTGATTACCAGCAACCCTCCAGCGCTGTTGCTCCGCAACTTGGCATAGCCACCAACAAAGAGAATGAAAGGCATGACCGCTATCAAAGACTCGCATCTGGAAAACCAGTCCTTCTGGCAACATGACTATGGCCACTACTCGCCTAACGCTGCACTCGCGCAGAACCTGAATGCGGATGTCGTCATCATTGGGGGCGGATTCACCGGCCTAAACACCGCCTGGCAGTTCAAGAAAGACAACCCCAATGCTCGCGTGGTGGTGCTGGAAGGCGCCATCATCGGTTTCGGCGCCAGCGGTCGGAATGCCGGATTCAGCACCAAGCTCTTTGGCCTGGAGCCTGAGATGGTGCTGCTGCGCTGGGGCAAGCAGAAGATGATCGATGCCCACCACTATCTCAAGAAAGCTGTGGCGCATACCCAAAACCTGATTGAGACCCACGGTTTTCAATCTGACTACTGTCATACCGGGATGGTCAGGATCAGCTACTCGCAGCAGCAGTTAGACCGAATGAAGAAAACCTATCAGCTGCTCCAGGACCTGGGCATTGATGGGGATCTGACTTGGCAGGACAGAAACCGGATTAGCCAGGACTTTCACTCCGAGCGCTTCATCGGCGGCATCTACGAAACCGACACGGCTAATCTCAACCCCTGCAAACAGGTTCGTGAACTCAAGCGCCTGGCGGAGTCGGCAGGGGTGGAAGTCTATGAAGCCAGCCCTGTTACCCGCATCGAAAGGGCTGCCACGGCAATTACAGTCTCGACTGACAAAGGCCGGGTGGTGGCCGACAAAGTCGTGATCGCGACTAATGCTTACTCGCGCGAAGTGCCGGATAGCCGCACGCTCAAAGCCCGGCAGTACCCGCTGTGGACCTACCAGATTGTCACGGAGCCGCTCACCGCCGCGCAGTGGGAAAGTATCGGCTGGAAGGACAGACAGTCCTTCGGAGACAACCGGCAGATGCTGCATTACTACCGCCCAACCGTCGACGGGCGGATCGCCATGGGTGGTGGTGATGCGATCGTGTACAAAACCGGCGCGCTGGTTGAGACGCCGTCTGCGATGAGCTGGCAGCACTGCGAAGCTCACCTGAAGTGGATCTATCCCCAGCTGAAAGATGTCCGCATCGACTACCGCTGGGGCGGCCCTGTATCGGTCAACGTCGACATGGTTCCTGAAATCAGCTTTGTCGATGACGAGCGCATCATCTACGCAGGTGGCTGCTTCGGTCACGGTGTTGCACTGACCCACCTCAATGGTCGCACCATTGCGGACCTGCTCAACGGCCAGAAGACCGAACTGACGGACTTCTGGATCGTGAACAGAAAATCCATCTCCATGCCAAACGATACCCTTTCCTTCTTCGGTGGCCGCGTCGCCCGCCAGGCGCTCAAAGCCTGGGACTGGTGGGAGGAGCGTAGCTTGAAGGACATTTGAGCGATCTCCGATTCATCTCTTTTCTCCAAGCACTGTGGACTACTCCTGCACCTGTAGTGGATCCCGCCCCGATGTAGAGGGCCTATGTACCGAGTCTTCTGGATCCTGTTTCTGCTGCTGGCTAGTCACCTTGCTCATGCAGCTTGCTCGCGGGAAATATTGGTTCCGTTCAGTGAGCTGGGTGTAGACCAGTGGCAAAGTGAGAGAGTCCGCGCCGGACTGTCCCAACGCTCGAATGGTCTACGACCTGTTTCACATAGTTGCCAAGTTTGGCCGAGAGATCATTGATCGGGTTCGAGTCGATCAGGCAAATCGGCTGAAGGTTGATCCTGCCGGTCGGCGGGCGGTCAAGCGCTCGCGCTGGTTATTGCTGCGTAACAGGCAGAATCTCGATAAGCCCCAGACACTCAAACTCGACGAGCTGCTAGCAGCCAACACGCCGCTGATGACGGCTTACCTGCTCAAGAACCAACTGAAGGAGCTCTGGTATGCACCGAGCGAGCGTGAAGCGCGGCGCCGGTGGAGCGAGTGGTTCAGGCTCGCCCAGGAAAGTGGCCTGCAATCTCTTCAGGCCTTTGCCAGACGGTTGAAGGCCTACGTCGAAGGCATCGTGTCCAGCGCGGTTCCGACTCAACACCACCGTGTTCGAGGGGATGAACAACCGCACCAAGGTCATCAAGCGAATGGCGTACGGTTACCGGGATAACACCTACTTCTTCCTCAAGATCAAAGCGGCATTTCCCGGCAAGGTCGATGAGCCTTAATAATAGCGCTTTAGACTCCTATATCTCGCATCCGCCCGATCTCCCAAGACACATCGCCACCACGCGGGGTCGCAGCAATCTTTTGCCCGAGTCGTTGCTCGATGATGGATCTCCAAGGCATTAGGCTAAACCCTTTACCGTCATCCAAAACAGCGTAACGCCCACTGGCAAGCATGAGGCTGCGCCGGTAGATACCGGTCATCCTCTGCCCCTCTTGTGCAGGCCAATGCTCCAATCCCGTTTCGGCGGCGATCTCCTGAGCGACCTGGGCCAGCTCTCGATTGCGCAACGTCGCCAGCAGGTTACGCGCCAAGATCACACGCCGACCTTGCCTCTCGGCCAGCCCCTGCTCGATCAGGAAATCGGCGCGCTGCTGCATGGCCTGCTTCACCTCACCAGCAAATCCGAAGTCACCCAGCCCTCTCCCACCGCCGATCAGTTGCTGGTCCAGCCAGGTGGCGCCGATCACACGGGCCTGCTGTTCAATCGGCAGGTGCGATTTCAGTTCCACAGCAACTCCCCCTAGGCGCTGCGCGTCGTACTGGCGGCCACGCTCGGGCAAATCGTCCGGCACCTTCCACAGCCCTTCAGCCACACGCTCCACGATACCGGCACGACGCAGTGTTTCCAGTCGGCGGACGTGAGTCGCCACGACCTCCTGCGGATCGCGGCCAGCCTTTGCCTGGCCCCGGGCAACCGCCAGGTGATGGTCGGTGCGATACAAGCCATCGTTCGCCAGTGCGACAATGGTACGGTCGGCCGCGCGTATCTCGGCCGAGCCACGTACCTCCACCACCGATCCTGTGGGGTAGCTCGCCAGTTCGTCGCGGGCGTTGAGCGCGACGTAATGAGCCTTGCCGTCGATACCGTCGATGACCAGGTAACCCCGGTCGCGCAGCTCGTCGGCCAGCCCTTTGGCGGTCACCCGGCCGATCATGGTACGCCCCTCCTCTCCCGGCTCGAACACCGCCAACTCGCGCGGCTGACCGCCCATGGCGCGCTGCAGGGTGCGGATGATGTCGCCACGCTCGCCCAGGGCGCGCATGGTCTTTTCCGCGTCCGCTTGGACGGCCCAGGTGCCGGGCGGTGTCTCGTCGGCCAGCCCCAGGCGCTGCAAGCGTTGCAGGCGGCCGATCAGCAGCAGACGCTGGCGTTGCAGACGAGGCTCGCTAAGGCGTTCGACATGTATAAGGCCATCGTCGCCAGCCTCACGTTTCAGTGTGCGATCCAGGCTAGTCCACCGCTCCTGCTCCACCTCGCGCTGCAAGGTCTGCTGGATCTCCAGTTCGGTGCGTGGCCCCAGCCATTCGGTGGCCAATTCTGCGGCCCGGTGGCGGAAGCCGTGGGCGATGTAATCGCCGGCGATGATGAGATCCTTGCCGGTGTCGTCGCGCCCGCGCAGGACGATGTGGGTGTGTGGGTTATCGGTGTTCCAGTGATCCACCGCCACCCAGTCCAGCCGCGTGCCCAGATCAGCCTCCATGCGCCCCATCAGATGCCGGGTGTAGGTGCGCAGGTCGTCCAACTCTGCACCGTCTTCTGGCGCGACGATGAAGCGGAAATGGTGCCGGTCGTCCTGGCAGCGCTCCCTGAATGCACCAAGATCAGCCTTGTCAGCTTGCGCCCCGTAGGCTCGCCCCGGTTCGCCATCACGGCCGGCGCCGTCGCGCTCGATATAGCGTAGGTGCTTGGCCAGCGACCGTGGGCTGGCCTGGCGCTGGTTGACCAGCAGGGTCTTGATGGTCAACCGGCGCGAGAGTGATGTAAGTGAGGTGCCCGCGAAGCGCGCCGCCGTGTGCCCACGCCCCAGGCGCGAGCCGGGTCGCTGACCGGCGTGTTGCCCCTTGCCACCGGCCAGCGCCGGACGCCGTACAGCCGACTTGCCACCGGCCTTGCCGACCTGCTTGAGCACCTTGGAGACAAAGCCCTTGCCCCGGTTCTTCGGGGCGTTGGGCCGAATGCGGAAATCGTCGTCACGCCGGTCGGTCATGGCTGTTCCCTCGGCAAGCCAGGGCGTGTCCTGGCGTGTGAAGCACACGGGTATGCCGGCATCGGCGCGTGTTGCGCGTCGCACACAGCACGGCGGTGACGCCGCGCCGTGCCGCTCCTCCCCCCACGTGCAGACTGGTGTTGCGGGCGAGCAGGTGCCGCCCCCTTTTGTCTTGCCTTCCGATTTTGCTCTGCCCTGCTCCCCTGGCCTCGGCGACCAGGCGGCTCTGCTACACCAGCAGCCAGCCTGTCTGCGAATGCGCCAATGGCCGCACGTTCGAGGCAAGTCATCTGCACGCAGGACCGCTGCGCCGGATGTTGCGCGAAGTGTGGTGCGGATGCGCCCGCGATTCACGTGCGACGACACGGCAGCAGCAGCGAATCGGAGACCATCATGGATCTGTCTCCGACCAGATCGGGCGCGCGACGCCGATCACGGCGGATGTGCTGACCGGTCCGAAGTAGCGGCTATCGAACGACGCCGGGTTGGTCACGCTCAGCAGGAACAACTCGCCCTCGATCAGCGGTCGGCAATGCCGCCAGGATGGCAGCGACCGGCCCAGACGATCGGCAGGCAGAACGGTGACTACCGGCACGCCGTCGATGCGTACCTGGCCGGCGGCGATACAGACGTATTGCGGCGCAACCGCGCCCACGCGCTTGAGCAGAGGGATGTGCGCCGGCAGGTAGCCACGCTGCGCAGCGAGTGCGATGGCGTCGGCAGGCAATCGGACCAGGACGATGTTACCCACGGACATCGGACGTGGCAGCGAGCCGGCCCGGGGCTGAAGCGGTTCGACGCGATACCAGCCGACCGGAACGCTGTCGGACGGGTTGTAGATCAAACGCGGCAACGGCTGCACGAAGGACGCCCAGGCCAGCGCAGCGAGGCCAACGGAGGACAGCCCCGCAAGGGCGATACGAACGCGCAGGCGCGAGCGAGGACGCGGTGCGGGGCTTGTCGTGGAAACGATGGTCATGACCATGACCTCCCGGTGAGCCAGGCGGCGTGCCGCTCGGCGGTGTAGTCGGGCAGTAGCGAACGTGCCGCGAGCCGGTTACTCAGCGTGCGCCAGTACGCGGGCGATGCGGCGGCGGGCTCGATGGCCAGTGCCTCGATGGCGTCGATGCGCTCGAGCACGGCGCGCACCGTGTTATCGCCTTCGGCATGCAGCAGCAGGCGCGCGCCAGGCAACACGCCGGGGATGCGTTGCACAGCGTCCAGTGGCGTGCAGGCCTGCATCACCATGAGTTGCCAGCGAATCGTGCCGTAGTCGCTGGCCTGCCAGCGGATGCGGCAGAAGACGGCGCCCGGCTGGAACACCGCAACACGTCGCCAGTGGTCCAGTCGGGTAATGCGTGCGGGCTCGCCGAAACGCAGGTAGAGCTTGATGCGCTGCTCCACATAGGCGAGCGAAACGCGGGTCAACTGCGCGGCGTCAGTCTGGCCGGCGAGTACTGCGAGCGATGGCGGCAACGCAGCCGTGGCCTCCGAAAGCTGGGCATTCATGGGGACTTCTCCGGGAACTCGCGCTCCAGCAGCGCGCGCAGCAGATCGGCGACAGTGACTCCCAGGGTGAACGCCGAGACCTTGATGCGGGCACGCATGGCGGGCGTGATGTCGAGGGTCAGGCGCGCGGTGTAGAGGTCACCTTTCTGCAGGCCACCGGCATCACCCTGGCGAACCCACGCCTCGGCGTGCGGATTCGCCGGCGGGCGCGCGCCGATGGCCGTGCGTTTGCCGCGCTCGCTGGTCATGCCGTCCACCGCAGCAGTTCGTCGACCAGCGCGGTGATCTCGCGCGCGGCGGCGCTGTCCGGTGCCGTCTCGCGAGCGAGTCGCCCGGCGGCCACGCTGTCGGCAAAGACGATGCGCTGGCGCACCTCCGCGCACAGCGCCGGCAGTGGTTGATCGGCCAATGCCTGGCGCGCCTCTCGACCAATGATGGTGGTGCTGACTCGCCGGTTGATGACGAAGGCCGCCGCCAGTTGCGGCCGGAACACCTGCGCCTCGCGGATCAGCGCGACCATCTCGGCGCTGGCCCACAGGTCGTAAGGGCTGGGCTGCACCGGGATAAGCACGCGCTCGACCGCCAGCAGCGCGGAGCGCGCCAGGGCGGCGATGCGCGGTGGGCCGTCGATGATCACATGATCGGCGCGACGCGCCAGTTCGGGCGCTTCCTGGTGCAGGGTTTCGCGGGCAAGGCCTACGGTGCTGAACAACCTGGGCAAGCCCTGCTGGGCGCGCCGCTGCGTCCAGTCCAGCGATGAGCCCTGCGGATCTGCATCCAGCAGGATGACGTGCGCACCGAGTTGCGCGAGCTCGCCCGCGATATGGGTCGCGAGCGTGGTCTTGTCCACGCCGCCTTTCTGGTTGAGCAAGGCGATGATCATGGCGCGGCCCTCCCTGCTGGAAAGCCGGCCTGACCGTGCCGTTTCGCGGTTGTCCAACGAAACGGCGCGCCCCTACAAAAAGTTAGAGCTTTTAAGTTAGAGAAGTTAAGGGAGGCTGGATCCCGTGCAGGTTCTGGCCTGCAGAGGATTTCGTACGCCCGATAGCACGATAGTGATACGCCTGATAGCACGATATCCCGTACGCCTGATAGCACGAGCCCATTCACAGGTTTTACCGCGCTTATCCCCGTGCCGTGGGCGACACGGGCCGGAACGTCAGCAACTCCACGTTGGCCTCCGGTATGCGCTCGATGCCGAGCTTGTAGCCGGGCAACGACTGCCGCGCCACCAGGGCGCGCAGGTCGCAAGCGAAGTCGCAAAGTCTGGCCGTGCTGCCCGACTTGCGGTGCAGGTGACGGAAGTCGAACTGCCAGCCGTCCGGCTGCTTGCCGCCATGCTTGCGCACCAGGCGGTACAGCCAGCGTTCGATGCCACCGGTGAGCCGGAAGTACGCTGGGTCGATGGTCAGCACCAGGGCGGCGTCCAGCACGCCCGCGTAGAACCAGTCCGGCAGGATCAGTTCGATGCCCAGCGGAGTGCCGCCAGCGTCGGCCAGCTCCTTCCACTCGTTGATCCAGGAGAAACGATGCAGGCGCCGGCCGCTGGTCTCGCGGATGGAGGTGGCCACCGTGGTCGACTGCAGGCGATCCAAGGCGGCCTTGAGGCGCTGGTAGTCGCGCAGCGACACTCCGCGCCCGATGAAGCGCAGGATCTCGTAGGGCGTGGCGCGCATCAGGCGCGACGGGTGCAGGCCCGCGTCGCGCGCCGCGACGATCTGGCTGGCCGCCCAGATCAGCACGTCGGCATCCCAGATCGTGGCGATGCCGCGTTCCCGCGAGCCCTCCACGCGCACGGTGACGCCGCCGGACTGGAAATCGATCGGCGTGGTGCGCCGCGACTTGGCCAGCGAGAAGAACGGGTAGGCCATCAGGTCCTGGCTGTCGCGCGGCGCCATGTCGCCCGGCAAGGCGCGGAACAGGTCGAGCTGTTCCCGCTCCGGTGCAGAACTGGACATGGCGGTGGCCACGGACGAGCCACCGATCAGTGCGCACGGCTGTCGGCCGAGTGCTGCTCGGCATATTCGGGATCGGAGGTGGCCTCGAAGCTGTGCTGGTCGGCCCAGGCATCGAGATCGGCGACGGCGTACATGACGCGCCGGCCGAACTTGCGAAAGCGCGGGCCGCCGCCGATCACACGCTGCTTCTCCAGCGTGCGCGGCGACAGGCGCAGGTAGGTGGCCGCCTCGTCGTTGGTCAGGTAGCGCTGCGGCTGGGCAGTGGCGGCTGGTTGCAGGGGCTTGGCGTGGGCGGCAGCAGGTCGCACGGGAGCGGGTCGCATGGGGTGAGCCTCCATCGTTCAGGACAGCCCGGCCACACCAACGCAGCCGGATGGAGGCAGTCTCAGAAAGGCTGGGCGGCCTGTTCAGGGTCGTTTTGCGGGCGGCATCGAACGGCCCTTCCCACGCCCGTCGAGCTGTGCCAGGTGGCGATAGCCGCCGAGCATCAATGTCCGGCCGCGCCGCACCAGGCGACGCACTTTCGAGCGCAGGCCGCTATCGGCGTGCCAGCCGTCGGTCACTGCCGCCGGGCCGAACAGCCCCGCGGCCACCTCGCGTAAGGACGCCCCCGCCAGGGTGGCATCAAGCGCTTGCAGGGTCTGCAGCTCCAGCAGTGCGGCCGAGCTAGGGCGAGCCGCTACGAGCGGCGCGGCATCTGCGGTGATGGCCAGCCTGCCCAGCTCGGCCGCGATGGCACGGAAACGTGCGCAGGGGCTGGCGCAGGCCCGGACGGTGTGGACATAGGCCATACCCTGCTCCAGGCCGGGCGCAAGGGTCAGCCGCAGGCAGCAGCCCGGCCAGCGTGTCGTCAGCAGCAGGCGCCGGCCATCATGGACCAGGCCTTTGCTGCCAGGCAGGCGCCAGAAGTCGAATGCCACGGAATCGGGCATCGGATCGACATCGGGATACAGGTGGATCAGTTCCGGGTGGTCGGGAAACCAGGCCGGATGCGCGTCACGCGCGTCCAGGCGCGGATCTTCCAGCAGGCGCAGCCCCCAGCGTTGCGCCGCCTCGGGCCGGCGCTGGCGATCCCACCAGTCGCGGCGGTATTCAGGGTTCCGGCGCAGGTACTCCCAGGCCAGGGCAAGGTCATCCAGGTGCAGGACGAAGAGATAAGCGGCGGTGGGATACCACTGTTCGGCGTTGTGATCGGCCATGGGGCAACCTCCCTTTGCACAGGGTCCGTCGCCACGGGGCTCGCAACGCGAGGTGAGCGCCTCCTCGACACAGCAGTAGGTGGAAATACGTCAATCGACAGCATCAAGACCGATTGACTCCGAAGCGTTACGCGGATCGTCCGAATGCGACAGAGCCACCGCCCATCATTGGTACGGCGCCAGGTACAGCCTGCAGTCTTGAGCGGCGGCCATCATGACCGATTGGGTCAGGCTTGTAGCGCCTGATTGCAACAATGTCGATTGAGACGCTCTCAGTCTGGAATCAGACCGAGTCGATCACAGTGCGCGCCTGGACAACCTCGGCGGGATAGACCGGATCGGTCAGTCCATGATCGAGCCGTTGAGCTGCGCCAGCCGTGTGTATTCCGACAATGTGCGTGTCGCCCGGAAGTACAGGTCGCGCATGACCGGACTCTTGAGCGGGCCGAAGATAGAGGCTAGTTCGGAGAGTTTCACAGTGCCCAGCGCGGGCATACCGATGCCCAGGTCGTACAGACCATAGGCCGTGTCCTCGTCGGCCGGATCGAGCGAGGACAGAAGCCAGGTCGCATGCGCGTCAGGGGTGAACAGGCGCACTACCGGCAGCGGGTCGACGGCCTGCCCCGCCTCCCGGGCGCGTCCATTCTCCAGCATCTGCGCGCGCTCCGTCTCAGTGATGAGCGACAGGGTCATGGCCGCACGCCGGAATGCACCCACGCCCTGCTTACAGGCGTGGATGTACAAAGGTGCTTTTGCACGGATTCGCCAATCCACCGATGCAGATTCGTGCATTTCTCCAAAGTCACGGATGTACATGCCAGTGAAGCCGTAAAGGCGCCAAGACGTGAAATCGGCATTAGGCAAGTCAGGAAAGACACGGAGGCGCCTCTGCGGTTCTGATGAAATCCGCCGGTACGGGTTTCCGTAAAAGCACGAAAGCGGCGCCGCATGCGCCGTAGTGAATACTATAGATTGTAGTCCTATAGGGCGCAATCGGCTGTCATCTTGGCTTTTATGGGAGCCAGTGGATGACAGCGAAACCCTCGTTGGCAACGGCACTGCGGACGGTCAGGAAAGCGCGTGGCCTGAGCCAGGAAGCTTTCTCAGACGTGTCCAGCCGCACCTACATGAGTTCGTTGGAGCGCGAGCTGAAAAGCCCGACATTGAATAAGCTGGCCGAGCTATGCGAGGTCATGCAGATCCACCCGCTCACACTGCTGGCGCTGGCCTATGCCGGCGATAGCACGAGCAAGACCGACCAGCTCTTGGTGCAGGTGCAACAGGAGCTGGAAAGCATCTTGAACAAACACGACACGCCATAGGCGTGCGCATGACGCTGCCATAGGCAGCACTGCGCCCCGCCGCAATGGGCGGGGCGCCGAGGTGGCCGTCAGGCCGCCGACTTGCTGCGCGACCAGATCAGGTTGTGCGTACCGTCCTCCTCCTCGATCAACCGGGCGTAGATCGTCGCCGGGAACGAAGGATCGTCGAGGGTCACGGACAGGTAGGGCCGCTCGGCCTGGCTGACTTTCTTCCAGGCCGCACCGATGTCGTAGCCGCCGGCCGCCTGGATGCGGTAGTCCGGGGCGTTCTCGCTGTTCCTGTCGTTGGGGACGAACTTGACCTTGACGTTGAGCGTCAGGGTGCGAACTGTGCCGGTGAAGCCGTCGTTCTGAGCGGTGAAGGTGCCGATGTTGGCCATGATGATTTCTCCTTCCGGGGTAACCAAGGTCGCGCCCATCGCGTCCTTGTTGTGATCCGGCAGGCGATGGACGGGCTGGCTGCATCGCGCAGCGGCCGCAACAGCGTGGAGGACCGGGAGGCGCACAGAATTTGTGGGCGAGGAATTCGCGCAGCGGAAGGGAAATTGTTTGCGCCGGACGGTTGCGGCCTTGAAGCCCGAGGCACAGCCGTGCCACCGCCAGGATTCACAACAAGCCAAGGACGCACCGGGCCGATTCTCCCCGGAAGGAGACAGGGCCGACTCGGTATCCCCGCGCGAAGGCTTCAACGGCCTGCACCCTGACGCAGGCAAGGCCAACCCCCGACGACGGGCGAGAACGCCCTTGCAGCGTCCTCGGCAACAGGCTTGAGGCGTGGACTGGAAGCGCTTTAGCGCGGCCGTGCGGCATGTCCGTGGCCCATCCTTCGGGGCTTGGAACAACGAACCGTCAGCGTCGAGGACGATACGCGCCTGCACAACCTGCCGCAGCAAGCCGGGGCGTACCCTTACCGCGCTCCATCCGTTGTGGCTGGGCAGCATCTGCACCAGCAACCACCGATTGCCATGGCGCACCGTTACTGGTGCGCCACCCTTTACCGCTTGGCAGAATCCGGTAACGGGGCTACAAAACGCATTCACCTCACTGAAAAATCTACATCGCAATGACGACCAGTTGCGTCGCTCGAATCATTATTTTTCAGGCGTAATCGATCGAGGGCAGTCCTTGTCCAAGGCAACTGGATGCCCAGGGCTCTTGATCGCTCCACATCGCTTTCAGTAGACCTGCCCGCGCGGGAAGCCTGGGATTACTCTGGTGACTCGAGCGGCTACCCACGCTGATCGCCCCCCCTCCTCGGCTCCTGATGGCCACAATCATAAATGCGAATCAGCATTATTTGCGGTTATCAATGAGCCTGCTATAGTCGGCTCCGTTGGCCCTCTGTTAGCGCCAACGGACATCATGCACAGCTATGGAAGGTGAAGTAATGAAAGTCCCACTTCTAAGTGCGATTGCACTTGCAGCTATGGCTGCTCAAAACCTCTCTTATGCCAGCCCAGTTCAGGACATTGCTAAAGAGGTACAAACCCAAGGCTGGTTCAAGTCCTGTAACCAAGTCCTGCCCAAACTGGCTGCTATCGCTGAGCCCTCACAAAAGTCCCCTGAGTGGAAAACCTACATCACGTTGAAGGCAGGCTGCCTCTCGGAGCTCCGCCGTGATGCAGAGGCAATCGCGTATATCAACAAGAAAGTCCCTGCGGCCAAAAGAGATAGTGATATCAACGAGTATCTCGGTACGAGCTATATTCGATTAGGCAGCTACGATAAGGCGACGGAAACTCTTGAGGCGTCTTTGGCTGGTGCCGACAAGAGCAGGCTTGCAGAAATCTATAGCAAACTGGCACTGACCTACACTCAACAAGCTACGCAGCTCAACGCCACCGAGCAAACTATGGCTTTGAGCAAAGCTGAGGCCGCTGCGCGCAACGCCATCAAGCTCGGAAAAACTGGCGCTCCTCAGTTTTATGCTCAACTGGGGCAAATCCAGACATTCAAGGGCGACTTCATAGCTGCCGAAAGAAGTCTTAATAAAGCGCTAACTGCGAATGAGAGCTTCCAATGGGAAAAGCCAGAGTTGAGGCCCATTATGGAAGTCGAGATTCTGATGGCGAAGAGTCACGTTAGACGCTATCAAGGCGATGAAGCTGGAGCGGATTCTCTCGCAGAAGAGGCTATTCAAAAGTCGCCGACAGAAAGCCTGAAGATTGCCATGCAGCAAATTCACAAGGCAGCGAGGCCTGATAGTGCATTGAGACAGAAGAGCCAGGAAGCGAGCACCGACGAAACCAGCGTGCTGAATCAGGTCTACATTCCGCTTGACGAAGAAATCTAAGGAAGGATCAAGTTATGAAGAAGGCAGTTCTGCTTGCAACCATTTTGGGATACGCCCTTTTGCCATCGACGTCATTTGCAGGTTACTCCTCTGCGATGATTCGCATGTGCCCAGGCCCTTCTGAGTATTTCCCCTGCATCACGCAAAACATGATGGTAAACATCAACCCACCGCCTGTAAAAATCTGGCTGTGAGGTACCTCGTACTGGCGCTTTTGATAGCGCCAACGCTGTTGATAGCCGGCCCTCAGGAGCCGGCTATCAATCTAGGCGACACATCTTGCTCCACTCTTAGCGAAAGCCCTACACCATCCCTCGTGCATGACTCAACAGTGTGGGCTGAAGGATTTCTGAGCGCTTCTCATCCTGAGATACCGGAGTGGAATGATCGGGTGCAAAAAATGTTCAGCAGAAGTCAAAAGGAACTCTTCTTGATTTCATTTTGCACTAAATATCCAGATCGAAATCTTCGAGATGCAGTCCTATCTCTACTTGAGGTGATTGAGCATAACAATGCCGTTACCCCAAGAAATCTTTAGCTGTTGACTCATGGCGAGGCAGTAGCCACTTCTCCGAAGCCAAAGGTCCAGCGCAGAGCCTTAATTTGGGCTAAAGCAGGCACATTGCCATCTCGTGAGCTATAAACATCCCAAACGGAAATCACCCTAGAGGGATCTGCTCATGAAGCGTGCCGCATACGCCTCCTCGCCGCACCGCAATGCCCACCCTGTCCAAACTCGAATTCTCCCCATGACGCTGGCTGCTCTCACTGCCATAGCATCAGGCAGCGTGTGCGCGTACGACATGAACCCTATCAACGTGGATTGCTGGGGAAAGGACACACTGTGTCGCATCACCAACCTCAGCGCCGGAGTGAAGCGCCCGGTTCACGAAACCATTACGCTTTTAGCGTACGACTACTACGTGAACCCCGAGGGGGCCAGAGGTGGAGTTGCGCAAACCACCGCTGAAAAATTAAAGCAAAGCGGCATACTCAGAGACTTGGTACTCGGAAGCGAATGGAACGACGATCCTGACTCATTACTGCGGCAAAATGTCGTACGGTCATTGCAGTGGAATGCTCTGTTCAAGGACGCCCAGCTGCAAGCTAAGTGCAAAGTTGACGGCGCACAACCTCAGTGCAAAGGCGTAAAGATCACTGACACCCCGATGATGCTATATCGGAGCCACTTTGGGGACTTCCAGTTCATCCATGCCATGGCATCAGATCAGTCCGAGACTGCTGCCGACACTAAAGCCAAAATGATGAAGTGGGCCGAGTTCACCTACACCTTATCCATTTCCTCAAACAGGCTCGGCAAAGAGACCATTGATGGCCCAGCAGTGTCGGCCTTCTCTGACATTGCCAGCACTCTCAAGAGACAGGGCTGGACTGTTGGCGCCCTGTTTGACCCAGTACCAGGTGGTGAATGGAAATCCTCGTTCCTCTCTGGGAAGGTTGGCAGCTACAAGCCCTCAGGAAAGCCCAGAGCACAGGTCACCTACAGCGACCCCAGAGATGCCGCGAGCATCAAGCACATTGCCCTCGGCTCGCTACTTCACATGGTGCAAGACTCCTACTCTGACGCACATACAGAGAGGGTCTTGGGTTGCAACCCTTTAAGCAGGGAGAGAAAAGACATCGTATCCTTTAGGAACTACGTCAACCAGATCGCTGAGGATCACGCCCACGCGGATATACACCCGAAATGGCTAGAAAATGGCGAGCTCCAGAAGTACAACCCCGTCTGGGCATCCGCCAAACTCATCCAATTCTCGTTTAACAAGATACCCTGGGCAGGCAAAGGCGGCGTAGAGGAGTTCCTAGACAAAGAAGTTTTGCCGCTATCCAACCCTGGAAACCTCCCCTCAGAAGGTGATGTGGATTGCTATTTAGGCACTCAGTAACCCCCCATTACTTGTCGTTACACTTCGCTTCTGGTTGAATTTCATGACCTCTACTATGTATCCTAGAGTCACTTAGCATCGGACTAGGAATTACCATGTCGATAATTGCAGAATACAAAGCTCTCGAAGCTCAGATCGCTGAGCAGCAGAAGCGCCTGGAAGCCCTGAAGGGCGACGAAAAACTGAAGCGTGAAATCGAGTTTGAAACCAAACTCCGCGCCCTGCTGGCTGACTACAACTACTCACTGCGTAACGTCATTTCCCTGCTTGATCCTAAGGCCGAGAAGAGCGCTGTAGCCTCCGTGAAAGGTGCACGCAGGGAACGAACTCTCAAGCGCTACAAAAACCCGAACAACGGTGAAATAGTGGAAACCAAAGGTGGCAACCACAAGGTGCTGAAAGCCTGGAAAGAGCAGTACGGTGCCGAGAAAGTGGAAAGCTGGCTTCAATAAGTTTTTCCAGCCTGTACCGAAGGGCCGCGAAAGCGGCCCTTGCCGTTTCTGAAACGTACGCACATTCCGAAGCGTAACGGTAGCTGCCAGCCAATAGCCGCCATTTACGGACCGATTTTGGCCGGTTGCTGCCTGTCTCAACAGCGACCTCAGGTCAAAAGCGGCGATATCATGTGCCTTGCCGCCCCGGGTAAAGCACCTTGCACACCCCCATCCAGACTCCGCGACCTCCTGAGCATCGACGTCATGCGGTAAAAATTCTGGACGATGAATCCTTCGCGTCAAACATGGCTGCCGTAGAATGCGGGCGCCCTTCCCCCAGCTCAATGAGACGCCTGTGAACCTCACTGACGCGACGATAGCACTACTGCTTGCAGCCAAGATTCACGGCACGGATGCAGCGGTGCAAGCCACCGCCAAGCGTTGCTCCCAACGTCTCTCCCGCAGCAAACGCGACCTCATGTTTACTGTCGTAAACAGTCGCGAGCCCCTGAAGCTGGTCGAGCACATCGCTCAGCACCTGGATCTGGACTAGCGCCACAGATCACCAGACGACTGGTGGTTTCGGCGTTGTTGCTGGCGCTTGGATGGAACCGGGCACGGCAGAACTGCCGCGTCCGGCTTAAGGCGGCCCCGGCGCAGCGCGTCGGGGCCGCCGGCGGGCCTACTCCACCCCGCCGGACAGGGCAGCAGTCGGCCTCGGGCAGTCTTGTTGCTTGTTGGGAAACTCCACTTGCGCAGCAGAGCCCCGGCTTCCTTGCCGGGGCGCCTAGCGCATCATGCGGCCAACGTGTGACCGTGTGCCTCGTCGTCAGCCTCTGTCGACTGCGATTCCTCTGCCACCTCCCGAACTTCCTCCGCCTCCGCCCCCTGTCCTGTCATGAACACAGCCGGCATCCAACCAGTGCCTTCGACCAGCCGTTCGGCTTCGCTGGCAATGTCGGTTTTCTTGAGCTTGGCCAGTCGATTGACGTGCTTCGGCGCGAACTCACCAACCGCCTCCAGAATCACCGCCTTGGCGACATGCTTGAAGTAGCCCACGGTGGTCGGCTTCCACCATGCGGCCATGTCCAGTCCCACGGCCTGCGCCAGCTCGGCTCCGGGCTGATGCTGGATCGCACGCGGCGTGACCACGTCGACGGTCACCGCCACGCATGCCGCGAGCAGCCGCACCAGCTCGTCCTGGGGCATCGCCAGTAACACGGCGAACAGCTCGGCGCCGTCCTGCGGCAGTTTCTCGCCCCAGGCCTGACGCAGCTCATGCAGCGCCACGGCGGCGGGCGACTCCGGCCAGTCCGGGGCCAAACTATCGAGTCGATCCCGTACGGTCAGGCGCACACCGAGCGGCATGCTGTCGCCATAGTGCTCGACCTGCAGGGCGGTGCGCACCATGCCATGCACCAGCGCCGCCAACGCGGCCTGCGACTGCTGGGCCACGTACGATGGGCGCTCAAGCGCTGGGCCAGCCGGTCGGACAGACTTGCTGCCCTGGGTTGCTCGTTGCCCTCGCCCACCTCGTCGCTCGAGCCTTCGTTGTCGCCGATGCCCTGGCGCAGACGCTCCAGGGTACGCAGCGCATTAGCCTCGGCCTCGCGCAACAGCCCGCGATGGATCACCGCTTCGCCGCTGCGGTCGATGGTGACCACAGCGCCGGCCACGCTGAGCACTTCCGGGGTATAGCCGCGCAAGGACTCAGCCACGGCGTGCAGCTCGGCGGTCACCTGCCCGCGCCGCTGCTCCAACACCGGCACCTTGTCTTCGTCCTCGGTGTCGTAGGCGTCCTCCAGCTCGGCATCGACCTTTTCCAGCCGGGCTTGCAGCGAGGCGATACGCCGCGCCTCACGGGTGGTCGGTTCGCGGCGGATGCGCGACGCGCTCTGGAAGGCCTGCCGATCCGCGTAGCTGAACTGCGGCACAGCTTCCACCCAGGCCCAGCCCTCGGCACGCACATCCTCGGCCAGTGCCTCCAGCTTGCCGCGCACCAGCGTCTCCAGCAGCGCGGCATCGGTGAGGTAGGTGCCGCTGTCGTCGTCGGCGAACAGGTCGCGGCGCATGCCGCCACCCGCCGCCGTGTAAGCCTCCAACCCAACGAAGCCCACCAGCGGATGACGCACATCAATTTCACGCTCCGTCAGGCGAGCCCGGAGCGCCGACGCGCCACGCTGCCACTCCGGAGCCTCGTAGAACGCGGCCTCCTGGGCGGCATAGTCATCGGTGATGGTCAGGGCCATCAGTTGCTCCAGGGTGACGCTGCCGGCCCGGTAATCCGCCATCAGGCGCGGCGAGACGTTCGCCAGCCTCAAGCGGCGCTGCACCACCAGCGGGGTCACGCCGAAGTCGGCGGCGATATCCTCGACAGGGCGACCTTCCTTGACCAACGCGGCGAATGCCTCGAACTGGTCGGCCGGGTGCATCTGCTCGCGCAGCAGGTTCTCGGCGAGGCTGACGGTGCGGGCCGAGGCGTCGGGCACCAGCAGGCACGGCACCTCGAAGTCGGCGGCGATGCGCTTCTTCTTCGCCAGCAGCTTCAAGGCGGTCAGACGGCGGTCGCCGGCCACCACCTCGTAATGCTTGCCATCGGCGGCGAGGATGACGACGAGGTTTTGCAGCAGGCCGATGCGGAAAATACTCGCGGCCAGCTCGTCGATGGACAGGCGCGGTGTGGTGCGCGCGTTGCGTTTGGAACGGCGAGGCAGCAGCTGCCCGAGCGACAACAGCAGCAGGTTCTTGGTTGGGTCGGCCACTTCCAGCGCAGCAGCGGTGTGGATGGCGCGGGTTTCGGTGTGGGTAATCGCGTTCATGGTGTTATTCCTGACATAAGGGTTTGCTGTTGAAACCGCACACCGGATTCCTAGATTCGGAGCCCGCCTTTCGGCTTTCCGGTGGGGTCGGCGCGGAGACCTGGGCCGGCCTCGTTGCCACCGTCTTTCCTGAGTTCATCGCCCGCGACGGAAGGGAGTCCGCGAACGGGGGCGGTCAAGGAAACAAGCGCCGGGGTGGTGCGGCCCGCAGCGCAGCGAGGACACGGCCCAGCGCGCCTTGACGGCACACGGGCGCGGGCTACGGTCGCGGATGAGGTGATGAGCGAGGGAAGACGGCGGTTGTGGCAACGGCCGCAGATGGCGCCGTCCCCACGCAAGCGAAGCGCGCAGTGCCGCAGGCGCGAAGGCCGATCAGGTGCAACCTGTTCGGCGGCTGTCAGGGGCGCCAAGCCACGCGCGGCGGGGATCGGCTGCAAGCCGTTCCCCTGGAGTGCAAGCGCAGCGCGCAGGGCCGAAGGGCTCGACACCAGGCGCAGCAGAAAAAAGCGCGCCGCCCCGTAGGGCGACGCGCCTGTTGTTTGCCGTGCGCTCAGCTCGTCGCCGGCGCCACCATCTTCTGGATGCGCTCGATAATGCCGGGCTCGACGAAGACGCAAACCTGATCGGCCGCGATCTGGACGTTGAATATCTCGGTGAGCACATGGCGCTTCAGGTGGGCCAGATGCCCCGTGCGATACGCCTGTTCGGGCTTCAAGCGATCAGCGCCCGACGGCTTGCCGCTGCGCTCAGGGTCGCATTCGACCAGCGCGACGAAACCGTCGTCGAACAGCTTCTGGTGTTCGGCGCACAGGCCCCAGCCCGTCGTCGTGTAGCGCTCCAGACTCTGGCGCAGGCGCTTGTCGAGAAGGAGGCTGCCCGTATCGTAAGCCACGCCGCAAACCAGGCAGACACGGCGTTCCAGCGAAACATGCGATTTGTCGTTCATGATGACGATCTCCGGTTACTCGGGCGGAATTGCCCGGAACCGTCGCCAGCACGGCGCAGCGCAAGCAGTCAGGGGTCGCAGACGGCCGCCAGGACGCCAGCGCGCAAGGCGCGCGCAGCCCTTGACGGCGAGAACGCCGTGATACGGTGAAGGGAACAGCAAGACCGCCCCACTCCACCCATGCCACGGATCGGCAAGCGGAGCGCGCAGGCCTCAAAGGCCGGAGGTATCAGGGATCAAAGCCGAAAGGCCGTGACTCGGCACGAGGCACGGGGCGCAGCCCACGAGCCCGACGGTAGAGCGCCATGGATTTCGTCTGCTGGCCATAGCACCTGCCTTCGCACGAATGTCAAAGGCGATGCTATTGCGTCATGGGATGAACATTTTCACGAGCAGCCCGGTGACAGCGCAGGCCGCGATGACGTGAATGACGTTGCGTTTGAAGCGAAACAGCGCGATAGCGGCACCGATGGCGATCAGGGCGGAGATCCAATCGAAGCCACTCTCAAAGCCTTCCGGCCAGAGAACGTGATAGCCGAAGAACAGCGCCAGTTTCAGGATGACGCCCACCACGGCGGCGGTGATGGCCGTCAGAGGCGCAGTGAACTTGAGATCGTCGTGGGTCGATTCCACCAAGGGACCGCCCGCCAGAATGAATAGGAACGATGGCAGGAAGGTGAACCAAGTCACCAGTATCGCAGCCACGGCTCCGGCCAGGAACAACGCATCGGGGCCGAATACGGTCTGGACATAGGCACCGACAAAGCCGACGAACGCCACGAGGATGATCAGCGGGCCGGGAGTGGTTTCACCCAGCGCCAGCGCGTCGATCATCTGTGTCGGGGTGAGCCAGCCGTAATAGCCGACAGCACTCTGGTGTACGTAGGGCAGTACCGCGTAGGCACCACCGAAGGTCAGCAGAGCTGCCTTGGTGAAGAACCAACTCATCTGCGTCAGCGTATGTTCCCACCCCAAGCTGGCGGTCAACAGGCCCATGGGAATGAGCCACAGTAAAGCACCGATCACCATCAGTC
Source organism: Pseudomonas paralcaligenes (assembly GCF_019655855.1). Classification (GTDB taxonomy): domain Bacteria; phylum Pseudomonadota; class Gammaproteobacteria; order Pseudomonadales; family Pseudomonadaceae; genus Aquipseudomonas; species Aquipseudomonas paralcaligenes. Next base: position 32,965 of record NZ_BPFX01000016.1, on the reverse strand, counting down.
GTGCCAGACTGCTCCAGCGGAATTTGGTGTGCGGTGCCCTGGGCGTGTCGTCGTCGATCAGTGCGGGGCCGAAGGACTTTACGGCCTGACTGTGGCCGCCGCCCGCCTTGAATACTTCGGGAGCGATGCGGCCCCCCATGAAGCCGATCAATGCCGCGGCGGCAACAATGGCCGGGAACGGCACATTGAATGCGAAGATCGCCACGAAGGATGCCGCCGCAATGCCCCAAAGCCAGTTGTTCTTGAGTGCGCGCGAGCCGATTCGATGCGCAGCCTGGACGACGATGGCAGTCACTGCTGGCTTGATGCCGTAGAACAGTCCCTCCACCGCCGGCACATCACCGAAGGCAATGTAAACCCACGATAACCCGATCAGAATGAGGAGCGAAGGCAGCACGAACAGCACGCCGGCCACGATGCCTCCCCAGGTGCGGTGCATCAGCCAACCGATGTAGGTGGCAAGCTGCTGCGCCTCCGGGCCTGGCAGCAGCATGCAGTAGTTCAGCGCATGCAGAAAGCGCCTCTCGCTGATCCAGCGTCGTTGTTCCACCAGCTCCGTGTGCATGATGGCGATCTGTCCGGCCGGACCGCCGAAGCTGATGAATCCGAGTTTGAGCCAGAACAGGAAAGCCTCGCGGAACCTCACGGGTTGAGGTGGTGTATGGGTGCTTTCGCAGTCTTCGTCATTGGCAAGGGAGGATGTCTGATTCATTTTTCATTTCTCTGTTCCTCTTGTTTCTCAAAAGCCGCGAGCAGGCCGTCGAATACGCCACAGGCGCTAGCCAAGAGTTGGTCATCGTCAGTGATGGCGTCGCGCAGGCCCACCAGCACGCTTTCCACGCCCACCGCCTCGGCAGGTTGAACCCCACCGGCATCGAGGTAATGCACGAGTTGTCCGAGGCGTATCAGGGCCGGATGATTTAGGTTGAAACTGGTGGCGAGTATCTCGAAAGTGACGCGGCCTCCAACATGACTGAAGGCCGCACCGTCGAAGTCGAAACCCAAGGCGTCTGGCGGACAGTCGCCTGGACTGGCCAGCCACAGGATGTGCGCTTGGTGGTCAATAAAACGGCGAATCAGCCAGGCGCTAGCGAGGCGATCCACCCAGGGACGTTGCCGGGTTGCCCATACGCGCTGCTGGTAATCGGCGATCAGGCGGGAGGGAATCTCTCCTGCCACTTCCTGCGGCTCGTCGGGCGAGAGCACGCGCGTCGTCGCCAGTTCGAGATCCCGCAATGCCGTGTCGGCCTGCCGCTGCGCTTCGCCAGGGAAAAAGTCGATCTCTCTGATCGCAGAGAAGCTCTTACGCAGCTTGCGAGCGACTTTGATCGTGTCTTGAACCGTGTCCGGGGTCAGTGCCATCCGGGCGACTGACACATCCTTCAACAGCGCTGCATAGTCGTCGCCTCGATCGAACAGGCCAGTGAAGTCAGCCCCTTCGGGTTCCTCGCTTCTCAGTACCAGTGCGGTTCCGTCGCCACTTTGAACATCGGCCGCCAGTTCTTCCAGCAGGGCACGGCAGGAGGCGCGGTCTGGCATCAGATAAACGCCATCGCGCAGCACCGCCGCGCCGGATGCCTTGAGTGCCCGCCAGGCCCGTTGTCTGACGGTCGCGTTCCCCGTAGGAAGGCTGAGGATGAGAGCAAGCCAAGTACTCATGACGCTAACTCTACAAATTTGTAGAGTTAGCGTCAAAAAATACTAGTACAGATGCTCAAAGCCGAAGGCGTCAGGGGTAGCCGGATAGCCGCGACTCGACAAGACGTCCGCGAACCCGACGGCGGGATGCCATGAAACAAGGTCGCCCATTCTTTCTTCATTAATTCAATAATTGTTGTATTATCGAAATATGAACGAAGATCAAGTCATTTCCGCCCTAGGCGCCCTGGCCCACACCCAGCGGCTGCGTGTGTTCCGCGCTCTGATCATCGCCGGCCTAGAAGGACTGACACCGAGCGTCCTAGCCGACCAGCTCGACGTGGCACGCAATACCTTGTCCTTCCATCTGAAGGAACTGGCCCATGCTGGCCTCGTCACGGTCGAACAGCAGGGCCGCAACCTGATCTACCGCGCCGAATACACCCACATGAAGGGCCTGATCGGCTACCTGACCGAACACTGTTGCCAAGGCGGCACGTGCGAAGTCACCGAATCCACCCGCTGCGACTGCTGACGCCATGACCACAGACACCACCTATCCAGCGCCTCGATGCCATGTCCTTGCAGCGCGAGCTGCGCAACATTGGTCCCCGGTGAGGGCTGCCCGATGACCGCCACCGATACCGCAGGCCGCGTGCCGGTCGCTTCCGCCATGAGCGGCTTCGAGCGTTACCTGACCGTGTGGGTGCTGCTGTGCATCATCGCCGGCATCGCCCTGGGCCAGTTCGCGCCCGGCGTGTTCCAGGCCATCGGGCGTATGGAGGTGGCGCAGGTCAACCTGCCGGTGGGCCTGCTGATCTGGGTCATGGTGATTCCGATGCTGCTCAAGGTGGACTTCGGCGCACTGTGCCAAGTCAAGCAGCATTGGCGCGGCATCGGCGTCACGCTGTTCATCAACTGGGCGGTCAAGCCATTCTCGATGGCGCTGCTGGCCTGGCTGTTCATCCGTCACGTCTTCGCCGACTGGCTGCCGGCCGACCAGCTCGACAGCTACGTCGCCGGCCTGATCCTGCTGGCCGCCGCGCCCTGCACGGCGATGGTGTTCGTGTGGAGCCGGATGACCGGCGGCGATCCAGTATTCACGCTTTCACAGGTGGCGCTGAACGACACCATCATGGTGTTCGCCTTCGCGCCGATTGTCGGCCTGCTGTTGGGCCTGTCGGCGATCACCGTGCCGTGGGACACGCTGCTGGTGTCGGTGGTGCTCTACATCGTCATCCCGGTCATCCTCGCGCAGCTCTGGCGCCGCGCGCTCTTGCGTCGGGGCCAGGCCGCGTTCGATCGGGCCTTAGAGCGCATCGGCCCGCTGTCGATCGCAGCCTTGCTGCTGACGCTGGTGCTGCTGTTCGCCTTCCAGGGCCAAGCCATCCTGCAACAGCCGCTGGTCATCGCCATGCTGGCGGTGCCCATTCTGATCCAAGTGTTCTTCAATTCCGGGCTGGCCTACTGGCTCAACCGCAAGGTGGGCGAGAAGCACAACATCGCCTGTCCGTCGGCGCTGATCGGGGCGAGCAACTTCTTCGAGCTGGCCGTGGCGGCCGCCATCAGCCTGTTCGGTTTCCATTCCGGCGCCGCGCTGGCCACCGTGGTCGGCGTGCTGATCGAGGTGCCGGTGATGCTGTTGGTGGTGCGCGTGGTCAACCGCTCGCGCGGCTGGTACGAGCGCGCGTAGCCCGCGACGAGATGAAAGCAACCATGAACCTCGCCGAACAGATCAACCTCTCTTGTGCATGCCGCACGCTCGACGTAGCACGGCTGCATCAAAGCCTGCCCACGTCGCTGGCCGATAGCCATCCCCACTTGTTCTCGGAAACGGCGGTGTTCATCAGCACGTCCACACGGGATGCCATCGCCCAGGCCGTGACGACACTGGAGCGCGTCACCCACCTGCCGGGCTACCAGCAGGCGGTGGTAGACCGCGCGCAGGGCACTGACGCGCTGGTGCCGAACTTCGGCCCCTCCGGCGTGTTCATGGGGTATGACTTTCACCTGAGAGCGGACGGCCCGCGCCTGATCGAAATCAACACCAACGCGGGTGGCGCTCTGCTCAATGCCGCGCTCGCCGGGGCGCAAAGCACCTGCTGCTCCGCGATGGACGAGTGGGTGGGTCACGCCGACCTGGCGCAAACCTTCATCGAGATGTTCCGCGCCGAATGGCAGGCGCAGCGAGGTACGCAGCCTTGGCGCACGGCGGTGGTGGTCGATGACGATCCGCAGCAGCAGTACCTGGCCCCCGAATTTGAGCTTGTCCGACGTTTGTTCGAGCGTCATGGCATCCGGGCTGCCGTGGCCGACCCGCGCGAGCTCGAATGGCGCGATGGTGCCTTGTGGCACTCGGCGTTTCCCGCCGATCTGCCGATCGACATGATTTACAACCGGCTCACCGATTTCGACTTGTCGGAGTCCTCGCACGCGGCGCTGCACAGCGCGTACCAGGCAGGCGCGGTAGTGCTGACGCCGCATCCTCGCGCGCACGCCATGCAGGCAGACAAGCGCAACCTGATCTGGCTGGGCGATGACGCGCAGATGGCCCGCTGGGGCGGCAGCGAGGCCGACCGCGCCGTGCTGCGTGCCGTCGTTCCCGCCGCCCAGGCCGTCTTGCCCGCCAATGCGGAGGCTCTTTGGCGCGAACGGCGCCAATGGTTCTTCAAGCCGATGGCGGGCTATGGCGGCAAGGCCGCCTACCGGGGCGACAAGCTGACGCGCAAGACGTGGGATCACATTGCCGCCGGCGGCTTCGTGGCCCAGGCGCTGGTGCCGCCCAGCGAACGCATGGTCGCGGTCGATGGCGTACCGACCCGGCTCAAGGTGGACGTGCGCGCTTACGCCTATCGCGGGCGTGTCCTGCTGCTGGCGGCACGCACCTATACCGGCCAGACCACCAACCTGCGCACGCCCGGCGGGGGATTCGCGCCCGTGCTGGTTCTGCCGTTCGGCGACATGGCGGGTACGAACGATTCGTCCATCACCACACAGAGGACGCTTGCATGAGTCCCATCACGATCTATCACAACCCCGACTGCGGCACGTCGCGCAACACCTTGGCGTTGGTACGTGCCAGCGGCATCGAACCCACGGTCATCGAGTACCTGAAGACGCCGCCCGACCGCGAGACGCTGAAGGCGTTGATCGCGCGCATGGGTATGGGCGTGCGGGACGTGTTGCGCGTCAAGGGCACGCCCTACAAGGAACTCGGGCTGGATGCCGCGCATTGGAGCGACGACGAACTGATCGACCAGATGCTGGCTTACCCGATCCTCATCAATCGGCCCATCGTGGCAACGCCCTTGGGCGTGCGCCTGTGCCGCCCCTCAGACGTGGTGATCGAACTACTGCCGCAGCGGCCGGCAGTCGAGTTGCGCAAGGAAGACGGTACGCCGCTGCTGGTGGAGGCACCAATCGAAGGCAGCGACACGGGCCTCGCGGTGGCTTTGCAGGAGGCCGGGCTTCCGACGGACGACCTGACCGAACCGGGGCGCAGCTTCTTCGCGTATGCCACGGTGTCGGGCGAGCGCGTGGGCTACGGTGGTTTCGAGTGCATGGGCCGGGATGTGCTGGTGCGTTCCCTGGTGGTGCTGCCGCACGCGCGCCAGCGCGGCATCGGCGGCGGCGTCCTGGCACTGCTGCTGCGGCGCGCTTTCGACGAAGGCGGGCGTGACGCCTGGTTGCTGACCACGACAGCCGCGCTGTTCTTCGAGCGTGCGGGCTTCAAGCCGATTGAGCTCAACGTCGCACCGGCAGCGATCCTTGCCACACGGCAGGCCGCAAGCCTGTGTCCTTCTACCGCCGTGCTGCTGAGGCGAAGCATCGTGCTGTGATGGACAGGCAAGCGTAGCGCTCAGGCCCGCAGAGGGCCGGAGGGCTCGTCACAGGGCGCAGCAAAAAAGGGCCGAAGCCCCCGTGATCACAGCAAGCCGCGCTCGGCAAAGGACACTGTGCCCTCGCCGCCGACGATGATGTGATCCAGCGTACGCACCTCCACCAGCGCCAGGGCCTCCTCGAGCCGCAGGGTCAGCACCTTGTCAGCCTGGCTTGGCTCTGGATTTCCGCTCGGATGGTTGTGCGAGAAGATCACCGCCGCCGCATTGACCCGCAGCGCCTCCTTCACCACCTCACGCGGATACACCGAAGCACCGTCGATGGTGCCGCGGAACAGTTCTACGTATTCGATCAGCCGATGCTGTGTGTCGAGGAACAGCGCCGCGAAGACTTCGTGCTCGAAGCCGGCCAGCTTAGTGCACAGGTAGTCCCTGACCAGCGCCGGCGAGGTGAACAGCGCCCCGCGTGGGTTCTTCTGGTCGATGACCAGACGTGCGGCTTCAAGAATCTGGTCGGCAGTCGCCGGCAGGTAGCGCCCCTGGTCGTCACGCACCAACAGCGAGGCATCGGAGGTGAGAGAAAGTTGCGACATGATCGTGCTCCGTTTGCTCGGGCGGAATTGCCCAGAACCGGCGCCAGCACGGCGCAGCGCAGCTGTCAGGGGTCGACGACGGCCGCCAGGACGCCAGCGTGCACACACGCGCAGCCCTTGACGGCGAGAACGCCGTGATACGGTGAAGGGAACAGCAAGACCGCCCCACTCCACCCATGCCACGGATCAGCAAGCGGAGCGCGCAGGCCCTCATGGGCCGGAGGCGTCAGGGATCAAAGCCGGATGGTCGTGACTCGGCACGAGACGCGGGGCGCAGCCCACGAGCCCGACGGTGGAACACCGGGACGCTCTCCCTTGTGATGCTGGCGATACGGCCACTTCCCGTTCCCGCATCACGCCTGCCTACGCCCCTCTACGCTCATGCAGGTTTTGCAGTCGCGAAACCTCCTAGACACTTTCTCCCTGTCGGTCGGCCCTCCACCCCGTGTACTGGCCGAACCTGGAGGACACCATGAGCGCCCCTTGCCAATGGGTACTGATCAAGCGATTCGCCGAGGTCACCGGCTACACCGAGAATGCCGTTCGCCACAAGGTCAAGGGCGGCGTATGGGTACAGGGTCGCCTCTGGCGCAAGGCCCCGGACGGCCGCATTTTCTTGAATCTTCTCGAGTTCGAGCGGTGGGTGGAAAGCGAGCGTCAGCCGACTTCACATTGATGCACAACAGCCACGATCTCGCTCTTTGGCAGGCACAATGCCGGCATTGATTTACGCTCATTGAGCGCATAACATTTCAACGATTCCGGCACACGCAGACACCCCTCTCCCCGCCCCTCGATGGGGTCGTATCAGGCAGTGCCGGCATCCGTGGGGGAACTACCGAGGGCTGACTTATGGTGGGCAGAGAAAGCAGGAAGACAGGCTACACAGGCGTGGAAATCCATGGGCACTCGATCCGCGTGTACTTCATGTACAAGGGTGTTCGCCATCGGCATACCCTGGGCATCGAGCCCACCAAGGCCAACATCAAGCACGCGGCCGGTCTACGCAGCGCCGCCCTGTTCGCCCTGAAATCCGGCACCTACAACGAAGCCGACTACTTCCCTCACTCCCGTCCGGCGGAAACCCTGGCCGTTACCGGCAAACGCCTGGACGAGCTGTGTGATCGCTACAAGCCGCTGAAGGCAGTGGATATCACTCCGGAGACGGAGTCTCGCTACGAAATTGCGTTGAACGCCTGCCTGGAACTCATCGGCCGTAACCGCCTGATCAATACCTTGCTACCCGAGGATATTCAGCAGCTACGGGTGGATCTGATTGCCACGCGTGCGGTTTCGACGGTCAACCACTACCTCGCTACATTCGCGGGCTTCCTCTACTGGTGCGAGAACAACGGCTATTGCGGGCAGCTCGGCAAACACTGCATCCGCTTCACCAAGAGCAGCAAGGAACCCGATCCGCTCACTTTCGAAGAGTACGAGGCACTCATCGGGAAAGGGTGCCTGCATCCCATCGACAAGGCGGCCGTCACCCTGGCGGTCTACGCCGGCCTGCGCCCTGGCGAACTACTGGCCTTGGCTGTTGAAGACGTGGCACCGGACTTCAGCAAAGTCCGAGTCCGGCGCTCGATCACGCAATCGGCCACCTTCAAGGTGCCCAAGACCAAGAAGGAGCGCACTGTGCTGCTGTACCCGCCGGCACGCGAGGCCCTGCAGGTGCTGGTCGCCGATGCCGAACAGCGCAAGGCGGCGGACCTGCAGGTCTGGCTCAACCGTCATGAGTCCCGCACCGACCGGGTACGGGTGCTGCTGTCGCCGAAGACCCAGGCGCGCAAGCAAGTCGTCAACGACTACTTCGTGCCAAGCGCCTGGAACAGCAAATGGGCCAACCTGATCCGCCGCTCGGGTATCCGGCCGCGCCCGCCCTACCAGACCCGACATACCTACGCCTGCTGGAACCTGACGGCACGTGGCAACCTGGCGTTCATCGCCAACCAAATGGGCCACAGCGACTATTCCATGCTGGTGAAGGTGTACGCCCGATGGATAGATTCGGAATCGCCCAGAGAGCTGGAGCGAATCTGGGAAGGCATGCAGAACATGGCCAAGCATGTTCAGCACACACCCGAGATGTTGGCAGCCTGACCTCTCTGCTCGCTGCCAGACAAAACAGGCGACCTCTATTTTGCTCCGCCTGACCTGGTATAGCGCAGGGCATCCACGACCAGCGAGAAAGCCGGCGATGGTTGCCTACGACTCGGGTAGTACAGGTAGTAACCCGGGAACGGAGGACACCAGTCTTCGAGCACGCGCACCAGCCGGCCCTCCGCGAGGTGGGGTGAAAACTCTTCTTCGGGGAGCCAGGCAATGCCCAGCCCTGCCAGAGCAGCATCCACGATGTTGGGCGATGTGTTGAAAATGAGCTGGCCATCCACTCGCACATTCAGCTGCCGGCCTCTGCGCTGGAAGTCCCAGACATAGAGCCCTCCGCCGGACTGCATGCGCATGTTGATGCAGTTATGGTCGATCAGGTCGCGAGGATTCCTGGGCTTCGGATGCGTGGCGAAGTACGCGGGTGCGGCCGCCACCGCCATGCGCAGTGGTGGCCCGATCGGCACCGCGATCATGTCCTTGTCGATCGTATCCCCCAGGCGCCCCCCGCGTCGAAGCGGTCGGCCACGATATCGTAGGTGATATCGAACTCCCATGATGTCAGCGCTAACAAGCCTAAGTTATGAGCGCAGCATTACCTTCAGCTCTATCCTTCACCGCTTCGTTAGATACTTCGAGCAAAAAGTTAATGTAAACATCAATTTCAGCGTAACTATTAAGTAAGCGGCAGTTCTCTTCAAAAATCTAAATTCTGGCCCCTGGCCACCACAGAAGTGGACACTATTCCCTTAGCCAATGGCGAGGGAGGACGCGCGATGATGGACTGGATGGTCATCTATAAAACAGCCGAAGGCGTCGAAGGCAGAGTTGAATTGCGAGCAGCCACTGTTCCAAACCTCAGAGCCGTGGCTTGGCACGTGATCATGAACGCATATCACCAAGAACCGCCTCGCCCGTTAGGGAATCTCTCAGCGGAACAGTGGCTGGAAGCGTGTGCGATAGAACTTGTTGACCTCGTGCTACTTAGGCAGAAGAGCAGGAGCAGCTTCAGCTGAAAGCCAAGCGGCGCATAGGCCGTGGGCTGCAGCATTCGAGGCATGTAGCGCGCCGCCGTTCGGATCGATTTCGCCTGAACCACGGGCCGGGGGTGCGGCCACAACAGAAACACCCCGTGGAGGAACCTCGACATGCTCGGCGAATTCACTCTTCTGTTCATCGCCCTCGGCGTCATCATCATCCTGCTCGACGTGTGGGCCATCGTCAGCGTGTACCGCAGCGACAAGGGCGTGGAGAGCAAGGCCCTGTGGTCGCTGGGCATCGCGCTGTTCCCGCTGCTCGGCCTGGTCCTGTGGGGCATCTTCGGCCCGCGTGGCATGGCCCATCCGCCGTCCTCGCCGGAGCACAGCAAGTGAGCGGCCGTCGTCATGGCCGCAGCACCACCTTGCGGCAGTCGTCCTGCTGCTTGTCGAACATCTTGTAGCCTTCCGCCGCCTGCTCCAGCGGCAGGCGGTGGCTGATGATCACGTCCGGCTTCAGCTCGCCGCGCTCGACATGCTCCAGCAGCGTCGGCAGCAGCGGCTGCACGTGGGTCTGGCCCATCTTGAAGGTGAGACCCTTGTCGAACGCGTCACCAAACAGGAAGCCGTGGATGAAGCCGGCATAGACCCCCGGCACGCTCACCGTGCCGCCGCGGCGCACGGCGGCGATGCATTGGCGCAGGGCCTTGCCGCTGCTGGCCTCCAGCTTGAGAGTGGTGAGGATGGTCTCGGTGGTGCTGCCCTTGGCCTCGAAGCCCACCGCGTCGATGGCCGCGTCCACGCCGCGGTGGCCGGCGGTCCGCTCGATGATGGCCTCCGCCGGGTCGTCCACTAGGTCGAAGTCGATCGGGATGACGCCGTAGGTCTGGCGGGCGAATTCCAGGCGGTAGGGCGATTCGTCGACCATGAAGATCTGCTCGGCGCCGAGCAGCCGCGCGCAGGCGGCGGCCATCAGCCCGACCGGGCCGGCGCCATAGATGGCCACGCTGCTGCCCGGGCGGATGCCGGCGTTGACCGCCGCCTGGTAGCCGGTGGGCAGGATGTCGCTGAGGAACAGCACCTGCTCGTCCTGCAGGGTGCCCGGCACCTTCATCGGCCCGACGTTGGCCTTGGGCACGCGCACGTATTCCGCCTGGCCGCCGGGCAGGCCGCCGTACAGGTGGCTGTAGCCGAACAGCGCGGCGCCGGAGGGAATCTGTTTCTTGTTGAGGATGGCGCCGCGGCCGGGGTTGGTGGTCTCACAGGCGGCGTGCAGGTCCATGGCGCAGAAGAAGCAGGTACCGCAGGCGATGACGAAGGGCACCACCACCCGGTCGCCCTTGCTCACCCGGGTCACCGCCGGGCCGGCGTCGACCACTTCGCCCATGAACTCGTGGCCGAAGATGTCGCCGTCCTTCACCTGCGGGATCTTGCCCCGGTACAGGTGCAGGTCGGAGCCGCAGATGGCGGTGGCGGTCACCCGCAGGATGATATCGTCGTCGGCCAGCATGACCGGGTCGGCGACGGTCTCGACGCGCACGTCGTGACTGCCGTGGTAGGTGAGTGCTCGCATGGGGGTGGTCCTCGTCGGTGGGCAAGTCCTTTATCGAGGAAGGGGGCGACGCGGGAGTTCACAGAGCTGGACGGGCGGCGCACAAGCCATTTCGCCTGAGCTTTACCGGGCGGTTTCGCTTCAGCGCATCGGCGACGAAGCGCTGAAGTCGTAGCGTCTGTAGCTCACGCTCCTACCGGTCAGAATTTGATTAGAACCTTCTTCTCCCGACCAAGGTCGGCTGATTGAACAGATGCTGCGGCCACCGGGCCAATGGAGGCAAATATGACCATTCGATGCTTGATCACTGGTTGTAACTGGTCCGCGGGCGAGATCGCCCTCATGGGCAAAGAAACTGTCCTGTGCCAATGCTGCGGCCGCTGTGGCAGCTTCCGATATCTGCCGGAGCACTGATTTGCGTCAGATACCTTGGAGAAGCACCAGGCGTGACTCGACCTGCAGCAGTCCGTTGCGCCTCTCCTTCATGCGTCAAGGCCAAGCAATAGAAGTGACAGAAACCCGGCCTTAGCCGGGCTTTCAAGTGGGGTTACCTAGTCGGGAGCGTTCAGCGGATCACCTTCGTCGGGATTGCTGGGCTGCTCGGTGCCTGGATCATTCGGATCTCGCCAGTCCTCTGGGCGCTCCTCTTCCTGTTGGCCACTACTATCGTCAGGGGTAATCCCTGGCTCTACTGGCGGAATCGGGTCGTTTGGATCATTGGGGCCCTGCGGGTTCGCTTGCTGTGTCGTATTCATGATTCACCTCGATCGGAGCCGAGAGATGGCTCCCATGAGATTGGAGAAAGCGTGCAAGCTGGCTGTTCAATGAATCGCTGAGCTATCGGTCGGCCTGCTTCGACAGCTACTGATTTGCCGTTCTGCTTTGCGTTCTCCTGCAAGCAAAGACCTGAACTCCCCGCCGAAGCGATCTGTCGACCGTCAGGGACACCCGTCCTTGAACATGCATCCCTTCGGAGACAAGTCATGGCTCGCAAGACCATTGAAGACCTTTTCATCCACGAGCTTTCCGATATCTACAGCGCGGAAAAGCAGATCACTCGCGCGCTTCCCAAAATGGCCAGGGCCTCAACCAATCCGCTGCTCAGTCAGGCATTTCAGGCTCACCTTGAAGAAACCCAAGGACAGATTGAACGGATCGACAAAGTTGTTGAGATCACCGGTTTCAAGCTCAAGCGCATGAAATGCGTCGCCATGGAAGGGCTGATCGAAGAAGGCAAGGAACTCATTGATGAGATCGACAAGGGCCCAGTTCTAGACGCAGGTCTGATCGGGGCCGCTCAGAAGGTAGAGCACTACGAGATTTCTGGGTATGGCACGTTGATCGCGATGGCCAAGCATCTGGGTCTGAAAAATGCGGCAGTGCAGTTGCTGAAGGAAACGTTGGCAGAGGAAAAGTCTGCCGACGAGAAGTTGACCCAGATTGCCGAGCAAGGCGGTAACCAAGCCGCGACGCTCGACAAGTGAAGTTCGCTGGAAATCTTACCTTCCGGTAACTGAGCATGCTCCAGCAGGGCTTGCCGGAGCATGGGGAGAGTAGCCAATGAGCTTGCTTGGGTTCGACGCGGACGAAATGCGAAACAGAACTCACCCTGTGCGGGAGCACATAGGCGTCCAGAGGGTGCAGTGGAAATTGGAGCGGGCCGGTGGCTGGATTCTGCTCGGCATCATGGTGCTGACGCTGCTGGGCGTGTTTTCACGTGGGCCGTTGAGCTCGGCCACGGCAGTAAGCCCGAATGGAAACCTAACGGTTGAGTACGAACGGTTTCTTCGCAATGGAGCGACCTTCACCATGGTGATCAGCGTTCGAGGCAACCCAGGGGAGATGCAGCGCATTGATCTGTCTGGGGAGATGCTTGAAGGCACCACCATCGAAAGTATTCAGCCATCCCCTGATCAAGTCAGCACCCATAGGCGAACCGGATTTAGCTTGGATATTCGGCCTGATGCAGAGGGATATGCACGTGTTCATCTCTCGCTCCGGGCAGATGGGGTTGGGCGTTACCGATCCCAGGTGAGCAACGGCTCATCCAAGGTCGATCTTGCTCAGTTCATTTATCCCTAGGAGAAAGCCTCATGGACGCTGTGCTAAGGGCCGCAGCCATCTACTTCGCTCTGCTGATACTGTTCAAGTTGGCTGGGAGGCGCTCGCTATCTGAGCTGACCATTTTTGATTTTGTTCTGTTGTTGATCATCGGCGAAGCGACTCAACAAGCTCTACTTGGCGATGATTTCTCGATCACGAATGCCATACTCGTTATCGCCACGTTGCTGGCCATCGATATCTTCCTGAACAACCTCAAATGGCGATCAGAGAGATTCGACACCTGGCTCGAAGGCTCGCCTGTAATCGTCGTCGAACATGGGCGCCCATTAGAGAACCGCCTCAAGGCTGCCCGGATAAAAACGGAGGACATTCTGGAAGCGGCGCGGGAGAAGCAGGGCATTGATCGGATTGATCAGATCAAGTTCGCCATCATCGAAAAGAATGGGGCGATTTCCGTTGTCCCGGAAGAATGACGAACTATCCCGCACCGGAGCACTGTCTTAGGGCAACTACGTCTAAGGCGCTTCCTGGGCAAGCCACTCTTCCACTTCACCCAATAGCGGCCAGTGGTCTCTGGCCCATTTGTACTTGGGAGGTGGGGTGGTGGTAATGACATAGGCGCGTCGATTTTGGCCCTCGCCAACTACCAAGCATTCAATGGCCATACCTAGGGGCACTTCAATCCATTGTGAAAGTCGCCGCCCTCTTAAGCCCGCGCTGCTTTGGTTTTGCATGAAGCGCTCCACAATAGCCTGAGCGCGGATTGGCTGGAGGACCTCCCACGTGCCCAAGTCGATAGTAGAAAGCCTCGCCCATCCTCCTTGCGGACTACTCCCAGCCTCCCCCTTACGCCGCCCCCAGATGATCCATTCTAGGGCTCCAGCACCTGGCAACTTTACAGGCAACGCAGCCATCGCCGTTTGATAATAGATTTTCGAAGTTCGATCTCCAATTCGAACCTCCACACCGCTACACATACTGCCACCTCCTCTACGCAATTCCGGCATATGGGTCAGTAACCGCCCCTACGCTATGACCGTGAGAACCTGGTAGCGGATCAGGGTATTTACGTCTTCATGCGCGCAGGGAGAGCCTCATAATGCCCATGGTCCTGGCAGAAACTGACAGAGGCGACTAGACCAGCGTAGCTACGCTCACTCAGCCACCGTCGGCGGCTGACAAACTCATCACGAAAATAACCTAGATGAGTGATGGGGCTGCCGAATGAAGTCAGCCCCCTCGACATGGCATGGAGCTCTCATGTACCAGCGCGTGAGGCAGATCTGTAGAGGGCTCTGTCAATTGCAGCTGTGAGCAGTATGACGAGCAACAGCTAAACAAATGGAAGCGACAGAAGCCCAGCTTCAGCTGGTTTCCAAGTGAGCTCACATTGGCAGCGCGCACCATCAAGTAGCAGGCAATTCTTCGCGACGGCTGATAATGCGAGATACCAAGCCATAGATGACGGCATCCTCCGCCGGCATCCAGAGGTCACGCTCAATATCCTCGCGCACCCGCTCAAGCGGCTGGCCACTTTCGCGTGCAATGACCTGAGTGATGCGTTCGCGGGCTTTGATGATTTCGGTGGCCTGGATGGCTATGTCGCTGGCAGGGCCGCCAGCGCCGCCACTGGGTTGATGGATCAGAAAGCGTGTCTGTGGCAGGCAGAAGCGGCGTTCACGAGGAGCGCCAAGATAGAGGTGCGTAGCAGCGCTGCCCACCCAGCCGGTGCCAACCATGTTGACCGGCGACGAAACGAAGCGCGCTACGTCATGGATCGCATCCCCCGATTCGAGATGACCGCCGGGAGACGAAATGATCAGGGTAATGGGCGCGCTAGACTCCGCATCCAGTGTAAGCAGCTTGCGCACGGTCTCGGATGCCAGTGTGTCGGTGATGGTGCCGAACACCAGAACCATCCGGGATCGGAATGCTTTTTCTTCCAGAAAAGTGTTGTCCTGAGCAGGTGTCGGCTTGGGCGAGGCGTCAGTTTCTTGTGCAAGCATCTGGATAACTCCATGGTATTAATTCATTCAATAAACGAACGATGAGGTTTTTCCGTGACATCCCCTGCTGATTCCCATCCTTTGGCCGTTGACGAAGTACTGCGCCGCCGTTTGATTGCATTGGCCCGCCAATGGCTAGACCAGAAGGAGCAAGCCGAAGACTTGGTACAGGACACATGGCTACGCACGGCAGACGGCAAACTGCCTCTCACAACTAGCAGCCGCGAGGCGTGGCTGATCACGGTGCTGCGCCATCTGTGCATAGATACCTGGCGTAGGCAGAGTCGCTATCAAGTCGTTCTTGACCAGTTTTCGGAGACCAATGCGACGTCCGTTGTCGAGACGCCCGAACAACTGGCTGAACAGGCGCAACGCGTCGAGCAGGCGCTGTGCCGCCTGACCCACGCCTTGCCGGCCGACGACGTTGCGCTGGTGCTGCTCTACGAGGTGTTCGATTTCGGTCACGCTGAACTTGGCGAGTTGTCGGGTCGCAGCGAAGCGGCCTCGCGCCAACACCTGCGTCGCGTACTGCAGCGCCTGCGCCATAACGACCGAGATGATCCAATAGACAACTCTTGCTATCTGCTCGCGCTGTGCCAATTGGCAGTAGCGCAGCGTGATCCGTCTGGACTGGTCGCCGTACTGCGGACCTCCAGACTCCAAGCGATTGCGCTATCCGCACAGGCGCTGCCACTGAGTTCTGGGGAAAGCGCAAGGCAGCCGACTACTCGTCTGTTCCAGATTGGTAACCTTCTTACCTTGCTGAGTCAGACTCCTTGCGGGCTTGTAGCCTTACTGCCGCTGGGCGACGCCGTCGCCGAGCCGGCCTGATGAAGTGGATTGGTCGGATGGATATCTCGTTTGCCGACATCCTCGCATCGCACGGTCACCACTTTGGCTCATCGCTGCCGGGTGGTACTGACGGGCGCGTGTAACACGCAGGCGTTCGCGCCAATCGCGCACTGGGACTGATAGCTCGCAACAATCCAAAGCCGGACATCTCATCCGTTAGCCAACGCGACAGGTCGGTCTGACCGGTTCGCTGGCCACTCTCGATACACCCCAGCCCCCGCAGCCAATGACCGGTCTGGGCGAGCGATATCTGGACATGCCAGCTTCCGCCCTCGCGTTGCTGGCGCCACAAGGCTGCTGCCGCGCCGAAGGCCATCAGGAAGCCGCTTGCTTGGTCAAGGATCTGCATAGGCAACGCGCGTGGCTTGCCATCGCCTGCCGCCTGGCCTTCGGCATAGTTGAACCCCATGGCCGTCTGCACGAGCGAGTCGAAGCCGCGCCGCTGTGCCCACGGGCCTTGGGTGCCGTAGGCAGTTAGCGATACAGCGACGATGCCGGGGCTCCGCGCAGCCAGTGCTTCCGGCGAAAAACCGAGTGCCGCCAATCCGCCCGGACGGTAACCTTGCGAGAACACATGGGCTTCCTTGGCAAGCCGCCAAAGTATCTCGCGGCCGGTATCTGTACGCAGGTCGATATGCGCCGAACGCTTGCCCCGGCTGGTCTCGGCAATGGCGGCAATGTTCGGCAGGTTCGGGGAATTGACCAGCATGACATCCGCGCCGAATGAGGCCAGAGCCCGGCCCCCTACCGGACCGGCAAGAACACGTGTGAGGTCGAGCACGCGCAGGCCAGTAAGTGGCCGGGCATCATCTGCCAAAACGGGCAATGCGCGCACAGGCGCATCACCGATCCGGGTAATCGTCATCAGCGGCTGAGCAGCCACTGCCTGGCCCTGGAGCGTCGCATCCCACTCGGCGAAACTGCGTAGCGCCGTGGCTACCAGCCCGCGATCAGCCGCCGCTTGCTCGAAATCCAACGCCTTCCAGCCCAGCAGGGCATGCGCGACCTCCGCGCGCGTAGCCGATGCCGGGTCCAGCCCCAGTAGGCGCAGTGCGCCATCTCGGTGATGAGGAAAGTTGGTGTGCACGCGCACATGCCCATCGACGCATCGGTACAAACCCGCCAACGAGTCCCATTGTTCAGGTGCCTGTCCGTCCACAGTGAAATAACCCGTGCATTCGGCGGCGGCGTGGGCCATGGCCACCTTGATGAGCTGACGTGGTTGGCCGCGCGCGTGGGCCAACTCGCAGGCGGCCAGCGCGGCAGCCGCAATGCTTGCCTGCGCAGCAGTCCCCACCGCGAAGGATGACGGGAGTACCGGGTCGTGGCCCGTCAAGGCAATCTGAACCAGCGCCTGCGGCGGCATGCCACCGAGTGACCATAGGAAATTCAGGACAGTGTAAGGACTCATCGTGGCGTCTCCTCAATCGAACAAAGAGCACTCGAAATGCATGTGCTGCGCGATCTGCCTTTCCACCACCTGTTGAAGCGCTCGCTGGCCTGACAGGCTTGAAGGTTGCCACAGATCAGAGTTCAGCCAAGGTGCTCAGCACAAAGTCTGCACGCTCCACCACACTGACTTTCGGCAAAAGCGATACTGCATACCCCAAGGCCGGATAGCTCTGTAGCAACCGCTCGTATTCCGCTAGCGCAGCATCCAGGGCATGACGACGCTCTGCATCCTGAACATAGATTTCCGGCCATGGTGGAGTCAGAAACACAATCGAGTGATAGCGATAGGACTGGCCTAGAGTCGCCAGCAAGGGCTCGCCTATTTGCGCTTGCAGTGCGGCCACTGCGTCGACCAGACCACGATCAAAGAACACCCATTGAGAGCTGTTTCGCTGAGCGTTGGCATGGTCATCCTGCGCCTGTTGGATGACACGGCGCAAAAAACCCACCATGTCGACCCAAGGCAAGGCCTGACCACCATTTCGCAACTCATCCTGAACGATGCGTCGCCCAGGCTCTTCGATCACGTCATACCCACGTCGCTGAAGCTCCGCGAGAAGTGTCGATTTACCTCCACCTGAACAGCCGGAAAGAATGACGAACTGGCTAGTGGATGCTGGTCGGGTCATTGGCTACTCCCAAGCGATCTGAGTCTAAATTTCAATTACACATTACTGCCCTGAGATCAGCCCACCCTGGAGCCACCTCCAGGCAACGCTGCCGAGGTGCTCTGACGCAGGTGAGCAACGAGCAGAAAAGACGAAACGCATCTGGTCGTGACCTCAGGGGAGTCATTGCCATGCTCGCCCAGGCATTGCTGGGTCTGAGCGATGAAGCGGCCATGCAGGTCAACTGGTACGCCGAGGCGACATTCATCGCCTCGACTTGACCTCAGCCTGAGAGAAACCAAATACTGTTTATTCATACAGTCACTGGTTTTCTATCATGGCATCCGTGGTCGCCCTTGACCGTCTGCTCGACGCGCGTCGCGTCTGGCGAGGTCAGGCCATTGCTTCCCCCTCTCCCAGCCCTCATCCAACCGGGCACATGGAACTGGACGTGGTCCTTCCTGGTGGAGGCTGGCCGGACTCGGCGCTGAGCGAGATCCTGGTCACCAAGACTGGTATCGGCGAGCTTCGCCTGTTATGGCCCACCCTGGCGCGTCTGACCACCGTAGGCGAGCGAGTGGTCTTGGTAGGACCTCCCCATCTGCCCTACCCCCAAGCCTGGCTCTCGGCCAATGTGGACTTGCGCCATCTGGCCATCGTCCAGGCTACAGGGCGGGACGCCTTGTGGGCTGCCGAACAGTGCCTGCGCTCGGGCAGTTGTGGCGCCGTGCTCTGCTGGCCCCGACAGGCTGACGACCGGGCTCTCCGTCGTCTGCAGGTAGCTGCTGAAACAGGCCAAACCCTGGCGTTCGCCTACCGCCCGCTGGAGGAAGCTGTAAACCCATCGCCCGCAGCCCTTCGCCTGGCTGTCGACGCCCATCCGGCTCAACTGCGGGTACTCAAGTGTCGTGGCGGTCTGGCTCCCGCACGGCCGATCGCAGTTGCCTGGCGGTGAGGCTGACATGCTCTGGGCCTGCATTCTGCTGCCGCAACTGGCCATGGATGGCGTGCTGCGCCACCGCACCGATACCGACGCTCCGCTGGTACTGCTCGCCGGTACGCCACAACGTCGCGTGCTGCAGGCGGTCAACCCGGCGGCCCGCGCGCTCGGCCTGAAGCCCGGCCAAACCCTCACCGCGGCCCAGGCGCTCATTCGCGACTTCGTCACAGCCGACTACGACCTGGTGGCCATCGAGCATTGGCAGCGTTTCCTCGCCGCCTGGGCCTACGGCTTCAGTGCACAGGTCAGCCTGCACTACCCGCGCTGCCTGCTGCTGGAAGTGCAGTCCAGCTTCGGGCTGTTCGGTCCCTGGCCGCGCTTCGAGGCTTGTCTGCGCGAAGAACTGACCGCTCTGGGCTTCCAGCACCGCATTACCCTTGCGCCCAACCCAGCGGCTGCGCGGGTACTGGCCAACACCCACGACGGTCTAGCGATCACCGATACCAGGACGCTGCGCCAGACACTCGACCGGCTGCCGGTGGACCGTCTCGGCCTACCTCGTGAAGTGGCGACATCCTTCGCCCGCATGGGACTACGCCATCTGCGACAACTGCTCGCCCTGCCGCGCGACAGCCTGGCGAAACGCTTCCCCGCCGAAGTGCTGATCCAGCTCGATACGCTGCTTGGTCATCGCCCGTTGGCCCTGGATTTCTATCGCCCTCCGGATGTATTCGACGCGCGTATCGAACTGAATTTCGAGGTCGAGTCGCACCAAGCGCTGCTGTTCCCACTACGCCGACTGACCGCCGACCTCGCTGTCTTTCTGGCGGGCCGCGACAGCGGGGTGCAGCGCTTCGTCCTGCACCTGGAGCACCGCGATCAGGCCGACACCCAGGTGCCGGTCGGCCTGCTCGCCGCCGAGCGTGAAGCGGCCATGCTCTTCGAGCTGACCCGGGGCCGCCTGGAAACCCTGCAACTGCCGGCACCGGTACTGGCGGTGCGGCTGATTGCGCATGAGCTGCCGGCCTTCACCCCGGAGCATCGCCAGCTGTTCGATGACCGGCCACAGCAATCGCTGCCCTGGGAGCAGTTGCGCGAGCGTTTGCGCGCCCGCTTGGGAGACGATGCCGTGCAGGGGCTGGATGCCCGCGCCGACCATCGCCCCGAACACGCCTGGCAAACAGGACAGCGCAAACCAGGTTCTCCCCTCCCCGCCACGGGCCCTCGCCCCAGTTGGCTGCTGGCCGAGCCGCAACCGCTGCGTGAAGACTCGCTACGCATCCTCGCTGGCCCGGAACGCATCGAGTCCGGTTGGTGGGACGGCGGTGATGTACGCCGCGATTACTACCTGGTAGAGACACGCGCTGGCCAACGTGGCTGGGCCTTCCGTACGTCCGAGGGGCCGCTGTGGCTACACGGCTGGTTCGCATGAGCGACTATGTCGAGCTGCACTGCCTGTCCAACTTCAGCTTCCAGCGCGGGGCTTCCAGTGCCGACGAGCTGTTCGAGCGTGCCGCACGTATTGGCTATCGAGCCTTGGCGATCACCGATGAGTGCACCCTGTCAGGCATCGTCCGGGCCTGGCAGGCCTCGAAGGACACCGGCCTGCCGCTGATCGTCGGCAGCGAGGTTCACATCGAGCATGGCCCCAAGCTGGTCCTGCTGGCCGAAGATCTCTGCGGCTATCAGGCACTCTGCCGTCTGATCACCCTCGCCCGGCGCCGTGCCGAGAAAGGCACTTACCGGCTGCTGTTCGATGATTTCGACCAACCCCTGGAAGGCCTGCTGGCGATCTGGCTACCAGCCGAAGATGTCCGGCATGTGCCTTGGCTGCGAGAGCACTTTCCAGATCGGTTGTGGCTGGGTGTTGAGCTGCACCGAGGCTCAGACGATGCCACGCGCCTGCGCCAGCTACTCAAGTTGGCCAAAGACTGCGACCTGCCGCCAGTAGCCTGTGGCGATGTGCACATGCATGCACGCGGTCGTCGCGCATTGCAGGACTGCATGACGGCCATCCGTCATCATCTGCCGGTAGCCGAAGCAGGCGCCTATCTGTTTCCCAATGGTGAGCACCACCTGCGCCGCCACGAGGAACTAACTGAGCTTTATCCCCCGGAACTGCTCGCCGAAACTCTGCGCATCGCCGCGCGCTGCACCTTCGACTTCGAGCAATTGCACTACCAGTACCCGCACGAGCTGGTACCCGCAGGCCACGACGCCACCTCCTGGCTGCGTGAGCTGGTCAGGCAAGGCGCGCAGTGGCGCTGGCCAGATGGCGTACCGGCAGATAGTCAAACGCAGCTCGAGTACGAATTGGCGCTGATTACCGAGCTGCGCTACGAGAGTTACTTCCTCACGGTGCATGACATCGTCCGCTTCGCCCGCAACGAGCACATCCTCTGCCAGGGTCGAGGCTCTGCAGCCAACTCCACGGTGTGCTTTGCCCTGGGCATCACCGAGCTGAACCCCGCGAGCAGCAAGCTGCTGTTCGAGCGTTTTCTGTCTCGTGAGCGCAACGAGCCGCCGGACATCGATGTGGATTTCGAGCATGAGCGCCGCGAGGAGGTCATTCAGTACGTGTTTCGCCGCTATGGCCGGGGGCGTGCCGCGCTGACCGCAGTCGTGAGCACCTACCACGGCGCTGGCGCGGTGCGAGACATCGCCAAGGCACTTGGCCTGCCGCCCGATCAGATCAATGCCTTGGCCGATTGCTGCGGGCGCTGGAGCAACCGCCCACCGTCCGCGGAGCGCCTGGCCGAAGCCGGCTTCGACGCGGACAACCCAGTGCTGCGTCGGGTACTGGCGCTGACTGGCGAGCTGATCGGTTTTCCTCGTCATCTGTCGCAACACCCGGGAGGCTTCGTGATCTCGGAGTACCCGCTGGAGACCCTGGTGCCGGTGGAGAACGCCACGATGGCCGATCGCACCGTGATTCAGTGGGACAAGGATGACCTCGATCTGGTCGGCCTGCTCAAGGTCGACGTGTTGGCTCTCGGCATGCTCACCGCACTGCGCCGATGCTTCGGGTTGATCGAACGCTACTGCGGTACTCGCTGGACACTGGCTGAGCTGCCCCAGGACGACAAGGCCACCTACGAGATGATTAGCCGCGCCGACACCATCGGCGTGTTCCAGATCGAGTCGCGGGCGCAGATGGCCATGCTGCCGCGCCTCAGGCCCAAGGAGTTCTACGATCTGGTGATCCAGGTGGCCATCGTTCGGCCCGGGCCGATCCAGGGCGACATGGTGCATCCCTACCTGCGCCGGCGGAACGGCGAAGAGTTGGTCGAATACCCCTCCGAGGAATTGAGGCCGGTGTTCGAGCGAACCCTCGGTGTGCCGCTGTTCCAGGAGCAAGTGATGGAGCTGGCCATCGTCGCCGCCGACTACACCCCGGGTGAAGCCGATGAGCTGCGTCGCAGCATGGCGGCCTGGAAACGTCATGGCGGACTGGAACCGCACCGCCTGCGGCTGACCTCACGCATGCTCGAAAAGGGCTACACGGCAGAGTTCACCGAGCGCATCTTCAGGCAGATCGAAGGGTTTGGTAGCTACGGCTTTCCCGAATCTCACGCCGCCAGCTTCGCCCTGCTCACCTACGCCAGCTGCTGGTTGAAGTGTCATGAGCCGGCAGCCTACGCCTGTGCATTGGTCAACAGCTGGCCGATGGGTTTCTACAGCCCTGACCAAGTGCTGCAGGACGCTCGCCGCCACGGCATCGAGGTGCGCCCGGTGGACGTGCGCTACAGCGACTGGGACTGCAGCCTGGAACCGACCGGCCATGCACAGCCGGCCATTCGCCTTGGGCTGCAGATGGTCAAAGGCATGCGCGAGGACGATGCACGGCGCATCGAGAGAGCACGCCAGGCCGGGGCCTTCGTCGACGTCGAGGACCTGAGCCGGCGTACCGGACTAGATGCCCGCGCCCGCGAACGGCTGGCGGATTCCGGTGCCCTGCGAGGTCTGGCGGGACATCGCCATCGGGCGCGCTGGGCCGTGGCTGGCGTGGAACCGCAGTTGCCTCTGTTCTCCGGGCATGCCTCACCGGCCGAAACACCCGTGAGCCTGCCGCTTCCCACGGTCGGCGAGGATCTGCTCACCGACTATGCCACCCTGGGCACGACTCTCGGGCCTCACCCTCTGGCGCTGCTGCGTCGCCAGCTCAAGGCTCAGCGCTGCCGCAGCTCACGCGAGCTTGCCGCTGTCGAGCCAGGCAGACCGGTCAGCATTGCGGGGCTGGTGATCGGACGTCAGCGTCCGCAGACCGCCAGCGGGGTAATCTTCGTCACCCTCGAGGACGAGTTCGGACTGGTCAACGTGGTGATCTGGCACGACTTGGCCGAACGTCAACGGCGGGTGCTGGTGCAGTCACAGATGTTGCGCATCGATGGACATTTGGAGGCAGCGGATGGCGTGCGTCATGTGATCGCCGGCCGGTTGAGTGACCTCACTTCCCTGCTGACGGGACTGGATGTGCGCAGCCGGGATTTTCGATGATCAGACGACAGAAATCAGCTAATAGCTGTCCCCTAAACCGGCTGAAATCAATCCATGGCAGCCCTACAGAGTCTTGGGAACGAAGTGTGATTCATTTCTGATGATGCAACCTGCCTTTACTCAAGCCTCCCAAAGCCTGCCATAGCCGTTCTGCTTCTGCACTGGACAAGGCTTATGTCGCACAGTAGCGTTTCGCCATGATCGATCTTACCCCCGGAAACTGCCATCTCAGAGGGAGTTGAAAATTGCTCGTTGAATCGCTTCGGTTGCTCAATTTCAAAAAATTCAAAGATCAACATTTTGAATTCAACGAGGATGTAAATATCTTCGTTGGTGACAACAATGCGGGCAAAAGCACGATATTGGAAGCTTTGGAAATCGTACTTAACTTCCAGTATCGTGGCCGACCGTTCAGCAATGAATTTTCTCCCGATCTATTCAACAGCGACGCGGTCGCTGCCTTCCTAGCCTCCCCAAAGACCCCAGCAGACTTGCCAGTTCTCGTGATCGAGGCGTATATGAGGAACGTGCCTGATTACCGAGGCACAAATAACAGCCTGCTGAAAGATGCTCAAGGAGTTCAGGTCAAAGCGAGCTTCGATCCAGACTTCACAGATGCGTACCGAGACTATCTGGCTGCTGG
Source organism: Pseudomonas paralcaligenes (assembly GCF_019655855.1). Taxonomy (GTDB): domain Bacteria; phylum Pseudomonadota; class Gammaproteobacteria; order Pseudomonadales; family Pseudomonadaceae; genus Aquipseudomonas; species Aquipseudomonas paralcaligenes. The sequence goes on along the minus strand of NZ_BPFX01000016.1, from coordinate 9,195 downwards.
CGCCCCGATAACCAGCATCCCAGTGGAGTTCTACAAAGTCGAGTGGATGGATTTTGCTTGGAACGTCATAAAGCCAATGACCAAGCAATTTCGTGCGCTCTATATCGACCCAACCCGCATCCACCCCACCTTCGGAAAGAATCAGTACATTTCGAATGTCCTGAATACCGCCCTCAAGAAGGACGAAGAGTACCGCTTGAGCCTCAACTACCGTGAAACACTGCAGTCTTTCAACGAAACAGACGAGGTAAAGACAGTCAATAGAGACTTGGATTCCGACAACAAAATTACCGATAAGAAATTGACCATTGCCGCTAGCACGATGCCGGCCGGTGCACTTCAGAATGGTTTGCAGCTAGAGGTGAATGCCGTACCTTTCCACATGATTGGAAAGGGTGAGCAAAGCAAGGTGCAGATTAAACTAGCCCTCCACAACAAGTCAAAAGACATTGACCTTGTGATGATGGAGGAGCCAGAAAATCACCTATCCCATATCGAACTGAGCAAGCTTGTACACGACATCGAAGATCAGCGAAACGGCAAGCAACTGTTCCTTACCACCCACAGTTCGTATGTGCTAAATAAGTTGAGCATTGACAAGATCTGCTTACTCAATAATTCGTATCAGCGACTACACCTCTTAGACAAAGACGTTGTGAAAATGCTCAAACGGCTACCAGGCTACGATACTCTGCGCGTCGCGTTGTCCAAAAAGGTTGTATTGGTCGAAGGGCCGTCTGATGAGCTAGTTCTAAAAAGATTCTATCAGGATAACAATAAGGGCCGCCTGCCTGAACAGGATGGGATCGACATCATCGTAGTACGCGGCGTAGGCTTCAAGACATTCATCGAGATTGGCAAAGAGATTGGAACTGCAGTGAATATACTGCGGGACAATGATGGTGACTACGCCAATAACATCGTCAAAGCCCAGAATGAATACACAGCGCATCCAAATATCAAAATTATCTCATCTACAGACAACAATGAGTTTTCGCTGGAGCCGGCCATGATCATGGCGAACTCTACATCGGAGAAAGAGCTGGTAGCGTTTGCAAAAATCGTACTCTCGACCAAGACCTATAACTTGCTAGCTGCGGAGCCCACATTCGATGGCAAGCGTACCTTTATCGTAGACTGGTTCAAGAGCGCGGATGGCGATGGCAAGGGAAAGAAGAAGGTCGACTCAGCCATCAGGTTGTTTGAGACCACCGAACCATTCAAGTATCCCGCCTTCCTCGGTGAGGTACTGAACTTTGTCTAATACATTATGCATAGCCGGTGCCGGATCAGGGAAGACCCACAAGATCATCACCGAGTCGATTACCGAGATTGAACGTGGGGGCAAGGTGCTGGTAGTAACCTACACCACCAGTAATCAGCAGGAACTGAGAAGCCGATTTCTGTCTGCTTTTGGTAGGCACAGTGATCGGTTCGTGGTGAAAGGTCTGTTCTCGTTCTACCTAGAAGACATGGTGAGGCCGTATCAGCAAGCACTGTTTGCGCAGCGGATCGACGGAGTATTTTTCAACGACCGCAATCCTCATCTGAGGCCTGGATCAACCTATATGTTACCCGGACGCAAAGAGCAGCGGGAAGACAAGAGCTATAATCCAAACCACTTTCTAACTCAATGCTATACGAAAGTCCACACGGGCTTCTTGGCAAAGCTAGCGACACGACTCTCGAAGGCTACAAAGAATGCTGCTGCAATTCGCCTCGGCGACATCTATAGCCAAGTTTACTTCGACGAAGTGCAAGACCTAGTTGGATGGGATTACGAGGTACTCAAGGCTCTGAACAAAGCAATGAAGCCACCCATCACCTGTGTGGGCGACTTCCGACAGACTGTGTACGAGACAACGTTTGGTCACAAGGCGCCTCAAACAACTGCAGAGAAGATTGCAGAGTTCAAATCTATGGGCTTCAAGGAAGAAGCGCTCACCTTCAATTGGAGGTGCATCCAACCGATCTGTGCGGTCGCCGATGAGGTGCATAAGGGCGTCTACGAGGCAACGAAGTCAGCCGTTGACGATATCCCCCCTGAGTTCACCCACCATCTTGGCGTTTTCATCGTCAAGCAATCGGACCTCACCGACTACATCGCGACGTATAACCCAATGGTACTGCGCTGGAACGTAGCTTCTGGGACAACGATTCTTCCTACTCAGGCTCGCTGCTACAACTTTGGTGGCAGCAAAGGATTGAGTTTTGATCGTGTGCTGATTCTACCGTCGGACAGCCAGATGCACTTCGTTCTGGACGGCGCTACTCCTTTCCCTGCCGACGCTGAAACTACGCAGAACAAGCTGTACGTTGCAATAACACGGGCTAGGTATAGCTTGGGATTCATCGTGCCGGACAAGAAAGCGGAGGGCTTACGCTTCCCCGCTTGGACGAAGCCCCCCACTTGACTGTGGCTGCTCATTACTGGTCAGTGATGAGGGGGCTGCATTCGGCTGTGAGTTCAATCGGTCGCCGTAGTGGCTTGGCTAAAACACTCGACTGGTGATGCGAGCCTTCCAGGCCCCCAGTAGCTCCAGCTAGGGACAACCCACATCAAGAACTTCAGATCCCCCTCTCCCCATCTGCGGCGGAGCCTGATTTGTGACTGGCAGATCGTCAGATAGGCGCACAGGACAATGTACTGGACGCACTGGAAGACGGTGTCAGGCTAGATCGCCACGATGAAGAGACAACCATGCCCCACCCGATTACAGCGGTCAGCCTATGGTCGGTGCCGAGAGGCGTGGCACCAGCAGCAATTGCCAGCCTAAACCTCAGTCTTAAGCTGCAGATGTCACCAAGACCATCACCAGAGGGCCATTCACCGCAGCAGCACAATTCGCCTTTAGCCGCTGAAATTACTCGGCAGGACGACAATTTATAATCAGTACGCGCGTTGAGCATATAATGCACAAAGTCTGGCCATCTTCTATTACCAACATCTCAATGACCTCGCCAAATAAAATTCAGAGTCCGATGCCATCCGCCATCCGAGAAGCCCGAACCATCGCCGGGCTAACCCAAACGAAGGCAGCGCAAACAGTCCAAGCATCATTGCGTGCTTGGCAGCAGTGGGAAGCAGGAGATCGCACAATGCCTCCTGGGCTCTTCGAGCTATTTATGCTCAAGACCGGACAATGGCCACTCAACAGCAGTAGCGACATCACGCAGTGAACACCCAAGGGCTAATCGATGTTGGGCTGGACATGCACATTGGAAGACTTGCGTCCACAAGAGTGCTGGAACGAGTCAGATGGGACGAGAAGATGTGTCAAAACAGCCCCAAATTTACCCCAAAATCCAATTTAAATACTTTTAAGTGATTGATTTTAATGGATAAAAACGATTATTCATCGCACACCCCGATGATGCAGCAGTACTGGAGGCTGAAGAACCAGCATCCAGACCTGCTGATGTTCTACCGCATGGGCGACTTCTATGAGCTGTTCTACGAGGACGCCAAGAAGGCGGCCGCCCTGCTCGACATCACCCTCACCGCCCGCGGCCAGTCCGCCGGCCAGGCCATCCCCATGGCCGGCATCCCCTTCCACTCGGCCGAAGGCTACCTGGCGCGCCTGGTGAAATTCGGCGAGGCGGTGGCGATCTGCGAACAGATCGGCGACCCGGCCACCAGCAAGGGTCCGGTGGAACGCCAGGTGGTGCGCATCATCACCCCCGGCACCATCAGCGACGAGGCCTTCCTCGACGAGCGCCGCGACAATCTGGTCGGCGCCATCCTGGGTGACGAGAAGCTGTTCGGCCTGGCCATGCTCGACATCACCAGCGGCCGTTTCAGCGTGCAGGAACTCAAAGGCTGGGAAAACCTGCTGGCCGAGCTGGAGCGTCTCAGCCCTGCCGAGCTGCTGATCCCCGACGACTGGCCCCAGGGCCTGCCCATAGAAAAGCGCCGCGGCGTGCGCCGTCGCGCTCCCTGGGATTTCGAGCGCGACAGCGCACGCAAGAGCCTGTGCCAGCAGTTCGGCACCCAGGACCTCAAGGGCTTCGGCTGCGAAGGCCTGACCCTGGCGATCGGCGCCGCCGGCTGCCTGCTGGTCTACGCCAAGGAGACCCAGCGCACCGCCCTGCCCCACCTGCGCAACCTGCGCCACGAGCGCCTGGACGACACCGTCATCCTCGACGGCGCCAGCCGCCGCAATCTGGAGCTGGACACCAACCTCTCCGGCGGACGCGACAACACCCTGCAATCGGTGGTCGACCGCTGCCAGACCGCCATGGGCTCGCGCCTGCTGACCCGCTGGCTGAACCGTCCGCTGCGCGACCGCACCGTGCTGGAGGGGCGCCAGGAAGCCATCGCCTGCCTGCTCGACCGCTACCGCTTCGAACTGCTGCAGCCTCAGCTCAAGGACATCGGCGACGTCGAGCGCATCCTCGCCCGTATCGGCCTGCGCAACGCCCGTCCGCGCGACCTGGCACGCCTGCGCGACGCCCTCGCCGCGCTGCCGCAGCTGCAGGGCGCGATGTCCGAACTGGACACCCCACACCTGGCCGAGCTGGCGGTGAACATCCGCACCTACCCGGAACTGGCCGATCTGCTGCAGCGCGCCATCATCGACAACCCGCCGGCGGTGATCCGCGACGGCGGCGTGCTGAAGACCGGCTACGACGCCGAGCTGGACGAACTGCAATCGATCAGCGAGAACGCCGGCCAGTACCTGATGGACCTGGAGGCGCGGGAGAAGGCGCGTACCGGCCTGGCCAACCTCAAGGTCGGCTACAACCGCGTGCACGGCTACTTCATCGAGCTGCCCAGCAAGCAGGCCGAATCGGCACCGGCCGACTACATTCGCCGGCAGACCCTGAAAGGCGCCGAGCGCTTCATCACGCCGGAGCTGAAGACCTTCGAGGACAAGGCGCTGTCGGCCAAGAGCCGCGCCCTGGCCCGCGAGAAACAGTTGTACGAGGAGCTGCTGGAAATCCTCATCGCCCAGTTGGCACCACTGCAGGACACCGCCAGCGCCCTGGCCGAACTGGACGTGCTGGCCAACCTGGCCGAGCGCGCGCTGAACCTCGACCTGAACCGCCCGCGCTTCGTCGAGGAGCCCTGCATGCGTATCGAGCAGGGCCGCCACCCGGTGGTCGAGCAGGTGCTGGAAACGCCCTTCGTGGCCAACGACCTGGGGCTGGACGACAACACCCGCATGCTGATCATCACCGGCCCGAACATGGGCGGTAAGTCCACCTACATGCGCCAGACCGCACTGATCGTGCTGCTCGCCCACATCGGCAGCTACGTGCCGGCGGCCAGTTGCGAGCTGTCGCTGGTCGACCACATCTTTACCCGCATCGGCTCCAGCGACGACCTGGCCGGCGGCCGTTCCACCTTCATGGTGGAGATGAGCGAGACCGCCAACATCCTGCACAACGCCACCGACCGCAGCCTGGTGCTGATGGACGAAGTGGGCCGCGGCACCAGCACCTTCGATGGCCTGTCGCTGGCCTGGTCGGCGGCCGAGCACCTGGCCCAGCTGCGCGCCTGGACGCTGTTCGCCACCCACTACTTCGAGCTGACCGTGCTGCCGGAAAGCGAGCCGGTGGCAGCCAACGTGCACCTCAACGCCACCGAGCACAACGAACGTATCGTGTTCCTCCACCACGTGCTGCCCGGCCCGGCCAGCCAGAGCTACGGCCTGGCGGTGGCACAACTGGCCGGCGTGCCGGGGCCGGTGATCCAGCGTGCGCGCCAGCACCTCGCCCGGCTGGAAACCACCAGCCTGCCCCACGACGCGCCACGCCACGAGCCGGGACAAATCGCCGCACCCTTGCAGAGCGACCTGTTCGCCACGCTGCCGCATCCTGTGCTGGAGGAGCTGAGCCGGCTGGCCCCGGACGATCTCACCCCGCGCCGCGCGCTGGAGCTGGTCTATGCATGGAAGGCGCGGGTCTAACGCGAAGCGGCTCAAGCTGATAGAATCGCGCGCATTTTTATGACTGCCCGGTTTACAGCCTGAGCCGCGGCCTATATCGAGCGCCTGCAAACCCTGCGCAGACGGGGCCCAGCGCCGCCGCACGAGGAGAGAATCAGCATGACCTTCGTCGTTACCGACAACTGCATCAAATGCAAATACACCGACTGCGTGGAAGTCTGCCCGGTGGACTGTTTCTACGAAGGCCCGAACTTCCTGGTGATCCACCCGGACGAGTGCATCGACTGCGCCCTGTGCGAGCCGGAGTGCCCCGCCCAGGCGATCTTCTCCGAGGACGAGGTGCCGGACGGCATGCAGGAGTTCATCGAGTTGAACGCCGAGCTGGCGGAAGTCTGGCCGAACATCACCGAGAAGAAGGATGCACTGTCGGACGCCGAGGAATGGGACGGCGTGAAGGACAAGCTGCAGCACCTGGAACGCTGAGTTCGAAGACTGCAAAAAGGCCCGCTGAATGCGGGCCTTTTTATTGGCTATGTCCCCGTCAGTTGCTGCACGCCTTATGGGAGCGGATTTATCCGCGAATTTCGCGGCCAATCGGAATTCCGCCCAGCCGCTCCCACAAAAGCAGGATTAAGCCCCCTACAACTAACGTGGACATAGCCTTTTTATTGGAGCCGGCGATGCGCTCGGCCTACACGGACATCGGCAGCGCCTGCGGCGCTTCCACTCGAATCTCTGTGCCATCCACCAACGGCTGGCAGGCCAGGAACTCCAGCGCCGAGGCCCGCCACGACTGTCGCGCCGCACGCTCGGCGCACTGCGCCCGGTCCAGCCGCAAGGCGCCCAGGCAGGCACGCTCCAGGCTTTCATCCATGATCCCCGTTACCCCAGCCTCCAGCACGTCCAGCGGACCGGTCACCGGGAAGGCGGCCACTGGCGTGCCGCAGGCCAGGGCCTCCAGCATCACCAGCCCGTAGGTATCGGTGCGCGAGGGAAACACCAGCACGCTGGCGCTGGCGAAGGACCGCGCCAGCGTCTCACCCTGCTGGAAGCCGAGAAAGCGCGCATCGGGATAGTCGCGCTCCAGCACGGCCCGCTCGGGGCCATCTCCCACCACCCGCTTCTCACCCGGCAGTTCCAGATCGAGGAAGGCACGCAGGTTCTTTTCCGCCGCCAGGCGACCGACATAGAGGAACACCGGCTCGGCCGGCGCCTCGCCCTGCGGGCGGAACAGCTTCGTATCCACACCCTTGCGCCACAGGTGCAGCCGGCCGAGTCCCCACGTGGCGAACTCGTCGCGCAATCGCTCGGTGCTCACCAGCACCGCCTCGCTCGGGCGGTGGAAGCGGCGCAGGAAGGCATAGCCCCAGGCCAGCGGAATGCGCGGCCAGCGGGTGTGCACGTATTCGGGAAAGCGCGTGTGAATGGCACTGGAGAAGGCCAGCCCGCGCCGCTTCAGCCAGCGCCGGGCGGCCCAGCCAAGCGGGCCCTCGGTCGCCAGGTGCACGCAGTCCGGGCGGAAGTCGCGGATCGCCGGGCCGACCCGCCACAGGTCCCAGGCCAGGGGAATCTCCGGGTAGCTCGGACAGGGCACGTGGTTGAAATCCTGCGGCGACAGCACCTTGACCAGATGCCCCAGGCCACGCAGTTCCCGCACCAGCGCCTGCAGGCTGGTCACCACGCCGTTGACCTGCGGCGCCCAGGCATCGCTGACGACGAGAATCCTCATGCCGCCTGCCCGACGGTCGCCACCTCGGTCGCCTGCGTCTGGTCCTCGGCCAGCCGGTACAGCTGGATGCTGCCGTCGAGGTGCTCGATCAGCGCCGAGCAGGACTCCACCCAGTCGCCGCAGTTCATGTACTCCACGGCGCCGACCCGGCGGATCTCCGCATGGTGGATGTGCCCGCAGACCACGCCGTCGAAGCCGCGCTTCACGCACTCGTGGGCGATGGCTTCCTCGAAGTCGCTGATGAAGTTCACCGCCGTCTTGACCTTGTGCTTGAGGTAGGCCGACAGCGACCAGTAGCCGTAGCCCCAGCGCTCGCGCCAGTGGTTGAGCCAGCGGTTGAGGGTCAGGGTGAACTCGTAGGCCGAGTCGCCGAGGAAGGCCAGCCAGCGGTGGTAGCGGGTGATCACGTCGAACTGGTCGCCGTGGATCACCAGCAGGCGCCGGCCATCGGCAGTGTAGTGCTCGGCCTCGTCCACCAGCTGGATGTTGCCGAGGATAAGCGTCGAGTAGCGGCGCAGGAATTCGTCGTGGTTGCCGGTGACGTAGATCACCTCGGTGCCGCGCTTGCTCATGGTCAGCAGGCGGCGGATCACGTTGGTATGCGCCTGCGGCCAGTAGATGCCGCCGCGCAGCTTCCAGCCGTCGATGATGTCGCCGACCAGGTACACCCGGTCCGCCTGGTAGCGCTTGAGGAACCCGGCCAGCCGCTCGGCCTGGCAATCCCGGGTGCCGAGGTGGACATCGGAGATCCACAGGGTGCGGACATGCTGCTTGCGGCTGGGCTTGCTGCGCTCGGCGATGCTCATGGGCGGCCTCCGGCTGGGTTTAGCCGAGAGTGCGCGCAACCGGTGAAGCGACCATGACCGGCGGGTGACCGTTGCATGACAGCGCGCAGGCCGACGCGGCGTGTACACTGACCGTTCGATCAGGAGCCCGCCATGCCCCAGTTGCTCTCGCTGCGCCACTACCACCATGAACAGATCGCCCATAGCCACGACCACGCCCAGCTGGTGTTCGGCCTCAGCGGGCAGCTGGACTTCGAGGTGGACGGCCGCGGCTGCCAGGTTTCCAGCCTCAGCCTCGCAGTGGTACCGCCCGGCGCACACCACACCTGCGCCAGCCCCCGGGGCAGCCACTGCCTGGTGCTCGACGTGCCGATGGATGGCTGGCTGCAGCAGCGCCTCGGGCACCATGCCGACGCCGGGCGCCGACTGCTGGAGACCCCCGGCCGGCTCCGGCTCGACCCGGCCCAGGGGCAACTGGTCGACTGGCTGGCGACCAGCCCCATCGACGACGACGTGATCGGCCAGCAGGGCGCCGCCCTGCTGCTGGCGAGCCTGACCAGCGCCGCTCCGCCTCCTCTTTATAAGGCCCGCCTGCCGCTGGCGCGCATCGACGCCTATATCGACCGCCATTGCGCCCATCCCCTGCAGGTGGCCGACCTGGCACGGCTGTGCGACCTCTCGGCCGCCCGCTTCCACGCCCGCTTCCTCGCCGAGACGGGACGGACACCGATGGATCATGTGCGCCTGCGTCGTCTGCACTTGGGCCGCGAGCTGCTGCTCGGCAGCCGGC